>NZ_BATP01000055.1 GCF_000739615.1 Haloferula sp. BvORR071
GGTATCCGTCACCTTCTCCAGCGCCTTCACCTGATCGCCCTTGGCCGCCTCACCCGACTCCAGCGTCGCGAGGTACTTCCCGTCCTTGAGCTCCACGATCACCGGCACCCCGATCAGCGCGTCCTTCTCCTCCGGCATCGGCTGATCCTGGCCATTCAGGTTCATCTTTCCGGTGGTGGTTTTGCTCTCCAGCGTCCGGCGCGCCTTGTTGTCGCCGAGCGAGGTCCAGGTCTCCGTCGTCGTCTCGGAGCGGCTCATCGTCCCCTCCATCTTCTGTCCGGCGGCATTGATGCTCATCTTCCCGTCCTTCATCTCCCCGGAGTTCTCCTTGGTGAGCGCCTTCCCCTTCGCCGGCAGCTTCGACCCCTTCGACGCCAGCACATGGCTGTCCGACTTCTTCGCCTCCTCCGCCGTCGCCGCGGCACCGCCCTCCGTCTTCGCCTTATCTTTGCACGCGGTCAGCATCAGACCGGCACCCAACAATGTTCCGATGGCAAGTGTTCTCATGGTCCATGAGCCTGACAGGACTCCGGGCCGCTTGAAAAGAAATCTTCTGCAAGGATTTCGCCCCCTCTGCACGCAAAGGGCCCCCGCGTTCCACTGCTAATAAACCCGCGGGGGCCCCACGCACGCCGTATCGCAAAGCCATTGCGACGGCTCCAAAGAAAGCGCTTAGTGAGGGGAGGGGAGAGAAACGAGTGGCCCGCGGCCCTCTCCCAAGGGCCGCGGGCGTGGTGCAATGCGATTCACCATCACTCGTGCAGGACACGATCTACCATGAAAACGGGTCGGGCAGCCCTCCTCTAAAACTGCAGACCCACGATGTTTCTCGCATCACAACCTAACTTAGCCCTGTTAGGCCGTAGATGCAAATTTCACACAGGTGGGATTTCTACTTAGCCAAACCCACCGTAAACATGCGTAGACAAAACCGAGCTTGAGCGGCGATGCGCGAATACGAAGCGAACCGCCAAGCCTTACCCTCGCCGCCGCCACAGGGATGAGTAGTGATGAATCTCAATCACCTTTCCCACTCCTTCACATACCTCACCTGCGCGTCCGTCTGTGGCGACTTCGGGTGTAGCCGCACCTTCGGCATGTGTGCCGCGTAGAGTTCCTGCACCTTCGCCAGCGCCGCGTGGGCATCCATGCCGGACTCCCTTAGCCAGCAAGCGATCACCGTGCCCGTCCGGCCGATCCCGCCCCAGCAGTGCACATAGCAGGTCCGGCCCGCCGCGATTTCCTCCCGCAGCCGCGCCAAGATCCCGCGCATCAGCTCTGGCGAGCCCGGCACGCTCATATCCGGAATCGGGAAGGGGAAATGCCTCAGCTCCACGCTGCTTCCCGTGGCGACGGCCAGCTCCGCCAGCAAGTGCGCATACGGCTCCATGCGATCCGCCGGTGCTGTTAGATCGATGAACGAATGCACGCCTTCCTCCACCAGCGTCCGCAGCCGCCGCAGCGCCACATCCGCATAGTGCCCGCCGGGATATTCACCGGCGATCAAGCGCCCCGCCTCCACCGTGTAATGCTGCACTTCCATGTCACTCGCTACTTTATCATTCCACGCCAAATGCCGGTCTCCACCGCCTGCCACCCGAGTTCCATTTTCTTCAGCTCGGCGCGGCGCTTCTCCCATGCCGTTCCAATTTCACTGGGACCTTCGTTGTCGCCGCGGTCGAACTCTCCGGCCATGTTTTCCAACTTGCGGACGTCCCGGCGCAGATCCCGCCGCTTCTGATAAAGGGCGATCTGCTCCATCGCAAACGGCGTTCCCTTCCAGTCCCGCAGCGTCTGATCAATCTCCGCCATCTTCGCCTTCGCCGCGCTCACACCGGCTTGGCCTCTGTCAGCCTCCGCGGCCAGCAGCGCGGCCTCCGCCGCTTCCGCCTTGCGGATCAGCCCGATCACCGGCGGCTCTTCCTTGTCCCACTCCCCAGGAGCGAGCGCCGCGGTCGGCTCCGGCACCTCCGAATCATCGCTCAACACCGGCTTCACGACCGGCGGCTTTACGATCTCCGGCTCCTGCGCCGCAGTGTGCAATGCCGGCGCCAACAACGCTACCGCCACCAACCCCACGGAAATCTTGCCCATACCCTTCCTTATACCAAAACCCGCGAAGCGCACTCCGATTGATGATTGGAACATTGCTGATTGATGATTTCTTCATTCCACCAGCCACTCCTCCACATACTTGCACTGCGCCGGCTGCTGCGGTGAGCGCGGATAGCGTGCCCGCTTCGCCTCATCCATGTGTGTCTCGTAGAGCGCTTGCACCTTCGCCAGCGCGGCGGCGGCATCCAGCCCGGTCTCCCGCAGCCAGCAACCGACCGCCGTGCCGGTCCGGCCGATTCCGCCCCAGCAGTGCACGTAGCAGGGCCGCCCCGCCTCCAGCTCCGAGCGGATCAGGTCGACGATGCCGCGCATGATCTCCGGCCCCGAGGGAATCTTCATGTCCGGGATCTCGAAGGAATAGCGCTTCAGCCCCATCGTCCCGTCCACATCCACCTCCAGGAACATCGGCTCATACGGCAGCAGTCCGTCCTGCCAATCCGAGTGGGAAGTCAGATCGATGAAAGTCCGCACGCCCTTCTCCTCCACCAACTCCCGCACCCGGCTCTCCGCCACATTCGGGCTCATGTCACCGGGATACTCCCCGGCATAGAGGCCGGCCTGCACGCAGTAATGATTCACGGGCTTCATGTTGCCTTTACCATGAGTCAATCTCCCGCTCCGCGTCCACCCCTTTGCGGCGCATCGCCGCGCCGCAGCGTCCTTTCAAGTTCCAGTCAGCTCCGCCTCGATCCTCTTCCGCCTCCGCCGCGCCTGCCACCAGGCCAGCCCCAGCCACAGCGGCAGGTAGCAAACCAAGATCAGCCAGAATGGCAGCACCTGGGCCCGTTGCTCATAGACCTGCCCGCCAAAGCGGATGACCTGTTCATTCCTCTCCACTGCGGGGAACCAATCCGCGCTGAGCATCTTCCCGGGCATCTTCTCGCGGAATTTCAGGCGCCCGAAGGCAGCGGTTTCGCCCGGATGCGGCCCCATGTAAATATACCGCTCGTGCCCCTCCGGCTCCCACGTCCGCGCATCGATCCGGATGACGAAAACCCGCGCCGCTATCGCAACCACCTGCAGACTTGAGTCCTTGCCCCATCTCTCCCATCTCGTCCGATACCCGATCGAATCCGCCCACAGCCCCAGCAGGATCACCACCGGCAAGAGGCCGATGAAGAAGAGTGGAGGGAGCCGTCGGATCCAGTTCATGGTTTCAGCGTCGATGGCAGTATCGTCCTGTTAGGCCGATGCATTCCTTTCCGGCTCCCCAATTTCAATCTCAGATTTCAAATCCTCCACCTTCTTCCTCCTCCGCCGCGCCTGCCACCACGCCAAGCCCAGCCAGGGCGGCAGATAGCACAGCAGCACCAGCCAGTAGGGCAGTATCATTGCCGTGCTGTGGATCTTCACCCGGCCGGTGAAGGCGGAGTCGAGTATGTCGGACGTGCTGGAGCGGGAATAGGAAGGAAAGAACGGCGCGAGGCGGGAGGATCTGGAAAGCATCTGCCTGCGCTCGAATCTGCCCCAGGGCCCGGTCCTGTGCCAACGATTTCCCCAGGCTTGCGCCTCGGTCCTGATTCCCGGCGATTCCACCACCTGCACTTCGTGCACGCTCTCCAGCGCGCCCTTTGCCGAATACAATTTGAGGCGATCAGCGACGGCCGGAGCCCGCGTCCAAGTCATCACATTGCCCAGCGAATCCGCCCACAGCCCCAGCAAGATCACCACCGGCAAGAGCCCGATCCAAAACAGCGGTGGCAGTCGGCGGATACGGTTCATCGGATCATTCGCGGCAAGGACTCAGGAACCACGGATTCACACCGATGAACACGGATAAAGGCAGGGGAAATTGCCGGAGCTGAATCTTCATCCGTGTCAATCCGTGCCCATCCGTGGTTCCTCATGCCTTTCGCCTAGGTCACCTGCTTGTGGTCCCATCGCTTCGATCCTTCTCCTCCTCCGCCGCGCCTGCCACCACGCCAGCGGCAACCACAGCGGCAGATAGCCCAGCAGCAGCAACCAGAAGGGGAACAGCAGAAAGTGGATTTCGAGATCCGGGCCGCCGTTTCCATCGATCTTGAGGGGAGAGGACAGCTTCGCCTCCGGCATCGGGAAGAGCTCCGTGCATACGTAGGGGAGGTGAATCCAATCCCCGCTCTCTGCCGTCTCGATCAGCTTCATGCCCTCGATCTTCCCGGGTTCGCGCTTCTCCAGCACCATGTGCTCCAGATAAATGTCGGAGTCTCTACATGAAAAGGCCCAGCGATTCTCCGGGTCGCGGCAATAGGACCACCCGCTTGAATAGCGGAGGCCATCCGCCCACAACCCGAGCAAGATCACCACGGGCAAGAGCCCGATCCAGAACAAGGGCGGCAGTCGTCGGATAGAGCTCATCTCATCATTCGCGGCAAGAATTCAGAAACCACGGATTCACACCGATGAACACGGATAAAGGCAGGAGAAATTCCCGGAACTGAATCTTCATCCGTGTCAATCCGTGCCCATCCGTGGTTCCTCATGCCTTTCGCCAAGGTCACCTGCTTGTGGTCCCATCGCTTCAGTCCTCTTCCTCCTCCTTCGCGCCTGCCACCACGAAATCCCCAGCCACAGCGGCAGGTAGGCGAGCAGGATCAGCCACAGTGGCAGTTTCAATCGGTGGAGCGTGAAGACTCCATCTCTCCGGAGGAAAGCATTGGTCGAAAACTCCGCGGCAGGAAACCATGTCCCTTGATTTGCGCTTGCCCGCGGCTTGAGCCGCTCGATGTGTCCGGCGACTCCCGTATCCTCCTGCGGTCCGGCGAGCTCATCGCTCGGCTCTTCCTCGCCCTGCTTCGCCGTCTCCGCCGTGTGGTTGAAGACGATCTCAGAACGGTGGAGGATCAGCTGATACTCCAGATCCAGGCTCCGGCTGCGGCTGCGGTTCCACAGCGTCATCGTCGTCAGCGAATCCGCCCACGCCCACAGCAGGATCACCACCGGCAGCAGTCCGATCCAAAACAAGGGCGGCAGTCGTCGAATGCGGTTCATGATTTCATTGGTAATGGAGTAACAGGAAAGCCCGGCAACCACGGATTAACACGGATCAAAGGCAGGGAAGAACGGCGGAACTAATTCTTCTTCATCCGTGTCAATCCGTGCCCATCCGGGGGTCCTACTGCCTTTCCTCAAAGTCACCTGCCCGTGGATCCATCGCTTCAAGCCTCTTCCTCCTCCTTCGCGCCTGCCACCACGAGATCCCCAGCCACAGCGGCAGGTAGCTTGCCAGCAGCAGCCACAGCGGCACGATCCACTCTTGGGTCATGACCGTGAATCCCGTAGCGAACCCGGAGATCGGCCCGATCTCGATCTTCTCCGCGCGCGGGAACCATCGCTTCTCATCCACCCGGCCACCGATCGTGAGAGCGATTCTGCCGGGCGACCACTCATAGCGTGCTACCGTGTTGAAGCGGCCAGTCCCGCCCGGCGACCATGGCATTCCTTCGATCGTGCTTGAGCCCGGCACCTTCACCGCCCGCGTCCGTGCAAATGCCAGCACTGAATTCCGCAGGCTCAGCGTGTCCCTCCCATTCGCCTCCTTCCCGTGTAACCACATGCTGTGGTAGCTCAGCGAATCCGCCCAAGCCCCCAGCAAGATCACCACCGGCAAGAGCCCGATCCAAAACAGCGGCGGCAGTCGGTGGATGCGGTTCATCTCATCATTTGTGGCAAGAACTCAGGAACCACGGATTCACACCGATGAACACGGATAAAGGCAGGGGAAATTTCGGGAACTGAATCTTCATCCGTGTCAATCCGTGCCCATCCGTGGTTCCTCATGCCTTTCGCCAAGCTCATCGGCTTGTGGTCCCATCGCTGCGATCCTTCTCCTCCTCCTTCGCGCCTGCCACCACGAAATCCCCAGCCACAGCGGCAGGTAGGCGAGCAGGATCAGCCATAGCGACAGGATCCACTCGCGTCCGTCAAAAGAGATCCCCGCGGACCGGGAGGAGAGCGCCACGCTTCCCGGATTGGGAAACCAGGTTCCTCCCATCGCGCTCGCGTGCTGCTGCTCCTCAGGGCGGATCGATCCGAGGGCTGCCGTCGGCGCCAGCGAGCCCCTCCGCCCATACCTCGCCAGGGCTCCGGGAATATTCTCCGTCGCCGTCATGGTGTTGAAGCGGATGGCGGAATTCCGGAGCGTGATCACGGTCCTCTGCTCCGGACTCCTGCAGTGGTACCAAGCCACCGGATAAGCCAGCGAAGCTGCCCACAAGGCCAGCAGGATCACCACCGGCAGCAGTCCGATCCAGAAGAAGGGTGGCAATCGTCGGATCGGGTTCATCATCTCAGGGCAAGCTAGGAGTATCGTCCTGTTAGATCATGTCAATTCCGGGCGGAAGGATGGTCTTCTTTCAAAGAAAGAGGAAACCACGGATTGACACCGATGAACACGGATCAAGGCAGGGGAAATTTCCTGAACTGAATCTTCATCCGTGTAAATCCGTGCCCATCCGTGGTTCCCTATGCCTTTCGCCGAGGTCACCCGCGTGTGGTCCCATCGCTGCGATCCGTTTCCGCAGCCGCCGCGCTTGCCACCAGGAAATCCCCAGCCAAATCGGCGCATAGCCCAGCAGGATCATCCAGAAGGGCAGCTCCGCCACCTCCGTCACGTATTCGAAATCCTGGCTCCGGTGGCGATCCTGCACCACGTAGCTCCGCACCGCTGGGAACCACGGCGCCTTCTCCGCCGGGCGGGCCACGGGGTGATGTTGTAGCCTGCCCGCCGGCCACGTTTTCGCCAGCGGGTAGTAAGGGAAAAAGCGCTCGCCTGCCCCCGGTACCCGCTCGATCACTTCACGGCGCTGATAGACCAATTCCGAATGATACGCCGTGAGCGTCCGCGCACGATTCCATTCCCGGCAATGGCACCACTCCGTCTCGTAGCTCGTGCTATCCGCCCACAACCACAGCAGCGCCACCACCGGTAGCAAGCCGATCCAGAACAGCGGCGGCAAGTGGCGGAGGCGGTTCATCTGATCATTCGCGGCAAGGACTCAGGAACCACGAAGGAGCACCGATGAACACGAATAAAGGCAGGGGAAATTCCCGGAACTGAATCTTCATCCGTGTCAATCCGTGCCCATCCGTGGTTGCTTGCCTTTCCCATCTACCATCCGCGGTCAAATCACCAGCGGCATGGATCACGCTTCACTCCTTGGCTCGACCACCGGCATCTCCGCCTCGATCCTCTTCCGCCTCCGCCGCGCGCTCCACCAGGTGACGCCCAGCAAGAGCGGCGTGTATCGCGCCATCACCCGCGGCAGCGAGACAAAGTGCCGCGTCATCCGCAGCTTGAACTCCCCGAAATCGTCCACCCGCACCGGCGTGAGACGCAGGGCGTGCAGCGGAATCACCCCGCTCCCCCCGATCTCCCGGCGCGCTATCTTCCCGACAGGTCCGGTCGGTCCGGTCGGATTGCCCAAGACGTAGTTCAAAAAGCCCGGCTCGATCTTGTGGCCTGGCTTGATGTCCACGATCTCCTTGTCTTCCACCACCAGCTGCCCGCCATCCAGGATCGCGTGCAGGCTCCAGCTCTCGGCGCGGTGATAGTCCCATACATACTGATAGCGCACGGAGTCCGCCCACAGCCACAGCAGCACCACCACCGGGAACAGACCGATCCAAAAAACGGCAGGCAAATGGCGGATGCGGTTCAACACGGCAGACATGACAGCCCCGCAGCTATAGCGCCCTATCCCACCGGCTCAAGCTCCCTCGGGTTGGAGCCGGAAATCTAACTCCTCCACTTCACCGGGAATGCTAGGTTCAGGCAGGCCACCGCGACAATCGCCGCGATGCTGATCCAGCCCCGGTCAATCTGGTCGCAACGACTGAGAATGCCGCCCGGCAGCCATAGCGCCATCGCCACCGCGATGATGATCAAAATCCGCACGTAGGGCGACCGCATGTCCGCATCGGATCAGTTGCCCGCTTCGTCGTCGAGAAGGATCCGTGAAGTGCGACGGCCGCTCACTCGACAGTGAGACATCGGCCAAAGGAGAAGGAACCACGGATGGACACGGATTTACACGGATGAAGATTCCGCTGCGGCAGTCTCTCCTGCCTTTAATCCGTGTTCATCGGTGTCCATCCGTGGTTCTTCCTGCCTTCCGCCAAACTCACTCCGGCTTGTTTTCCACCACCGTCGCCTGCCCGCCGAATTCGAAGCTGTCCTTCCCGAACTTCAGCGTCGGCTGACTCGCCGCCGCGCTGAAGTGCTTCTCCGCCGGGCTCATCCCCTTCGGCATCTTGATCGAGAAATCCTTCTCAATCACCGGCGGCAGCGTGAAGCGGTAGAACTCCTTCCCCACCGGCAGTGGCACGTTGAAGCTCATATCGTGGTCGCCGTAGATCCGCGCCGTCGCCTTCACCTTCACATCCTCCGGACCCGCCAGCCGCAGCACGAAGCTGCCATCCTCCGGGTCCGGTCGCAGCGCCGCCACCACATCCTCCACCGCCAGCGCCGTGATGGTCGCCGATTCGCCGATGCCACCCTTGAGCTCCACTCCCAGGGCCTTCGGCGCATTCCCTTGCGCGCGGATCCGGCCCACGCCATCCACCTTCACCCGGCCGCTCAGGTCCAGGCCTTCATTCTCGTGCAGGCTGGTCTCCAGCTTGCCCAGCCGCGCGCGCAGCTTCAGCAAGGACACATCCTCGATGGAGGCGCTGAAGCCCTTGCCGAAGGGCAGCCCGCTGGTCTTTGAAATCAAGTCACCCTCCGCGCTCACCCCGCGCACCATCGCCGTGCGCTCCTCCACCGGCCGTGCGGAGATCCCCGCGGCGATCTGCTCCAGCGGGCCCACCGGCACCCGCGCGTGGAAGTCCTCGCCCGCAGGCATCCGGAAGCGCGCGAGCTGTTCATCCAGCCCGCGGTCGCTATCGATCTGCGATTCCGGCAGCGCCTTCAGCTCCTCGCCATCCGCGGAGATCCGGCCGGCCGCGTGGAAGCCATCCTCCGCAAACCAGATCGCCAGCAAGCGCCAGCGGATCTGGAGTTCCGGCAGCGCGGGCAGCGTCAGCGCCAGCTTCAGCTGCGAGCCAGCTGCCTTTACATTCAGCTCTTTATCCGCGGACTCCTTCGGCGTGATCGTGAAGTCCACCGGCAGCGGCACGCGGAAGGGCTGCAGCCGCGCATTGATCTGCTCCACCGCCTGCGCGCTTACGATCTCCTGCAGCGGGCGCGGCAGCCCGCGCTTGCTCTCGATCCCCAGGAAGCGGAGCTGCAGATCCACCCGCGTGCCATCCGCCGCCACCGTGTGGGTCAGGCTGGCCTCCGCCTGCAGCGTCTCCGGCGCCATGTCCGGCACCTCCGCCCGCACCGTCGCCACGATCCGCGGGTAGCCGTTCTTGAATTCCGGCGTCAGGCTTTCGATCCTCACCGTGCCCTTGCCCTTCGGGTCACGGTAGGTGGTCCCCACGAAGGCATCCAGCATCCCGGCCAGCAGCTTGCTGGAGAGCGCCGCGTGCACCAGCTCGCCCTCGCCCAGCTCCTTCAGCGCCGTCAGCTTCCTGTTAGTCTCGATCCGCTCGCGCTTCGCCTCGGCCTCCACCATCGCGGACACATGGCTCAGTCGTCCCTTGGCGTAGATCCAGTAGCCGGCACCCGCCACCGCGACCGCGAGCAGCAGGATGGACAAAGCGGTTCTCTTCTTCATCGGCATGGAAGGTGGAAGTGAAATCAGAAAAGCGCAATCCGGGGATGCTTGCGATAGCAGCGCTGCCACCATCCACCTTCATCTCGCCCCGATCAAATATCATCTATCACCAGCCCCAACGGCGGCTCAGCCACCCGAGCCGGGCCTCTTGGACTGAGATACGCCGCGGTCCTTCCTTTCAAATTTGAAATCCGGGATCTCAAATTTCATCGCTTCATCGTCACACGCCGCCGACTTGACCCCACCGCCAGCGCGTTCAGGATCGCCACTGGCTTGGCTCTGGAAAGCCCCTCCTCATTCTCATTTATCCCGGCCCCCGGAGTTCCCTCATCTACTGCTGCCACCGTAGAATCTGCCGTTTCTGAAAGCTGAAAACTGAACACCGGCAAACTTGACCCGACTCCTCCAACTCCCGCCCCTCCTCGCCGGCCTGCCCGCCCGCGCCTTGCCTCGCATCCTCGAGATGCTCGTCGCCGGCTTCTGGGGCCTTTTCTTGATCGTCGGTTGCTGGATGCTTGTCGTCGCGCTCATCCGCTTCGTCGCCCGCAAGGATGACATTGCGCCCGGGATGCTAGCCAGCAGCCGCGTCGCCTGGTGCTTCGGGACCTGCCAAATCCTGTCGTCCATTCTCATCCTTCTCGCGGAGCGACCAGCCCTCAATCCGTTCATGATCTGGTCGGCCTTGCAGGCCGGCCTTTGCGTCATGGGTCTCTCCATGTACTGGGTCTGGAAACAGCGCCTCCGCACCCGCAACGCCGCCGACCCGCGCCTCCCCTACGAGGACCCGCCCCCATGAGCCGCCTCCGCCACCTGCCACCGCTCTTCTTTCTCGGCTTCTTCCCCGTGGTCATCCTCCTGTGGGCTTGGGCGGACTCGATGCGCCATGACTCCGGCTGGTTTCGCGCTGTGGCCGACAAGAGCTCGGAGGGACTGCAGCTCCGGTCGTCGGCCCTCGTTCACCTGCGCTTCGAGATCATCCCGCCACTCGCTTCATCGTTCCCTATCCCGCACATCATTCCCACGGAGAGCTGGGGCGACTTCTCACGGCTTGAAGTAAACCCTGCATACGTGGGCTCCCGAAAGCCCTTCCCTGCACCTGCCCGGACGCAGGAAGTGCTGCCCGCGTCTCTTCCTGAACCATCTCAAATGGTCCTCTCCCGGACCGTCATCCCTCTCTGGCTCATCCTCACCGCCTATCTTCCCGTTTGGCTCGGTCTTGCCTATTGGCAAGCTCGCCGCCGCCACGCCAAGATCCAAGCCAGCCTCCCGCCATCCCCGGACTCAAATTCCCCTCGGCTCACCGCTTACTGATCACAGATATCCCGGCACTCTATCCGCACTCGCCATGCAGTGGATCACGCTCATTACCGCCGCGCCCCTCGACCTCGCCGCCATCGCCACCGCCAGCCGCTTCCTCGGTGAAATCCGCCTCGAGGACTCACCGCCGCGCCTCGCCATCGATGGGGCAGGGAAGGGCGGCAGCTGCCTGCGCGGCGCCATCTCCTTCATCCCGGATGCCGCCATCGGCAATGCCTTCGCCGGCACCCAGCTCGCCCTCATCCACCAGATCATTCCCGGCCCTCACTACACCATCCTCCGCTTCCGCTACCCCGCCGATGCCGAGTCCGCCATCGCCCTCCTCAACTCCGACAGCCCCGCCCTGATCCACACCGAGCACGGCCTGCTCCTCTCCCTCAACGAAGTGAAGCACCGCATCGAACAGGGGGAGAACTGGCTGGGGGGCTGAGCTTGGCTCACTGGCGCGTCCGGGCGCTATCACCACGGCAGCGCCCGGTAAAAGCGATTGATCGCTTCGTATGCTCGGTCGAAATCGGGCAGCTCTCCCTCAATTTCATCCGCGAGCGTCGCATAGTCCACTTCAGCGCGTCCCCTCACTTCCGGATTCGCCAATGAATCCCGGTCCGGCTCGATGCCTCGCGACTGCGCCTTGGCCATCAAGCTCTCCAGGATTGCTCGTCTCTGCGTCTCATCCGCACCCAGCTCCACCAGCAGGGCAAGGTCATACACATCCTGCCGCCGGAAGCGGTTGCGTCCCGGCTGCTGGAGCAGGGAGCGGAACTTCTCCGCGACCAGATCGGGAAAACCATACGCCCGGATCCGGCCGTCGCCTTCGAGCGCCAGGGTCTCACCACTCAGGATCGCTTCGTTCAGGCTGAAATCGATCGCGACCACCGAGGGGCACTCCTTGTGCAAGAGCTTCCGGTGCTTCGGGGTTCCCCGGTAGGCGTAGCCGATGTTCAGCTTGATGCTCGGGAAGCGTGCCTCCGGCCGCTTCGGTGGCAGCACCTCCCATTTCTGAACCCGACAATCGAGATCGTATTCAGACTCCGCGGCGGAGAGAGTCAGCGCTTCCTCGAACCTTGCGACGAAGGCCTCGGCGTCCAGTTGCTGGATCGTCCGCGTGGTTGAGAAGTCGATGTCCTTGGTGAAGCGCGGGCTGTGGTAGCGCAGCGCCATCAGGATGCCGCCCTTCATCACCATTGTCTCGCGCAGCTCCGGATCCGCTCCCACTGCCGAAAGGATCACATGTACGGCCTGCCTGAACTCCCTGGCACCGGGACCCGCATCCTCCGCCCACGACGCCATGTCGATCCCGCTCACGCCGCACCTTCTCCTTTCAATCCCTCGACATTGAGTGACAGCGCCCACTTGTCCGACCAGACCGGGCGATACTCCGCGGAGGCATCCAGCTTCCGCGATCCGCCGCGCTGGGCGAACTGCACCCAGCCCTCCACCGTATCGTTCTTCAGGCCGATCAACTCGTCTAACAGATAGCCGGCCCGCACCTTGTCGATCGGTGCTCCGTGCTGCTCCAGCTCATCCGTGATCAGCCGCAGGTAGCTGCCCGCGTGATCCTGATAAACGCGGATCACATGGTGCATCCCGCCGCACAGCTCCGGATTCCGTAGCATGTCCAGGAAGGTCCGGCCCAGCGTCGATACCCGCAGCGGACTACCCTTCACATTCTTGTAAGCGCCGCGGTGCTTGGAATGGAAGAACTGCAGCTCCTTGCGGCCGATCTTGCTCATCTTCGTCCGGGTCAGCAGCGGCATCCCGGATTGCTCGTAGAGCACCAGATCATCGCCCAGATCCTGCTTCATCCGCGTTGCTGCCTCATCCTGCCACTCCCGTAGGGGAGGGGAGCTGAGGAAGAGCTTTACTGGCAAGCGATCGGTCAGACCATGGTGGGCCATCGCGCTCAAGTGCGACACATAGCAAAACGGATCCACCGTGCACGCCACCTCGGCGGCGTCCTCATCACGGCGTCCAAGCAGGCGGAAAACTCGACCGGTAAAATCTGGGTGCGACTTGAGGACACCTGTTCCCTCCAGTTCGGCTAAGCAACGGTTGAACTCCCCAGTCCCGGCGGCCTCTCTCTTTAGATGCTGCAGCTTCTCGCCGCGATAGGACTTTGCCGAGTAGAGACCAAACACGATCAGCCCCAAACGGTAACGGGTGATCACGGGATCCGACACCTCGCCCAAAGAGAGAGAGAGGGCGGTAGAAAGGTTCATAGACTCGGTGGTATCAGATGTCCTCAGGACATCTGATACCACCGATATACGGGTAGTCAATTGGAAATTTTTGGATGCTTGATGTCGCTAAGACGCGCTATTATCATGCGTCCTTAGGACGCATGATAATAGCGCAGCTTGATGCTGGATAATTATCGCCCTTCCAAACCCACCCCGGAAATTCCCATTGCCCCCGCCGCCATCCCCGTCCATGCTCCCTGCATACCCAACTACGGGGGCGTTCTGGTTTCGACGGGATGTTCGCAGTGTTGGTTGCACGTGGAGGTTGATCGGCTGGCCTCCTAAAAAGCCGCTCAAAACAAATAAATGCAGACTCTAACGAGCTTGCCCTTGCTGCTTAATTGACAGCAACACCAGAACCCATGCGCACGCGGTGGGGGAAGGTGAACACTTAGCGTGCTGGCCTTGATGCCGGGTAACCGGGCAGCTTGGTGAGATCTACAGGTTTCTAGGAAGGGGAACGCTGCCGACGGGCCTACAACTTCCGAAATCCCAGATCGCCGGATAAACGTGTAGAGACCCGCATGAAAGATGTTTCGGACAGGGGTTCGACTCCCCTCGCCTCCACCATCTGGGCCCCGCCGGCGAAAGCCAGCGGGGCCCGCCTGTTTTAGGGCGGGCAGGGAAGGGGAGAAGCCGGGGCTGCGCAGCGCCCTTACCCAGAGGCTGATCTTCCCCGTCATCTTGGCCGTCGGCGCGCGTCGCTTCCTTCGAGCCGCCGAAGTTCCGCTGGGATTGAATAAGTGGCCGATTCGGGTGGTCCTACCAATCCGCATGAAAATTACCTCCCTTGCCCTCCGCTGCCTCTGCGCTGCCGGCTTCCTGGCACCGCTCCAAGCTGCCCCTGATGTCGATACTAATGCCCCGCTCCTTGCCGAGGACCTCGGGATCAGCAAATGGGTTCCCAAGCCGGTCGAAAGGAAAACCGAATGTCTGATGGTGACGGTGCAAGTCAGTCAGGCCGGTAAGGAGGTGTTTCACTCTAGCCGGGGTGTTTTCGATCTCAAGTATGCCGCGGACTGCGCTTTGATCACCTACCTCCCGTCGCTGCTGGGAGACTCCGGTCTCCTGAAGGTCTCGTTTGGCAGGCCCATCAATGCACCAGGAAGGGGGACGGCCGTCAGTCCACACGGTCTCATGGCGGCGTCCGAAGGAACTTACATGCCGGATCCAAGGACCTTTGTGCGCTACATGGACTACGGCGATTGCCGGGTGGACTACATGGTCGAAGAGGCCACGCTTGAGGAACTGAAGAAACTTGCCGAGCACCCGGAACTGCCCAACGGCGAGAGGCCCGGCATCTCGCAGCTCAAGGAGCCGCGGGCGATCCCCCCGCAGGACCAGCCGAAGAAGGAGTGATCCTGCGGACCTATCAGGTGAGGATCAGCGGGGGATTCAACTCCGCCCTCCGCCGCCGTGCACGCCATGCGATCAGGCCGATCCACGGTAGCGCCGCCGCGGGGAGAATCATCCAGTGTGGGATGAAGAGCATCCACTGGCTTCGCGGTTGATTGGCGTAGGCCGATTCCAGCCACTCCGGCAGGCTGCTGCTAGTTCCGAACGAATTCCAAGAGTCCACCGGATCCTTGATTTCTTTTCCGCGAATGAAAAACGGCGCCGGAAGCACCCGCGGCCAGTTCCTATTGTAGCTGTTCACGCGGTAGGCGGGGTGGGGGCTTGGGACGGCATTGTGGATCAGTGAGACCCCGCCACACCAGTTGATGGCCTTCACGCTGCCGGCCTCCGCCGAGACCATGGCAAACTGGGAAGCCCACCAGATGAAGAGGATGAAGCTTATCACCAGCAAGCCGGACCAAAAACTCAGCGAGCGGTGGAGGGCGAGTTTCACTCCCGGAACCTGGCAGCCCCGGGCCGGATGGCGAGCCCGTGGCGAAGCCTGCACGGCTGCCATCCAGCCCGCCTTCCAAGGATCGCTCTACGGGCTTTCCACCCGTAGAAAATCCCGCATTGTTTATAGGGCCAAATCGCGGAGGATTCCCGCTTTCCAAACGTAATTCCGCGAAGCCCGCCGCGCCTACCGCTTTCCGACCATGTCCGAACTCTCATCACCACCTGCCACGCCGCCGACCCTGTCCGCGGCCCAGCCACCGGCCCCCCCGCGCCGCCGCGGCTGCCTGGTGCCGACCCTCATCGGCTTCATCGTCCTCCTGCTGGTCATCATCGGCCTCTTCTTCTGGTTCAATCGCCCGATCCATCCGGTGCAGCTCAACGCCCAGGAAAAGGTCACCGTCCAGCAAAAGGTCGAGGCCATCCAGAACCCGGATGTCGAGCGCGTCCCCGCCTCCACCGGGCCGAATGCGAATGCCAATGGGAATACTCTGCCGAAGGCTCAACCCCAGGCCGAGCCCAAGTATGAAAAGGGCAGCCGCGAGATCATCCTGACCGAGCGTGAACTCAACGGCCTGCTCAATGAGCAATCGCTCGGCGACAAGTGGAAGATCGAGCTCGCCACCGACGCCCTCCATCTCCGCCTCGAGACCGACCTGCCCGCCGATCTGCCCATCGTCGGCGGCAGGCACCTCAAGGCCCGCTCCCGCTTCCTCATCAAGACCGACGACCACGGTGCCCACCTCGTCCTCGATGACCTCACCGTCTGGGGCGTCTCCCTGCCGAATGACTGGCTCGGCCAGCTCAAGGGCAAGGACCTCTTGGGCGAAGTCCTCGGCGGCGGCAAAGGCGGCCGCGTCGCCGGCATCGAGGAAATGAAAGTCGAGCCCGGCCAACTCAAGATCCGGCTGAAGGAGTAGGCTGGTCCGCACACCGCGTGCAGACGTGCGGCCCCGGCTGCCTTCTCAAGCCTACTAGTACGGAAGGTCCTTCCTGGTGTGGGCAATACAGCTCACCCCAGGGCTTTCGCCATCTCTTCAAAGACCTCTCGCTTTCCCTCAGCCTCACACCACTGGCGCACCGCCTTGAGATTCACGGCTGCCCCTTGGCTCCGGCATACGAGCACCGCTTGATCGAAGGTGTCCCGCGAGCCCCAGTAGATGAACGAGGCCAGCCGGTCCTTCACGCAGTCGGTCGGGGAGAGGATCTTGAGTCGTCGTCCATCTACTTCCATTTCGGCCGGTTCGATCGGAAACTCATCACCGATCTCCACCGGTCCCTTGGGGAATTCCAGATAAAGATGCCTGCACTCCGGATGGCGAAAGTAGCGGCTCTTTGATGGCACGAAGCCGATCTCCCCCAGCACGGCCTCCAGTCGCTTGCGCTGCAGGTCGTCGGGCACCATATCCAGATCGCCGGACTGATAGAGGCCCTCGGTGTAGATCGCCACCACCGCCCCGCCCACCAGCACCGAGCTTATCCCGGCCCCCTCCAGATGCCACGCCACATACTTCCAGAGTTCTTCCTCCGTGCACTGCTTCCAATCCGGCGGCTTCATTTAATGACTTGAATCATGGGTCATTTGACCTGAGATTCAAGTCATGAATTCCACCGCATTGGCAGACCTGTTCGGCAGCCGCGCCGCCGAAGCCGTACTGCTTCACCTCCACCACTACGGCGAATCCTATGGCCGTGCCGTCTCGGCGGATTTCGCGATCTCTCTGGATTCCGTCCAGCGGCAGTTGGAGAAATTCACCCGTGCCGGTGCCCTTGTCTCCAAGCAGCAAGGGCGCACCCTCCTCTACCGTTGGAACGCGAAGTCCCGCCTCGCGCTCCGCCTGCAGGATTTGGTGGCCATTGTTTACGATGGCATTCCCCTCGAAAGCCGATCACGTCTCTTCGCCACCCGTCGTCGTCCGCGCGCGAAAGACAAGCCGGTCATCCCGCGGCATCCTCCCGGCACTCGCTGAGTGATTTTGTGACACCCGCCGTCCATTTGCATCCCGCAAATCCCGGCGTTAGAGTCCCGCGTGAATATCGTCCTGAATTCCAGGGTGCTCATCGGCCGGGATCACATCGCGGCTGACCGCTACACCCGCCAGTGGCGCCCCGGCCTTCAGAAAGACATCGAGTGGCTCCAGAGCCCCTCCGAGCTCTGCGTCCTCAGCATCACCCGCGGGACGGACGAGATTCTCCCCGGTGAACCGGCACCGGCCCTCGCTAAAAAGCGCAGCGCCTACCCCGCCACCCTCGCCATGACCAATGGCCTCGAAGACGAACTCCGCCGCCACCTCGGCCTCAAGCTTCCGATCACCAGCCCGCATTGATCTCCGCCGCAAACGGAGTGTCGCTCTCCGGGCGTCATTTCCCGGTCGTGCTTCCTTCAGAAGCAAAGTCAGCTACCCCATCCCTGCGCTTCCGCTTCCCACGCTTCTCCGCCCGATACAAGGCCACGCACATGCACGGCAAGGCCGATGCCGCGAAGGGAATCCAGTGCGGCACAAAGAGCTGCCAGCCGCCATTCGTCGGCCCGTCCAAATATGTCCGGTCGATCTCCCCGGAGAAATAGCCCGACCCGCACTTTTCACCCGGCCGCATCGGGTAGACCTCCTGCCGAATCCACTTCGGCGCCCCGAAGCGCAGTCGCTCCTTGAGCTCGTGTCCCGCCAGGCTCCCATGGGTGGCATCCCATCCCCTTCTGCCGTAGTGATTGCTCCCGAAGCTCACTCGCGACGCCGCATTCATCACCACCAGATTCCCGCAGCGCAGCGCCGTTAGATAGCGCGTCGAATGCCACCAAGCCCAAGCGCTCGACACCGCCACGATCATTCCCGCCCAGAAGAGCAGCGAACGATGAAGCGGAATCCGGAGCTTCTGCAGCCCCGATGCCACAGGTCTCACCCTACCGCGATTCAAGTCATCACTCATCCCAACCATTCGCCGGATTCGCCCGATTTGTGACGCATCCCATCGCTTTTCTCCGCATTCGCCGCCGCCTTGCTCCGCCTCCACCACAGCAGCGTGCCCGCCCACGGCACCGCGAAGCCGAGCAACAGCACCCAATGCGGGATGAAAATCTGCCAATCGCCCTTTTTGCTCCACGCCAAGTAAATGGAATCGATTTCATCCAAGGGATCGCCATTCGTCCCGCTGAGTGTCACGGGAACGTCCCATCCCTTCCCGCTTTCTTCGGTTCTCACCAGCTTGGGAAAGCCGAATCGCCAAGGCGACCAAGTGATTTCGCCCGGATCGGTGCCAAAGCTGCCCCATCCGTTCTTCTTCAGCTCCTCAAAGTGACCCCAGCTCGCCAGCGAATTGGCATTCATGAGCAACCAACCGCGATAGAATGCGGAATTCATGCCCTGGCTGGAACGCCACCAGCCCCAGCCGATGAAGCCCATGATCACCACTCCCGCCCAAAACAGCAGCGAGCGATAGAGTGGCATGAGAACCCCGTACACGTTCTTGCGGCTCAAAGTTCAGAAGCAAGGGTCCCTCCGCCCTTCCTCCTCGGCCGCTTCTCCGCCCGATACACCACCGCGCACAAGCACGGCAAAGCCGCCGCCATGAAGGGAATCCAGTGCGGGATGAAGAGCTGCCAGCCGGCGTTCGAGGGCCCATCCAGATAGCTCCGGTCAATCTCACCGGAATAGTAGCCCGATGCGCAGAACTCACCCGGTCCCATCGGTGCGCCCATCTCATGAATATAGCGCGGCCCGCCGAAGCGGAGCCGCTCGCTGAGCTTGTAGCTCGCCAAATTACGGCAATGGGCATCCAAGCCCTTCCCGCCGTAATGATTGTATCCCACGCTCAACCGCGAGGCAGCATTCATCACCAGATAGTGTCCGCAGCGCAGCGACGTTAGACACCAGATCGAGAGCAACCAGGCCAAACCACTCAAAGCCGCCACGATCAACCCCGCCCGAAACAGTGGCGAACGATGAAGCGGAACCCGGACTCGGACATGGCGCATGATCCGCAATCCATGCACTCCGCCCACCACCGAATCAAGCCGCCATCTCCGCAGCAAGCGCCGCTTCTGCCCGCCACCGCTTCCAAACAAGGCACAGCATCGCCACTGCCCACGGCAGCGCGATGCTCTCCAGCAAGAGCCAGTGCGGCATGTAGAACTGCCAGCCGCCGTTTGATCGCCCTTCCAGATATTTCAGATCGAAATTGTCCGAATAATCTCCTGTCCCGCAGAAATCGCCGGGCTGAGGTGGATGAGGCTCCCAGTGAACCCACTTCGGCTTTCCAAAGCGCAGCCGCTTCTCGGGCGTATACCTCGCCAAGCTCTCGCGATCCACATCCCATCCCGTTCCACCGTAGAGATTGGTGCCGAAGCTCAGTCGCGATCCCGCGTTCATCACCACCGCATTCCCGTAGCGCAGCGCCGTCAGATAATGCGTCGACTCCCACCAGCCCCAGACGATGAACCCCATCACCATCACCCCCGCCCAAAGCAACAGCGAACGATAGAGCGGCACGCGAACCCCTCCGCTCCCCGCGTTCAGCCGGGTCGCCACATCTTCCACTATGCCTCTGCCTTTCAAATTTCGCGCCCTTTCGCGTGATTTCGCGGTTAACTCTAAACCCCGCCACCCACTCCATTCGTCATTCGGAAATTCGGAATTCGTCATTCTGCCTTTCCCTGTAACAAACCCCGCGCTTTCCTGAATCCTCCCGAGACCTCATCCTCTCACCGTGCCGAGCCCCAAGACCCGCCCGCCGCTCTTCGCCACCACCCGCTGGTCCTTGGTCGTCGCCGCCGGGGCAGGGGACTCTGCCGCCGCGTTGGAGGAACTCTGCCGCCTCTACTGGTTCCCCATCTACGCCGTGATCCGCAAGTCCGGCAAATCCGGCGCCGATTCCCAAGACCTCGCCCAGGGCTTCTTCGCCATGCTGTTAGAGCGCCGCACCATCGACCTCGCCGATGACTCGCGCGGGCGCTTCCGCAGCTTCCTGCTCACCGCGCTCAAGCGCTACCTCGCGAATGAATGGCACCGCGAGCACGCCGCCAAGCGTGGTGGCGGCCGCGAGCTCGTCCCGCTCGATCCCGAGCTCGCCGAGCGACTCTACCTCACCGGCGGTGGCGAATCCTCGCGCTCGCCGGATGAACTCTTCGACCGCCGCTGGGCACTCGCCATGCTCGATGCCGCGATGGCCGCGCTGGAACGCGAATATAAAGATGCCGGCCGCGCCGATGAATTCGCCCGCCTCGTCCCCAGCCTCACGGCCGCCCGCGGCGAGACCGACTACGCCGCCATCGCCCGCGAAACGAATAGCACCGAAGGCGCCACGAGAGTCGCCGTCCACCGCCTCCGCAAGCGCTTCCGCTTCCTCGTCCGTGCCGAAGTCGCCCGCACCGTCCTCTGCGAAGAAGAAGTGGATGCCGAAATGGCCGCCCTCATGCAGGCCCTCGGCGGCTGAGCAGCAGCCGGCCCCGACCACGATTTCCCTTAACTCCTCCCACGCCCGCATTGCACGGGAAGGAGCGAATGACGGTTCTCCGTAAATCTCGTTACGACGCCATCCGTCCTTCCCACTGGGGGCATGCTTCCAGCTGGCCGCTTGCGGTTGGCACGTCGACGGCATCAGTTCCGGCCAATACCCAAACCTCCTCCGCAAGCGACCAGGGAAAATCAGAATCCGGATCAAAGTCCTCCAGCCTCGCTGCCAACTTCGCCTCCGCCATCATCGCCGCGATCAACTCCACCGTCTTGGGCAGCTCCTGCTCATGGTGGAAGTGCCACTTCCGTCCATCGTAGGAGATCGGCACGCGCGGCAGGGGGTCGGGCATGATTCAGGCTCTCACCCCGCAGACGGAAAGTAGATCTCTATTAAGCCGCATTTTTTCGCCTGCCGTTCCCGGAAAGATCTGCTCCCGTCACCCCGCCAGCGCGCCGAATAGCGCCTGCATCTCCTCATCCACATCCGCATCACTCACCAGAGTCTGCGCGATCTCCTCCCTCAGCCTTTGCCGGTAGCGCTTCCGCAGGCGATGCACCGCCACCCGCGCCGCGCCCTCGCTCATCCCGGCTTCCTTCGCGATCTCTGCATACGCGATCTTCCCACTGCTCATCCCCAGGAAGGCCTTCCACTCCGCGAAGTCCGGCTCCTCCTCCGCCCGCCGCGCCAGCACCTGGTCCAGCAGGGCCACCGCCCACTCCCGGTCGAAGAGCTTGTCCGGCCGGCCGCGCTCATCCGCCGCCGGCTCCAGCCCCAGGCCCGACTCCGCATCCTGCCAGTCGATCGAGAGATGCGGCGCAAAGCCCCCGCGCTTCTGCCGGTGCTCCCGCTGCCACTCGCTCGCCATGTAATTCTTCAGCGAGCCTAACAGGAATGCCCGGAACCTGCCGCGGTCGCGGTCCACCAGGCGCAGCCCGCTGCCATCTAACAGATGCGCGAAGAAGCCCTGCACCAGATCCTCCGCATCCGCCGGCGCCCGCCCCAGCCGCCGCACATAGCGATACAGCGGCGGCCAGTACGTCCCGAAGATCCGCGCCAGTCCCTCCTCCCGCACCCGCGAATCATCCGCCCTCGCCGCTGCCCCCACGATCGACCACCGCGTCGTCGCAAACAGGGTGATGGGATTCGGAGTCGGATGCTTGCTTGGCTCGGTCATGAGTCTGACTTCTCCCACACCCTACCGCGAAGTGCGGGAAAGGTTACAGCGGGATTTCATCGCAAGCCTATGGAGTGCGGCGGCACGACGCCGCTTTGGCTCTCGGCAAGCTCCGCAGTTCAGACGGTCCGGACATTCCTTGCATCATCTTCCCACCAAGAAGCTGCTTGAACCCCGGAATTGGAGTGTTCATAAAAACACCATGGCCTATCCCCGTCCCCCCATCTCCTGGCCGCGTGCACCCGAGCACCGCCTCGGCAGCTATGGCACCTACTTCGTCACCGCCGGGACCTATCTCAAGGCCCACCGCTTCCGTGAAAACTTCCGCCTCGAAGTGCTCCATCGCGGCCTCCTTGCCGTGGCCGCGGAATTCGGTTGGACCCTGGAAGCATGGTCCGTTTTCTCAAACCACTATCACTTCATCGGTGTCTCTCCTCCGGGCGGAGCCGGGTCCTTGCCCCCGATGCTTGGCAAGCTCCACATGAAGACGTCCAAGTGGATCAACCGCCTGGATGATACCCAAGGTCGCAAGGTATGGCACAATTTCCGGGAGACCTTGCTGACTTTTGAGAGCTCTTATTTCGCGCGCTTGAATTACGTCCATCGGAATGCGGAGAAGCACGGGTTGGTTCGACGGGCTGAGCAGTATCCGTGGTGCTCGGCTGGATGGTTTGCCCGAGAGGCAACGTCCGCACAGCAGAAGACCATCGCCGCGTTTCCGGTGGACAGGGTGAAGGTATACGATGAGTACGCGCCCGTGTGGCAGGCGAAGGATTGAAGGCGATCCGTGGCTGCTGGAACGAACAGCACGCACCCGCAGCCAAAGCGGCGTCGTGCCGCCGCACTCCATATTGGATCGCCCCTCTAACAAATCCGGTCCGGGACCGCGCTCATCACGCAGCACTCCGGGCCGGCCAAACACCGCGTCGGCTCGGCCACGGGTGGCTGAGCTCTTCCGGCACTTCTGGCGGCAGAGGCGGTGCCACCGCATTCTGCCGCTCCTCCCGTCGCAATCTGCACAGTCTTGCAACTTCGCCTCACGCGATGAAATCCGGCATCCCGCCTCGCTCTAGGGACCTTCGCCATCAGCCCGGGGGTATGACGATTGCTGAAAGCGATCTGCGCGGGTCTTCGCGTTCCTCCAACCCACGATCACTCCTCCAATCATGAAAACCCTCATCGCCGCTTGTCTGGTCGGCTTGCTCCAGCTTGCCATTCCCAGCACCTCCTCCGCCCAGGTCGCCTTGCGCATCCAGGATCTCTACGATCCGGGGCTCGCGCCCTTTTACCATGGCGTCGCCTCCGGCGATCCCTTGCCGGATGGTGTCATCATCTGGACCCGTGTCACCCCGCCGGGCAAGATCCGCCCCGGCACGCCCCGCCGCTTCCCGGTGAGCTGGACCGTTGCGAGCGATCCCGCGCTGAGCCAGGTGGTCGCCAGCGGCAATACCTTCGCCACCGCCGATCGCGACTTCACTGTGAAGATCGATGTCCGCGGCCTGCAGCCCGGCAGCACCTACTACTACGGCTTCACTGCCCAAGGCCGCCAGTCGATCACCGGCAAGACCAAGACCGCACCATCATCCGCGGTCGATCAATTGAAGTTCGCCGTCGTCTCCTGCGCGAACTACGAGTGGGGCTTCTTTTCCGGCTACGCCAAGATCGCGGACCGCACCGATATCGATGCGGTGATCCATACCGGCGACTACATCTACGAATACCCGGACAATGCCTCCTACAGCTCGCCGGAGGTGCGCGACCTGCGCACGCTGTTTCCCTTGAATGAAACCGTCACGCTCAAGCACTACCGCACCCGCTACGCCTGCATCCACCTGGATCCCAACCAGCGCCGCGCCCACCAGCAGCATCCCTTCATCACCATCTGGGACGACCACGAATTCGCGAACAACGCCTGGCGCGGCGGTGCCGAGAACCATACCCCGTTCAAGGAAGGCCGCTGGAGCCGCCGCAAGGCCGCTGCGATCCGCGCCTACATGGAGTGGATGCCCGTGCGCGAGCAGGGCACCAGCATCGTGCGCGCCCTGAGCTACGGCCCCTTGATGGATCTGATCCTGCTCGATACCCGCATGGAGGGCCGCGACATCCAGATCGAGGACGTGAACAACCCTCTCCTCTACTCGCAGAATCGCACCATGCTCGGCCTGACCCAGAAGGATTGGCTCAAGAATGAGTTGGCCAGCTCCACGGCCACCTGGAAGATCATCGGCAATCAGGTGATCTTCTCGGAGTTCAATATCGGCTTCGCCGCCGGCATTGACCCTCTGGTCAGCTCCGACTTCCTCGAAAGCAAGTTCCTGGATATCTGGGACGGCTATCCCGCGGAGCGCGCGGAGCTGGTGAACTTCATCAAGGATGAGGCAGTCGACAACGTGGTGATCCTCTCCGGCGACATCCATTGCAGCTTCGCCTTCGAAGTCGCGAACCCCGCCTTCGGCAATGCCAACTACAACCCCGCCACCGGCGCGGGCGCGGCTGCCGTCGAGTTCACGACGCCCAGTTTGTCCGCGGCGAACTTCGATGAAGAGATCGGCGAGTTCTTCACCGGGCAATTGGAGCCGATTATCAACAGCCCTTACCAGGGGGTGAACCACAATCCCCACATGAAGTTCGCCGACCTGGATCGCCACGGCTACATCATCCTCTCCGTCACTCCGACCCAGACCCAGGCGGACTACTACTACCTGGCGGACGTCACCGTCCCCCAGACCACTGAGAGCTGGGGCGCGGGGTGGATCACCCCCGCGGGATCTCACTTGCTCACGCCAGCGAGTGCTCCCGCACCCGCCAAGGCAGTGCAGGATGTGCCCGCGCCGTGAAAAGGTAGTCCGCACACGCCGTGTGCGGACGAAGGGTCCCTAAGGGCGCTCACCACTCGTGTATCCTCCCCGTGCGGCGCAGCCGCCAATCCAAAGCCCCGAAAGGGGCGGCACGGAGATAGCCCAGGGCAAGCGGCGAAGCGCGCAGCCCTGGGTTTCATGCGCAGCTATTCATGCCCCCTGAATTGGGGGCCAAGAGTGTGGTGGCTCCAGACGGCTTGCTCATCCGCGACCTCCTTGCCCCCAATTCAGGGGGCCGATGGTTTCCGGCATCGGACCCAAGGTTGCGCACGCGATGCGTGCTTACCTTGGGCTATCTCCGTGCCGCCCCTTTTGGGGCTCTTGAGCTGCACTCCTCAAGCCCTCTAACAGAATGGGCCTGGAACGGCGCGCTCCCGCACCGTCCCAGGCCGGCAAACGAATTCTCAACTCCCCCTCACTGCTCCGGCTCCGCCGGCGCCAGTTCTTCTAACGCGGGAGCCCCCAGCGGCTCGGGTGCTCCAGGCTCGATCCGCAAGGTCTGCCCCACGCTCAAAAGATTGGGATTGATCCCCGGATTCGCCGCTTCGAGTTCCCCGGCATCCAAGCCGTATTGTCGCGCGATGCCCACGATCGTTTCACCCGCCTGCACCGTGTGGATGTTCTGGTTCGTAACGATGGGCGCCGGCGGCGGAGCAGCTGCTCCCGGCTCAACCGGCGCCCCCGGCGGCAGGGGTGGCGAGGGTACTACCGGCGGCTGTACGATGGGCGGCTGGGCTGGCTCCGGCTTCACCTCCAGCGGCGGCGGTGGAATCACGGGAGGAACCGGCACCAGTGTCGGCGCGGGCATCGGCGCAGCCCCCGGCACACCTGGCACTGGCTGAACGAAAGGCGGTGCTGGAGCCGCGCCCGGCACCATGGCCCTGCCCGGCGGTCCACCTGCAGTCAGCGGAATCCCGGGATTCGGAATCGGAGCGGATGGGGCCGGCGGAAACGCATTCATCGCTCCCGGGGCGCCCGGAACTCCCACCGCGGCCCCAGGCCCAGGCATGAACTGCGCAGGCGCCCCTGCCGGAGCCCCGGGAACGCCACCACCTGCACCCATCATCATGCCCGGATTCATCATCCTCCCGCGTCCCATCACGGCACCTTCCGCCGGGAACTGCCTCTGCACTGCAAAGCCCGCTGGTTCCCCTTGCATCTGATTCATCGCCATCGCCCGCGCCGACTCCGCAGCCGTCTTCTCCAGCTCCTGCCCCAGTTGCAGCACCTCCTGCCGCGTCTCATCCGTCAGCTTCGATAAGATCTCGATCTTCCGCTGCAGCCGCTCCTGCCCGGCGGCATTCGCGCCCTCACTGCTCTCATTCACCAGCAGTTGCAGCCGGCTATCGCGCAGCGTGCCCTGCAGCTTCTCGTAGTGGCGGATCGCCACATCCAGATCGATCCGCATCAGCCGCTGCACCACCGGCGCAGACGGAGTGGGGGAGTAGTCATCCGCACGGATAACCCAAGTCGAAGCGGCCAGCGCCGCCAGCGTCACAAAAACCTTCGTCCCTTTCATGGCATTCATTGGATAATAGATGTTAGATAGCACGTCGTAGATTCCAGTTCATCACTCCTAGCCCTTCAAAAATTCCGCACTCCGCACTTCTTCTCACTCCTCCATCTTCTTTACCTTCTCGCGCTCCTCCGCGATCGCCTTCTCCAGCACTTCGATCACCCGCTCCACTATCTTCAGCTCCTCCGCATTCACCCCATCGCCCTCCGCTGCCAGCAGATCCCGCTTCAGCCGCGCCTCCCGCAGCCGTTCCTGCAAGTCCTGATAGCCCTTCAGCGCCGCGCTCAGCTCGATCTCCCGCAAGCGGTCCGCTGCCCGCTGATAGCTCACCTGCGTGAGGTTCGCCTCCTTGCACGCCTTCAACACCGCCAGCACACGCGCGTGAGTGGCCGCCTGCTCACCCGTCACCAGGATCTTCCGGTACGGGTCCTCGCGTGCGATCACCGCCAGCTTCGGGCCCAGCTCCTCCAGCTTCAGCATCTCATCGTCGAGCAGGAGGAAGCCATCTTCATCGATGAAGATCTGCGTCGGCGGATGGTCCGGCGGCCCCGGTAGCACGATCCCCTGCGCAGGGTCCGGCTCTGCCTTTGGCAGCGGCGGCTCTTCTCCCTGCACCACCGGCTGTAGCAGATTCAGGTTCGTCAGACCCGCGCGCGTGCACAGATCCAGCAACTCCGTCACCACCGTGTAGGAAGTGGAATTCTCCGTCACGATCTCCACATAGGGATCGCCGCCCCGCTCCGCCTTCAAGCGCTGCAGCTCTTGCAACAACGCTTCGCCTGCCAGCGCCTTGCCCTCCACGGTCATGCTGCCATCCTCCTTGAGCGCGATCCGCAGCGGCGCATGGGCGATTGCGGGCTGCCGCTTCGGTGCGGTCTGCTCATTCATGAACCTCTCCAGCTCCTCCAGCTTCCGTTCCAACTCCGTCGGCGGGGCGGGTGGCGGTGGCTCCGCTTGCTTCCCGCGCGGCGGCAGCGCCGCACCCGGAGCTTCCGCCGCAGCAACGGCCGCAGCCGCCCGCTTCGCGTGCCTCGCCTCCGTCTCCCAGACCGTGGCGGTCAGGACCGAGGTGGTGAAGTAGATCCGCTGGAAGCCGAAATCCCGGCAAAACTTCAGCGTCTCCACCATCCGCCCCAGTTGCCTGTCTGCGGCGGTATCGCTCAGGCTCGGGTTGATCAGCCCCAGCCCCTTGCTGATGAGCTTTACCGGCCGCTGCGGATCGGTGGCGGCCATCCGCTTCAGCGCCGCCGGCAAATCCTCCACCGCCACCCCGCCGATCTTCGGCAGTTCATCCCCATTGACCGTGATCAGGAGCGGCGGCACCTCCGGATCTTCCCCCTCTTTCGCCTTCGCCGTGAAGCTCACCTGCTTCAGTCCGACGTGGCGGCAGGCGAGCAGCAGATCCAGCAGCGCCCGGTGGGGAAACTGCGCGCCGGGACTGATGACCTCCACCGACATCTGCCGCGTGTCCTTGCCCTCCACCAGCGGCTTCAGCCCGGTGATGAATCCCTCCATGCCGAGGCCATTGTTCGGCACACCCTGCCCGAGCTCGATGCGGATGCTCATGCCCGAGGCGCTTATCGCGAGCCCCTTCTTCGGCGTTGCCTCCCCGCCACCATCCTCCACGGGCGGCAGACTGGGCGCGCCCGCGGTGGGCCGGTTCCTGAACTCCGCCTGCCAAGATCGCGCCACCTCCGCCTCCGTGGTGAAGAAGATCCGCTTGAAGCCGGCGCTCTGGCATTGATTCACCCAAGCGCTGTAGATGGAACTCGCCCGCCGGTCCCGCTTATGGCGGGGCTGTGAGGCCTCGAAGTCCGGCGCCAGAATCCTCACCTGTGCTTTCGGCTGGGCTGCCGCCGCGTTCTTCAGGGATGCGGCCGAGGCCGGATCTGTGAGTCCCAGCCGCTCGCCACCGATACCGATCGCTTCATCTCCTGAAAGCTCCAGCAAGAGGACCGGCATCGCGGGATCTTCGACTCCATCCGGCGCATTCCAGAAGCTGATCCGCTTCAGTCCGGCATCGCTGCAGAGGTTGAGGATGTCCCCGAGCCGGGCCGGGCTGAAGTGCGGGGTGATGCTGAGGATCCGCACCGGCAGGCCTTCATTCCCTTCGGCGACCCGCTCCAGTGCCTGATAGAATTCACTGGCATCGAAGTTGATCCCATTGATGCCGGCGGCCTTCTCGTCCTTGTCATCGAAGGAAATCCGGATACGCGGCTCAGCGTCGGGGCTGAGTTGGATCGCCTTGCGGGCCTCCTCGATCTTGTAGCTCAGGCGGCTGTTAGCTTCCGCATACTCCGCCCACGCCTGCTTCGTCTGTGCATCGGACAGGACCCGCCTCTGGTGCGCGAAATTGAGCAAGATGCTTCCCAGGCTGATCAGCAAGAGCACGCCCCACACCCCCAGCACTGCCTTACCCGTGCGGGTCCCCCGCGCCCGGATCGCGAAGACCAGCGAGGCGATCGCGCAACCAACTCCAAGAAAGAAAATGATCCCTTCTTTCTGCGGCGGCACCAGGCTCATCAGCAGTGGCGTGCCGAAGATCGCGCCCAGCATTAGGATCAGCGCCCAGCGCCGCTCCGTCTCCCGCTCCGGGACAGCGGACGAGCGGGCCGCGAGCGCCAGCGCCACTGCAACCCCAGCCAAGACCAGCCCGCCGACGAAAACCGCCGCTTCCCGCGGGAAGTCCCCGCCACCCAGCGCATGGGCCAGAAGGAGCAGGAAGAAGACTCCGATCAGCGTGCACCAAGTCGTGATCACCACCTTCCCCGTGCGGCTGTGCCGGGCATGGATCGCGGCGATCAGGGACCCCAGCGCGCAGCCAAGCCCCAGCACGAAGATCAACAGGCCATTCCCGAATATCCTCAGGCCCATGACCAGCGGCACCCCGAGCAGCGCCACCAGCATCAGGATCACCGCCAACCGCGCCTTGGAGCTCCCCACCTCGCCCAGCGGCGTGGCAGCAGCAACAGCAGCAGGCGCCGCTGCCGGGGCAGGGGAGGGATCCACCAGCGTCTTCGCCGCAGCAGCGACCTCCGGCACCGGCCGCGGCTCCCGCACTGGCGGAAAGGTCGCGGGTGCCGTCGGCGTCCCCGCTGGCGGTGGCGTTGGCGCATTCGCCATCGTCTCCACCACTGTCTTGAATTCACCCGCCGTCTGGTAGCGCAACTCCGGCCGCCCTTGCAGCGCCCGCAGCACGATCTGGTCGATCTTCACATCCACCAGCACCCTGTTAGAGGGCACCTCGAATTGCTTCGCCGGCCGCTCGCCGGTCAGCATCTCATACAGCACCACCCCCAGCGAATAGATGTCCGCACGGTGATCGATCTCCGTCGTGTGCCCGCCCACTTCCGGTGCCATGTAGGCCGGTGTGCCGGACTTGTCCGCCGCCTCGCCCGCCATCGTCGCGATCCCGAAGTCCGCGATCTTCACCCGCCCCTCACGGTCTAACAGAATGTTCTCCGGCTTGATGTCGCGGTGCACCACCCCGTGGTCATGCGCGAATTGCAGCGCATCGCAGATCGGTGGCACGATCGCCAGCGCCTGCTGCGCCTCCAGCCGGCCATCGCGCAGCAGATCCCGCACGTTCACCCCGTCGATGTATTCCATCACGATGTGGAACAGCCCGCCGGCGTGGCCGAAGTCGTGGATCGTCACAATGTTCGGGTGGTTCAGCCGCGCCAGCAGCTTCGCCTCCTTCTCGAAGCGCGCCGCGAAGCCCGGATCATCCTGGAACTCCCCGGCCAAAATCTTGATCGCCACGATCCGGTCCAGCGCCTTCTGCCGCGCCTTGTAAACGACCCCCATCCCCCCGCGCCCCAGGCACTCCAGGATCTCGAACTGCGGAAACTTCTCCTCAAGCTCAGCAGGCGCGGGCGGCGGCGATGAGGAGGGCTGCTCGCCGGTCGGCATCGTCCGTGTCCGCAGATTCATCGCCAGCAGACAGCGTGGGCAGAGCCCGGCCGGACTGGCAGGATCCAGCGGCGAACCGCAACGCGGGCATGTGGGCGATGCCGGGGATGGTGTCATGTCTGGGGATTCAGAAAACAGCGCAGCTTGTTACACGGAAATCAACCGCGCGAGAAGATCCCTCTTCCCGGGAGCGCGGCGCAGCCGCCTTGGACTGCGTGTAGCCTGCTACCGCTTTCCGGCAGGCAACCCTGTTGCCGTGAAGCACCGGAAGATCTCCCCTTCACCCATCGTGCAGGGGGTGGAGCGATCCCAAGACTCCTTTCAACCACACGCGGGCAGCGAAAGCGAACTGGTCCGTTCACCCTGCCGCAAACGCAGATGACTCCGCGGACCGCTCGATTCCTCACGGCAGCAAGGCTGCCTGCTCTAAAGCGGCAGCAGGCTGCACGCACTCCAAGGCGGCTGCGCCGCGATTGGGGCCGACCGCTCCAACCCAATGCTCCAAAAAACCCTTGCTAAATCCTACTCGTTGGTGTGAATTCCGCGCAGCTCACCCCACCAGGGAAGCGGCGACCCTTAGAAGCGGGAGCCAATCATGACCGGCGCATCACCTGACGGGAGCGCCGATCGCCCATCGCCTCACACCAGGTGGCGATCTCCGACAGCCAGCCTTCTCCATACGGCCAGGAGCCTTAGCAGCCGACCCGCTTCACCTCAGCTTCCATGATTCCCCAGTTTCTCCTCGTCTCCAGCACCCCGCTCGCAGCACTCCTGCAGAGGCTGGGCCTGTGTTGTTGCTGCTGCGGTTGTCGTCGCTGATCGACGCCCGCTCCGCCTGCGGCCCTTAGCCGTGCGCGCCCACCCGGCAGGCAGATCCAATGCCGCCGCTCCTCGCCGCCGGTCGATCTAACAGATCCGGCGAGCCACTCCTCCACCGGTCCCGGCAGAGCTCTGCCCTCAGGCCGATGGGAGAGCTCTGCCTCGTTTTACACAGCACCCTTTTACCATTTCGCATTCTCATGTTCTACGTCCTTCAAAGCACCACGGTGACCACCGTGAGCGCCGGCTTCTCACCCTTCGAGCCCTCACGCTGGGCACCGGGCCAGATCGTTCATTTCAGCACGGAAGGCGCTGCCCGTCTCAAGGGCAGGGCAGCTGCCATCCTGGCCGGTCTCTCCGGCGATGCCTGGCAGATTGAGATCCTCACCTCCGCTTCGAGCGCTGCGGCGCCGCGCTTCCCGTCTCCTCCGGGCATCATCGTCCGCTTGTTGAAACGGCGGCCGGTCGATGACGCCATCACCACCGCGATCCGCGACTACGCGGCCCGCATCCCCAGCTTCAGCCCGGCGGCGCAGGAAGCGCATTCGCAGCGCGGAGCCGCCTGAGAAACCACCTTCCGATCACCTCGCGCGAGGAGTTGGCCCAAGCCGGACACCGCTCCTGTGGGCGTCCGGCGACCCCTGAAAACCAAGAACCGCAGCATCACCTGTTAGAATACTTATGAAACCTCGTTCATCCTCCCTCATCCTCGCCGGCACCCTGCTCGCCGGACTTGGCAGCGCGGCCCGTGCCGATGTCATCACCGACTGGAATCTCTACGCCATCCAGGTCTCGAAGGCCGGGGTCTCTCCCATCAGCGGCGCGGCCAATCCCTTCACCGGCTCCGCGCTGAATACCAATCTGGCGACCCGCATCCACGCCATCGAAGCCATCGCGGTTTACAATGCCGTGAACTCGATCATCGGCTTCGGCACCGCCTACGGCAGTTATAGTACGCCCGCCGCGCCCGGTGCCTCCCCGGCGGCCGCCGCCGCGCAGGCCGCCCGCGATGTGCTGGTGAATTACTTCCCAAGCCAGCAGACCGGCTTGGACGCGCGCCTAGCCACCAGCCTCGCCACCATTCCCGCCGGCCAGGCGAAGACCGATGGCATCGCCGCCGGTAGCGCCGCCGCCGCGCACATCATCGCGCTGCGCTCGAATGACGGCTCCGCGCCCAATAGCACCTACCCCGGCCCCGCGGGCCCCGGCGTCGGCACCTACCAGCTCACGCCGAATATTCCCGGTGCCGCCACCCCGCCCTTCACCTTCAATCCGGGGATCAACTTCCAGTGGAAGAGCGTCACCCCCTTCGTGCTGGCTACCCCCAGCCAATACCGCCCCGAGCCGCCGCCCGCCGTCGGCTCACCGCGCTACGTGAAGGCGCTCAACCAGGTGAAGGTCTATGGCGATCCTACCAACCCGCGGCACACCGCGGAGCTGAACAGCATCGCCAACTTCTATCGCCTCGATGCCGAGATCCTCGTCAATGAGATCGGCCGCAAGCTCTCGCAATTGAACTCCTTCAACCTCGCCGAGAATGCACTGCTCTTCGCCCAGCTAGACATCGGCGCGGCGGACATCCGCATCGCCGAGTGGGACGCGAAGTACTTCTACCTTTCCTGGCGGCCGATCACCGCGCTCAACGCGGATCCCAGCGGTGCCGTGACTAACAACTACAGCGCCTGGAAGCCGACCCTGGTCACGCCGAACCATCCCTCCTACCCCAGCGGCCATAGCGGCACGGTCTCGGGCCTCGAGATCCTGCGCTCTTACTTCGATGACGACTTGCCGCCGAATTTCACCATCACCACTACCACTGGCGAGCCCGCACGTGTGGTCTCTTCGTTACGCCAGATCGAGGCCGACAACGGCCTGAGCCGGATCTACGGCGGCATCCACTTCTCCTACGACAATGAAGCCGGCCAAGCCCTCGGCCGCGCCGTCGCCGCAGACATCCTCGCCCACGGCCCGCGCCTCCTGCCTTGAATGAAGCATTCACCCCTCTACCCAGAACACAACATGACCAAGCAATCCTCCTTCAAGCCGCTGTCGCTGCTGCTCGCCTCCATCGCGGGCCTCGCCAGCTCCGGCGCCGCGGTGCTCACCAATGGCGGCTTCGAGTCCGGCACCAGCGGCTGGACCGCCAGCGGCAGCTTCACCACGGTCTCATCCCTCGATGGCGAATACGCGGCGGTGAGTCCGACCGCCGGAACCTCCTTCGGTGTAGTCTCTAACAATGGCGTCACCCAGGCATCCGCCTCGCAGACCTTCGACATCAGCGCGGCCTACCTCCTCTTCGACTACCGCTTCCTCACCGATGAATACAACACCGGCACCGCCTACAATGACTCCGCCTCGGTCATCCTCACCATCGGCGGAAATCCGACCACGCTTCTAACAGTCTCGCGCAACGATCTCCAGTCCGGCGGCCAGGGCTCCCTGCTCGCGGGTGCCGGGTTCCTGGATAACACCCAGTTCGGCTTCGACATCGGCCAGAATGCTTGGAAGACCTTCCTCTTCGACACCTCCGCCTTCATCGGGCAATCCGCCACGCTGAGCTTCCAGGTGAACAACGTGGGTGACAGCACCCCCGACATCGGCGTCAGCCAGCTCGCCGTCGACCGCATCCAGCAAGTCCCCGAGCCCACCGCTCCGGCCCTGCTGCTCTCGGCCCTCGGCCTCACCGCCCTGCGCCGCCGCCGTCGTTGAATGGATTCCCTCCTCACTGCCGCCGCGCCACACACCGCGGCGGCAATCATCCCCAAGGCAGAGCGCCTCCTGCGCGCTCCGCCTTGGGGATCTGCTGCGGGCACGCCAT
>NZ_BATP01000054.1 GCF_000739615.1 Haloferula sp. BvORR071
ATTCCCGATCCCGGGTTGGCGAGATCGGCCTGCCAAGCCCTTGCGCCAATTTTCCTTCCCCGAATTTTCATCCGCGGTTTTCAGGATCTTCACGGATCTGGGGCATGGTCTCCCTTGATTTCCTGTGAACCCTCGCAATGTTAGAGTCGTGATAGCTCCCCATTCTGCACCCGCCCCTGCCGCCGCCCCTGTGAAGGATCTGCCGGAGAATTGCCTCGTCGGTGATATTCTTCTACCGGCCTCTGTGCCGCATTGGGATGGCCGCATCCGCTTGGTCGAGTTTACCCCGCTGAATCTGGCGCCGGAGGCTCCGCGCTGGATCTTCGCCGCGAGCTACAAGGGGATGGATGTCACCGGGTGGAAGCGGATTGAGTGAGCTGTGGGCTTGCTTTGGGTTGAGCCCTTGGCCGCATGGCAGCTGTCGGGGTACGCGAGGATCGAATCTCCGCTTTGAGGGCGCGTGTGCGCGATGGGGCGAGGGATGAGTTCTGGGTGAGGCTGCCCCCGGCCAGATGCTTTGGGGGGAGCTGCTCCGGAGCATTGGTCATCCCCTTTGCCGCATCGCGGCTTTCGGAGTGCGTGCGAGGATCGCCGCTTTGGGGGCGCGTGTGCGCGATGAGGCGAGGGGTGAGGTCTAGGTGAGGCGGCCGTAACCGGGTGCTCTCAGGGTGAGTCGGGAGTATCGGGGTGATGTGGAAGCGCCATCGGCACAGGGTGGGGGATGAGTTCACCTAAGAACTTGGATGGCGCTCTGCCGGGAAGACCGGCCCCCCAAACGGCGATCCTCGCACGCACTCCGAAAGCGGCTGGGCCGCAAAAGGGGGGCAGGTTTGCCAAGTACGGTACCCATCGTATCAAAACGCAAACGCCCGACTCATTCCCATCTTCCCGCGCGCACGCGGAGGTATGGGATTGGTCGGGCGTCAGGTCGCCGCGATGCGGCGAGCGGACTGTTCCGGTTCAAGTCGGTCAGACGCTGCGGCCACGTCCCATCAGCATGCTCACCAACCACAGTACCAGGAATACTGCGAAGAGGATGTATGCGATGTGGGCCGAGGCGCCGGCGATGCCGCTGAAGCCGAGGACTGCCGCCACGAGGGCGACGACGAGGAATACTAGTGACCAGTGAAGCATGGTAGTAACGGGGTTGTTGTTGGTTGCCCGTGAATCTATTTTTGCAGGCGCCATACCAGCATTGAGCGGCTGCTTTGGGAGTTGTCCCAGTGGCATGCCAGTGCCGGGAAAACCCTTGTTTTATAGGGCTTTGCGGGCCTTGTCGTGAAGGTGGCAAGTCTTAGCGATGATCAAGCTGCGCCGCGCGGACGTTTCCGCCATTGCAGGAATCCGCGGTCCACCGTGCGAACTGCGCGGTGCGGGGCAGCGAGCTATGGAGTGCGGTGGCACGACACCGCTCTAGCTGTGGGGAAGCTGGGCTTCATCAATTGGTGCCCGTTCACCACAGCGGCATCTCCCCGCCCGCCGGGAAGCCACGCTCACCGCCGATCCGTGACCGTTTCCCGCAGCGTCATCTGCCCGGAGCCAAAGCGGTGTCGTGCCACCGCACTCCACATCCCTCCTGTTCGGAACCCATCGCAGGATGAGGAAATCGAGAGTGCCCGGACCGGCTTGAAAGGCAGGAATTTCTAACAGGAGGAAGGCAGGAGGAAGGCAGAGAGGTAGAATTCCTGGAGAAGCGGATTGAGGGCACCGCTCTCCATCTTCTTTCGCTCCGTGTATTCCGTGTTTCTTCTCCTGCCTTTCAAATTTCGCGGTTTTCGCGCGATTTCGCGGTTAAAGAATCCGAACTCCACCCCAACCCCGGCAGCCCATCATTCTAACAGAGGTCCTCTCGAAGGATCATGCCTCCATTCGCCCGATTCGTCAGATTTGTGGTGCCTCCATCCCTCACCGGTCTTTCCACAAGATCTGCCCCATCAGCATCACCGCGCCCGCCGCGGCCATGAAGAAAAAGATCATCGCCAGTCCCGGGTAACCCCAGATCCGGAAGCTGGTATCCACCCGCGCCAGCATCGAGCTGCCCACGATCAGCGCGGCAAGGATCAGCCCCATGGTGATCCGGTTCGCCACCTTCTGCAGGCCCACGATCAGCGCCTTCTCATCGATCGAGTCCACGCGGACCTTCAGCTTGTTATCCGCCAGCAGATCCATGATGCGGTTCGCCCGCAGCGGCAGCTGCCCCAGGAATTGCTTCGTCTCGGTCAGCAGCCCCATCAGGTTCGCGCTTGTTAGAGTCTCCTTCACCCGCGCGCGGCTCACCTCGCCCAGATGCTCGCGGATCGCGCCCTGCGGGTCGAAATGCGGGCTCAGCGACTTGCCCACCCGGTCCAGATTCATCAGCGCCTTGCCGATCATGCTCATCTCCGGCGGGATCCGCAGCCCGCACTCCGCGCAGGCCCGCGTCACCTGTAGCACTACGGTGCCCATATCGATCTGTCCCAGCGAGCGCGACTTCGCCATGCCCACGATCTCCTCCACCGCATTGATGAAACTGCCGCGGTCCACCTCCTCATCCTTCATCTCCGCGATCCCCATTGCCGCTTCCGCCGCTTGGACCCCATTGCCCTCGCTGATGCCTGCCAGCAGGTGCACCAGCTGATCGCGCATGCGCTGGTTCACACGCCCCGTCATCCCCAGATCCAGGATCGCGATCTTGCGGTCATGCGTCAGCAGCAGATTCCCCGGATGCGGATCCGCGTGGAAGAATCCATCCACCAGGATCTGCTTCAAGTAAGCCTGGAACAATTGCGAGGCCAGCGCATCCCCATCCAGATCCGTCCGCACCGCGCCGGATAGCGAGGTGATCTTGGTGCCCGGGATGTAATCCATCGTCAGCACCCGCGCGCTCGAGTAATCCGGCACCACCGCCGGAATCACCAGCCGGTCAAAGCCCTTCAGGTTTTCCCGCAGCTCCATCAGGTTCGCAGCCTCCGTGTGGTAATCCAGCTCGCGCAGGATGCTCACCCGGAATTGCGCCACGATACGAAGAGTCTCGTACTTCCGCCCGAAGTCCGTGTGCGCATCCAGGAATTCCGCGATCGATTCCAGGCTATCCAGGTCATCCGCGATCTGCTGGCGGATCCCCGGCCGCTGCACCTTGATCGCCACCGGCCGCCCGCCGCGCAGCGTCGCCAGGTGCACCTGCCCCAGCGATGCCGCGGCCAGCGGCTTCCGCTCGAAAGTATCGAATGCCTTCGAGAGCCGCACCCCTAGATCCTCCTGCAGCACCTTCTCGATCTCCTCCACTGGCACCGGCTCCACATCATCCTGCAGCCGGCTCAGCGCCTCCAGGTAGGATGGGGGCAGCAGGTCCCCGCGGGTGGAGAGCAGCTGCCCGATCTTCACGAATGCCGGGCCCAGCCGCTCCAGATCATCCGCCAGGCTCGCCTCATCCGTCTTGGCCGCTTCCTTCCCGTCCTCTGGCTTCGCCTGCCCATTCAGCGTTTCGGATTCCTCAGCCTTCTCCTGCTTGGTCGCCAGCTTGTCCTCGGGCTCGGTCGCGACCTCCTTGAATCCCGCGCTCTCGATCAGAGGGTTTCCCCGGCCGTGCTTCAGGAAGAGCAGCGCCACATCCTTATAACGCCGCAGGTGTTTGGGAGCGAGTTTCATGTCCCTAACAACATCGCAAATTGCATGCCATGAACGCTTTCCACGCCCTGACGAGGGATTCCTGCACGCCGCGAGCCCGGGTATATGCATTCTGCACGGAGACGCGGCGCAGATTGAGCGGAGCTCATGGATGCTCTCGGCTCCTGGCTGGTACCCTGCAAGACCAGCAGGTCCGCGAAGCCCCATCTTCCCTCGCGATGATGAGACGGCGGGCTTCCTAGCCTCTGAATAAATTCCGCCTTGCTCCCATCAAACATTCCAAAGCCGCTGCCGCACTCCGGCACGGCAACTGCGAAAATCCCACTTGTCATGAACTCAAAACTGGTCAGCAACATCGAATTCTTCGGCGGTCCCGAGGATGGCCTGGAGCTGAGCGGTGAGGATACCTTGCGTTTCCTGGAAGCCGCCGGACCCCATGCCCACGAAGAGATCCCCATGTTCGTGCGCGACCAGACCCCTGGCCGCATGGAAGGTCGCCTGATCCTCATCGGCTTCTACGTGGTGACCGCCAAGCGCGGCGATACCATGTGCTATCAATGGATCACCTGATGATCCTCTAGCAGGTCCACCGGCTGATCTCCAGATCCCGGTAGATGGCTTCTTTATTGGAGCCTTCGCGGCTTCAGGTCACTCGGGCCGATCACCCCTGACGCACCACACCACGCCGCTCTTGGCGTAGCGGAGGCTCGCTGTCCCATTTTCTCATCCAACTTTAATAAAACTAACAACGCCCAATCCTCGTACTACCTAACCGGGCACCTTCTCATCCCCTTGGTTCACACATGGCACAGCTCCTGCGAAAATGGAGGCGTTATGAAAAACAACCCAAACAACACCCCGAATCTCCAGCCCGGTAAGGCTGGCTGGATCTTCCTCTGGCTGATCGGCGTGCCGATCCCCGTGCTGCTCATCCTCTTCCTCGCCCGCGGCTGCCACTGAGCGGCGCGGTGCCGGGTGCAGCGGGGTAGGGGGCACCGAGATTCGCCTCCACACCGGCATGCATGCGTGCTCTAGTATGAAATCCAATCCAAGCCACCTTACCGCCATGCACCGCTATCTTTCACTCGCTTGTGGCACGGGCCTCGGCCTTTGCTGCATGAGCCCCGGAGCTGCCGTCGCCGCACCGCCGCCTGAGTCCACGGCAGCTCCCACGCCGGAGAAAATGAATGTGGACCCCAGCGCCAGGATCGAGGCGCTCATCGCCCACATCGGCGGCATGAACAAGGCCAAGTTCATCCGTAACGGCAGCGAATACGACGCCGCTAGCGCCGCGAAGTTCCTGCGCGCCAAGTGGGACAAGCAGCGCGCCGAGATCCACAGCCCGGAGGACTTCATCGCCAAGGTCGCCACCAAGTCCTCCACCAGCGGCAAGCCCTACCAGATCCGCCTGGAGAACGGCGAGCAGACCGAATGCGGCCCCTACCTCAGCGGCGTGCTCAAGAAGCTCGAGGGCAAGGGCGACAAGGACAAGTAAGCGTCCGCCCCGATCATCATTCTCCAACTCCCCCCAGCGGCGCCCCCTTTGCGGCTAGCCGCTTTCGGAGTGCGGCGAGGATCGCCGCTTTTAGTGCGCCCCTTTTGCGGCGCAGCCGCTTTTGGAGTGCGGCGTGCATCGCCGCCTCCCGTGCGCCCCTTTGCGGCGCAGCTGCTTTCGGAGTGCGGCGTGCATCGCCGCTTTTAGTGCGCGTCCTCCCTCCTACGGCGCCACCCAAGTTCTCGGGCAGTCCACCCACTCCGCTGCCTCCCTCACGGTCTCGTTCCTCCCGCGCGCCCTCTCCCCACGCAGGATCCACCGCAGATGAATCTCTCGGAGGCTCTTTGGAATGGCGCTCAGTTAAGACGGTTTCCGTGGCCGGGCGCTCCAGCAGATGCCGAATCCAGGGAGCGCCCTATGGAGTGCGGTGGCACGACACCGCTTTGGCTGCGGGGGCGCTGGCATTCTTCAATTCGTAGCCCTTTCCCGCAGCGTGAACGAAGCGCCCACCGCCAAGCTCACTCTTGGGCAATCCGGCGCCGTTCGCCGCAACATCACCAACCCGGAGTCAAAGCGGTGTCGTGCCACCGCACTCCATATGCCGCTCGCGGCAGTCGTAGACCGGTCTCAACTCCGCGCCATTCCAGACCGCCTCTAACAGCAGCCCGCAGCCACAGTCTGCAACCCGGCAGGACAGCTCCGCAAAACCACGACGCATCCATCGCGCTCATCTTACAGCTCTGCCCGGGATACCTCAGGCCCCCGTCTAATCTTCCTCCAATCTTCCCCTCATGCAGCCCCGCACCCGTGGCGGTGCTTCTTGCACGGGCTGCCTCGCCCGCTTCACCCGCGATCCCTTGTGGCATCAGGCTTTCCCGCTCATCGCAGCGCTTGGCACGCATCCCGCGATAATCATTTCAGCGAATGCGACCTCCGCAATCCCGCGGATGCCGCCCCGCAGCAACTGATACCGACCGACAAAAACCACGATCATGAAAACCATCCTCAAAGCAGGCAGCTTCGCAGTCCTCGCCATCGCCTGGCCCCTGAGTGCCCAGGTCACCGAGAAGAAGGAGACCACGGAGACCACGCAGCACGCCGATGGCAGCACTACGGAGACCACCACGGAGACCACGCGCACCTTCAATCCCGAAGTGGAGACCAAGGTGGTGAAGTACTTCGACACCTACAAGACCGAGCGCTACGGCCTGCCGCCGGGCATCGTCATCAAGAAGGAGACCCCCGTCGCTTGGCGCACCCGCGTCGCTCCGGGCGTTGTCATCGCCGAGAAGCAGCGCGACTACCTCGTCACCGCTCCGCCGGAACTGGTGAAGGTCCTGCCCGCCCCGCGTGCAGAGACCCACTACTACATCGCTGGTAGCAACGTCGTCGCCGTCGACAAGAGCTACAAGATCGTCGACTCCATCGCGATTCCCTCCATCAAGATCGTGAGCGAAGGCGAATAAGCCTCCCGTCGCGATCCGGTCCCGGCCACCAGCCATGGATCGATGGATCAAAAAAGAACCGCGGGTAACCCCCGCGGTTCTTTTGCGTCCGTGGACCAGTCTTTCGCCACCACTCCGCGTAAGTGGCGCGGCTCTCCAGAGCCGTGACCGTGCGAGTCCGCCCCTCAAGACGCCATGCCGATCCAAGGACCATGTCCGCCCCTCAAGCACTACCCCAAGGTCCACCCCCGAACTGCACGTGATTGAATCCATTGCCGCCGAAGCCACCGTTTGAAGATTTGGACCAGGATGGATTGGATGAATGGGATCCAAAAGGTCTCTGGCTCCGGTTCTTCCGGCATTTCAATCCTATTCATCCCATCCATCCCGGTCCCAAAAAAGAACCCTGACGGCAGCCGGATCAGCGATCCCAAAACAGCCTTAATCATGTGCCATTCGTCCACCCCCGATCCGCTGCGGACCAGGCAAGCATACGCCCACCCAAACAGCACCCCGCCACCCATCTCCCACAAACGTGTGAACCCGCTCCATCCCACCCTTCAAAAGCAAAGAGACGGCATCCACACGCTTGGCATGGATGCCGTCTTGCCGGATGGCGGCGCTCCCGTTTGTGGCGGGACACCGTTGCTCATGACAGCCTGATCTAAGCTCGTTTTTAGCGCTCCTGCAAGATCCTCCCGCCTAAGCGACCCTGCATATTTTGCAGGCCGTCATCCCGCCTGGTTTTGAACTACTAGAACACTCGTAATTCAAAACCCACGCCCGCGCCCGCGCCCGCCACTTGGCCAGACTCATGCCCGCTGCCACGACAAGCGTCCGCCCCTCATGCAATCCGCAGCGGCGATCCCGCCCCCGCCGGTGGCCAGCCCGCGTCCCTGCAAGGATCCCGCCGCCCCGCATCCCGGCCTGCCGCCTGCTGGGAAGAAAAGCGGGATCGCAACCCTTCCGGGTATCCCAACAGCTTTCCACCCCCCGGAAGCAGCCGGCGGTGGATCCGTGGCACCACTCTCCCGCGGATCCATCGCCCGGTCGGGCGCATCAGCCACGCTTCCCGGCCAGCCAGCCAACCAAGTAAGCAGCGGGTCCTTCGGCCCCACTCCCAATCCTGCGGAGAATATTCCCGGCTGCCGCATTGACCGTCGCCCCCGCCAAGCTAGAACCGTCAGTGGTCTCCGAGCTCAAAACGACGGGACCCGTGATTCGACATCAAAACCCATAGCACAAAGACCGGGGCAGTGCCCCGGTCTTTTCTTTTTGGGAAGAGCGCTTCCGCCACCCCACCTTGATGCCTCAAGAACGCTTTCGCGCCATCTGCGCGCAGTTGGAGGAACGATACTACATGGAGCTGGAGGAGTAGGGGATCGGCCCGTGTTTCCATCGCTGGATTCTTCAAGATGGATCGCTCCTCTCGCCGTCGCTGCTGAATCTTTCACCTGTGGAAACCCGGATAAAACCGTCCGGGAGGATTGCTACTTCCTCCACGAATTCCTCCGAGGTGATTGCATCTTCAAAATCCCGCTCTCCATCGATGAACTCCTGAAGCCGGATTTTCAGGTAGTCGACGATTTCCAACTGGGCTTCTCGCTCGCTTGCAAAGATGCAGATGTTCTCGACCTCCGGCTCTTCGGCGGTCGATTCCCTCAGGCCGGGAACGGCACCCTGGAAGAAGGTGTTGATGAAAATGCAATAGCCCCTTGGGTCGGAATCGTTAGGTGCTCTCGAAGGCTCCGGAGTTTTCTCCTCCCGTTGCCTTTCCACCTGCGCCTGCAGCTTCCCGATGATCTCCTCGTAGTGATCCGCGATCTCCTGCGCCTCCTTCTCATCGCCGCACTCCTCGATTGCGAAAAGCGGATCCTTGCTCTCCCCACGGAACCACCGCGCCGTCTCCGCCCAAGCATCCCGCCGGGTGCACAGTCCATCGATCAATTGCCCAAAATCCGTCTGCGGTAGCGAGAAGTGGTATTGGCGATCTTTGTTCATCGCCAAAATCACCTGGCCAGGTTGAAGATACACTGCAAGCTGGAAATTGAGTATTCGGTGTCCTATCCATTGCCTCGACGTGATTGACGACTCTACAATTCGACTCATGGCCTTTGCTGAGCTAAAGCGGCGAGTCGCTGTTCACGGAACAACACTTTCTTGGGCTCAGATTGCTCCGACTTTTCGAGTTCAGGACGAAGAACTCTATCTTGCCGGCAGGGCAAGAGGAATCTTCAAGCCGAATCAAATGAAAAGGGGGGCTCTCAGTATTCGAACCCCAGTGCCGAGAGAGGGGCGGTCACGCCGATACGTTGACATCAAAACCGAGGATTCACTCTACTATTCGTTTCAAGGCGAGGATCCGAATAGCGGCGACAACCAGCGCCTGAAGGAGACGATGGAGGACCAAAGTCCCCTGATCTATTTCTTTGGAGTGTCGGAGGGCGTGTATGAGGCGATCTTTCCGGTGTATATTTCCCACTGGGATCCCAAGATGCTCAGGGTTGAGATCTCAATTGCCGCTGCTCCGGGAGGAGCCGTTCCATCCGGACGTTTAAAGGAGGATGAGCGGAAATATCGAGTAAGGGAGGTTCAGGAGAGGATTCATCAGTCCGCGTTTCGGGAGTTGGTTTTGAATGCATATGGAGGCAAGTGCGCGCTATCGGGGTTGCCTGTCCGGACGCTCCTCACGGCCGCTCACATCTACCCGGACGGTCACGAAAAGGGTCTCCCAGAGGTCTCCAATGGGATTGCCCTCTCGGCCTTGCATCACACTGCCTACGACACGAAACTCATCGGCATCTCGCCAGACTATCGTGTCGAGGTTTCTGAAAGACTTTTTTCCCAGACCGACGGACCGCTGCTTGAGGGATTGAAGGCCTTGCATGGCAATATCATGAGACTTCCCCGAGAGCCGGAACTCCGTCCAAGCCGTGAGGCGCTCGCCTTCAGGTTCGACGAATTTATGTCGGCTCGCTGACTGTTGAAGAGGCTTTCAAGTTTTCCCCGGTCGCTATATGCATGCTTATGCCAGCCGGAAAACGATGGACCCGGGACGAGCTCACCGTCGCCTTGGGCATCTACCACAATCTCACCTTCGGGCAGCTTCACGGGAAGCAGCCGGTCGTCGTCCAACTCGCGGACAAGCTCGGGCGAAGCCCCGGCAGCGTGGCCATGAAACTCTGCAACTTCGCGTCCCTCGATCCGGCGCTGAAGATGCGCGGCATCAAGGGACTCGAAGGGGCCAGTGCGCTGGACCGCGAGGTGTGGGCGGATTTCCACCAGCATCCGGAGGAAGTCGTGCCGCAGAGCCGCGAGATCCTCCGCCAGATGTTCAAGGTCGGGCCGGGCAGTGAGTTGGAAGTCCTGCCAAAAGAAGGCATCAAGGTCCGCAAGCGTCCGCAGGGAGATACCGAGGTCTCGGTCACTGTGAAGCAACGCCGCGGGCAGGAATACTTCCGCGATGCCGTGCTCAACAACTTCGGCGGTGCCTGCGGTGTCACCGGCATCCCTGTTAGGGAGCTGCTCGTCGCGTCCCACATCCTGCCTTGGAAGACTCATGAGGCGGAGCGCCTGAATGTCCGCAACGGCCTTTGCCTCTCCCGCCTGCACGATGCCGCCTTCGATCGCGGCCTCATCAGCTTCGACGACGAGTTGCGCATGGTCATCTCCCCGGCTCTCAAGCGGCACTTCCCGCAGCGTGGCATCGCGGAGAGCTTCAAGGCTTACGAAGGTGAATGCTTGATCGTTCCCGATGATGCCGCTCTCCCGGAACTTGCCTTCCTCGCCACTCATCGCACGAGGATCTTCGTGAAGAAGTAGTGATGGATGCTCCGGGAATCTCATGCCTCACCTTGGGCCATGGCGTTCCGGGATTCGACAGACTATGAGTAGCATTCTCTCGCTCCTGCATTCTTTCTCCTGAATTTCCACCCCATGCCCTGGATCTCCCTCCGCTACTTCCCTGGACGCACGGAGAGTGATGCCCGCGCCGTTTGGTGCACGGAGATCGAGCGCGATGGCCGGCTGACGCAGAAGCTCCGCTTCCACCGCTTCGCGTCGAAGGAAGAAGAGCAGGGGGCGCAGGAGTCGGTGCTGCTTTCGCCGGACCAATTGCGGGAGCTGGAGGCGCGGATCGCGGCGACGGATTTCGAGGCGATGTCGCGGGTCCACGAGTGCGATTACTTCCTGGAGGACATGGAGCTCATGCAGTGGACGATCGAGCTGGGGGAGGGGCAGATCCATCAGCTGAGCGCGCAGCTCATCTCGATGGAATGGCTCCAGCGGAAGCAGGGCTACTTCCCGGGGCTGCAGGTGGATGCCGCCTTGCAGCTCTGGAAGGCGATCGACCGCTTGGCACCCTACAATCTGGAGCGGTGGAACGCGGAGTGTATCGCCAAGAGCAAGCGCGCGTCCCTGCCGCTCATCTGCCCCGCCTGCCAGTCATCCTGGGTGGCGGAGATGATCTACTGCTACCCGGGAGGAGTGATCGATATCTTCAATCCCTCCGGCCGCGACTCCATCGTGATCCATGACCGTGAGATCGTGCCGGGACTGCCGGCCTGGCATTGCCGGGATTGCGGGCACGAATGGGGCGTCTCCGAGTGGGCGGAGCCGATGCTGGAGGAGGAGCGGGTGCTGCAGGAAAGGGCGGCCGCGACCGAGCGCCTGGCGGAGGCGCGTGGGGTGATGGACGCGGTGGCGAATGAACACGGCTGGGTGAAGTGCCCGCACTGCGGCTGTCGCTTCTCGATCTGCCACGATAGCTCGTGGGATGGGAGGATGCACAAGAGCTGCCACACGCGGTTGAGTATCATCGGGAGCGGGGAAGGGGCTTGAAGGGAGATGGGGCGAATGGCGCTCACTTGCTTGCTGAAGGCGGGTCTTCCGCAAGCGGAGGAGCCTGTGGAGTGCGGTGGCACGGCACCGCTTTGATTGCGGGAGCGCTTGGTCTTCTCCAGTTCGTTGCCGTTTCCCGCGGCGCGACCGAAGCATCACCGGATAGCTCACTCATTGCCAGTCCGTGGCCGTCTACCGCAGCGCCACCAAGCCGCAGTGAAAGCGGTGTCGTGCCACCGCACTCCATGAGCTTGCCGTGAATTCGCTGCGGTGGAGCCGCTCTGGATTGCCTTCCGCGCCGCGGCCCGGCTAGCTTGTCTGCGAATCGATCTATCCATCCTCACTGCCGCCACCCATGCCCTGGATCACCCTGAGCTACCTGCCTGCACGGACGGAGAAGAAGCGCGTGAGTTTGCACACGCAGATCGAGCGCAAGGGGCGGCTGACCCAGCAGTATGGCTTCATCGGGATCTTCGGGCCGCAGGAGGAGCGGCAGAGGGTGGAGTCGGTGAGGCTCTCGGCAGAGGAGTTGCGGGATCTGGAGGCGCGGATCGCGGCCACGGATTTCGAGGCGATTTCGCGGGTGCATGGACATGAACATGAGGGGAAAGGCATCGGGGATGAGATGGTGCTCATGCAGTGGGAGATCGAGTTGGGGAAGGGGAAGGTCCACCGCTTGAGCGTGCCGATCGATTCGCTGGAGCGCTTCCAGGAGAAGCGGGACGAACTGCGGGATCGGCCGGAGGATGAGGATGCCGCCCTGGAGCTCTGGAGGGCGATCGACCGCCTGGCGCTCTTCAAGCTGGAGCGGTGGTATGAGGAGTGTGTCGCGCCCAAGGTCCAGGCATCGTGGCCGCCCTGCCCCGCCTGCCAGTCATCCCGGGTGGCGAAGATGATCCACCTCTTCCCCGGAGACGAAGACGAGTTCGACACTTCCAGATTCAAGCTGGACTGCATGGTCAGCACCGACCGTGAGATCCTGCCGGAGATGCCGGAGTTTCATTGCCGGGATTGCCAGCACGAGTGGGGCGTCTCCGAGTGGGCGAAGCGGATGCTGCAGGAGTATGAGAAGATCGACGCGATGGAGCGGCTGACGGAGGAGGGCGTGGTGATGGACGCGGTGGTGAATGAGCACGGCTGGGTGAAGTGCCCGCATTGCGGCCGCCGCTTCTCGATCCACCACGACATGTCCTGGGGCGGGGAGAGGCACCTGAGCTGCGGCGTGCGGTTGAGGATTATTCCGAGAGGGTAAGGGATCGGGTCCATCGCGGAGCTAGGGCATTTTCCGAAAGGTCGTCGCCGCTCTCCACCTTGCACGGACTTCTCCCTCCCTGCGATGGTTTTTGAACAGGAGGAAGGCAGGAGGGAAAGCCAAGTTGAGGTTGTTCCGAGTCGGCGACCTCATCTCTATCATCGGGCCTTGTCTCAAGCGGTGAGCGATGGATAGCTTTACCGGCGGATCATTCATCTGCTATCTCCATCCAGCCAGCATCTCCTCATCACCCATGCCCACTCCGCGCGACCCGCGACCATCCCCGGATGCCGAGCCTGATCCCGGTCTAACAGCCCGCGCCTCCAAGCTCTCACCGCGCGCGCTGAGGTGGGTCGGCTTCTGCTTCACGGCCGCTACCGCCCTCACGGCCTGCGCCCTGTGGTATGCCTATCTCAGCTTCCGCCCGCTCAGGGCGACGGACTTCAGCAACGTGAGCGGGATCCTGGACTCCGCCGCGGAGACATCGCCCGGGGTGCTGGATATTCACCTGGCCGGCAGCAGCCTGCGCTACCGCGTGCCGAAGGAGCGCTCCCGCTCCGCCTTGCCCCGCGAGTCCTTCCTCGCGCAGGTCCACCGGGGCGATCCCGTCGAGATCATCGCGCTCCGCCGGGACATCGCGGAGCCGCGTGGCGCGCTGCTGGATCGCACGCCGCAGGTCTTCATCTACGGCCTCAGCTCCCGCGGCCGGGAGTACTATGACTTGAAGGACTACCTGGCCTGGCAATACCGCAACCACAGCGGGGAGCTGATCTGTGCCTGCATCTTGACCGTCCTCTCCGCCCTGCTCGTCGCCGGACATTGGCGCGGACGTGTGAAGGCTCAGGCACCGCACGCGGATTGACCCCGCGCCGATCATCCTCCCACCTCCCCATCACTCATGTCCACCCCGCGCGACCCGCGACCATCTCCCGACCCCGCTCCTGAAGCGGAGCCCGAAGCCGGCGCCGAACCCGGGCGGAAGCGCAGGCGCAGGCCCCGCTCTAACAGGCCGCTGACCCGTGGGGACCTGTGGGCCTACCTTGGCTTCCTCGCGGTGGCGGGGTTCGCCGTAGGCGATCTGTGGTACTCCTACTTCAGCTTCCGCGTGGATCCCGAGCCCTTCGCCGATTGCGTGGTCGTGAGCGGGAAGCTGGAGGCCGCGCGCGGGACACCGCGGGAGCAGATGGATATCCGCATCGCCGGCGATCCGCTGCGCTACCGGATGCTGAGCGATGCCTACAGCCACTACTTCCAGCGGGATGCCTTCTTCGCCCAGGTGCACCGCGGCGATGCGGTGGAGCTCCGGGCGATCTCCCGCTACATCGCGAAGCCGTACCACACCACCCGCTGGGACGAAGATGATATACCCACGGTCTTCATCCGGGGCGTGACTGTCGGCGGCCGGGACTACAATACCATCTCCGACCAAATCGCCTGGCAGCACCGCAACCACCGCAGCACCCTGACCTGTGCTCTGCTCCTCGGCGTCTCTTTCCTCGTCTGCTGCATCCCGCTCTGGCTCGGGCGGAAGGAGTGGCTCGCGATGATTCAGAGGAGGAAAGTTCGCTAGCTTTTTTCCGTTTTCGGGAAAGGCAGGAGCTTGGGACGCTGTGGCTTTTGCTGCCATCGGGTCTCCGGTTTCTTGCCTCTGGTCTCACTCCGTTTCTTCACCTTTAGTCTACTCGACAAACCTCATCCACTCCGCCATCGTCCCCATCCTATGAAGACCCCCATAGCCATCACACTCATCGTCATGGGCGCCCTGCTGGTCATGCTGCCGGCCTTCGCGGACATGGTCTACCAGCACAATCTCGTGACCCTCATGACTTCCCAGGCCGGTGCCACCACTGCCTCCATTGATGGCAAGATGAGCGATACCTACCACTTCGGCTGCTGGGCCACCGGCAGCGGCATGGTCATCATCGCCGTGCTCAGCGTCCTGCGCGGCGCGAAGACCCAACCTGCGGCACACCCCGCCGGCTTCGCCTCGCGCGAGGCTTGAGGGAGAAGTCGGCGCAGCGGTGCGTCCTTTCCCGGGAACGCGGAGGCACCCGCCCCGCAGAACGGTCCCTGATTGCCGTCATCACGGAAAGCTTCGCAGCAAAGCGGCGGCGCTATCGATTCTCGATTCCAAGCTCGCGCTCCCAGGAGTGCCCGCAAGGCAGCACCGGCAATCGATCCATCTCAATGGCGCTTCCCTCCCGGCGCTGGAGTCGCTAGAGATCGGCCTTCACTCCGATCATGAGCGACGCCGACTCCGCTAGCGAAAAGCTGATCATCACCTGCATCCCCAGCCTCGTCGCCACCCTGCTCAATCGTGAGCGCGCGAAGGGCAGCCCCTTGACCGAGGAAGAAGTCATCGCCATCCGCGATAACTGTCCCGCCAAGGCTGTCACCGCCGCCGAGCTGCGCGCCATTGAGGAACGCCGCGGCTATCAGGACATCGATCCCGCCCGGCCCTGGGAAGAGTGGCAGCAAGCCCGCCTCGTATTCGTGGCTGCGGATGAGAACGGGAATGAGAGTGAGACGCAGGGAGAAGCCGCGCCCGCCAGCGATGTCGCGGAAGCCGTCGCCGACAGCAGCCGCCTGGTCATCTTCATCGAGCCGAGCCTTGCCAGCGTCCTGCACCTCCGTGAGCGCGAGAAAGGCAGCCCGCTGACCGAGGAAGAAGTCCTCGAGATCCGCGACAACAGCGAAGCCGTCGTCATCACCGCCGATGAAGCCCACGAGCGCGAAACCGCCCGCGGCTTCCAGGACATCGACCCCGAGCGGGTGTGGGAGGAGTGGCAGGAGGTAAGGCTGAAGCTGCCACAGGCCCCGCAGGGGTGAGGGGGCGTAGCGCGACTTTGCAAGTTGCGCCAGGGAGCGTCCGCGCAATGCGAAAGAGAGCCGCTCCTCTCCACATAAGTGATCCTGCCCTGACCACCTCCACTGATTTCCCACCCATGACTAGCGACGAAGCCCTGCAAGCCTTTGGCCTCCCGGCAGCACCCGCGCATCGTGACGAGCTCCGCCGCCTCCTCGCCGCGGCGACCGAACTCGAAGCCTCCGGCGAAGGCGCGGGGGAGGAAGTGCTCCGCACCCTCTGCGTACAGCTCTTCAGCATCGGCCGGGTTGAGGACTCGCTGCTGATCTGGGCGGCCAAGCAATCCAGCTTCGATGCCGGTTGCGGGCTCGATGTCCAGTTTCTCTGTGGCGCCGGTCTGGGGGCGACCAAGCAGCATCTCCGCGAACACTCCAGCACCCCCGGCGCCAGCCAGGCACTCTCTTATCTCAGTGCTTGCGAACAAGCAGGTGACTTCACGGACTGGACTCCGCAAGTTACCATCGCCTACCACCGCAACTACTACGGCCTCGCCTGATTTCATCGTGAAAAGCTTGCGCATGGATCTCTCCGCCATCCGGAAGTGGGATGAATTCCACGACCTCTTCGTCGCCACCTTCGGTTTCCCGGCTACTACGGGCGGAATATGAATGCATGGATCGATTGCATGGGCGATGCCGCCATGACGGAGGAGGGCGGCATCTTCCTCCATCTCGATGGTGCCACAGAGCTCAAGCAAAGCCACCCGGTCATCTGGGAAGCGCTCAATGAATGTGCTGCCTTTTTGAACTACCGCCAGCACATGGGTGGCGGGCCGCCGATCCTGGCGCTCTCTTACTTTGCCTAGCCGACCTCCAGCCCTACACCGACAAATGGCAGCCGGCGTGGAGTTATCTAGCCATGCTCGATGAAGTGGAGAAGCTCGCGTGACTATCTTGCCAGCGCTGTTCGGGTAAGCCGTGATCCCCATGAATAGAGCCTTCAAAATCGTCCTCCTGTCCGCCCTTGCGGTGGTGGTGGCTATTTTCGCCCTCGGCTGGTGGGCCTTCCAGAGCTGCAACGAGATCGAGGTCCACGCGGCGCGGGTCGATTGGCTGCCCGCCACGGCTTCCGATATCTCCTCCTGTTGGATCAAGACGAATGCTTTTGATGTTGCCCACGTCTATGAGTTCCATATCGGCAAGGGTGACTTCGAGTCGCTGGCCCGCGAGCGCAAGTGGCCGGTGAAGCCGATCGTCGCGCCGCAGGAGATCATCCGTTACCTGGATTTTCTTCCTGCCGGGCACCCGGCGGCCAAGGAGCCGGGGCGTGTCACGAGCCGTGCCGGACTCTACTATCGATATAGTCAGAACAATGGCGGCGGTACCACCGTGGTCTACGATGAGGCCAGCTCGACCGCCTATGTGGACTGGAGTGCCCGCTGAGTTTGCTGCCTTGGACTCCTGACCCATCGTGTACTTCCCCGACCTCAGCCCCTACACTTACGCGCCCAGAGGGTGCGATCCTCCCGCGCTGAATATCGGTTGGCTGGATCGTGCGCATGAGTTCACACGCAGCACGGTGCCGACGGGCTTCATGGAGCGGCTCCGCAGGCTGATGCTCACCCGCGTGAAGCAGATGCGCGGCTTCCAGACCTGCCAGTTCTGCACCGGCGAGGATCTGGATGCCGCCCTTGGCACGGGCCCGCTGTCGGAGGATGAGCGGAGGGCTCTCCGGCAGGCCTGCCACGAGGACGGCCGCTTCAGCTCCGCCGAGATCCGCGTGACCGGGCAAGACGGCCGCATCTACGCTTCGCCCATGATGATCGCCCACTACGTGGAGGCCCACGGCTATCTCCCGCCGCCGGAGTTTGTGGAGGCCGTCATGCAGACGATGTTCCTCACACCGCGGCGCATGATTCTCCACCGGGTGAGGGAGCATGGACGTGTGCGTTGTCTGTCCCCCGAGGCCATCGATCCGCGGAACTACCCGGCCTCCTTTGTCATCGATGAGATCGAGCGCGATATCCCGGTCGTCTTCGGAGTGATCCAGCTTTGGGACGGCAGCGGTGGCGAGAAGCACCCGCACCTCCACTACATCTGCCCGCGCTGCGGCACGGAGCAGAATGTCGATCTCCACCCGGACGACGCGAACCCGCGCTTCGGCTCCTGCGATTCGTGCTTATGGCGGTCGCCCGTGCTCATCCAGTGGCGGCAGGACCAGTAGCGGAGAGCCGCTCTTCGAGCGTGATTTCGTGGCCAAGCTTCTTTCAGAAGCGAGTCCACCATCATGCCATCCCCACCACCACTGCGCCAGGAATCCCTGTATCCAAGGTAGCCAATACTCCTCCGTGATGCACTGCAAGCGCGAGAAGATGCGCGTCTGTCGATTGCGAGGGACCAACGCACCACTTGGGCCATGGCCCTGTTGGCGATAAATCATCCGGGATGAACTCGTGGCGGGTACCTAGCGCGGCCAGCATTCCGCCAAGCATTTTTGCAGCATCGGCCAGCGCCACTCGCCCTCCGCTCCTCTGCACTGATACCCGGATGAAGCCGAGTTCCACGATGGGCGTCGTGCAGAGCTTCACCCCGCGTCGTCCCTTCATCTCGCCAAGCCACCGGGCCGTCCGCTGGTGCTCCGAATGATCGGACCACCCCCAAGCCACCAACAGGTTAACATCGAGCAGATGTTTCATTCACGGGAAGTCGGCGAGCATTTCGCGAACGGACTCGCTGGACAGTGGCGGCGCATCCAGCAACGGGGCAAAGATCATTGCGCCGGTATGCGGACACTTCACCAGTTGCGGTTCGGCGGGGACTGGATCCGGCCCAGCTGCCCGGCGGCGCAGGTATTCGGAGACCGTGATCCGTTGCCGCTTCGCCGCCGCCCGGATCCGTCGTGCCTCCTCATCCGTAACCTTGAAGGTGAGTGTCTTCACGGGTATGACGGTAATACCGATGGGTGCGGGCTCAAGCGCAAATTGTAGCTCGCGCCCGATCCACCTCACTCCACCCACTTCGCCGTGACCACCGCCTTGATCGGATCCGGTTTGCGATTCGGGTAGTCCGGTACCGGCGGGCGCCCCACCGCGGTGAAGGCCGCCGTCTCGCCGGGGGCCAGGCTCTTGATCTGCGCATACGCCGCATCGCCCGTGCTGCGGGAGGAGGCGGCGATCCCGGGCTCCTTGCTGCCCTTGTAATTTTCCCACACCCGGTAGCAGACCATCACATCCTTCATCGCATGCTTCGTCGGGTTCGTCACAGTCCCACGCACCTCGTAGTGCATGGTCGGTGAATCCAGGTGCACCAGTTGCTCGCTCACGATCTTCGGTGCCGGATCACCCTTGCCGCAGTGGGAAAGGGACATCGCGGCCACACAGCCGGCAAGCAGGAGGAGGGGGGACTTCATCATGAGTTGAGCGGGGTTGGGGCGAGCCGCCGCCCCTGTCGATGGCGAAGCCCCGCGCCGCACCGAATTCACCGTTCCTTCATCTTGGATCCGTGATCCTCGCGGATACGGCTTCCCTCCCGCTCGGCAAGCGCTGCCGCCCTCCATCCGATCCATCCATCACTTTGAATCGAATCCTTCCCTTCATCCTCATCGCCGCGCTCGCCTTCCTTGCGGGTTGGTTCTCCCGCCACTTCTACGCAGGAGGACCGGGCGAGGGAATCCAGTGGCGCTTCACCGAGGCCGCCGCGCGAGGCGACCTCGCCGAGATGAAGCGTCTCCACCTCCTCGGTGCGGGAATCGACAGCATCCCTACCTACGACGAAGGCCTCCAAGGCACACCCGCCCTGCAAGCCGCCGCCGATGCCGGCCAGCCCGAGACCGTGAAGTGGCTGCTCGATCACGGTGCCGATCCGGCGCGACAGACTTCCGATGTCACTCCTTTGAGCGGAGCCGAGTATCGTGCCCGCGCCGCCGCGGAGACTGCGAAGCTGATCCGGGATCGTGTGAAGTAGCGGGCGAACCGCGCCTTCCTTCCGTGAAATCCCCGCGAAGAAATCCGCCTACGTTGCTTCGCCTCCCATGCCCGCGTTATCCTCACCGCGAATCGCAGCCCTGCCGTGTCGTTCGAATTAGTCCTGTGGCTTATCCCCAATCTCTTCATCGCTCTCGTGGTGTTGTTGATTGCGTTCATTGTCGTGAAGCTGGTGAATGTCTCCAGGCCACAGCGGCGGCGGATCCATCTCGGTAAGCGGGGCTGGTGGGGCGTGCTGCTGTTTCTCTTCCTGGCGATCCTGGTCATGACTGCCATCAGCCGCCCTCCAGAATGGCGCGAGGCCACGGAGAGGGAACTGACCGATGCCTGTGATGGCGACCATATGCTTCGTGCCCGCTTCTGGCTACTTATGGGCGCGAATCCGGACGGCGAGTCCGATCTCACCCCGCCGCTCTGCGTCGCGGCGTATCACCACAGCCACCGCGTGCTTCGCCTTCTATTGGAGAAGGGAGCCAACCCGAACAAGATGGCGGAGCCGGAGGGCACTCCTTTGTCCGACGCGGTCAACTCCCGCAACCCCGAAGCCATCAAGCTCCTCCTCGCCGCTGGTGCTGACCCACGCTACAGCTCCACCTGGACCGCGGCCGATCAAGCGAAGAGGCTCCACTATGACGAGCTCATCCCCCTGATCCGACCTTATCTCTCCGAGCCCGAGGCACCGCCACAGCGCTGAGGGCGTCGCACCCTCTGCGTGCGCCATTTCGCAGGCAAGCTTCCTCTGGAGGTGGCTCGCCGCGGGTCGCCCCTCACGGGAAATCCGCAAGCATCTCGCGCAGGAGCCTTGGCGCATTTGGCGCTCCCTCATGTTTCTCCGCCTGCAGCGACAGCTTGCCTCGCTTCTACTTCACCGCATCTCTCGGGATCACTGCCGTGCGCTTGGAGCGCGACTCGTGTTCGTCTCCCGGGGCCAGTTGGGTTGAGCCGGGCTTGGTGTTGTAGAAGGTGTGTAGGAAGAGCCCGTCTTTCCGCGCTTTGCTGGTGATTTCGGCTTCTATCAGCGCGTGGGTGCCATCCTTGAAGCGGACGAAGTAGTGCGCCCGCGGTGCCACCGGGCGCCAGACGCCATCGGGCTCGGTCTCATCATGGCCCACCCGTGCTTCGCTCGCATAGCCGCCCGAGGGCGCGGTGAAGCCCGGCCCGTTTACTGGTGCGATCTCGCCCTCCGGCACGGTGATCAGGCATGACCAGGTGTAGCGCTCCTTCGCCCCGCCCTGTGGCCGCGCGGCGGGATCCACATCCAGGCGGAAATCGACGGCATGGCCCGTGCCCGCTTCATCCACGCAGACCCGCAGTACACCGCCATTGGGGGCGAGCGGCTGGTGACCGAGCTTGCAGCGGACCAGCGGCTCGATCGCGCCCAGCTTGGCCAAGGTCAGCTTGCTCGGCATCGCCGGATTCATGTAGCGCCGGCCGCCATCGTCCGCCATTCCGTAAATGCAGATCAGCTGTGAGGTCACGCCATTGCCCTCATAGTCGGATATCATCGTGTAGCCCTCCTTCGCGGCGGTGACCGAGAGCTGGCCGCCTTGCACGCCGCTCACCTTGAAGAGCCCCTTCGCATCGGTGCGCACGATCATGCCGTCCCTGCCGGGGCTTTTCATACCATGGACGTAGTAGGTCACCTCCGCGTCCGGCACCGGATCCCCGTGCTGATCCACCACCAGCCCGTAGAAAAGGATCTCCGCGGACATCATCCGCTTCATCGATTCCTGTGGAGTCTCCCCCGGCAGGACCCGCGCCGCGCCGGGTGCCGCCACTCCCGCCGGCAGGCCATCACTGCCAGGTCCGAGCGGGCGCTTGACGTAAAAGAAAAGCCCGAAGACCGCCAGCACGATGATCGCGGCCGCCACCGCACCCAACTTTGACCAGCTGTTCATCTTCATCGCATCGGGCTGGGAGCCAGCCTCGTCGCGCCTGCTGCCGCTGGCAAGCTTCTTGGCGCAAGCGAGGCAGGGGTGGATGGCGCTGCATCCGCCCTGCTTGCCCCCTCCTCATTCCATAAACCGCCCTTGCGCCCCGCCATTCCCATCGTAAGAAACCCACCCATGACCCCGCCCACCGCCGCCTTCCACGGTTCCCTCGCTGCCGATGCCCTCGCCATGCCGGTCCACTGGTATTACGACCGCGATGCCCTGCTCCGCGAATACGGCCTCGTCGATCACTTCGTCGCCCCGCACAACCCGCACACCGGCACCTTCATGCACCGCACCCACTACGCGGCGCTGAATGAGAAGGGCGACATCCTGCGCGAGCAGGGGCAGTACTACGGCACCGGTGGTGAGGGCATCCACTACCACCAATTCCTCCAGGCCGGCGAGAACACCCTGAACTTCCAGCTCGCGATCGAGCTCCACGATCTCGTCAAAAACGAACTCGGCGGCCGCTACGATGCCGATGCCTGGCTCGACCGCTACATCGCCCGCATGCTGGAGCCCGGCTGGCACCACGATACCTTCGTGGAGGAATATCACCGCAAGTTCTTCACCCACTACTCCGAGGGCAAGCCCCCGCGCGAGTGCGGTATTTCCGACAAGCACATCGGTGGCCTCGCCCAGGTGCCCGCCCTCCTCGCCGCCCTCGAAGACCAACCTTTGGATTACCGCCGCGCCGCCGTGAAGGAACACGTGGCCCTCACCCACAAGCACCCCGAGACACTGCGCGCCGCCGATACCCTCGTCCGCCTGTTAGATGCCATCGCGAAGGGTGCCACGATCCGCGATGCCATCCGCGCGGAGGCCAATGACTGGCTTCCCGCCGAAGACATCGAAGCCTGGATCGCCGCCGGCGAGGCCGACAACCACGTCGTCGGCGAACGCTTCAGCGCCGCCTGCTACGTCGAGGACTCCGTGCCCGGCTCCCTCTACCTCGCCTGGAAATACCAGGATAACTTCAAGGCCGGCCTCACCGCCAACACCATGGCCGGCGGCGATAACTGCCACCGCGGCGCCATCGTCGGCAGCTTGCTGGCAGCGGGCAGGGGAGGGGTCCCGGAGGAGTTCCGCGTGAAGCGTCGCGAAGCTGCGGCGCATTGATGGGGTGCAGCGGCGGGGCTGTCGTCACTGCGGAGAGATGAATCGCACCCTCGACACCACCTCGCTGCCTGCTATTCTCTCCCCGTGGAGAAGACCGTGGTCAAGCGCCCCTTGGCGAGCGAAGGTATCCCGCCTCTGATCGAGGATCGCGAAGAATCGCTCGCGATCTTCGCCGAGATCCTCTCACGCGGAGCCATGTTCTATCCGGACTACGAAGATGAAGCTGCAGAAGGATATCCGCGAGTTTGTCGAATTGTTGCTCTCTCGGAAAGTTGACTTCCTCCTCGTCGGCGGCTTCGCGCTGGCCTTCCACGGAGCGCCGCGTTTCACGGAAGACATCGATTTCTTCATCCTGGCATCGCCGGAGAATGCGGCGCGCATGGCCGCCGTCGTGGCGGAGTTTGGTTTCTCTGAGCTTGGCTTGGGGGAGGCGGATTTCCTTGTCGTGGACCAGGTCATCCAACTCGGCAGGGCACCTCATCGTATCGATCTCCTCACCGGCATCAGCGGTGTGAGTTGGGAGGAGGCATGGGCCTCGCGTGTTGCCGTGAACCTCGATGGCTTGGCCATCCAGGTCATCGGCAAGGCGGCCTTGGAGGCTAATAAAGCGGCAACCGGCCGCCCGCAGGATCTCGCGGATCTCGCCAGGCTGAGGAACGGGAAGGCTTGAAAAGGCTGTCACCCCAGCGCCCGTGATTGCTGTCCGGCAGCCACCACGCCCCTCAATCTTCCCACGCGCTGCAAGATCACCCACCGCCACATCATCGCCAGCCCCAGCAGCGCCAGCCACATACTAATCACATAGTAGTGCGGAAACACCCACTCTGCGCGGAATCCTCCCATCACCACCCGCGGGCCCTCTCCCTCCTCGCACTGCAACCACGGCGCACCCGCGATGGCATGCCCGCCGGCCCAATAGCCACCCCGCCACAGGGCCCGCCCGCGGGATCGAAACCCATCACCTGCCCCGGATAGTAACGGTAGCCGCCTTCATCCACGATCAGCGTCTGCGGCGGCTCCGTGTTCACCCGGATCATCCTCGCCTCATGGCCCACCGCCAGGATCTTCGCATCCCAGCTCACATACACCAGATACCCCGCCACCAGCATCCCGCCCCAGAAGAAGAGCGAGCGCCACCACGGCGCAGGCCTTCGCATCACCTCACTCATTCGTCATTCCTTCTTCTTCGTCGCCTCCGCCTCGGTCATCGTTTCCGTCGCGATCAGCTTCAGCCTGCCATCCCGCAGCAGCATCCTGCTCCCATCCGGCGAGAGCTCCGCCTTGTAGTAGTCACCCGGCTCCTTCGCCAGGTGCAGCGTCGCCTTCTTCTCCAGCGTCCGCGCATCCAGCTTCACCACCACCGGATCCAGCGTCGGATCCTCCTTCCTCGCGGTGATCGGCGGCACCACCACCGCATAGACAGCTTCCCGCTCCGGTCCTTCCATGACCTGCGCGACCCTGCCGGGGAATTCACAAGTCACCGGCTCCTCCTTGCTATTCTCCTCCAGCGGCGTCCGCGTCAGCTTGCGATCGTAGCCCCAGCTCAGCGCCGCGCTGCCACCACCGGTCACCAGCGCGAAACTGGCCGAGAGATCATCGTGCTCCGGCAGCACCACCCGGTAGCCCGGCCGCCGCAGATCCACGATCCGGGTCTGCCCGCGGCTCGGCCGGATGACCACCCGCGTGCCGCTGCCGATGAAATTCGCACCGATCCCCCAGCTGCCCTCGATCGGCTCGCCCAGCGCCTGGCCATCCGCCGTGCTCCAGAATTGCAGCGTGCCCACCCCACCGCAGTCCTGCACCTGGTTGATCGTGGCTGCCCAGCTGCCCCCGCGCTGCAGGGCGAAATACAACCCATCTCCATTCCCCTTCGTGAGCGGCATCGCCGGGCCGTTTTCCCGCCATGCTGCCGTCGCATAGCGCCGCAGCGTCCCCTTGCCATCCATGATGAAGGCGAGCTTCCCATCCGCGCTGAATTGCGGCGTGATCAATCCCCGCCCATCCTGGTCCACCGTGTGCGGCACCACGATCTGCGCAAGCACCTGCCCGCTCTCCACCTTCGTGATCCGGTAGCCGCCCTCCGCCGTTCCAGCCATCACCGTCTCCCCATCCGGGGTGAAGTAGGCCGGCAGCAGCTCCCAGCCATCCACCAGCGTCTCACGCTTGATCGGCGGCGAGAGCTCCTGCCCCGTCTCCAGATGATACACCACGCTCACCTCCGGCTTGTCCTGCAGAGTCACCAGCAGCCGCTGCCGCCGCGGATCCAGCACGAATTCCCTCACACCTCTCAGCTCCGCCAGCTTCCCGGCGATCGTCGGCTTCCCGCTGGAAGTCTCCCATAGGCCGATCCGCCCGTCCGCCAGCGTGGCCAGCACCTGCGACCCCTCCGTCACAAAGCTCGCCTCACCCATCACCCCCGGCGCCGCCGCATCCTGAAGATCCGGCATGGGTAGCGCCTTCACCTCCTTTGCCTCCACATCCACCGCATGCGCGACCCCCACCGCCATCACCGCAGCGCCGCCCGCCACCACCCACCGCGACACCCAGACCAACGCCCATGCACCACAACGAAAGTTACGCTTCATGACCAGGGGACCACTTGTTCTCCCAGAATACGCAGCCCCCGCCGCACTTTCCATGAAGAACGCGTGAAATCCCCAGCGAACTTACACTCACCGCCCGCCATCAAGAGTAGGTAGTCCCGCCCTCAGGCGGACGCAGCACGGGCAGAGCCGTCTTCGCCCCCAGGCCCCGGGTTCATCCACCCTCCAGACCATCCTTGAGTCCCACCGGGAATCCCACACACTCCGCCAGCCTCGGCACCCATGATTCGAAGTAGCATGAAAGGCCTCGCCCTCCGCATCGGATCGATCTTCTGCACGATAATCCTCATCGGCGGCGGCGGGTACCTCGCCGTGGACAGCATTCGCGCCATTCGTGCCAGTCGCGTTGACCATTCCAATTACACCGTGAACCCGGAGGTCACCCGGCAAGTGATCGCACTCTTCGATAGCCTGGGGAACAAGCCGACGGAATTGGTGATGGCCGGCAGCGCCAAGCCCAAGGCCGTGGGCGCCACCGGCATGGGGACTGTCAGCCAGTTCGCGGTGGTGGAGCGCGGGGACATGCTCGGCCTCCATTGCCTGGAGGATCGTGGCCGCACCGTCATCCGCTTTTCTTTTCTCCACGATGGCTACAGCCCCTTCAGTGCCACCGACCTCAGCGCCTCGCTCGTGGATGACGAAGCCCTGCGGAAAAGCTTCGGCACCTTCCTCAAGCGCCTCGCGGCCGCCGATCCCAACTGCCGCCGCGCCATCATCCAGGCTGCATCCGGCGGCAAGGTGCTCAGCGCCGCCGATCTCGAGGCGATGAAGTAAGCCGCCTCCAACAATCCCTCCATTCACCCATGCCAGAAAATCATCCCGACCCATCTTCACTCCGGCACCAGTGGCCCGGCATGATCATCTTCCTGGTGACGATGCTAGGCACCCAACAACTCAGCTTCTCCCTCCGCGAACCGGTGATGAACTGGCTCGCCTTGCACGATGGCTCTCCCGGACAGGAGCCCCCCTGGTATTTCATCAACCGCGACTTCGCCGAGGGCATCTGCTCCAGCGCCGCCCTCGCGCTGAGCCTCCTGGTCGCGGCGCTTTCCTGGAGATGGTGGCCGGATATGGCCAAGATGATGACCTGGTTCTCCCTGATCTCAAATGGTGGAAACGTCGCCAAGGGCTGGGTCATCTACCGCTACTGCCCCGGCCTGGCCGATGGCCAGCGCAGCACCACCCGCTGGCCCAGCTTCGATAGCTATCTGAACGACCCCTTGATCCACCGCCTCCAGTCCATGGTGCTCTGGGGGACCATGCTGTTCTTCGTGGTCCTTCCGCTGGCTATTGGTCTCATGAGAAAGCGCTGGAACAAGCAGAAGGCATGAAGCGGCGATCCATCCACCTGCGCAGGGCTCTTGCAGGTCGCGCCGTGAATCAAGCGCGACGGTTGCTTAAGGCCCGCCGCCAAGGGTAAGTAGTCCCGCCTTCAGGCGGACGCAGCACCAGAAGAGCATTTCTAACCCTGCGGAGCCGGGAGCCCACGAAGCTCCAACCCAAGCAAACCAAGCACCACTTGTCTTTCCCCTCCTTGCCTTTCTCCTGCCTCCCTCCTGTTCAAAAACAATCAAAGGAAGGCGCGCACAACTGCCAGTGCTCCGCTTGAAAGACAGGATTTGAACAGGAGAAAGGCAAGAGAAAGACAAGGAGGAAGAAGCCCGGCTAAGGGTCCGCTTCCGTGTATTCGCGTATTCCGTCGTTTGCCTCTCCGGCTGTTCAAATTTCGCGCCCTTTCGCGCCCTTTCGCGGCTAAAAAACCACCACCCCGGCAGCCCACCTCTCCTTCTCCATTCGTCAGATTCGCCCGATTCGTGGTGCCTCCAACTGTCTTTCTTCCTCCTAGTCCCTCCGTGACCTCTGCGCCTCCAGGGTAGCTACCTCCATCCTTCGAACTTCGATGTCTCTCCTTCCCTCCCTCTGCTCACGGTGGCGGAGGCAGTTCGATCCCAAGCTAATCTCCATCCATCGTCGGCAGCTCAGGCTTCAATGGATCGCTGGCATGATAGATCCAGACCACCTCGTTTCTCACCTCGTAGAAGATCAGGCCCTCGCGAAGGTGTTGAAGTAGGGCCTCCAGTGTCAGGTTCTCCTCTCTCAGCCGTGGGCCGAGGCGAAGCCCGGAAATCTCCACCGGCTTCTGCGCGGGATCAGGTTCCACATGGCTCTGATACAATCGAAACTGCACCCCGGGAAACTCGCCCGGATTCTTGTCGTGCTTCACCGACAGCCTGCCGAGTTCTTCCACGAACTCCGCCACGGAAACGTCTTCCATATCGATCACCGGCACCACGATTTCGCGCAGCTTCTTCTCCGTCGCTTCCGGTGCCCGCTTCAGCGCCCTGCGGGTGCCGCTCTTCCCGGGCCGCGAGTCTGCCGCCTGCGTCGAGCCGGTCCCATTCTCCGCCGCTGCCTCTTCCCCGCCGCCAGAGGCCACCGCCACTCCTGTAGGCCGGCTCAAGCTCGCCATCTTGCTACCCGCGATCGCGAGCACGACAATCCCTGCCGCAACCAAGATTGCACGACCTCTCTCAGCCATGTCCCAAACCTGCCAAACGCAGGCAGCCCGGGCAAGCAAGCAGGCGGCTTTCGGTGCCACGCCCCCACCGTTCCCATTCTTCCTCACACTCCATTCGGCATTCGGAAATTCCGCATTCGAGATTCGGCTTGCGCTTGAGCAGTCCCCAAACCCCCGCTAAGTCCCCGCACGCGCATGCCGCAGACCCTGCCACCGCTGAACTATCCTGACTCCCTGCCCGTCGTCGGCATGCGGGAGCAGATCGTCGCGGCCATCCGGGAGAATCCCGTCATCGTCGTCGTCAGCGAGACCGGCTCCGGCAAGACCACCCAGCTCCCGAAGATGGTCGCCGAGGCCCTCGCGGAGACCACCGATGGACGCCGGTTAATCGGCTGCACCCAGCCGCGCCGCATCGCTGCCGCCAGCGTTTCCAAGCGCGTCGCCGAAGAACTGCGCACACCCCTCGGTGCCTACGTCGGCTACCAGGTCCGCTTTGAGGACAAGACCAGCAAGGACACCCGGATCAAGTTCATGACCGATGGTATCCTGCTTGCCGAGACCCAGGGCGATCCGGACCTCCATCGCTACGATGCCCTTATCCTCGATGAGGCCCACGAGCGCTCGCTCAATATCGACTTCCTGCTCGGCTACCTGAAGCGCCTGTTAGAGCACCGCCGCGACCTCAAGATCATCATCTCCTCCGCCACCCTCGATGCCGGCTCCTTCGCCGCTTTCTTCGATGGCGCACCCGTGCTGCAAGCCGAGGGCCGCACCTTCGGCGTCGAGGAATACTTCCTCCCGCCTTACGACGATGAGGAACTCTCCCGCCAGGTCCCCCGCGCCGTCGATTGGCTAACAGAAGTCGATCCCCAAGGCGATGTCCTCGTCTTCCTCCCTGGCGAGCGCGAGATCCGAGATTGCGCCGATGCGCTCGATGGCCGCGGCTACCGCAATACCGAGATCCTCCCGCTCTTCGCCCGCCTCGGCCTGGGTGACCAGCAGCGCATCTTCAATCCCGGCCATCGGCGCAGGATCATCCTCGCCACCAACGTCGCGGAGACTTCTCTCACCATTCCCGGCATCGTCAGCGTCGTCGATAGCGGGCTCGCCCGCGTCAGCCGCTGGAGCCCCGCGCGCGGCGTGCAGCGCCTGCAGATCGAGGAAGTCTCCCAGGCCAGTGCCCGCCAGCGCAAGGGCCGCTGCGGCCGCGTGCGGGAGGGCGTCTGCGTCCGCCTCTACTCCGAGGAGAATCTCGAAGAGCGCTCCGAATTCACCGATCCCGAGATCCGCCGCAGCTCCCTCGCCGGCGTGATCCTGCGCATGAAGTCCCTCGGCCTGCCGGACATCGAGGACTTTCCCTTCCTCGATCCCCCGGCGCCGAAGGCGATCTCCGAGGGGTATCGTACTTTGCGCGAGGTCGGCGCGCTCGACAAGGACAAGCAGCTCACCGATGCCGGCTGGACCATGGCCCGCATGCCGGTGGACCCGCGCCTCGCCCGCATGCTCATCGAGGCGAGCTACGAGAACTGCCTCGCCGAGATCCTGCCGATCGTCTCCGCCCTCGAGTCCGCCGACCCGAAGGAGCGCCCCTCCGAGAAGACCAAGGAAGCCGATGCCGCCCATGCCAAGTGGAAGGACGCCGACTCCGACTTCCGCGGGCTTCTGCGCCTCTGGCTCGACCTCCAGCGCTTCCGCGAGGGCAGGGGATGGAAGCGCAACCAACTGCGCAAGTACTGCGGCGATAACTTCCTGAACTACCGCCGCGCCATGGAGTGGACGAATGTCCACGATGAGCTGCGGGACCTCATCCACCGCGAGCTGCGCTGGGAGATCAAGCCGCTCGGTGCCAGCGTGGAAAAGTCCGCCGGCTACGATGCCTTCCACCGCGCCCTGCTCTCCGGCGTGCCGCGCCAGTTCGGCCTCTACGATAAGGAAGCGCGCGCCTACCGCAGCGCCAGTGGTGGCCACTTCGCCGTCTTCCCCGGCTCCGGGCTCTTCGGCGGCAAGAAGTGGGACTGGGTCATGGCCATGGAGTTGGTGGATACCACCCGCCTCTGGGCCCGCCGCGTCGCCCGCATCGATCCCGCCTGGGTCGAGAAGGTCGCGCCGCACCTCTGCGTCCACCGCTATGGCGAGGGCCACTGGGATGAACAGCATGGCGCCGTCTATGCGAAGGAGACCGTCCTCTGCGGCGGCCTGCCCATCGTCGCCGGCCGCCGCGTCCACTTCGGCCGCATCGATCCCGCCGGCGCCCGCCGCATCTTCGTCCGCGAGGGCCTGCTGCAAGGCGGCGTGAAGGGCAAGTCCCGCGCCATCGAGCGCATCGCCGCGCTCAAGGAGGAGATTGAGGCGATCGAGCACAAGCTGCGCCGCCCCGGTGGGCTCTGGAGCGAGGAAGCCGTGCTTGAGTTCTTCGAGAGCCGCCTGCCGCAGGACATGTTCACCGCGAAGGCGTACCACAAGTGGCAGGAGAAAAACGGCGATGCCCTGATCGCTACTACGAATGACGTAGTTCTCGAGGATCTCGACGCCCTCGACCTCGAGGGCTACCCGGACAGCCTCGTCCACGCCGATGACGAATACGCGCTCTACTACCGCACCGCCCCCGGCGAGCGCGATGACGGCGTGACCCTCGGCGTCCACATCGACCAACTGCCGAAGCTCCCCGATTGGCTCCCCGGCTGGGGCGTCCCCGGCGATATGCCCTGGCGCGCGGAGTGGATGATCCGCTCCCTGCCGAAGGACCTGCGCCGCGAGTGCCAGCCCGTGGCCGACTGTGCCCGCGGCTTCGCCGATGAATGGCGCTACCATGAGCCCGATGCACCGCTGGAAGTACGCCTCGCGCAGTATCTCACGAATTTCTCCGGCTACCAGGTCAGCCCGACCAGCTTCGACCTCGAGCGTCAGCCGGAAGAACTCATCACCAAGGTCTGGATCTGCGATGACGAAGGCCGCGAGCTCGCCTTCGGCAAGGACGTGAAGGCCCTCCAGCGCAAACTCGGCAAGCTCGTCACCGACCGCTTCGAGGCCGCCGCCAATGCCGATTGGGAGCGCCGCGGCATGAAGGAGTGGACCGAGGGCGAGATCCCCGAAGTCGTCGAGACCCCGGCAGGCCCTGCCTATCCCGCCTTGTTAGACGAGGGCTCCAGCGTCGGCGTCAAAGCCTTCTCCAATCCCGCCGAAGCCGCCGAATCCCACCGCGCCGGGCAAGTTCGCCTGCTCATGCTCGCCCAGCCGGACCAGGTCGCCTACCTCAAGAAGAAGTTCCCCCTCGGCCTCATGGCCAAGGTCGAGCTGCCGCGCCTCGGCACCCCGCTCGATGACCTCATCGCGCTCAGCGGGGAAGGGGCCCTCGGCTCGAAGCGCTACAGCACCCCGCAGGAATTCGCCGCCGGCGCCAAGCCCGCCAAGGGCCGCTGGTACGAGGCCGCCAGCATCCTCAGCAAGTCACTCGACCTCACCTTCGAATCCATCGGCCCCGTCCGCCAATGGATCCACGACAACGCCAAGGACCGCCACCTCTCCGCCGTCGCCACCGACCTCGAGGAAGAACTCGCCTGGCTCCTCCGCCCCCGCTTCGCCTGGCGCGCCGGCTTCGCCCGCCTCAAGTCCCACGACCGCTACCTCCGCGGCATCCGCTCCCGCCTCGGCCGCATCGCCAGCCTCCCTCTCATCAAGGACCTCGAGAAAATGGAGCGCGTCCGCAAATACTGGACTCCTTGGTTCCGCGCCTGGACCGCCAAACCCGAAGACCCCGCCCTCTGGGACTACGGCTGGCTGTTAGAAGAGTATCGCCTCAGCCTCTTCGCTCCCGACATCCCGCTTGAGATGAAAGTCTCCGAAAAGCGGCTGGGGGAGGGATTCTAACAGAGCGTCCTCCTTCAAGTCCGCCCTTGCGGACGGCTCTACCTCTGGGACCGCGGCGGCACCTGCCCCGCTTGGACAGTCGAGCGAGCCTACCTTCAAGGCCCGCCTTACGGACCGCCCACTGGGTGCGCCGGCTTCAGCCGGCCAGAGTCCCCAACTGCCAAGATCACCCTGCGTTCTCTCCCAAGTCCCCTTGGGACCGCGAGGGCTCCTGCCTCGCTTCGCCGGTCGTGCGAACCCACTCATGTGGCCGCCTTCACGGACACCACTCCAAAAGCCCCAAAGGGGCGACAAGGAGAAAGCCCAGGGTCAGCAAGCAAAGCGCCGCGCAACCCTGGGTCTAATCCCGTTAACCATAGGCCCCCTGAATGGGGGCAAGGAGGTCGCGGAGGGGAAATCTGCCTGAAGCGATCTATCTTCCCGCCGGCACCTTGGGCTCGATGCTCTTCAGCTTCCTCAGATTCGTCGCCAGCTTCGCTGGCAATTCCCCCTTCGCGATCCGCTCCTCCACATTCAGGAACTCCAGCGAGTTCCGGTAGCAGAAGTCCCGACACAGCATCTCCGATTCATCGTCATTACTACCCGCATCGTACACCGCGCTCTTGAATGCCAGCAGGTAGTTCAGCCGGTCCGAGGCATGGGTCATCGGCATGAACCAGTCCGAGCCATAGATGATCTTGTCGCCGAAATCCCAATCCCGCGGCGTTCCGTCCGGCCATGGCTTGCGGCTGTCCGCGATCAAGCTCTTCAGATTCCCCGTGAAAATCTTGCGCTTGTCGGGATCCGCGATGTCCTGGTGGCAGCCAAATTCGCAGTAGATGTTCTTATAGTCGCGGCACAGCTCATAGACCGTTTTCCCCCACTTGGAATTATCCCACTTCCCCGCGCTGTACCATTCCCCGCCGCCCCCGGCGTGGCCCAGGCAGAGCCGCAGGTTTTTCAGCTCCTTGTGTTCTTGGAGCAGAAGCTGCCAGCCCCTTGGATCCGCCAATTGATCATAGCCGGGCTGCGCTTCGAATTCGCCCTTAGCGCAGTGTGCGAAAAGCGGCACATCATTCTTCACGGCCCACCGGCACAGATCCAGCAGCCGCCGATCCAGGTCATCCCCCGTCACCGGCGGACGGTTCTTGGGCTCGTAGCGAGCCTTCCATTGCTCCAGTGGCTGCTTCCACTTGCTTGATGGCGGATCCGGGATCTTATTGCCCGCCGGCCGGTAACCTGATGGCGGATACACCTTCACCCCGAAGGCACCTCCGCTCTCATAGGCCTTCCGCACAATCTCCAGCGCCCTTCCGTCCGCCGCTTCTCGATCCTTCTCCCATGTATCCCGGAAGGGGCTGTAGGCCACGAAATACAAAAGCTTCCCCTTGGCCTGCTTCTGCTGACTTTGCATCCGCCGGATCTGATCGCGGGTGCTGTAGAGTCTCGGATTCTCCTCCTCCTGGTTGTAGGTCGGAGCCAGATCCATCATGTGGCTCACCGCCAGATTGATCCGCTCATTGTGATCGCTCTGGAAGCGGCCTTCCACCCTGTTGTCGGCTTTCGTCAGGCATCGCAGAAAATGAAAATACTCGCTGGCGCGTTCTGACCGCGAACCCTTGTCCTTCGAGTTCTCCTTGAGGAGCGTCACGAAGCCCTTCGGTTCTTCGTCGAAGAGCGCCACGAAGTCCATCAGGCTGGCCTCTTCCTTTCGGGTAAGTTTGTCTACGGGCTTGGTCTTATCCGGATCCAGCAATTTCCGCGCGCCGGTGATCCCCGGATCTGCCGCCACTTCCTCCGCGCTGATGTTCCTCACCTCCGCGAGCGCGCTGACGTCCGCCGCGATCTTCGCGTTGACCTCATGCTCGGCAGGCAACTTGGATTCTCCGGTCATCCGGGTGATCAGATCCGCCAGCGCCAGGACCCTCGCATCGGTCGCGTATTGCGCGTGATCGCCCAGCATGTCGCGTTTCGCCAGCACGATCCCGCGCAGCGGCAGGAAGCGCGAATTGAAGGTATGCGTGTGAACGTCCACCACCGGCACGGAGTCGACCAACTCGCGCTTCGCAGCGCTGAAATCACTCGTGTCCACTGCCGGGAATTCTGTCGTCGTGCAAGCACTCAGCAGCATGGCACCGCCCGCACCTAGCAGGGACGGGAGGGAGGAGGTCCGGATCGTCATGAGAATCAAGGGGAGGGGAGTTTTGGTAGGGAGAGGAGATCCAGCGGAATATTTCCGTTAGATAGTATAGGATATAACTCAACGTGATAGGTGATGGCCAGCCATTTTTCGATTATGCCAGTCGGGTGTGGGTTTGTCCGTCACTCCTTGTCCCCGCCGCCTCTTGGAAAGCAATCGACGATGCATCTCCCCGGTATTTAAAAAGAAAGCGCCCGCGGAAATCCACGGGCGCTTCAAAAATCAAATCCAACCCACCCCCACCTCACCGCCCCTCCACCACCGTCTTCAAGACCTTCTTGAAAGGCCCTTCCATATGCATCGTCATCCCCGGCTGCGGGCTGGTATCCACGGTCATGTCGGCGCTGGTCGATGACTCCAGATCCCTCAGCTCGGTCAGCGAGCGGTGGATGACGGCACTGCCCTTGAACTTGAGTGCCATCTTGGGGCCCTCGCCCGATTCATTGACATCACCCTCACCGGCGATCTCGAATTGAGCTTTCAGCACCGCGCATGGGGTTCCTTGGAACTCCTCGATCGCGGCAAACTCCATCGTGTAGGTCCCACTGATCTTCCGCGCCTCTCCAAAGGCGGTCAGGGCTTGCGGATCCACCTTCCACTTGTCGCCCACCTTGCGCGGCGTTTCGCCGTACAGGGCGAGACCACTGTCCTGCTCGAAGGCCTCGCCCAACTCCTCCAGCGCCTTGATCTGCGCGCCCTTGGCGGTGGCGCCGTCCTCCCGCTTGGCACTGTACTTCCCGTCCTTGTATTCCAAGAGGACAGGCACCTTGAGCAGGGGGTCTTCTTCGTGGGGCGTCGGCCGGTCTTTGCCGTTCAAGGTCATCTTCGCGTTCCTAATGTCGCTCTCCAGCGTGCGGCGCGATTTGTTGTCTCCCAGGGAGACCAGGTTTGCCACGCTGCGATCGCGGCGCTCCATCGACCCCTCCATCGTCTTGTCTCCCACCTTGACCGTCAGCTTGCTCAGCTTCATCTCGGTAAGCTCCTCCATGGTGAGGGTTTGACCCTTCGGCGACGGTTCGAGCTCCTTGCTCGCCAGCACATGGCTCTGCGCCTTCTTCGCCTCCTCCAGCGTCGCGACTCCTTCGGCCTTCGCGTGATGGCTGCAAACGCCGAAGGTCAGACCGGCTCCGAGCAAGGATTTGATCACAAGGTCCCTCATGGTGTCTCCAGCCTGACAGCCGCTCCCGCCGCTTGGAAAGCACTCTGTGATCACATCTCGCCGCGACAAAAAAGCGCCCGCGGCTCACCCGCGGACGCTCTTCAAAAGCCGCGCCGCCTCAGGGCTTCTTCACCACCGTCTTCTGCACCACGTTGAGCGGCCCTTCCAGATGCATCGTCATCTGCTTGCCTTCCGGGCCTTGCTTGCTGTCCATGATCACGGTTGCGGTGATCTTCGCCTCCAGGTCCACCTGATCGGCGAGCGAGCGGTGGGTGATCGCTTCACCCTTGAACTGCAAGTTCATCGTCGATGGTCCCTCGGCGTCATTTTGCTCGCCGCTGAGTTCGAATTGCGCCTTCAGCACCGCGCAGGGAGTTCCTTCGAACTCCTTGATCTCCACAAACTCCACCGCATAGGTCCCGCTCATCTTTTCGACATCGCCGAAGGCCGTCAGCGCCTGCGGATCCATATTCCACTTGTCGCCCACCTTGCGCGGCGTATCGCCATACATCGCAAAGTCGTTGTTCTTGTTGAGGCTCTTGTTGATCCTATCCAGCGCCTTGATCTGATCGCCCTTGGGCGTCGCACCGGACTCCAGCGTGGCCACTCCCTTGCCATCCTTGTATTCGAGCAAGACCGGCACTCCCTCCAGCGCGTCCTTCACCTCCGGCCACGGCGCCTCCCGGCCGTTCATCGTGACCTTCGTGTCCTTCGCATTGCTTTCCAGTGTCCGGCGCGCGCGCGTCTCGCCGAGGGAGACCACGGTCTCAACGTTGCTCTCTCTGGAGCTCATCGTGCCCTCCATCGTCCTGCCGCCGGTTCCGACCCTCAACTTGCCATCCTTGGTTTCCATCAGCTCCTCGATCGTGAGGGTCTGCCCCTTCGCGGGAAGCTTCGTCTTCCTTGTCGCCAGCACATGCCCCTCCGCCTCCTTCGCCTCCACCACCGCGGCACTGTCTTCCGCCTTCACAGCACTCCCACAAATCCCGAGCGCCAATCCCGCCCCGAGCAAAGTTCTGATCGCAAGTGTCTTCATGATGCCGGACCCTAACAACCATCTCCGCCGCATGAAAAGCAATCTGTGATCCGATAACATCTCGCCGTGGCACAAAAGCCCGCCCGCAAAGCGCCCGTGCTAACCCACGGGCGCTTCATCGAATCCATCGCTCACCGCGTCACCGTCGTCTTCTGCGTCATGTTGAAGGGGCCTTCCACGTGCATCGTCACCTGTGGGGCCGGGCTGCCGTCCATGGTCATGATCGAGGTCGTTTTCACTTCCAGGTCGGTCTTGTCCGCCAGCGAGCGGTGACAGATCGCCTCGCCCTTGACCTGGATCCTCGTCTTCTGTCCCGGGCCGCCCTCCGCGGACGAGCCTTTGATGTCGACTTGCGACTTCAGCACCGCACAGGGCACGCCTTGGAATTCCTTGATCTCCACCAGCTCCATCGTGAAGGTGCCGCTCAGGTCCTGCATGTCGCCGAAGCCGCCCACGTTTTTCGGATCCACGTTCCACTTGTCGCCCACCTTTCGGGGCGTGTCCCCATACATCGCGAACTGGCTGTCCCGTTTGAGCGAGCCGCTCAGCTTCTCCAGCGCCACGCTCTGCTCCGGAGTGGCCGTGCCTGCCTCCAGTGTCACGACGTAAGTGCCATCCTTGTACTCGACGATCACCGGCACCCCGACCAGCGGATCTTTGTCCCCGGGCACGGGCCTGTTCGCTCCGTTCATGGTCATCGCGTTAGTGCTGGCCTTGCTTGTCAGCGTCCGGCGCGCCTTGTTGTCGGCCACATAGACCCAGGTATCCACGCTCTTCTCGCTGCGGTTCATCGTGCCCTCCATTTTCTTGCCGCTGGCATCGATGCTCATCTTGGCGTCCTTCATTTCCGCGGAGTTCTCATCGGTGTGCGTCACGCCCTTCGCGGGAAGCTTGGACTCCTTCGCCGCCAGCACATACCCCTCCGGCTTCGCTGCCTCCGTCACCGCGGCCCCATCTTCCGCCTTCGCCGCATTCCCGCAAACCCCGAGCACCAATCCCGCCCCGAGCAAAGTCCTGATCGCAAGTGTCTTCATGATGCCGGACCCTAACAACCGCCTCCGCCGCGTGGGAAGCAATCTGTGATAACATCTCGCCACCGCGCAAAAAAAGCGCCCGCGGAAACCCACGGGCGCTCCAAAACTCAGAATCGATCAAATCGATCGCCTCACTTCTTCAGCGTCGTCTTCGTCGTCATGTTGAAGGGGCCCTCCACATGCATCGCCATGCCCGGGCCGGCTTCGCCGTCCATGGTCATCGTGGAGGTGATCTTCGCCTCCAGATCCTCCTTGTCCGCCAGCGAGCGGTGCGAGAGCGCCTCACCCTTCAGCTTCATCGTCATCTTCGGTCCCTCGCCGCCCTCGCTGTCGGCTTGGCCGACCACATCGAATTGCGACTTCAGCACCGCACAGGGCGTCCCTTGGAAATCCTTGATCTCCACAAACTCCACCGTGAAGGTCCCGGTCAGATTCTTCGCATCGGCGAAGCCCCCGAGATTCTTCGGATCCACATTCCACTTCTCGCCCACCTTGCGCGGCGCCTCGCCATACATCGCCAGCTCGCTGTCCTTG
>NZ_BATP01000053.1 GCF_000739615.1 Haloferula sp. BvORR071
CTAACAGGACGATGCCGGCGAGTAGCGCGAGGTGGCGGCGGCGCTGGCGCTGGGCCTCCCGGCGGCAACTGGGGATGATCGAGTGAGCCTTCATGCCAGCCTGAGTGCTAGCGGGCGGGTGTGAAGGCTTGGGGGAGGGCGGATGAAGATTGAGTGCGGAGTGCGGAAGGCCGGGCGCCTCTGCTTGCGTGCAGGGAGGCGGGGGTGATAGGGAAGGGGAGATCACACGGCTATCCGCGATCTGCCATCTCCTCTCCTCCACTTGTGAATTCCGGTCTGCATCGTCGATCCATTCTTCGCTCGCAGGTCTTTTGGTGCGGCTTGCTGGTGATGGGGCTGATCGCTTGCGGGTGGTGGGATTCGGCGCGGCGCTGGAGTTATCTGAATTGGGGGCCCTTTGCGGTTTCGAATCGGGATAGCGGGCTGTCGATCTATTGGGAGCAGGGGCGCAGGGCGAGCTTCGCGGTCTCGCAGAATACGAGCGGGATCCTGGATTACGGGAGTCGCAGCGGGCGCGTGCGCCTCGGGCGGCCGGGCTTTGCCAGGAGCGGCATGAGCGTGGAGGCGATCGGGGAGTTCCGATCCGCCGGGACCCTGGGCGGCCGGGTGATGGATCCGGTCTTCCGCGATTTCTGCGATGGCTCGCACCCGGCCGGTGAGTCGCTGCTTTTCATCCCGCACTGGTGCCTCATGTCGGCGGCGGCCGGCTTGTGGCTGGGCTTGATCTACTGGAAATCTTGTAGCACGCGCGATCCGGGGATGCCGGTGGAGGATGCGGGGAGCGGGGAAGTAAACCCGGGCAATGAGCATGGACTCTGAGCTCCCGCGGCCATCGCTGTTGCGCTCGCCACTGCTGTGGTGCGGGCTGATGCTGCTGGTCTTCCTGGGCTGGGCGTGGCGGGATTCGGTGGGGCGGTGGTCCTATGTGCGTGCGGGCTCTGTATCGGCGCACAGCATGGCGAGCGGGGTGACGATCTTGAGGATGCCGGGACGAAGTGGCTGGGAGTCCGGGAGCGTGGATCCCCCGCCAATGTCGAGATTGGGGCTCGAGGGATATGGCCGCTACCCGGAATTGCTCAGGCTGCGCTTGGGCCGACCGGAGCTCAGCAGGGCGCTGGCGGAAAAGGAATTGGTTGCATTCTTTAAGACGGGGCTGCTAGACGGACGCGAGCCGGATCCCGTGGTGGGGATGTTCTATCACGGTGCCGGCGGCTCATCGAGGTCCGTGCGGATGGTCTTCATCCCCTACTGGTGCGTGATGCTGGCGGTGGCGGGCGTGTGGGCGGGGCTGATTTACTGGAGGTATCGTAGTATCCAAGAGCACCGCGCGGAGCTCGCTGGCGCTGCCGCGGAAAACGATTCCGGCCATGAGTCCTGATTCACTCCGTCCCTCTCTGCTGCGATCGCCGCTGCTGTGGTGCGGGCTGATGGTGCTGGTCTTCCTGGGCTGGGCGTGGCGTGATTCGGTGGGGCGGTGGGCCTATGTGGGGGCGGGCCCCGTATTGGCGCAGAGCCAAGCGAGCGGGGTGACGATCTGGTTGCCGCCGGGACGGAGTGGCTGGGAATGCGGGAGCGTGGATGCCAGCTCGATGCCGAGGATAGGGACGGAGGGCTATGCCCGCTACCCGGATTTGTTCAAGCTGCGCTTCGGCCGACCGGATGTCCTCAGGGGGCTGACGAAGGAGGAATGGGCGGCCTTCCGGAAGACGGGGATGCTGGACGGGCGCGAGCCGGATCCGGTGCTGGGCTTGCTTTATTTCAGGGCCGGCACCGGGTTGGGGGGCTTCCGGATGGTTTTCATTCCCTATTGGTGCGTGATGCTGGCGGCAGCGGGCGTGTGGGCGGGGCTGATCTACTGGAGGTATCGTAGGATGAAGGGGAATGTGGAGATCGTCCAGGGAGTTTGAAATTCGGAATTTGAGATTTGAAATTTGGATGGAGTGGGCCGGTGCTTCCTGTTGCTTGCGTGCGGCGGGGTGAGGGTGATAGGGAATGAAGCACGCGATCTATCTGAACCTGCCATCTGCGATCTCTCCCCATGAACTCCCGCCTGCCCCGTCCGTCCCTCTTCCGCTCGCTGGTTTTCTGGAGTGGCTTGCTGGTGACGGGCTTCATCGTGTGGGCGTGGGGGGATTCGGCGCGGCGCTGGTGCTATGTGCGCTACGGCCCGGTGATACCATCGAACCGGGATAGCGGGCTGGCGTTTTATCATTCGCAGGGCAGCCTGGAGCACTTTGGGGTGACGGTGGACACGGCTATGTACAAGATCCACGGCAGTCGCAGCGGGCGGGCGCGCTTTGCCCGGCCGGGATTTGTCACGGGGCGCTTGGAGACGGGGGAGGGGCAGGAGGCGATTGCCAGCGGGAGTGGGGCGGGAGATGAGCGGCCGCTGGATCCGGTGACCCGGGAGTTCAGTCTCGGGCGCTCGCGGGGGGAGTCGCTGCTTTTCATCCCGCACTGGTGCCTGCTGCTGGCGGTGCTGGTCGGGTGGGCCGGATTGATCTACTGGAGGCATCGTAGGATCGGCCGGCTGATGGATGGCGTGGATGCCGGTGAGGTGGAAGGAGGCGCGGAGGCATAAAATGAAGCGGGGTCTATCATTGCGGCATGTGCCACTGTTCTGGATCGGACTGCTGCCGGTGGTGATCCTGCTGGGGGCGTGGGGCGACTCGTGGCGCTACAGCACACGCTGGACCCGCAGCCGGCCGGATGCCTATGTGAATGCGCAGCTGTCCGGCTCCGCGCTGCATCTCTCCTGGCATTGGGTGAAGGTGGCAGCGGATGCCCCCGAGGGGCCGGGGCTGGGCTTCCCCACCAGCAATTTCTTCGGCGAATTCGCGCGCAGGGGTGGATTCCGCGATGCGGTGAAATTCCCGGCCTTCCGCTCGGAGGGCCGACGCGGGGATGTCGCGCAGGGGATCGTCAAATACCACGAATACCGCCACGTGCCGCTGTGGGCGATGCTCGCGGGCTATCTGCCGCTGTGGGCGGGGCTCACGTGGTCGCAAGCGCGGCGGAAGCGGAGGAGGATTGAAGCAATGGAGCCGCCGACGGATGAATTCCGCGAAGGCCATGAGCAGGCACGGATGCACACGGATTGACACCGATGAAGATTCAGTTTCGGAAATTTTGCCTGCCTTTATCCGTGTTCATCGGTGTCCATTCGTGGTTCCTGGATTCTTGCCGCCAATGACGAGATGAACCGCCTTCGCCACTTGCCGCCGATGTTTTGGATCGGGCTGCTGCCGGTGATCCTCCTGCTGGGGGTGTGGGCGGATTCGCTGTTCTACTTCAGCGAGTGGAGATACAGCGAGTTCAAGGACCGCAGCTTGCGGGTTGCGCTCAAGCCCTCGGTCCTCGAGATGGAGTCGCATTGGATCGAAGCTCCGCGAGTGCCGACGGTGGAGTGTGACGAAACTGGCCCTTGGGGCGATTGGCACCGACACCGCGCAGCGCCGGAGGCGGAGCGCATTTGGTTCCCGCTACCAAGCTCGGTCCAGTCCATCAAAAGCTATTCCCGCAAGACTCTGCTGCATTCGGACCTTCAGATCATTCCGTTCTGGTTCGTCCTGCTCGCCTGGCTGCCGCTGTGGCTCGGTCTGGCGGGATGGCAAGCGTGGCACAAGACGCGGAAGCTGCGAGCGGCGGAGCAGGCCATCACCCAGGAGGCGGAGGCTGCTTCCTGTTAGATTGAAAGCGAATGCCGGATCACCCCATGAACAAGACGAACACGAGATTCCCTCTGCGGCATGTGCCGATGTTTTGGATCGGGCTGCTGCCCGCCCTGATCCTTCTCTGTCTGTGGGCGGACTCCACCTACTATATTTCCAGTTGGAAACGCTGTGCCGAGCCCGACCGCGCGATTGAGGTCGTGCTCGCCCAGTCTCATATCCAGATCGAGTATCGCTGGATCAGCAATAGCGAGCCGGAGAATCCTCGTGGGTCTCCGGTCCCGTATCCCGCCACTGGGCCCTATGGAAGCTGGAGCCGGGAAGGTGTGGCCTACATGGGCGCGTGGTTCCTCTCCTGGTTTCCCGCGCCCGGCTATTTCCACGGATCCTTTGGCACCAGCCGGAGCAGTTTCTTGCGTCATGACGAGAGCTGGCGGATACCCCTGTGGCTCATCCTGCTGGCCTGGCTGCCGCTGTGGCTCGGTGCCACTTGGTGGCAAGCGCGGCGGAAGTCGCGGGGGCTGGAGGAGGTGGCACAACTTTGAAAGTTGTGGCCGGGGGCGGCCGCGCTTGGACAAAGGGCTTGCGATTTCCCTTCGGCACGCGCCCAGCCGCAACTTGCAAAGTTGCGCTACTTGCTCGCGCTGTTCACCGCGCCTCCTATCATCGTGCCAGTGAGAGAGAAGCAACGTATCCCCCTCCGCCATCTGCCGCTCTTCTGGCTCGGCCTGCTGCCGGTGATCATCCTGCTGTGGGCCTGGGCGGATTCCACGCGGCACATCGTCTTCCAGGGGCGATACTGCGCGGAGCAGGGACATGATCATCGCTTCATGCTGCACTACTCGGCGATCCGGGTGCAGGAGCTGTGGGTGGTGCAGTCGCCCAAGCCCCCTCCGGAGCGGGCGATCTTGCAGCCGACTGCTCCCTGGGGCGATTGGAGCTATGGATGGTCGGCGGGAGCCGATCCGGATGGATGGTTTCCGCAGCCGCATAGCCAGCCGAATGCCGCACAGTATGGGCCGGACTGGATGATGCGGACCTGGGACCATGTGATCCCGCTGTGGCTGGTGCTGCTGGGCTACGCGCCCTTTTGGCTCGGTGCCAGTTGGTGGCAAGCGCGGCGGAAGTCGCGGATGCTTCGCACGCAGGAGCAGCAGATGACAAGGGTGCCAGAGTCATGCTAGGGGTGGCGCAACGATGGCCGACGACAAGATCAGCAAGAAACATCCGCTACGGCTGGTGCCGGTATTTTGGCTCGGCCTGGTGCTCTTGATCAGCCTGGGCTGGGCCTGGGTGGACTCGATGAGCCACCGCAATACCTGGGGCTACGGCCGCGAGTCCGGAGGGCGCGGCGGCGTTGCGATCTTCGGCGCCGCGCTGAGATTTGCTTGGGAGTGGACCGAGGCGGGGCCGGATGCGAAAGGGCCGCCGCCGGAGCACACCGCGATCACCGGGCCCTGGGGCGGCAGGAGCCGCGTGGCGGAGGAACCATTCCCGGTGAGGTGGTTTCCCTGGTATGAATCGGCAAGCACCAGCGACAAGGTCGGGACCGGCTACATCCGCCACAGGGAGATCCATGTGGTGCCACTGTGGATGATCTTCCTCGTCGGTTTGGTGGTCTGGCGTTTCCTGACGAGCTGGCAGGCGTCTGCTCTGGCCGAGAGGTCGCTCGCGGCGCTGCCGGGAACGCGGCAGGATGCCGCGGGGGGATCCGGCGGGAATGGATCTAACAAGTAGGACGGGTCTATGAAGAAGCGACGACTTCCGCTGCGGCACGTGCCTATCTTTTGGATTGGGCTGCTGCCGGTGGTGATCCTGCTGTGGGCAGCGGCGGATTCGATGCGGAACCGGACACGGGGTGTATTTTGCTACTCACCGCGCAGGACCTATGGCCTCAATCTCTCGAATGCATCGCTGATGATTGAGCGACGGAGTTTCATCGAGAAGCCCGGGACTCACTCGTCATCCGCTCCGGAGCCGATTCCCAAGACGAAGCCCTGGGGGCTGTGGATGCGGATGCCCGCTTCGCCGGACAACGCCCGGCTCTGGCGCAAGGGGCCGGAATTCGAGACCGGAGACGGATTCTACGGCACGGATTGGATACACCGGAGAGTGTCGCTCCGGATCCCGCTGTGGCTGCTCTTCGCGGGCTATCTGCCGCTGTGGGTCTTGGCTACTTGGTGGCAAGCGCGGCGGAAGTCGCGGCAGCTGCGCACGGCGGGGCAGGCGCTTCCACGGGGACGAATGATGGAGGAATAAGCGGGTCGCGCATCGAGCGGGCACGGGGACCACCCGCATCCACGTGGAGCACTGGTTCCTCATCGTCGCCCATTTCACGCTGTGGAGCGCCGGGCTGGCGTGGCAGCGGCGGCGCTTGAGAAAAGGAATGGCGGCCGCGGCGGCCAGCGCGCTAGTCTCTTGAGCCGATGACTCCGAGCGCTCATCCCCATTCTCATGCGGTACCCTCCGCGAGCCAGCCACTGCCGCGGCCTGGCCTGCGGCGCTCGGTGGGCTTCTGGTGCGGGCTCATGCTGCTGGTCTTCCTGCTCGGGAATTGGGCGGCGGGCTGGCGGGAGAGCCAACTCTTCCTCTTCCAGACCGGCGGGGGTAGCAAGATCTGGGCGCTCACGATCGATGCCAGCAGCTACGGCCTGCGCCTCACCCGGCCCGCGCCGCTGCCGCCGGTGCCCACCGGCCTGGCCTCCTGTGACTCGGTGATCAATGAGCCGCAAGCCCTGCGCGGCCCGCTCGGTTGGAACCGCCAGCAGGGCTTCGGCGAGGACAGCATCCGCATCCGCCTCGACCACTGGTTGATCGTCGCCGCGCACTTGGTGCTGTGGGGCGGCATGATGGGGTGGCGCGCCCGGCGAATCGCCAGGCATCGTCTCGCGTGAATTGCGCCTTCCGCTTCCCGCCTTCCGCCTTCCGCCTTGAAACTTCCCCTCCGTCACCGCCCGCTGTTCTGGATCGGCCTGCTGCCAGTGCTGGTGCTGCTCTGCCTGTGGGCGGCCTCCGTCTACTACAGGTCTAGTTGGTACTACAGCAGCCATCCCGACTACGAATTCTCCGTGAAGCTCAGCGGGTCCGCGATCCAGTTCCAAAGGGCGCGCATCATCGAACGTCAGCCCGGCGTGGACCTTGCGGCCCTTCCCCTCCCGATTCCGACCGGCCCCTTTGGCCGCTGGCTGTACGAAGATCCCGCGCCGCCGTCCACCTGGTTCCCGCTGCCCCACTGCTACAACCGGATCGCCGGGGATTCGCCCGGGTCGTTCTTCAAGGCCCAGATCCAGGGCTGGCGCGCACCCTTCTGGTTCCTGCTCGCACTCTATCTCCCGCTCTGGCTCTGGCTGGTGAGGAGGCAGGGGAAGCGGATCGCGAAACGGCTGGGCGAGGCAGAGAGCAAGATCGCATGAGCACGACCACCGATCCCCAGCTCTCGGGCGTGTCGGCGGCACCAGCGCTGATCATGCCGGCGCCTGTTGCTTCACTCAGGAATGCGACGCACTTCGCCGGGAAGCGCAGTAGATGGGAAAACGAGCGGGAGATGGAGCCCCGCCGGATCTCGCGGGCGGACACGCAGGGCGAAAGCGGAAGCTTTATCAATCTCTTCCTCGGCGTTCCTCCGCGGCCTCTGCGGTTAGGCTGTTGGCTTCGGAGCAGCCGCAAATGAGAATGCCCCCGGCACCACCACGCGGCGGCCGGGAGCAGTCTGCCATTTGCCATTTCCTACCTCGGCCGGTGTTCCTGTATCTCCTTCTTCGTCGGCACCCAGAGCTCATACCCGCAGTCCCGGGCTAGTGACTCTGCATCCACGTGCAGGGGATCCTCGCGGTTCCAGGGTTGCACCAGGGCGTGCTTGGTCAGGTAGCGCAGGGTGGGGTGGGCTTGCTTGAGGTGGAGCAGGAGCGCCTTCAGGTCCTGGAGTTGTCCGGGCGTATAGGCTTCGCCGCTCTGCAGGTTCGCCAGGCTCACGCCGATCGAGCACTTGTTGATCCGGCCTTCGCCGGAGGGCGCGGGGATGGTGGAGCCGACGTGGAAGGCCTCGCGCTCGTCCTGCACGCAGTGGAAGATCAGCGGCTGGCTGGCGTCGGATTCCTTCGTCCACTTCGCGTCGCGGCCATCGCGGGCGATGATGTAGTGGTAGCTCAGGCCAACGCTGCGGAGGTGCTCGATGCTCGACTGCGCGCTGGCCCCCGCGGTGGCATGTAGCACCACCAGCGAAGGCTTCACGCTGCGCGAGCGGCTCGGCAATGACGGCTCAAGCTCGCGGATCTTCAGGGATAGGGTTTGGGTATTAGGAGTCGTCATGAGGAATGTCAGATAGGATTCAGTAATGCGATCAGTCGCTGCCCATGAAGTGTAGGCGCGGGGCTCTCGCAAAATAGCGGGCGCATCTCCCCTGCGGCGCAGCCGCCTTGGATCTTGGACTGCGGAGGCTTGCCACCGCCTTTCGGCAGGCAGCTTGCTGCCGTGAAGCACCGCAAAAGCCGTCACCCCACCAGCGGTCATCCCCAAACTTACCGAAGCGGCCCGCAGACACCAACACCCGCCCCCTAGAGCAGCTCATCTCACACACCGCGTGCCCCCCCTTTGCGGGGCAGCCGCTATCGGAGTGCGGCGGGAATCGCCGCTTTGAGGGCGTGTGGTGCCAGAGAGCGCCGGACGAGTTCTAGGCGAATCCACCCTTACCGATCCCTCGGATGCCCGAAGGACAGATCAAAGCCAGTCCACCTACACCATCCCCGCGAAGTCCGGGTGAACCCACATGAACTCCTGCCGCTTGTTCGGCACCCGCACCAAGCCGCCGAATTGGGATGCCTTGTCGTTCTCCTTCAGCCAGTGGTGGAGCTGCCGCAGCAGCGCACCTTCCGCCCTGACCTCGCCCCGCGGGCCGATGCTGCCATCGCCACCGCGCAACTCACGGATTCCTCCATCCTCCTCGGCCAGCCAATCCGCCGCCATCTCGCCGGTCTTCGCCAGCGCGTCGGCCGTTTCCTTGCCAAGATCGAGTTGGTTCTCGATCGAATCGTACACCGTGGCGTCCAGCACCACCTTGGTTACTGCTCCAGCCACTGGCAACACCAGGCCGAGGGTGACCGCGATCCTCTTCAGCCAAGGAGCGGCGGCCACCAGCCATTCGCGGTTGATCTCGATCTCATACACCCCACGGTCCTTGTGCCCGGGAAAATGATGCAGCGGCAGGCGGTTATACTCGCACCACAGCGTCACCCGGAAACGAGCGGCCATCCACTTCGGCTTGTTCCAGAACCCCGGCTCCAGTGGCTCGATGCTGAAAAGCCGTGGTCCATCCCGCGCCTCATCCAGCACCGCGCTCATCAGGCCACGATAGGATGCCTCAGCCCGTGCGGCAGCTTCGCGAACTTCCGTGGTCAGTCCATCTACCTTGTCGCCTAGGCCACCGAAGCCTGAGCGGATAATCCCTTCCAAACGCTTGAAGCCTGCCGCATCCGCTGCCACGCCTTGCAAGGGGTCCGGGCGAGCTTCCACGGAGTTCGAAAGTAGATCGTCGATACTGTACCATTCGTCGCAGACCCGACAATCCATCTCGTGGCGATCGGCCTTCTTGCTTTTCAGCAAGCTCGCCACCTCGAAAAAACCGCGGTAGATAGTGCCATCTTCCTTGATTGTTAGACAGGGCACTGTGATCGCACAGCGCAGGCCCTTCCAGAAATTCTCCACCAGCCACTTCACCTCATAGGTCAAAACGCCGAGGAAGGCGGCAGGGTAGGGGGAACGGACGCGGATCTGGACGTCGTTCCCTGCGTGCTCCAGATAGGCGCGCGAGCCGATGCTGTCCTCTAACAGGAGGCCGCGCTGCCAGTGCACGCTCTTGCAGAAGTCGAGACGACCCAGCGAGTATTTGTGCAGACGCACGATGAGCTGATAGAAGAGCCCCTCCGCCCGTGCCGTCTCACCGCGGTCCATATCTGTGATGCGGCAGATCTGCGTCTGCTCCTCATCGCCCTCGGCGGGGTCATCGGGCCAAGCGGCATCCACCTGCGCCTGTGGCCGGAAGTCCGGCACCAGTTGTGAGATCAAGCAAGTCTCCGCATGTCCGGCCACAGGATAGCTAAGGTCAAAGCGCTCCATTAGAGCGCGGAAAATCGGATGCAGGTCTGGCGGGTAGCGGTGTTCGCGCCCTGGATCGTCCCACAGCGCGGCAAGCTCAGCGTCGCTTACCAAACCCCGGCTCGTCTCCCGGATTCGCTGGTCATCGAGCACATAGCTGATCGCGGTGGCCAGCCAAGTCGGCTTCACCACCACGATGTCCTGCAGCAGCGGATCGTGCTCGTAATGGATCAGGTCGCCGATGGCGTGGCAGATGCGGACGAGTAACTCGGCGTTCTCGCTGGAGATACCCTGCGTGCTACAGAGGTCGAAGACTCTGCCCTTTGGCAGATATGCGGATTCCCCGGCTTTTAGCTGCTGCCGCAACTCCTGCCACTTCGCGGGAAATTCGCGACCCATCCCTGGCAGTGCTGCTGCCTCCCGAGCAAGTGCCTCCTTAAGCTCCGCGATACGCGGATCGGCCGCCTTGCCCTCCACCGTCCGCGGCTGGCTATCCACGTGGAAGAAACCAGCGATCGTGTCCTCACCGAAGAGGTCTAGGATCTCCTGGCGGTCCAGATCCGGCTGCCGCGCCTTCGGCCCGCCATGGGTGGCCACGAGAAAGATCCGAGCCTCTGGCGCGCGGTGCTTCACTAGCTTGATCCACTCTTTCACTCGGCTCTGCTGGGGGCCCTCGCGCGGCTTCCACACCACCAGGTAAAGCGCTGGAGCACTGAAAAACATCTGGTGTGTGGGCCGGTACACCGGCTGCCCGCCGAAGTCCCAGCCATTCAGCGTGATTACTTGACCGCTCTGTGGGTCGATGACCGGCACCTTTTTGATTTCGATACCATGGGTGCTACCGCGATCTTCAACCGGATCATCGCGCAGGGCGCCGAGTAGCCAGCTCTTGCCCACCTCGCCCTCGCCAACCAAAACCAGCTTGGCCTCATGGAGGCGTGTCATGCCTCCCTCTCGCCGTTGGCGTAGGTAGGCCTGAAGACCGCGAGTGCCGCCTTCGTTCCAAGCAGCGGCAAGCTCGGGAGGAAGGCGGTCTGTTTCTAGACCGGAGATTTCAAGATCCGGCGAAAGGTCCGCCAGAGAGGCGGGTAAGTCGGTGAGAGGAGCTTCGAAAAGTTGAAGGCGTTTCAGGTTGCGGAGTTCGCCGATCCACTCGGGAAGCGAAGGGATTAGCCAAACGAAAAACTCAAGTCTTACCAAGCTTTTGCAGGTCCGCACCCAGTCGGGTACTGAGCCTGATAAGTGGAAAAGCGTTAGCTCTTCGAGCGAGGGAAGTGGCGGCATTTCCCCAGTCCACTCACTGTTCCCACATTCGCAGAACAAGACGCTCAGCCCAGAAAGAACCTCTTTCCATGTCCCAGCCCAGTGCAGATAGTGTGTGGAAAGACCAAGTATCTGCAGGTTTCCGAGTTTCCCGAGAAAAGCCGGAGGTCGGACCAAGGGATTGCCGTGAATGTAGAGGCGCTCCAGAGTGGAAAGTTCGCCGATCCACTCGGGAATCTCCATGAGTTCGTTCCAGCAGAGATTCAAATACTTCAAGTTCCGGAGACTTGCGATCGATTCCGGAACCCGCTTCAACTCCGAGCTATACAGATCTAAACCCTCCAAGCCGGAGAGACAGGAAACGGCTTCGAGTCCTGTCTTCAAGGGGCTGCGACTCAAGTTCAGCTCCCGAAGTTGCGTGAGCTGCGCGATGGACGGCGGCAAGGCCTTCAGGCTGCGATCAAATAACTCGAGGCTAGTCGACTCGTTACGCCTAGCCCGCTCGATCACGAACTCCGCATGCCGGTAGGCCTCCTCTTCTTCTTTCTCTGCCATATCCTGAAATCTTAAGGTGGCGCTGCCCCATCCGACGTGGGATTACACACGCTTGTCCAGATGTCATGTGTGTAGGGGGAGTGCATCCGCAGTAGAAGGGAAAATCCCAGCGGCGGGAAGACATTTTGACGGCGGCACCATCCGTCGCGCAGGAAGGCGAAAACCCGAGCACCTCCTAGCGCTTCTTGAAAGAAGCTCGCCTTCGAGATGGCGCTTAGAGAGCGATAATTCAATTTCGTTGTGCCTCCCACTCACTCTATATTCATCACTACGACTTCACCCAAACCTCCCCCTCCTCCCGACGCTCTCCTTTTCCTTCGGCACCCCATACACAAACCTCAGCGTCTCATGATCCAGCACCAGCGGCAGTCGCTCCCCGGTGCAGCCGTGATGGCTATCCTTCGCGATGAGGACGTGCTGGTGCTCGCCGAAGTTCGGTTTCTTGCGGTCGCGTTCCTGGATGATGGAGAGCCACCAGTCCGCGTCTTCCTCGATCGCTCGCGCGCCCTTGGTCTCGCCGTCTTCGGTGACTTGGCTGAGGACGATGAGGGAGAGGCGGAGCTCGTGGCAGAGTTCCTGGAGCGTGTTCGAGATCCGTCGTAGTTCGGCTTCCTCGCGATCGCCGCGCACGCGGTCGCCGCGGACCAGGCCGATCTGGTCGAGGATGACGACGCGCACGCCGTGGAGGCGGTGGTAGCGGCGGATCTCCGCGCACTGGGTGTGGAGGTGGCGGTTTGGCGGCTTGCGGATGTGCAGGTTCGCCTCCACCAGTGTGGTGATCGAGCCGCGGATCGCGCGCAGCGTGGCGGACTCCGGATTGCTGTGGCCCCGGTCTTGCAAGCGCGCATAGCCTGCGGGATCGGTTACGGCGAGGTGGTGGATGCCGGCGTGCTGGATCACCGCGCGCTGGAAGGCGCTCTGCTCGGTGCGCTCTAGCATGAGATAGAGCACGCCCGTGCCGGTGGCCGCCAAGTGCGCGGCGATCTGCGTGGCCAGGGTCGACTTCCCGCCGCCGGAGCGCGCAGAGATGATGCCCATGTGTTGCGCTTGCAGGCCACGCAACCGCGCATCCACCTCCGCGATACCGGTGGCCAAGCCCATCGGCACCTCGGTCCCGGCGAGCCGGCGCTCGAAGGTCTCCAGGAACTCGCGGGCCAGCGCCTTGGTATCCTTCGCCGGGGCGGCGGCCGCGATGGTATCGAAGACAGTGCTGACCGGCGCGCCGAGCGCATCCAGGAAGTCCGGGCTGTCCGTGGACTCGGAGCAATCGAAGGCCGCGGCCTCGGCATCCCGGCAAGCCTTGATCGCCAGCCGCCGTGCATGGCGATCGCGCAGCACCGCGAGGTGGGTTTCGAAGTGATGGGCGTGCGGCGCGTAGGTGTAGATCTCCGCGACCGCCGCCGGCCCGCCGACTGCTTCCAGCTCGGCGCGGTCGTGGAGCTTGGTGACCAGGTGGGTCAGATCGCCATCGCGGGTCTCCAGCAGGATGCGGTAGAGCAGGCGGTGCGCCGCGAGGTGAAAGATCGCCGGGTCCAGCGGTTGCTCCTCCGCGAGCAAGGGGCGCTGGAGCATGCAGGAGAGCACGGACTTCTCCAGCATGGGCGCGTGGGGGAGGGTGAGGGTGGGTTCTACGGGAGGTGTAGTAGTCATGGGGTGGAAGAAGTGCCGAGTGATCGGTGATCAGTGATCAGTGATCAGTGATCAGTGGAAGAACGGGAGCGGTCGGGAGTTCAAGGGTAGGTAGTCCCGCCTTCAGGCGGACGAAGGAGTTCTGGATGCGGACTTCACCCGGGGGCCCTCGGGTGAGGCCCGCTCTTCCCGTGCTGCGTCCGCCTGAAGGCGGGACTACGAACCCTTGGTGGCGGGCCCCGGGGAACTGTTCCTCTTCCGGCGCTGGCCTCACTTCGATGGAGGATGGGAAGATGGGTGATTGGTGATTTCCCCTCCCAGCTCTGCCATCCACACCCGCGCCCGATCGAGCTCGGCGGGCCAATGGGCGAGGAGCCTGCCGAGGTCGCGCCGCCGGTAGTCGCGGTCCGGTGAAATACGAGCGAGGTAGTAGTTCTCCAGCAGGTCCACTTCCGCCACCGCTGGCTGCAGCGCTGCCAGGGCAATGCCCTCCGCCAGGGCCCAGCGTGAGTCCGCAGGCCGGTCAAACCAGCGGCCGATGCGCTCCATCAGCGGGGAATTCCGCAGGACCCGCAGGCCGCGGCGTTCGTCCCGGGGGATGCTTTGCCAGCCATCCGGCAGGATCGAGAGCCACCCATGGCCATCCCCCATGGGGGGGCAGGGGGGATTCTTGTCCGAAGATGAAGTAGAAGTAGAAGATGAAGGGGAGGGTTTCAACGGGGGATATTTTTCCGTGGGGAAGGGGGGATTTAGATCCCCCCTTGATTGAGCCGGTCGTCCTCCTTTGCTGCCATGCTCCTTGCCTTTTGGCCCGTGGACGCCGCCGGCTTGTCCGCCCTCCACGCGCTTTGCCCGCAAGGTTTCATCCCTCACCATCCGCCGCGAGAAGATGGTGCCATCCTCAGCCACGGAGCAGACGCCGGCCTGGATCAACTCGCCTAACAGACGCTTGAAGGTCGCCTCGCCCATGCCGGTGAGCCGTGCGATCTGCGTGCGCGCCATCGGCTTGCCATTCACGGTGAGGTGGCCGTAGGGCAGGCACTCGTGGGCGATGCACATCATCTCGATCCACAGGCCGCGCGCCGCCACGCTGCAGGATTGCAGGGCGGCATCCTTCCGCCAATCGGCAGGGTAGAATTGGAAGGCCGGGCGCTTCGGGGATTTGTCTTTGTCTTTGCTTGTCGCTGCGGGGGCGGTGGGTTCGTGGGTGGTGGTCATGGTGTGGTGGGACAGTATTGGAGGGGATTTGAATTTCAGATTTGAGATGGCGGAAGGGGCGTGCGCGGCCGCGCTTTCCGCGGAGATCACCGCAGTGCTCTCCACGGAACTGCGTGAGGCGGCTTTCCGGGTAGCGGCATGTGGAGTGCGGTGGCACGACACCGCTTTGGCTCCGGGTGGGTGATGTTGCGGCAAACGGTTCCGGATTGCCCAAGAGTGAGCTTGGCAGCGGGTGTTTCGTTCACGCTTTGGGAAGGGGCCATGAATAGGAGAATCGCAAACTCCCCCGCAGCCAAAGCGGTGTCGTGCCACCGCACTCCATAGGCTGCTCCGCTCGCCGGGAATTCGCCCTGGCCAGGCGCTTCACAGCCCCGCATTCAGGCTGCGCATCTCCTCCTTCCCGCGTTCCTCCTCCGAGATCACCAGCACGCGCCGCGCCTGGAGCACGGCGGCGCCGGGGAATTCCTGGCGGGCGTTGTTGATGGCGGAGGAGATACTACGCGTCTCGTAGCAGACGGCGAATTGCTCGCCATCCAGCTGCAGCAGCACCTCCGTGGCCATCTCCGGCACATGGCCATTCAGGCGCACCGGCTCCTGGTCGCCGGTCACCTTGTCCAGCATCCGGTCCATTACGGCGAGTTCCACGCTCATGCTCATGATGCTTAAACCGCCACCTCCTCCCTCATCGCGGAGTCCAGCGCGATCAGCTTGTCCAGGCTCTCCCAGTCCTTGCCGCCCGCGGGTGTGGTGGCACTGGGATTCTCTAACAGCACCTCCGCGATTGCCCGCTCCATCGCCAGATCATTCCGCAGGTAGTCGAGCGCTGCTTCCCGGCGCGCGAGCACCGGGCTATCCAGCCACTCGTGGAAGCTGGCGGCCTTCACCACCAGCGCATCCTTGTCCCGCACCGTGGCCCAGCCCAGGTCCATGCCGATGAGTCCCAGCGTCTTCGCCGCCTTGTTCGCGCTGCAGAAGGAATTCGCCTCCGCACCGATCAGGAAGAGCGGCGCGAGATCCAGCCACTTCTCCGCACTGAGGCTCCAACCCGGCCCGCGGCTATACGCACCGCGTGGCACGGTGACGCGGCGCACCCAAGAGCGCACCACCAGGAAGCGCGGGTCGAAGCAACCCTTCGAGTTATTCCCCGACCAGTAGGCGAAGGGGCCATCCCAGTCCGCGAAGAGTTGCCAGAACTCGCGCAACAGCTCCGCCTCCGTGCCGACTTGCAAGCGCGGTGGCTCGCCGGGGAATTGCACGCCGATCGCGCGGATCCGCGAGGTCGCCGGGTTCAGCGTCGCCTTCGCATGGATGCCGCGCCAGTAGTCCGCCTCCGCATGCGGCTTCGCCCCCGGAGTGGGCACATAGGGCGGCGTGAGCCGCTGCACCGCCTCCAGGTCCGGTGCGGTCTCGATGTCGAAGATGGCGAGTGGTTTCATGGTTTTGGTCTTGGTGGGGGTCGTGTTCGTGGACGTTTTCATGTTCATTGGCTGGTTGTTCTTCTGGGATGAAAGATGGCGAATGTGAGATGCTCGGAGATCCGGGGAGAGCGCGCCATCAAGGGTATGTAGTCCCGCCTTCAGGCGGACGAAGCTGCTATGGATGCCCGCCACACCCGGCAGGGGAGGGGTGAGACAAGGGATATGATTGATGAGATAAGAGAGGCCCGCCCGCTACAGGCACAGCTCTCCCGTGCGCCGTCGGCCTTCCGGCCTCCGGTGTTTCTAGTATTTGTTAGATCGGGTGCCTGGCCCCGGCTCTCAGCGCCGGTCCAGCGTCTCGGCCAGACTTGCGATCAGGCGGCCGGCCATCTGCAAGCGGCGCACGAGCGGCAGATCCGGGAAGATCCTGCCGATCGCCGCCTCCATGCTCGGCACCCGCTGCATGCGGCCCTGCGACGCGCTGATGGAGAGGTAGAGCTCGCCATCGTGGACCTCGGCCTTGATGGTATCGGTGGTGTTTTCCAGAGTGAGGGTGGTGGTCATTGGGGTAGAGGATGTCGGTGGCAGATGGTGCTTCGGTCTTTCATGTCTTCCAAAAACGTCCTCCCTCCTGCCACAGCGTGAGGTGGCCCTTCGCGTCGCGCACGATCAGCACCCGCGTCTCGCGCGTGCGGGATGCGGCCAAGAGCTCCGCGAATTCCCGCGCCTGCACCGGGTCCAGCGCATCGTAGGCCACCGCTGTCAGCGGCTCGAAGCCGACCAATTGCGGCGCCCACTCCGAGTAGGCATCGTAGCCATCGTCCGGAACTTGCTTCGGTCGATCGTTCATCATCAGCGTTCATCGCCTCCCTCCCTTTGCGTCCCGTTTGAGTTGTTGTTAGATGCTGCATCGGAGCCGGTATTCGGAGTCGCCGCGCGGGCCTCTGAAACTCCGCGCTCCGCACTCCACATTCCGCACTCATCCTTCTCTGCTGCCCATGCCTCCGCCGTGCGGGAGGCCTCTGCCGCCGCCGCCCGCTTCGCGCGAAAGCCAGCCCGCTCCGCGCCGCGATCCAGCAGCTCCTTCATCGTCTCCAGCGGCGTCGCCCCCGCATTGGCCTTCGCCAGCAGGAAATCCTTCGTCGGCTCCTTCAGCTCGCTCAGCGCGATCGGTGGCAGCGCCAGCAGCACCCCGGCCTTCGCCTTCACCGTGGGATCATGCACTCGGGACATGCATTCATGAATACATGTTCCGATGAACAACTCCAAAAGAAAAGTACATGGAACAGTGAGAAATGTTTGCAGAGCGCATAAAATCATGCACTTTGGGGCATGCATCCGACCCGGGAAGAAATTAAAGCTTGGTTAAAGGAGTTCTCCCGGAGCCGTGCTTGGCTCGGCCAGCAATGCGGCGGGATCCACAAGCGCACCGTGGACAATTGGCTCTCCGCGACGAATCAGGACATCCCCGCCGCCAGCCTCGCGCTCATCGCCCGGCTCATCGCGGAGGATCGCGCGGGAGCCGGTGCGGGTGCCTCCATTCCCCAAGCGTTCCCTCGTGCGATGGCTCAAGCGCCCGGCCAGGCGAAGGTCCAGATCTTCAGCGTCGAGGTCGATCTAACAACCTTCCGCACCTACAACCGCGCCGCCCTCTCCAAGGGCCTCACCATCGAGGACTGGATCATCCGCACCTGCGACGATGAAGTCGCACGCATGGAGATGGATGCGGGCCCGCGGACCAGCGGCATCATCCCCATCCGCGCCGCCGCTGCTCCTCTAACAGATCATGCCGCCACCGCCGCGGATTCCGCCCACTGGCTCGACCTCCTCGGTGGCATCGCCGCCGGTGCACCCATCGCCGCCGACCTCACCCCGCAGCCGATCCGCGTGCCCCGCGCCTACCCCGATGGCCACTACGCGCTCAAGGTCTGCGGCCGCTCCATGGAGCCCAAGATCCCCGATGGCGCCACCATCATCGTCGCCCCCTTCCAGGGCAAAGGCTTCCCCAAGAAAGGCAGCCTCGTGATCTACAACGACGGCCACGGCGCCACCCTCAAGGAACTCGCCTACCGCAAGGCCAAGCCCGGCGAAGAAGGCAATAGCTTCGACCAGGTCCCCATCCTCAAATCCCTCAACCCCGCCTTCAAGGACGTGCAGACCATGGAGGGCGGCAGGATCGATGGCGTGATGGTGGAGGTGGTGTGATCCACCTCCTTTACCTCCTCGGAATTCCTTCAGAAAGGCAACCTTCCGAATTGCAATGAGATCAGCACTTGCTAAAAGGAACTCGCCTCAGGGTTATCATCTCGCACAGCATCAACCTCTTAAAAGCTTGGCCCACATCGAACCGGATAGACCATTCCTGCTCAGTCTTTTCTGTGGCGCTGGAGGCATGGATTCCGGCTTCCATCAGGCGGGATTTCAGACCGGTCTAGCAATCGATAGCTGCCAAGACGCTGTAGATACTTTCAATTTCAATGCCTCCTCCTCGGTTGCGGTAAAACGGGATCTTTCGAAACTTTCCCCCAAGGATTTTCTTGGCCTTATTCCGAAGGGGATGCGACCCGTCGGTCTAATCGGAGGTCCTCCGTGCCAAGGATTTTCTAGGGGAAATGTTTCTTCCGATCCCAACGATTCTCGGAACCTTCTGCCATTCCGATATGCCGATCTTGTAAAAACTGCCCGCGAGAAGTTCGATCTGGAGTTTTTCGTCTTTGAGAACGTTACTGGATTATTGGGCTCTAAACATCTCCCTAGGTTTAAGAGAATTTTGGATCGTCTTGAAAAGGCTGGCTTCAACGTCTTTCACACGCGCCTTAACGCCGCTGACTATAACGTGGCCCAACGTCGGCACCGCGTATTCATCGTCGGGCTCAACAAGGAGGTCTTCCCCAATCAAGAGTTCAAGTTTCCAAAGCCGTCTGGCGAGAAACTGACTGTGGGCAGCGCAATCAAAGGGCTACCCCCGGCCACCTACTTTGCGCGTGATCTGTCTGCCGCGAACATTCCCTACCACCAGAACCACTGGACAATGGTTCCGCGTTCGGCCCGCTTTACGGGAGCTCGCCAGCGAAGTAACGCCGGTCGGTCCTTTCGGATTTTGGATTGGAATTCGGTTAGCCCGACTGTCGCCTACGGGAACCGAGAGATACACATTCATCCCGATGGAAAACGTCGGCTAACGATTCTGGAGGCAATGCTGCTCCAAGGCTTCGACCCCGGATTCAAAATCTTGGGCAGCTTCAGCTCGCAAGTGACCCAAGTCTCCAACGCGGTGCCCCCGCCTCTTGCCAGGGCTATTGCTGATCAGATCAAGAATCTTCTCGACACTTCGAGAGCTTGTGAGGCTATATATTCGTATAAGTGATGAGATGATATCATGGCCGCTGCCAAAGCCGAAGAAAGTCAACTGATTGCCGATATTGAGGCAAAGAGAGAGTCGGGAGACCTTTCCTTTGCCAAACTGAGAACCGACGACAGGGTTCTCGCGCGGATTACCGACGGGATTTACCGGCAACCCTCGTCCGCTCTTCGGGAATTGATTTCAAATGCTTATGATGCCGATGCTTCTCGTGTAATCATTCAGACCGACGCTCCGAGATTCTCGCAAATCAGCATTCGTGACGATGGGAACGGGATGGACGTGGCGACTCTCGCCCGCTTGATCCATCATATTGGCGGAAGCTCGAAACGTAGGTGGGAAGGGGCTGGAAATACCACCAATACAAAAGACCCCACCCGCAGTCCGGCTGGGAGGCGGTTAATTGGAAAGATCGGAATTGGATTGTTTTCAGTTGCTCAACTCACGCGCCATTTTCAAATCGTAACGAAGGTTGCAGGAAGCAATTTCAGACTGGTAGCTGAAGTGATTCTCAGAACCTACGAGGAGGATTCCATCCAAGGTGCCCATTCCCTTTCGGCTGAGGAGCCCCCGTCACAAGGAGATGACAAGGTCAAGAAAGAGGGCGGCGAGTCCGAGAAAGCGGATAAGGAGGAAGAGTTCGAGAAGATTGAGTCCGGAGAAGTAGCAATCCGATCCGTGCCTGCTGATGATCTTGAAGCGCACGGCACGGAGATTATTTTGATGGACCTGCGTCCGCTCACTATCTCTCTGCTGCGTAGCGGTGACGTTTGGAAGGCTGTATCCGGCAAAAGTGTCGACGATTCCGGCATCATGCTAATGCAGCCGACCCCTAGGTTTCATATCGGGATTCTCGATGATAGAGAAGAAGGATATGCATTGCCCCCAAGGCTTCCATGGGAGAATTCCGATCCTCCCGAAGAGCGATTTTCTAAGCTCTTTCAAGCAGTTGTTGAAGAAGTTGGCGTTTCTTCAAGTGATCCCAAACTTGAACTTTTGTTTGACAATTATTTCAAGGCGATTTGGAGCCTGAGTTTGGCGGCGCCAGTGGACTATCTTGAGGATCACCCGTTTGATCTCGATGATAACTCCGAGCCGGACATCTTCGAGCTTCATCCCTTCGTTCCTGGGCAGGCCAAAGCTCTTAAGTTGAAGCTGGGGGAGAGTATTCGCAAGCGCTTGGAATTGAAGTCTCCCGAGAGAGGCGCAAACACTTCTGAGTTTCGCGTCTTTGTTGACGACATCGAACTGAAAAGGCCTATACGCTTTAGCAAATTTCCTGCCAGTCGCCATGCGATGAAGACTCCGCTTGTCTTTGTTGGAAAGGCAGATCCGGACCTGTCTGCTATATCAGAAGAAGAGCGCGGTGGAGACCTTGAGTTTGAAGCCTACTTTCTCTGGTCCCCCAAGGTGGTGCCTCGCGAGAACACCGGCCTTTTAGTTCGAATCGGTGATGCGAGTGGAACCCTTTTCGACGAGACCTTCGCCAAGTACCAAGTTTCCGAGATCACACGCTTGAGGCAGATAACGGCAGAGGTCTTCGTCACTAAGGGGCTGGATCCGGCCTTGAATATTGATCGAGAGTCGTTCAACGCATCCCATCCTCACTATCAGTATCTTTCGCTCTGGGTTCATCGATCGCTCCGCCAGATCGTGAACACTTTGAAATACCTCGCCGACCAACTGGCGCAGGAGGCAAAGTCACAGGTGAGCGAGGCGAAATCCGAAAGCCTTAAAAAGATCGTCCGCAATGCTGTCAAAAACGCCTCAGGGGAGTCCATCAAGGAAGCGGTGGAAGTTGTCATCGCAACTGACGATGTGAAGCAACTTGCAGTCGCCCGGAAGGAGGGGAAGTTGGCCCTTAATCCCAAAAAAGTCTTCGCCTCGGCGAATTTCAAGAAGGGTCGGCGGCAAGAAAGAGAGAATGAAACGTTCAGGGCTCAAATCGTCGCAGTTGCCCAAGTACTAGAGGCATACGGCTTACTGGCCGGGCTAACCTATGAGCAACAAGAAGAAGTCTTGAAGTCTATTGTTGCTATCTTCAGAATTGATGGGAAATAGCATGCCCGACGACGAAGAAGATGTAATGAAGAGGATTTTTCAGGGCAAGATCTCGATCTCCCTGCCCGAGAAGCCGCTGACGGATTTCAAGCCTTGGCATAGGCCGAGGAAGCATTACCTCCGGCTAAAGCAATGGTGCCATGAGGCGGCCAAGTTGATCGATTCCCTTGGGCTGAAGGATGGAGACGAACTTCGTTACCTAGGGCTCCCTGGAGAAGACCTTCTCGATTTGTGGGTGCTCAGGGGTGTGTGTGAGAGGGCCAAAGTGAGATTGCGATATCTGGGCTTCGATTCGAGCCGGCGATCCGCAAGCATCAACTTGGCAACGCATAAGGTGAACTCTAACGATTTCATTCACCCTTCCTCCCTGATCTTGGGAGATTCGCTCCAATCTTTGCTCAAGGAAGGTAGCTTGGGCTTGTCCCGCGCGGATGCCAACGCACCGTATGACATCATCAATTTGGACCTTTGCGATAGCGTCGTTGATCAGGCTGTTCCGGAATCTTACCCCAACCTTGAAGTCGTAAGGGCACTGTGTGATCTTCAGCGTCAGCGGCGAGGTAGGCCTTGGCTATTGTTTCTTACAACAAGAGTTTTGAAAGACGGAATCAGTGAGGATGCCTTGAAGAGGATGTTTTCTTGCATCATTGAGAACATCAAAAGCGCCGCTGATTTTCCCGAAACTCTAGAGAAGCAACTCGGGATCTCTCCCGGAACAATCGAAAACGCCACTAGTGTCGAGGAATTTGATGACGAGAAGTGGATGGGATGCCATACGCTCGCATTCGCGAAATGGCTTCTTATATATCTTGTCAAGATGCAATGCTCCGTGCGCCTTCTCGATAGCTATGTTTATAATGTGGTGAAGACCCGCAAGGATATGGTGTCCTTGGGCTTTTTGATCGAGCCCGTGCGGCTCGCTGGTAGCGATCCTTCAGGGATGACGGTTGGCCTGCTACCGGGCACGGTGCAGGCCATTGATGAGGCGGCATTGGCTTGTGCAATGGTCTCCCAAGTGTCGAGAATGTCCGATTTGGATGGAATGATGGAAATGGAGCCGGAAATCTTCGCCAGCTTTATTGAGAAGAAGGCGAAGCTACTCGAAACTGTCGGATACGACCCGGATGCATTTCGGGCTTGGGCTGCAAATTAGCATTTTTCAAGTGGATCCGCAGTTCGATTTAACCATCGCCGCAGGCTGTCTCGCCCGCATCGAATGAAGTCCTGAGCCAGGAGATGTAATTGGCCTGCGGCGAAGAGGCGCAGCACAAGATGGCGGAGAAAGAGTAAGAAAAGCCGAGCCTCCATCTAACAGACCTGTCTGTTGCTAGGCGTATCGCATCCGCTTCTCTTATCAATGCGCCACCGCCAGCGGATCGGCCAGGGCCTTGCGGAAGAGCTGCAAGACGTGGGCGCTGGTGCTGAGATTGCTATCGTTGCCGCCATTTGACTTGGTGCCAGGGCTCGCGCGTCGCGGCATCGGGTCGGTGGGTTCGTTCAGGAATTCGCTGAAGCCGGCGGCAGAGGCAGAGCTGAGCGAGAGGTCGCGGAAGGCCATCGACCAGTCGCTGAATTCGCGGACCGCGTGGTGAGACTCATCGATCACGCGCAGATTGCGGTGACGCCCATCGCTGCGGATATCCGCCAGCAAGCCGCGCACCGCGGTTTCATCGCCCTCCAGCACTTGCACGAAATGGCCGCTGTGGAAGACCAGCATACCGGTGATCTCCAACTCCGCATTCCGCTCCCGCGCGGTTCCCAGGATTGCGCGGAGATCGGCCGCCTCCATTGGGCGAGCGGCGGTGCTGACGTAGATGAGTTGGAACATGGAGAAGGAAGAGGAGTGGCTGGCGGGATCGGCGGAGCGATTCGATTCAAATGAGACTTGGCAACGCGGTGCCCTGACCGAGGTTTCCGCCAGCCTTGCGCGGACCAGAACGGCCCGCAAGCTCCCCGCTTGTTTTCCTGTGCCTGTCGCGCTCCGCGATATTCCCGATCCC
>NZ_BATP01000052.1 GCF_000739615.1 Haloferula sp. BvORR071
CGCGATTGATGTGGAAGCCGGAATAGTCGGTCGCCTCCGCGCTCAGGTCAGCGTGCTTTGCATTCGGGCCGAAGGCCAGCGCCACCGTCGCCCGCCCGTCCGGATCGCCCGCTGCCGGGGACTTCGCCGGGTCCATCAGCTTCGGCGGCTCCGGCGGCCGGATCGCTGCCACGCGCTTTGCTTCTTCCTCCTCCGCGTGCCGGCTTTGCTCCTGCTGCTTCGCCCACTTGTCCTGCTCGCGGCTCAGCTCCGGCTGGCCCTTGTCCACCAGCTCGCGGCGGCGTGTTAGATCGCGGAGCTGGTCCTCATGCTGCTCCTTGCTCCGCGCCAGCTCCTCATCCTCCGGGCGACGCTCCTCCAGCGCGCGCTTCGCCTGCACGAATCGCTTGCGCAGCGCGCTGCCCGCCTGCTCGTGCGCCTGCACCTCCGCCGGGGTAGGGGGCGTCAGTCGATTTCCCTGCGCGTCCCAGCGCACCCAGTAGGTCGGCCGGCCATCGCCACCCGCGAGCTGCCAGCCATTCCCGCGCCACGCCTCCAGCTCCTTCTTCGCCGCCTCATACTCCGCCTGCAGCGGTGCCTGCTTCTGCGCCCGTGTCTCGCAGCGGCGCTGGACCTCATTCATCCTCACCCCCAGCGCCACGCCATCGCGGTCCAGTTCTTGCAAGCGCCTCACCCGCCGGTCGATCCCCGTCACCACCCGCTCCGGCGCTCCGCCCGCAATCTTACTAGGCTTCTCGTAGTAGGTCTCCGCCGTCCGCGGATCCGTCTTCTGCTCCAGCTTCACCGCTGTGGTCTGCCCGCGCTCATCGCGATAGTCCTGGTACCACTCCTGCTCCACCTTCCGGTCCGCGAAGCTCGTGGCTCCCAGCACCCCGCCATCATCTCCCACCGGCAACCAGGTCGGAATCTGCCGCTCCGGGTTCGCCGGATCCACCAGCGTCGTCTCCTGCACCTTCGGCACCATCCGCGGCTCGCCCACAGGCCCCGGTGTGAAGACCTGCGCGCCATCCGCATGCCTCTTCAGGCCCAGCCGTCCCGTGTTGGGATCGCGGAAAGTCACCGCGCCCCATTGATCCGCCTTGCTCTGGAACTCCGCATCCCGCTGCGCCTGCTGTTGCTGTCGCCCCAGCTCCTGCGCCCGCAGAGTCTCCTGCCGACGCTGCTCAGCCGCCAGTGCCTCTTGCCTCGCACGCTCCGCCGCCGCTTGCGCCTGCGCCTCACGACGCGCCGCATTCTCCTGCAACTGCCGCGCTACCAGCTCCTGCCCATACTGCTGCGCCTGCGCATTCCCTCCCGAGCGCGCCAGCGTCTGCGCCTGCGGATTCACCCCCGCCAAGCCCGCCTGCGCCTTGGCCAAGTAATCCTGAACTTCCATCTCCGCCGCGGATTGTCGCCGGTAGCCTGCCATAGCTCCGGATCATCCGCGCCCGCGCCCATGCCGCGTCACGGGCGCATCTCCGCTCCAGCCGGGAGCGCAGGCGGCTGCCTTTCCGATCTCAAGAAATACCCCTCCGCTACCTCAACACCTCCAACCCAGGAATGCCTTGGCCTCAGCAGCCGTTAGCTTTCCTTCCCGCCAGTACCGCTCCACCATCGCCCGGCCTTCCTCCATGCGAGTCGCCACTTCCGCTTCCAGGGGCTCTCGACTAGGAGCAGGCCTCTCTCTGCCATCCATTGCTGGAACTCCATCTCCTTGCGGGCGCCTCCTGCTGGAATCTTTCGCCCATCTTGCGGAACGACTCTTCGAAGGCCTTCGAGATCACCGCTAACCTCTCCTCGTCGCTCAGTTGACCGAGGGGCAGCTTCTCTTCGGGCGTGCGTTCCCTTGGCTGGTTCATGCGCCGGGAGATAGCGCAGATTCTCCAACAAGCCAATGTCCCTTTCTACGGGCTTTTGTCCCACACGGGAATTGTCCATTACGACTACCTCGGCTCCCTCGCGCGCCATCTCAGCTCCGGCGTGACGGCGGTCTCGGCTGGTGGGGTCGGCAATTGCTCCAGAGTCGACCCAAAATACTTCTTAAAGAAACGCGGCGTTGTTTCGCCCCGTCTAATTAGCATGCCCGAGGTGGGATCTGCAAAGTTATAACTTGCCTTTGAGATGCTTTGCGCCTCCGACGAGATATCTTTCACTGTCGTGATGTCGGCCTGATATTTTCCAAAACCCATGGCATATATTGCAGGATTGAAGGCTGATGCCAATAGCTCGGATTTAGCCGGATGGATGCGACCGAGATCTTGTTGAAGTTCTTGAATGATAGTCTCCCCAGATTCCTTGAAGGAGTTTATCTTGTAGTTGTATACTCCCTTTTTGGGATCAGAGGCAGATGGATCGTATCGGGTCTGTTTTTCCACAATTGCGGCAACCTTAGCGAAGGCCTGGTCAACGACGCCCTGAATTTCTTCCGCTTGAGCAGCCGTTAGCCCGACATTCGTTTTGGCCTCCTCGGTTAGCAATCCGTCCTCTCCCACCAAAACAAAATGAGGTGCGTTCTTAGCTTCGATTATTCCTAGCTCGCGGAGATGGTTTTCCCTTTGTTGAATTCGCATCCTAATAGCCGCCTCCTCCTTTGATCTGCTTTTGGAAGCACCCTGGTTTTCCGTCTGATCTTCATTAGCTCCAAATCCAGCGTCTTTTGGTCTGTTTTTTGACCCCGCGTTGCTGGCCCCGTGGGAATGATCTCGAGCGGAAAAAAATATAGAAAGCGTAGCAATCGCCATCACAACGAGAACAAGAGCCATCAAAGAACGTCTTTTCATCCTAACAGGCTGTAAGGGTTAGTGGAATAATGTATCCTGCAACAGGCCCATCATCAAGACTAGACATCGAAAACTCAAGGGTTATAGATATGATGCCGCAGGCGCAACTCGCATCAATCACCTTGGCTTTCTTTCCGGGTGGGGATCACAAACTTCTCTTTCATGCATCTATCATCCAAGCCACTATCCGAGTCCCAATCAAGTGAAAAGTAAGCCGTGCATGCTGTTGCGCTTACGGGTCGCCGTAGTGACCAGGGTTTCTTCGCCACCCCTCACAGGTCGCCGGCGGGCGGTGCGCCGGAATATACGGAAACTACCGTGCTTGGCCCGGCCACAGGTTTGCGTGAAGTCGAGGAAGGCGAAGGTTTCGGGTTTCCCCTACTCCTACTTCCCACGACGTTCAGCGGCATGCCAACCGAACTCAATTGGCCAGATCTTCTCGCCGTGGAGTTCCGAGGCGAGTTTGGCGGGCCCGCAGCCAGTTCGCCGGGGCAAAGGGTAGCCCCGGATCATCCGCGCCCGCACCCCTGCCGCGTCACGGGCGCATCTCACACCTTCGCGGCGGCTCTACCTTGGATCCGGGACGAGGCCCAGATTACAGGGAATGACGAGAAGCGCCTCCTTATACTCCCGATACTCCACCCCGGTAACCTCCTCCGCCTGACTACGGATCGATGCGAGAAACGCCTCAATGGTCTCAGGCGACTCCTGCTTTAGCTGATGGCCGATCCGAACGAACTGCTGGCGGGAGAATTCCGGATCCACGCGAAACTGCCAATAGAATAGAACCAGCTCCACGAGGACTCTAACAAAAAGGTCCAGGCGATTCTCCAGCTTGGGCCGCAACGCTGGATTGTCCCGGGGATCCTCGGGATCATAGGATTCGAGATCATCCTCGCTGAAAGCTAAACCCCAACATACGGGAAGGTCCTCAAGAATAGGCTCCCGCATCGGGTCCATGCCTTCGCGCGACTCTTCGGTCATTTCCTCGATGACCTCCATGATCAGGTCGACGGTTTGCTCGTCTGCCTCTCGCAGGAGGCATACGGTTTCCTCATCGTGTTTGATTACACAGTCGCCTTCGATCATCGGCTCCTCGGCCAAGTCCAGGGTGAGACGGCTTTCGACGACGAGCCTGACAAGGGATTTCATGGGGGATGAAGGCATGGCTGGTGCTGGGCTTTGCTGTGGGCGGCGACCTACCTCGGATCAGCCAGCAAGCCCAAATCGTATGGCATGTTGAGAAGCAGGTTCTTCTCTGGTTGATAGATTGGATCGGGGCCCACTTCGCTGGCCAACTTGCGGGTCAGAGAGACGAAGGCCTTGATGGTTTCAGGAGGCTCCCGCCTGAGCAGGGCACCGATCTTTGTCACCTGCTCGCGGGCATAGTCAGGGTCGATGTTGAAAAGCCCGAAGAACAGGATGTCATCCACCAGGACCTGCAACAGGAAGTCCAAGCGGTTCTCCAGTTCCGGACGCAACTCAGGATGAAGTTCCGGATCGTCGGCGAACTCGGGATCTTCCACGTCCTCCATTTGATCCTCACCGGGGACAATTCCCATGTCGCCCGGCATCTCTTCAAGGAGGGTGGTTAGCATCTCATCGGATCCTCCACGCGATTCTTCTGCCATTTCCCCGATGACCTCGAGGAATAGCTCGATAGTCTCCACATCGGCCTTAACAAGATGCATCCGGGTCGCTAGATGATGATCGAGCGCGGTGTCGCAATCGATCTGATCGTCGTCGAAGAGGCTGTGGCCGATGCGGCTTTCCACAAGGATCCTGACAAGAGATTTCATGGGGGATGAAGGCATGGCTGGTGCTGGGCTTTGCTGTTGGCTGCGACTTATCTTGGATCGGCTAACAAGCCCAGATCGTAAGGCATCGAAAGGAGCAAGTCCTTCGACTGCTGGAATCTTTGCTCGCTGATTCCATCGGCCATCCTGCGAGTGAATGCAACAAATGCCTGGATGGTCGCGGCAGGCTCCTGACGAAGCTGGTAGCCGATCCGTTTCCATTGTTCCCGGGCATAGTTTGGTTCAACGTCGAAGATTGAATAGAATAGCAAATCTTCCGCAATCATCCCGAGAAGATAGCCCAAGGGATCTTCCAGTCGGGGGCGCAGCTCCGGGTGATAAGCTGGATTCGTGGGATCGTCTTTCTCTTCCTCGATCTCATCCTCGTTGAGGCTGACTCCGATCTCGGCCGGCATTGCATCGAGCATATCGGTCCGCTCCTCATCGTCGCCATCACGTGATTCGTCGGCCATCTCCTGCATGACCCGCAGAAACAGTTCGTTCATCTCTAGATCCGCGTGCACGATATGCCTGTTGACCATTTCGATTTGCCTGCAGGCATCATCGTCATCGACCCTTGGATCGGACAGCCGAGTGTAGGTGAGCCAGTTCTCTACGATTACTCTAACGAGGGATTCCATGGGTAAAGAATACTCTATTTGCACGTGATGACGTCAAAGCTGTTTTTAATTTAGGACGCGGCTCCAGATGAAGCTGAGGATCCGGGGGCGAATTCGTCAGGATTGATATCCCCTTGTAGCCAGATGTTTTGGCTCATGTTTCATCCGGATTCAATGTTCGCCGCTTGTTATTGAAGCGCTCATGGCTGATCTGGTCTTCGACAGGAGCCCGATTGCCGGTTCCCGGGTAAGCGGATATGAGCTATTTCCCGGCGATGCCGCCATCTTCTTGCAGAACAGCTGGAGGCTCCATCTTCTCATCCGCGATCAGGATTTCACTCCGGCTGGCAGGCTGTGCCAGCGGCTCGAAGAAAAGATCGATCTCCTCTTCCGCCTCGTGATCTTCATCCTCAGGCTGCGTGATGCGCTGCGCCACGGTGAGCAGGTAGTCACCGGGGGCTAACTCGATGGTCCAATCATCGCCTTCTCCTTCGTCCGGGCCAGCAAGTGTGACCTGTCCTGAGACGCAACGAAACGGGACCGAGACGGCTCGGTCATACTCGCCTGTCGGCTCAAAAGGCCCCACCGCCACCCGTAGGTAGGCCATTCCATATTCTTCCGGCGTGTGGAACCAGGCCCCCGATTCATTCCGGCCGAATCCTTGGGCTATGTGAATCTTCGTGAAATTGACTCTGGGAAGTCCCACAGCGTTGTCAAAGATAGCAAACATGCTGTAAGAAAAATACAGGTCGTGAAACAGCGGTTCGGAGGAATTGTAGTTCATTTGATGATTACTACGCGATACTTGTCGCCGGGTTTGAGTTTGTGATTTCTAACGAGTTCCGAGATGAGGAATCCTTGGGCTGATTGCTGGTCTGCCGGAACATGGCCCACCCAAGCTCCTTTGCCACCCTCCCTGGATGATGCGAAGGGATACTCGTCGCGGCTGAATCCTGCAATCTGAAGGACGTCCCGCAAGGCTAGACGGCGATTAGCTCTCTTCTTCTTTTCATCTCCCAGGTAAGTCAATACGTCAGGGTGGCCCGCCTGTATCGCGTGATAAATATTCGAGGCCAGTTCGGGGAGCGCGCTCAGAGAAAAATAGATTTCCGGGAGCTTCGTATCTTCGTTGGAAGTACCTCCTGCCGTCTGCTCCGCATTGCTTGCTGCTTTTGCAGCCGGGGTGCTGCTTGACAGTGCAGTGGCTAGAGCCCTGCGTGCATCGTCGAACTGGACTTGCTCGGCAGCATCCAGACTACCGTGCTTCTTCAGCTTCCCGCTGTAGTGGCGGTAGACCTCCAACGCGATCTTGCGACCGACTTTGACGTACCCGAGGAGCTTCCTGGCTCCCTTGCCCATCGCAGCCGCGTGGACATCGATGGGGGCGGCGTCTTGCTTCGTCCCGGCCTCTTCCTCTTGCGCTTGGGCAGGACTCGGCGAGATGCCTGGCGACGACCCCGCAGCGGTCTTGGCACTCTGGGGAGAAGCCTGGGGCTTTGGGTAAGGAACTGGATCACTTTGCCTCTCCGCTGCTCCCCTGCTTGGTGCTGAAGTCGATGGCAGAGCACCCCGCGAGGCCTGAACCAGATCGCTGACGTGCGATTTGAAGGCGGCCTCCGTTTGCTTCACTCGCTCCGCCGCTGCCGCTACCCGGGTGGGGATCGCAGCCCTAGGGCTCCTGCGGCGGGGGATGTCCTCCTCCTGTGTTAGATCCTCGCGCGAGGGGTCAGAATCGAGGTTTTCCTGTGCACCGCGGCCCACAGTCTCGGCCTCCGCGTTGCTGGCTTGGGATTCATACGCGGCGGCTTCCGTTGAGGATGCCGCTAGCGGAAAGGCGACTGGCGTGGAGCCAGGGGGAAGCTGTGGATCTGCCTGGGCCTCCGCATCCCGCAGATCACGGAGGGCGGCATCGCGTATGGCATCCCTCTGACGCTGCTGTTCCGCTTCCTGCGTCTGTCGTGCGTGTTCTGCTTCCTGCTGATGAAGCCGCAGCAGATCCCGCTGCTGTTCCTCCTGCTCCCGGCGCTGCCGCTCCGCCTCTTGGGCTAGGCGCTCCTGCTCTCGCAGCCCTGCTTGCTCCTCCAGCTTGGCATGCGCGAGCGGATCACCCGCCGTTGCCGGCGTTTGTCCCTGCGCCTGTATCTGCCCCTGAGGCAAGGCCGATGGTACCACCGACTGCTGCGACAGTGGCCCTGCCCATACCCGCACACCTCCCCGGTATCTGACCATAGCGGGCCATCGTCCCCGAGGCACCGCCGCCCGCGTCACGGGCGCAACTCACACCCCTCCTAACAGCTCCCTGAAAATAGAGCGGGCGGGGCAGGGGACCCATCACCCCCGCACCCGCCCGCATCGCTCTCTTCTCTCTTCTCTCTTCTCTCTTCTTACCTCCCTCAAAACATCCCCCGAATATACCCCGCAGTCGTCCCCGCTTGATAGACCGCCGTCACCGCGATCGGCAACTGCGTGCCATCGAACGCATAGTTCAGATCCACCACCGCGCCCGAAGCCATCCGCACCCGCACCGATCCCGCCTGGCCGATGAAGAGCCAGCGCGTGGCACGCCCGAACTCATGATCACCGCCGGCGAGACTCACGATCTCCGCATCCACCGGGCTATCGGTGATCCGCGCGGCGGCCTGATTCTTCATGTCGAAACTCCTCATCCGCGCATGATGCAGCCCGCCGCCAGCTCACGCCACGGGCGCATCGCCTCACGCGCGCACTCAGAAGAACGCGACCATCGGAGTCGCCGATGAACCCGTGAGCACCGCCGAGATCGAGATCGGCATCATCCGGCACTCCTGCAGGCCCTGGAAATCCAGCACCTTCCCCGATGCCATCCGCGCCACCAGGCTCCCACCGCCACCCGTCCACAGCCAGCGCGTGCAGCGCCCGAAATCGTGATCCCCGCCGCTGTAGTCCACCATCACCGCATCCATCGCGCTGTCGCTCGTCCGCCGCTCCGCTTCGTTCAAGATCTCGAATTTCGTCATGCCCTGCATCATCCCGCCCTGCGCCACAAGAAATCCACGGGCGCAACCTCCGCTACCTCGTAAACCTCGCCCTCGCCGCCTGCCGTGAGATCCTGGAACCACTAGCGGAGCGCCGCCACTTTGTGTGCCTCCACCCATTCACCAGACGAAGGCGCTGATCAGCAGCACTGCACTCAAGGCCAGACCGAGATACAGCCGCACCTTCTCCGCGCGTCGCAGCTTCCTGCCCACCCCCGGCAGCCCGATGCAGGCCATACCAAGCGTCACACAGGCCGCGCCGTAGAGGATCCTCGGAGTGCCGATCATCGAAGTGTAAGCTTGCAAATACCAACCCTCGGCGATCGCCGCGATGCCCAACGGCATTGCTCCCACCGGCATGGCCACGCGGAAGAAGATCCCGCGCACGGGGCTTGATCCCGGTTCCTGCACGCTCTGCATGCGCACGCTCACGCGGGCCAGCGTGCCCAAGGCTACCCCCGCTGCGACATTCAAGCCATCGATCCACTGGCCGTAGATATCGCTGCATTCCTGGAAGACCACATGGCTGAAATCATGCGACACCATCCCCGAGTTGAGAGCGGTGCAAACTGGCCCCACCAGCGCGAGCAGGCAGCTCTCCCAAGGAACCCGCTTGCCCTGAAAGATCAAACCAGCGAGCCCCAAGACGCTTAGCAGGGTGTAAACCGGTCCGGCCGATTGCTCCGCCACCAGCTTGAAATGCTCCACCGCCGAATAGGGCTTGTGGAACTCGGCAAAGAACCCCTGTGCCCCGATCACCGGCAGCACGATGCACGCGATCGCCGTCGCGATGGCAATGGCACATAGGCACAGACTCAGCGCGCGCAGCCTCATCGAGTTCATCGTGGCTTCAAGACCCGCTCCATCGGGAAGCCATGGAGGATGCACCGCCGCGTGCTCCTCCGCTCATGCTTCGGATCGTGCATCGCCACGAAGAGCGAGCTCTCCGATTCGTAGCTCACACCAGTATCCGTGAGCACCCGCGCATGGAAGATCACATCATACCCGCAGCCGGGGTGGAAGCCGTGCCCGCGCCAATAGAGCCCGGGCGACTTGGAAATCACCAGCGTCGCCTCCCGCATCCACTCCGTTGTCAGCCTGCCCTTCGCCACCTGTTCGCGGAACTTCCGTAGCGCCAGGCTCCGCACATAGCCCTCCGGCGTCGACTCATCGGTCTGAGCCTCCACCTGCTCCAGCAGATCCATCCTCATCGTCTCCAGCTCCGCGACCAGGAAGCCGTAGACCCAGTAGCCATCATAGTCCGCATAGCGGCTGCTGAGCGTCGCGATGAAGTTCCCCAATACCCCGCGGACGGACCGGCGTGTTGCCTTCCTCATTGGCGTTAATTCTCCAGTGAATCCCCTCTGCCCGCAAACTCAAGATCCTACCGCGGCGCATCGATCCTCAACCTCACCCTGCCCAGATACTCGATCCGCGCCTTCAGCTCCCGCGTGCGCGCCGCGTCTGGATTCGTGTCCCGCAGCAGGCTCTCCGTCACCTTGATCTCCAGATCGATCCGCGAGCGAACCCAGGGATACAGCCGCGTGAGCTGCCCCGCACCCACCATCGCCTCCGTGTGCCGCTCCGCTTCCGCCTTCTGCTCCGGCGTCGGAGATTCCGGCAGCTTGTATTCCAGCGCCCGGTCCACCGCCATCACCGCCCGGCCGATCTCCAGCGCGGCTTGATCCTCCTCCTTCAGCGCGGCCTCTGGTGCAGGCTTCTTCTCAGGCTCCGGCTCCGCATGGAGCTGCGCGCTGAAGGCAAAGACCAGACCGAGGAAGCCGAGCATTCTCATGGCCTCACAGCCTGCCCCACGACATGGAGAAAGCAAGAGCCACGCGCCAGCGATGCGCTCACACTTCCCTCCCGGGATCGAACAAAGCAATGCCATGACAGAAGAGCGAGATCTTGGACTCCTCGTAGTCGCCCACCTCGTAGCGGAGCTTCTCCCAGTTTCGCTTCTTGATGCTCCGGAAGAAAAGGCCTTCGATCTCGCCGAAGCCGGAGAAGGCCACATGGTCCACCCGGTGAAAGCGGATGCCGATCCGGGCAGACGGTGCTTTAGACTCCCCCATCACCAGCTCGATGTCGCGCCAGTGGTTGCCCAGTTCATCCTCTTGCTGGGAATGGTAGCAAAACGAGTGGACCCAACTGAAATGATACAGCGGCCGCCGCGCGATGATCCCGGCGACTTCCGCGTAGCCCTCCAGCTCCGCCAGCGGGATGTCAGGTTCTTGCTCAGGCATGCTGCGGCTCAGCCTAACGGCAACCTGCAAACCAAGCCAACGCGAAAGCAAAAGCGCTGGCAGCCACGCGCTAGCGCCTGCGGAGGGCGGACACTCATGTCCGCCCTGCCAGCCATGGCTCAACTCCCAGTCGTCCGCGTGAACTTCCGCTTCACCGCTGCCAGCGTCTCCTCTGTCACGAACCACTCCACCTGCCCACAGTCCCCGCAGACCCGCACCATGGCCTGCGATGGATTGAAGAATCCCGTGTTCATGATCCCCTTGCAGTAGCCCTCGAAAGTCGAGTCCCGCGAGTAAAACTCATTTCCCCCACAGTTCCGGCACGTCTTGCTAGGTGGCTTCATACCACCGGAAGGGTGGGGGAGCACCCGCTCCTCCGCCATGGGAATCGCTGCGCGATTGTGGAAGCGGCTACAAGCGCCACGCCACACTCTCATCCCGCGGCTCCGGCTTCGTGATCACCACCACCAGCGCTGGGATTGCCAGCAAGCCCAGGCACAGCACCTGGTCCACGGGCCTGAACCTCGGGAGCTGTTCCCCTCCATCGCGGCTCACCGTCGCGAAGAACAAGTAGCATCCGCCGTAAACCAACATGACCAGCTGATAGACCAGCAGGACCCGGCGCAGCCCCGCCGAATATCCCGAGCCCATCTTCACCCACAAGCCCACCCCGGCAATCGCCAGCAGCAGCGGCAGCGCTAGCATCGTGAGCGGGGCGGCATCACTCGTGTAGAATCCCGACCTCACGCCCCGGTCGAGCGCCACCGGCAGCAGGAGCAGCGCCATCACCGCTCCCGGCACCACGCCCAGCAGCGATAGCCCCAGCACCCAGCGATTGATCTCCCGGCTTCTCATTCTCTCCGCATCTTAGCTCTCCAGCGCATAATTCTCCCGGATCATCTGCAGATACTCCTCGCTGGCAAACCACTCCACCAGCCCGCAATCCCCGCAGACCCGGACCTTGCACTCCGGACTCCTCAGCCCGATCGGCATCACCAGATTGCCCATCCCATTGAAGCTCGTCATCCGCGAGTAAAACCCGCTGCCACCACAATTCCGGCAAGTCTTGCTTGGTGCTTTCATGTAGCTCCATGCATGCCGGAAAGGCGTGAGCCACGCCATGGGAAACCGAAAGGAGGCTTCGCACCGTCTGTATCCTTGAACCCGGCTCTGCGAAGTGATATGCGCGATACCTATGGCCAAATCCTCCAGGCCCAAGCCTCCCGGGTCCAAGGTCACCAAGGCTGAGCCTTCCAGAAAGACCGCGCCCTCGAAGACGGCGCCCCGGCGCATCGATCGGCTGCCTGCCTGCGCGGTTGCGATGGAGCAGACCCTGGTGGTGCTCCTAGAAGCCGGACCGGTCGTCTCCATCCTCATCGCCCCGCATGTCTGCGCCGAGCGGGATGGCGGCGCGATCCGCCTGGAGGACTGCACCTATCTCCGCGTCACCACCCGCAGCGGTCGGCTCTCGGCCTGTCACTACCCCCGTGTCGAGATTCTCCATGATCCCGGCATTCAGCACTGGCTCGCCAGCCCGGATGGCTTCGACTCCGTGCTGCCAATGCCCAGCCGCGTGCCCTACGCCATTATCGAGCTTTCCGAACTCACCTCCCGCGCCGTGGAAAATGCCCTCCACGAGGGCGACAACGCCGCCGCCTTCATGATGATCCGCGTCCGCTTCGCCGCGCTCCCCGGCTTCTTCTCCTCCCGCCCCGGCAAGCTCAGTGCTCCTGGCGATTACGCTGCTGGCCGCGACGCCATCGCCGGCCGCTACCGCTTGATCGAGTAGGGGCGCCAGCCCTCACTCCTTCGCCGGCTGACTCTTCTTGAACTCCGCTTCCTTCTCCTTGCAAGTCGGGCAGACCCACTTCCACGCCAGCATGCGATCCGGCATCGGCATGCATCCGCCGCTGGCCAGCCCGGTATTCGGGAAGCCCTGCGCCCGCGCCTGCGCCTCCTGCGGGACACCGCCGATCAGTCCCCAGATCAGCGGCACCGCCTTCCGCTCCATCGTGGTGCCATGCACCGCGCAGCGGGAGGCATCGTAGAGCAGCGTCGCCCCATCACGCACCCGGACCAGCTCCGCATTGATCGTCGGCCCCTTGCCCTCCGGTAGCGCCGGGCTCTGCTCACCCGTCACCTCGATGCTGTAGCTGCGTTCCTTCGACAGGCTTTCCGGCTTCGGCGCATTCTCCGGCCAGCGCACCCAGATCTTCTCCCCACTGCCCGCCGTGACCCCGAGCTGCAGCCCATACGGCTCCGTCCGGAATTCCGGCTTCGCCTCCACCGCCACCTGCCGCACCCGCGGTGCCCCGGCGGGCTCCTCACAGAAGACTGTGCTCAAGGCCGCGCCCGAGGCCACCACGATCACTAGCGCTAGGGACCATCTCGCATTCATGGGATGATGAGGGCTTCGGTTTCGCTACCCTTCCACCATCTCTCGTCCAGCTCCGTCACGCAAGCCAGCATCGCAAGCACCGCCCTCTCAGATTCCACGTCCCTTCGGCTCGGAAATTCAAACCACGAATGAACACGGATGGACATGAATGAAAACCCAAGGATCGTGAACCCATGCCCGCTCTAAATCCGTGTTCATCCGTGTAAATCCGTGGTTCCTTCTCCATCCTCACTTCTCGATCTCCGGCTCCCGCAGGCCCTGGAAGATCGCTTGGAAATCCTTCATCGCCTGCTCCGCGGCCTCCATCGTCGCCTTCTTCGCCTCGTCCATCCCGCCCTGCGATTCCGCCTCGCGCCGCATGTCCGTGAAGACATCCACCATGTTCGCGATCGGGTCCACCGGCTCCGCCATCGGGAAGTCCTCCGGATGCGCCTCCGCATAGGCGATCATCAGCGCCGCGAATTCATCCATGTCCTCCGCCTGCTCCTCGATCGCCGCGCGCTCCGCCTCCGTCTGCTTCGTATAGGCATACTGCTCCTCCGGTGCCACCAGCTGCTGGTAGTGCTCGTGCATCCCGCGCAGCGCCTCCGCCGCCGCCAGCGTCTTCACCGCGCCGATCTCGCGAAACATCTCCGGCTCCGCATACACCATCGGCAGGTAGGCGAAGAGATCCGCGCTGTTCACGATCGAGGCCTCGTAGAAGTAGCGCAGGCTCTGCCACATCACCTGCCGTGGCGTCAGCACCGCATTCTCCTCCTCCTGCTTCGCGAAGCGCCAGCGTGGCCCCAGCTTCTCCTTCAGGATCGCCTCGATCCCCGCATCGTAGGCATGCAGGCGCTCGGAGGAATCTTCAGGCACTTGGGGGTCAGGGGACGGATCCATGGCAGCAGGGTGAAATCGGAAACTGGAACGATGAGAGCTGGAATTTGAAAAGGAAGATGAAAGGCAGCGGCGGCCGAGCCCGGCAGGCGGGGGGAGCTGAGCGCAATCTCGCCACGATATCTTCATCTGCCACTCAAGGTTCGCCGGATCCGCAGGATTCGTGGTGCCTTCCTCCGCCCCCCGGGGCATCCTGCAAGGCCCGCCCGTGCATTCCGCTTCTCCCTGCCTCGGCGGCACCCCGGCACCACCGTGTATTCCCCGCTGGCACATCCCCTGCGAAGGAGCGCGCCGATGATCACGCACAGCGATAGCGACGGAGACCGCGACTACCAGGAAGAGCTCCAGGCCGATGCCAAGACCGAGCACCCATCCCCATCCGAGCACGGCACCAGCACCCTCGTCCGCAAGGAAGGCCTCGGCGGCGCGGTCGGCACCGCCGTGGGCACTACCACCGGTGCCGCGGCTGGAGCTGCCGTGGGTGGCTTCGCCGGACCTGCCGGCATGGCCATCGGCGCACTCGTCGGAGCCGCCGCCGGTGCCATCGCGGGAAAGGCTGCCGGCGATCCCCTCACACCCGAGTTGGAGAAGGAAGCCGCACCCCAGCATCAGGACGATGCCGACGGTCCGAAAGTCGGGGATTGATCCCTTCTTGGTCAGACTCGTTGTTAGGATGCGGCGCGCTCATCGGTGCCTCCACCCGACAAGGCGATCCGGCTTCTTCCGCAGTTTCACCGATTAACGCGCCACTTGATGAACGCTTGGTGAAATCTTTGTAAGCACGACGCCTCTTTCTTGCAGTCTTATGGCCATTATGCCATGTTCACCACACCCAGACTCTATTGCAATGAAGTGCAGAACCCTCCTCGGCGGATTGCTTCTTCTCAGCCTCGTGGCAGCTTGCCGCGACGACAACAAGGCGGCTAGTGCGCGACCCCCGGAAACCCGACAGGGCGATGCCGAGCCGCAGGTCGTCACCATGATCCGCCAGGCGGAAGACGCCTACGCCACCTTCCTGGAGAAGCATGAGGCCGCCCGCAGCGCCACGCGCGCCCGCCATGCCCTGAAGGAAACTTCGCCCGCCGCGGAGTCCGACCTTCTTCAGGTCCGTGAGCAGCAAGCGCTCGAGGCCCGCGCCCAGGCCGCGGAGGCCAAGATGGCCATGCGCCGCACCGTCGATAGCTTCTACCAAGGGACCGACTTCGAGCGCGCCCAAGTGGCCGCCTACCTGCGCCGCTCCAACCTGCGCGAAGAGATCCGCACCAAGAGCATCGCCGCCGAACTCTACGCCAGCGACGACACCCGTCAGTCCGACCTCGCGGAGACCGAGCGCGACATCGACGCCTACCGCCAGCGCCTCGCCAAGGAAGACGCCGAGTGGCAAGCCGTGCTCAACAAGTCCCAGCAGTCCGCCAGCGCGAAGTAGCGGCGAAGCACTGCAGGGAAACCTCCGGTAGGGCGGCCCTGGCCTCAGGCCGCCGCCTTCGATCCCCGCGGACCTCAAGCGGCTCCGATGCCTGAAGGTGACCCCCACATCGCCCGCGGCGCGCTGAGGCCAGCGCGCCCTACCGGTCGAGAGACCTACCGGGCGCAGTGGCATCACGGCTCTTGGTAGGGCGGCCCTGGCCTCAGGCCGCCGCGTGCGATCCACGTGGACCTCATCTTGGCACTCGCATTGCCGAGGGCGCAGGGAGCAGAAGCGGACGAAGCGCCTCCCATTCCGGATCGGACAGACTGCTGGGGTAGCCGGGCATCCCGGCTTCTGCGGACTCCAATTGGAAAGGTACAGCTCAACAAAGGTTTGGAGTTAATTTTCAGACAGCCTCTAACAACTTCCCTGTGTTCCGTGTATTCCGTGGTTAGCTTCTTCGGCTGTTAAATTTCGCGCCTTTCGCGGTCAAACTAAAGCTCACTCCATCCCAGCGAGCACCCTTGGAAATCCAAGAACTCCACCCCAACCCTTCCTCCATTCGTCAGATTCGCCTGATTCGTGGTGCCTCCCATCTTCCAAAAACAACGGCCCCGGACGGTGGTAAGCCCATTAGCCACCGTTCGGAGCCTTGGAGGGGTGAATTAACGCCCCAAAAATCCCTTCGCTGTTAGAAGTTCTGCCGCACTCCCGGATTCCACTCCGAGATGCTCAGCGTCCCATCCAGGTTCACATCGAAGCGCGCGAACTTCGCCGCAACCTTCAGGTCTGATGTCCCGCGCTTCAACCAGAAGGCAAACTCCGCCTGGGTGATGATCCCGTTGTTATCGAAGTCCGCCAGCTCGCGGATGCTGAAGGTCACCCGCGGCGTCTGCCCGTGGCGATAGGCGAGATACTCCTCCAGCGTGATCGACCCGCTCTCATCCAGGTCCGCACGCAGGAAGTTCCTCCGGATGTTCACCATCGAGGTCCGCAGCCCGTTCACGGTCACGAACTCATCGAAGCTCAGCGAGCTGTCCAGCGAGGCCTCCGCGATCAGGAATTGCCGCTCCAGCTTGTTGTTGAAGCTCAGCGTGCCGTTGTAGATCAGGAATTCATTGAGCTGGACCGTACCGTTCACATTCGCATCCGCCAGTGCGAAGCGGCGATTCTGCGCCTTCAGGTTCAGGCCGGCCTCCAGCGTCGTGCTGAACTCCGCCTTGTCCAGGCTGCCGCTCGCATCCACATCCGCCGTCGTGAAGATGGTGGTGTCGAATACAACTGCCGTGGAGGTGGCAGTCGTGGCGAGCATCAGGCCCAGCGGGGCGAGGATCGATGACAGGATCGTGGTGTATGGGTATCGTGGTTTCATGGTGGGACCCCTTTAGCAACGGTCGTGCCCTGAGCCAGGAATAGCCCCCGCGGATCTAACAAACCCTGCAATTGCAGGCATTCCAAGGCCTTGCCGCCCATCGCGCACTCTCCGATGGCGATGCGAATTGCGAGCCCATGGTTTGCAGCTTGCGCATCCACATCCGCCTTTTCGCGGAAATGCGGGCAGCCTGCGCGGCGGCACGGCAATTGCGAAGGAGTTTAATCGAATTCCAACAAACCAACCTCATTAACCGCCATGACCACGACCCAAGCCCACAACGACAGCCTTCGCCTCTACCTCAATGACATGATCGCCGTGGAGCGCGACATCGCGAATGCCGTGCGCGGCCAGCTCGGCGATGACCGCGTGCAAGGCCATATCGAACTCAGCGCCCTGCTCGACCGCATCGTCACCGGCGCGGAGTCTCGCATCGCCCGCCTCAAGGAGCTCTCGAAGGAAGAAGGCGGCCAGCTCGGTGCCACCATCAAGGAAGGGGTGACCGCCGTCACCGGCAGCCTCGCCGGCGTCTATGACAAGTTCCGCCAGCACCCGCTCTCCCGCATGGTGCGGGATGATATTGCCGCCTTGGACGTCCTCGCCATCAGCTACTCCATGCTTCTCACCCTCGGCCTGGCCGCCGGGCATGCTGGCACCGCCATCCTCGCGGAGGAGGGTCTCAAGGATTGCCCGCCCATCATCGTCGCCCTCACCGGACTGCTGCCGGTGATCGTCGCCCAAGAACTCAGCGCGGATGCCCCACTGGCCAACCCCGCCGCCGCCCAGGTCGCTCAAGCCGCCATCCGCGAAGCATGGCAGGTCTCCTGCGGCTGACAGCAACGCACCCGCCACCCGGCTCGTCGGGAAAGGGATCTCAATCTCAAATTTGAAATCTGAAATTTCAAATCGGCCTTTCCACCGCTCACCGATCACTCGGCACTCTGCCTTCCCATGAACCCACGCGAAGAGTGGCTCACCCTCCGGCAGACCTTCACGGAGTTCCAGGAGGACAATGCCCTGCGTCTCAGCGCCGCGCTGGCTTACTACTCCGCCTTCTCCATCGCCCCGATCCTGCTCATCGCCATCGCGGTGGCCGGCATGGTCGCGGGCGATGAAGCGGTGCGCGGCAGTCTCTCCACAGAGCTCCGCTCCAGCCTCGGTCCCACCGGTGCGCTGGTCGTGGAGGATATGATCGCGCACGCTTGGCAAAAGGATCGCAATGCCTGGTCCGCCGTCATCGGTGTCATCATGTTGCTCTTCGGCGCGGGCGGCGTCTTCGGCCAGCTGCAGGAAGCGCTCAATACCGTCTGGGGCGTGAAGGCCAAGCCCGGCCAGGGCTTCGTCCGCATCCTCAAGGACCGCTTCATCTCCTACGCCATGGTCCTCGGCACCGGCTTCCTGCTGCTCACCTCCATGCTCCTCACCGCCGCGATCGATGCCGCCAGCAAGTACGCTGCCTCCCACCTCCCGGTCGCGCCCCAGCTCTGGTACCTCGCCAATCTGGCATCCTCTTTTGCCATCATCACCGGCCTCTTCGCCGCCATCTTCAAGGTCATGCCCGATGTCAAACTCGGCTACCGCGACGTGATCACCGGTGCCGCCTTCACCGCCTTCCTTTTCGTCGCTGGCAAGACCGCCATCGGCTGGTACCTCGGCCGCGAATCCACCGCCTCGCCCTACGGCTCCGCCGGCGCCCTCGCCCTGGTGCTACTATGGGTCTACTACTCCGCTATCATCCTCCTCTTCGGCGCCGAGTTCACCCAAGTCCGCGCCGGCCGCCGCGGCAAGAAGATCGAACCCACCCCCAACGCCCGCGAGCGCGAACCGGAAGTAGCCGGCCCGGAAAAGTAGTCCGCACAAGCTGTGTGCGGACGAAGCAGTTCCAGGGGACCGCCCCATGCCAGGCTGCTGGGAGCGCGGAGGCTCCGCCCCGCAGAACGGTCCCTAACAGCCCGCCACCAAGGACGGTCCAATGGGAACTCCGTTCCTTAACCTGCTTCAACGGTCAGGCGCAGCGCCAGGCAACTCTCAAGCCGCCGGCGTCTCCGCCCCCGCCACATCATCCCCCCGATCCACAAAACCAGATAGCCCGCCAGTGCCGGCCAAAGTGGGAATGTGAACCCACGAGTATCAATCGTGGAGAGGACCTCTTCGTTGCGTCTGCTGAATGGCACACTCGTCATCGAACTGCTCACTGCGGGAAACCACGGGCAGCGCATATCCGAGCTCGAGACCGGACTGCGCTTAAAGGCCCCCCACGGCCGCGTCCCTGCAAAGCTGAATCCCGCGCCGTACCCGGATCCCGGCTTCACAACGTAAACCCTCTCGTAGCCGCGGACTTCGCACTTCGCGATGATCAACCCCACGGACTTCAAAGCGGGAACTCCCACACTCCGCTGCCAATAGGTCTCATGGTAACGCGAATCCCCCCACACCCAGAGCAGGAACACCGCCGGCATCAGCCCCAGCCAAAATCCCAGCGAGCGGTGGACGCGCAGCTTCATCATGGCGATGCTTCTCCGGCATTCTCATCCACCATCACGACCGCCAGTCTCCGCTTCCTCCTCCCCCACCAAATCATCCCCCTGATCCACAAAACCAAATAGCCCGCCAGCGCCGGCCAAAGCGGGAATGTGAACCCACGCGTATCAATCGTGGAGATGACGTCCCCGTCGAACCTGGTGAAAGGATCACTCGTGCTCGTGCTACTCGCTGCGGGGAACCACTGGCATGGCAGACCAGACTTCGGGACCGGACTGCGCTTGAAGGCCCCCCACGGCCGCGTCCCTGCAAAGCTGAACCCCGCGCCGAACGTAGGTCCCGGCTTCGGAACGTATTCCCTCTCGTAGCCGCGGACTTCGCACTTCGCGATGATCAACCCCACGGACTTCATAGCGGGAACTCCCATACTCCGCCGCCAATAGGTCTCATGGTAACGCGAATCCACCCACACCCACAGCAGGAACGCCGCTGGCATCAGCCCCAGCCAAAATCCCAGCGAGCGGTGCAATCGCATCCCCCGCATCCTGCGCGACTCCACCGCGGAATCAATGCGATTTGAGTTATCTGCCACGGCCGCAGGGCAGGGGAGTACCCGCTCAGCCCCACTTCCCTTCCATCCAGTCAGAAAGCCAGGACATCAGCAGCGGCAGCACCAGGATGAGCCACCCCAAGCAGCGGATAAAGCGTGCCCCGATCTCGCCGCGATAGACCCGGTCGAAGGGTCCCTCCGGCTTCCACCGCGCCTCCGCCGAGGCACTGCGGCTCAGCAAGTCCGCGCACCAGATCGGGAACAGCCCGGCGTAACCTATCTCGTCGTGCCCCGTCAGCACCGGTGGCCAGCCGTGGTGATTCTGCAGGTAGAGGTAGAGATAGTAGGCCCCCACCACCATCAGCGAAGCGATCCGATGGGTCCACTGCTCCCAATGGGTCGCATAGTCGCCTTCCATCTTCATGCTTCCCATGGCTGCTCCTTTCCTTCCTTTCGCACCCACTGAAGCACGGGAGCCAGCGTCCAAACCAGCTCCCAGTTTGGAATCACCGGCTCACCGCCGCCTCCCCGATCTCAAATCCAATCTCAAATTTGAAATCCGAGATCCCATCCTTCACCGCTCAAGCCTCCTCGCCATCCTCATCCTTCCGCACTGGCCGCGCGGCTGCCAGCAACGCTGCCGCCGCCGTGACACTCCCGATCAAGACTGCCTCCGCCGCATAGTTCCCCACATCCATCACGGCTGGTCCTGAGTACAATTGGCGCGTCATCGTCGGCCTGCCATCGATCATGAGTTGGACCTGCACCGGCACATTCTCCACGCGATTGAAAGTATCCGAGAAGACCGATGCCCGGCCCAGATCCTCCGGCTGATCCCCCGTGCTCAGCCGCGGCGGCTGGAAGCTATGCAAGGCCAGCAACACCAGCCCCGCGACAATGATCATTCGAACCGGTCCAATTCCATTCATAGCGTGATAGATCAAATCCTCGCCCCCTTCTCCACCATCGCCCTCCCGATGTCCAGCCCCCCGCCGGGCAGCCCCACAGTACCCTAAGGCCCTGCGGAGGGCGGACACTCCTGTCCGCCCAAACCTCCCAAGCTCACCCTAGTCCGGAAACCACCGACGCCATCACTTCCGTGTATTCCGAGTATTCCGTGGTTACCCTCTCCGGCTGTTTAGATCCGTGCCCGTTCCCGGTCTGGAAATGGGAACCACGGATGAACACAGATGGACACGGATGAAAGGCAAGGATCATGAAACCCAGCCCATTCTAAATCCGTGCTCATCCGCGACATCCGTGGTTTGATCTTCTGCTGCTCAGATTTCGCGGCCTTTCGCGGTTCCTTCTTCTCCCCATTCGTTGGATTCGCCTGATCCGTGGTGCCGCCACTTGCCTTGCCCGCGAGTTCCCGCCTTTACACCTCTCCTGTTTCCCCTATCTCATCCCTCTGTATGAAACCCCTATCTGCTGCCGGCCTTGCGCTTGGCAGCCTCGCCCTCGGCATCCTCCTCGGCAAGGGCCCGATGTCCTCCGCCGGCCAGGCGAAGGACGGCGCCGCCGCATCCGCCGATGCGGAGGCCGCGCCGCCAAGTCCACCCGCAGCGCCCCTGCCTCCCTCCACCCCGGCGTCGCCACCATCCGCCAGGCAGAGCCCGGCGAGCTTGCGGGCCTCACCGAGCAGGCCGCGACCATGAGCGATCCCGTGGAGATCCAGCGCCTCCTCTCCGAGTGCCTGCTCCACATGACCGCGGAGAACTGGCGCGATGTCATCGCCACCTTCAACAAGATCTCCATCGAGAGCGGCCGCGATCCCGCGGATGCGTGGAAGCTCTCGCTCTTCCGCTCCGGTCAGGTCGCCGGTGCCGAGGCCATGGATAGCTTCCTGAATGAGAACTTCCCCAAGGCCGGAACCCCCTGCTGGCAGACCCTCTACGGCTGGGCCTCGAAGGATCCCCACGCTGCGCTCGATTGGGTCAAGAAGGCCGAGGCCACCGGTCACCCATCCAGCCCCGGCCATTACGGTGCCATCATCTCCGGCACCGCCCTCAGCGATCCCCAGGCCGCGCTCAAGCTGTTAGAAGAAATCCCTGCCGCCATGCGCAAGAACTGCGCCGGCAACCTGGTCTGGAATGTCGTCCAGAATGGCGGCACCCCGGCGCTCGATTCCGTGCTCAAGTATGCCTCCACCCTCGACGCCACGGACTCCGACAACAAGAAGCTCGCCGACGAACTCTTCTACGAGACCAGCGAGAAGCTCCTCTGGCAGGCCGACCACGCCCGCGATGTCCAGCAAGGCTGCGATGTCGTGCTCAAGCTCGCCCAGTATGGCCGCGACCCAAATGAACTCACCGGCGCGTTGATCCGCAAGTACCGCTGGTACGCCATGTCCGAGAAGCTGAACATCCTCGAGACCGTCCGCACCGGCATCTCCGGCACCGAGCTCGAGCTGCCCTCCCTCGCCTCCGCCGTCATGAATACCATGAGCGGCGATGGCGACCGCGTCGCCGTCCGCGAGTGGATCGACAAGCACCCCGACTCTCCGCTCATCCCGCACCTCCAGTCTCGTCTGCCCAGCGGCCCGTGAGCTCGCATCTCTTCCTGGGAGCGCGGCGGCTCCGCCCCGCTTGGACGGTCGTGCGAACGAACCCTTGGAGGCCGCCTCGAATGGCGCGGAGTTAAGACCGGTCTACGACTACCGAGAGCGCTATGTGGAGTGCGGTGGCACGACACCGCTTTGGCTCCGGGTTGGTGATGTTGTGGCAAACGGCTCCGGATTGCCCGGGAGTGAGCTTGGCGGTGGGCGCTTCGTTCACGCTGCGGGGAAGGGCCGGGAATTGAAGAATGCCAGCGCTCCCGCAGCCAAAGCGGTGTCGTGCCACCGCACTCCATAGGACGCTCCCTGGATTCGGCATCCGCTGGAGCGCCCGGCCCAGAAGGTGATCGAGCGGTGCAGCGCGGGCTTCATCTGAGGCCTCTCTAACACTTCATTCCACATCCGGGAATTCCGCATTCTTCATTTGTCCGCGCCGGGGGCCCCGGCTGCGGGTCAAACGAGTATCGGACTTTGTGCAAGGGAGCATCGGAAGTCTTCCGCCTGCCGGGCTATTATACGGCCTCGCGCGAGCTCCCCGATTCCTTCCTGATCCGGCATTCCAAAAATACCTTCCGCCGCCGATTTGACGGCTAACAATTTCGGGTGCATCTTTCCCGACGCTACACTTCACCCATCTCTTTCCATATGGCTTCCCACTGGCCATCCCAAAACCCCTCGGCCTCTACCGCTCCTACGGCAGGCCGAAGCGCGAGCCCGTGCGACTCGCTCCTATCCCTGAGCTCGGCGCAATTCGACCAGCTCCTAGGGGACTTCCTCGCTAGCCTGCGCGAAGTCCGCCGTCTCAAGGAAGAACTCCAGCGCCGTCGCAGCGCCACCGGCCCCGCGGCGAAGTAGTCCACCGGATCGGCAGCGCGGCTCTTCAAGCCGCTTGGACATTCGTGCGAACCCATCCCGCGTCCCCGCTCCAGGCCCCCTCCTGCCGCCTACCGCTCACAAAAAAAGCCATCCCCACGATAGGGGATGGCTGCCACTGCAAATGGCGTTTTTTTGTCGATGCGCTAGGAAATCAACCGAATTACTAGAGCCGTGTGACTTCGCTTAGAAGTTGAAGCGGATGCCTGCTCCCAAGCCCACGTCGTCGAGGTTGTCGAGCTTCGCGCCGAAGAGGCTCACGTCGTCCATCCACATGTAGCGGACACCGGCGTAAGTCTCGAAGCTCGGGCTGAACTTATAAACCACCCCGGCGAAGGCCTGAGCGGTGAAGACCCAGTCGTCATCGCTAGCCAGACCGGCGCTCAGGTCCACGCTCGATGCACCCAGGCCGAGACCAGCATAGGCGCCGAACTTGTCGTTGAACATGTGCGTGTACTTGTAGTTCAGGGTGATCGGCACGATGTCGATGTCGATGTTCACCAGGAAGGGGAAGGTGGTCTGCTCTTCACCCATCCAGCCGGATTCCAGGAACAGCGCGGAGCCGTTGCCGAAGTCGTAACCGAAGTGGCCGTTGTAAAAGGCTTCCTCCGCATCGAACATATAGTCCACTCCACCACCGAGGAACCAGTGCGGATCACTCACCGAGGAATACGATGGCGTGGTCTGCTGCGTGGTCGTCGTCTGGGTATAGTCTCCCGCCTGGGAAACCGCTGCGCCCATGAGGAGGGCTGTGCTGATGGCAATCGTAGTTTTCATGGTCAGTAGCTGCGTGTGGTGAGAAAAGATTCTCATCGTCCAGTTCGCTCAGCAAAGTGCATGCCTCTCCTTCGTTTTGATCGATAATCCTATGTCCATCAATGATTTGCCATCTGGTCCGGCTAGGCAAGGGACCGCTAGAAAACGGACAAATGCACTGCCTGAACCTGTAGCCGCTGCAAAGTGCATGCGTCATTTTTCCCGACCGCTCGCTAAGCCAGCAGCAGTCCGGCAAGCGACACCACGCCGCCCGTCCACGCATGAATCCATCGTCCAAATGCGAAGCGGAGGCCTCATGTTTTCTACTAGGGATGTAATACTAAGCTAAGTAATCAATGCAGCGGAACGACGATGCGGACCCGCGGACGACTACGTTAGACTAAGTAATCCGCGTACGCTTGCGTGCCGGATTTCCCTCGCACGCGCTTCTCATTGTGGCAGGGTGCAATGGCTGGCCTCCCCGTGGCGAGTTCCGCCGCCACCGGCGTCAGGTGGGTTTTCGAATCATTCCTCCTCATCAAACACAACTACCGCTATTTTGCGCGGCGGCCCTTCAGTCCCCTCTGGTGGGAAGCTGCCCTGCTGATCGGGCTACTGTCCTTTCTCCTGGCAATAGTGCCGCAACTCCTCCGCTGAAGATGCCCAAGCTACCATCGCCCGTGCCGATGTCTGAGCTGCGGGCCGCCATCGCCGCGCAGAGAGTGATCGTGGTCTGGCACCAGGGAGAAGAAATCGAGATCGAGCCGCACGCCCTCTTGCAGGCCGCGAAAACCCACGCGCTCGTCCTCGCTGCGTGCAAGCCCAGTGACCGGATGGGTCCATGGCGCTTCTATCGTTTCGCCGAGATTCGCGGCCTGCAGTTGCGGGATGAATTCTTCGACCGCCGCACGGATCTACCTGAATTCGTTCCCGTCGCCCGGCCTAACAAAACTTCGCGCGGACTCTAACGGGTCTGGGCCAATCCCCACTCACCCGCGCACCAAGCCTTCCGGGAAGCGGTGGTCCTGCAGCATCAGGATCCGCTGCTCCGGGCGCGCCTCGATCGCTGCACTGATCCAGTGCCGCGCCAGCGCCAGGCCGGTGTGGGCCGCGTGCCACACCGCCCCTTCGTGAAAGAAGGCCGCGGCGATCTCACGGTCCTGTTCGTTTCCCTGCGCCAGCATCAGCGCGATCGCTTCACCCTGGCTCCACGCCCGTAGCCCGATCATGCAGAGGATCCTGAGGCGTAGCACTTCCGAGCCCGTCTGCTGGAGCTCTGGCAGTGCATCCAGTGCGACCCAGGCATCCTGGAACAGATTCAGTGCGATGTAACCTTCCGCCTCTTCGATCGTCATGCAGCAAGCCCTCGCCTTGCTGACGCATCCGGGGGGACCGCGGTTACAGTCCTTTTCTCCAGCCTGCTGTCAGTTAGCGGGCTGGTGGCCGGGTCGCGTGGCGTTTCCGGCGCCCCGGCCCGCTTCTGGTGGGAGTCCGGCGCGGCGGGCAGAATACCCGCGAATCCAAAACCGGCACCCCGGAGGCCACCACCACCTCGCCCACCGCCCGCCGTGCGGAGGATAGGTTCTCGTAGTCGTGCGTCCGGCATTCCAGCAGCGCACCGGATCCGCCCTGCGCGGTGAAGCCGATGATCCGAAGCCGGTCGAAGAGTTCATCCAAGGCGTCAGGCATGCAGGATGCCGCCACTTCCAGGTGGAGCAGGATTTTCACGGAGTAGGGTAAGATGAGAAGTAAGGGTGGGGTGATGCGGGAGAGGCGCAGATGCAGCAGCTCGACCCGCTGGCCACCCTTTTGCGCGTCACGTGCCAAGCCGCCGCCCCTGGGCACCGCATCGCCCGGGCGCACTCCGCTAGCGCGCCAGGCCAGCCGCTCTAACAAGACCGGGCTCCTTCTGCGGACCGCGCCAATCCATCAGCAGCGATGGAATCTCACGCCGCGCGAAGGTGGCACCCAGGGCTTCAAACCCGCGCAGGTGGGCGTAGCGGAATACCACCCAGTGCCCGGCCACCGGTCCCTCCCGCACCCACGCCATCAGCACCAGCGCCGCGCGGCGGTTCTGCGACATCTCGTGCGGCTCTACCATCCAATCCTCGCCCTCGAATTCAAAGCGGATGCAACTGGACGTCCGGATCGCGATCCGGATGGCGGAGAGGGGAGCTCGGGAAGATTTTGTCATGACCCCGCAAAATCGGCAGTCCTGTGCATTTGTCAATTGACCGCTAGCAATGACAATTGACCGCAAATTGCATGGGCTCGACTGCACCCTGCAACGCTGCGCCAGCCTGCCGCAGGGGGATCTCCTAGAAGCATCGTAGTTTTGGAGTGCCCCAGTCTTGGCGCGGCCCCTGCAACAAGGCTCCCGCCCGGCAATTCTCAGTAGACCCAAACCCACCCCCCGAAATGCGGCGGGGCCGATGGTGCCCCAGCCACCGGACCCGCCGCTCAACAATCTCCAGGAACACGGCATGATGGACTGCCACGGCTGCCGCGGCTGGTGAGGCGACCAGCCGCGGCAACACCGGGCGAGCCCCTGATCCGAATCATCTCCCCGACCCAAACCCAAGAAAAAGACCAAGCCGCGACCCTGGCGGATCGCGGCTTGGTTCTTTTCTGGCGGGCTAGGGGATTGCCGCTGCCCTTACTTCACTTCTTCTCCTCCGTGGTCTCCTTCTTCTCGGTGGTGGTGCCGTTGGGAGTCACGGTCTTCTCGGTCTCCGTCTTCTTCTCCGTCTTGGTCCCGCCCGCTGGCGGCGTCACGATCACGGTCTCCTTCTTCTCGGCAGGAGGATTGATCGTGGTCTGTTCTTTTCTTTCGCAGGCGGCCAGTAGTGCGATCGCGGCTGCGGCAATGAGGTAGGTCTTCATGGATTTGTGGTTTGGGTTGACGTTCACGAAGGGAGCTTACCGCTCCCCGCGCATTTCGCATCTAACGCATTCGCCGTGCCGTTTCCCTCTTCATCCGCGCGCGGACCGCTCCACCCGGCCCCTCTCGTGCTAGGGATGGCGGATGCAGAACGAAGATGAAGCCGCCGCTCCCGGCCAATCGCAATCCGTGGGAAACATCGTCGCGCTCCTCAAGCGCCGCCACGACGCCCGGCTGCGGCATTCCCTCGCGGAGCGCTTCATCGCCCGCGCCACCACGTCCCTTGCGACCATTTGGTCCGTCTACCTCCACCTCCTGCTCTTCGGCCTCTGGGTCCTGGCCGCCCGCGGCCTGCTGCCCATCCGCGGCTTCGATCCCGAGCTCAGGATCCTGGCCCTCATCCTGGCCCTGGAATCGATCTTCATCGCCACCTTCGTCCTCATCGCCCAGAAGCGCATGCAGGACCTCGCGGAGATGCGCGCGAACCTCACCCTCCACATCAGCCTACTGGAAGAACGCGAGAACACCCGCCTCATGCACCTCATCACCCGCATCAGCGACAAGCTCGGCATCAGTATCCACGAAGACGAAGAACTCGCCGAACTCATGCAAGACGTCGACCCCGAGAAGCTCCTCGGCGAGATCGAAGCCGGCAGTTCCGGGAGCAAGACCCGCGCCTGAGCGGGTCGGCTGATGCGATCTCCGGCCGCTCAAATTTCGTCCGTTTGCGGCTTAGGCATCTGAACCACGAATGAACACCGATGGACACGAATGAAAGGCAAGGACCTGTGACCCCAGTCCATTCTAAATCTGTGTTCATCCGTGCAAATCCGTGGTTAGATCTTCTGCCTTTCAGATTTCGCGTCCTTCCGCGGTTAAAACCAAATTCCACCCACTCCCCGGGATTCAGTCATCATACCAGCCGTCGCTCGTATCCCGCGCGGGTTTCTGGCAGATCCACAGCAGCAATCTGCCGCTGGCAAAGATCGCCGTCCCATAGGCGAGCGAGAGCAGCAGCCAGCCCAAGATCAGGAGGATCACCGCCACGCACCCGCCGAGGATGCCCCAATCGTTTGTGGTCGGGCGCGTGACCCCGATGAGCCACATCATCGGCACCGTGATGGGCTTCGCCATCTGCTCCCCCAGTTCCGCTTTCGGGTTGCTCACCATCTCCAGGCGGTCCGCCCCGGGCTCGGGATAGGAAGCCCACATGCAAAACCACAGAGTGAAAAACTGGTAGACGCACCCTAGCAGGAAGCAAAGCGAGACGCCGATGACTTTGGTGCGCAGACGCATGGAAAGCGCTCATCCTAACCAAGGCCGCCTGCATCTCAATGGCATCCCGACCATTCACGCGCATTTCACCGTTCCATCAAACTCGGCTCCGGAGCCACCGGTGCCTTGATTTTCGTCAATCAAAGTGTGGGCCTCCACGCGGGCGGTAATGCTCTTCCCGGAAGAGCAGCCGATTGATGGGAGAGTGCTCGCTACCCGGGCTGGAACCAGATCGCCAGCAAGGTCCTGATCGCACGCCGATCCTCCATCGACCAAAAGCGTTCGATGACGACCGCGCCCCAGCTATCTTCGTCTGCAAAATACTCGTGGGCAATCTGTCTGGCGAGGGAGAAGACCGTGCTTCCTTCGAGCTTGGCTTTCACCTCCATCGCTTGCCTGCCTTCATCCCGGGAGCTCATGGCGACGATGCGGCAGACATCCACCGCATGCTTTTCCGCCTGCGAGCGCGAGTAGCGGCGTTGCTCTTCCGTGAGGTCAGATCTCCCGGATCTTTGGTGGCGGTCAGCCATTGCCGTCAACTTCATCACGCACCAGGTGACTGCATTCGGGATCTGGATCCCGATGCCATCCACATCGAGAGTCTGGGGATGCAATTCGCAGCCTCCTGCCTCGTGATTGTGTCGCGCATGGATTCCATCACTGCCAAGGGAAGGCTTATGCTTGATTCGATGATCCTTGAAGGAGAGTTCTGCCTCTCCCTCCGGAGGGGTCACCGCGTGAAACTCGATGACTACCGATCCTCCGCCGGCAGATTTCTCAAACTGCCAGCGTGGATTCCGTGCCGTGACTTTGAAGCCGCAGGCATCAAGGGCATCTACCATCGACTTCTGATCCGCGGCGTTGCGGATGAAGGCCAGGTCAATCACGAAGTCCAGATCCTTGGTCGTGCGCGGTGCCGCTTGGCTCCACCTTTCCAAGGGAATCAGGATTCCTTGTCCGCCACGCTCCAGCAGCATTTCCTGCTTCAAGAGCAAGCCATAGCCTCCAGCAATAGCCAGCGGCGGAGTACCTGCGCCTGCCAAGTGGTTCCACAGTGCAAGGAACTCAAGCTTCAGGGTATCTTGGGACGCCGGATTCATTTGTTATCTCCTCGATCAATCGCTTTTTCAAATCCCGGGCACTCTCTTGCTGCCGGGCATCGCCCGCCTGGAGCTCCAGCCAGGTTTGTAGCAGGCTGGCCCAGCGCAGCCCGTCAGTGCCGACGATGTTCCCGAAGTAGAAGCCGCTTTCCTTGGTCTCGATGAACTGCACGTCTGCGAAGCCCGGAGTGACTGCCTTGGTGATTCGGCGACCCATGGCATTGAGTGCCATCAAGATGTTCGAAACGGCGATCTTCAGGGGGCCGTGACGTGGTAGTGCCGAGTGGAGAGATACCGACGATTCCCCGGTCACACCCCAGCGGAGCAGGCGCTGATAGCCGGCAACCGGCGTGGAGAGTGACAGGCTGGACAAGCAGTCGGCGATATTTAAGCCGTCCTCGACATTGGCAAAATACGTCACTGGATCCCCTGGCATCTTCCAAGCTTTCGCCAGTTCCTCCAGCAGCAGCAACGGCTCTGTAAGGATGATCGATCCACCTGCCTTTCGGACGATGCGTTCCTCCACCAGGGCACTCACCGCCTTTGAAACTTGTGAGAGCGACAGCGGCTTCCCGATCTCATCGACGGCACCGTTGGTTGCCAGTGCTTGGTGCAGTGCGTTAAGGGAAGGCCACCTGCCCTGCGCCAGCAACATCCTTCCGACCATCGCCGAGCGACCGTTGAACGGCTTGTTCAAGCTGCGGCTGTCCGGATAGAGGTTGGGGTTGCCACGACGGCTGACAAGCAGTTTGCCCGGCGAGATGATCAGGCCATTTCCGCAGGCATCGATCCCGCTTACCCTTCTTTGTTCCAATTCATCCAAGCGCTTGTCGGAAAGATAAGGGACGAGAATCAGAGGAGCCCCTCCCGTGGCACTCGCTTTGGCAATTGCCCTCTCTATTGCTTCGGGAGTGCTTCGCGACTTTGCCTCCACCACAAATTGGAAGATCTCGTCCGTTTCTCCCAGCGAGCGCCAAGAAAGTTCTACCGTGGGGTCACCCATGAAGGGCTCGCAATGAGAGGTCGACGCCAGCACATGCAAGCATCCGAGAATTATCCCCCCGGGCTCGACTAACGAAAGCAACTTATTTTCAGTTATTTGCTTCAAAGAGCTATTTTCCTCCGCGGGAAAATAGGTATTTTTGAGAAAAAAGCGACACGTTTTTCCTAAAAGGACCCATTTCCCAATGGGGAAAATGGAGATTTGGGGAAATTCTCAGGCTCTATCGAGCTTACTTCCAAGCACTCACCCTTTCCCAGCCGCCGTTGCCGCGGTCTCCGGGTTCGGTGCCGCGGGCTCTTCTCATGCAGAACTCCCCGGCACTCGGCAAGACCTCCCAAGCCATCGCGGCGGCCATCACATCGTCATCGTGCTCGCCGGGTGCCGCCTCGCTGCGGCCGTTGGACTTGGTGATGAAGACCATCGCCTCGTGGATCCAGTCGCGGCAGAGGACTTCCACCTCGCGGTTGCGGATTGCGGCGGCGAGTCCCTCGATCACCATCCGGCGCTGGTTGTCATCGGTGAGCTTGAAGCCATACTGCTCCTCCCGCGATTTCGTGCGCGCGCTCTCCACCACCCGCTTGTAGAGCGGGACCCCGGCGTCCTTCAGGAGACGTAGTACTTGCAACCCCTGGTTCACCTCCAGCGCCACGAGCGCATGGCCATACCACTGGCTCAGGCGGGTCACGTGGCCGGCCGCCACATCGTCATCCCCGGTGAAAGGGGGGCGGATCCGGGCCACCAGCCGGGCCGGAATCGCCCGGTCCAGGCCGGTATCGAAGTAACGAGCGCGCCAGACTTGGATCGAGGTGCGATCCGGGTCCGCGCCGATCGTCTGGCTCTCGCCGGTCGCAGGATCGCAGGCGATCACATAGCGCATGCCCTCGCGCGGCCGCTCCCAGACTTGCAGCTCGCCCTTGCCATCGCGCTGCGGGGAGAAGGCGACGCCGCCGGTCTCCTGCGCGACCAGCCAACCGGTCTCGGACATCGCTTGTCGCGCGCGGGCATCCATATCCATCAGCACGCTCATCTCAAAGCGTGGCGCACCGCTGGCGGCCCAGCAGGAGACATCGTCCTCCGGGTAGTAGCAGTCGAAGATCTTCTCCGAGCCATTGCACTTTGCGTCGATGGTATCGCGGCGCCATGCGATCTGCTCCCAGTCCCAGGCATGGCGCTCGATGCCCTGCTCCTCGCTGGGTGAGAGCGTCTCCCTGATCCGCCCGATCTCGCCCGCGCTCACCGCCTTGCCGCGGCGGTGCTCGGGGAATTCCCACCACGCGGCGAAGACCTTCACCCACACCTCCTCCGGCGCGCAGCTCGAGTCTAACAGCGCGAGCAACTCCTCCAGCCGCAACGCCGCCGCATAGGTATCGAAGAACCAGCCGAAGGCACCCTCCGGCGTGCTCTCCGCGATCACCACCGAGGGCGAGCCGCCGAGCGAGGGAAGTACGGCTGCCATCGTACGTTCCGCGTTCTTCACCGCGGTGGCCGGCCATTTGGCCACCTCCGAGAAGTGCGCGGCTTGGCGCGTGCCGCCCACACCGGCATCCGGATTCTCCGCGCTATCGACCGTCCAGTTCGTGCCGTGGTCCCAGGTCACGGTGCGCTTGGTCCCGCCCATCCGCCGGCCCCAGGGGAAGCGGTCGCTGTGGCCGTAGCTCTTGAGCTTCTGCAGCAACTCCTCCGAGTGCTCCTTCACATCGGAGATCACGATGCCCTCCACCGCGCGCCGCTGGCCGAAGTGATACATGATGTGCTGGGCGAAGGTGCTGCAACCGACCTGCCGCGGCTTCACCACGATCATGCGGATCTTGCCCACCCCGCGCTCCATCAGCGTCTCGAAGGCGGTGCTCATCCGGCGCTGCAGCACATTCGGCGGCGGATTCTGCAGCGGCTGGTTGTTGCGGTCCTTGATCGTCACGCAGGTCGCGAAGTGGACTGCGGGCGAGATCATCGCGAGGGCGAGCTGCTCGCCCTCGGGCAGGTGGGAGAGGGCGGCGGTCAGGTCGGGCTGCGCGGCAGGCATCCGGGCAGGGTACGGCGCGGATGCTCCTCCCGGACACGGGCGCAAGTCACCCTTTCTCCCATATCCATAAACGAAATAGCCGGAGCATCTCCAGGAGAGTGGGGATGCTCCGGCTAGGTCCGTGGGGTGCGGGTCCGGTTCGTTTGCGGGGGGAAAGTAGGTGGACGCGGGGGCTGTGGCGAAAGGGTACGCCACGTGCCAAACGATGGAAGTAGGGGGATCGAAGCAAGGATCAATCCGTCGCGTGCGCGGTTGGGTTGTGACTGCGGTCAGTCATCCATCCATTTGTAGATGGATGACGGAAGGAGTCATCGGGAGGCGCGCAAGCGGAGGGGGGAATCGATCCGATATGCTCCGATTTGAGGAGGGGGGCAGCCGGGTGCTTGTCCGCTGATCCGAGGGCTATCCGCCGAGCAAATGAGAGGCGCAGTCGGAAAGCGTGAATAGATCCGCGGACAAGAAATCTGGCTGTGGTCCATCAATTCAATTCAATCGGGTGACACGTGGCGGGTGGGGTGGGTCGGGTGAGCGAGCGAATGCGGTGCCCGCCGCGGATGCGATCCAAGCCGGCGGGTGCGGTCGTCCTTTTAGCAGGGGCGGTGCCAGGGTTGCTTGCCAAGCCCTTGGCGGAGCCGAGGGATGGAACGGCGTTCGGGATGGCGCGTGCGTAGCGGATGCAGGCGGGAAGGAGGATCCAGCTTGATTCGATCTGTTAGATCACCGCCGTGAGCAGGGAAAAATGCTTGGCCGGGAATCCGCGACCGAAGCTGGCAAAGGCGCGATTCCAACGAATTTTGAATGCACGGAAGGCAGCTCGCTCTGCAAGCTGCATGGGAGGCTGCGGCAGAGTGCATGGCGTGGCGGGCACCCGGGCGGGGGATTCGCCGGATTTTGGCGGATCCGCGCGGCCAGGAAGGGCGGCACGCGGCGTGCGAAGGGAGCGGCCAACTCACTCTTACCTGCACACGTATATATGATGAAGCATCGCGACTCCTTGGGGACTGATTTCCACTTTGAAGCCCGCTCCTATGCCCCGGCAGAGGAAAGGCGCTTTGATCCGACCTTGCTGGCGATGATGGTCCTGACCGCGATGCTGATCGCGATCGTGTGGCTGGTGGTGAGGTCGGGGCCGGTGGAGCTCAGGGGGCAGTCCGGGCCGGTGGAGCAGCAGGGCGGGGTGAAGGGACTGGACCCGGGCCCGGGAGACCCAAGGATGGACCCGGCGGAGGTGATGGGCCACGATCCACGCGGGAGGCGGTGAATCTGTGGAGGACGTCCCTGAAATGGATCGCCCCCGATTCTAACAGTGAACGCAGGCCCTCCGGCAAGCGGCCGCACTGGACCGCCTGCCGGAGGGTGGGAATGATGATCAATTGGCTGGCTCAAGCGGCGCGGCGGCGGCGCAGGAAGAAGCCGGCGCCACCAAGCCCGAGGAGCAATGCCGAGCTGGGCTCGGGAACGACGGCGGCGGTGTCGCTGATCCTGACACCGAAGTCTTGGGCGATGAAGACGCTGGACGAGGTGTCAGTGGGCACGGAGCTCTCCATGATATCGCTCGTGGTGAGGCTGCCAGCGCTGAGGACCACGGTGTCTCCAAGGTTCAGGGCCACGAAATCCCCGTAGAGGTACATGTCATCCTCGGTCATGTCGTTGTTGGCGTAGCCATAGCCCATGTAATTGATCGCTTTTGCCGGGCCGCCATTCACGGAATAGGTGATGGAGCCAGTGACCGATCCCCCGAAGTCCGCCCCGAAGCCATCGAAGACGAAGATGGGTGCAGACACCCCTTGCTGGACGGTGATGGTGAAGGTGATGGGCGAGAGCAGCGTCACCGTCACCGGCGCGCCACTGCCGCCGGAGGTGTCGAGGGTCACGGCTGCCTCCGCGCTGGGAGCGCAGGCGAGCAAGGGAAGGGCGAGGGTGCAGAGCAGGGCCGGGGATCTCATCTTTTGTTAGATCGGGAGTGTGTGTGGGTGTGCCGCCGGAGCGGGCGGGAGGTCTAGGGGGCAGGTGATGGGGAATCAATTAACTTCCCCTAAATACACCTGATCGCGTAGGGGCCCGGACGCCTGTGCGGGCCCTGCGGTGATTTCCGCTCATCCCGCGGGGCGGCAGTTATGTCCTTTCCAAATGGGTCCGCGCTTTTGCATCCTGCCCGCTGAAGCTCATGCCCGGTCGAAAGCCGCCGCTCATCCCGCTCCTTGCTGCCGTGGCCGGTCTGCTGCTGAGCCATAGGCTGGTGGTGTGGATGGGATTGGCGGCGGGAAAGGAGAGCAGAGGCGAAGCTCGAACCTCGAAGGCCGAAGCTCGAACGTCGAAAGAGGAGGGAGGTGGAGTCGGCACCTTGCCGCTGGAGTCGAAGATCCAGCGGGAGCAGCGCGCGATGATCGATGAGCTGAAGCGGCGGGCGCTGGTGCGGGCGGAGGAGGAGAATCGGCGTGGGGGACTGCTGGAGTATCGGGAGGCGAATTGGGCGAAGGTGGTGGCGGCAGAGCGGGAGAAGATCCCGGCGGATGCGGATGTGAAGGCGCTGGTGGAGAATGCGCCGACGAATGCAATCGGCGATGAGAAGGTGGTGGCGGCCTTCGGGGTGTGGCTGGACCGGGATGCCACGGCGGCGCTGGGATGGCTGGCGGGGACGGCGGGGTATGAGGAGCTGGGAACGCTAAAGGTGGAGCTCTCGCGCTGGCTGGGTGAGGGTGGCAGGCATGCGCAATTGACCGCCTTGATGGATCGCTATCCGGCGGCGGAGGGGATCTTGTTCGAATCGGCAGAGGAACTGGCCAAACAGCGCGGTGCGGAGTTCAGCTTCGCGCTGGCGAAGTCGCTGAAGGATCCGGAGGAGCAGTTGGAGTTCATCTCCACGGCGCTGGATGATGTGGACTTCGTGAAAGCCCACCTGGCGGAGTTGGGGCCATACTTGAAGGGCGGGCTGGAGACGCGCTTCCTCAGTGCCCTGATAGGGGCGGGGCCGGCGGAAGAGGTGGAGGATGCGATGCGGAAGGCGGGGCTGCCGGAAGCGATGCTGCTGAAGTATCGTGAGAAGATCGAGGAAGCCGCGCATGAGGTGGAGGGCCAAATGGCCGAGGAAGAGGCGTTCAAGCGGAAGCTCGACCAGGTAATGGCCTCGCGAGCATCGGAGGCACCGCCGTCGCTGGAACTGCAAGTCGCGGGGATGGCGGCGGAGGGCAGTTCGTGGCGGAGTTACACCACCGATTTCAAGCAGCGCCTGCCGGAGTTCCGAACCTGGTGCGATGAGGTATCGGACGGGCGCATGAGTGGGGACGAGGTGTTGGCACGGGTGAAGGAGGCGTGGCCGGAGTCGGCAGCGGCAGGGCTGGAGGGAAAGCTCCGCACGCTGGTCTTCCGCGAGATATTCAGGGAGGATCCGGCGGCGAGCATGCAGTGGTATCAGGAGGGCGGAGGAGACTTGGAGGGGCTATTCGGCGAGGACGCGGACGGGATCGCCGGCGAGCAGGTGCTGAAGCTGATGGCGGCGTATCCCGATGTGGCGGAGTTGGCAGGTGAGGATTTCGGGGGGAAGTGCCGCTCGAGCTTGGCGAGCTGGAAGAAGATCGATCCGCAGGGATATGCGAAGGCGAGCGCCGGGCTGCGGGGTCAGGCGGGATGGAGTAAATTTCTTCCGGATGAGGAGGCGGAGGGAGAATGATGAAGTCTGAGCGGAAGGGCCGGGCAAGGGCGTGGGGGGCGATCGTGCTGCTGCTAGTCGCGACGCATCTCGGCGCCTATCTGGTGGCTAGATCGCTGGGGCGGAGCGGTGGCGATGGGAATGATGCGGGTGTGGCAGATGCGGCTGAGAGGGCCTGGGCGATGCCGGGGAAGTCGGTGGATCGGGAGCGGGATGATGTGGAGAAGCGCCTGGCAGGGCTGGGGCCGGCGGGCTTCCGGCGCTTGCTGGGTGAGCTGGAGCAGCCGGGCAGCGGGCTATCGCGGGAGGACTTCTTGCTCGTGCGGGAGGAGCTTTTCCGCGAGTGGCTGCGACGTGATCTGGTCTCGGCGATGGATGTGCTCTGGCGGCCGGAGTCCGGGTGGCGTTATGCGGAGCCGAGAAGCTCGCTTTACCGCGAGCTCAAGGAGGAGATCTCGCGGCATCCGGATGAAGTGGCGGGGTGGATCGCGGAGCGGCGCTACGGCTCAAATACGATGGGTTTAGTAATGAAGTGGAGCGAGACGCTGCTGGAGCAGGGGCAGGTCGCGGTGGTGCTGGAGCACCTGGACCTGCTGCCCGGGGAGCTCTTGCGCGGGACCCTGCCCAGCCTGGCCCGGCAAGCGAATGCGGAGCAACTGGCGCAGGTGGGGGCGCGGCTGGACCTGCTGGGAGAGGATGCCGGCGGGGCGGATGTGGTGAACGCGTATGCGGAGCGCAAGCTGAGGCTGGGGAAGGATGATCCCGCCGCGATCTTCGCGGGTGAGGAGAGCGGGAAGATGCGCGAGGCGCTGGCCACGATGTGGGTGGTGCGGGAGTCGGCGAATCTGCCGCCACGGGATGCGGTGGCGGTGCTGATGAAGTTCCCGGCAGAGCTGCGCGAGCAGTCGGCGCTGGGGATGATGGAGGAGGAGCGTCGCGGCGGTTATGCGGCGCGGGCGGAGTTGCTGGATGCGCTGGATGGGCAGGGGCTGGTGGGAGAGATCAAGGGACATCAGGCCTGGAAGATGATCGAGGATTCACAGGCCGAGGAGATGCGCCCCGAGTGGGACAAGGGGACGCCGGCGAAGTTGCTGGAGCTGGCGCGGGTGATCCAGCGGGATGATCTGCGGCACTACTTCCTGCAGCAGGCGATGTGGGATCCGGCGTACGCGAGAGTGGATGATCTGTTAGCGGTGCTGCCAGGCTTGCCGGCGGGCGGGGACCGGGATGCGCTGGTGGCGGGTATGGCGGGGCTGAGCTATCTGGGGCCGGAGCTGCGGGGGAAGTTACTGGAGTGGGTGGGGGATGAGAGATTGAGGGAGAAGGTGAGGACGGAGATGAGCGGGGAAGATGGTATCCCAAGGGGCCCGGTGCCGGATTTTTGAGAGGCGGAGGGAGGCTGATGTAGGCACCACGAATCGGACGAATCTGACGAATATTTGAAAGGCAGAAGATTTAACCACGGATTACACGGATGAACACGGATTTAGAATGGGCTGGGGTTCATGATCCTTGCCTTTCATCGGTGTTCATCCGTGGTTCCGATTTCCAGACCGGGAATGGGCGCGGATCTAAACAGCCGAAGAGGCCAACCACGGAATACACGGAACACACGGAAGCGTTGAGAAGTGCGGCGGGTGTTCACTTCATGAGCGCGGGGAGTTCGCTGAGGGAGTGGATGTGGAAAGTCGCGTTGTCGGCATGGGGGACGCCGGGGCGGAGGGTCTGGACGGTGCGGATGCCGAGCTGGTTGCCGGCGGCGATTTCGGAGTGGGCGCTGTCGCCGATGACCAGGACTTCGGCGGGGGCGAGCTGATGGTCTGTTAGAATCTGTTGCATCAGTCCGGCCTTGCCGAGGCGGTGCTGGGGTTCGTCGATGGCATCGATGTGGATTTCGGTGAACAAGGGGGCGATGCCGAGTGCGGCGATCTTGCTCGCCTGGAGGCGGCGGAAGCCGGTGGTGACGAGGAAGCGTGCGGCGGGGAGATCGCGGAGGGCGGGGAGGTCATCGTAGCCCTGCATGGGCTGCGTGACTTCCATGGTGGTGAAGACCTGCCAGGCGGCGGCGAGCATGGCGGGGGTGAAGTGGTGCCGGGCGGCGACCCAATCGAGCGGGTGGCGCCAGATGTCGTGGCAGGCCCGGGCGAGGGCTTCGTCTGTTAGATGGCCGTGGTTGGTCGCTCGGATCGCGTCGAAGGCGGGGGTGTAGAGATCGCTGCCGATCGCGGTGGCGGGGGCCAGGCAGTTGTCGAGGTCGAAGATGAGGGCGGTGGTCATGGCGGGTGGAGACCCGGAGATTTAACCACGGATAGCGCGGATGGCACGGATGAAAGGCAGGAGGGAGGCACCACGAATCCGACGAATAAGAGCAGATGGATTTCCCGGCGCGCAGCGGCCTTGGAGTGCGCGCAGCCTGCTGCCGCTTTCCGGCAGGCAGCCCTGCTGCCGTGAAGCAGCGCGAGGGGGCACCCTCTACTCTCCTGGGGCGGCCGCTGGATCCGGGTGAGTTTTGTTTTTAACCGCGAAATGGCGCGAAAACCGCGAAATTTGAAAGGCAGAAGAGCTAACCACGGAACACACGGAAGTCGACCTTGGCCGGGCTTCTTCCTCCTTGTCTTTCTCTTGCCTTTCTCCTGTTCAAATCCTGCATTTCAAGCCGAGCCGGGCAGTTGTGCGCGCCCTCCCTTGATTGTTTTTTTACAGGAGGAAGGTAGGAGGAAGGCAAGGAGGGGAACCGCGAAAGGACGCGAAATCTGAACAGCCGAAGATCAAACCACGGATTTGCACGGATGAGCACGGATTTAAGAATGGGCTAGGGTTCATGATCCCTGCCTTTCATCCGTGTCCATCTGTGTTCATCCGTGGTTCCAATTTCCAGACCGGGAATGAAAGAGTTGTGCCACGCAAGCGGGAGAGTTGTTGCTGCGTTCTTGACCCCGGCGGCGGGGCGGGCTTGATGGGTATATGAAGCGGAAGAGGAGCTTGAACTTGAAGTCGCGGCTGGGCGGGCTGGGTGCTGGTGGCATGGCGATGCTGTGGAGTCATGCGGCGCTGCTGGGTGCAGAACTTGCTGCTCCTACTCCCAATCCTGTGGCACCGGTTCCCGCGGCGAATGGCGATCAGGCGGGGGACTTGCTTGCCGAGTTGGTGCGGGCGGGGATGGAGCGGGTTGCAGCGGACAAGCGGGCGGCGGAAGAGGAGGCGAAGGATGAAGTGCGCGCGGCGCGAGTGGCGGCGGCGCGGGAGAAGATCCCTGCGGATGCGGATTTGAAGGCGCTGCTGGAGGTGGCGGCGCAGAGGAAGGAAGACTTGGGCAAGGCGGAAAGCCGGGCCGCATTCCAGATGTGGCTGGAGCGGGATGAGGCCGCGGCGATCGGATGGCTGGCAGTCACGGCGCGCTACCGGGATTGCATGCAGCTGAGCCGGGAGTTGCAGCGCTGGCTGGGTGGCGAGGGCAAGAAGGAGCGGCTGGCAGATTTGTTAGAGCGTTATCCGGCACTGGCGGATGTGCTATTGGATGCGGCGCTGGGCCTGGCGAAGCAGCGCGGCCCGGAGTTTGCGCTGCGGCTGGCGCAGAGCCTGCCGCAGCGGGAGGACCGGCAGGCGCTGCTGGAGCTGGTGCTGGCGAATGGTGCCTTCGTGAAGGATCATCTGCTGGAGGTCCGCCCATTCCTGGACCCGACGATCATGGAGAATCTCCGCTTGATCGACCGGATGCTGATGGCGCTGGGCAAAGCACAAGCGCAAGCGAAGCCCAATGGACCGAGCGTCGAGGAGCTGATGCAGAAAGCGGGCTACACGGAGAGCATGATCCAGCGCTACCAAATGAGGGATGTGATCGCTTCCTTTGTGCACACGAACGGCAATTACCTGAGTGATCTGCCGCTGGAGGTGCGGCTCCAGTATATTGGCTACCCCGGCGAATCGTGGCGGACCCCGTTGGCCACGCTGGTGGAGAAGCTGCCGGAATTCGCCACTTGGTGCGCGGAGATGCGGGAGCGGCGGCTACCGCCGGAGGAAGTGCTGCGGCGGGTGAAGGCGGCGTGGCCGGAGGCGGCGCAGCTGGATGCGAGACTCCGGGTGCTGGTGTTTCGCCGGGTCTTCGATCTCGATCCGGTGGCGAGCTTGCAATGGCTGGCGGGGGCGAATGGACCGGACGCCTTGCGCGAGTTGCACGAGGGCGTGAATGAACTCAAGCCGGAGCAACTGGTGGACTTGCTGGAGGCGATCCCGGATCTGCGGGAGCAGCTGGGCGGGGATTTCAAATATCGCGCAGACAACAAGCTTTCGGAGGACTGGCATCGGGAGGATGCGGGCGTGAGGAAAGATCAGGGCTCGGTGGAGGTGCCGGAGTGGCAGGAGCCGCTGGCAGCGCTGGAGCGCCCTGACTCCGGGCTGGGGCTGGAGGAATTCCGCGCGGCGCGTGCGGAGCTTTTCCGCAGGTGGGTGCACGCGGACCTGCGGACGGCGTTGGATTTCCTCTACGCGCCGCGGAACATGGTGCGCTATGAGGCGGTGCGGCAGGCGCTGGCGGCGGATCTGCGGGAGGGGATGCTGCGCGATGCGGAGAAGGTGATCGGTTGGATCGTGGCGCGGAAGTACGGGTCTTCTAGTAGTGCGGTGGCGGAGCTGTGGGCAGAGGCACTGCTGGCGGAGGGGCGCACGGCACAGATGTTGGAGAATTGCTCGGGGATGCCGCGAGCCGGCTTGGAGGCGTGCTTCGTGGGGCTGGCACCACAGGCGGATGCAGCGCAGCTGGCAGAGATGCGGTGGGGGCTGGGGGATCCGGAGGGAAAGGAGGCGGCGGCCTATGCGAAGCGGAAGGTGCAATTGTGCGGGGGCGATCCGGCGCGGCTCTTCGATGGAGAGGAGGATGAGCGGGGCGGTTACGATGTGCGCGAGCAGTTGCAGGAGTCCTGGGTGAAGTATGAGGCCGCACCGCTGCAGCGGGATCTGGCGGTGGCCGCGCTGCTGAAGCTGCCCAAGGAGATGCAGGCGGACGCGGTGTACGATCTGGTGGCGGGCAAGCGCCGCGGCGGCTATGCGGAAACGGCCCGGCTGCTCAATGCGCTGGATGCCGCCGGGCTGGTGCCGGACAAGCCAGGCGATGTGACGCCGGAGATCGTGCACGCGGCGCTGCGCTTCAACGGGCTGCCGGACGGGGGCTATCACGATGCGGCGGAGATCATGGTCCAGGCTCTGGCGGTGCGGCGCGATGAGCTGCGGCACATCCTGCTCTACTGGACCTACTGCCTGCACCAGCCATCGAGCGTGGGCGATCTGATCCGGCAGTTGCCGAACTTGCCGGCCGGGCCGGATCGGGATGCGCTGCTGTCCGGGCCCGCGGCGTTCGCGGAGATGGACGGGAAATACCGGGAGAAGATCCTCGCGGCGATCGGAGACAAGCGGGTCCAGGAAGAGGCGCTGAAGAAGGCAGAGAAGCGCCGGGGAAGGTGAAGTGAGAGGCACCGCGAATCGGACGAATCGGACGAATAAGAGCAGATGGATCTCCCGGCGCGCAGCGGCCTTGGAGTGCGCGCAGCCTGCTGCCGCTTTCCGGCAGGCAGCCTTGCTGCCGTGAATCAGCGCGAGGGTTCACCCTCTACTCTCCGGGGGCGGCCGCTGGATCCGGGTGAGCTTTGTTTTTAACCGCGAAAGGGCGCGGATGGACGCGAAAATCTGAACAGCCGGAGAGGCTAACCACGGATTACACGGATGAGCACGGATCAAGAATGGGCTGGGGTCCATGATCCTTGCCTTTCATCCGTGTCCATCTGTGTAAATCCGTGGTTTGGATCTTCAACCGCGAAGGAACGACCGGGAGGGACTGGATCTTTTTTTCCCAAGGATTTCCCCTCTGCCGTGTCTCGTCATACATGAAGGCGAATTTCCTCTCGCGGGCCTTGTTGCTTTTCGTGTGGCTCCTGCTGCTGGCGAGTCCCTGCTTCGGGATGATCGGGGTGGGGCCGATGTCGAAGGAGGAGGCGGGGAAGCTGGGGATCGTGATGAAGTCGCGGCCGAATGGGGATGCGGGGACCCTGGTGTGGGTGGAGTTCAAGAAGACGGATTTCCTGGAGAAGTTCACCTATGCGGAGCTGGAGATGGTGGATGCGGCGGGGAAGCATCGGCTCTCGGCGAAGCTGCTAGTGAATCCAGTGGTGTATCAGCAGCCGGCGGATGTGATCTCGGTGAGCTTCTCGGCGGAGCCGGAGGAGCTGGCGCATTGCTCGATCATGCTGGTCGCCTATGGCAGCAGCCGCGGCGATGTGGGCGAGGTGCTGCAAGTGAAGGATCACCTGGACCTGGCCGCGGTGAAGGCGGAGCAGGAGAAGGCGAAGAAGGACTGGGATGAGGCGGTGAAGCGGGCGAAGGAGAAGGAAGAAGCGGGGCCTGATCCGGCACATGTGCCAGGTGCGGGTGGGCCGCCGGCTTCGGGGAGGTGAGGTGAGTTTGCTAGTGTTCAGTGTTCAGGAAAGGCATTTGTGCCGAGTGAGCAGCGAGCAGTGGAGAAGGCAGGGGAGGTTCGGGAAGCGGTTTGTGGCAGCTTCGGGCTATTCTTCTAGCAGTTCCGGATATGAGGTCCGCGCTTGCTCGCGGAAGGTGTCAAACCAAGATGGATTTGCCAGGTCGACGCGGGGCAGGCCGCGTGCGGCGGGACGAAAGCTGAAGCCGGTGAAGGAGTGATCCCTGACCAAGTCGACGAAGGCCCGGCTGCAAAGATGGTTGCCAACCCGAACGTTCCCCCCGGTTGTAAAATCGGGAAGTGGGCCGAGGTCGGTGCGGATGGCTACGGTTTTGTCCCCCCATGAGACTTTCCCGCGCGTGGGCCTCCATGTGCCGCAGGCAGGACAAACTTGTCCCAGATTGTCATCGAAGTGTTGACGCGAAACTTCCACCCGTCCGGTGAAGTCGACCGCGTAGTAGCGCTGGCGCTCTACTGGAAGCGTGGATCCTAGCAAGGGCACCAACTCGATCTCAGTGGCCCGATAGCCGGTAAGCCCTTTCGACTGGACCAGTGCGACCACCCTCTCACTCCAGAGGTTTCCGCCCCCGTACAGAGCAACGAAATCGGGCAGCGAATTGCCGGTTGGATTCTCAACCCGACAATTGGCCCGGGTGTAGTCGCGGCCCCCTGCCATCGTTCTGTCGCACTGAAGGCATTTCTCCTTCGCCTCCGCCCGGTAGAGGCTTGCGCTGATGTAGTGAGCAACTTTGATATCCTGCAAAACGGCGAAGAATCTTTCGATCGAATACATGATGGATTCCAAGAGGCTGTGTGGAATGGTGCTTACTTCAGGCTGACTTCGTGGATTTCACGTCGTGCTTTCCGTGTGGCCGCGGAGTTAGGGTGCGATTTGATTTTAACCGCGAAAGTACGCGAAAGAGGCGCGAAATTTGAACAGCCGAAAAGCGGGAAATCCCGGATCTCCAAGAAAGGTATCGCGGCGGGATGTGGCACGCAGCCTTCGAGCGGCTGACGCAGGCCGGGGCTTGGGATGAGGCGCTGAAGCTGATTGCGCGCTATGGCCAGGGGGAGCACCGCCAGGCGCTGGTCTTCTCGCTCTTCGCGAAGTCGCCGGAGCCGCTGGACGCCATGCTGGCGCGGATGCGTGGCGGGGAGTTTTCCGATAGCGACCGGGCGATCCTGCTGCGCGGACTGGCGCGGAACATCGCGGGCCCGGATGGGATGTCTAAGGTGAATGCCTTGCTCGCGGCCAAGCCGAAGCTGGCTTTATCGGAAGCGGAGGCGGTCTCCATGGCCTACGCGCGGCAGGCACTCGCGAGTGGCGACGTGACCACGGCGCGGAAGTGGGCGGAGCAAGTGAGCACGCCGAAGTTCAAGACCAAGATCGATGGCGAGATCGCGGCCGGAGCCGTGGGGAAGTGATGCGGAGTGCGGAGTGCGGTGCGTCCTTGACCTATGGAATGGGCCGGGCTTGATGGTGGGGTGGCTGTGACCGGGGGCGCTCGTGTTATGTGGATCGCTGGCGCGCTGCTGGTGTCGCATGGCGTGGCGTCGTGGCTGGGGAAGTCGTGGCCGCGCGAGGATGAGATGGCGGGAAGGAACACGGCGGCTGCTGCGGCGGCCGGGAGTGTGAATTCTTCTGCATCCATGCCGATGACGCTGGCGGGCCTGCAGGAGCGGGTGCGGCAGCGCGCGGCCGAGAAGCAGGCCGCAGCGGATGAGCTGGCGCTGCATCCCTGGCGCGAGCAGGTCGCGGCGGCACGGGCGAAAATCCCGGCGGGCGCGGATCTGGCGGCGCTGGTGAAGAAGGGGATGGAGGAGGCGAGGCGATTAGCACCGGTCGGGACCGATCTGCAGAGCTGGCTGGAAGCAGATGGCTGGGATATGGTGCCGCTGAGCGCGGAGACTTGTGCGGCCTATGCGTTGTGGCTGGAGCAGGATCCTGCGGCGGCACTGCGCTGGTTCGAGCTGAATGACCATGGCAGCAGCACGATCCGCGTGAGGGATGAGATGAAGCTGTGGGTGCAGGAGGGTGGGCGCTACCGCGATCTGGCGCGCCTGGTCGCGGAGTATCCCCAGGCGGCCGGAGCCCTGCGCCAGTTCGCCGGAGAGGCGGCGGCGCAGGAAGGCCCGCAGGTTCTGTTAGATCTGGCGGCGGGGATGTCGCGCTTCGAGGACCGGGTGGTCCTGGTTTACGAGCTGCTGGACCGGAAGAAGCCGGTGGCCGGGCAGATCGCGGGGATGCTGGCGGTGCTGCAAGAGGGTCAGGGCGCACGGATCCTGCTGGAGAGCCTGTCGAGCCGGGCGGACTTTGCAGAAAATCTGGAGGAGATCCGCACGGCGGGATTCCCGCCCGGCCTGCTGGCGGAGTGTGAGAAGCAATTCGCCGCAGCGCAGCAGAAGGAGTCCAGCGGAGCGGACAAGACCCACGATGATGAGCGGAAGGAGATCCAGAAGACGGGTAGCCTGACCGATCAACTGCGCGAGGAGGTGGGCCTGCAGTGGTGGAATGAAAATTACCGCTGCCTGCCCTCCTCGGTGTACAAGGCGCTGCCGGAGATGTACCAGTGGTGCCAGGCGGCGCGCGACGGGCGGATACCGCTGGAGGAGGTGATGACACGGGCGCGTGCGGGCTGGCCGGCGGTCGCGGCGCAGGAGGAGGAGCTGCGGGTCCTGCTGGCATGGCAGCTTATGCCAGAGCGCCCGCTGGAGACCCTGGAGTGGCTGCAGGAGTCGGGGATCGAGCGAGGGAAATATCCCGACCTGAGCAAGAGTCATCTCAGCATCGAGCAGATCAGCGCGGTGCTGCAGGGCTATCCCGGCGGCTATCAGTTGCAGGGTGATGAAGAGATCGCCGCGGTGAGCCAGCTCTTTTCGGATTGGCATGGCCGCGATCCGCAGGCCTGTCTTGCGGCGCTGGAGAAGTTCCCGGATGAGCGGGTGCGCGAGCACGCCAGCGGGATGATCGCGGCGGTGGTGGCGCAGAAGAAAACCCAGCGCGAGGAGGGCGCGGGCGCACGATGAAGCGGGGAGTGAAGCTGCTGTTGGTGCTGCTCGGTCTCGCCAGCACGCATGCGGCGGCATTTCTGCTGGCGGCGCGCGCTGCGGTCGGCCCGGCAGGGGAAGTGGCCGGAGGCAGGGCCGGGGAATGGCGGGTGCCGGCGAAGTCGGTAGCGCGCGGGACTTCCACTGCGGAAGCGGGGCGCGGCTTCGCACGTCTGTTAGATGAGCTGGAGCACTCGGGGCTGGACGCGGAAGCCTTTCAGACGGCGCGCCTGGAGCTCTTCCAGGAGTGGATCCGCAAGGATCTGGGCGGAGCGATGGACCGGCTGCTGGGCCCGCTGGACGGGAAGCGCTACAAGACCTGTGCGGACAACCGCGAGATCAAGAAGGCGCTGACGATCGCGATGGCAGAGCAGTCGCGGACGGTGTGGGATTGGATCGCGGCGCGGCGCTTCGGCACGGAGTCGGTGGGGGTGGCGAAGGATTGGTTGCGGGCGATGCGCTGGAGCGGTCAATCGGAGCTGCTGGAGGAATTGCTGCCAGGCATGCCGGGATTTTGCCAGGCGGACGCGGTGGCGGCGCTGCTCGCCGAGGGCAAGCCGGAGGAGATGGCACGGCTGCGCGGCTTGGTCGACCGCTACCGGGATGTGCCGCCGGCCCCGACCATGGTGCAGGACCCTTTCGGCGGAGTGGCGGTGGCGAGGGGTGTGGATACGCGGGATCGCTATGCGGCGCGGATGGTCCAACTGCTGATGGACCGGAACGGACAGCCGGCGGAGTTTTACACGCAGGAGACGGATCCCGTGGTGCTGCAGACTTTCACGAAGTACTGGACGCAGGAGGAGATCGCACCGCTGGCACCGGCAGAGGCGGTGCAGGCCTTGCTGGCACTGCCGGAGGAGGCACGCGGTGCGGCCTGCCGCCAGTTGTTAGACGTGGCGGAACGCCCTTACATCGGCGAGGTGGCGGAGCTGCTGGAGGCGATGGCGGGGCAGGGAATGCTGGGCGGGCCCGGCGGGGAGCTGGATGCCGGGCTGGTGCAAATGGCGGTGCACGGGGTGATGATCCAGGATGGTGCGGATCTCAGTAGCAGCTTCCAGGTGCTGGCGGCGATCGGGGATCCGCAGCTGCGGCAGACGGCGCTGGCGGCACTGGCCCGGGGTGCGATGGCGGCGAGCGTGCTGGAGACGGCTGCGCAGGTCCCGGCGGGTGCGGCGCGGGATTGCTTCATCGCCGCGGCGGCGGGAGATGACCGCTACGCCCCCGAGGACCGGGAGAAGCTGGCGGCGGAGATCGGGGATGCGGATCTGGCGGAGAGAGTGAGGAAGCGGATCGAGAAGAACGAGTAGGGGCGGGGTGAGGTGAGGCGGGGTCTGGTGCCATCACCACCAGGCCCAGTCGTCGCCTTTGCCGCCGTTGGTCTTACGGCTGCCGCCGTCGTCGCGCTCATTCACGCCCATGGAGTAGAGGGCGAAGTTCTGGTCCGCTTGGGCTGGCTTGTAGATGAATGGCTTGGCCAGGAGGGGATCGAGCGGGACGCCGGGCGGGAGGGCGGCGGGGTAAGTACGATGCTCGGCGTAGTATCTCTCCAGGGCACATGCGGCGATCATCTGGTCGCGATTGACGATGGCGCGGATGCCGGTGATGAGGGGTTCCGTGGCGAAGGGGTAGGAGATGAGGAACTGGCTTCGTCTCGCCCGGGGAGGATTGGCCTCATCGAGGAAGAAATCCAGGCGCCGTGCCGCGGTGTAGGTGGGAAGGAGCGGGGCGGTGGATGCGGCGGGCGGCAGGTCGCGGGCGAGTGTGTGGCAGGCCTGGGTGGTGCGGAGGAAGTCGGCGGCATTCCAATCGAACCAGCCGCGGGGTGCGAGGTAGCCGCCGCCATTGCGGATGATCTCGGCGGCGATGGGCTGGAAGTCATCGAGGCCGAGGATGAGCTGTGCCTGATTCTGGAAGGCGTGGCGGTCGTCCTTCCACTGCTGCCAGAGCTCGAGCATGAGCGCGGTGGCGGCGACATCGCGCTGGATGGCGCGGCGGAGGTCCATGGCCTGGAGCGCGGCGGTGATGCGGTCGAGGTCTTCCGGCCGCCATTGGTGGCGGGTGACGCCGGCTTTGAGCGGGCGCAAGCTGGCACGCAGGCTGATCGCCATGGTGGAGCTGCCGGCGGGCCCGCGGGAGCCGAGCGCGGTGCCGAGCTTCAAGGTGAGGGCGATGGTCTGCGCGGCGAGTTCGGGCCGGCCGCTCTGCAAGGCGGCCTCCGCGCGGAGGGAGAGTGCGGAGAGCAGGGGATAGCAGCGGGCGCTGAGGCGATCGAGGAAGTAGTCGCTGGGGAGGGATGATCCCGCGGCGGTCGGGCGGCGGACATCGGGCAGAGCTGTTAGGTCCTGTTCGAGCCGCTGGAGGAAGGCGCTGTGGCGGCGCTCGAACTCGGCGAGGAAGCTGGCAGGGTCCTCGCCGTAGCCATCGCCCGGCGGCATTTGCGAGAAGCGGGCGGAGTTCTCTTGCAGGTCGGGCGGAGGTGGGCCGGCGATCTGCAGGCCCTCCTGGATGAGCTTGCGCGCGCGGTAGTTGGGCTGGTGGGGCGGCTTGCCGGGGCTCCAGGGTGCGTTCCACTTCGGGCCATCGAAGGGCTTGAAGGCGGCGAGGATTTCCGCGGCACCGGGTTCCATGGGGCGGGCCATGGCGGTGTCCCAGTCGTGGAGGATGCCGTGGAGGGCGGCATTGCGCTCCGGTGGCGGCATATCGGCATCCAGCTCGGCGCGGGTGAGGGGCACGCCGGCCGCGCGGGCATCAGCCAGGGCCTGCTGGAGGGCGGCGGCACCGCGCTGGTTCACAATGGGGATGGCGATGGCCAGAATGACGGCGACCGCAAGTACGATGCATGCCGTAATGCGGAACCATCTTTTCTGGAGGATACGCTTCACCGATGGGGAAGATAGGGCGGTGGCTGCTGGTGGGGAAGGAGAGAGTTTGCCGGGGAGGGGAGGAAAGGCCGTGGGAGGCACCACGAATCTGGCGAATCTGACGAATGGGAACAAGGAACCGCGGAAGGGCGCGGAATTTGAACAGCCGGATTTAACCACGGATCTCGCGGATGGGCGAGGATGAGAGGCAAAGAGGAACCACGGATTTGCACGGATGAACACGGATTAAGAATGGGCTGGGGTTCATGATCCTTGCCTTTCATCCGTGTCCATCTGTGTAAATCCGTGGTTTTCGTTTCTTATCGCGAATGGCTTCTGTCCCTTCGCTCGCTCTCTAGCCGGGGTGCAGGAGTGGCGAGACGATCTTCACGCGGCGGGCGATGTCCTGGATCTGCTCGAGCGTGATGCCATGGGCCGCGGTGGCGGGCTTGGGCTGGGTGCTATCGTCGTCCTTGCCGGGGAAATGGCCCGCGAGTTTCGAGTCGAGCTCGATGGCGCGGAGCTTGTCGGCGAGCTTGATCCTGGTCTTTACGGTGGGAGGCATCCCGGCGCTGCGGGCCGGGGTCTCCGTGCGCTCCCACTCCAGCGCCAGCCATGAGCCGGGGCCCATTTCCGCGACGGGGGTGAGGACGAGCTCGGCGAGGAAGCGCCGCTTCTTCTCCAGGCTCAGCAGTGCGAGTTCCTCGCCACGGGCCTCGACCTTGGCACGCAGCTCCGCGATCCGCTGCTGGACCCGCAGGTTCCGCCGCATCGTGCCGGCGCCGTCTTTGCCATAGCCGGCTTGCTGCGCGGCTTTGACTTGGGTCATCCCGCCCACCACGAGCTGGGCGAACTTTTCCTGGCGGGGCGACAGTGGCTTGGGCTTGGTCTCCGTGCTCATCTACGGCGCGCACCGTAGCAAGGATCCCGCAGGCGCGGACACGGGCGCAAGTGCTGGCTTGCTTGGCAGGGGCTTTTTTAACCGCGAGATGACGCGAAAGGGCGAAGAATTTGAAAGGCAGGAGATCCAACCACGGATTTGCACGGATGAGCACGGATTAAGAATGGGCTGGGGTTCACCGGTCCTTGCCTTTCATCCGTGTCCATCTGTGTAAATCCGTGGTTCCGATTTCCACACCGGGAATGGGCGCAAATTTAAACAGCCGAAGAAGCTAACCACGGAATAGACGGAACACACGGAAGTGGACCCTAGCCGGGCTTCTTCCTCCTGCCCTTCTCTTGTCTTTCTCCTGTTCAAATCCTGCCTTCCAAGCCGAGCCGGGGCAGTTGTGCGCGCCTTCGCTCGATTGTTTTTGAACAGGAGGAAGGCAGGGAGGATGGGGCGCTCACTCCGCCACCGCGCGGAAGTAGCCGTAGGGCTGGCCGGTGCTGGAATACTTGCGCTTCACCGGGGCGCCGTGGCCGAGGATGCCAGTCTCGACGGCGGTCCAGGAGCTGAGATCCGCGGAGCCCTCGATGCGGTAGGTCACGCTGTTCTCCGCGTGAAACTCGATCTCGACGGCGGGGTGGATGGTGATCGGTGGCATCGGCACGCTGCCGGTGCTCGATTGGCGCAGCAATTGATTCGGGCCTGAGACCACGACCTGGCCGGCGATGGAATTCACCGTCTGCAAGGTCACGGCCACGCCGCTGCTCTGGGGCGTCCAGCTCAGCGCATCCGGCGAGGTGGAGATCTTGCCATTGGCGCCCACGGCGTAGAAGAGGCCATTCGCGAAGTGGAGGTCGCCCATGGTGAAGCCGGGGCCTGCGGCGAGCTCCGTCCAGGTCAGGCCATCGGTGGAGCGCCACTGGCGTGTGCCACCGGAGGAGATGACCACATGGGTGCTGCCATCGAAGGCGATATACTTCGGGGCGGCGCCGGTCCCTGTCGCCCGCAGGGTCCAGATCGCGCCATCGGGAGAGGTGATGATGGAGGCGCCGCTGGTGGCGACGAAGAACTCGCCGAAGCACTTGATCTCCATCTCGTAGCTCCCCGCCACGGGCACCACCGCGGTCTGCCAATCCAAGCCATCGGTGGAGTAGGAGATGCCGCTGCTATTGCCACGGATCAGTCGCCCCTTGCCGAAGGCGATCTTGCTGGTGGGGATCTGATTGGTGACTAGCACCGGTGCGGAGACGCCGTCGGTGCGCCAGAGTTCACTGCCGGCAGTCGTGATCCAGAACTGGCCATTGCCATAGCAGACCGAGCGGCCGGATTGGTAATTCTCGCCGAGTCTGGTCCATTGGATGCCATCGGCAGTACCATAAACGCCGGCGGTATTCCATCCGCAGGCGACCATCCGGCCATTCCCGACGGCGATGTCCTCCGCGCTCCAGGGGAAGTAGAGGATCCACTCCGCGCGTGCTGGATTCGTCGTGATGGCGGCAGCAGCCAGAGAGCAGAGTAGGGAGCGGTGGCGGAAGCGGAAACGCGAGGACAAGCAGGAACCGGACATGGCGGCGGGGGAGACGGATGAATCCTGGAAAGATCCCTATCAGAAACCCGCAGATCGGCAAGAGAGGGAGAGAGAGCTACCGTTAGGGCTGGGGGACGAGTTCGCGGTAGTCGCAGGTGAAGTCCTTCCAAGGGACGGTGTGGATGCCATCCACGGCGGCAGGGAGGCGCTTGCGGGGGATCATTTTGGCGTCGATTCGGTAGTCGTGGTCGACCTTCACGATCACCAGGGCATCGAAGTCCTTGCGCTCCTTCACCGTGACGAGACCATTCCAATTGCCGTCCTCGGGGCCGATGGTCTTCACTTCGACCCGAAGGTCACCGAGAGTGCCATCCGATCCGGGATGGTGTGGGTCTTCGTGAAGGAAAATGCCGAAGCGGAGGGTGGCGTAGAGTTCCCCCATGGGGCCGTAGAAGCCGGAGATGTGCTTGCCGAATTCATACTGTGACTCGCTGAATTTACGATCGAGGTCGATCATCGCATCGATCAACTGCCGTGTGCCCCAGCTCTTCACCTGGCGTTCGCGAATGTATTCCCAAGAGATCCACTCACCGGCGATAGGGCGCTCAACTGCATCGTAGTCACCGGGCGGTTGCGATGAGGTTTGGGATAGGGCGGCAGCGGCACGGGCTTGCTTCCAAGTCAGGACATGATGCCCCTGATTGGCCTTGGGCAGGTGCTTGCGGTCGATCCGGCAGGCATCGATCTTGAAGTCGGGATCAATCTTCACGACCAACAAGGAGTCGAATTCCTCGCTGGCGGCGATTGAGACACGGCTGCGATGTGGTGGCCTGGGATGAAGCACTCGGATCTCTGGTGCCGAGCCCTTGGCCCATCCATGCCAGTCCTTCTCTCCCGGGGTGTCGCGGAGAGATCTGGATCTTGCTGCGGCATATTGGAAGGCGATCTCTTCGTAGAAGGATACAGGGAGATGACGGTGGGCGAGAGCGAGATGGGCCTTGGCGGTCACGATCATGTCCTCCAGCAGTCCGCCGACGGGGGATGGATCCAGATAGGAATTGATCTCGTGCCAAGAGATCCATTCTCCATCATCCCAGATGCCGGGGTTGTCAAAAGAGGGGCTGGATACGATTCCGGGAATGGACCAATGAGAAGGAATGGGCATGGCTGGGTGTGGGGCGGGTGTATCCCCATTTGGTCGATGTTATCTCATGGCGGAGTCCATGTTAGAATGGGAAAGGCGGAGAGGTTTTGGAATGGAGCCTACGCGATCGCGTAGGGTGGTGCCGCCTGCCGCCTGCCGCCATCAGCGGGGAGCTGCGGGCTGCGGTGCTGCCTTCATCTGCCGGGCGGTCTCCGGATGCCGTGGGTCGAAGGGGGCGAGGAGGATGCCTGCGCTGGCGGAGTCCGCACCCATGCGGTAGAGCACGGGTGCCTGGAAGCGCTGCTCGCGGGGGGCGATGCCACCGTGGGCAAGCAATTGGGCGACGATGCTGCGCTGCTCCGGGGTGCC
>NZ_BATP01000051.1 GCF_000739615.1 Haloferula sp. BvORR071
CCCGCAAGATCACGGTGGATGTCAAAGGCGAGATCCTGGAGCTGAAGAACACGGTCAACACGATGGTGGACCAGCTCAACTCCTTCGCCTCGGAAGTGACCCGCGTGGCCCGCGAAGTGGGCACGGAAGGCAGCCTCGGCGGACAAGCGGATGTGAAGGGGGTGGCGGGCACTTGGAAGGACCTCACCGATTCGGTGAACTCGATGGCCGGTAACCTCACCAACCAGGTGCGCGGCATCGCGAAGGTCGTGACCGCGGTGGCGAAAGGCGACCTCAACCAGAAACTGATGGTGGAAGCCAAGGGCGAGGTGGCCGAGCTCGCGGACACCATCAACAGCATGACCAGCACCCTTGCGACCTTCGCCGACCAGGTCTCGGGTGTTGCCCGCGAGGTGGGCATCGAAGGCCGTCTCGGCGGCCAGGCCCACGTGCCCGGTGCCTCTGGTACTTGGCTCGACCTGACCGACAACGTAAACCAGCTCGCGGCCAATCTGACCACCCAGCTCCGCGCGATCGCCGACGTGGCGACTGCCGTGACCAAGGGCGACCTGACCCGGAGCATTCAGGTCTCTGCCCGCGGTGAGGTGGCCTTCGTGAAGGACAACATCAACGAGATGATCCGCAACCTCCGCGACACCACATCGCGGAACGAGGAGCAGGACTGGCTCAAGACCAACCTCGCGAAATTCACCCGCATGCTGCAGGGCCAGAAGGACCTGCTCACCGTGGGCAAGCTAATCCTTTCCGAGCTCGCACCGGTGGTCTCCGCGCAGACCGGGATCTTCTACATCATGGACACGGAGGCGGCGGAGCCGGAGCTGCGCCTGCTGGCCAGCTACGCCTTCACCGAGCGCAAGAACCTTAGCAACCGCTACCGCATGGGCGAGGGCCTGGTCGGCCAGTCGGCGCTGGAAAAGCAGCCGATCCTGCTGACGAATGTGCCGGCGGATTACATCCAGATCAGCTCCGGCCTCGGCCAGGCCGCGCCGGTCAATATCATGGTCCTGCCGATCCTCTTCGAAGGGAAGGTCCGGGCGGTGGTCGAGCTGGCATCCTTCCAGGGCTTCAGCCCCACGCACGAAACCTTCCTGGTGCAGCTCGCCGAGTCGATCGGCATCGTGCTCAACACCATCAAGGCGAACACCCTCACCGAGGATCTCCTCAAGCAATCGCAGTCGCTCGCAAGCGAACTCCAGAACCGCCAGGACGAGCTGGAGCAGACCAACAAGGAGCTCCAGGACAAGGCCGCCCAGCTCGCCGATCAGAACGAGGAAGTGGAACGCAAGAACTCCGAAGTGGAGCAGGCCCGCATGGCCCTGGAAGGCAAGGCCCAGCAGCTCGCGCTCACTTCCAAGTACAAATCGGAGTTCCTCGCGAACATGTCGCACGAGCTCCGTACGCCGCTCAACAGCCTGCTCATCCTCGCCGACCAGCTCGGCGCGAACTACGACGGCAACCTCACGCCGAAGCAGGTCGACTTTGCCAAGACCATCCTCGGTTCCGGCCGCGACCTGCTGCGCCTGATCAATGACATCCTCGACCTCTCGAAGATCGAGTCGGGCAACTTCACCATCTCGGTCGCAGAGCTCCGCCTCGACGACCTCCTCGACAACCTCGACCGCACCTTCCGCCACGTCGCGAAGGAGAAGGGCCTGCAATTCGAGATCGAGACGGCTCCGGAGCTTCCCGACAGGATCCACACCGACGAGCAGCGCCTCGACCAGATCCTCAAGAACCTGGTCTCGAATGCGCTCAAGTTCACTGAGCGCGGCAGGGTCGCGATCAAGGTCTCGATCATCGAGCGCTCGAAGCTGCGCGGCTCGCTCCTGCCGCTGGATTCGCCGGAGTTGCTGGCCTTCACCGTCACGGATACCGGCATCGGCATCCCGGAGGAGAAGCAGATGGTCATCTTCGAGCCCTTCCTGCAGGCGGATGGCAGCACCAGCCGGCGCTACGGTGGCACCGGCCTCGGCCTCGCGATCAGCCGCGAGCTGGGGCGCTTGCTCGGTGGCGAGATCACCGTCGAGAGCGAGGAGGGCCGTGGCTCTTCCTTCACCTTCTTCCTGCCACTGCGCCCCGGCATGCCGGTCATCGATGTGCCCGCGGAGTCGCGCTCGGCACGGCTGCACGCGGCGGTTCTCCCCGCACCGGAAGGCGTCGAGGACGATCGCAACAGCGTCACGAGCGGTGACGCCGTGATCCTGATCGTCGAGGACAGCCGTGAGTTCGCCACCCAGTTGTTAGAGCGAGCCCACGTCGCCGGCTTCAAGGGCGTCGTCGTCTCGCGCGGCTATGCGGCGCTCTCGCTGGTGCGTGACCTGCAACCCGCGGCGATCACCCTGGATGTGAGCCTACCGGATCTCGATGGCTGGAAGGTACTCAGCCGCCTGAAGTCGGACCTCACCACCCGCCACATCCCGGTCTTCGTGATCTCGGCCGATGCCGAGCCGGAGAATGCCCTGAAGCAGGGTGCCATGCGCTACCTCGGCAAGCCACTCGAACAGCATGCGCTCGATCAGGTCTTCGACCGCGTGCGCCACCTGCGCGATGAACCCTCCGGCCGCCTGCTGGTGGTGGAGGACGACGAGACGCAGCGCAACAGCCTCAAGGAACTGCTCGCCGACACGCCTTCGATCGACGCCGTTGGCACGGCGGAAGAGGCTCTCGATGCCTTGGGCTCCTCGACCTACGATTGCGTGGTCGTCGATCTCATGCTGCCGGGCGCTTCCGGCTTCGACCTGATCGAGGACATGCGTAACCGCCACCCGCAGCTCCCGGTGATCGTGTATACCGGCAAGAGCCTCTCGCAGGACGAAGAGGAGCAGCTCAACCGCCTGACCCAGACCATCATCGTCAAGGATGTGCGCAGTCCCGAGCGGCTCTACGATCAGGCCGCGCTCTGGCTGCACCGCAAGGTCGCCGACCTGCCACCGCATGGCCGCGACATCATCCAGCGCCTGAATGACCCGAATGCCATCCTCGCCGGCCGCCGTGTGCTGATCGTGGATGACGACGTGCGGAACATCTTCGCCATGACCAGCCTGCTGGAGCGCCACTACATGGACGTGGTCTCCGCCGAGCAGGGCGCGCTCGCGCTCGAAATGCTGCGCAAGGGCAGCGAATTCGACGTGGTGCTGATGGACATCATGATGCCGGAGATGGACGGCTACGAGGTCATGAGCGCCATCCGCTCGATGTATGGCTTCAAGGACCTGCCGATCATCGCCCTGACGGCCAAGGCGATGAAGGGCGATCGCGAAAAGTGCATCGACGCGGGAGCCTCCGACTACATTTCCAAGCCGGTCGACACCGACCGCCTGCTCACCCTGCTGCGGACCTGGCTATATCGATAAATGATGGGCTTTCCCCACATCTCCCAACGCGTTGGCCTCTTCCAAGAGGTGGCGAGCATCCTCATCGTGGATGATCGCCCGGACAAACTGTTGGCGCTGGAGACGGCGCTGGAGGGTCTTCAACAGCATATCGAGACCGCCCGCTCGGGAGAGGAGGCCCTGCGCAAGCTGCTGCTCCAGGACTTCGCGGTGATCCTGCTGGATGTCAACATGCCGGGGCTCGATGGCTTCGAGACCGCGGCTCTGATCCGCCAGCGGCCGCGCTCGGAGTCCACGCCGATCATTTTCATCAGCGCGGTCAATGACACCGACAACCACGTGACTCGGGGCTACTCGCTCGGCGCGGTGGACTACATCCTCACCCCGGTGATCCCGGAGATCCTGCGCGCGAAGGTCGCCGCCTTCGTCGATCTCTTCCGCAAGACCGAGCAGGTCAAACGCCAGGCCGAAGAGCACGCCCAGCTTCTCCACGCCCAGGCCGCGCGCGCCCAGGCGGAGGCAGCGAAGGAGCGCATGGCCTTCCTCGCCGATGCCAGCAGCCTGCTGGTGGCATCGCTCGAGTATGAGCAGACCTTCGTCAATCTTGCCAAGCTGGTGGTGCCGCGCCTTGCCGAGTTCTGTCTGATCGACCGCATGAATGAGGCCGGAGGCATCGAGCAAGTCGCCGTGGCTCACAGCGATCCGGAGCAGGAAGACCAATTGCGCAAGATCCGCTACCCGGGGCCGGACGAAACCTCGCACGGAGCCTTCCGTGTCTATCAGACCGGCAAGCCTTTCGTTAGCAATCGCGTCGATGAAAAGGTCCTCGCCGATCTGGTGCCGGAGCGCGACCGCGAATTCATGGCCTCGCTTGGGATCACCAGCTTCGCCGCGGTGCCGCTGCATGCGCGTGGTCGCATCATCGGTTCGATCACGATGGTCCACACCGAGCCGGGCGCGATCTTCAATCAGGACACGCTCTGGCTTGCTGGCGAACTCGCGCATCGCACCGCGCTGGCACTCGACAATGTCGAACTCTACCGCAGGGCGAACGAAGCCCGCCAGGAGGCCGAGGCGGCGAGCCTGGCCAAGGACCACTTCATGGCGATGCTCAGCCACGAACTCCGTACCCCCCTGACCCCCGTGATCACCCACCTCGTGCGCCTCGCGGCCGAACCCGCCTTGCCGGAAAGCCTCCGGCATCCCCTTGATGTCATCCGCCGCAATGTCGAATTGGAAGCCCGCTTGATCGATGACTTGCTCGACCTGACCCGCGTCGGCACCGGCAAGGTCCATCTCGATCCTGAAGTCGTGGACGTCCACAAGCTGCTGTGCAATGCGGTGGAAATCTGCCGCAGTGACTTCGAAGCGAAGCATCTCGAGCTGAAACTTGATCTCTCGGCCAAGGATCACTTCGTGAATGCGGACCCCGCGCGCCTCCAGCAAGTCTTCTGGAATATTATCAAGAACGCGGTGAAGTTCACCGAGGCCGGCTCGCTGGAAGTCTCTTCCTCGGACGGCAAGGATGGCGGGATCCTCATCGCCATCCGCGATACCGGCGTGGGGATCGATCCCACCTTGCTGTCGCGGGCCTTCCAGCCCTTCGAGCAAGCGCAGCACGGGAAGGGTGGGGGACTTGGTCTCGGCCTGGCGATCTCGAAGACCCTCGTGGACCTGCACGGCGGGGAGATTTCCCTGCACAGCGATGGCCACGGCCTCGGCACCACGGTCAAGGTCGGGCTACCCACCGTCGCCGAACCGGTGGCGGTGGCATCTTCGGAAAAGCCGGCCGCCCGCGGCAGCGAGCGCCAGCTCCGCATCTTGCTGTTGGAAGATCACGTCGATACCAACGAATCGCTTACCCTGCTGCTGGAGATGCAGGGCCATCAGGTCACCCAGTCCTTCAACGTGGCGACAGCCTTGGAATTCGCCACCACGCGCGACTTCGATCTTCTCCTCAGCGACCTCGGCCTGCCCGATGGCAGCCCCGGCGAGGTGATGAAAGCCGTCGCCCTCCGCAATGGCACCATGGGTGTCGCCCTCAGCGGCTTCGGCATGGACAAGGATGTCGAACGCACCCGCGGCTACGGCTTCCGCCATCACCTCGTGAAGCCAGTGGATGTGGGACGCTTGGAAGAGATCCTCCACGAGGTCAGCGTCGTTCCGAAGAAGGAGCTGGCTGAGGTGAAGTGAGGGAGGCTGGTGTGGTCTCTTCTCCAGCGGGGGAGCACGGCAAGAGTGCATGAAGAGCTACTGCCGGTGTCGGGCGACCGACTTGCCAGGATGAAGCCAGCATCGGGCCTTGGCACGCGAATGGGTTTCGCGAAGGATCGCGTACATGAGCAGCCAGGCAAGGAGGCGGACGCTTATGTCCATGAAGAACGTTCTGCTACTACTTCCGGGCATTTTGGCAGTTGGCTGCGCGGGGCCGTGCTATACCCCTTCTCGGGCCGTCATGGTCCTCACCGCCCCGGTCGTCCTTCCCATGATCGCCCTCGATCCCCGCAGCTACCATGGAAAGGACGGGTATTCCATGCGCAATGCCATCCCTTACCTCGGAGACCAGAAGTTGAAAGCGATCGACCGCTTCGAGCGGGACTACATGGTTACGAAATTTTCGCTGCCTCCCGACTTCAACTTTAGCCGCGAGCGCGTCGGCATGTACGACAAGGTGACCTTCTCTCAGGCGAACGGACGGAGGCGTGTGCTCTATTTCGATACCTTTCCCAACGAAGTTGCAGCCAGCGGCGTGAAGCCGGCCAAAGAGGGCACCTGAAGCGTTACCGAGGAAGCTGCCCTTGCGCATTCCTCCTCAATCCCACTTCAACTCCACCTCGGGCTTCGGACTCGGCTTTGCCGTCGGGACGCCCAATTGCTTGGAGATCGAGTCGTAGTAGTGGTTCGTTCCCCGCTCCCTGGCCTGCTCGCGCATGTCCTGCACCTGATTGTGCTTCTCGATCGCCACCGCCAGCGCCATCTGATGCGCATGCTCCGGCGTTGCCCCTTCCGCGATCGCGTTGCGGTAGTTCAAATCATAGGAATGATTGAAGGGGTTCTTGATGTCGTGCTTCGTCAAGATACTCGCGCAGGAGGAAAACAAGCACGACACGACAAGAGCGGAGGCAAACGCTTTCATGAGAGGATTCAAGGAAGGCAGCTAGGGACTTATCATCATAACCCACAGCTCACGCATGAGTCGCGCGGCTCTCGGGAAAAAGTCGTTCAAGGTCCCTTGTAATACTGCGCCGAGGCCCACAACGCCTTGCGGTGCGCCGTCTCCTCATTGTCCCCCTCGGCAAGCGAGTTCCGATAAGTCATCTCGTAGACCCGTTCATGGGACTTCCCGTTGATCTCATTCCGCATCAGCGAAACGAAGGTCGTGCACGAACAAAGCGAAGCGGCGAGCGAACACAGGAGGAGGCTTCTCATGGGGAGCTGGGATCTCCCGGTAAACCGCACATCATCCCAAAGGTCGCGCTACAACACGATCTCACCCCGAATCACAAGAGCGGGGCTGCGCCTCCTCTCCTCCAAACCCTCTGATGGGTGACCGGAGGATCAGTGACTCACTCCCAGCGGTCCCCGGCAAACATGCACAAAGGCCGGCGGGAAATTCAGTGGCACCAAGGTGGTCCGCACGCTGCGGAAACGCTTCTTCAAATCCCCGACCAGCCGCAGCGAATACATGAAGGTCACAAAGACCCCATCCGGAGCCAAGGCCCCTGCCGCTTCATCCAGAATCCCGTTCCGCAAGCTCGGCGGGAAATTCGAAAACGGCAGCCCGGAGATGATCCCATCCAGCGGCGGGATTCCTCGTTGCGCCAGGATCTCGCGCAGATGCAGCGCATCCGGGTGAAAGCTCAGCTCGGGGAACTGCGCGTGCAGCCGCTGCCGCATCGCGTCGTCCTTCTCGAAGATCAGCACCTCCGCGTCCGGCCGGTACATCTCATCGATCCGGCGGGTGAAAACCCCGGTGCCCGCACCCAGCTCGGCCACATGGCGCGCCCGCGGCCAGTCCACCGGCTTGACCATTTCCCGCGTCAGATACTCGGAGCTGGGCAGCACGCTGCCGGTCTTGAGCGGTGCGCGCAGGAACTTGCGGAAAAACATCACATGCTCCTCAAAGGCCTCCCCGGAGTCTACGCGGATCCTGGATGCCCGGCCCGGGTGTTTCAGGACGGGGTGGGCATGGGTCTCGCGGCTCGGATGCTGGCGCTGCATGCGAATGGGAAAAATATGCGGAGGCGGACGGAAATCGGAAAGTGCGGACTGTGGCGGCGAGGGCCGGATCGGTCAACCCCATCCCCCCAATCGTGGGGGTTTGGCCATTCATCTTGACCCTCAGGCTCCGAATGGCGACGAAATCGTTTCCTATGAGCAAGTTCCGGTTTTTCGGCCCCTCCGCCCGTGCCGCCGCCGCCCTCGCCGGGCTGGCGCTCGCCGCCCCCGCTTTTTCCCAAACCGCCGCGCCTGCGGCCCCCGCATCCGCGATCAAGCCGGGCGCAATCTGGCCGGACACCGAGGGCAAGCCGGTGAACGCCCACGGCGGCGGCGTCCTGTTCCACGAGGGTACCTACTACTGGTATGGCGAGATCAAGCAGGGGAAGACCTACCTGCCCGACTGCAACAAGTCCTGGGGCGGCACCCGGGTGGATGTCACCGGGGTCTCCTGCTATTCCTCCAAGGATCTCCTCACCTGGAAAAACGAGGGCAACGCCCTCCCGGCGGTGAGCGATCCGGACAGCGACCTGCACACCCAGAAGGTGCTGGAGCGCCCGAAGGTGATCTACAATGCGAAGACCAAGAAGTTCGTGATGTGGTTCCACGCCGATAGCATGAACTACGCCGCCGCCCGCTGCGGGGTGGCCGTGTCCGATAACCCCGCCGGGCCCTTCAAGTACCTCCGCAGCTTCCGCCCGGATGCGGGAGCCTGGCCACTCAATGCCACCGAGGAGGAGAAGGCCAATCCGAAGCTCCCCTTCGTGCGCGACCATGAGGTCGGGCAGATGGCCCGCGATATGACCGTCTTCGCCGATGACGATGGCAAGGCCTACCTCTTCACCGCCTCCGAGGAGAATGCAACCATGCACGTCTCGGAGCTGACGGATGACTACCTCGGCACCACCGGCAAGTGGACCCTGATCTTCCCCGGCCGCGAGATGGAAGCGCCCGCCGTCTTCAAGCACGAGGGCAAGTACTACATCATCGCCTCCGGCTGCACCGCCTGGGCGCCGAATGCCGCGCGCTCCGCTGTCGCCGACAATATCTTCGGCCCTTGGAAGGAACTCGGCAACCCCGCCCGCGGCGCCAAGGCCGACATCACCTTCCAATCGCAGGGCACCTACGTCCAGCCGGTCGCGGGCAAGCCCGGCAAGTTCATCTTCATGGCCGACCGCTGGCTCAAGGATGATCTCCCCGATTCCCGTTACATCTGGCTCCCCATCACCTTCGAGGAAGGCAAGCCAGTCCTTCACTGGGCGGATGAGTGGAAGGTGGATTGAAGCCGCGCTACGTCCAAAAACGAATGCCGGGGATCGCATACGATCCCCGGCGACCCGTTTATTTTGGTTTCTCGTAACCCAGGAAAGGTTCTCTCAGTCGATCAATTCAAGCTCACGCGGTAGAAGATCCGCACGCCGGCAGGCGGTGCGGGATCGGTATAGGTGGTGGTCCCTGCGGTGCCCGGATAGGCCGCCTGCAAGGTCGTCCAGCCTCCCGCACCTAGCGTGGTGCTGCGCTCGATCTTGAATGTTGTCCCAGTCGTGCTCGGCCAGGTGATCGAGCCATTGGTATTCCGCACCGCCGTGAAGCGTGACTTCCCGTCATTCGGGATCAGCCCGAGGCGGAATTCCGTGAGGTTGTCCGTCCCATCGTTCTCGAAGTCACCAGTCGCTGTCTGGCCGAGCCCGCCGAAGTAGGTGGTCTCCCAAGCGTCCGCCATGCCGTCGCTATCGCTATCCCCGCCGCTGAGCGGGTTGTTCAGGTTCTCGGCCTTGGCATCCACGTAGATGTTGTCGATCAGGATCTGTCCGTCGGCGGCCTCGAACTTCAGGAAGGCCAGTGACAGCAGCGCATTGGCCGCCGCTCCATTGCGGAAGCCATAGGGGCCGCCCACCGTGGTCAGCTCGATCTTGCCGGTCTGGCCGAGCGGGCTCTCTATGTAGACCTTCACCGTGTCGGTCGCGTTGTTCGCCACCATCCAGATATTGACCCACTGCTGCGGCGGCAGGTCGTAGTTGGTATCCGGTGTGGCGGCGCCATTGCGCACGCGGATGTTCCCGGTCAGCGGCGCGAGCTGTGCCTCGAAGTCCCCCGGGCCTGTGGGCACGCTCATGTCGCTGAGACCAAGGCTGCGATCGATCGCCACCGTATCGCAATACATCTGGAAGAAGAGTGTGCCGGTATTGCCATTCAGGATCTGCAGCGCGGAGGCGCCCAGCGACTTGCTCAGGTTCCCCGAGAGCCACAGGCCCTCGTTGTCGGCATCGGTGGTATTGGCGAAGACCGTGGCCTTCGCTGGATCGCTCGCGACCCAACCGTTCACGCCATTGAAGCTCTGGCCGGCCACCATGCCCGGACCATCGAAGTCCTCCACCAGAGTGAAGCCATTCGGTTGTGCCGGAGTGCTGCCCGCGGACAGCGGATCGCTGCTATGGCTGACCTCGTAGCCATCCTCGAAGCTGTCGCCATCGGTATCGGGCGATGTCGGAGTGGTGCCGTAGCCGCTGGTCTCACCCTCATCGATGACCTCTTCCCCGTCGGAGAGACCGTCGTGATCGGTGTCAAAGACCAGCACATTGGAGAACACCGGGCCGTTGACCTCGGGACCATCGAAGCGTCCGTCATTGTCGCTGTCCTTGTCGATCGGGCTAGTCCCGGCGGTGAACTCGCCGAGGTTGTCCAAGCCATCGCCACTGCCCTCATCCAGATCCGACTCGCCGGTCTGGCTGCTGATGCCGTAGAAGGCCTTCCAGGAATCCGGCACGCTGTCATTCGTGGCACTGAAGAAGCTGGTCTTCAGGTTCGGATCGGTGCTGTGGGTGAACTCCACCAGGTTGGTATCGCGGTCGCCGTCCGGATCGGCACCGGGCGTGGCCTGGAAGCCGCCGAAGTTGGTGAACTCCCACGCATCGCCCAGCCCATCGCCATCGGCATCGCCGGGGACTGAGGCGATGTTGTTCGGCAGGCTGCCCGCAGCGAGTTCCGCGGCATTGCTGGAGCCGTCGCCATCGGCATCACCGGCACCATTCTGGGCGCTGGTGTTTCCGAAGAAGGCGACTTCCCACGCATCCGGCAGGCCGTCGGAGTCGCTGTCGAGCGTCAGGTTCGCTGCATCCGGTCCGGCGGCCTGGGCTACCGCGGCTTCGGTGGTGGACAGTGCACCGTCCCAAATACGGACCTCATCGTAGCTCGCATTGGCAGTGTTGTCCGTGGCCGAGATCGAACGGCCCAGCCAGTCGTGCAGGTCGTTGAAGGTGACCAGATGGTGTGGCACATCGAAGCTGCCCTGAATCAATCCCAGCGGGGAAGTGGATCCCGCGGGCGCGGCATACCAGTTCACCCGGGCTCCGTTGGCGACTTCACCATTCGTGTTCACACTCGGGATGATCGTCATCACGATGTGGTACTGTGTCCCCAGTGCAAAGGGTGCCAGCGTGTTCGCCTTGTTGACCAGACTCGTGTCTTTCCACTCCACCGAGTCCGCATTCGCATTCACCCCGGCGGTCCACGACATCATCAGATACTCATTGGTCGTGTTATTGTTGAAGTCGAAGATCCGGCCCCAGTTCTGCACCGAGTTCTGGGTCGCCCACAGCTCGATCGTCACCGGCGTCATTTTGCCTTGGATCAGGTTTGCACCCAGGTCGATGTAGTCGCTCTGCGTGCTCAAGCCACCGCTCAGGGTGACCGCCGTGCCGGACAGCGAGGAGCCGCCGCCTGTGGCGGGATTGGCATCGGCATCGATGATCTGGGCGTTCGAATTCCCCACCGAATCGTTGAGGTTGCCATTGAAGCTCCAGCGGTGCTTCAGCACGGCCTTCACCGGCGTCCAGTTGCTGTCGCTCGGGCTCGATCCCGCGGCCATCTCGGCGGCGTTCGAGAAGCCGTCCGAGTCGGAGTCGATATTGCCCGTTGCCAGGTTGTTGAAGTAGGCCAGCTCCCAGCCGTCGTTCAGGGTGTCATTGTCGCTGTCCGGATAGGAGCTGGAACCCAGCGGATTCGTGCCGCCGGTCTCTTCCATCTCGTTCGTGCAGAAGTCGTGGTCCGGATCGCCGTTGCCAGTCAGCACTGTCAGGTTCGGCGCGTAGTCCAGCTCCCAAGCATCTGCCAGGCCATCCGAGTCGGTATCCCCTGGATTGGAGGACGCGCTGTTCGGGAAGGAGCCGGCCGCCTGCTCGGCGAGGTTGTTGTAGCCATCGCCATCCGGATCACCGGTGCCGGTCTGGAGGGCGATCTCCGCGGGCTGCGGGTTGTCGTCGTTGTTGCCGAAGAACTGGTCTTCCCAGAAGTCGCTCAAGCCGTCGCTGTCGCTATCGCCATCCACCACCGTCATCACCACGTTGTCGATCCGCTGGTCGTTGGCAAAGGCCTTCACCCCCACGCCGATCTTCTTGCCGATCAGCGGACTGCCCGCGGGCACCTTGTAGATGATCTTGTTCGGCTTGCCCGGCGCGCTGGAAACCGTGGCCGTCGGCGCGAAGGCAACAATCGTGCCCGCTCCATCGTCATAGACCACCCACATGGTGTGGTTGCCGGTGCCCACGGAATTGCTCAGGTGGTCCCAGGTCAAGCGGATGATGTCACCCTCCTTGGCCTGGTAGGGCGTCAGGTTGTAGGCCGCGTTGTTGTTGTCGATCTCCGCGCGGCGGGTGCCGTTGCTCGGGGTCCCTGTGGCGGTGCCTCCCGCGGTCGCGGTGGACTGCCCCGTCCAGATGGTCCAGTTGTTCACGTCGCCATTCCCGTCCGTGTCCCAGTGCACCGCTGCCGCGGTTGAGCCTGTCACGCCGCCCAGCAACTCGAAGCTGCCATTGCGCTTGTTGGCACCGATCAAGGGATAGAGCTTTGGCTGGCTGCTGACATCGGTTGCGTTGCTGCCGTAGATGCTCTCATCGTAGTCGGAAAGCAGGTCGCCATCCGTGTCCACCACGTTGGGATCGGTCTTGGGCGTGCTGGTCAATTCCTGCCCATCGCTCAGGCCGTCGCCATCCGAGTCGGGATTGGTCGGGCTGGTGCGGGCATTGCCATAGGCGGTGTTTGCCGAGCCGCTATCTTCGGGTCCGTCATTGATGCCATCGCCATCGGTATCCGCCACCGTCGGGTTGGTGCCTAGCGTCTGCTCTTGCAGGTTGGTCAGCCCGTCGTTGTCGCCGTTCGTCGCGCCATCGCTGGCAGTCTGGGCCAAATTGCCGAAGTAGAAAGTCTCCCAATCATCCTTCAGTCCGTCGCCATCCGTATCAGGATTCGCCACGGCGGTCGGATCGCTGAGGTTCGCCGCGGTATTGTCGACGTAAATGTCGTCGAAATAGAGCGAGCTGGTTGCGGTCTGCGTCTTGAACTGCGCCGTGATCAGCGCCGTGGTCGTGCCATTGCGGAAATTCCAGATCCCGTCCGTCGGGAAGTATTCCGTCTGCGGCCCGTCGTCCACCTGGACGTAGTACTTGTAGTTGTCATTCGGCGTCACCGCGTTGGAGGTGGCGCTGCCGGTATTGTTGTTCACCACGATCCAGATCTTGTACCAGGTCGTGTCGAGCATGTTGTTCACCACGTTCGGCGTGACCACGCCGACATCGCGGCCGCGGAGAGCGAGCCCATTGACATTCGGCTGCACCTCGAAGGAGGCGAAGTTGTTCACGTTGGTCGTGGTCGCCGCCAGGTCGGAGAGCCCGAAGGAGATGTCGTTCGTGGTGCTCACCCGCTTCACGCGGATGAAGAAGGTCCCGGTCGAATTTTCCGCGATGCTTGCGGGCAGCGGGATCCCCGCCGCACCGCTGCCGGAATGGCGCATGATCTTGTTGATCGGATTGGCGGGGTCCACCAACACCACCGCGGAGGTGGTGTCGGTTGCCACCCAGCCGCCTTGGCCGCCGACATTGCCGAGGCTGCGGGAGTTGAAGTTATCGACCGCCGTGAAGGCGGCATGGGCTTGCCAGGCGCCACCAATCAGGATGACGGCTGTGGGTATCAGGGTAGGAGTCCTGGATTTCATGGGTTATGGACGGTTCGTGGGAGTCGCTTGCGCGAGCCGGGGGAGGGGACAAGAAGCGGACACAAGGTGCGGCCCGGGGGCGTGGCTTGCTTCTTGCCGGAATCCTGCCGGCGGGGGCTTTGGAATCCCGATGCCTGCCATCCCTTGGGGCGGATGTCGCATGGCATCAGTGCAATTCTATGCACATTAGCTGCGGGAGTTTTGATTTTGTCAAACTGGAATCTTCGCCGTCACCGCATTGGGTTGAACATTAAAGCACCAAAATACGGGCTTTGAGCGGCTGGAATCCGCGGCAAACCCACGGAAACACCTGTCGGACAGCTTGGTTGCGCATATCTTCATGATTCTGGGAAAATTCATGCACATTTTTTCCAGAGTGCTCATCCGCACAGCAGCGAAGCTTCCTTCGGCAACAAAAAAATCCGGGGACCGCTTTCGCGATCCCCGGCCTAACCCTTGGTTTTGAACCCAAACCAAAATCCAGCTCACTTCACGGCGTCACCCGCACTTGCAGGAAGCCCTTCGTCGGCGTGCCATTCGAGACACCCAGGCTGAAGGAGCGATACTCGTAGGTGATCCCGCCCTGCACCGGGGCTGCCGGCAGACCGGTCGTCACCGGTGCAACCGGAGTCACCGTGGCTGCGAAGCTGCTCAGATCAGTGCCGCCCCGAACCTGAATCGCAAAGCCATCGAAGGTAGCGGTCGAAGGCGCCGCGGTCGTGAAGGCCGGAGTTCCCGCTGGCACCGCGATGGTCACCACCAGCTCCTTCAGCGCATCCACATCCGCCTCGGTATCCGCGAGGAAGGTGTAAACCTTCGGATTGTTGCTGCCGCTGAGCGGGTTGCCGCCGAGGATGTATTCTGTGCCGTTGTCGAAGCCGTCATTGTCCGGATTCTGGGCAGCACCGTCATTCACACCCGTAGTCAGGCCGCTTGCGCTCGCCCAAGTGCTGAAGCCGCCGGGAACCGCACCCTTGCTCACCGACAAGATACCGCTGCCGGTAATCCGAGCGGTCTTGTTAGTCGCGGATGAGGACAAGCTGCCCCAGGTGCCGGCCGCTTGCTGCACCCCATCGATGAACAGGCTGTCCACCGTGTCGCTCGTGCCGTGGGTCAGGTTCAGCACACCGGCAGTCGCGATGTTCACCGCGGCCGCATCGGCCAGCACCGCTTGCGAAATGCTCAGCGTGCCCTCGCTCACCGTCGTCGTGCCCGTGTAGGTGTTCGCTGCCGTCAGTGTCCAGGTACCGCTGCCTTCCTTCGTCACGGTCACGCTGCTGGCACCGTTGGAAATAATCCCATTCGCCGCGCCATTGCCCGCTCCGCCGAGGTGCAGATTCCGCACCGTGGCGATCGAGGTGGCGATCGGTCCCGACAAGGTCAGTTGCCCGGCGTCCGATTGGATGTTGGCCTGGGCGCCACCGCCGGCAATGTCGATTGCACCGCTCAGGGTATTGCTGCCACTGACGTTCAGGATCGCCGCGCTGGCATTGTTGCGTTGGTTCAGCGAGATCGCATTCGTCAGCGTGATCCCATTCACCAGTTCCAGACGGCTGGTCGGGCCGCCCGGTGCCGCACCACCCGAGCCATCGAACAGAAGCGTGCCGCTTCCCAGCGCACCCGAGACGCTCGCCCGGATCCCGCCCGCGCCATTGGCCGTGCCGAGCTGGGTATTGCCGCTGTAGGTGTTTGCATTGCTCAGCTCCAGGATGCCCGCGCCACTCTTCGTCAGTGAGGTCACCCCCGCGCCATTCTGGATCACACCGGAGAAGCTGCTGTTGGTCGCGCCACCGCTGGTGAAGGTCGCCGCGCCCGCTGCTGAATTGGTCACCGTGCCCGCGCCGCTCAGAGCTCCCACGCTCAGGTTGATCGAGGTGCCCGCGCCATTGCTCAGGTCGAGCGTCCCGCTGAGGGCCACATTGCCACCCGTGCCGCCGACGCTGTTCGCGTTGTTCACCTGCACCGTCGCGCCGCTCGCGATGGTCGTGCCGCCGGTGAAGGTATTCGCCCGCAGCAGCTTCACTGTGCCGCTGCTCACATTCAGCGCCAGCAGCATGTCGGTGCCGCCGTTTTGCAGCACACCATCGAAGTCGTAGGTGCCGGTGGTCGTCAGGGTCGAAGTGCCCACCACCGAGTTCGTCACCGGATCGCCGCTTGAAGTGATCGAGGGCAAGGTCTGGTTGAAGCCCGCGAGGTCGAGGGTCCCCACGTTCGAGATGTCCACCGTCGATGTCGTTGGGATCGCGTTGTTCGCGCCCAGCCGGATCGTGCCGCCGCCGTTGTTGAAGATCTGCGGATAGCTGCTGCCGGTATTGCTGAAGACCACCACGCCGTTGCGCACGGAAACCGGCACCGTCGAGGTGATCACGCCGGTGATGTTCAGCACGCCGCCCGTGGAATTCGCCGCAAAGTGGCCGCCGGCGTTTGCCGCCCCGGTGATGTTGATCGGTCCGCTGTAGGTCGCGCTCGTCGATGCCGTCGGGACATACACCACCCCCTGGCCGGTGACCCCACCGCCGGTGATCGTCAGCGGATTGCTGAGGTTCACGCCGTTGTTCAGGAAGAGCTGGCCGGTGCTGATGCTGATCGCGCCGCTGCCAAGCGCTCCATTGCTGTTAGCCTGCAGCGTGCCACCGCTCAAGGTGGTGCCGCCGCTGTAGGTGTTCGTTCCGCCCAAGGCCACCGCGCCAGCGTTCTTGGTGATCGCCAGGGTCTTGCCCGCGCCGCCGTCGGTGATCGTCCCCGTGTAGGTCGAGCCACCGCCGATCGTCAGCGTCGATGCACCCGCTGCGCTGTTCGTGATGCTTCCCCCGGCACCGGCGAGGACATCCAGCGTGGTGTCAAAGCCATTCAAGTCGAAGGAACCGCCGTCGATCGTGACTTGGCCGCCCAGCGAGAAGAAAGCCCCGAGCTTCACCGTGCCGCCCGTGATCTGGGTCCCGCCGCTCGGAGCGGTCCCGGAATTTGCCAGGATCAGGGTGCCATTGCCGCTCTTCGTCAGGATGCCGGACCCGCCGATGTTCGCACCGCTGATCGTGTAAGTCTTCGCGGCATTGTTCACCAGGATCGAGGCCGGGCTCACCGCGGCTACGATGTTCACATTCGTGGAGCCCGTCGCGGTATCGTCGAAGACCACCGAATCATTGTCCGGGAAAATCTCGCGGTAAGTGGTCGGACCACCGGCCACCGCCCAGTTCGGCGTGCCCACGGAGCCGTCACCGATGTTGTCGATGTCCCAATCCGCGCCACCCTGGCCGTTCGAGACCGTGCCGCGCCAGGTGGGATTGTCGGCAGACACCAGCAGATCCAGCGAGGTGCCTGCGGTGTTGTTCACCAGCGAGGCGGTCTTGCGTGCGCCCAGATTCGGGTTGGACAAGATGAACTTGCTGAACTGCGTCCCGTTCAGCGCCGCGCCGGTGTAGTCGATCAGCTTGATCGTGCCCGAAGTCAGGCCCACCACATTGTTGGTGTTGATCAGCACGCTCGAGCCCGGCACTGCCAGCGCCCCGGCCGCATTGATCACCGGAGCCGTGGGATTCGCAAGACCGCCGAAATCCACCGCGAGGGTGGTCACATCCGCACTGCCGAAGGAAAGCGCGCCGCTGCTCAGCCGCGTCTGCGACGGGTTGATGACCTTCACCCCCAGCGCCGCGGAATCCGCGACCGTGATATTGCCGGTTGTTGCCTGGTTGCCCGGCGTGCTACCGCCGAATTCAAGCATGCCCTCGGCGATGCTGGTGGCACCCGCCATCGTCGCGGAGCCGGTCAGCGAGAGAGTGCCGGGACCGGTCTTCACCACGCCCAGGTTGCTCTCATTGGTGCCCGCCCCACCGAGGGTGAGCGCGAAAGTCCCCGAGTTCGCCAGGCCGAGGGTCGATCCCGTCGAGGCGCCGCCGACTACTGCATTCGCAGTACCCGTGCCGGAGGTGCTGACCGTGGCAAAGGACTGGTTCACCGGACCGGCACTGCCGCCCAGCACCAGCTTGCCGCTGGTGGTCCCGTTGCCCAGGGTGAGCGTCGGGCTTGCCAGCGAGCCACCAGCGATCTGCAGCACCCCGTTCTGCACCGCGGTCGTGCCGGTGTAAGTATTCACTCCGGTCAGGATCTGCGTGCCGGGGCCCTGCTTGATGATCCCAGCCGTGCCCAGCGCCAGCGAGCCGCCATAGCTCACCGGGCTCGCATTGTTGCCCGCGATCGTCAGCGTGGCCGTCGTGCCGGTCACATTGCCGCCATTGGCTCCGCCACCGGCCAGCGAGCCGATCGTCTGTGCGAAGGTCTGCAGATCCAAGCCGGCCCCCGCCGTGTCGGACAAGCTTACCGCCGAGTTGTTGCCGATCGTGGTGTTGGTCGATGCCGCGATGCGCAGGATCCCTTGGTTGATCCGGGTCGGGCCGGTGTAGCCGTCCGAGGCATTGTTGTTCAGCAGCACCACATTCGGGCCGGTCTTGATGATCCCGTAGGTGCCGGCGCGGAAGGGCGACTGGATATTGATGTCACCGGTCGCGGCGTTGAAGACGATCTCGCCATTGACCGCGTCGTTGGCGCGGAAGCGGCCGCTGCCCGTCCGCGTGATGATCAGCGTGCCCGCACCCGAGTTCATCAGGCCGTTGATGATGAAATCATTGTTGCCTGATCCCGCGAAGGTCGCGGCACCTGCACCGGTGTAGCGGATGGTGTTCACGGTCAGTACGCCGGTCCGCGTTCCTCCCAGCGAGACATCGAAGTTGCCCGTGCCGCTGGCGGTGGGAACGGCCGATACCGCACCGCTATCCGCCGGATCAAGCGCAGCGAGGAAGCCGCCGGCATCCGTGGCCCATGCGCTGCCTCCATAAGTGAGCCATGGGCCGACAATGCCGTTGGTATTGAGAAGCGGGGTGTTGACCGTGCCGGTTCCGGACACGTTCACCGTGGCTCCCGCACTGCGGATCACCGCGCCGCCGAGTGTCAGGATCCTTCCGGCAGGAATATTCCACGTGCGATGCTTGTTGTCACCCAGCGTCAGGCCCGCGTTGATCGTGAGATCCTGCGTCGCGGTGCTGAGATCGATGCCACCGGTGCCAAGCGTCAGCGTATTCGCACCAGCCACCGTCACCGCACCGCCCGGGTTCGCGATCTGGATGCCGGTCCAGCTCAGGTCCGCTCCCAGGTTCACCGAATTCGCACCAGTCACCGTAGAGCTCCACGAAGCGACATCCGCGCTGCCGGGAACCACGCCACCGGTCCAGCTCCCCGCCAGATTGAGGTCCGTGGCATTGTTGGCCTTCTGGATCACTGCCGCCGAAGCGGATGAATAAGCCAAGGCTGCCATCAACAGCGCGGCGCGGCCGGTAAAGACTGGCTGGAGCAGGGGATAGGAATTCGAAGCGGGTTTCATGGGTATAGAGGTCGTGAGAGTCGAGATGCTTGTTGCTGGGCGTGCTCCTTGCCGCCGCCGGTTTGAGGCACCCGCAGAGCGGCTTGGATCGAGTCGGATCAGAAAGAGAAGAAAGTGCCTTGGGTTGGTCGCTGCCGTGGCGTCACATGCACCGCTGGAGTGCACATCCGGCTGGGTTTCCGGCACACCTGTCGGACAACTCCTGACACTCGGAACCATCCGCCTCCGCAACACCACCCTCAACCCCCCGTGCGGGTGGTTTTGGATTGCACCACGCCGCGGGGATCCGCTGTTAGATCCGGCCCGAAACAAAAAACCGGGGACCGCCTCCGCGATCCCCGGTTGAACCCCTGTCGCATCGTTGAACCCAAACAACAACGCAACGAGAACCTACAAATCAGACCATCAAGGATTCAGCGTCACCCGATAGAAGCCCTTGTTCGCCAGAGGCGCTGGATCACTGTAACTCGTCGTCCCGGCCTGACCCGCATACGCTGCTTGCAGCACTGTCCAAGACCCCGCTGCCATCGTCTGGCTCCGCTCGATCTTGAAGGTCGTCCCGGCCACACTCGGCCACGTGATCGTGCCATTCGCCGCCCGTGTCGCTTGGAAGGCCGACTTGCCGTCATTCGGGACCAGGCCCAGCAGGAACTCCGTCAGGTTGTCGGTGCCATCCTTGTCGAAGTCACCGGCCGCCGTTTCGGTCAGACTGCCGAAGTAGGTCGTCTCCCAAGCATCATCGAGCCCGTCCGAATCGGTGTCGACAATCCCACCACCCGCACTTGTCGGATTCAAGAAGGCCGTCTGCTCATCGACGTTGCTGATCCCGTCATGGTCCGGATCGCCCGCTGCCGTCTGCGCCAGGTTGCCGAAGTAGGAGATCTCCCATGCGTCGAAGAGGCCATCGCCATCGCTGTCCGCGAAGGAGATCACATCCGGCCCGGAGACTTGGAAGAGCTCGCGCTCCACTTCGGTCAGCTTGCCATCCCAGATCCGCACCTCGTCGAAGCTCGCACTGGCGGTGCCATCGCCCGGCCAGATCGAGCGACCCAGCCAGTTGTGCACATCGTTCAGCGTCACCAGATGGTGCGGCGTGAGGAATGTTCCCTTCTGCACCCCCAGCGGATTCGCATTGCCCGCCGGTGCCGAGTACCACCTCACCTGCGTGCCATTCGTCGCCCCTTCGTTGAAGGCCGGCGTCAGCGTCATCACGATGTGATACTTCGTGCCGAGATCGTAGGCACCCGGCAGGTCCAGGGTCGTTTCCGTGGTGTCCTTGATGCCGACCCGGTTGCTGTCGACGTTCGTCCCGGCACTGAAGGCCATGAACAGATACTCGTTGGTCGTATCGTTGTTGAAGTCGAAGATGCGGCCGAACTGCTGGACCTGGTTCTGCGTTGCCCACAGTTCGATCGTCACCGGCGTCATCTTGCCTTGCAGCAGATTCGTGCCCAGATCGACATAGTCGGAGGAGGCGCGGTCACCACCGGTCATGGTCACCTCGTTGCTGCCGAGCGTCGCGTCATTCGCACCCACGTCCACGATCGTGGCATTGGAGCCGCCCACGGAATCATTCAGGTTGCCATTGAAGCTCCAGCGGTGGGTGAGCTGGGCGCGCGTCGGCGTCCATGCCGAACTAGCCGGATTCGAGCCCGCGATCATCTCGGCGAGGTTGTCGCCGCTGTCACCATCGGGGTTGCCCGTCGCCGTCTGTGTCAGATTGCCGAATTTCGCCATCTCCCAGCCGTCGGCCAGCCCATCGCCATCGCTGTCCGGCCACTGGGTGGAATCGATTGGGCTGGTCCCCGCGGTCTCTTCCTGCTCGTTGGTCGAGTAATCGCGATCCGGGTCACCGCTGCCATTCTGCGCGGTCAAGCTGCCGAAGTTCCCGATCTCCCAGGCATCCGCAAGGCCATCGCCATCGACGTCACCGGGGATCGATGCAGCCAGGATCGGGCTGGAGCCACCGCTCTCTTCCTGTTCGTTGCTGAAGCCATCACCATCGGCATCGCCGCTGCCATTCTGCAGCGCCAGCTCGGCGGGCGTCGGGTTCTCGTCGTTGTTGCCGAAGAACTGGTCTTCCCAGAAGTCGCTCAGGCCATCGCCATCGGAGTCGGCATCGATCACCGTCAGCACCACATTGTCCAGGCTCGCCCATTGTCCCTGGGAGTTCTTGAAGCCCACGCCGATCCGCTGGCCGATCGCCGGGCTGCCGGCCGGAATGGTGAAGACCATCTGCTTGTTCAGCCCGTCGGTGGAGGATTGGATCGTGCTGGTCGGGATCTGCAGGATCGCCCCGCCGGACTCATAGATGAAGTAGGCGGCCAGCGTGTTGCCACCCATCCGGTTGTAGGTCAGGCGTAGCACGTTGCTGGCCTTGGCCGCGTAGGGTGGCAGGTTGTAGAGCGCGCTGCCGTTCTGGACATAGGCCTTCATCCCGGCGGTACCGCCACCTTCCACGCCGGTGTCGGTGTAGGTGCCACCTTGCTCGGTCCAGTTCTTCCATTCGTCCACGTCGTTGCCGGCCGCATCCCAGCCGGTCGCGATCTTGGCGGTGTTGATCACGCCGCCGTTGATGGTCTCGAAGCCGCCGTTGCGCTTGCTCAGGCCGATCAGTTCATGGAGCGCAGGCACGCTGGTGTCGCTGTTGGGATTGGTCCCGTAGGCGAATTCGAGCGCGTCCGACCACGAGTCGAAGTCGGTGTCCGCTTGGTTCGGATCGGTCGGCGCATGGCCGAAGGCCACGTTGAGAGTGCCATTCACCTCGTTACCATCGGAGACCCCGTCGTCATCGGAGTCTGCGTCGGTCGGGCTGGTCCGCTGGTTGAAGAAGGCCGCGTTCTTCGAGCCGCTGTCTTCCTCGCCATCGCTCAAGCCGTCGTCGTCGGAGTCGGTGTCGCTCGGTGAGGTCCCCAGTGCCAACTCTGCCGCGTTGCTCAGGCCGTCGCCGTCGAAGTCGCTCGTGCCGCTTTGCAATGCCAGTTCCGCAGGGGTGGGGATGGCGTCGTTGTTGCCAAAGTACTGATCCTCCCAGAAGTCTCCCAGCCCGTCGCCATCGGAGTCACGGTCGGCGATGTTCAGCGCCACTTCATCCAGCCCGATCCACGATGCCGCGGAGCGCAGGCCGATGCCGATCTGCTTGCCGATCGCAGGGCTGCCCGCCGGAATCCGGAAGACCAAGTGGCCCACGCCACCTGCCGCCGTGGTGGTGGCGAGTGAGGCGTCGATCGGTACGATGCTGACTCCCGCGCTGGTATCGCTGTCGTACACCAGGTTCACCGAGAGTGTGCCGGCGGTGGCCACATGGCGCCAGGTCGCGGCATACACGTCACCTTCCTGCGCCACCACATCGGTCAGGTTGTAGACCGCGTTGCCCGCCTGCATGTAGCCGCGCTTGGTGCCATTGGTGGCAGTGCCGGAGGTTTCGGTCCCGCTGTCGCCGTTGGCAGTGGAGACCGGCCAGATCGTCCAGTAGGTCACATCGCCCGCTGCAGCGGTATCCCAGTTCGCGGCTTTAGCGGCATTCGCCGTTCCGGGAGCGGCTCCCAGCAATTCGAAGCTGCCGTTGCGGCGGGTATTGTTGATCAGGTAGAAGAGCGATGGTGCCGGCACGCTGGCCGCGGAATTCGGGTTCGCCTTGTACACCACCTCCTCGTAGTCGCTGATGGTGTCGTCATCCGTGTCGGCATCGTTCGGATTGGAGGGCGCACTGCCGAAGGCGGTGTTGAGCGAGCCGTTCTCCTCCTTGTCGGAGAGCTTGTCGCCGTCGCTGTCGGCCAAGAGCGGGTTGGTGGGAGTCCCGGGCGCGAACAGGTTCTTCGAGCCGCTGAGTTCCTCGCCGTCGGTCAAGCCGTCGCCATCGCTGTCGGCATTGTTGGGGATCGTGCCATCGGTGTATTCCTGGATGTTGGTCCGGCCATCGCTATCGGCATCACCCGCGGCGGTCTGTGCCAGATTGCCGAAGTAGGCGGTCTCCCAGCCGTCATCCATCCCGTCGCTATCCGTATCGACGAAGCGGAAGATGAACTGCGAGGGCGTGCGCGCGACATTCGAGATCCGCACCTCATCGATCTGGCCGAGCAAGCCTTCACCCGAGGTGCCGCGGCCCTCGTTGCCGATCACCAGCAGAGCATCGTCATTGAAATCCACCGAGCGCGCCGCGGTGCCGATCAGGTTGGCGGTGGCATAGAGCGGGTCCGCCTTGGTCCAATACAGCAGCACGTTCGAGCCATCGTAAACCGCCGCCACATGATACCAGTTGGCGGCATTCCAGGCATGCGGGCCGGTCGTCGGGATCGGCACCGTGAAGGTCGCGGATGAACCCACCGCATTGAACTCAAGCAGGCCACCTGCCGTGATCCGGAAGATCAGCCCGCGGTCAGCGGTCGCCCCATTGTCATCCGTGCTGATGATGTGCCGGATGCCGGAGGTGATCGAGGGCACCTTGACCATCGCTTCCAGCGTGAAGCGGTTGCCCACGCCGAAGATATTGCCGTGGTCTGCTGCCTGGTCCGCGGAGGCAGGAGCAGCATCACCCATGTCGAAGGCGTTGTTGCCATTCAGGTCCACGCCCAGGCCGAAGTCCGCGGCCGTGATGTTCGCGGAATTGCCGAAGCCGGTCAGGCCCGCCGCTCCGAGCTGCGATACGCCGGGCGCAGGCTGCGCAATGCCATCGCCCGCATAGGGATTCCCATCGAAGGGAATCGCCTTCTGGCCCGAGGTGCTCAGCGTGCTCGAATTGACCGCCGGATCGCTGAAAGGCGCGGTGGTATCGGCAGGCTCATCCAAGTGGTAGAGGTAGGTGGTATTCGCATCCGCCGCGTACGGCGCGATGCTGGCGGTGGCTTGCCACTGCGATCCGAGGAGCGCGAGCGTGGCAACCGGAAGAAGTCGGTGCGTGTTGGATTTCATGGGTTGTCTGGGGTCGGGGTCTCCGCTGCCGGCGGCCCGAATCGGGGCATCCATTGGCGGAGGCTGGGAGAAGTCGCTTGCTCCTCTGGGCCGGAGCAGGAAACAGGAGCGGCAGCACCGTCCTTGGTTTCACGGCATCTCCTCGCTATCACCCTTTCCAAAGCCCCATCGCATTCCTACCCCCCGTGCGGGTGGTTTTCCGCCACCACGGCGGAACCCAAAAACCTTCCGTGTGTTCCGCGTATTCCGTGGTTTACCGGGCGTTCAAATTTCGCGGGTTTCGCGTCCTTTCGCGGTTGAAAAATCTCCTCCTCCCAAACGCAAAAGCCCCCGAACCATCACTGGTCCGGGGGCTTCAAAATCTCTGAGCTCTAGGCTCTCCGCTTCACTGCCGCGGTGCCGGGGCAGGCGGTGCTTCCGTCCACGGCGGGATGTCCGAGAAGGTCTTCACTGCCGGTTGCTTGAACTTCTCATCCACCATCGTGATCACGATCTCGCGGCGTTCATCGCTCGCCTTCCAGCTCGCGGAGTAGGCGTTGAACCACTTGCCGTCGCCGCTCAGGAATTCCACCTTCGCGGGATACATGTTGTAGTCATCCTTCTTCGCGGACTGCGGGAAAATCGCATGCTTCAGCGGTGGGATCGGCGGGCTGGTGCTGCCGGCGACGATAAAGCGGACCTGGGTCGGCGCCAGGTTGATCGCGCGGATCGTGCCCAGCTTGAAGGAGTCCGTGTCGTCATCATAGGCCTTCACCTCGTATGGGATCTTGGAGCCCGCCTTGGCCGGCAGGAACAAGAAGAGCTGGCGGTTGCTCTTGGCCAGCGGGCCCGTCGCGACCGGCACCGGCTTGCCGTCCGGTCCCAGGGCCTTGCCGATGAACACGGCGTCATTCGTGGCGAAGACGCCTTCGATCACCGGCGAGATGGAGGCGGTGTAGAGCGCCACGGCCACCGGCGCATCATCGACCTTGGCGGCGGGCAGCGCCACCTCCGTCATTTCGCCGACATGCTCCAGGCAGAGCGTGCGGAATTGCACCTTGCGCGTCTGCGCATCGGCGCTGACGGCGGTGAGGCAAAGGCTGGCGACAGCCAGTAGGAGGCGGAGTGGTGGGTTCACTTTCACGGAGCGGGTCAATCTGGTGAGTTTTGTTAAGGACATCAATCGGCTGGCAAGCGCACGGGCGCAAGTACCGTCCTCGCGCGCAGGGAACTCAAATGGGTGGGGTGGGGGAAGCAAATCAGCGGCGGGGAGCCTTCGCGGGTGCTTCGGTCCACGGCGGAATATCGGAGTAGGATTTTACGGTCGGCGTGGTGCCGCCGGCTTCGAGGTAGCTCACCACGATCTCGCGGCGTTCGGCGCTGGCCTTCCAGCTGGAGGAGTAGGCCTTGATCCACTTGCCCTCCGCCTCGCTGTATTCCAGCGATACCGGATACATGTTGAATTCGTCCTTGGTCGCGGATTGCGGGAAAATCACGCTCTTCCCCGCGGCGACTTCCACCGGTGCGCCCTGCCCGAAGGTGTAGCGCACCGCGACCGGCGCCAGGTTGATCGCGCGGATCGTGCCCAGCTTGAAGCTCGTCGTGTCGTCGTCGAAGACCTGTACGTCATACGCCGTGCCGGCACCTTCCTTGGACGGCACGAAGAAAAACAGCTGCCGCGGCGACTTCGAGAGCGTCGCCCGCGCCAGGGGTTTGCTCCCCGGCTCCTTGCCGATGAAGACGGCCTCCGGCGTCGTGAAGCTTGCCTCGATCACCGGCGAGACCGATCCGGTGTAAACCGGGACCGCCAGCGGCCCGTCCTTCGGCTTGGCTCCGGCCAGGTAGACTTCGGTTGCGCCCGTGGCGTGCGCGAAGCCGAGCGTGCGGAATTGCACCTTGCGGGTGGCCTGCTGGGCAGAGGCGCTGCCCAAGCCCGCAGCGAGGAGCGCAAGCGTGGCGGACAGCAAACGAAGGGGAGGCGGTTTCATGGTTCTACCAGAGTCCGGGAGAATTGGAAAACTCCAAGCCAAAAGTAAAGAGGCCTGGACCGGCGCAGGGCCGACCCGGGCCTGAAAAGTCAGGTTTCAGACTTCGTCCTGATTCATCCAGCGGAAGGAAACCGTCTGGAAGCGGCGGCCGAAGGCGACATTCGCGGGCTGGGTCGCCACCAGTTCCGGGGAATCCGCAGAGTCCACGTAGTCGGGCACGCGTTGCACCACCGCTTCGCACCAGGCGCGGGCAGTCACCTTGCCGTCCGGATCACGGGCTTCACCGTAGGCGCGGATCTTGAAGGTATCCGAGCGCACCGTCGCGAAGCTGCCGATCGCGGTGAGCACATCCCCTTGGGAAATGTCCCCCGGGGTGCCGCTGCCGGTGCTGGTGTTCACGATCGCCGGGGCGTTCTTCCAGCCGTAGTTGGCGACATCCGCGGCGGCGATGTTCACGGCATTGCTGTTCACGATGCCGTTGATGCCGCTCTGATCGATCGCAGCCTGGAGCGCGCCCTTCTTGCCCATGTCGTCGCCAGACAGGTGGCGGTTGACGAAGTCGGACATCGAGAGGAAGGGACCGCGCTCGCGGACCTGCTTGACGATTTCCTTGGCCAGGGTTTCCACCTCGGCCGGGCTGAGCTTGCGGTAGCTGTTCCAGAGCTGGTCGCGGGCGGTTCCGCCGGAGTTGGAGCTCAGGGCCGGGCGGCGGGTGCGCAGGATCGGCACGTTGTCGCCGGTGCTTTCCACCGAGCCATTGGCCAGCGGCACCGGAGCATCGGACATCGCCGAGAGCACGGCGATCCAAGCCGACTCCGAAGTGCTATTCACATTGAAGCCACCGCGGGTCATCAGGTAGGCTGCAGACTTCAGGCCGCCGGTTTCCAGCGCGTTCGTGGCAGCGGTCCCCGGTGCCAAGCCCGGACGCAGGAAGGCCGTATTGCGGGAGTTCGGGAGCTGCGCCTTGCCGTTGAAGAAGTCATTGGCCAGATCGGTTTGGGACTTCGCCGCGCTGCCGGTGTAGCCGGTGCCTTGCAGGGTTGCCAGGGTCGAGAAGAAGTAGCGGTCCCACATCTGGTCGTTGGCCAGCCAGGAGTGGTCCAGGTAGGTCTTGCCGGCACCGGCGCTGAAGCGCGCGGAGGCGGGGGGCAGCGCCGGGTGGGCCCGTGACTCACCCACGGTGTAGGTGAAGTACGGTGGTGCGCCCATGGTGCCCACGTTGGCGTGGCGCAGTTGCGCCACCGATTGCAGCGGGGCCACCGGGATCTCGTAGTAGGTGCCGGAGGTCGAGCCGCGGGTCGCGCCGTGGCCGCCGAAGAAGAAGGCCTTCTCGCCATCCACCTCGATCGCCGCCGTGCCGGCACGCACCGGCGTCAGGATGAACTCATAAGGATTCGCGCCCTGGCTGGAGCCGGAGATGAACTCGCAAGTCGCCATCTGCACTGCCGCGCCGGTATCCGCCGCAGGCCGCGAGCGGGTGAAGGACTCCTGGGTCGTCTTGCCGCTCAGGCTGAAGATCGCGAAGGGCTTCGCCTTCTTGTAGTTCTTCACCATCGTGCCGTTCGACTCGTAGATGGTGCTGCCCGTGATCGGTGCTTCCACGGTCGGCTTGGGGAAGGTCTCCGGGAAGCTGCGGGTCTCGGGGAAGCGCGGGGAAGTGCCTTCCTCAAGCACGGTCTTCAGCTTGCCTTCATTCTGGAAGAAGACCTGGGTGGTGGCGTAGTCGAGGACCGTGCTGCCGGTCTTCAAGCGCATCGTGATCGAGAACTTGTTGTTCGGGGTGCTGGGCTGCGGCTTGGGGCCGTACTTCACCATCACGGTTTCGGTCGGCTTCATCGGGATGATGCCTTCGCCGGTGCGGGCCGTCAGCCAGGAGGCACGGGTGCCGGAGCTCGGTGCCAGCCAGTCGACATCGTAGCCCACGCCGTCACTCGGGCCGGCGATCATGCCGGGGGCCATGTTCTTGCCCTGCTGGGTCTTGTCGTTGCGCCAGTCGAACATCGTGTTGCCGTCGCCCTCGCGGTCTTGCTCCCAGGTGAAGGTCGGCGGGAAAGGCTTGCCGAAGATGCGGGTCTCGCCGGGGCCCATGACCACTTCCTTGGCCGCGGCCACGTCGCCGGTCAGGATCATCTTGAAGATCTTTTTGGAGCCGCCGCCTTCATTGCCGACGTAGAGCTGGTTGAAGGCCTTCACGTCAGAGGTTGCTGCCTGGCCGTTGATGAAGAACTGGAAGCCCATCGGCAGGTCCGCGAACTCCATCTCGATCTCGGTGAAGCGCAGCGGCACGTTGTAGGGATTGTGCAGCGTGATCACCGGCATGTACATCAGGTGCAGCATGTACGGGTAGCCGGCGGCGTTCAGTGCCGCAGCGCGGCCACCGTGCACATCACGCGCGATCAGGCTGAAAACGATGTCCACCTTTGCCAGCGTCGGCATCAGGATCGACTCGCGGAGGGTCGACATGTTCGGCTCGAAGCGCACGTCGCGCAGCGTCACGTCACTGGTCTGGGCCAGGCGGAAGTTGCGGGTCACGTAGGCCTTCAGGCCGGCCTTCGGGTTATCGTTGGCGTTGGTGCGCTGATAGAGGCGATAGTAGTGCTGGTAAGCGGCCCACAGCGGGTCGGAGTTGGTCGCACCGGTGAGCGGCGTGTTGGTGTTGGAATACACCCGGCGGGTCGAGAAGTCGCTCGGCAGCGTCGCGGTGTCGAAGAGCACGCTCAGGTCGGTCTTGAGGCCGCCGTTGGCGGTATCGGTCTGCAGCGAGTTCGAGCTGACGCTGAAGTCGTTGAAGTAGCGGTCGGAAGTCTCCTTGTCGGTGGCAGCCAGATCCACTTCGCCGGTGCTCACCAGCTTCGGCAGCTTGCCGGCGAGTTCCTCCTGCTTGCCTTCCAGGAAGTCCATGCCCTTGAGCTTGCCGGCCTTGTTGCGGGCGGGTGCACCCATCCGCGCCACGGTCTCGCCGACGGCATTCTTGCTTTGGTCGGCAGGAGCCAGGTCGATGCGGCCCTTCACGCCTTCATCGAGAGTCGTCCATGCCAGGCCTCCGGTGCTCGCCTTGCCCTTGATATTGGCCAGCGCCACCATCGGCGCGCGCACTTCGGAGGTGGTTGCGTCCTTGCCCAGGCTGCCGGGGCCCACCAGCAGTTGCTCGCTCAGGCTGCCCTTGGAGCCGCTGCTGCTGCCCTTTGGCAGGGTATTCAGATCCGGCTTGGTGGAAGGATCCGGGTTGGACATCAGGTAGCCCATGAAGCGGTCGGTGCGCTCCTTCTTGTAGTCCGGGCTATCTTGCGGCGGGCGCCAGGATTTCCAGGCACCGGTGACGCCCGGCGGGAACTTGCTGTCCACGGCATTGGCCGGAGCGGTGATCCGTTGGTCGGGGCCCGCGCTCTTCTGCAACTGGCCGATTGCGAGTGCCAGCGCCATGCGGGCATTGGCCCGCGCCACTGACAAGGAGTCGCTTTGGCCGGCGCTGCGGATCGAGACGGTCGAAAGGGTCAACAAACCCACCGCCAGGATGGTGAGCAGCACCATCAACGAGAGGGAAATCACCAGCGCAAAGCCTGGTTCCATGCGCGAAAGGGGACGCGTGGAACGATTACCGGGCTGTCGGAGCGAGAAGAGGCGAACTTTCATCGATTCGGGTTTAGAAGCGCAAATTCTAGTCAGGCGTCACGAGATCTCAAGGAAGAAAAGCTAACTTTTTCCCGTGATTCCTGCGTTAATAGGAATCTGTCAGACAACTTCCCCTAGAGGTCGCTTGGGTCAAGCCTTAGGGAGTCTGCCACCACGATGTATATTCCGGGTGCATGTATCACAACCACCCGAGTGGGTAGTACGATTGCGGGTGACTTTTTCTGAAAGATCCTCCCCACGCAGGCGGGACGCTCCCCAATTCCGCTCGGCTGGGACTGTCGGGCGAAGTCTCTCTAACAGCTCTCCAGCCGCCGCTGGCGATGCCCCGGCGGGGGAATCAAATTGTAACCGCGGCCCGCTCCCATGCGTCAGCAAGGTGAGTGGTCTGCATGGCGATTGAGGAGGCGGAGGGATACATTGCGCTTGGGATGTTCCAAGATGCCTTGGGGGCGCTGGACCAAGTTCCGGCACAGCGGCAGTGGGACTTTCAGGTGCTGCGGCGGCGGATACTCTGCCTGATCGGGCTTCAGGCGTGGAGCCGGGGTGATGGATTCGCGCTGATGCTGGCGCAGGGGGATGAGCAGGACCGTGAGATTGCGGCTGCTTTTTTCCACGAAGGGGCGGTGTGGCATGCCCGGCACACCGGGATGGCTCTCGCGCGCCACTGGGCGAATGAAGCCATCATTGCGCGCCCCGAGCAGCGGGTGCTGATGCTGGAGGACCGGCGCTTTCCTGAAGGGGTGCTTCGCGAATCTTGCGCGGCGGTCTAAGGCAGGAGCTTTGAATTGCTGGATTAACCGAGCGTGGTCGTGTCCTGAGGCACGGTGATGGAGCTATGGTCCGCGGCCTTCCGCAGCTCCTTGGTCTCGGCAATCAGAGCGCCGAAATCTTCGGCGGAAAGCAAGTGGGCGGAAACCACCGGCCCCAGGTTCTTCAGGAGCCCGGTCACCGTATCGAAGCGCTCGGATGGGATCATAAGGGTGACCCATTCTAACAACCCTGCATTAGAGACCCGTTAAAAGATGCCGTCTGGCAGGCGTGGCGTGATGGTGCTTTTTGCAACTCCCGGAAGACTGCTGCCGAGTTGCTTGCGATGCTGACGCCCTTCAATTCCCGGTCCCCAGCAACAAGGAGAACTCAGTCCGGTCGTTGCCGTTTTCGATCCGGTAGAGAATGCGGTTGATCCCTTCGCGGAAGTGCACCTTGCGGTAGCCTTCATCGGCACGCCAGGGCTTGGCACCCTTGCCGCCGCTCCAGACCAAACGGTCGTTGAGCCAGATCTTCGAGTGGTCGTCGCTGCCGATGGCGACCCAGAGGTCGGCGGCCTTTTCCAGCGTCACTTCGGCATAGGCGTAGTAGACCGCATACTGGAGATTGAAGCGGTAGCTCATCTCCTCGTTCAGACCCTCGATTTTGCGGGCCTGGTTGTAGGCGCGGAAGGGCGGCATCACATTTGGCGTGACGGATTGGAAGGACTCCCAGCCGATGCTGACGCCGTTCTTGCCGCTGTAGCTGGCATCGAGGTCGACCAAGCTCTCCGGCGGGAAGCGGGTATCAATGTTCTCGCGGTGCGGGTTGTCGAAGGGGCCGAGGATCTGCCAGTGGTCCACATAGGACCATGGCTGGGCCGGGCCGGGAGCTTGCCCGGCAGAGCCCGGGAAGGCGGGGATGCTGCTGCCCGTGGCAGGAGGTGCCGGTGGACCGCCCGGACCTCCCGGCAGCAGGATGCCAGGCTGGCGGCTGGCGGTGAGATCGAGGACCTTGGCACCGCTACCGGAGTCGTCGGTTAGGGCGGGGTCACGGTCGCGGTTGCTGGCTTGGTTGAGCATCGCGTGGCCGCTGCGGAGTATCGCGGTGATCTGGCCGCGGGCGAAGTCCCAATTGGCGGCGGAGGTGGAGCGGGCGGTGGAAGCGGTGAGGAAGGAGATCTGCGCTCGCTTGGCCGGGGGCAGCTCGCTCATTGCAAAGGCATGGCGGAGCGGAATGCGCCGGGTCATCGCCAGATCCATCGCGCGCTGGCGATGGTAGCTCGCGGCGATCGCCTGGTCCGTGAGCAGGGCGTAGTCGTAGCAGGCTTGGAGATTGTCCTCCGCGGGCATGGTGCCGGCCGGGGTGGATGCGGTGCCGAGCGCTTCTAACAGCTCCGCCTCGGGCGGAGCGCTGGCCTCCACGGCGGCGGGGGCAAGCTGCGCCTTGTGCTGGAGTTCACCGGCTTCCTTTTGCAGGGCGGCGAGTTCACCGTGAAGCTTGCGCAGGGTCAGGTCGGCCTCGGTCGCGGGCTGGGCCTGGCCGGCGAGCACGACCTCGGCATCCATCACGCGGCTGCGGAGCTTCTCGAGATTCTTCTGCGCATCGGCGAGCTGCTTCTCGTCGGACTTCAGTTGCTCCTTGAGGGTGGCCTGCTCGGACTGGACTACGGCGCGCTGGGATTCGAGGGCGGTGGCATCCGTGGGGCTGGCGCTTTTCAGCGCGGCTTCCAGGCGGTCGGCCATGGCATTCAGCGTGGCGAGGCGCAGATTCAGCTCCTCGATCTCGCCGGGCTTTTCCGCGATGCGGTTTTCTGCACGGGTGAAATGATAGGTGACGTGCTCATACTGCCCCTCGTCCGGCGTGCGCTGCCGTGAGCCGCGCGCGACATCCCGTGCCTCATCGAGTTTCTTGAGCGCTTCGCCGACGCGGGCCTGGGCATCGATGGCCGCCTGCTGGGCGCGGGCTGCCGCGGCCTGCTTGTCCCCGCAGAGCGAGAGGATGCCCATGATCTCCTCCTGGCGGGCGGCGATGGTGACGAGGCGCTGGCGGGTGAGCTGGTGTGCGGCGTAGAGGCGATCGAAGCTGGCGTTCGAGCGCATCGCCACGAAGCGGTCGAGATCGCTGGTGGAAGAGTCGAGTACCGCAGCGATCTCCGCCTGGGCCTTGGCGGTCTCGGCCTGCAGGCTGCTGGCATCGGCCATGGCATGACTGGCACCGCGGCTCGCGTAGGCCAGGAATTGCGCCCGGGTGTTGGCTTCCAGTCCTTCCATGCCGCGGCGGAGCTCCGCCAGCTCGCGCAGCTTGTCGCCCAAGGGTTCCGCATTGTTGGCGGCTTGTTCCGACAGGGGCAGGCCACCCTGGCTGGGGTCGCTGCTCCGGCTCTGCAGCAGGATCGCCCCGATCAGCAGTCCGCCGCACACGACGAGCCCTGCCACCCATCCACGGTCGATGGTGGCGGCGGGGCGCTCGGGGCTGGCGCAATCGGTCTTTCCGCAGGGCGGCACGGCAGGCGGTGGATGGGTGATAATAGTGGCGGGCTGGCCCAGCTTGATCCGACGGGTCTGCGGACAGGTCCAAGGCAGGCTCCCGTAAGAATGGAAGGAAGCGCCCGCCCCCTGCAACTCACAACCCCCCGTGCGGGGGGTTTTCAAGAGAGAAGCAGCGGTGGAGGCTTTCCGCTACGGCACTTGCCAGCCTGAAGCCCGACCCGATACTCCACGGAACCTTGCGGAAACCCTTCGCCCAGCGCCTGAGTTCTCTGCCCGCCCGAGCGATCCTGTTGCTCGCCGGCTGGCTGGCGATGTCTGCCCCGGGAGCGGGTGCGGCGCAGTCAGGCGGATACCTCAATCACTTCTGGCAGACGGCGGAGGGGATGCCGAGCAATGTGGTCTCCGGGATGGCGCGGGATGCGGCGGGCTTCCTGTGGATCGGAACCGGAGCGGGGGTGGCGCGCTTCGATGGCAACCGCTTCGAGCTTCACTCGCTGGCGGAAGGATTGCCGGACACGCAGGTACACACGCTCTACCTGGACCGCGCGGGGCGCCTGTGGGTGGGCACGCGGCGGGGCGCGGCCTATCGCCAGAATGGCAAGTGGACGACGGTGCCGGACATGCCGCTGGAATCGGTCTTCTCGATCGGCGAGGGGCCGGATGGTGCGGTGTGGCTGGGGATGTATCGCGGCTGCTACCGCTGGAACCACGGCCATGCGAAGAAGATCGATCTGGGAGAGATCCCGGCGGACACGCGCTCCTTTCTGGATGATGGCTACGGCGGAGTGTGGATCCTAACAGCCGGGCACCTGTGCCGCTGGTATCCGGACCAGCCGGAGAAGGCCGTCTCCGTGGCGGGACCGTGGAATGGGCATGACCTGCGCGATCTGGCGCGCGATGCGAAGGGGCGGATGGTGATCTGTGGCACCGGCCTGCTGCTGCGCGAGGATGACGATGGCGAATGGGAGAATCTGGGTGAGTCGATGCCGGAGGGGAATGCGGGTGCGAACATGGCCTGCACCACCACCCCGGATGGCACGCTGTGGGTGGCGACGCGCGACCGCGGGCTGATGTGCCTGGACAGTGAAGACGCCTGGACGACGCTGAACTCCGCAAAGGGTGAGGTCTCTCTGGATGATGTGCGCGCGCTGCTGGTGGATGAGGATGGGCTGGTGTGGGCGGGCACGAATGGTGGCGGCCTGAACTTGCTGCGACGGCGGCCCTTTGACAGCTATGGCTCCGCGGAGGGGCTGGGGCGGACGGTGACTTCCTCGCTGGTGATCGACCGCGATGGCGGGGTGTGGGCGGGGACGGATGGCGGAGGCATTCTCAAATTCCGCGGCGGGCGCTTCGTGCCCGGCTTTCCGAATCTGAAGCTGCCGGAGAACGGTCTGATTTGGTCGCTGTGTGGGGGAGGTGACGGCAGCCTGTGGGCGGGGACTTATCGCGATGGCTTGTTGCGGATCCGCGAGGGTGGCTTCGAGACGGTGGATCTGGGCGATGGGACGGCGGAGTCGATCTCCGCGCTGTATGAGGGGCAGGGCGGGCGTCTGTTAGTCGGGACTCATGACCGCGGGGTGTGGTGCTGGCAGGCGGGGAAGACGAATTTCATCGGCGGTCCGCAGGGTGACCAGACGAGCATCCATGACATCCTGGAAGACCGCGCGGGCAACATCTGGGTGGCGGCGGGCTCGCAGGGGCTGTGGCGCAGGACGGGAGAGGCATGGCAGCGGGTGGGGGAGGAGCCGGGCAAGGATGTACTGAATCCGGGTGTGCTGTTAGAAGGTAGCGGCGGGGAGCTGTGGATCGGCACGCTGGGGCAGGGGCTGGTGCGATACCAGGATGGCAAGCTGGAGCGCTGGACCACGGAGCAAGGGCTGGCGAGCGACATCGTGGTGCAGATTCTGGAGGACGATAGCCACAACCTGTGGATCGGCACGGACTCGGGATTGCAGCGGCTGTCGCGTGAGGAGCTGGTGCCGGGCAGTCGCTTCAGCGGGGTGCGGCTGGGCCGTGAGGATGGGCTGCCGACGCCGCAATTCAGCGGTGAGCATGGCAATCTCTGCGTGCGGGCGAAGGATGGCAGCCTGTGGTTTTCACTGGCGTCCGGCGCGATTCATCTCGATCCGCGGAAGTTCTCGAAGGCGCCGCGCGCGCCGTTGGTGTCGATCGAGTCCGCGGCGACGGATCGTGGCTTGCTGTGGCAGAAGGAAGGCTCGCTGCGCCAGGATGAGATCGAGGTGGAGCCGGGCTCGGGCACGCTGAAGATCCGCGTGGCTTCGCCGGAATTCGTGGCGCCCGAGCGGGTGCGGATCCGCTACCGGATGGACGGGCTGGAAAGCGAATGGCAGGAAAGCGATGGCGGGCGGGTGGTGAGCTATGCCTCGCTGCCACCGGGGAGCTACACTTTTGAAACCGCGGTGGCGGGGCGCGATGGCACCTGGAGCAAGCAGCCGGTATCGATCCCGGTGGAGATCAAGCCCTTCTTCCACCAGACCCTGGCCTTCCGGATCATCAGCTTCAGCCTTGGCCTGGTGCTGCTGGGCTTCGGGGTGCGGGCCTGGTCGCTGCGGCGGATCCGCAAGCGGATGGCGCTGCTCTATCAGGAGCAGCGGGTGGAGCGTGAGCGAGCACGGATCGCGAGTGATCTGCACGATGATCTGGGCGCGAGCCTGACGGAGGTGAACTTCCTGGGAACAATGGTGGCGGATGCGGTGCCGGAGGGGCCGCTGCGGCAGCGGATCTCGGGCATCGTGGAGCGGGTGCAGCGGATGGCGAAGTCGCTGGATGAGATCGTGTGGACGGTGAATCCGGCGAACGACACGCTGAGCTCGACGGCGAACTATCTGTGCTCCCGCACGCAGGAGAGCCTGGGTGCGGCGGGTATCCGCTGCCGGCTCTCGGTCGATGAAGCCTTGCCGAAGATGGTGCTGGATTCCGATGTCCGCCACCAGCTGCTGCTCGCCGTGAATGAAGCGGTGAACAACGTGATGAAGCATTCCGGATCGGCGGAGTGCCATCTGGGTCTCGCGGTCCGCAACGGCGTGCTGGAGATCGTGGTCGAGGATTTCGGCCGTGGCTTTGATCCCGCGGCGGCGCTGGTCTCCGGCGATGGCAACGGCCTCGCGAACTTCCGTCGGCGGATGCAGTCGGTCGGCGGCTCATGCCAGATCAGCAGCACGCCCGGCAGCGGCAGCGGAACCCGCGTCGAATTGACAGTCCCTCTATCATCAAGCACCCTCTAGAACCCATGCCATCGATCGCCATTGTAGAAGACAACCACGTGGTCCGCGGTTGTCTCGAAGAACTGGTCAACACCATCCCGAATTGCGAGTGCGTGGGCACTTTCGCCTCGGCGGAGGAGGGGCTGAAGATGATCCCCACGCTCAAGCCGGACCTGGTGATGATGGACATTCACCTGCCGAATCTCACCGGTATCGAGTGCGCCTCGAAGCTGAAGGCAATCCTGCCAGAGCTGCCCATTCTCATGCTCACCGTGTATGAGGATGAGGAGAAGATCTTCGAGGCCTTCAAGGCGGGGGCGAGCGGCTACATCCTGAAGCGCAGCAAGCCGGCGGAGGTGATCGAGGCGGTGAAGAGCATGCTCGATGGCGGCGCACCGATGACGAGCATCATCGCGCGCAAGGTGGTGGCGTCCTTCCGCGAGGCGGAGAAGGCGGCGAATGCGGACCTGATGTTATCGCGCCGCGAGACGGAGGTGCTGAACAGCCTTTCGAAAGGCTTTTCGAACAAGGAGATCGCGAATGAGCTGAACATTACGATCGAGACGGTGAGGTGGCACCTGAAGCAGATTTACGAGAAGCTGCACGTGCATGGAAGGACCGAGGCGGCGCTGAAGTACATGGGGATGCAGCGGGGCGGGTGAGGCGGGAGCGGCGGGTGACCATTATTATTGGAGATTTGCCGGTCCCCATCCCCTTTGGTGCAAGACTCGCTGCGGGCTTCTGGCGGATTTTCGTTAGGTTTTTCAGCAAGCTTTGACGAAGCCAAGGTTCTTTCCTAGGCTCCGACCATGATTTCGACCCTTGAACTCAGGAACTTTCGTGGACTTGAACACGTGAAGTTCGAGGAACTCGGGCGCGTGAATCTGATTGTGGGGGGAAATAACGCGGGGAAGACCTCGATTCTCGAGGCTTTGGTTCTGTTGCATGGGAATTCAACCCAGTTAACGAAATTGCCTTCGACCTTTCGGCAGGAGGTTCAGAATGACAATGTCGTCAACTTCTGGAGTATGCTCCCTCGGGACAAGAAGTGGAAGGGGTTTTGGGTTTCGGACGGGGCGTTGAATATTACTGCTCACATCAGTGACAAGGAGGTGCGGGTTAATCTTGAGAACGGGAGCAAAGCGGACAGTCTTTTCTGGTTGCAGCAGGGGGGGAAGCTGGGACTCCGAGGGTATGGCGACGGACTTTCTATACTCTCCACTGCTCAGGATCCGCCTGAGAACATTTCCGAGCTATTCAATCGAATCGCGCCGCTCAATCCGAGGAATGAAGATCGGATTCAAGATTTGATCCGCCGGTCGATCGAGCCCCGTCTGCAACGTTTGCGCTATGCAAAGCCGCTAGGTACCAAAAGCCATCTCGTCTATGCAGACGTAGGCGAGGGGGAAATGCTGCCCTTTACTCAACTCGGTCAGGCATTTTCCCGGGCCTTGCAGGTGTATTGCGAGATCTTTGCCAAATCTCCGAAGATCCTGTTGGTTGATGAAATCGAGAATGGCCTCTACTACGAAGGGCTGGAGGACTACTGGCGTGGTCTCTTGGAAGTTCTGGAGGACCAAAACGTGCAGCTCTTTGCCACAACCCACAGCCGTGAGTGCATGGAGGCTGCCCACCGTGCCGCAAAGACAAGGGACAGCTACCCGATACGCTATCTCCGGCTCGACCGACGGGTGGATGATCCCGCCAAGATTGTGGCAACGAGCTTTGGCGAGGAAGTGATGGAGAGTGCGATTCAGTTCAACAAAGAGATGCGATGAACGAAGCTCCTGCACCTGGTCTTGTAATCTGCGAAGGCAAGGAGGATCGCCTAGTCATCGAGCGCTTGGCGCGCAAAGCGGGCATTGCTGCGAATGTGGTCGCCTTCGAGGACTATGATGGAGAAGGGAACTTGCGGAGGTTTCTCCAAGTCTTGAAGGCGGAGGGCCGCTTTACCTCGGGGGAGTTGAAGCGGATTCTGGTCACGCGGGATGCTGATGATAATCCGGCGGCGGCTTGGTTTTCGCTTTCAGGGGCGGTGAATTCCACCTTCGGTCTGGCCGTTGAGTCGCCCGGGCAATGGCATCAGGTGGAAAGAGGGCCACAGATCGCAGCTTGGCTGATTCCGGCTCAAGGAAGTGCTGGGATGATTGAGACCCTTTGCATGAGGGCAGCCTCTGGGAAATCCCAAGAAGCGTTCAACTGCTTGGACCCGTTTGTGGCGTGCTTGGAGGGCTGGCGAAATACCAAGCTCCACGAGAAAGAGCGCTTCGCCTATTGGACGATCTGTGGTCAATCTGACGATCCGCGAAAGCGCCTGTCTTTGGAGCGCGCACTCGATCGTTTGGATATCGACTGGGATCACAAGGCGTTCGCCAGCTTGAGGCAGATCCTGGTGGAGGCTGCGAGCTGAAGCGGCTTCGGGACCATCAATCCGAGGAAGATTACTCCGCGCAGCGGCCTCCGATTGATAGCTGGTGCTGTCTTCTTCCCGCCCCCCATACCGGGTGGTTTTCCCGAAATGCGTTGAGATTCGCGCATTCACCCCGGTATGATCATCGGAACTCGCGTGTGTGGCCGTGCATGACCCGATGGCCGCCGGAGCTTCCTTTTCAAATCCACCGCATTCCGTATCATGACTCCTGCCAATACCATGACGATGCCGAGACCTGCCGATGAGAGTGCGGCGATGGCTGCTGCGGATGCGGCGATCCGGCCCGAGGCTGTGGCCGAGTGCCGCCAACTCTATGCCGCGGTGGAGCGCGAGCTGGCGAAGGTGATCGTGGGCCAGACGCAGGTGATCGAAGAGATCATGATCTCGATCCTGACCAAGAGTCATGCGCTGCTGGTGGGTGTGCCAGGCCTGGCAAAGACGCTGCTGATCTCGACGCTGGCGGATGCGCTGGCGCTGAGCTTTCGCCGGATCCAGTTCACGCCGGACCTGATGCCGAGCGACATCACGGGCACGGAGGTGATCCACTCGGATCCGGTGAGTGGCGAAAAGAGCTTCAAGTTCCATCCCGGGCCGCTGTTCGCGAACATCGTGCTGGCCGATGAAATCAACCGCACGCCGCCGAAGACGCAGGCGGCGATGCTGGAGGCGATGCAGGAGCGCCGCGTGACGGTCGGCGGCGTGACGCGTCCGCTGCCGGTGCCATTCTTCGTGCTGGCGACGCAGAATCCGCTGGAGCAAGAGGGCACCTATCCCTTGCCGGAGGCGCAGCTCGATCGCTTCATGTTCCTGATCCATGTCGGCTATCCGACCGAGGCGGAGGAGCTGGAGGTGATGAAGCGCGGCACCAGCAAGAGCGGTGAGCCACCACGGCCGGTGCTGGATGCGGAGGCGATCGCGCGGATGCAGGACACGGTGCGCAACATTCCCGTGGCAGATCATGTCTTCCAGTATGCGCTGAAGATCGTGCGGGCGACGCGGCCGAAGGAGGAGGGTGCAGCAGGAGATTGCGCGCGCTACCTGAGCTTCGGCGCGGGACCTCGCGCGAGCCTGGCGCTGATCATGGCGGCGAAGGCGCACGCGCTCCTGCGTGGCAGGCTTTTCGCCGGCTGCGCGGATATCGCGGCGGTGGCTCCATCGATCTTGCGGCACCGCATCGCCGTGAACTTCAGCGCGCAGAGTGAAGGCATCACGCCGGATGACATCGTGAAGCGTATCCTTGCCGCGATCCCGCCCCATGAATCCGCCTGAGTTTGATCTGCTGGATCCCGAAGCGGTGTCGCGGGGCGACGCGCTGGGCATCATGGCGCGCAAGATCGTGGAGGGCTACCGGGTGGGTGAGCACCGCTCGCCCTTCCATGGCTTCGCGATCGAGTTTGCGCAGCACCGTGAATACTCGATCGGCGACGACACCCGCCACCTCGACTGGAAGGTGATCGGCCGCTCGGACCGCTACTACATCCGCCAGTATGAGCAGGATACGAACTTCGTCACGCAACTGGTGGTCGATGGCAGTGCCTCGATGAACTACGGATCTAGTAAATTGACCAAGCTGCACTTCGCCAAGGTGCTGGCCGCCTGCCTGGCGCACGTGATCCTGCTGCAGCGCGATGCGGTGGCGCTGGCGCTGGTGGATGAAAAGGTGCAGGACTACATGCCCCGCACGGATAGCCCGGGCAGCATCCAGCAGATTATGGAGCGGCTGGCGCGCTTCCAGGGGAGTGCGAAGACTTCGCTGGGGGAATCGCTGCTGCAAGTATCGCGGGAGGCCCGCAAGCGCGGGATCACGATCATCATCAGCGATCTGCTGGATGATGAGGAGGGGCTGGCCCGCGGGCTGGAGCGCCTGACCTATGGCGGGCATGAGGTGATCGTTTTCCACACGCTGGATCCGCATGAGCTGACCTTTCCCTTCGATGGCACCTGGGAGTTCCGCAATCTGGAAGGCGCGGATCGCTTGAAGATTTCCCCCGCGGATTTCCGCAAGACCTACCTGAAGAACCTGGAAGCCTTCACCGCCCGGGTGCGCGCGACCTGCGAAAAATTCCAAGCCCACTACCTGCTGGTGGACACCGGCAAGAACCTCGCTGAAACCCTGAGCGGCTATCTCGCCTTCCGGCAGAAGGCGGCGCGTTGAGACGATGGGCTTTCTCTCTCCAGCAATGCTTGCCGGGTTGGTGGCGGTCGGGGTGCCGATCCTGATCCACCTGCTCAACAAGTTCCGCGTCCGTAGCACGGACTGGGGCGCAATGAAGCTGCTGCTCGACAGCGTGAAGCAGGACGAGCGCAAGGTGAAGCTGGATGATCTCATTCTCCTGCTGCTGCGCTGCGCGGTGGTGGTGGCCGCGGTGATTGCCTTCGCTCATCCGGTGCTGAAGGGCAGTGCGAATGGCGGCGAGGCGAGCGGCCCGGTCGCGGCGGTGGTGCTGCTGGATAATTCGGCGAGCATGGGGCAAACGGGCGGCGCGCTAAGCCGCTTCGAACAAGCGAAACAGGAGATCCGCGAGTGGCTGGATGCGTTGCATCCACGCTCGGAGGTCGCGATGATCCTCGCCTCGGATAGTCCGGTGCCCCTGGTGGCCGAGCCGATCGATGATGCGGTGCTGCTGCGCAAGGCGCTGGATGAAGCGCCGCTCAGCGACAAAGGCAGCGGGCTAATGGATTCGCTGGGGATGGCGGTCGATGCTCTGGCCGCGACCAAGGACCGGCCGAAGGAGATCCGCATCTACACCGATGGTCAGCGGCCGCTGCTGCCCGATCCCGAAGCACTGCGGCGTCTCGCCCGTGAGCACCCGGAGATCTTGATCCGGCCGATTCTTGTGGGCGCAGCTCCCGCGGCGAATCTCGGGATCGTCTCGTTGGAAGCGAGTGGTGGGATTCCTTCGCCGGGGCGCCTGTTGCGGATTCACGCCAAGGTGCTGAATGCCGGGCCCGGTGAAGCGGTGAATGTGCCACTGGAATTCAGCCTGGATGATGGCACCCCGGCGGGTTCGCTGGTGATTCCGCGGATCGCAGCGGGATCTACGGCGGAGGGCGTAATTGCCTTCAGCTTCCCGGCGGAGGGGCCGCATGCGCTGACGGCCTTGCTCCCCGCGGATGCCCTGCTGGCGGACAATCAACGCTCGCTGGCGGTGGAGGTCGCGCGGCGGAAGGATGTGGTGGTCGTGAATGCGGGGAGTGTCACGGGGGGCTTTGTCGCGAAGGCGATCGCGCCGGTCGCGGTGGAGGAGGCCGCGAAGTTCTTCCTCGCGCCGCTGCCGGCGGAGATGGACGAGCTGCCCGGGTTGCTGGCCCAGCAGGAGCTGCCCTTCGCCGTGGTGCTTTGCGAGCCGCAGGAGATCCCGGCGGCTACGGCTGATTTGTTAGATCGCTATCTCGCGAAGGGCGGCAATCTGATTGTCTTCCCCGGTGCCGGCTGGCAGGGCGGGGATGGTCTGCTGCCAGCGGCGCTTTCTGCGCCGATTGGTGAGGGCACGCCCGGCGTGACCTGGCAGGGAAGGGGACTCACGCATCCGGTCACCCGTCTCTGGAATGATGCCGCGAATGGCAATCTCGGCAGCGTGGTCTTGATGAAGCATTTCCCGCTGGATCTGCGCGCTGGCGAGGCGCTGGTCACGCTCTCCGATGGCAAGCCCGGCGTGGCGATCGGTCATCGCGGTGCAGGCAGCGTGGTGCTCTTTGCCGCGCCCTTGCAGGCGGAGTGGACGAATCTAGCGATCCACCCGGCCTTTGTGCCCTTCTTCCAGCGGCTGCTCGGCGAGCTGGATCGCGGTGCGCAGGGCGGGTTGAACCTTCGCCCCGGTGAGGTCTTCCGCAAGATCCTGAAGCCGGAGGAGAGCGGCAAGAATTTCACCCTGCACCTCCCCGGGCAGGGCGGTGAGCGCAGCGGCGGACAACTCGCCGCGAGTACGGAGGGTACCGTACTACGCTGCGAGGATACCTGGCCGCTGGGTATCTACCGGGCCTCGGTCGAGGGCGAGCCGGTGGCCGTCTTCACGGTGGGGCTTGATCCGGAGGAGTCGCGGCTGGAGCAGATTCCCGCGGCGGATCTCGCGGAGTGGACCACGGTGCCGCGAGAGGCAATCGCGGAGCCGGTCCAATCGCGCACGGTGGTGCTGAAGGATTTCCTGCCGCTGCTTCTTTGGATTCTCGTAGGGCTCGCGTTGGTGGAGTGCGGGATGGCGTATCGCGTGACCATGGCCCGTTAGAATGATGCATGCGAACCCACCATTCCTGATTCTGGCCGATGCCGCGCGCTCCTGGAGCCTGAGCTACGATGGGCTCGCGCCTGCGTGGGCCTTCCTTGTCTTTCTGGTGCTCGCGGTGGCGGCTGGCTTTGCTTACCTGCGGATCCGGGATCGCGCGCCGCGCGGCGATCTCTTCGGCATGGCGGCGATCCGGCTCCTGATCTGCGCGCTGCTTGCCGCGCTGCTCACCCTGCCCGTGCTGCGGCTCAGCGAGAGCAAGGCGGTGCGCCAGCCCTGGGCGGTGCTGGTGGATGCCTCGCAGAGCATGGCACTGCCGGACCGCCGTGAGTCCCCGGAGGATCTCAAGCGCGCCGCCATCGCCGCGGGCGTGGCGCAGGCGGATGAGAAGATCGCGGGCATGAGCCGGGCGCAGATCGTCGATGCGCTCGCTTCCAACAAGAAGCTGAACCTCTGGCCGCGGATCGGCGAACAAGCGGAACTCGAATTCTACACCTTCGGCGAGAACCTCACACGCGAGGCTGGCAATGCCTTCCCCGCCATCGATCCGAAGCAGCAGCAGACCTCGCTCGGCGATGCGCTCAACCGCGTGCTCAAGGACCCGCGCTCCCTCGGTGGCGTGATCGTGGTCAGCGATGGCGGCAACAATCACGGCGCTCCGCCGGTCGAGGCCGCGCGCCTCGCGAAGGAACGCAAGCTGCCGCTCTTCCTTTACGGCGTCGGCGTCTCGTCCCCGCCGGACATCGAGGTGCGCTCACTGGATCATCCCAGCCTCGCCTTCGTCGGCGAGCGCCTGGAAGCCCGCGCCCGCATCGCCATGCGCGGCTTGGAAGGCAAGACGCTCAAGGTATCCCTCAAGCTCGACGGCGCGGAGATGGGCGAGAGTGAGCTCAGCTTCAGTGGTGACGGTGAGCAGGAAGTCTCCTTCGATGTCGTTCCCCCGAAAGCCGGCGACCTGAAGCTGGAGGTCTCCGTGCCGGCCGATCCGCAGGAGGTCAGCGGCGAGAACAACCACTTCGAGTCGATGCTTCGCGTGACCGATCGCAAGTTCGACGTGCTCTTGATCGAGCAGGAGCCGCGCTGGGACTTCCGCTACCTGTTAGACTACCTCCAGCGTGATCCTCGCCTCAAGGTCCGCTGCGCGATGATCGATGGCGAGCCGGGGCTTTCACAGGGCTCCGAGTCCACCTTCCTGCCCGCGGTGCCGAGCACCCGCGAGGGCATCTTCGCCTCGCAAGTGCTGATCCTCGGCGATGTGAAGCCCGCCGACCTCGGCCGCCAGCGCATGGAGATGATCGCGGAGTGGGTGGAGGCTGGCGGCGGCATCATCTTCCTTGCCGGCTCAAACTTCAATCCCGCCGCCTATGCCGGCACCCCGCTGGAAGCCTTGCTGCCGGTGATCGCGGAACCCATGCGCGCCGGGGCCGCCCGCCAGCGCCGCGAGCCCGCGCCCTTCGCGCTTGAGCTCACGCCCGCAGGCCGTCGCTCGCCCTTCCTGCGCATGGCCGCGGAGGATGCCGAGAACCAGCGGATCTGGGAAAACTTCGCGGGCGTGCGCTGGGTCGCGCCGGTGCTGCGCGCGAAGCCGGGTGCCGAGGTGCTGTTGGTGGATTCGCGGGCTTCCACCGCTGGCCGCTTCGGCAAAATGCCGGTCTTCGCGATGCAGGGCTACGGCTCCGGCAAGTGCGTTTACTTCGGCACCGATGAGACCTACCGCTGGCGCAGCAAGACCGGCGAGAAATACTACTCGATCCTCTGGGGCCAGATCATGCAGTCGCTTTCACTGCAGTTGTTAGAGAAGGCCTCGGCACTGACCCAGATGAAAACCGACCGCGTGCAGTACCGCAGCGGCGAGCGCGTGGTGATCTCCGGCAAGGCTTACGAGGCCGGCTACGCACCGCTGATGGTTCCCAGCCTGGAAGCCAGCGTCGAAGTGGATGGTCACAGCGAGCCGCTGGTCCTCACCGCCATCGACAAGAATTCCTTCCGCGGCGAGTTCGTGCCGAAGACTCCTGGCAAATACCGCTTCCAGACCGCCCGCGACCCGGAGGGCGTGATCGACTTCGAAGTCGTGGACGCGAATGAAGAGAAGCTCCAGACCTCGCTGAATGACACCCTGCTGAAAGAGATGGCCACGGCCGCGGGTGGCAAGTTCATCCGTGAGGAGGATCTTGATGGGATGCCTGCGATGATTTCCGCCGCCGCGAGCCGCGTGGATGTCCATCGCAAGGTCGAGCTCTATAGCTCTCCAGCGTTGCTTTCCGTGCTGATCGCCCTCTTTGCCGGTGAATGGTATTGGCGCCGCAGCCGCCGCTTGAAGTGACGATGATGAAGAACCACCAGCAGATCCTGAGCGATGCGCTCGACGGTGTCCGCCGTCGCCACCTCGCGCTGTGTGTGGCGGAGTTCCCCGTCATCGCGATCGCGGCGGTGGCAGGGGCCTGGCTGCTGCAGGGGCTGGCGGATTATCTCCTGCATTTGCCGTGGGCCGCGCGTTGTGGGCTGCTGTTGGTCGATTTCCTTGTGGTGGGCTGGCTGCTGCGGCGGCGTGTGTTTTTACCTTGGAGTCGGCGGCTCGATCGGCGGGCTGCGGCCTTGTTAGTCGAGCGGGCGCGGCCGGACTTTGGCTCGGCGCTGATCTCCTCGGTGCAGTTGGCGGATGCCGCTCCACCGGAGCAGCGCCTCCTCGTCGAGCAAATGATCGCCGATACCGCGGCGAAGATCGGCGATGCGGATCTCGCCAGGCAGGTCATCTCCGCCGCGCCGCTGAAGTCGCGCCTGCTGTGGATGGCCGTGCCGCTGGGACTCGCCTGCCTCGCCTTCGCCCTGTCTCGCCCGGCCTCCGATCTCCTGCTGCGCCGCCTCTTCCTCTCGCAGGAGAACTTCCCGGCCCGCACCCGGGTGCTTGTGACGAGCGGCGATCTGGAAATCACCGAAGGTGGCACCCTCAGCCTGAAGGCCCGCGCCGAGGGCGTCGTTCCTGCTACGGGGACTCTCGTAGTCAGCCACCCGGGCAAGGAGCCCGAGCTCATCGCCCTCGCGCCCGCCGGCGATCTCTTCAGCCGCGATCTCACGAATATCCGCGAGCCCTTCTCCTATCACTTCGAGCTGAATGACGGCAGCAGCGCGGAGCAGCAGGTGAAGGTCCGCTACCTGCCCGCCCTGCGCGATCTCGTCTTCACCCAGGCCTATCCGGTCTACACCGGTCTGCCGGATCAAGTCCTCGCGCCGACCGCGTTGAAGCTGCTGGAGGGCTCCGCGCTGCGCATCGCGGGCCAAGCCTCCGAGGCGCTGAAGAGCGGCTACATCGAGTGGGACAACCAGCAGCGCTTCCCCTTCTTGCCCAACATCGCCGATCCCACTCGCTTCGAGGCCGCCTTTCCCGTGCCGGGCACTGGCCTGAAGTTCTTCACCATCCACCTCGAAGCTGTGGATGGCGATCGCTCCGCCGACCAGCCGCCCTACCGCGTCGAGCTGGTCGTCGACAAACCGCCCGCGATCACGCTCTCGAAGCCCGCCGAGGAGAACCTCACCGCGGTGATGAATGCCAGGCTGCCGCTGATCTTCGAGGCGAAGGATGATTTCGGCCTCGGCTCGGTCACACTGGTCTACCGCATCTCCCGCCCGCTGGCGAATGGCGAGCTGCACGAGTCGGAGGCCGGCAAGTTCGATCTCGGCGGCGCGGGGCAGACCCGTTTCGCAGGCTCCTTCCTCTGGGAGCTCGGCCGCATCACCCCGCCGGTCGCCACCGGCAGCAGCATCACCTTCTGGATCGAGGTGCAGGACAACAACGGCATCGCTGGTCCGGCGGTGGCACGAACTACGACGCGCACCGTAAAGATCGTCTCGGAGGAAGAGAAGCGGCTCGAACTCCTCCAGCTCCTCTCCGCGAAGTCCGCCGAACTCGAGCAGCTTTACCAGCAGCAGCGCACGCTCAACCAGGACACTGAAGCCTCGCTCCGATGAAACGCCATCTTTTGCTCATCGCCCTGCTCGCGGTGCCCGCTCATGCGGAGCCCGCGAAGGGCAAAGCCTCGGCCTATCAAGGCAGCGTCGCGCAGGAGCAACTGCGTCTCGCCACCGCGGAGCTGGAAACGCAGCTCGCCGAGATCGCCACCGAGTATGGCCAGTATCGTGCGGCGGAGAAGGAGGTCGCGCAGGTTCACCGTGGCATCCAGACCTTGCAGGATGTGACCTCCAGACAGATGCCGGAAGTCAGCGCCCTGCTGCTCGCCGCCAGCCGATCCAACAGCACGGATCAACTTCAGGACGGCCTGCGCAGCGCGGATGAACGCCAGAAGCAGATCCAAGTGAAGTTGCGCGAGGTGGCCGACCAACTATCGCGCCAGGCCGCTGCCGGTGCGATGCGCGAGCGCTTGGAGCAGCTTCTCAATCGCCAGACCACCAATCTCCGCAAGACCCTCGACCTGGCAAAGGATGGCCAGGTGGATTCCCATCAACTCGCCGCCCGCAAGACCGAGCAGGCGAATCTCGAACAGGAGATCAAGCTTGCCACCGAATCGCTGCGCCAGCTCGCGCAAGGCAGCGAGGTCGCCCCGGAGCTCAAGAGTGCGTCCAGCACCGCCGAGCAAGCAGGCCTTGAGAATCAGGCCAAGGAAGCGGCGGGCGCACTGGACGCGAACCTTGCAGATGCCGCCGCCAAGCAGCAGAGCGTGCGCGATACCCTTCAGTCGATGACAGCCGCGCTCGATGCAGCCCGCCCGCCGGAAGAGCGCGCCTGGGAGCTGGCCGCGGAGATGGCGCAGCTCGCTGCCAAGGAGCAGGAGAACTCGAACAAGACCCGCGGGACCGTCGATCCGGAGCAGGCAAAGGACCGCCGCAGCGAGCAATCCGAAGTCACCGATAAGCTGGATGCCATGCAGCCCCGCGTCGCCGCACTCGATCCGGCGCTGGGCGAGCAGATGCAGCAAGCCAATGCGACTTCACGCGACTTGGCGGAGCAATCGACCAAGGAAGCCTTCTCCAGCAACCCGCAGTTCCGCGAGCAGCAGGCGAAGTCCCAGCGCGACTTCTCCCAGCAGCTGGCCGCGATGGGCACGAAGCTCCAGGAGAAAGCGATGGCCGCGCAAAACGCGGAGATGATGGCCAACATGAGTCCACAGGAGCAGGCCCTGCGTGATGCGATCAACAAGCTCACCGAGGCCCGCGCCCAATCCGACGATGCCTACAAGGCCGCGCGCGATGAAAAGGCCTTCGCCGAGCCGTTGACCCAGACCGATGCCGGTGTCGCTGCCGCGCGTGCCGCCCTTCAACAAGCTGCCGGGCCCGAGATCGAGGCGGCGGTGAAGAAGGACCTCAATGACGTGCAGGAGCGCTCGATCGAGGCGCGCAAGGGTCGTGCCGAGCACCACATCTATCGCATCCGCGAGGGCATCGACCGCTCGCTGGCCTCGCTGCAGAACATCATGAACCAGATGGCGCTCGCGAACATGGACCAGCAGCAGCCCGGCGAGTCCACCGGCCAAGGCGAAGGCGAGGGCGGCCTGGGCAAGGCAGCGGGGAAGGGTGGCCCCGTCTTCAATGCCACCGCCGCCGCGAGCAAGGCGCAGCGCGATGCGGTTTCCCTGCTCCAGCAAGAGAAGGTCGCCCCGGAGTATGAGCCGATGGTGAAGGAATACATCAAGAAGCTGGCCGAACCATGAGTGAACGATCTGCCAAAGCGCCACTGGGTGCGCCGACTTTAGTCGGCCTCGGAACATTCGGTGCTGCTGCGCACCCGCAAAAGCCTGTGGAGTGCGGTGGCACGACACCGCTTTGGCTTGGTGTTGGTGACTTTGCGGAAAACGGCCACGGATTGCTGGTGAGCGAAGTTTCCGGCAGGCGCTTCATTGACGCTGCCGAGAACGGACACGAACTGGAAGAGACCAAGCTCCCCCGCAGCCAAAGCGGTGTCGTGCCACCGCACTCCACAAGCAGCCGCCCCCGGTCTCACCGCCCGCAGCAGGGTCCCTGCCTCGCCATCATCGCATCGCTCCTATCATTCCTCACCCCCCTCCACGCCCAAGACGAATCCGTCTTCGGCTCGCGCGAGAAATCCGATGGCACGCTTCTCGGGATCTTCTACGACCTGAAGCAAAACCAGAAGCGCCAGGCGCTGCCGAACAACATCGATCACCTCAAGACCATGGGTGAGTTCCTGGACAGCGGCTGGGACGAGAGCACGCTCAGCTCCTACTTCCGCGCCACCAAGCCGATCTATGCCACCCAGGTCATCATCCCCACCGTGGGTGCCGATACCGCACCCGCCGCCTTCGGTCTTGCCGGCATCGTGAAGCCCTCGCAGTGGTTAGTCATCTACAAGGGCCAGGTCTCCCCGCCGGAAGATGGCACCTATCGCTTCGTCGGTGTGGCCGATGACGTCCTGGCCGTCGGCGTGAATGGCAAAACCGTGCTGGTCTCGAACTTCGGCGCGCATCGCAACTACAGCCGCTGGACCGAGCCCTCGCCCAATGAGGCGATCAAGGTCTGGGCCGGCACGCTCAAGCGCGGCAACTGGTTCACCTGCCGCAAGGGCGAGATCATCGACCTCGATATCCTCATCGGCGAGATCCCCGGCAATCTCTTCGGCGCATGGCTCATGATCGAGAAGCAGGGCCGCAGCTATCCCACGGTGAATGATCCGAAGTACGGCGTTCAGCCAGTGCTGCCGCTCTTCCAGGTGAAGAAGAGAGCCGTGGCAAATCCACCGGGACCGCAGTCGATTCCCTTCAGTAGCGATTCAGAGCCGTGGATCTGCCACCCGTAGGGGGCTCACTCCACCCGCTGCCAGCCTAACAAATTCGGGCCGTTGTAAACCGGATAGAAAAACCACGGCAGGCTGTCGTCAGACATCCCCGGCGGAACGAATTCCTGCATCCCCGCTTGTTTCCACGGCGTGTCACCCTTCATCACCCAGTCGCCGATCTCGCAGTGGGCCAGGTCGGGTTTGTGATCCTCGGGACGGTTCGGTTGACTCATGGACGGGACATTGTTGAGTTGAGGAGAGCGAACGGCACGGGGCGGAAGAGAGGGGCTGGGGCCACTTGATCCAAGCAATCAATCGCGTAATTGTCGTGTTAAGGACTGTTAATCTGCTCTTGCAAGGGGATGCCCTGACGCTGCTTGTCGATCAAACACCCTACGCCGGCCTCCATGCGCAGCGTTTCCACCGCATCGCGCTGCTCGACCGCCTGACGCTCCAAGTCATTGAAATCGATGCCCTGCCACTCCGGCACCCGTGGCTGCAGTCTCCCCAGCATCAGCCACAGCAGGCGCTTGCCTTGGATCCCCAAGGCCAGCATCTCAATCGCCTCGAAGTGCCCCAACTCGTTCGCGTCCAGCCCCTCCCATCTCAACTTCAGATGGCTCGCCTTGGCGGTGATGGCACCGAGGGTGTCCGCCAGCGCAGTCGTGTCTTGCCCGAGTTTCTCTAACAGCCTTTTCAAAAGGCCGCGGTCATCCTCCACCTTCTGCTTCAGCTTCTGGAAGAAGAGGCGCTTTTCCTCCTCCTCAGCACGATCCGCGAGGGTCTGGATCACCTTGATCGCGCCGCCGGCTCCGGCGAGGTGATCGTTCAGGTAGCGCACGAGTTCTTGGTCCATATCGCATTATCCTCCGGTTTTAAGGTTGGAATCGCTCACATCCTTGCTCTCGGGTGAGCCGTTTTGCCGCAGGAAAATGCTCAGCACCACGATCGACAGCACTGCCAGGAATTCGCTTTGCCAGTTCTGGAAGGACTGGAACCAGAACTCCGCACCGCCCAGGAATTCCCCGAGACTGGCGGCTGGCTTGCCATGCTCGGCCAGTTCTTCATTGAACTCCACCAGCCCTCCCGCGGCGTGGATCGCGAATGAGATCGCGAAGAGCGCGAGGAAGGCCACGGACAGTGAGTTCCGGTAGATCCATGAGGCTCCGCTCGTCTTGCGCTTCACCCTGAGTTCCTCCGCCTTGTCTGGATCGTTAGACTCCGCCGAGCCTCGCTGGAACAGGTACGTTGTTAGAACCACATAGGCACCCATCTGCAGGAACTCGCTCTCCCAATTCTCCCCGGTGGCCTGCCAGAAGTGGCCGCTGCGGAGGTAGGAAGTGAACTCCATCGCGGGCTTTCCATGATCCTCTTGCTCCTCGTTGTGCAGCTTGAAGCCACTCCATGCCTGTGCGAACCAAAAGCCCAGGAAAAGGCTCACCAGCACCAGCGACAGGCTGTTGTCGTGAAGAAATTTCCTCACCACCGTCCTCCCTCCACGGTGCTTGCACCCAAGAGCCCGGCGCCCACCGACTCGAGATTCGCCAGCACCAGTTCCTCCTCATCCGCGATGCCAGCCAAGGCATCGCCATCCTCGGTGAAGCCGCTCGACAAGGCGAGGTCCGAGCTGAAGCGGTAGGCCGCGATCTCATAATGTTTGATCCGCCCACAGTGGGCGACAAGCATCAGATCCCGGACCTCATCGCTTTCCACTTCGGAGAGGTGACTGTTTCCGCCGTCGATGAGTCCTTTCATGGCCTTGCACTCATCGCCGCGGGGATCCCAGCCATGCCGCTCGCAGATGTTCTCCACGGTTTGGCGCTGTTCGGTGCAGTACTTGCGGTCGTTGCGCAGCAGTGCCGCCAAGGTTCGGTTGCCCGCCTGATCGGCGAGTCCCGGCAGGGTGTTCTCGACCAGGGTTTCGAAGCTGTGGATTTCCCGCAGTTGATCCCACAGCAGGTCAGTGGAATTCCGGATTTTCATGGGCCTTGAGAGGGGTTGTTCCGGTGATCTTATCGCAGGAGGGATGCCGGGTACCGTGGGTCAAGGCGTATCAAGGAGTTCCGCTTCCCGGTGGGGTTTCTGCGCAGCCTCGACCTTTGCAATCTGCCACCTTTTGTTTGCAAAGCGTGTGCTGCGATCGGTGCGGCCCACTGGATGGATCCCTCCCTCTCTCAACGACGGGATTGTTGACCGGCTGGGATTCGCAACAGAAAAGACATGGCTAGCAAGTTCCGGCAGGAGAAATACAGCACCATGACACCCGCATCGAAGCTGATCATCTTGGAGGGCCCTTCCGGTTCGGGGAAATCTTCGCTCGCCGCCGCTTTGCAGGAGAGTCTGCTACCCGGCATCTGGCTGGGCTTTTCCATGGACACGCTCATCTACACCCTGCCTCCAAGCGTCCTCCACAGATGCAATACGGCTAACGACTGGTCGGGCGTGGACGGCAGGGCGATCGGTGCCGCAGCCCTTGCTTGCTTGAGGGCTCTGGTCGAGTGCGGGAACAAGGTCATTTTTGATCTGTGCATCCCGAGCCGGCAATATGCCGACACTTTTCAAGCCGGCATCCAGGACCTCTCTCCGGTCAAGGTGGGCGTGCGCTGCGATTGGCAGGAGATTGAGCGCCGCACGCGTCATCGTGCCGATCGCAGCATCGAGGAGGCCGAGCGGACCTTCAAGCATCAGCACCCATTCCCAGACTACGATTTCATGATCGATACGACAGGAATTGGCCCTGATGCCGCTGCCATGGAGTGCCTGGCTTCCTTTCGCCACCTCTTGGATGGCCCCGGACCCACAGGAAGCGCCCCGCAAGCCGATGCCGAACAAGGTGGCGGCAACTCCCCAGTTTAGGCTGCCAAGCTTCCATTTGCAATCACTCCGCGTCCGGGCATCATCCCCGCGCCCCGCCCCATGAGTCTCGCCTTTCTCCACACCGCCGATTGGCAGCTCGGGAAGCCCTTTGCCTCGGTGGCGGATGAGGCCAAGCGCCACCGCCTCCAACAGGAGCGCATCCACGCGATCGAGCGGTTGGCCGGGCCCATCAGTGAAAGCGGCGCTGCCTTCGTGCTGGTGGCTGGTGACCTCTTTGATTCTTCCCAAGCCACCAAGGCAACCGTATCCGCGGCCTGCCAGGCGATCGGCTCGCTCAAGGTGCCGGTCATTGCGATTCCCGGGAATCACGACCACGGCGGAGCGGGCAGCGTCTGGGATCAGGAATTCTTCCGCCGCGAGCGCGATGCCCTGGCACCGAACTTCCAGATCCTGCTCAAGCCGGAGCCGGTGGTAGTCGCAAGCGCGATCCTCTTTCCCGCGCCTCTGCTGCGCCGCCATGAAGCCGGCGACCCCAGTGCCTGGATCCGCACGGCGCTCGATGACCCGGCCTTGCCCGCGGACTTGCCACGGATCGTGCTTGCGCACGGCACAGTGCAGGGCTTCGGCACGGCTGAGCTCGATGAAGACGAGCTGCCATCCACAGCGAACCTGATCGATCTCTCACGTCTGCCCGCGCACTCGGTGGACTACATCGCACTCGGTGACTGGCATGGCACCAAGCAAGTCGGGCCGAAGGCGTGGTATAGCGGCACTCCGGAGATCGATCGCTTCCCGCGTGGCGAGGGCAATCGCCCCGGGTACATCCTCAAGGTCACCGTCGCTCGCGGCACTCTGCCGCAGGTGGAGGAATGGCGCAGCGCGAAATTCGAGTGGCGCGAGCTCGGCTACCGCTTCACCGAGGACTCCGGCCTGGATCTGCTCAAGGGGCAGCTCGATGAGTTGCTCGGCAGCCGCAGCGGCGATCACCTTCTTCAGCTCCGGCTGGATGGCTCGCTCGGCATCGCCGCCGCGGGACGCCTGGAGGAATTGTTAGAAACTCTCGACGCCCGCCTGCTCCGCCTGAAGCTCTATCATAGCGTGACCGTTGCTCCCAGCGAGGAAGAAGCCGCAGCTCTCACCCGTCGTGCCGGCGATCCGCTGATCGTTTCGGTGGCCAGCCAGCTCGCGGTCGAGGCGCTGGGCGATGATGAAGAGGCCGCGATTGCCCGTCTGGCCCTGCGTGAACTCTACGGCGCCCTCACCTGACCATGCGCCTGCTTTCCCTCACCGTCCGCAACTACCGCATCCACCGCGAGACCACGGTGGCCTTCGACCGCGCGCGCACGCTGTTAGGCGGTGCCAACCAGAGTGGCAAAAGCACCCTGGTGGAAGCCGCGCACCGGGCGCTTTTCTTGCGCGCGAAGACCGGCGGCAGCCTGCAGCAGGAGATGGTCTCCAAGCTCCATCACGATGCGCCGGAAGTGATCCTCTCCTTCGAGGCCGCCGGCGCAGAGTGGCAGGTGGAGAAGAAATTCGCTGGCACCAAGGGCAGCACCCGCCTGACCGGGCCCGGCGGCCTGGCGCTGAAGGACGATGAAGCGGAGACCAAGCTCTCCGAGTTGCTCAAGAGCGATATCGCCGGCGGTCGCGGTGCCGCGGGACAACTGCCGACCCTGTGGTCCCATCTCTGGGTCTGGCAGGGGAGTTCCGGTGATGATCCGGGAGAGCATGCCGGTCGTCACAAGGACACCCTCGTGCGGCGGCTCCAGCAAGACGGCGTGGCCGCGGTCATGCAGTCCGGGCTCGATCAACAGGTGCGCGACCGGATCGCGGCGGAGTACCTGGAACTTTTCACGGCCAGCACCGGCAAGTTGAAGGCCTCATCCCGGGCCGAAATCGCCCGGGATCGCCATGAGAAGGCCCGGGTCGAGCAGGAGCGCGCCGCGGGCGTCATGGAGCGCATGGAGTCCGCCGTGGCGGATCATGCCAGCGCCGCCCAACAGCTCGCGACCGCCGAGGCCGCGCTGCCCGGACTGCAAGAGCAACTCCAGGCGGTGGAAGAAAAGCTCAAGCAAGTCGCCGAGCTCAAGCAGCAGGAAGAAAAGGCCCTGCGGGTATGGGAAACGGCGGCAGCGGCGCTGAAGTCGATCCTCGATCAGGACACTCGCATCCGGGAATTGCAGCAGCAGATCGCGGCGGCGAAGGAAGCCTTGCAGCCGATGGAAACCGCGGAGGCGCGCTTGGTCACAGAAGATCAGTCGGCCGCAAATCTGGCACGCGAGGCGGAGCAAACGCTGCGGGCGAAGACGGACGCGATCCGCTTGGCGCGGCAGCGGCATGACTTGGCGGTGGCGCTGGTGGATGCCGGCGAGAAGGAGGAAGCGCGCGTGCGTCTGGCGGAACGGGCCAAGGAAGCCGAAGCCCTGAGCGGCGAGCGGAATGAGCTGTTAGAAAAGTGGTCGAAGCTGCCGGCGCTGACGGCGCAGGAAATCCGGAACTTGCGCAAGCTCGACCAGGATGCCGGACAGGCGCTGGCGGCACTGCGCGCGATCGCCACCGGCATCGAACTGGTGGCAGGGGGGAAGGAACTTTTGTTAGATGGCATGCCCTTGCCGGTAGGCGAGCTGCGGATCCTGACGGATACCGCCGAGCTGACGACCGCCGATGGCACGCGCTTGAGGATCCGCCCGGGTGGCGGGACCTCGCTGGCGGATGCGAAGTCGCAGGGCGAAACGGCGGTGCGGGCCTTTGCCGATGCCCTGCAACGCCATGCGCTGGCGGATCTGGATGCGGCGGTGGCGGCCTTCGAGCAGCGGCAGAATCTGGAGCAGCAGGGCACGCAGGTGCAGGCGCGCTGGAAGGCGATGGGCGGGGAAACTCTGGCCGCGGAGCTGAGCAAGGCGACCTCCGCGGCAAGCGTCGCCAAGGCCGAACTGGAGCGCCGCCGCGCTGCGCTGGGGGAGGAGAAGGAAGCTGTTAGCCTGGCCGCGGCGAAGGAGGAACTCCACACGGCGGAGCAGGCGGAAACGACCGCACGCAAGGGCGAGGAGCAATTCCGCACCCGGCGTGAGGCGGCCGCGAAGTCTCTTGAAGAGCAACGGCAACGTCTGACCCGTGACAAGCAAGCGCTGCGGGACCTGGAGACCAAGCTCAAGGTGATCGAGGATAGCCACGGCGAGCCCGCGGCGCGTGAGGCGGCCCTCTCTCAAGCGCGCACCGCAGAGCGCGAGACGGGCCTTCAGCTCGCTGCCCTGCGCCAAGGCTTGAAGGATCTGGCACCGGAGCTGTTAGCCGGGGACAAGGAACGCTTCGGGCGCGCGATCACACAACAGGAGACCAGCCGCCGCAATGCCCAGGACCGGGCTCTAACGGCCGGGACCCTGTTGCGCTTGGACGGCAGCAGCGATCCACAGGCGGACCTCCTGCATGCCACCGCGCGGGTGGAATCGACGCGGCAGGCCTATGAGTCGGAACTGCGGCGGGCGAAGGCGATCGAGAAGCTGCACAAGCTCTTCGCCTCCTCGGGCGAGGCGATCGACCGCAGCCTGGTGCAGCCGCTGGCAGATCGGATTTCCGGATACGTGCAGTGCCTCTACGGACCGGCGGCCACGGTGCAGATGACCCTGGCGGAGGATGGCAAGGCCGGGCTGGAGTTGCTCTGCCCGGGGATGCCGGCTTTCGGCTTCGGCACGCTGAGCGGCGGCACGCGCGAGCAGGTGGCGGCAGCGCTGCGCCTGGCCATGGCGGAGATCCTGGCGGCGGATCACGATGGCTGCCTCCCGGTAGTCTTCGACGATGCCTTCGCCTACGTGGACCCGGAGCGGATACAGGTCCTCCAGCGGATGCTGGACCTGGCGGCCGCGCGGGGCTTGCAGGTGATCGTCTTTGCCTGCAATCCCGGGGATTACTCAGGCCTCGGTGCAGTGGAGACCAGGATCTAGAAAGACAGGGTGCCGAGTGATCCGTGAGCGGTGATCAGTGGAACAATCGGCGCGGCGCGAATCCAAGGGCATGTAGTCCCGCCTTCAGGCGGACGAAGCAGCTCTTGCGGCGGATCCCACCCAGAGCCTCCCAGAGATGCCAGTCCTCACGCAGGCCTTCCAATGTCTGCAAAAATCCACACAAGGGCGCTCCCATAACCTGCGGCTCCGCCGCCTTGGACTGCGGCAAGCCACTTGCCGCTTTCCGGCAGGCAACCCTGTTGCCGTGAAGCGACCGATCAAGCCGTCCTCACCTCATGCCCCCGGTCAGGCATCTCCTCATGGCTTGCCGCTCCGATCCGCCCTTGGCCCCGGCGGCTCAGGCTTCTGGTAAAAAACCATCCCTATCCCAGCAGGCTACACCCAGTCCAAGCCCGCTCCGTCGCGCGCACAAATCCCAGCATTCCCCGGGGGCTGAGGGCGAGGACAGCTCTTCCAGTCCTTCGTCCGCCTGAAGGCGGGACTACTTACCCTTGAAAGCGGAGCTCCGTGGTTGGGTTCGCTCGACTGCCCAAGCCGGCCAAAGCGCGACCTACCCAGTGGGCTGCGGTGGGGCGGACCGATTCGCGGGCGGGTGACGTAATTTTTCCTGAAGGCGGAGGAATGTCGTGCTAGATGGGGGATGCCTGTCCATTCACTCCTCACTCGTTCGTTCGTTTACTGCCATGAAGTATATTCCAAATATCGTCGGGGGCCTCTTGGGCTTCCTCTTTGTCGGGTCCGCGATCGCTTTCTTCATGATGAAGCCGGGCGACATGCCGCCGCCGGCGAATGAGGAGGTGAAGCACTTCATGGCCGCGTTTGCACCGACGGGCTACATGGTCTTTGTGAAGGTGTTCGAAATCCTCGGCGGGATCCTGGTGGCGATTCCGAAGACCCGGAACTTCGGGCTCTTGGCACTGGGGCCGATCATCCTGAACATCCTCGCCTTCCACGCTTTCGTGCAGAAGGACATCCTGGACCCGAAGTCCCTGCCGATGCTCGCGATCATGGGCCTGATGGCGCTCTACCTCCTGTTCGCCGGGCGGAAGAACTTCGCGGCGCTCAAGAATTGAGGCCTGGTGCCGCTGATTTCACAAAGGGCGCAGTAATTCGGCTGCGCCCGCAGGCTGGACTACCGGCGAGGACCTGTCCATGGTGGCGGGTATGAACTCGAAAACCGCGTGGTGGATCGGGGGCCAATTGCTGTCGCTGGCGGTGATCGGCGGGCTGTGGAGTGAGCTGCGGGATTTGAAAGGCCGGGTGGGACAGGAGCGGGAGCCGGGTGGTGGTGATGGTCCTTCTCCCGCGAAGCATGGTGCGGCGCGGGTGTCGGCTTCCGACGCTTCGGGGGAAGGTGCCGCGGCACGCTCCGGCGTATCTCCAGAGCGACGGGCGGCGGCGGAGAAGGCGAAGTCAGGACCGGCGGTGTCACAGACGGGTGGCAGGCCACGCGTGGAGTCGACACCGGATGGCGGGGTGGTCTTCCGCTGGCCGGGCGGTGGTCGCAGTCTGGCGCTGACGCCGGAGGAGTTGACGGGATTTGAGCAGGACATCCGGGCGGCGCGGATGGAGCCCTTCATCAAGAAGCCGGGCGGGCCTTCATGGAGTCCGGGGCAGGCAGCGGGTGCGCCGGACACGGCCACGCACGGCGATTTCGCCACGGCTTGGGCCTCACAGAGCCAGGATGGCGGAAAGGAGTGGCTGCAACTGAAGTATGCGGGCACGACCGAGATCGGGGAGGTGGTGGTGCACGAGAGCTACAATCCGGGCGCGATCAGCCGGGTGGTGGCGATGATGCCGGATGGCGGCGAGCAGGTGCTCTGGGAGGGCACCCAGGATCCGGGCACGGCGGGGCAGGCGCGGAATAGTTCATTCACCGTGCCGCCGGGAATCAGCAGCGACCAGATCCGGGTGGAGATGGATACCGCGCGCGTGCCGGGCTGGAACGAGATCGATGCCGTGGAACTGGTCGGCCGCGACGGCAAGCGCCAGTGGGCGACCGAGTCGACGGCGAGTAGCTACTATGGAGAAGGCCGGGCGCTGGGAGCGACGGCTTATACAAGCCAAGAGATTTTGTTAGATCTTCCGGAGGTGGAGAAGAGGTAGGGAATCGGCTGCCTTTTGCCGCCCACCGCCTCAGTCGCTCTGATCAAGCGACGCGCTAAGAGCTTGGGAAAGCGCCGCGCCGCCGCTGATGAGGTCCTTCCACTGGAGCTCGGGGCCCTTGCGGCGGCCTTTTTCGGTGAGCTTGAGGCCCTGAGGATCGAGCGTGACGATGTAGGCGTTGCCGTCGATTTCGATTTCGCGCTTCAGGGTCTTGTCGAGTTTGGTGGCCATGGCGGTGTCTGCTTGAACGGTTGCTTGATTTGTAAGGGGACGAATCGGTCGTCCGGTAGCGGACACCGGATGCCGCGGGGCGCAACGGGAATTTTAAGGTTGGACGGTGGATGGCCGATTCCAAGAGGCGCCAAGCCACCCAAACCAAGCTCATGTCAAGCTCACCCAAGATCCACCCCATTTGCGGCGCCGCCGCTATCGGAGTGCGTGCGAGAATCGCCGCTTTGAGCACGCGTCCACCCCACAATACGCCATCCAAGTTCTAGGAGAAATCCCCCACCACCCCGTACCCTCCAACTCCCGAATCATCCCAAATGGCCACCACTCCTACACAAGCACGCGGTAAACTCGCCTAGAACTTGCATGCCTCTGATCCAAGCGCACCAACTCGAAAAGCGGCGATTGAACCGATGCTTTGTTATATCGGTAGCGAGGTAGGCAATCAAGAGCCCCAAAGGGGCGGCACGGAGAAAGCCCAAGGCAAGCACGCATCGCGTGCGCAACCCTGGGTACGATGCCGAAGAAGATTGGCCCCTGAATTGGGGGCAAGGAGGTCGCGGAGGAGAAAGCCGCCGGGTGTCACCGCACTCCTGGCCCCCCATTCAGGGGGCATGGAAATGCGGGACATGATAGACCCAGGGTTGCGCGCTTTGCCGCTTGCCCTGGGCTTTCTCCGTGCCGCCCCTTTGGGGCTCTTGATCACCCTTCACTCCGGCCATTTGATGTCCGGTGCCTTGCCGTGCCAGAAGGCTTGGCGAGGATCGAAGATGTCCAGGCTGCCCATGAGGACATGGCCGGTGGGATCGATGGGATAGACTGCAACGCTATGGTCGGCGTGGAGCACCACTGCTTGACCGTGGAAGGGCTTGGGATCGAAGAGCAGGGATCCGGGGAGAAGAGGGCAGACCAGCACAGGTGTCGTGGGGCCACTCGAACTGCTGAGGCCGGCGATGTAGGCGAAGGCGGACTCGCCAGGGCGGAGGGCAGTGCTATTGCTGGTGAAGATTTCGTCCGGTGGCTTGGGCGTGATCGAGGTCTCGGCCCAGAAGATCTCCTCGGAGGGATGGGGCATAGTGACGAGGAGCTGGCGGAAGAGTTGATTGGCGGTGGAACTCCCAAGGGTGAGCGGGGTGCTGGTCTTCGCGGAGACGGCGGCGGCAGTGCTGGCATCCGGGAACTTGCCGTAGCTGGCCTCGAAGTTGGCCAGGGCCTTGCCGACTTCGGTGGCGTTGTAGACCGCGCTGGTTGTTGTGGCACGGGACCTGACCATGTTCATGAGGCCGAGGCCCAAGGAGAGGAGCACGAATACAAGGCCGATGATCGCGATGGCCTTGAACCACAGGAAGCGCCTAGGGTAGTGGTCGGGCGGCGGCTCGGGGGCATCCGGTGGCGGCTGGGTTAAGACGGAGTTCATGGCTTATCTTGGAGGATGAAGCACGGAGGTGCTTCAGTCACGGAGGAACTCGCCACGCTCGCTGTGTCTACTTCGGCCGTTTGATGCCGAAAGTGGGTGCCGGTATTCGCTCAGAAACCGCCTTTTTTTTGGAGGGTCTTGGAAGGGATGTTGAAGGTGTAAGTGCGGGTGTAGCCCGGCTGCGTGGCCAGGTATTCGGTCGAGGCTTCAAGGACGCGCTCGCTGCCTTTGTATTCCTCGCCGGTGTTTTCGACCAGGCCGCGGCTCACCAAGTCCTTGAGGTCATCATGAACGGTCGGGCGAAGCTGCTCGAGGTCGCCCCAGCCTCTGACATTGCGGGTCTTGAGGTTGTGGAGCACCCGTTCCCAAAGCTCATCGAAGCCAAAGGTCCTGTCTTCCGCGAGGATCTTGCAGAGTTCATCTAGCGGGGCATCGGCAGTCGGGCCCTGATTGAAAACAATCTCCGTTTCGGAGCAGCTCGAAATGGACAACTCCTCATCTCCCATCTGGAACGAAGGAAACAGGGCTTGGCGGTCATCGAAGATGATCGTGGTCCTATTGAAATAATACAAAACGACCTTTTGCGAGGAGCGGTAGTGGTTCTGGGTTTGAACAAACAGGATCGCTTGGATCTCGGGGAGCTCGATGTAATAAGGCGGCTTTCCGACGACGCTTTTGAACGTGTGTTTTCCAACCTGCAGCTTGTGTAGCTCGGAGCCGTGGACGTTGAAGCGGTCGAACCAAGTTTCGGGGTAGCTGGTGACCTTGATCTCATGGTCCCCGGGGGGAGGCGGCTCGACGAAGTGCGATGCGATGAAGTAAGCTGCGACTCCTGCTGCGAGAGGCGTCGTGATCATCCAAAATTCTTTGCTCTTCAGGCTCTTCATCCGGAGGTGATGTGAATCATCGGGGTCGGCCGCTGATAGATGCGGTCCGGCATCCTGCCATGATGCCGGAAACGTGGCTTCGCGGGGCATCGATAATCGCGCGCGGAATATCGGTAATGACGATTGATGGGCTCGCGGGCGGGAGAGAGGAAATCTGAGAGATGATCGATGAAATTCGAGAGGAAGAGGCCGGAGGCGGGCTTGGGGTGTGAAGTGCGATGAGGGACCGTTCGGCCGCACAGGGGCTGTGCGGACCACCTTTGCTACTCCGGCCATTTGATGTCAGGTGCCTTCCCATGCCAGAAGGTTTGGCGGGGATCGAAGATGTCCATGCCGCCGATGATGACGTGGCCGTCTTTGTCGATCGGGTAGGATTTGGCTTCGTGGCCGGCGTTGAGGAGGATGACGGCATGGCCGCCGAAGGGTTTGGGGTCGAATTCGTGTTTGCCCGGCAGGAGCGGCGCCATGAGCAGCGGCGTGGCCTGATCGCTTTTCGAATTGAGGCCGACGATGTAAGCGAAGCTGACTCCGCCCGCGACGAGGGCGCAGGCATCGCTGCCGAAGTTGTCGTCCGGCTTGCCGGGCGAGTTGGCGGTTTTGGCCCAGAAGGGCTTCCCACTTTTGCCACCACCGCCCGCAAGCAACTGGCGGAAGAGTTGGTTGGAGCTGGCGCTGCCGAGGCTGAGCTCGCTGCCCGTTGCGGACTTCACTTCGGCAGCGGCGGCGGCGCTGGGGTAGCTGCCGTATTCAGCGTCGAATTCGAGCATCATAAATCCGACGGCACGGATGTTGTCCATGGCCTCCTGCCGACTGGCGGCGGCGCGCTGGTAGGCCATGAGGAGGTACGAAGGATAGGCGATCGCCGCGAGGAGGATCAGAGCGATGATGATGCTCATCCAGCGAACGGTGGCAGGAAGCGGCGGATGCTTCTTGGTCGCGCCTGGTGGTGGCTCTGGATTCGTGCTCATGGTCGTAGGTCCGCTCTACTCCGGCCATTTGATATCGGGTGCCTTGCCATGCCAGAAGGGTTGCTTGGGATCGAAGATGTCCATGCCGTTGAGGATTACCTTGCCGTCTTTTTGAATGGGAAAGACGGAGGCGTTGTTGTCATTGAAAAGGATCACCGCGTAGCCGTGGAAGGGCTTGGGATCGAATTCGCGTTTGCCCGGCAGGAGAGGAGTCATCAGCAGTGGCGTGGAAGGATCACTGCTGGTGCTGAGTCCGGCGATGTAGGCGAAGCCGCACTCGCCTTTGGCAAGCGCGGTGGAGTCGCCGGTGAAATGGTCGTCGGGTTTTCTGGGCGGGCTGGTGATGGCTGCCCAGAAGGGCTTCTCACTTTTGCCAGCACCGCCCGCAAGCAACTGGCGGAAGAGTTGATTCGAGCTGGTGTCGCCGAAGCTGAGCTTGCGGTCCGTGGCGGCTTTCACATCGGCTGCAGTTTTGGCGCTGGGGTAGCTGCCGTATTCGTTGTCGAATTCGAACAGCATGATGGAGATCGCGCGCATATTGCGCATGGCCTCGTCGCGGGCATCGATGGCCTGTCGGTGGAGCGAGGCGCGATGGTAAATGAAGAAGATGGCGGCGATCGCTGCGAGAAGAAGGCCCAAGACGGTAAATCCCAGCCAGCGACGGGCCCATCGCCGGAAACGCTCAGACGCGGGTTCGTGATCCGATGCGAGGGCGGCATCGGGCAATGGAGTTGGAGAATGAGGGTTCATGGTGGGTTTACTCCGGCCATTTCACATCAGGTGCCTTGCCGTGCCAGAAGGGTTGGCGGGGATCAAAGATGTCCATGCCGTTGCTGAGGATGACATGGCCGTTTTTGTCGATCGGGTAGGGCACGGCGGAGTTGTCGAGGCGGAGGATGACGGCGTAGCCTTTGAAGGGGCCCGGGTCGAACTCCTGCTTGCCGGAGATGAGAGGGGTCATCACGACCGGTGTCTGGGGGTCGCCGGATGAGTTGAGGCCTGCGACGTAGGCGAAGACGCATTCGCCTTTGGCAAGCGCGGTGGTATCGGTGTTGAAGATATCGTCGGGCCTTCTGTTGAAGAAGCCGGTCTTCACCCAGAAGGGTCTTTCGCTCTTGATGCCCGAGGTGCTCACCAGCAATTGGCGGAAGAGTTGATTCGAGCTGGAGCTGCCGAGGGTGAGGGTGGTCTTGGTTTCATCCTTCACGCTGTCGATGGTGTCGGCACTTGGAAAAGTGCCGTATTCGCTGTCGAACTCGAAGAGCATGGTGCTGATTTGCTTGATGTCGCTGAGTGCCTCAGTGCGCGGTGCGGCCGGGGCGGACTTCAGGACGAATGGAGCCAGGAGAAGCAATCCGCAAAGGAAGAGTCCGGCGACGATGCCCCGGATGATCCAGCGCATCTTCCGCTGCGAGCGCAGGGCCTCCGGGCCGGGAGGTGGCGCGGGAGCGTCCGGAGGCGGTTGGGGAAGGGGTATACCCACGGGGTTTTGTTAGAGGGTTGCTGCAAGGGAGAATGGGACGGCGCTTTAGCGGGGTGGATTCGCCCTGCCGGAATGGCGCAGCCATTCCGCTACGATGCTTGGATTATTCCGGCCATTTCACGTCAGGCGCCTTCCCATGCCAGAAGGGTTGGCGGGGATCGAAGATGTCCATGCCGTTGATGATGACGTGGCCGTGCTTGTCGATGGGGTGAGCTGTGGCGGTGTTGTCGTTGCAGAGGATGATGGCCTTGCCATCGAAGGGCTTGGGATCGAACTCGTGGGTGCCGGGGATGAGCGGGGTGAGGAGGATCGGGATATCGGCGTCATCGGATGCTTTGTGGCCGGCGATGTAGGCGAAGGCGCACTCGCCCTTGGCGAGGGCGGTGGCGTCGGTAGTGAAGATATCGTCGGGCTTCTTGGGAGAGGTGGTGGTCTTGGCCCAGAAGGGTTCCTCGTCGATGCCTGGGCTGGTCACCAAGAGCTGGCGGAAGAGTTGACTGGCGCTGCCGCTGCCCAAGGGGAGGGTGGTCTTGGTCCTGGCTTGGACCGCGGCGATGGTGCTGGCGTCGGGGTATTGGCCGTATTCGCTATCGAACTCGAAGAGCAGGGTGCTGAGCTGCTTGATGTGGTGGATGGCAAGGGGCCGGTCGGGATGGCTGAGAGATTGATAGGCCAGCGGAAGGACGAAGGCCATCAGGCAGAAGGCGAAGGATAGCCCACCGAGCCACCAGATCCGCTTGGCCTTGATGCGGGAGTCGATGGCCTGCGAGCTGGGCTGGGATGGTGGCGGCTGATCAGGCGGCGGTTGCTGCAATGTCAAATGGGAATCCACGCGTTTTCACATCTCTAGCATTGCCGCTCGTGAAATTCCAAGCGGTGCGAAGCGATTCATCCTTCCTTTGCCAATTCTTCATACAGGGCGAGAGTGGCGGGGCATGCCGACTTCGTCCTCTACCTTCCAGATCAATGCCGAGCTCCACTATCAGGTGCTCCAGCGCAGCACGATGCTCCTGAATATCCACCCGCTCGCGACGGGAAACCAGAAGCTGACGGATGAGCACTTCAGCATCACCCCCGGCGTGCGCTGGGAGGAATTCCCGCTGGAGACCGGGGAGAACCGCTACATCCGGCTGGATACCGGTGATGTGACCCAGCTCGACATCGTCTACTCGGTGATGGCGGAGACCAAGTACGCGATGGTGAGCCACGAGGAGATCCACGATGTGTCGGTGGCGCAACTCCGCCGCAGCGCGATCCCCTACCTCTTCCCCAGCCGCTACTGCCAATCCGACCGGCTGTGGCAACTCGCCTTCAAGGAATTCGGAGCGATCGATCATCCCTATGACCAGGTGGTGGCGATCAGTGACTGGATCTTCAAGAACATCGACTACATCTCCGGCAGCACGGATGCGGCGACCTCCGCGTATGATACGATCACGCAGCGCTCCGGGGTGTGCCGGGACTTCGCGCACCTGGGGATCGCGCTGTGTCGCGCGCTGTCGATTCCGGCGCGCTACTTCACCGGCTATGCCTGCTTCATGGAACCGCCGGACTTCCACGCCTGCTTCGAGGCCTGCATCGGCAACCGCTGGTTTGTCTTCGATCCGACGCGCTTGGCCGCGCTGAACGGATTGGTGCGGATCGCGATCGGGCGGGATGCGGCGGATTCCTCGGTGGCGACGATCTTCGGCAGCATGCAGATGACCGGGATGTCGGTGTCCTGCGTGTCACGGGATTTCCAGGCGCTGGGTCCGGAGGATCTGGCGGGGCAGGCGATCTTGATCAAGCCATGACATGAGCGAGGAACAGAGCCACTTGCTGAGGATCCGGCACCGCACACGCTATGCCTATGCGGAGCCGGTGAGCTTTGGCAGCCACAAGCTGGTGATCCGGCCGCGGGAGGGGCATGACCTGCGAGTGGAGCATCTGGCGCTGGCGATCGCACCGGCGGCGGAGGTGGTGTGGACGCGGGACATCTTTGGCAACTCGGTGGCACGGGCGCATTTCAATGAGCCGGGGACGGAGCTGCTCTTCGACGTGGATGTGGTGGTGCGGCGCTTCTTCGATCCGGCCGCGCCGCCGGGTGCGAAGGCGGAGAGCCCGGATCCTTTCCCGCTGGAGTATGATACCCAGGAGCACGGGATCATCGTGGGCTACCTGACCCCGGTGTATGGGGAGGAGACCGCGGCGGTGAAGGACTTCATCAAGACCCTGCCGGATCCGGGGGGGGTCCCGAGTGCTGAGAACTTCGTGGTGCACCTGGCGGAGCTGATCCACGCCAAAATCGGTTACCAGCGGCGGGAGGCGAAGGGGGTGCAGACGCCGGCGACGACGCTCTCCCTCGGGACCGGATCCTGCCGGGACGTGGCGACGCTGATGATGGAGACGCTCCGGCACCTGGGGATCGCGGCGCGCTTCGCCAGCGGCTACCTAGACTGCGCGGCCACGCGGGCGGCGCGCGGCTCCACCCATGCCTGGACGGAGGCCTACTTCCCGCAGCTGGGGTGGCGGGGATTTGACCCGACGACGGGGAAGCGCTGCAGCCACCAGCACATCGTGACCGGGACCAGCCACCACCCGCGCGGGGTCATGCCGGTCAGCGGGCGCTTCACCGGCCCGTCCGGGGCCTTCCAGAGCATGGCCGTGACGGTGGAGTTTTCGGAAGTGGCGAAAGCGGAATCCGGAGTGCGGGGTTCTTGAGGGTCTTATTTCGCACTCCGCACCCGCCACTCCGCGCTTTTCCAGAGTGTCTGGCTATCAAGGAGTGGGGTGGGGTATTACGGGATTTCGGTATTGCCTTTGGGGGGTGGGGGTTGCAGTGTCCGGCGGTTTTTGCCCCGGTTCGGGCCCCCTGCCGATTGCTGTCCCTCTCTCCCTATTCGCTGCCCCGCCCTATGAATAAGCTAGTTATCGCGATTGCGATTTTGGCCGCCGCCGCGCTGGCGCTTTCGCTCTACAAGGGCGGATTGCATGCCCCGAAGGACTTGGTGGCACCTGCGGGGGAGGTGCCACGCTAGGGGATGGCAGGGGGTATTTTGGCGGAATCTGGGGGTAAGGAAAAAATTTTCCGGGGTGTGGCGCTATTTTCCGGGAACAAAATCCGCTTTCGTGGGTTCTCAAGATAGGTTATCCACCGCCACCACCACCAAGTAAAACTACTTCAATGAAACTCGTGCTCAGCTCATTAGCCGCCCTCTTCCTGGTCCCGCTGGCCTTCGCCGGTGACTGCGACAAGTGCAAGAAGCAGGACAAGGAAGATCCAGCCGTGGCCCTCCTTGGCGATTGCGACAAGTGCAAGAAGAACGACAAGGAAGATCCTGCTCTGGCCCTCGTTGGCGATTGCGACAAGTGCAAGAAGAACGACAAGGAAGACCCGGCTGTGGCCCTTCTTGGCGATTGCGACAAGTGCAAGAAGAACGACAAGGAAGACCCAGCTCTGGCTCTCCTTGGCGATTGCGACAAGTGCAAGAAGAACGACAAGGAAGACCCAGCTCTGGCTCTCCTTGGCGATTGCGACAAGTGCAAGAAGAACGACAAGGAAGATCCTGCTCTGGCCTGATCAATCTTGTTGGGCTTTTGCCTGACTGATTTCGAAGAGCCGCTTGGAGTGATCCAAGCGGCTTTTTCGTGGGCGGGTGTGGGGGAGAGGGTTAGGATAGGGCGGCATTCCTGGTTCTCCGATGACCGTCGCACTTGTCTATCCGCACCAGCTTTACCCGGATCATCCGGCTTTGTCGGCGGGGCGGGCGGTGTATTTGATCGAGGACCCGCTGTTCTTCGGGAATGATCCGCGCTGGCCGCTGGCGGTGCACCGGCAGCGGCTGGTGTTGCACCGGGCGGCGATGAAATCGTGGGCGGAGGGGCGCGAAGGCTGCCGCTATGTGGAGACGCCGGCGGGGAGCAAGGTGGACTCGGCGGAGCTGTTAGATGAGCTGCTGCCGAAGCCGGTGAAGCGGATCGAGCTGGCGGATCCGGTGGATGATGTGCTGGAGCGGCGGCTGCGGCGCTTCGCGGCGGCCCGCGGGGTGGAGCTGGTGCTGCATCCCTCGCCGAATTTCCTGACGCCGCCGGATTTGTTGGAGAAGCACACGGGGCAGGATTGCGGGAAGCCCTTCATGGCGAATTTCTACCGTGAGCAGCGGCAGCGGATGGGGATCCTGCTGAATGCGGATGGCTCGCCGCGAGGTGGTCACTGGTCCTATGATGTGGAGAACCGCCAGCGCTTCCCGGAGGATCACCTCGCGCCGCTGAAGCCGCAGCTGAAGCCGAATGCGGCGGTGCAGGAGGCGCTGGCGTATGTGGCGAAGCGCTTCCCGGGGAACCCCGGTGGCGTGGAGCGCTTCGGGTATCCGGTGACGCGGCGGCAGGCGCTGGCGTGGCTGGAGAAGTTCATGGCGGAGCGCTTCGCGGACTTCGGGGCCTATGAGGATGCGATCTCGCGGAATCACCGGGTGCTATTCCACTCGGTGCTCACGCCGGTGCTGAATATCGGGCTGATCTCGCCGCAGGAGATCGTGGAGCGGGCACTTGCGCATGCGGAGAAGCACAAGGTGCCGCTGAACTCGCTGGAGGGCTTCATACGCCAGGTGATCGGCTGGCGGGAGTTCATGGCGGGGATCTATCGCCACCGCGGGGTGGAGATCCGGAATGCGAATTTCTGGGGCTTCCGGCGCAAGATGCCGGCGGCCTTTTACACCGGGACCACGGGAATCCCGCCGGTGGACGATACAATCCGCCGCGTGCTGGAGCATGGCTGGTGCCACCACATCGAGCGGCTGATGGTGATGGGGAACTTCATGCTGCTGTGCCGGATCCGGCCGGATGAAGTTTACCGCTGGTTCATGGAGCTGTTTGTGGACGCCTACGATTGGGTGATGGTGCCGAATGTGTATGGCATGTCGCAGTTCGCGGATGGCGGGACCTTCACGACCAAGCCGTATCTGAGCGGGTCGAACTATATACGGAAGATGTCGTACTATCCGGCAGGGGAGTGGTGCGAGGTATGGGATGCGCTGTTCTGGTGTTTCATCGGGGACTACCTGGAATTCTTCAGCGCGAATCCACGGCTAGCGATGATGGCGCGGAGCTGGGAGAAGCTGGCAGGGGAGAAGAAGGAGAAGCAGCGGAAAGTGATGGAAGGCTTCTTGCGGGGCCTGAAGAAGGACTGATTCACTGGAAGGATTTGAGGCACCTACGACGGTCGCATTCGGCAACCCTTGGGCTATAGGAGGGAACGGCGTTGCCGTTCTTGGAGAGTGAAGTTAGTGCGCGCAAAAGGGGAGACGTGAGGTCGTGGCTTACCGTTCTTGTCAGGGGAGGGTGAAGAAGTCGCCGGAGCCCTCGGGGTGCTCGCGCTCGAGTTGTGCTACGCGCTTGCGGGCTGCGCCGGCGACGATGACGTGGCGGAGGAAGAGTCCGGCGCAGGCGATCACCATTCCCGCGAAGATATAGACAGGCATGATGTCGATATGATCGGGCTTCCACCAGCCGGGGCCGAGGGACTTGGGGACAAACTGGAAGGCGATGAAGACGAGGATCACGCCGAGCGAGCCGTAGGCCATGGCGCAGCGTTGTTCGCGGAGGACGGTGTGGCGGAGCTGGCGGCGCAGCTTGCGCCACTGCGCGGCGGCATCCAGCTCTGCACCCGCAGCCAGGGCGGAGGGTGGAGTCTGGTAGGGATTGTGCGGATCCCCGGCTGGCTTTGTGGCGGCTTTGCTCACTTCTGCTCCGGGCACACTCGGCCACGCAGGCGCGTGGGGCGAGCGGAAAGGATGGTGGCAGCTTGGAAACCTAAGCAAGGCGACCAGTTTTCTATCATATAAGAAAATCTGATTTTTACAATTGACGCTGGAACGGCGACTGCATATCTACCGGCAACTTCATTCCACACGATGCGTCTCCACCGATCCGAACTACAAAGCCGCGAGGTCCTCGTCACAGAGGTCTCCGCCCTTTGGCGCCGGGTCATCGGATCGCCGATTCAGGACAATAAATGCCTGAAATCATACGACGCAATGACCTTTGCCGGTAACCCGGCGCCCGAACGAAGCAGGACCAGGCCGCTGGCCTGATAGCCGCCTAAATCCAAGGATTTAAAGCCGCCCTGCTTCCAAACCGGAAGCGGGGCTTTTTGTTTTCCGCAAATCGTCCCACTCCAAACCCTTTACCCTTTCTCTGATTTTCGACCGTGATTCCGCGTCCATCGTAAAACCGATTTCCTGACCGACCGTCCCGCCCGACGGCCCCAGAACCCCTTCCGATCCGGAAGCCGATATCGCCGCCATAAGATATGGCGCTGCGATAAAGGTATATCTAGGAACGTGGGAGAACTGTTGTCATGTGGTGGGGTCAAAATGGTGGCCTTGGTGTAGAGGTAGCACCCCGCGTTGTGATCGCGGCAGGGCGGGTTCGACTCCCGTAGGTCACCCCAATCCCCAATCCCTTTCTTTCTTCCTCCGGACATGACAGAGCACTTTCTCCAACGCAGTTCCGTCCTTGTCCTGAACCGCCACTGGCTCGCGATCGACGCGGTCACCCCGGTAGATGCCTTCGGCCACCTGGCCACCGGCACCGCGCGGGCGCTGCGGATCGAGGGCGATGCGATGCAGGCCTTTGACTGGGCGGACTGGCGCGCGCTGCCGGTGGTAGCGGGGGAGCCGGCGATCGGGACCACAACAGGTCCGGTGCGGATCCCCACGGTGATCGTGCTGGCGAACTACGACCGCGTGCCGATCCACGTGCCGAAGCTCGGCTTCCGCGCGATCTGGGAACGGGACGGCGGGCGCTGCCAATACAGCGGCCGCAAGCTGACCCCGGGTGAAGCGAACATCGACCACGTGCTGCCGCGTTCGCGCGGTGGCATCGACAGCTGGGAAAACTGCGTGCTCGCCTGCAGGGCTGTGAATGCCCGGAAGGGCGCGCGGACCCCGGCTGAGGCCGGCCTAAGGTTGCTAGCGCAGCCGAGGGTGCCGCGGTCGGTGCCGACATCACTGCGGATCCGCAATCTGTGGAAGATCCCCGAGTGGGACTACTTCCTGAGACAAAATCACTAATTACTAAGCACTAATTTTCAAACCGAAGTGTGGAGAAGAGAGGGGTGGCGCTGCGATGCGGGCAGCTCGTCTCAACAGAATGTATCCGAGGTGCAAAGCGCCTGATCCCGGTGCCAGCTGCCTCTCTTCCACACGCTCCCGTCCGGGAACTAGTGCCTAGTGAACTCTCCTCAATCCAATGCACGAAGCCAATTTCATCTTTGCCATCATGGCGATCGCCTTCGCGCTGAGGTTCGCGTGGCTCGAACTCAGCAGCAGGTGATCCGCCTTCGTCACTCACTTCCCTTTCCAATCTAACAGACCACACCGCCAATCATGAAGACCATTGCTTCACCCGCCACCACCCGCCTTGAGACCGAACGCCTGATCCTTCGGCCGGTGAATACCGCCGACATTCCCGCGATCGTGACTCATGCGGGTGACCCGCGGATCGCCTTCAAGACCACGCTGATCCCGCATCCCTACCATCTGGGCCACGCGCTCGACTGGCTGGAGTCGGTGATGGTGGATCGCAAGCAAGGCAATGAAGTCTTCGCGATCGAACGCAGGGATGAGCCTGAAGCCGGCATGATCGGGATCGTCTCGCTCGAGCTGCGCAGTGACAAGTGCAGCGCGGACGTGGGCTACTGGCTGGGCGTGCCGTACTGGCGCAAGGGCTACGCGACCGAGGCGCTGCGCGAGGTGCTGCGGCATGGCTTCGAGGATCGCAGCCTGCTCTACGTGGGTGCCTGCCACATGGCTGACAACCAGGCCTCGGGCCGGGTGATGCAGAAGGCGAACATGAAGTTCGAACACGTGATCCGCGGGGGCCTGGTGCGCTTCGGCACCGCTTATGACCGCGTGAACTATGGGATTTTCGCCGACGAATGGCGGTTCGCCGGCGGCTAAGGGAAAAGGTAGTGGCGGGACGGTCGTGCCGTTCCGGCTGGGTAAAGTCCGCGTTGTGGCCTTCAAGCCTGAGTAACCCGGAACCCCAGCCGGAACGACGCGGCCGTTCCGCCATGAGCCCGCTTCAATGATCTGAAAAATCCAATCAACCACGAATGAACACGGATGGACACGAATGAAAGGCAGGGAACACGGCCGGAACTGGATCTCCATTCGCGTTAATCCGTGTCCATTCGTGGTTGGTCCTGCCTTTTCCGGACGCCCGGGACGGTTTGCCCTTCGCTCCAAGCTCTTTGCCCAATGAAACTCGAAAGCTCCAGACTCTTGCTGAAGCCCCCTACTGAAGAAGACATTCCGTCGATCGTGGCGGTGGCTTCGGATTGGCGGGTGGCGGAGATGGTGTTGGTGCCGCATCCGTATTTCCCCAGCCATGCGCAGACCTGGATCGAGCAGGCGCGGGAGTCGTGGCGCGATCATGGCATGGGTGCCCTGGCTGTTTTCACGCGGCAGGGGCAGGCATTTGTCGGTGCGATCGGCTTGAAGCCGACGACCGTGGATGGCCATGCCTCTGCGGGCTACTGGTTCTGTCCCTCCGTGTGGGGCCGCGGTTTTGCGACCGAGGCGCTGCGGGAGCTGGTCCGATATGGCTTCGAGGTGCGGAAGCTTCAGCACATCGAGGCAGGTCATTTGTTAGAGAATCCCGCTTCCGGCCGGGTGATGGAGAAGGTGGGGATGGCTCATGCTGTCCGCGTCGATCTGCCGCACCGGGATGATCCCGGGGTGATCGTGTCCGGGATCCAGCGCTGCATCTCGGCGGAGGAGTGGGAAGCACTGAAAGCTGCATAGCTAGATGACCATGAATCTATTCATTCCAAAGTGCCCCTTCACCAAGTGGCTGAAAAGGTGGTCCGCACAGCCCTCTGTGCGGCCGAAGTGACCCTTGTAGCATACTCTACTTGGTGGCCCCCGGGGTTGGCTTGCCTTGAGAACTCCTTCTAAAAATCAGATGATGGTGAGAGCGCAGTTTCCCGAGGGCACTTGGTCTCCGGCTACCGTCAGAACTGCTTCGCCGCACAGAGGGCTGTGCGGACCACCTTTTGCTGGTCTCCGACGACAACCAGAACTGCTTCGCCGCAAGGCTAAAATCTCCGCCAACCCGGGGCACCCGGTGTTGACATCCACTAGAACTACCTCGTCCGCACACGGCGTGTGCGGACTACCTCCAATCCCATGAAGCCCATCGTTCCCATCGTTTTGAAATCCACGCGCCTGATCTTGCGTCCGCCCTTGCCGGAGGATGCAGCGCGCATCGAGTGCTTCATCAGTGACCGCCGGGTGGCGGAGATGACGGCGCTGATCCCGCATCCCTACCCGCGGGGCGGGTGCGTGGACTGGATTCGCCTGACCGAGCAGCAGTGGCTGGAGGGAGTGAAGGCTTCCTTTGTGATCTGCCTGCGCGATTCAGGTGATCTGGTCGGCGCGATCTCCTTCTTCTGCGATGGCTCGCGGGACAATGAGATCGGCTACTGGATCGGCGTGCCGCACTGGGGCCGGGGCTATGCCACGGAGGCGCTGGAGCGCGTCCTGCGCTATGCCTTCGACGAGCTCGAGGTGCAGCGCGTGGATACCTATCACTTTGCCCACAATCCTGCCTCCGGACGTGTGATGGAGAAGGCCGGGCTGAAATTCCTATCGAAAACCAAGCTGGGCGCGAGCCGTGGCGACGAGCAGTATGATGACGTCCGCTATGGCCTCAGCGCCGGCGAATGGCGTGCCCGACACGCCAGCATGGCAAAATGAACTTATTGACGACAGAAGACCTGGTCGCCGCCGGCTATGAGCCGGGGCTGATCTTCAAAGACCTGCTCGCGAAAATCGCGGAGTATGAGGAACGCGGGATCGCGGACCCGAAGTATGCCCTGAAGCTGCTGAAGCGCGATGTGGCGCCGCCACCGGTGAAATACGCGATGCGCGAGAAGCCGGCACCGCTGGCGGAGGCGATCCAGGCGGAGAGCAAGGAGGAGAAGGCGAATGTGGAGCTGGTGCGCAAGAAGATGCACGAGCTGCTCAAGACTCCGATCATCTCCCGCGGGGCGATCATGCCGGACGCTTGTCCGGTGGGTGGCAGCGCGCCGGCGGTGATCCCAGTGGGCGGGGCGATCGCGGTGGAGAATGCGATCATTCCCTCCGCGCATTCGTCCGACATCTGCTGCTCGATGTACGCCACTTTCTACGAGGAGCGTAGTAGCGTGGGCAAGGAGATCGATGCGCTGATGATCGCGACGCGCTTCGGGCCGGAGCACCGGCACCTCGATGACCTGGTGTATGACCCCGTGCTGGATGAGAATGTCTGGGGCAACCGTTTCCTGATCGGACTCCGCGAGCGTGCGGCGACCCAGATCGCAGACCAGGGGGATGGCAATCACTTCGCCTTCGTGGGGGAAGTGGATGTGGATGAAACGATGCTGGCGATGCTGCGGCTGACCGGCCACACCGAGCTGGCGGATCAATTCGTGCTCACGCCGGAGGATGAGGGCAAGAAGCGCTACCGGGTGCTGGTCACCCACCACGGCTCGCGCAGCCTGGGCGCGCACGTTTACAAGCGCGGCCAGATCGCGGCGGAGAAGCATGTCGCGCGCAAGGCCCAGCACATCCCCGCCGCCGCAGCCTGGCTTGATGCGAGCTCCGACACCGGCCGCGATTACTGGCATGCGCTGGAGTATGTGGCGCGCTGGACCAAGGCGAACCACCGCTCGATCCACCAGCGCTTCCTGCAGCGCATCGGCGGCCATGCGGTGGCGGAGATTGGCAATGAGCACAACTTCGTCTGGCAGCGCGGCGATACCTTCTTCCACGGCAAGGGCGCGACCCCGGCGTGGAAGGATGAGCAAGGGCGGCCGCAGCTCGGCTTGATTCCTCTGAACATGGCCGAGCCGATTCTGTTAGTGCTGGGCGGCGATCGCGAGGAGTTCCTCTCCTTCGCCCCTCATGGTGCCGGGCGGAACCTCTCCCGCACCGCCCTGAGAAAACAGTTCCCGGATCAGGCCTCGCGGCGCACCGCGATCGAGCGCGGCACCGATGGCCTCGACGTCCGCTGGTTCTGCGGCAAGGCGGACCTCAGCGAGACACCCATCGCCTACAAGAACGCCGCCCAGGTGAAAGCCCAGATCCAGCACTTCGGCCTCGCCGAGATCGTCGCCGAGATCCGCCCCCTCGGCTGCATCATGGCCGGCGACTCCGGCCGCTCATGGCGCGACCGCGAAGAAGAACTCACCCCCAAGCAGAAGCGGCAGATCCAGCACCGCTCCGAGCGACGCAGGGTGAATCAAGAGATGAAGGACGAGTGGTAGGGGGCGCTTCCCTTACGCAGAATTCAGCGGAGTTGCGCATGGTTCTTCAGTGGAGTCGCCTCTAGTTCTTCAGCGCTGGAGGCGTTAAGATCTGGGGATCGTGCCTTTCGATCCGTGGTAGGGCGCGCTGGCCTCAGCGCGCCGCGTGCGATGTCGGGATCACCTTCGAGTGTAGAAAACGGTAAAGGTCCACGTGGATCGCACGCGGCTGCCTGAGGCCAAGCAGCCCTACCGAAGGCAGCGCTAGCTCCGATCCATCAGCAAATCTGACGGAGGGCCTTCAAAATTCCGCCCTCAAGCCCTCGATCCGCGAGCGTCCATCCTTCTCAGCGCGGCGACGTTCGACGGCTTCGGGATCGCGGATCTGCGCCTTGGCCCTTTCGCGCACCTCCTCAGACCAGAATGAGTTGTTCTTGATGTCCGCGAAGACGTCGTCGGCATGGGTGCCCTTGAAGAGAGCGGAAGACTGCGCCAGCGCATCGGCTAGCTTTGCGCCGGCATTCGGATCGGACTCGAGGCAAGGAGCGATCACTCCGGCAAGGATACTGGCCGGTTTCTGAATGCCGGCGGAGAACGGGTCGATGAGGAAGTGACTCTTACTAGGCGTGCCGTAGAAGTTGAGCGCCGCGGCCGGATCACGCTGCATCCAGCGCTTGGCGAGTTCCAGCCGCAGCGTGTGCTCACCTCCGCCGGGCATGAAGCTGCCTTCCCCCTGCATGGTTTCGATCTTGTGCGGAAAGTCCTCCCACTTCGTCTTCGGGGACAGCCCGGCGAAGAAACTTTGGGCGGCGGCTTTCCACTCTTGCTCGCCTTCTTCGGTGGGCGGGATGTATTTCAGCCATTCCCACGCGGCTTCCGGGTCGCTGCCGGCCCAGCCTTCGAACAAGGGGCCGATGAGTGCGCCTGTGGGGCATTGGTTCTCCGCGGGCAGCCACTCGCTCAAGAGCTCATAGGCACGCACGCCATCATGGCTGGCCACGCCCTTGAAGAATGCGCCGACCGCTTGCCAATTGCCTTCTCCTTCGTACCTCGGGGGGACGTCGATTCGGCTCACGGCATCCGGATCCAGCTGGCCCCAGCGTTCGAGCAAGGCGCTTTGCAGCGGGGCGAGGCAGGAGCTGTAGAAGTCCATACCGAAATCCACACGCACCCGGTGCTCCGGCGACCAGCGGAGATCCGGGCTGCGGAGGAGTTCCTCGATCATCGCCGCGTTGAGGTTCTTGCAGGCAGCCAGGACCTCCGGGGTGGCGGCGGGCTCGGATAGCTCGATCTCTTCGTTGTAGAGATTGTCGAGCCAGCGCTGGATCTGCGCCTTGGCCTCTTGCGAAGAGCTCTTCAAGGCCGCCGCCTTGCTCAAGGAGGCGCTGCGGTCGCCCGACTTCCCCGGCAGCGTGGGCGCAGCGAAGGTGTTCGCCCTTTCGTTTTCCGCTGTCAGCGACGCGTTCCTTTCCAAGCTCCCGGCCGCGACCAGCAAGACGCCGCCGGTGAGGATGAGGAGTTGGCGATTCACGCCTCGGGGAATCGCATGGATCATGGCGGAGGTCGAGGCGGAAGGGCGCACAGAATGGGTTGCAGGGCGCGGGATTCCTGCTCCCTTGTATCCGATCCGATTCAATTCGATACCTTCTCACTGCTCCACTCATGAAATCTCCGATCCTTGCCGCCGCTACGCTTTCCCTCGGGTTTTCCCTCCTTCCGCTTTCCGCCGCGCAGCCGCCGGATACTGAGTTCCTCAAGCAGGGGCAGCCGTCGACACAGGGGCAGGAGCAAGCGGCGGCGCCAACCTACAATGCGACGCTGGTAATGGAGTATACGCTGGTCGAAGCGGGGAAGGTGATCGCGCGGTCGGTGATCCATGCGGATCCACAGGACAGCTCTGAGGAGGGGACGAGGTCGAGCAGCGGCACGGCGCTTTTGCGGGTGCCGGGTAGCGGGACTTGGACGATCGTGAGCAGCCTGGACTTCGGCGTGAAACATCCCGGCAAGGCTCAGGACGATTACTTGAACGTGGAGGTCAATGACCTGCAGAAGCTGCAAGCGCCATCGGGCGACAGCAACACGATGCAGCCGGTGGTGATCTACGGCACCGAGCGCCGCTACAAGGGCCCGGGGACTTACCTGCTGTTCGAGGACAATGAGCGCAAGCTGAGCCTGACGGTCACGGAGACGAAAGCGGCGGTGGAGAAAGAGAAGGAGAAGTGAGGCGCTGTTAGATGGCGCTCATTAGTCCGGCAGCGGCAGCTTGCTGGGCTCAACGCTGAAGTCCGTGAACTGGAACCGCTTCTCCGTTTCGCGGAAGGAGTCGATGGCCGCGCGGTGTTGGGGATCGTGGATCAGGTTGCGCGCGGCGTCGCGGACTTCGGGGGGGAAGTCCGTTGAGCGCGCGATCGCGGCGAAGGTTTCCTCGCGGTCGAGGTGCCCGGGTTGCCAGGCCTCGAGCTTGGATTGGGTGCCGAGGTCCTCTTTGAGCCACTCCACGATGAGAAGGGCTTGGGGCGAGTCTGCGATGGATTCGCTCAAGTAGGCTTCGGTATTATTGCGGGCGACGGGCTGCGGGGCAATGTCGAGTGCTCCCAAGGCCGCGACCGGATCCTCAAGGCCCCAGCGGCGCATGGCCTCCTGGCGGAAGGCGGCTTGCGGGCTGCTGCCGGCGAAGAGGCTGGCGTCGGGAAGCTGCCGCGCGGCTTCCACCAGGGCGGGCCAGTCGGGATTTTGAAGGCCATTGAGGTAGCCGCGTGCAGCGCCCTGGAGCATGCTGCCGACGAGGTTCTTGTCCGTGAGCCATTGCCAGGCGGCGGTGGGATCGGAGCCGGCCCATGTTTGCATCAGCTTCTCCGTGATCTTGCCGAAGGCCGGGGAAGGATTGCTGAAGCCAACGCCATCGAACCAGTGCTGGAGCAAGCGGCCGGCAGTGGTGGCATCAGCGGACTCGATGGCCTTCTCAAGGAGCGCGGTGGCGGGAGCCATGGCCTTGTCCTGGTCATCCGGCGGCGGGAGCTTCATCACGAGCGAGCCCGCATCAAGCTCCGCCCAGCGCTCTAACAGGGCCTTGTGGAATGGCAGCATCGCCTCCCAATCCGTGAGGTAGGCGTAGCGCGAGACATCAAGCAGCGGCGACCAGCCGTGATCGGGATCGCGCAGGAAGCGCTCGGCGGCGCGGGCGCTGAGATTGGCGCAAGCATCGAGCGGCGGGTTCTTGAGATTCTCCGGGTGCGCGGCGAGGGAATCGAGCCAACGCTGGATGCTGAGCTCGGCCTCTTGGGTGAAGGGTGAGGCCGCGCGCTCCGCAATATCGCGGGAACGGTCGGAGGCCTTCGCGGGCAGCGAGCCGGCACCGAGGGGCGGGCGCTGCTTGGCCGCATGCGGATCCTGCTGCGTGGAACGCGGGAGAAAGAGCAGGCAGGTGGCCGTGGCGAGCAGCCCATACGCGGCGCTGCGGGTGCCGGGAGAGCCACTGCGATTGCCCGGGGAGTTCACGGGGTTCATCCATCGCACGGGCGCTTGCGCGCGGCGAGATGAAAAGGGGGAAGGCGTGCACAGCGGGGGTTCCCTTTAGGAGAGGGCTTGGTCCCCGGACACTAGAGGGGGGAACCGTTCCAGTGTCCGGGGGCCGTGTCCCTTTTTTGGGGGGCTTGTGCAACTATCCCTTACGCCGCTGACTATGGCCGATTTTGGGTGGGATGGCATTACGCGATCGCGGGAGGGGAGAAGATTCTCCGAAGGACCCGCCTGCAAATATCGGGGGATCTTCCCAACCGTTCCGCTCCGCGAAACCCCCACTCCTATAAACAAAAGTCCCCGGACGCTAGAGGGGGGAACCGTTCCAGTGTCCGGGGACCGTGTCCCTTTTTTGGGGGGCTGTGCAACTATCCCTTACGAGGCGGACCGTGTCCGATTTTGCCCCCCTACGCCAGCACGGAATGATCCGCCGTGCATTTTTCACGGAAGTCCTTCCGGATGAGGCTCTAACTTTTCGCGCGGGAGAGTTGTAGGAAAGTTGATAAGGGCCCGGGGCGAACCCCGGACCCTTCTCGGACCTCCTGGAAATGGGTAGGGCTCCCTTTACGGTGACTCGCTGACGTTCAGGCGGAGGAAGGCCTTGGTGTTGGGATTGTTCGGGCTGCCGGGGCTGCGGAAGCTGCGGTAGCTCCAGCCGGTGGAGAGGGCGGGCAGGCCGCTGCTCAGGGCCGGGGTGACCTCGGTGACATTCAGCGTGGTGAAGTCGCCGGAGGCCATGGTGGTGCTGCCCTGGATGCTGTAGACGAGGTTGTCCGTGGGAGCGGAGACGAGGTCGCCGGGGCCGGTGAAGACCGCGCCATTCCGCACCGGCAGGGTCAGGGTGAAGGCGTTGTCGACGCCCGCGCCGGGATCGACGTCGGCGATCGCGCTGCGGAACTTGCCATCGCTGGCACCGCCGAGCGGGCTGCCATCGAGAGCGAACTCGAGCAGGTTGCTGAGGCCGTCGTGGTCGGGGTCGTCGTTCTTGCCATTGTTGCCGGCGGTCAGGCCCTTGGCAGTGGCCCACTCGTCGTAGGCGCTGCCGGCGGTCACGGTGAGGGTGACCGAGGTCTGGCCGAGCAGGATTTCATCGTAGTCCACCTTGAACTTATTCAGGCCGACGGTGAGGACTGCTCCTTCCGGGGCATTGCTGAAGGCTCCGCTGAGTGCGCCGGTGTAGGTGGCGATGGTGAACTTGGTATCGACCGCCAGGGCGACCGCGGCGGGAGCGATATCCGTGACGGTGAGCGTGCCGCCGAGGGTGAGTGCGCCATTCACCGTGAGCAGGTCGGTGGTGGTGGCGGCGGAGTTGATCTGCACGGCGAGGCCGCCGGTGGAGTTCAGCGTGGTGGCGCCGGCCGTAAGCGTGCCGGTGGTGGTGGCGAGGGCCGGGGAGACCGTGCCGCTCGCGGTGATGCCGCCGCCGATCGTGCCGATGCCGCCGACGGTGGCACCGCTGGCCACGGTCACGGGCGAGGCGCTGAGCACGCCATCGACGACGAGAGTGCCGCCATTCACCTGGGTGGCACCGGTGTAGCTATTGGCCGCGCCGGTGAGGGTCACGATGCTGACGCCGTTCTTGGCCAGGCCGAAGGAGCCGCCGCTCTCGGTGATGTTGCCTGTTAGAGTGAGCGGGCGCACCGCGGCGGGGTCCGGCGCACTGGCATTGAAGCCGGTGAGGATGCCATTGCCTTCGAGCTTGATCGGGGCCGGGATGGTGGCGAGCACGGTGCCGGCATTGCCGATCATGGAGCCCTCACGCAGGGTGTATTCCCAGGTCACGCCGCCACCGACTGGCGGGACATTCTGATAGAAGCCGCCCATGGTGCCGGGCTCGAGCACTACCGAGCCGCTGCCATTCGTGGTGGTGGTGGTCTCCAGCGCGAAGAGCCCTTGCTCGACGATCACCTTGCCGCCGTCATCCAAGGTGGCGGCGACGAGGGTGAATTGATTGCTGCCGCGCTTGCGCAGCGTGTGGCCATTCAAGTCGAGCACCGGGGTCCCGCCGCGGATATCGAAGCGGCCGCTGCCGCCGACGCTGGCATCTGCCTCCAGTGAGACGAGCTGGTAGGCATTGAGCTGGGCGATGGTGCCGCTATTCACCAGAGCGCCGGTGCCGGTGGGACCATTGCCGGAGATCAGGAATTGCTTCGCGCCGAAGTTGTGGGTGGTCGCGGTATTGCCCGCGATGTCCACCGCGCCGCCGGCGAGCACCTGCACGGTGCCTGCGCCGAGTGAGCCATTGTTCGTCACGCGGGCGGTGCCGGCGGAGATCACGGTATTCCCGCCGTAGGTATTCGTGCCAGTGAGGGTGGTGGTGGCGCTGCCATCGAGGTGGAGTTCGCCGCCGCCTTCGATCACGGGGGCGAAGGTGCTGTCCACCGTGCGGTTGATGGCGAGCACGCCTTCATTGTGCAGGGTGCCGCTGCCGAGGCTGCCGTTGTTGCCGAGCTCCAGGGTGCCGGCATTGATCAGGGTGCCGCCGGAGTAGCTGTTCGGGTTGTTGATAGTGAGCTTGCCGGTGTTCTGCTTGGTGAGCACGGCCACGCCGGTGATGCCCTTGCTGCCGGTCAGTGTGTAGTTGTCACTGGCGTTGTCGAAGAGCACGGCGCTGGGCGTCACATCCGCGACGCTGATGTCCACGGTGTTGCCGGTGGCATTGTCATTGAAGACCACCGCGTCATTGGTGAGGAAGTCGGTGGTGGTGGCGGGAGCATTGCTCAGCACCCAGTTCTTGGGCGCGGCGATGGTGGCGGTGCTCCACTCGCTGCCGGCCGCACCGCTCCAGACGGCGGAAATGCCGCTGGCGGTGACGTTGAGGAGCAGTGCCTTGTTCGGCACGTCTTCCACCAGATTCGCGACCATGCGCGGTGGCTTGGTGCCGAGCGTGAAGGCGGCGGCGCCGATGCCACCGAGGCTGCCGGTGGGATTGTAGGTGATGAGCTGGTGTTGGCCGACGGCGGGCTCCGCGCCGGTGAGATTGATCGCCACGCTGCCAGCACCGCCGGTGGGAGTGATGGCACCCGTGACCATGACCGGCGCGGTGGGCAGGCCGGAGGTATTGATATCGATCGAGGAGCCGGCATCGAGCGTGAGATTTCCGCCGAGCGAAAGCTGCCCGAAGTCGACGAGGGTCGGCCGCAGTGAGCCGCCGGCGAGGACCACATTGCCGGAGATCAGATTGTTCGAGGCGAGGGCCGCGCCGGAATTCACCGTGATGGTGCCGAGGCCGAAGGAGGCGCCGACGTATTCCAGGATGCCGCCATTCACGCTCACAGTGCCACTGTGGTTCACGGAGCCGCGCATTACCTGCTTGCCGGTGCCGGTCTTCACCAGGTTCAGCGTGCTGGTTGGAGCGGCGACCTTGTCCTGAATGGTGCCGCCGAAGTCGCCATTCGCATTGCTGGCACCAAGGGTGAGGGTGGAAGTGCTGCCGGCCGCCATGTTCGAGACGGTCAGGAAATTGCTCACGCCGCCATTCAACGCGCCGATGGTTTCATTGAAGCCATTCAGCTCAAGGGTGGCATTGGTGGCCCCGCTGAGGGTTACGTCGCAGGTATCCGGGATCTGATTCGCGGCACCGAGACGCAAGGTGAAGCTGCGCTGGTTCGAGAGAGCGCTGACCGAGAGCGGCCCGACCCAATCGTTCGGGCTGGCCGTCTGGTTGTTGAAATTCATGATCGACGCGGTGGTCGCGAAGGCGCCGACCTGCAGCGCGCCGTTGCCGGTGATGCGGCCGGTGAAGCTGCCGCCATTGCCGGTCGAGTTCGTGGTCAGGCGCGTGGGTCCGGCCAGGGTGATGGTGCCGGAGATGGTGGAGCCGGTGCCGAGGCGGATCGCACCCGCGCCATCATTCACGCCGCCATTGGTTTCAGTCGGGCCATTGCCGGAGACGGTGAAGGAGTTCGCGAAGATGTTCGCGGAATTGGTGAAGGCCTGGCCACCGGCATAGATGGTCACCGGGCCGGTGCCGAAGGTCGCGGGATTGCCGGCCTGGACGCGGCCTTGGTTGATGAAGGTGCCGCCGCTGTAAGTATTCGCACCGGCGGTGGCGCTGCCCATCTGGAGGTAGCCCATGATATTCACCGAGACGGGACTCGCGCCGTCATTGGTGATCTGGGAGTCGATGCGCAGGTTGTTGTTGGTCGCGGCGAAGTTTGCGGCGGAGGTGGTGGCATCCCACAGGGTCATGGCGCCGCCGCCATCCACGGTGAGGGTGCTGCCGGTGCCCTGCACGCCCATGACGCCGGTGCCGGAAGTGCCCAGGCGGTAGATCGCGCCATTCGGCCGCAGGCGCATCTGGCCGGTGATGTTCAGATTGCGCGCGGCGGAGATCTTCGCCTGCAGGGTATTGATGGTGGTGCCGGTGGCGGCGGTGATGTCGCCGGTCTCATCGGTGAAGCGGTAGTTCGCGTTCGGATTGTTCGCGACCGCGCCGGCGGCGATGGGCGTGTAGCCGGTGTAGGCGACGAGATTGCCGCTGCCATTGATGGTGGCCCAGTCATCGCCGATCACGGCCCAGCCGCCGAGGATGCCGCTGGCGTCATTGGCGAGGCCGGTGGCGGCGCTGAAATTGATGTGGCCGCCGGTGCGGGCGATGACGGTGGAGTTGTTAGGGCTATGGCTGAAGGCGCCGGTGAAATTGATGCCGCCGCCGCCAGTCGGGCTGGTGATCATTTGCTTGCCGGCGCTTAGGCTTACCGGTGCGGAGATGGTCAGCAGGGTGGTGGCGTTGTTGACGATGGTGCCGCCGGAGACTGCCACGCCGCCAGCGGTGATGGGGCGGGTGAAGGTGAGCGAATTTCCGGAAAGGGTGAAGGCGCTGGCGCCGGCGGTGACGCTGAGGCCATTGAAGGTGGTGCCGGGCGCGTAGTTGTTTACCGGGGCCGGGCGCAGGGTGCCGGCCAAGACCAATTGGTCATCGGCGGCGGGTGCGCTATCGGCATTCCAGTTCGGGCCGGTCAGCGTGTTGTCATCGCTACCGCCACCATCCCAGGTTTTGACGGCTGCGGAGCTGGTGGAGGCGATGGCAAGCGAAGCGGCGGCGGAGAGAAGGGCGGCGCGGGTACGCCCTCCGGAGCTGTGGAGGTAGATCATGGGTTTCCTGAGCTGGGTTGGGTCTTGGGGCCTGCCGAAAGGAGATTTTGGGAAAGCCCTTTTCGGAGGCTTGCATGCTCGGCCCGCAGCTCTGGACGTCCCAGCTACATGATTGAGTGGGTGGGGTGGGGGGATAGCGCCTCGGGTCGCCGATCCGCTTCCTCATTTGCCATGTGTGTGCCCTTTTGCGGCTGCGCCGCTTTCGGAGTGCGCGCGAGAATCGCCGCTTTTTGCGCGAGGCCGCGAAGAGTAACGCCGTCTTAGTTCTAGGGCAGTTTACCCCAATCCGGTGTCCTTTGGAAGGTGCCGAGTTTCCTCAAGTCTCCCCCTTTTGGCAGCGCAGCTGCTTTCGGAGTGCGTGCGAGAATCGCCGCTTTTTGGGCGGGGGTTCGCAGAGGGACGCCGTCTTAGTTCTAGGGCAGTCCACCCCGATCCGGTGTCGCTGGGAAGGTGCGGAGTTCTTGGGAGATGCGGGGACTCACTCGGGCACAGGGCAATGGTGACCTTACCTGGAACTTGTCTGGCGCCGTGTGGCTGAAGCGCGCCCTCAAAGCGGCGATTCTCGCGCGCACTCCGAAAGCGGCGTAGCCGCAAAAGGGGGAATTCTAACGGGAAAGGGGACTTCCTCTTTGACCTGCCGCCTCTCTCTTCACTTAGATAGGATATGTCTGCGGAAAGCTTCCAGTGGCCGCATGCGCCGCCCCACTTCCTCGCTGGCCCTGGCACCTTCATGCTCACCGGGGCCACCTATGGGAAGGAACACTACTTCCGCTCCCGCAAACGCCTGCGGACGCTCACGGAGTGCATCCATCGGGAAGCAAACAACTATGGCTGGCGCCTGGAAGCGTGGGCGGTTTTCTCGAATCACTATCACTGGATTGGCCAAGCCCCGGACAAAGAGGGCGCTAGCCGGCTCAGCGAAATGATTGCAAAGGTTCACCGCCAGTCGGCGATCTCAGTCAACGAACTCGATGACACTCCCGGGAGACACGTGTGGCACAATTACTACGAGAGCACCCTCAGCTTCCAACGCTCCTACCTCGCCCGGCTCCACTACGTCTCTCAGAATCCGGTAAGGCACGGTCTTGTCTTGAGATCCGAGGTCTATCCCTGGTGCTCGGCCGGCTGGCTGGAGAAACACGCGACCGCCGGATTCAGGAAGACCTTGGCGAGCTTCAAGATTGATCGCTTAAGAGTGATGGACGATTTCTAGGATCAGCTCGTTTTTTGGTGAATCCACGCATGAGGGGGAGATGTCGCATCTCATCCAGGTCCTCCCTTTTTGCGGCTGCGCCGCTTTCGGAGTGCGTGCGAGAATCGCCGCTTTTTGGGCGAGGTCGCGCAGAGGAACACCGTCCTAGTTCTAGGGCAGTCCACCCCAATCCGGTGTTTTTAGGAAGATGCGGGTTCTTGGGAGATGCGGGGACTCACTCGGGCACAGGGCAATGGTGACCGTGCCTAGAACTTGTCTGGCGATCTATGGGGTGGACGCGCGAAAAAAGCGGCGATTCTCGCACGCACTCCGAAAGCGCTGCGCGCAAAGGGGGCGGACGTGGGGGCGCGGGTCATCGCCGCGGCTAGGCTAACTCCAAGCACTGGTCTCTGGTCTCCGCCTCACGGCGCGAGCAGCGCCTTCATCTTCGCCGCCTCCTCGGCGAGGTAGCTGTCGTTGGCGGCTTTGGTGGCGGCCTTGTCGATGATACGATAGAAGTAGTAGGACTGGCTGGTGCCCGTGAAGCTGCGGTTGAAGGCTGGATCGGGGAAGCAGGCCTTGAGGCCGGCTTCGGCGGCTTTCTGCCACATGGAGTCGCTATCGCCGGGGGCGTAGAGCTTGGCGACGTAGCCGATGATGGCGCCGCGGTGAACGAGGATCAGCAGGCCCATGTCGCCGGGCTTGCGGAGGTAGTAGCTGTCGGTAGGCAGGTCGCCGATGGTAACGTATTCGAAGCCGGGGACGCTGCCGCGGGTGGCCTCGATGGCGACGGTGTCGGGGAAGCGCTTCTGGTAGTCCGCGATGGTCTGGGCGGTGTAGAGCGGAGCGGTCTTCTTCTCCACGGGGGAGGCAAAGGGATCCGCGTTGGCCTTGACCGCTTCCTCGGTGGTTCTTTCGAGCGGCGGGGTGGTATTGCTGAAGCTCAGTTGCTGGAGGCGGGCGGTCTCGGCGGCGGCATAGTCCTTCTTGGCTTGGTCATAGGCCTTCACGTTCAGCACGTGGTCGGTGCGGAAGAAGGTGGAGTTGATGCCTTGGATGGAGCCGGGCTCGTGGCGGTAGCTGTCCTGCGGGAAGGTGGAGCTGATGAATTGATTGATGCTGTCTTGCCAGAGTTCGGAGGCATTGCCGGGCTGGGTGAACTCAAAGCGGTAGCCGAAGACGGTCTCGCCATTGACGAGGTAGGAGATGTTCACGCGCTCGGTCTCGCGCCGGTAGACGGCGGTCACGGGGTAGCTGCCATAAGCCTCCCGGAGGTCGCCGGTGACTTGCTCCAGGCCGCCGGGACTCTTCTTCAGCTCGGCGAGGGTGGCGGGCGGTGCCGGGGCAGGAACTGGTGCTGCTGTGGTCTCCGCGGTGGCGGTGAGGGTGGCAGTGGCAGTAGCAAGGGCGGCGATGGAGAGGAGTAGGGGAAGACGAGACATGATGGCTGGGAGTGTGGAAGGAACGGGAAAAAGAGCAATCTCCCGCGTGAGACGGAAGCGGTGGAAAGTTGATTCAATTTTCCACGGGTGATTTTAGGGAGATAGGGGGATTCCCTGTGTGTGCCTGGCCCCGGCAAAACGACAGCGCCCCACCGGCACAGTGGCCGGCGGGGCGCTTCATTCCTTGCAGTCCTCTGTGTTAGATGATCGCGAGGTGTCGTGAGAATCGAATCGAATTACTTCGCTTCGCGGTTGCGGTCGGCCTCGTCTTCGAGGGCGTCGGCCTTGCGTTCGGCTTCCTTGCGGATGGCGGCGGCATTATCTTCCTCGGCGGCAGCCTTCGCCTTGGCGTCGTCCTTGCGCATTTCGGAGGCGGTCTTGGCTTCCTTGCGGGTCAGCTCGGCGTTGCGTTCGGCCTCATCAGCAGCCATTTCGCCTTCCTTGCGAACATCCTTGGCCTGGTGCTCCAGGTTATCGGCCTTCTGTTCGAGGGCGTCTTCGCGGGCGTTCTCCTGGCGGGAGTCGCAGGCGGTGAAGAGAAAGCCATAGGTCGCAGCCGCGAAGATCGAGAGCAGGATCGGTGGTTTCATAGTCGTGTGGTGGTTGGTGTTGATGGATTGTTGTGTTAGGTCGGCAATCGCCCCGGGGAGGGCTTATGGTTGGCCTACATCGCAGGGGGTGTGCCGGTGCGATTTTCAACGACTTATGAAGATCCTGCGGCGGGGGTTGCGCAGAGTTGCATTGCGTTAGATGGCAAGATGCACGCTCTGGGGCCTGGCAACGCAAAAAGGGCGCGCCATCCAGAATCCGGCAATGGCTCCCCGAAAATCCAGGAGCCTTTCGACGATTTGGATTTCGCGCCCCTTCTTGGGGATGGATCACCGATCCAAATTCACAGGCCGTCCACCTTCAGCCGGGCGAAGAACTTCTGGTTCCCCTGCGTCCTGATGGTGACGGTGACCTTGTCCACGCCGGGGCCGAAGCCATCGCTTTCCACCAGCACGGGGTCGGTGGAGTTTTCCGGAGCGGGTGTCCAGCTCCCGGCGGCGAGGTTGGTGCTGATCTCCACCTTCAGCGGATAGTTCGCGGATGAGGCATCCGTCCGGCGGTAGATGAACTTCAGGTTTGAGCCGTCCTGCGTCATCACCGGTAGCAGCGCGGCGTCGGGTCCGTTGGGATTTCCGCCGATCACGAACTCGATGCCATTGCTGATGCCATCGCCATCGGTGTCCGCGTTCGGATCCGCCCCGGCGATGCCATTCGCGGTCGCCCAGAGTTGATAGGGCGGGGCGGCGGGACCTTCCGTGACTGTGAGAGTGCCGTTGCCCATGATGCGGCCGCTGACGTGGCTGGAGCCGTAGACTCCCGGTTGCTGCTGCACGCCATTGATGAAGAGCCGGCGAACCGTATCCGTGCCGCTGAATCCCAGGTTCAGGAAAGCGCCATCGGCGATGCTCACCGTGGAGGTATCGGCCAGGCCGGGAGCCCCGAGGCTGAGACGGCCGCGGAGATAGTAGTTGCCGGGCTGTGCCAGGATTGTGGTGTCGCCGGTGTAGGCGGGTGCCTGCAGGCTCACGATGCCGTAACCGCCGACCGTCAGCGAGCCGCTGCCGGAGACCACTCCGTTTACGGTGAGGTTGGCGGTGGGCACCGGACCGGAGGGGCCCGAGTAGATGGCGGTGCGTTCCGCGATCAGGGTGCATGCCCCATTGAGCTGGATCCCACCCGGGAGCGAGACCGAGAGGAAGGGGCCTCCGCTGGTCGATACCGTACCGCCGTTGAGCACGATCGGCTTGGCGCAGTTGGAGGTCGTTGTTGTCGGGGTGTAGTTGACCGCGCCCCCGAAGTCGAGCGAAGCACCGCTGTTGACCGTAACGGTGCCGGGGTAGGTGTTGTTGATCGTGTTGGCTTGCTCGGCCACGAGGCTGCCCTCATTGATCACGATGTCCTTCACCGTCACGGTGGTCTTGAAGAAGGAGAGGGCACCCGGTCCCACCTTGGTGAGCTTGTAGTTCCCGTTCAGGTAGCAGGCGATGGCCGAGGGATAGGGATTGTCGTAGGTGGGCGCAGGCTGGTCCTTGAGACTGATGCCGCCGCCGATGCTCGCATCGCCGCCAAGCTGGTGGGTGCCCTTCAGGGTGACGAGGTTGCCGCTATTCAGGAGCGCGCCCTCGCCGTTGGTGCCGCCGCCATTCAGCGTGAGGGACCCGGCCCCGGGGTGGTAACCCCTGAAGTCCAGGCTGGCGCCCGCGGCGACAGTCACGCCGCCGGGGAAGAGGCTGTAATTGTTCGCGCCGATCTGGCCGCTGCTCAGGGTCACCGGTCCGCTGATGGCGGTGCCGCCCAGGAGCATGCGCCCGCTGCCGAGCTTGCCGATGCTGCCGCTGCCCGTGATGGAGTTCGGCAGCGCGACCTCGCCACCAAGGTTCACGATCAGGCTGGCTCCGCCACTCAGGGTGATCAGCCTGCCGCTGATGCTGCCGCCGGTCGCGCCATCCCCGATAATCAGGGTGCCGCCCTGGAGCGCGATCGCGCCGCTGCCGGTGACCGTATTCGTCAGCGTGAGCGTGCCGCTGCCCTTCTTGGTGAGCGGACCATTCAAGGCGAGGTCCCCACCGCTGAAGCTGTAGTTCTCGCTCGCATCCACCAGCATCGAGGCGGGTGAGATTCCATTGGCGACCGTGATCGCATTCACGGTGCCTGCCGGTGAGTCATCGAACTTCACATCATCGCCATCGAGGAACTGCGTGGCGGTGTTGCTGCCGGCCAGGAGCCAGTTCGTATCCTCCTTGTTCCAGACACTGCTGCCGGCACCGGTCCATGTGACGCCATCCGCGCCGCCGATCACCAGATCGATGGTGGAGTTCGCGGCATTGATCTCGAGTGATTCGGTGATGCGGCCCGGGATATCCGTCGGCACGAGGCCGGCCAGTCCCTGCCCGCCGATGCTGCCGGTGAAGCCGATGAGCGGGTAGTGCCCGTTCACGAGCTTCCCTTCCTTCACGATCTGGATGATGTGCTTCTCCGGGGCCGTGCCCGTCACCTGCAGGCCATCGGGATCCGTGACCCGCACGAAGTCCTGCACGGCTCCGCCGACGCGGAAGACCGAGGTTTCCGCCGGGCTGAGGTTCGCCTTGAGGAAAGACGCATTGCTTCCCACCTTCACGAAGGACCCGGGAGGGGCCCCGGTCTGTAGCTCCGCGAGGATCTTGGCGGTTGGCTCGCCGGCAGGGAAGGTAACCACCCGCGCCTCGTCGATCAGGCCTTGGAAGGGAGGATTGGAAAAGGAGTTCCAACTTCTCGCCAGCTGCGGGTAGGAATGGACCGGTTGCCTGGTGAAGGCGGTTCCCTGATCCACGCCGTTGATGTAAAACCTGCTTTCGTTGTTGGTGCGGATGACCGCGAGGTGGACCCAGGTGTTCGGGGTGAAGTTTCCGGGGAGCCCGTCGGCGCCCGTGCCTTGATACACCAAGGCGGTCCAACCATTCTGGGTCAGCCCGAGTCCGAACGCGCCGGCGGAATCGCCGAGCGCGAAAACCATGCGGTGTCCGGGAGGGGGCAATGCCGGTGCCTGGGCGAAGACGCCGAAGGCAAAGTCGTTCGTCGGAAGGTTGTAGAATATACCACCGGCCCCCCAGCATTGATCATCCTGCGGCTGCAGGCAGGCGGTCGACCCGGTGGCTGCGGGAGAAACCGAGCTGCTGACCGGGACCGAGGTGTTGTTAGCATTGCTGGTGAAATGACGGCCCGCACCGCTGCTGTCCTGCGGATACTTGAGGGTGCCGCTGAGGCTGCCTGCCTCGCCGAGGTGATACTCGGCATAGGGAAAGACCGTGGCACGGGCAGCGGTCGCGAGGAGGCTGACGATCAGACCGGAGAGGAGAAGATTCCCGGGTTTCATTTGGGGGTAGGGGTTGTTCCTGCAATTAGTCTTTCCTGAGTCCTCTATCAAGGAGATATGATATCGGCGGGCTATGTGGTTGGTACCCTGCTTTTTGCACGAGTGACGAGAAGGTCACGGAGCCTGCCGGGGGCTGCGGGGCGGCTGCGAATGGTCCCCTTCGCGCTTGCGGGTGCAGCTTGGCTTTGGTGCTTTGGGGGCGAAAAAATGATGAGCGCTGCGCCGAGTGCGGATGAGATTGTGGAGATGCTGCGGGAGGAAGGCCTGGCCGAGTTGCCGGAGGGCTTCCCGGTGGACGGGGATCTATTCGCGGCGGGGATGGACTCGATGGCGGTGATGCAGCTGATTGTGATCGCGGAGGAGCGCTACGGTGCGGTGATCCGGCCGGAGGATGCGGGGCGGGAGAATCTGGGAACGCCGGCGGCGCTGGCGGGATTGATCGGGAGGAGGCTGGCGTGAGAAATGCGCCGGCGATGCGCTGCGAAGTGCTGGTGCTGGGCGCGGGGAGCGCCGGGCTGGCGGCGGCAGTGCACGCGGCGAAGGCCGCACCCGGCGCGGAGGTGCTGCTGGTGGAGCGCCACGGCTATGCGGGCGGGATGGGTACGGCATCCCTAGTACATACTTTCTGCGGGCTGTATCTGCCGGGAGATGGACCGGCGGTGATCGCGAATCCGGGATTCGCCACGGTGGTGGCGGAGCGGATGATCCGGGCGACCGGCGCGGGCCCGGTGAAGATGGGCAAGGTCTGGGTGCTGCCGCAGCATCCGGCGGAGTTTGTGCGGATCGCGGATGAGCTGCTGAAGGAGAGCGGCGTGAAGCTGCTCTATCACACGGAGGCACTGCGGGCGGAGCGGGATGGCGAGGGCTGGAAGCTGGAGCTGGCCGGGCGCGGCGGGATCTTCACGGTCCACGCGCGGGCAGTGGTGGATGCGAGCGGCGATGCGGTCTTTGCGGCGATCAGCGGGGTGGCCATGGCGACCACGGTGACGGATGCGGGCAGCCTGCAGCGGCCGGCTTATATCTTCGGCCTGCGCGGGGTGGCAGAGGATGCGGAGATGGGACTGAAGCTGGCCGGACGGCTGGTGGATGGGATGCGCCGCGGAGTGCTGCCGAATGGCGCGCTGGGCCTGCACTTCCGCGCAAGCGCACGGGCGGGTGAATTCTTTGGGACGATCGATCTGTCCGGGGCGGAGGAAGGCAGCGCGTATGATCCGCTGGATCCCCGCTGTGTCTCGCTACTGGAGAGCACGGGTCGTGAGATCGCCTGTGCGGCGCTGGATTTTCTGAAGGCCGAGGCGGAAGGCTGGGCGGAGGCCTACATCGCGCAGTGGCCGGTGCGGGCCGGGGTGCGGGAGAGCCGGCGCTGGATCGGCAGGCAGGTCATCACGGGTGAGGAGATCTTGGCCGGGGTGCGGCACGCGGATGAGATCGCGCTGGCGACTTGGCCGCTGGAATTCCGCGAGACCAACCGCGGGCCGAAGCTGCGCTACCCGGAAGGCGACCAGCCGGCGGGGATCCCGGCGGGCTGTCTGGTGCCTGCGGCAGCGGAGCTGGAGAGGGTGTGGGTCGCCGGGAGGTGCATCTCCTGCGATCACGCGGCGCAGGCGTCGATACGGGTGATGGGGACTTGTTTCGCTACCGGGCAGGCGGCGGGGGAGAGGGCGGGGGAATCGGTCAGTGCCGAGTGATCGGTGATCGGTAGGGCGGCCCTGGCCTCAGGCCGCCGCGGGCGATCCACGTGGACCTTGAGCGGCTGCGATGCGTGAAGGTGATCCCCACATCGCTCGCGGCGCGCTGAGGCCAGCGCGCCCTACCGGGCGGAGAGCCTACCGGGCGTAGCGGCATGGCGGCTGTTGGTGGGGCGGCTTGGCCTCAGGCCGATGCCATTAAGGATTCGCCGCAGGTCGGCTTCCTGTGGCGGCGAAGCCCTTGGACTGCGTGTAGCCTGCTACCGCTTTCCGGCAGACAGCCTTGCTGTCGTGAGGCACGGGGATGGCTTTTCTCACCCCGGAGCCCCCGGGAGGATGGTGGGTTCACGGCTTGCCGGTGGCGTGGCGATGCGCCTTGGGGTCATGGCATTTACCACGAGCCGGAGCCGCCGGGGTCATGCGCGGACCGAAGCGGCAAACCGTGAGGAGATGTCTTGCCGGGGGCATGGGGCGAGGACGGCTTGATCGGTCGCTTCACGGCAACAGGGTTGCCTGCCGGAAAGCGGTAGCAGGCTACACGCAGTCCAAGGCGGCTACGCCGCGTTTTTGAGGGCGAGCTCTCAGTCCTCAAAGGAATTGGGCCTCAGGCCGCCGCGGGTGATCGGCGTGGACCTTGAGAGGCTGCGATGCGTGAAGGTGATCCCCACATCGCTCGCGGCGCGCTGAGGCCAGCGCGCCCTACCGGGCGGAGGCGCTAATCGACCTGTTGTCGCTTGAGAGGCTCTTCAAGCTGCGGCCATTTCCGCATTCTTGTAGCGGAAGGCGAGGTCGACGCGGCGGGCGGTGAAGCCGCGGTCAAAGCGGACGTTCTCGATCGAGCGGATGCAGAAGGACTCGAGGTCGTCGTTGGCGCGGAGCTTCACGGGCATGGTCTCCAGCTCGATGCCATCGGCGCGGACGCCGATTTCGAGGTTGGTCTCCATCCAGGCGATGAGCGGGGCGAGGTGGGGCAGCACGCTGCGATTTCCGATGCTGCTGGCGGCGGTGAAGAGCTGGAAGAAGCAGCGGACGCACTTGCCGGGATGGCCCTTCGACATCAGCAGCTCGCGGAGATCGAGGATCGCATCGGCCTCTTTGGCCAAAACGGGAGCAAGGGGAAGCAAGAGTCCGTCGATTTCGTGGGCAAGCTGCACGCGGCGGACGGAAGCTCAATTGAGACCCGGTCGCAATAGAATTTGCCAACAGTTAGAGAGGCGGCGCCCGGGTGGATTTGAAATCTCAAATTTGAAATTTGAGATTTGAAACGCAGAGGATCCGGATTTTCAGGCGATTGATGGTGAGTTGTTTGTGGGGATTTGAAGCCCCGCCGCTCAGCCCTGATTCTCGAAGTCGCCGCACCAATCCTCGCCGGTGGTCATGGGGAAGACCGACTCGAAGTGGACCTCCTCGTCGACGTCGAAGGCGACGGTGTGGGGCGCGTGGCGGCGGCATTCGCCGTGGCCTTCCTCCTGCGGGTTCCAGAAGGCGCAGTTCTTGCAGGCTTTGGCGGCGGTCTTGGTGGTGGTGCTCATGACGTGGAGGAAACGGTGGCTTCCAGCTTATCCACTAGCTGCTTTTGCGGTTCGGGGCAAGGAAGGGGATCAAGTCGCCGCGCAAGAGTCTCATTGCGCAAAAAAATTGCTGCGGGGGTCCTCCGGCCGATTCCGCCCGGAGATCCGCCGCAGGAGTGACTCGACCGGGCCGCGGGGGTGGTGGTCGAGCCAGAAGAGGGTGAGGGTGATCTGGATGGTCCAGATGAGGAGGACGACGAGGAGCTGGGTATCGCGGCCGAGGGTGCCGATGAGGCCGAGGCCCTGGCCGTGGAAGATGAAGGTGGCGAGGAGGGACTGGAGGAGGTAGTTGCTGAGGGCGGTGCGGCCGATGGCGGCGAGGGCATTCGCGGCGGCGGGGAGCTTGCCGCTGCCGAGCCAGAGTTGGGCGGCGGCGAGGTAGCCGGCAATGGTGGGGAGGCTGGCGAGGGTCATGCCAGTGCTCATGAGCAGGTAGTGGCCGCCCATCTGAAAGCCAGTGAGAGCCCAAGCGCCGATGGAGAAGGCGGCGATGCCCCAGCCGAGAATGCAGCCGAGGATGGCGATGGGCCAGAGGTGAGGGGAGCCGCGGGTGGCGGCGGGCCAGCCGCGTTTGACGAGGGCGATGCCGATGAACATGAGGCCGAGGGTCTCGGCGAGGAAGGCGGGGTCGCGCAGGAATTCACGGGAATCGCGGGCGCGCTGGATACGGGTGTCTGACTGGCCGAGCCAGGGGCCGCGGTAGATCTCCAGCTCGTCGGCGAGGGATTCCGGGTAGTCGCGGGAGTCGAAGAAGAAGCTCTGGAGATGCAGGGCTTCATGGGTGGTGGAGACGATGGAGCCGGTGAGGAGGATGACGCCGAGGAGTGCGAGGACCCTGGGCCCGAGGCGGCGGAAGGGGTAGGCGATGGCACCGCAGATGGCGTAGTGGTAGAGGATATCGCCGGGCCAGATGAGGTAGGCATGGAGCAGGCCTAACAGGAAGAGCGCGATCATGCGCCGGTAGTGCGAGCTCGCGGGGCGGGCGGCATCGCGGCTCATGAGGAAGATGCCGGCACCGAAGAGGAGGGCGAGGGTGGAGTAGAACTTGCGCGAACCGAAGATCTCCGTGAGGGCCCAGGCGAGATGGTCGCGCCAGCCCTGGAAGTGATCGTAGGAGGCAGGCCACCAGTAGGCGCCCGAGGACATGGAGAAGTCGCGGATATTGAGCAGCAGAATGCCGAGGATGGCGATGCCGCGGAAGACATCGAGCTCGGGGATGCGCTGGGGTGGTGGCGTTTCGGCTGGGGGGAGGGAGGTCATTTGGGGAACAGCCGGAGAAGGAATTACTAATGACTAAGCACTAATTTTTAAACGAGTCACTGTGGGGAGGAAGGCAGGGAGACACCACGAATCTGACGAATCGGAGTGGGTGCGCTGAGGACAGGATGCTTTTGTCTTCATTGGCGCTGCTCCGGCTTCACGAAGAAGGAGATCAGGATGAGGATCAGGGCGAGGGAGAGCAGGATGGTGGCGAGGGCACTGTGGAGCACGGGGGCCTCGATGGAGGTGACGGTGGTGGTGGTGTCCTGCTCGGTGGTCCAAGTATAGGGGCCTTGCCCGCTGTGGGGGAGCTGGGAGCGCCGGAGGTAGAAGGCCATCAGGAGTCCACCGGGAATCGCGGGGACGAGGGCGAGCAGGCGCAGGATGGTCCGCTTTGAGGGCATGTGGCCGTTTTCTATTAGGAGGGTGTGGGCTTGGTGCCAAGGCGCGAAGTCTGAACGAGCTGTGAGGGCAGGGGCTGTCGGGGGCGGCGGCGGCATTCCGGATAGATAAGAGATCAGGTTTGACGATCTAACATCAGGCTGCTAGAGGGCCACGTTCACTTCCCACTCGGTCCCGGGTCCCATCACCCTCCGGGATCGTTTTACTCCCACCCTTACAACCAGCCATGAAATCCTTCCGCGCCCTTTTGGGTTTGACGGTTGCTGTCCTCGCGCTTGCGCAATCGCAGGTCCAGGCCGCCTCCGATATCTTCGTCCGCTTTGTGACCCCGGGGAGCGGGGTGCCCGGCTACACCGGCGATAGCACGAATCTCACCTTCCCTGGGAGCCAAGGCTGGTTCCAAGTCGAATCGGTCGGCTTGGGGATGGAAAACGTCATCACGATCGGTGGCGCGACGGGTGGCGCCGGGGCTGGCAAGGCGAGGGCGCTGGAGCTGAGCTGCGTGAAGAGCCCGAACTCCGCGAGCGCGGCCCTGTTCACGTCCTGCGCCATGGGCGGCCATTGGGATGTGATGGAGATCGTCTACACCAAGCCAACGGCCGCCACCGGCAAGTCGGAGACCTATCTGAAGGTGGAGCTGAAGCTGGTGCTGGTGTCCAAGCTGGACCTGAAAGCGAACACAGGTGACGACAAGCCCACGGAAGAGGTGTCGATCGCCTACGGGGCGCAGCGGCTGACCTTCTACGCGGCTCCCACGAGTGGCCCGGGCACGCCGGTGAAGACCGGTGAGGCAATCTGGAGCTTCGTGCTGAACAAGAACGTCTTCGCGACGAGCTGAAGCCGCAGCCGCCAATCCACCTACCCACTTCCCAGGTCATGATCACCAGGATGCTGCGGGCGCTGCGGAAGCATGCACCGGCGATGGCGGGCGCGGCGGTGGCCGTGCTGTGGACCGGCGCGGCGCTGCCGGCGGCGGGCATCGATGCCTTTCTCAAAATCGAGAGCACGAGCGGGCAGCCCGTGGATACCGATGCGGATCACTCGTGGGTGGAGCTGTTAGGCTTCACGCAGGGAGTAGAGAGCGAGGTGACGATCGGGGGTGCCACGGGTGGTGCGGGCGCGGGCAAGGTGCAGGGGGAGACCTGCACGCTGAAGCTGGCGCAGGACCGCTCCCTGGCGAACCTGATAGACGCCTGCACGAAGGGCCAGGCGCGGAATGTGACGCTGCACGTGGTGCGGGAGGAGAGCGGGAAATACCTGATGATGACGGAGCTGCGCTTCGAGGATGCCTTCGTCTCCGCGGTGAAGTGCTCGATGGCGGAGGGTGCGGAGAAGCCGGTCTTCGACGTGGAGCTGGAGTATGTGAAGGTGACGTGGACGGTCGCCTGGTACGAGAACGGGCCGAAGAGCGGGAAGGCGCAGGGAGGCAGCTTTGACTTCGCGCAGGCCCGTTACTTCGGGGTGCCCGGCGCGGTGCCGGCGCTAGGCGACTATGCCGGTGGCACGACACCGCCGAATCCGGATGCGGATGGCGATGGGATCCCGGATGCGTGGGAGGCCGCGAATGGCATGAGCGGCTCGAACGCGGCGGATGCCGATCTGGACTTCGACCAGGACGGCCGCGCGAACAAGGAGGAGTATCTGGCGGGGACGAACCCGAACTCGGGCGCATCCTTCTTCCGGATGAGCGCGAGCACCGCGGCACCGGGTCAGGTGAGCCTCACTTGGAATAGTGTGGCAGGCAGTTCCTATAAGGTGTGGGCGGCCCAGACTCCGGACGGGAGCTATACGCAGGTGGGGACGGTGACTGGTGTCGCGGGTGAGACGAGCTATGCGACGACGCTGGCGAATGGAACCTTCTTCAAGGTGACGGTGGGAGAGTGAGGAAAGGCAAACAGCCAATTACTAATTTTTAAGCACTAATTATTAAACGAGTTAGTGTGGAAGAGGGGGGGGCGCATGCGTTGGGCATGGCGTCTCGCAGGTGGCGGAGCTTTGATCTCTCCGACACTGATTGGTTTAAAAATTAGTGCTTAGTCATTAGTCATTTCTCTTCCGGCGCTTCAGAAAGCAGCTTCCTCAGATCAAGCGGCTGGGTGACCATGGCGAGTTCGCCGCCCGGTGTGCGTGGCCATTCTTCCATCGGGCGGTCGCGGTAGAGTTCGACTCCGTTTTCATCGGGGTCGCGGAGGTAGAGGGCTTCGCTGACGCCGTGGTCGGCGGCACCATCGAGGGGGATGCCGGCCTTTTGCAGGCGGCGCAGGGCATCGGCGAGGGCGGCGCGATCCGGGTAGAGGATGGCGGTGTGGTAAAGGCCGGCGCTGTGGCGCGGGGCGGGCGGGCCGCCGAGGCTTTCCCAGGTATTCAGGCCGATGTGGTGGTGGTAGCCGCCGGCGGAGAGGAAGGCGGCCTGGCTGCCGAAGCGCTGCATGAGCTCGAAGCCGAGAACATCGCGATAGAAGCGCAGCGAGCGCTCGAGATCGGAGACCTTGAGGTGGACGTGGCCGATGCTGACGGCGGGATCGATGGCTTGCTTGCTCATGGGGAGATGATGCGGCACGGCGGGAGCTGTGGCTAATGCCGGATGGTGAGGGTGAGCATGCGTGGGGCGTATGGCGGGGGGCTTTACCCGGCTCGAAACGCGGGGGGGGATTTGGAATCGGCATTTGCTTTCCACGGGGGAGAAGCGGTGGTATCTGCGATGTGCCATGAACGATCCCTTCACTCCGCCAGCCGTTTCCGAAGTCGTCGCGCCGCCCGCGCCCGCGGAGCTGGGTGTGGTCTCCAGCGAGGAGAAGATGTGGGCCACGATCGCGCACTTGTCCGCGCTGACCGGCTGGATTACGGGCTTCGGCTACATCGCGGGGCCGCTGATCGTGTACTTGGTGAAGAAGGATACGATGCCCTTTGCCGCCAAGGAGGCGAAGGAAGCGCTCAATTTCAATATCACTTGGCTGGGGATCACTATCATCTTCGCGGTCGTTACCTTCGTGCTCTCACTCTTCGTCATCGGGCTCTTGCTGATCCCGATACTGATCGCCATACCCGTGGTGATGACGGTGCTGAGCATCGTCGGCGGGCTGCGTGCGAATGAAGGGAGGTCCTACCGGTATCCGCTGACGCTGCGGTTGATCGATTGAGATGGTCAGGTGGCATTGGTCATTGGTCATTGGTCGCGATTTTTTAGGTTGGTTCGTTTGGTCGAATGACCGATGACCATTGGCCGGTGACTCATGCCTTCCATGCCTGCCATATCGTGAGCGGTCCCGCAGGCGCGGGGAAGAGTGTGTATGCGCGGCGGCTGGCGGCGGAGCTGGGCGCTTGCCTGATCGATAGCGATACGGCGACGGAGCGGTTGGTGCGCGCGGGCCTGGCGCTGGCGGGGATGGATCCGGATGACCGGGATTCACCGGCCTACAAGCGGGTGTATCGCGATGCGGTGTATGAGGCGATGTATGATCTGGCGGTGGCGAATCTGCCGCAGGTGCCGGTGGTGCTGGCGGGGCCCTTCACGCGGGAGGGTGGTGAGGCGGATTGGCCGGAGCGGATGACGCGGCGGCTGGGGGTGGCGCCGCGGATGCACTTCGTGTGGTGCACGCCGGAGTTGAGACGGGAGCGGATGATCGCGCGAGGGGAGGAGCGGGACCGGCCGAAGTTGTTAGACTGGGCGACGTATATCGCGCAGTGCCGGGAGGAGCGGCCGGTGTGGGAGTGTGTGTTTGTGGATTCGGGGGAAGAGGCTTAGGCGTGCCTTTTTTGGGGTGCTCTGCTTCGCGATCGATGATGTCATTTGCGGCTGCGCGCAAAGGGGGGCGCTGAGAGGAAAAGATCAGTGGCTGGTGCTTCGGTCCCTTCCCACGAGTTCGCGGTATACCGCCAAGGTCCCTTCGAGCATGCGCGCGAGGGTGAAGGGATGCTTGTTCGGCACCTGCGGGGGATCGTCTAACAAGCCGCGCACGATGGCAGTCGCGCGCTCGGGATCGTTCGGGGTGATGCAGCCGGCGGGGTAGAGCAGGCGGAGTTGTTCGCCGACGCCGCCGTGGTCGTAGCCGGCGACGGGGATGCCGAGGCCGAGCGCTTCCAGGGTGGTGCGGCCGAAGGACTCGGGCTGGGTGGTGAGGGAGAGGACGATGGTGGAGATGGCGAGGATCTCGCGCAGGTCGGAGCGGCCGCCGGTGAAGGTGACCTTGTCCAGCAGGCCCTCGGCCTTGAAAAGCTCCTTGATCTCATCGAGGTAGGCGGCCTTGCGCGGGTGGGCACCACCGGCGATGACGCCGTGGATGCTGGGATCGCCGGCGAGTGAATTGAGGATGATGGCGAAGTCCTCGTGCCCCTTCAGGCGGGTGATGCGGCCGGGCAGGGTGATCAGGCGCTTGCCGCGGGTCTCGGGGAACTGGCGGTGGAAGTCCTCGCGCCACTCGGCCGTGGGCCGGAAGCCGTGCGGATACTCGGCGGGATCAATGCCGCGGTGGATGACGCGCAGCTTGTTTTCCGTGCAGCGCGGGTAGTGCTTGAGCACGTGCTCGCGGATGCTTTCGGAGACGCAGATGACCCGCTCGCCGCAGGTCATGATCTCGGAGTAGCGGTTCACGGAATTGAAGCCGTGCACGGTGGTGATCAGGCGCGGGCGGCTGGTGGGATCCATGCTATTCCATGCGAACCAGGCGAGCCAGGCGGGCACGCGGGAGCGCAGATGGATGATGTCCGGGTCTTCCTCAGTGAAGAGCTTCCGCAACTTCGGGATTTGTAGTAGCGAGCTGAAGCGCTTGCGCCCGACGGGCATGGTGATGTGGCGGGTGCCGCAGGCCTCGAGCTGGCGGACCATCTTGCCACCGCCGGAGACGACGATCGATTCGTGGCCGAGGGAGCCAAGGAATTGGGCAAGCTCCAGGGTGCCGCGCTCGACGCCGCCGGACTCCATTTCGGGGATTATCTGGAGGACTTTCATCTCAGCGCTTGGGTAAAAGTTTCTCCAAGACGATCGCCGCGCAACGGTCGGCTTCACGCAGGATCTGTGGCGACGGGGCGAGGGGGAACTGCGGCGCCCAATCGGAATAGCGGGTGACGTAGCCCTCCGCGGCGAGGCGGGCGATGCCGCGGGCGACGCGGCCGCCTTTCTTCTTCGCGCTGAGCGGGGGAACGGGCAGTAGGCCGACGCGTGCCCCGCTACTAAGGGCTTCGTAGATCATGGAGACGCTTTCCTCCGTGACCCAGGCTTCCGTGCACTTGGCGAGATGTTCGCCGACCCAAGCGGGGCCGGTCTCCGTGTGCGGATGGCAGGCGATGCCGGGGACTGCAGCGGCCAATGCTTCCAAGCTGCCCTGCGGGGAACGCCGGGAATCAGTGGCGGTCCAAGTGCTGGCGGGCTTGGCGCTGACGATCGCCTTCAGGGCATCGATCACCGCAGGGCCATCCCAACCGTAGTTGGAAGAAGGTCCGCCCAAGAGGATGACGCCGCCGCTGCGCTCGCCCTCGCCAGGCGGCGGCACGCGATTGAGCGCGCCGCGGGTGGCGATGACATTCTCCGGCAGCTTGGCCATGCTGAGATCGTGCTCCGGGATCAGGCAGAGATCGAAGAGTGCGGCGGGCAGCGTGGGCTTCATGAGCACCACGCAAGGCACATTGTAGCGTCGCGCGAGGGCGAGCAGCGCGGGATGCGTGGCGTGGCCGGCGCCGATGAGAAGCTGCGGGCGATGCAACGAGGAACTCTCCTGCCATGCCGTGCGGAAACGGGTGATAGTACCCTTCACCTCGCCAAGCGCGAGCGTGGAAACCTTCACCGGGCGCAGGCGGCCCAGGGCCTGGGCGAGACCGATCGATTGGTTCTCATGGCCCGGCTTGCCATCGGACAGGATCTGGATTTCCAGCGGCTTCATCCGGCTTTCTGCTTCTCTTGTTCCTTCTTGCGGGCCTTCGCGGTGAGCACCAGCTTGATCGCGAGCTCGCGCCAGTCGGCGGCATCACCGGGCACGGGGAAATGGCGGGTCCAGGGCTTGCCGCTGGTGCCCACGCCGATGATGGCGCGCAGTCCGAGCTCCTTCGCTTGCCCGGCAAGTTCCGCATTGCCATCGAGCAAGAGCACGAAGTCGAGCGGCACCGGGTGTGAGGCGTCGCAACGCTCTAACAGGTCAGCCGTGATCGCACCGGGGAAGCGGACGATGCGCGGATCATCCGGCAGGCCGCTCGCATCTCCGATGATATCGATGCGTAGATCCGGGCGCAGCTCAAGGAGAGTGGTGATCGTAGCAATGGAATCCGGGCTGCCGGGACGCAAGGTGGCAGCCATGCGGGTGGGCTGCGTGGCCTTGGCCGCAGCGGCGGCGGGAGAGTCCTTGGTGTAGAAGCCGAGCGGCATCATCTTGTCGGTCCGCCAGCGGTCGTGGAACCAGAAGATGTCCGCGAGGCTGTCGCGCATCGCGGTCTCAAGGTGGCTCATGACCTCCGGCGTCTTTGCATTGTCCGGCACCGGACGGATGGTGAGAAGCCATCTGCCGCCTGGCTGTGAGGCTATCGAGAGAGAGACTATCGCGGTGCCGGTGCGACGCGCGAGAAGGGTGGGCAGCGGGGTGCAGGATGACAGGCGGCCGAAGAATTGGCAGAGCTCGCCGTGGCCGCCAGCGCGCTGGTCGGCCATCACCGGGACCACGCCGCCGCGCCGCAGCAGACCGGCGGGGCCGTTGAAGCCATCGTGCTTGCTGAAGACGACAGCGCCCTCCTGGGTGCGGCGCTTCAGGGTCAATGCGTCTAACAGAGGGTTCTCCAGCGGGCGGTAGATCGGGCCGCCCTGGATATCGCCGCCGACCTCGCGGATCAACTGCGCGAGGACTTCCCAATTGCCCATGTGCGCCCACACCATGACCACCCCTCGCCCGCCGCGAAGTGGATCTAAGAGGTGTTCGAAGCCCTCGAGGGACAAGTATTCGCGGAGCTTGCCGGGCGGCATGGTGGCGGCGCGCTGGCTGGCGAGCATGTTCGCGCCGGAGCGGCGGAAGGTCTCGCGGACCAGGCCATCCATGTCCGCCGGTGGCGAGGCCGCGGTGGCGATGCGGAGATTGCGGCGGACGAGGCGGCGGCGCTTGGCCGAGAGCGCATGCGCGGCCAGTCCGAGAGCTCCGCCGATCTTTGCAACGGTGGGCAGGGACATTAGGCCGAGCACGCCCTCCAAGGCACGGAAGAGCGCAAACTCCACGCGGTGCTTCAGGGTCGGTTGCGGGTTCTCTTGCGGGGCCTTGTCCTCTTCCTCTTCGCTCATTTCATCTCTTCGGCGAGGGAGTCTCCCCGCTGGGAGGGGGGAGGGCAAGCCTCGTGGCGAACTCCTACACCTTCACCGGATGCGCGATCGCGGCGTGGGGATCGCAGCCGGTGAAACGGACATTCGCGAGAGCCGGGTGCGCCTGCGGGGGAAAGCCGGCAGCGGCGGCGAGGGTGGGCAGGCGGACTTCGCAAAAGACCGGCGCGGCGAGTGCCTCCTCGCATTCCGGATGGGCGAGGATGGCATCGAGCGCGCGGCGGCTGAGGAGGATTGCGGCCAGCGGGGCGATGCCCGTGGCGTGGCCGCGCAGGGATGACGGAAGGTGCGGGATCTCGCGCCACCAAGGCCAATCGCTATTCCGCGGCTGGACCTCCGGGCAGAAGAAGTCGCCGGGGATGGGGAATGCATCCCCGAGCTTCGCGGCGAAGCGGACATCCCACTCGAGAAAGAGCAGGTGGCTCGCCGTGCAGCTTTCGCGATGCGCTCGCCGCTGCCGGCTCCCTCGTGCTCCCTCGTGCTCCCTCGTGCTCCCTCGTGCTCCCTCGTGCTCCCTCGTGCTCCCTCGTGCTCCCTCGTGCTCCCTCGCGGGCGCCACAGTCTCGCCACTGCCGCGAAGGCCTTCTTCCCGAAACTGTCCTTGCGGTTCACTCCTGCAAAATCCGCGTGCGGCTCTGGCAACGTATTCTCCTCGGTATTGAATGGATCAGCCATGATTCGTCTTCCTGATTGGAGGTAATGGTTCTCGTCCCTCTTTTGCTTGCTCGTGCGGCCTCGTCACACCGACCTTACAGCGCCCCGCTCGCCGCGGCACCCGCGATGCCCTCACCATTCCACCCAGCCTCTGCCCCCGTAACGGGCGCATCGCCAGCCATGCCGGCATCGCCAATCCCGCCGTCCGGCACCGCCTCCACCGCCTTCCGGATAATCCGGTCCGCGTCATTGAAGCCCATGCTCGACAGCGCCTGCACGAACAACCTCCGCAGCGCAGGCTTATCCGCCTCCGGCACCGCCACATACTGCAGCGCGATCTGGATCGCCGTCTTCGCCGCCTCCAGCCGCTGCAAATTCTGCGACTGCGTCAACACCAGCGACACATTCGTGCGCAGCCCCCGCACATCGCCCGCCTTGATCTCCAGCAGCTCCGCATCCTTGCCCTCGCCCCAGGTGAAGACCTCATCCTCGAACTCTCCGAGCGCCCCAGACGCGGCCAGCCAGCTCCCGCGCAACCCACATCTGACTCCGAATAGCCACCTGCCAGATACTGCCGGAATCATGCTCGCTCCCGAGATCGAAATCAAAAGCGCCAGCTTCCCCGCCGATGGCAAAACTGTCCGCGAGCTCTTCCGCGAATACGCCGATAGCCTCGGCATCGACCTCGCCTTCCAGGACTTCGAGCAAGAACTCGCCACCCTCCCCGGCAAGTACGCCGCCCCTAGTGGCTGCATCCTCATCGCTTGGCAAGATGACCAGCCCATCGGCTGCGTCGCCCTCCGCCCCATCGATGACCGCGACTGCGAGATGAAGCGCCTCTACCTCCGCCCATCCGCCCGCGGAATCAAGCTCGGCCGCCAACTCGCCGAACGCATCTGCACGGAAGCCCGCAGCGCCGGCTACCAGCGCATCCTCCTCGATACCCTCGCCCACATGGCCGCCGCCCGCGCCCTCTACAGCTCCCTCGGCTTCCAGCCCATCGAGCCCTACATCTACAATCCCATTCCCTGCGCCATCTTCATGGCCCGGGATCTCTAGCGGCCAGCGCGTCTGTTAGATCCACGCATCCCTGGAGAGTGGATGCTATTTCAGCCACTCCCCCTTGAGTGAGCTGAACCCGGCATTGCGGGTGGCGTGAGGCCGGTGGATGCCAATGGGCAAGCGCTAGCTGGGTTGCGCCCGTTACGCGGGGAGCGCCACGTCGGGAACCATGCCCGCTATGGGCAAATACCGGGGTGGCGGGATGCGGCGATGGGCGGGGGAACTGTCGCAGTCGGCGGTGCCCCCCGCCTCGCCTCAGGGACAGGCGCAAACACAAGCGCCCGCGGCCAGCGATTCCCTCGCGCCGCCAAAACTGGAAGAGCAAGCGCCGCTCATACAGCAACCTCTGCCAGACCAGGAAGCAGAGCGCCGCAAACAGGAGGAAGCGCAACAGCAGGACCTGCTCCGCCTTCAACAGCAGGACGCAGAACACGCACGACAGGCGCAGGAAGCGGAACAGCAGCGTCAGAGAGATGCTGCTCGCGACACAGCCCTCCGTGATCTGCGGGAAGCAGAGGCCCAAGCAGATGCACAGCTTCCCCCCAGCTCCGCACCAGTCGCCGTTCCGCTTGCGAAGCCGTCCCCGGAAGCCACCGCGTATGAATCCCAAGCCAGCAATGCGGAGCCCGAGACTGTGGCCCGGGGTGCACAGGAAAACCCCGATTCTGACCTCTCACGCGAGAATCTAACACAGGAGGAGGACATCCCGCGCCGCAGGAGCCCTGGGGCTGCGATCCCCACCCGGGTAGCGGCAGCGGCGGAGCGAGTGAGGCAAACGGAGGCTGCCTTCAAATCGCACATCAGCGATCTGGTTCAGGCCTCACGGAGTGCGCTGCCATCGACTTCAACGCCAAGCAGGGGAGCGGCGGAGAAGCAAAGTGATCCAGCTCCTTACTCGAAGCCTCAGGCTTCTCCCCAGGGTTCCAAGACCGCCGCGGCGTCATCGCCGGGCATCTCGCCGAGTCCTGCCCAAGCGCAGGAAGGAGAGGCCGGAAGGAAGCAAGACGCCGCCCCCATCGATGTCCACGCGGCTGCGATGGGCAAGGGAGCCAGGAAGCTCCTCGGGCACGTCAAAGTCGGTCGCAAGATCGCCTTGGAGGTCTACCGCCACTACAGCGGGAAGCTGGAGAAGCACGGTAGTCTGGATGTCGCCGGGCAAGTCCAGTTCGACGATGCCCGCAGGGCTCTAGCCACTGCACTGTCAAGCAGCACACCGGCCGCAAAAGCAGCAAGCAATGCGGAGCAGACGGCAGGAGGTACTTCCAACGAAGATACTGAGCTCCCGGAAGTCCACTTCTCTTTGAGCGGGCTTCCCGAATTGGCTTCAAATATTCTTCATGCCCTGCAAGCAGGTCACCCAGCTGTCCTCACCTACCTTGGAAACCGAAGGGCGAAGAGGGCGAACCGAAGGGCCGCAACATATGGCGTTCCCAGCATTGCAGGATTCAGCCGCGACGAGTATCCCTTTGCATCATCCAGGGAGGGTGGCAAAGGAGCTTGGGTCGGTCATGTACCGGTATGGCAGCAAGACCTTCAAGCCAAGCTCATCGGGGCACTCGTAAGTAAGCACAAACTCAAGCCCGGCCATCGATACCGGGTAGTGATCATTCCATGAAATCATATCCTGAACCTTTCATGCTTCCCGATCTCGACTTCGCCTACGGCATCTTCGTGCTGTTTGATGAAGCGGTAGGTCATCCTGACGTAACTTTTTCAGAGGAAACCGTTGCTCAAGGTTTCTCGCGGGCCGAATCCGGCGCTTGGTTCAAGACGCCGCTGGAATTCGGGGATGGCTACCTGCGTGTGGCAATTGGCCCGTTCGAAGCCACCGGGGACTATGATCGCGCGGTTGCCGTGCCTTTTCACTGCATCTCCGGATGCGTTACCATCGCGGGCCCGGATGAACCTTTGGAAGAGCAGAGAAGCTTTGACCTTCCGCCGGGATACTACCGGCTCACCGTCGCGCAGCGGGTGGTCGATGAAGAAGGGGAAGACATCGATCTATTCTTCGAGCCGCTCGCGGAACCAGCCAAGTGGAGCGAGGTTCTCATCGCGGACGAGAGCATGCGTCCGCCTGGGGTGATTGAGCAAGAAGCTGGGAATCTCGGGAACTGAGTTCGGTCGCTCCCATGGCTTTCCCGCTAGGGCGGCATGAGATTCAGCTTCTTCCCTGCGGCTTCCGAACGTCCGTGATTCGATCCAATCGAACCACGCCACGCAGACTCCCATTGTTACCCGCCCCCCTTCACGACAGCCGCTTGCTGCGGCATGGGCGACAGCGGAAGAACAGCCCGGACACCATCAGCGCCCCGACGCCCCCGAGTGAGAAAGGCTCCGGAATCGTGGAGATGGAGGACACATTCTCCACGGTAATCTGCAGGGTGTAGGTGTTGGTCTCATCCAAGGGATTCCCATCCATGCCTGTATTAAAGAAGTCGGAGTAGAATTCGCCGACTCCAACGACATAATTCCCGGCCGGCAGTAACCCATCGAAGTAAATGCTAGGATCCCAATCATGCACCGAGCCTGGATCGAGGGGAACCAAGCCGCTCGACTGGACTAGATTCCCGTCGTCCAAGGCTCCCAGCAGCTGATAGGTTCCTGGGACGGCGGTTTCCACCCAGAGCCCGATCATGGTATCAACATCGGGCATCCCATAGTCAATATCGATGGAGATCCGACCGGGGGACGTGGTCGCGAACGTGTAATAGTCAAAACTATTCCCGCCGCTACTAGTGATGCTTACCCAAGGAGTGACGGAGGGATCGATTCCAAAGTGGGACCCGATATCTGAATTCGGGCCGATTGAGAACGAGCCGCCCACATTTTGGGCCGTGGCGAGGGTATCGTTCAATTCCAGCTCGGCAATGACCGCGGCGTTCGAGATGCCGGAGCCTTGGATGAGCAGAACAGCAAGGGAGGGGAGGGCCCCTTTCATGATTGCTTTCATTTTAATGGGGGGCGTTTGTATTTTGGGGGTAAATAATCCCTGCGATATCACTTGAGAACAAGGCCAGGGGTCAAGGTGTATTTGCTTCGGGTTGTTCGGTATCATATGAACAACTTTACCCCATTGCGCGCGATGATCTGCCCCTCACTACAGGCCATTCCCACATTTCCAAAGCCGTAGTTGATTCGCGGGATGTCGCCCCGCACGGCCTCGTTCTTGTTAGGCTATGCGAGCAAATCCCTTTGGGAGACCAGCTCCTGATCGCAGACCGGGCACACAGGATGGTCCTTGTGCTATTCCCAAGTGGGTTCTCCTCCGGGGGAAGTCCGGCCAGCGTCGATCTCCTTTTTCATTCTTCTCCGGAGAAGCCGGGTATCAATGCCGCGGCTTCCCAATGGAGAGAGGCCCACGTGCCCCTCAGATTTCCTTCAGCGAACCCAGCGCCTCCGCGATCGGCACATCCACCCGCTTCCGGTCCACGAAGTAACTCACCTTCTCATACCCCGCCTCTAACAAACTCGCCAGCGCCTCCCGATATCCATCGCCCACCCGTTCCGCCACGTGCGCATCCGCGCCGATCACCACCGGAATCCCGCGCTCGCGCATCAGCACCAGTTGCCCCAGCGAGGGATTCATCTCCGGAAGCAGCTTGAACATCCCGCTCGTATTCAGCTCCATCGCCACCCCCGTCGCCGCGATGCGGTCGAGCGCGCGGCTCACGTCCTCCCGCAGCCTCGCGAAATCCCAATCCGCCGGCGACTCGTTCTTGATCAGATCCGGGTGCGCCAGCGTGTCGAAGAGCCCCGTCTCCGCGGACATCGCCAGGTGCTCGTAGTAGAGCTTCTGATAGGCCAGGACATCCCCGCGGTAGTAATTCTTCCGGTAGTCCCCCAGCTGATAGTGCACCGATCCCAGCACATGGCTCAGCGGCGTGCGCGCATGCAGCTCCTCCAGCCACGGCTCCACGCCCGGATAGTAGTCGCTCTCGATTCCCGTGCGCACATCCACCTGGCCCTCATGACCCGCGCGCGTCTCCGCGATCATCGCCAGATAGTCCGCATACTGCCCCGGCCCCATCCGCACATGCGCGGAATTCCCGTCCGGCAGCGGACAGTGGCAGGTGAAGGTGATCCCCTTCAGATTCCGCTGCCGCGCCACCGCCGCATACTCATCCGTCGTCCCGTAGGCATGCTTGCACAGCGTCGTATGGCAGTGGGATTCGTAGAGCAGGGGAGCAGGTGCGGCGATCTCGTTCACGCCCCCAGACTCGCCGATCCACTCGCATCCCGCCAATCGCAATTCCTCATCGCCGTGATTCCACGCAGGAATCACCGGCCCGCCGCCATCTCCGGCGTCGCCGCCTCCGCCCCGCTTGCTTTTTCTTCCACCTGACCCCGGTGCCAGCGCCACACCCGCCACGCTAGCAGCCCACCCCACAGCACCACCTCCACCAGCAGGATCATCCAGTGCGGGATGAAGACGATCCGCGCGCCCGCACTCAGCCTTGCTGGCATCGTCTGTTCCAGATGATCCCTTAGGCCGCGCAATGCCGGATCTTCCCCGGGTCCCACGGTCAGCGGCCTCCGTCCGGGCATCGCCGTCGTCTTGTCCAGTCCCGGAACTCCGATCGCCGCAGGCCATGCGAAGCGCATCTCTCCCAGCGACACCTCATTCGGGCGATAGTGCGGGCGCCGCCCCATGTGCCAAGCCACGGGCGCATCCGCATGCCTCATCCAGATCACCGCGGAGGCCCAGCTTTGCAGCTCCTGGTTGCCCGATTCGATGTAGCTGCTCTGCCGCGTCGAGTCCCGCCACAGCCACAGCGTGAACGTCAGCGCCGCCAGCCCGCACCAGAAGACCGGCGAGCGCCACAGCGGATACGCACTGCTACGATGTTCCTCGTAGCTCCTAGCATCCATCCGCCGCCAGCGCCCCGCCCGCCAGTACAGCAGCCCCTGCCATACCAGCGCCACCGCCAGCAGCAGCAGCCAGTCCGGCAGGAAGGCGATCCATCCCCTTGGCCCCGCTCCGGAGGAGAAAGGCGGCCGCGACTCCAAGTAGTGATCCCGCAATGCTACATCCATCCCCACCTCCGGCCCTCCCGCGATTCCCCGCGGCCCGTAGGTCACACCCACCGGGATATAGAAGCCCTTCGCCTCGGCCAAATCCTGCACCCCTGGCCGGGCAAAGCGGAACGTCTCCAGCGCAACGGTCACCGGCGGCTTCGGCGCATGGCAATCGTAGGATGGGTCCCGGAAGCTCGCGGATCCCGATCGCTCCCGTGGCTGGTAGCTCAGCTTCCAGCGGCCTCCTTGGCTCGGCCGGTATTTCACCGCCATCCCGCAGGCCCAGCTCTCGATCTCACACGGCCCCATCGTCAGCTTGGCCGAATTCACCGTCGAATCCCGCCACCCCCACACCGCAAACCCCATCACTAGGAGTCCACCCCAGAAGACCAGTGACCGGAATAGGGAAGGGGGCTTCATGCTACGGCGTCTATCGTAGTTAGGGATTTCTCGTGCCGCCGGATCCGCCTTGCCCGCCATGCCAGGGATCCCACCCATCCGAGAACCACCGCCAGCAGCAACAGCCAGTGCGGGATAAAAAGCACCCAGCCTCCGGGCAGCACCGAAAACACATAGGCCGAGCCGGAGGCGAGCAGATTCCGCCGCCCGTTCTCCCGCAGCGCTGCATCCAGCTCCGGTGCATTCAGCCTCGGTAGGAATTCCACAAATTCCTCACCGGGCTTCGCGCCTGCCAGAAACCCCGCGCGAGCCAGTCGCACCCTCCTCAGTTCCGGATCCAAGTGCCCGGACTCTATCGAGAAGGCACGAGTTCCCCGGGATGTGTAGTTGACGCGCATGGTTGGCGGAGGGGCCTGCCCGGCCTCCCACTTGTAGGCAAGCCGGCTCCCGTTCATCACCGATACCCCGCTGGCCCAGCTCGCCAATTCCCAATTCGGCCCGCGCACGTAGGACATCCGCATCGTCGAATCCACCCACATCCAGCCAATGAACCCCATCACCAGGAGCCCGCTCCAGAAGACCAGCGACCGGAATAGGGAAGGGGGCTTCATGAGAATCTATCCATCCTCCGCGAGCAGATCACTTCTCCTGCCCCCAATCAATCCTCCGCCGCAGCCGCCACAGCAGAAGCACCCACCACGCCAGCCCTGCCACCATCAACAGCAGCCAGTAGGGAATGAACAGCAGCCAATTCCCCTGCGGCTGGTAGCTCATCGTGTTCTCACAAAGTTCCCGGTAGTCCCACTCGGGGTCGACCAGCCCATCGTTCACAAGCTCACCTTTTCCATGCAGGAGGAAGGGCCCCTTCATCGTCCGCCTTAGCACCAGCGCAGGCTCGCGCCCCGCCTCGAAGTCCCGGAATAGATACGGATTCCTCTCCAGCACCAGCCCGCCCTGGTCGCTCGCCAAGAGAAAGCCGGCCACCTGCACATACGTCCGCCGCTCCCGCGAATCCTTCCACGCCCAGCACAGGAACACCACCGCCAGCAGCCCACTCCAAAAGATCAGCGATCGCTGCAGCCCGAATCTCACCCCCACAGCATGACCCGCCCTGCGCCGCTTTCAATCTCTCTCTCTCAGCCCCGCGATCGCCCCGCGCTCCTGGCGGCTGAGCCGCTGGCTAGAAATTCCAACCGGGGGGGAGTTTCCGCCTCACGATATGGTGCTTCACGCAGCGCGGCTCGCTCACGACGATACGCCGCTTTGCTAGAAAGCCCATAGGGAAAATCTCTTGCAGTGACCTGATATGATACATCATCAGCGGATCATTTGGAAGGGAATGACCACGATTCCGCAGCGCTCGCGTCACTTCATGCCCGTTGGAATACTCGCCGGCCCGCATCCTAATCCTTTGCTGGATCTCCGCGAGCACCACATCCCACTTGGAAGAAAGCTCTTCTGAAAGTTGGGGCGGTCGCGCCCAGCGGACGACACCCTCCCGAGCGTCCCACTGCAGAGGGGCGGGGAAGTGCTCGATCTCGAACTCTACCGTCTGATAGTCCCCTTCATGATATCTGCCCGGGCTGTTTTCTTCGGTATTCATTGCGGATTGAGAGTTCTAACTACGAAATCAAAATACTCCGGATCGGTCAGCATGAAAAGGATCGGATCTCGATCAAGTCTCTCGATTCCCACGGTCAGGATTTCGGTCGCGTCCTTTCCGCAATCCTTGCCGGAATATTCGGTGCCTCCCTTTTCCCTCCAAAGGTCGAACCAAGCTTCCTCAACGGCATCGTACCTTGAGATTCCCGTTCTCTGCTGAAGCGAGCCCTTTCCTCCGGTTTTTCCTCGTCGCTCCAGAAACTCCTTGGTGCGTTTGAGGATTTCCGCATGGGTTGCCTCCAATTCATGGATGATTTCGTGGGCGATTCGAGCCGATGACAATTGCCCGTTGATGAAGATCTTCCCCTTGATGTGGCCACCCCGCTCATCGGGATCGTGGATGACCTCCAGCCCGTGGGGGACTAGTTCGTCGCTCAAGTAGCGGAGGGCCAACTCCAAGCCGCGATGCGCGTGTTCCAGCACCCTTGCATCTCCGTGAAACGCGGTCTTCCGCTCGGTCTTGGGATGGGGTCGCAGTGCTTCCCGCGCCTGTTCGATGAGATCTTCTACCCGTGCTTCGGCTGCTTCTTCTGCGGCCTGCAGGCGGGCATACTCCTCTTGGGCTCCTGGCGCTGTGTCGTCCACGGTTCCCATGGCGTCCCTGTTCGTAATCTGACCGTTCCTGGCTTCCACCAGCTGTCTCCGAATATCCTGGAGGCGGGACATCAGGGCACCATGTGCGGCGGATGGTGGAAAGCCGTTGTCGAATACATCCTCCACATCCGGGTCTGCGTAGGGATTTTCAGACAGACCTCGGACCTTGAAGTTCGGCTCTCGGGGGATCCCACTGCTTCCCCGGCTCATCGCCGCCGCCAGCGCCTGCGAGGCGCGGTCCAGTTTCGTCTGTTCCGCGGGGCTCAGGCTCCCATACCTTGCCTTCTTCGCGCTGAGATCGTGATAAGCTTGCAACGCATGGAGTCTCCCCGCCCGCACGCCTCCCAGTCGCTGTCTTGCCCCCGGCGCCTTCACCGCTGCCGCCACATCCGCGGGAGTCACCCTGGTGTTAGATGCCCTTGACCTCGCCTCGACAGATGCCCCCGGTATACCTACCCCCGCCTTCCCGCTCCGCGCGATATCCGCCGCCGGATCCGCGATTCCCGGTTGCTCCACCGCGCTTGCTCCAGCGGCTTCCGGACCGGGCGCGAGGGCTGTCAGTCCGCCATCTTCGCGAGACAGTCCATCCAGCGCCTCCGTCCTTGGTCCGGCCGGGTCGGGCACATAGGCGGGAAACTCGCCTCCCTTCTGATACTCATCCACCATCGCCGCCACCTTCGAGCGGACCTCCTCCAGGTGATCCGCCAGCATGCCCTCCGCATTGCGGCTTTCCCGCCGCTCGCGGAAGGAGGCGGTCATCTTGTCCACCACCTTGCTGAAGACTGCGAAGATCCTCGCTGTCAGCCCACCGCTCCGGCGTCCCAGTTCTTGCCAGAAGCGCGCGTCGCGGAAGAAGTGTCCCAGCACATCGTTGAAGACCTCGTTGTCGAGCTTGTGGCCCGCATACCACTGCTCCAGGCCTTCGCGCGCGATGTAGGAATCCTCGTCCCGCAGCAGGGCCATCACCTCCTTCCTGGTGGCAGCGTACAGTTCCGGGCTCTGGCGCTGGATCGCGTGGCCCAACTCATGGCCCAGCACGAAGAAAATGCTGAACGGTCCATTCGCGTTGACCGCGATGTAGTTCGGGAACTGGTTCGAGGATAGCCCGCCTCGCGGCAGCGGCTTGGTGGCGGAAGATGCCCGGTAGAAGATCACCCGCTTTCCAAAGGCGCGCTCGAACCCGCGCACCAAGGTGGCTACCAGAGGATCTCGCAATCCAGTAGCCTCTCGCGCTGCTCCTCGCTCAGGGATGCGTAGAAGGCGAACTCCAACCGCTCCGCTTCCAGTCCGCAGGGAACTTCGGAACGCTTCAGCCACCTTGGCCGGCACGAGGTGATTTCCTCCTGCTGCGGGGTGTCTGGCTTCTCGTCTGGAGTATTCATCCCAAGGTTCGAAACGTAGCCCCAGCCGCGCCGGACTGTCAATGTCGGAGAGGCCAGGGTGGCCGTCGGCTGCTTCGGTCGCCAGCTGCTCCGGCTTGCCTCTCTCGTGGGGGCTTCCGTCTGCTGGCATTTGCCCTGCCTGAGTTCCTGCGGATAGCCCTCCTGCGATGCTGTTCCATTCCTGCCCGGGCGCGCTCTCACTCGCCTCCCGTGGGGGCGGGGAAGTCCGGGCAAGTCCGGGGTCATCCTGCAGCTCCGTTTCGTCCGGATCGGCCTCTTCATGCGCAGTGCGATCTTCAGGCTCCGATGTCCACTCCTCAGCTTCGCCTTTGGCCTCCGCCTCCGCTGCCTTCAGCTCCTCCATCGCCGCGCGGTGATCCTCTGCCAAGCGCTTCAGCTCCTCCACATCGGTGGTCCGCATGAGGTCCGCGGCTTGCTCCTTGGTGATCGGCTGGAAGCCAGGCGTTCCCGCCATCTCGCGGTTGTGCCAGTCCGCGAACTCCGCAACCTTCTTGCCGCGATACAGCTCATCCACCCAGCCGGCCACGATGCCCACCGGCGCCTGCGCCACCCTCATCACTGGCTTGAGCAGCGGCGCTCCCAGCGCACCCATCGCGCCCGACTCTAACATCGAGCCCGGCGTCATCTCCGGATTGCCGGCCTCCGTGGCCATCTCCTCGACGGCCTCTCCCGCCATCTCCTTGCCTTCGTGCAGGGCCGCCCTCCCCAGCCGCTGCCAGAAGGGGAGCCGCGCCGCCTCCGCCGCCTTCTCCGCCGCACTTGCCGCTTCTCCCCCCTGGCCGATCCGCCTGAGCATCTTCTGACCGCGCAAAAGCTGCGATGCCACCTCGCCGAAGCGCCCGCCCCGCCTCGCCAGCGCGGCGAGCTTGGTCTCCACCGCCACCGAGCGGGCCAGCTTCCCCGCGCCACCACCCAGCCACGATAGCGCCTCCATGCCGAGCTCCTGCGGCCCGGCATAGAGGCCGGACATGACCGCCGCGTCGAACTCGTCCAGACCGTCTGTTAGATCGCGCATGTCATCCTCGTGCTCGCGCATCCCGCGGTCCTGCAGCAGGCGCCGCTCGAAGATCTTCCAGAACGCCGGATCGCCGGTCGCTTCATATTCTCCCAGTGCCTTCTTCAGCACCGGATCCTGCTCCGGGTCCACATCCTCCGGGCGGATCTCGAAGCCGCTCTCCTGATGGCGGGCTTGCACCGCATAGGCCTTGTCGCGCACCGCTTGCAGCGCCGCCTTCCGCGCCGCTGCCTCCTTCTCCGGAGTATCCGTATAGCCGTAGTGCTCCGCCGCATCCCCGCGATCGATCGAATCCTTCAGCGTCATGAGCGCGCCGATCAGATCGCCGCGCTCCTGGCTGCCGAAGCTCGTGAAGTACTTCTCACCGTTCTTGCCCAAGCCACGGATCCAGTTCTTGCCATCGCGCCCCTGGATCCGCAGCAGCTCGTCTTGCTGCTTCCTCGCCTCCTCGCTGATTAGCGAAAGGGGATTCAAAATGGAATGCTCCGCCAGGCCCAGGCCCATCCCCAATACCGGTGCCACCAGACCGGTGCCCAGGCTCTTCGCACCTTTCTTGAAGGCGGTGAAATTCTCATCGAAGCCTTCCGACTTCTCACCCGTCAGCTCGCGCCGCAGCCGCGCCTGCATGGTTCGCGTCACGCCCGGCAAGTGCGAGTTCGTGGCATACCACCAGTTCACGAATTGATTGCGCACCTCATTGCGCGCCTTCACATCGTGCTCGTCCTTGTTCCAGACCTTGCGGATTTCATCATCCGCCACCCCCTCCAGCCAAACTTCGAAGACCTTCGGGCTGCGTGGATCCGCCGGCCTCAGCGTCTCGCCATACAGATCCCGCATCAGTGCCTCGCCGTGATCCAGGGAGATCTCCCCGCGCCGCGTGCGCTCGATCACCTGCTGACCCAGGCCGCCGAGTTGCTCCAGCTCCTTCAGCTTGCGCTGCTGTGCCATGGCCTCCGTCTCTCCCGGCAAGGGCGCCGCACCATAGACCTCGTAGATCTTTCTTACTTCCTCCAGCTCCTTTTCGATCGCCTTGCGCTTGGAGTTCTGGCGCAGGTAGAGCGGCACCCCGTTCGTGCCGTGCAGGATCGCCTGCTCGCGCAGCTTGTCCTCATCGCCATCGGCCTCGCGCAGCGTGATCACCGGCACCGCGCCGTTCTTCTCCACATTCGCGATCCACTT
>NZ_BATP01000050.1 GCF_000739615.1 Haloferula sp. BvORR071
CTCGAAGAAGATCACCGTGGATGTCAAAGGCGAGATCCTCGAGCTGAAGAACACCATCAATACGATGGTGGACCAGCTCGGCTCCTTCGCCTCGGAAGTGACCCGCGTGGCCCGCGAAGTGGGCTCGGAAGGGAAGCTCGGCGGCCAGGCGAACGTGGAAGGCGTGGCCGGCACCTGGAAAGACCTTACCGACTCGGTGAACTCGATGGCCGGTAACCTGACCGCCCAGGTGCGTAACATCGCCGAGGTGACCACCGCGGTGGCGAATGGCGACCTCTCGAAGACCATTACGGTGGACGTCAAAGGCGAGATCCTGGAGCTGAAGGCGACCATTAACACGATGGTGGGCCAGCTCCGCTCCTTCGCTTCGGAAGTGACCCGTGTTGCCCGCGAGGTGGGCACGGATGGCAAGCTCGGCGGCCAGGCAGAAGTGACCGGTGTGGCCGGCACCTGGAAGGACCTCACCGACAACGTGAACATGATGGCGGGCAACCTGACCGACCAGGTCCGCAACATCGCCGACGTGACGACCGCCATCGCGAATGGCGACCTTTCGCGCAAGATCACGGTGGACGTCAAAGGCGAGATCCTTGAGATGAAGAACACCATCAACACGATGGTGGACCAGCTCTCCTCCTTCGCCGATCAGGTCACCCGCGTGGCCCGCGAGGTGGGCACGGAAGGCAAGCTCGGCGGCCAGGCCGAAGTGCGCGGCGTGGCCGGCACTTGGAAGGACCTCACCGATTCGGTGAACTCGATGGCCGGTAACCTGACCAACCAGGTCCGCAACATCGCCGAGGTGACCACCGCGGTGGCGAATGGCGACCTCGGCAAGAAGATCACCGTGGATGTCAAAGGCGAGATCCTCGAGCTGAAGAACACCATCAACACGATGGTGGACCAGCTCGGCTCCTTCGCCTCGGAAGTAACCCGCGTGGCCCGGGAGGTGGGCACCGAGGGCGCACTCGGCGGCCAGGCGGATGTGAAAGGCGTGGCGGGCACCTGGAAGGACCTCACCGATTCGGTGAACTCGATGGCCGGCAACCTCACCGACCAGGTCCGCAACATTGCCGACGTGACCACCGCGGTGGCGAATGGCGACCTCTCCAAGAAGGTTACTGTGGCGGTCCGCGGGGAGATCTTGCAGCTCAAGGACACCGTGAACACGATGGTGGACCAGCTCAATTCCTTCGCCTCGGAAGTGACCCGCGTGGCCCGCGAAGTGGGCACGGAAGGGAAGCTCGGCGGCCAGGCGGATGTGAAGGGCGTGGCCGGCACTTGGAAGGATCTAACCGAGTCGGTGAACTCGATGGCGGGTAACCTTACCAACCAGGTGCGCAACATCGCCGACGTGACCACTGCGGTGGCGCGCGGCGACTTGTCCAAGAAGATCACCGTGGATGTCAAAGGCGAGATCCTCGAGCTCAAGATCACCATCAACACGATGGTGGACCAGCTCGGCTCCTTCGCGGCGGAAGTGACCCGCGTGGCCCGCGAGGTGGGCACGGAAGGGAACCTCGGCGGTCAGGCAGCGGTGAAGGGCGTTGCGGGCACCTGGAAGGACCTCACCGAGTCGGTGAACTTCATGGCCTCCAACCTCACCAACCAGGTGCGTAACATCGCCGATGTTACCAAGGCGGTGGCGGCCGGTAACCTCTCCAAGAAGATCACGGTGGATGTGCGCGGCGAGATCCTGGAGCTGAAGGACACCATCAACACGATGGTGGA
>NZ_BATP01000049.1 GCF_000739615.1 Haloferula sp. BvORR071
GGTGATCCAGCTCGAAGTCGCCATGGGTGCGGCGATCGAGTGCTTCGAAGGTGCGCAAGCCATTGAGGTTCCGCGCTCCCGCTTCGCCCCGGTGAAATCCACCGCCGATCTCTTTGCTCTCCGCTCCTCGGCCTACTCGGTCAGTGACGACGGCCGGGTGGAGCTGGTGGCCTCCCGGGAGGGGGTCCCCCCGGTGGTGAAATTGGACGATTCCTACAAGCTGGTGGATGCCATCGAGGGTCTCGGCACCCCCTGCCTCGCGGGTTGCGAGGAAGTCGCGGTCTCCGGCCCCCTCAGCTTTGCCGATGGCGTGGCCCTGAAGGGTAAAGTGGCCTTCAAGGCGACCGAGCCCCGGGTTATCGCAGCGGGGACTTATCAGGACGGGGAGTTCTGATTTCCAGTTATCCTAATGCAAACAAGTGTTTGGGGTTCGTCCTGTCTGATTTCGGGGCGGACCCCTGCTTTTGCGAAGGGGACATTCCCTTTAAATAGACATTTCCCATTTGCGTTCTTGTCATTTTGAGGGGGGCTGTTACCCCGACCGCGCGCATGGCGAGCATCGGTGAAATCAATCTGTCGGCAGAGGGCTTCGAGGCGGTCATTTTCGATTGCGACGGCACTCTGGTTCATTCGATGCCTGCCCACTTTGAGGCTTGGTGCGAAGCTCTCGCCCTTCACGGTGCCGGCGGCATCTTCAAGGAAGACGTTTTCTACGCCATGGGCGGTCGCCCCACGAAGGATATCGTGGTGGAGATTAACGACGAGTATGGCCTGAAGCTTGATCCCGAGGGTGTTGCCTTCGCCAAGCGCGAGGCCTTCCTCCGGAAGCTCGGCAGCCTGGAGCTGATCGAGGAGGTCGCCGAGTTCGCCGAGAGCCTGCGCGGCAAGATCCCGATGGCAATCGCCACCGGCGGCACCCGCCTGGTGATTGAAAAGACCCTGCAGGCCGTGGGTGTCTCCGATCTCTTCGACGAGGTGGTCACTGCGGACGACGTGCCGATTGGGAAGCCCGCCCCGGACATTTTCCTGCGGGCTGCCAAGCTGCTCGGCGTTTCCCCACTCAAGTGCTTGGTGCTGGAAGACGCACCGGCCGGCGTGATGGCCGCCCAGCTCGCCGGGATGGAAGTCATCTCCGTCCCCGCGCCGCTGAACTTCGCCCGGAAGTAAGAAGTAGCGGAGCGGCTGGGAACCTCCGGCTGGGAACCTCCGCGAAGGAGAACTGCATGTAAATCAAGGGGTGAACTCACCCCGCCGGAACGGTGCTGCCGTTCCGCCACGGGGCGGGAGTCGCACCTGAAACACCGTTTTCCGTATTCGCGCTTGCGTCGGTCGGGGCTCCTCTATTGACTCCGCCATGGCGGATATTTCTCTCGGACTCTCCTTTGACGACGTCCTTCTCGTTCCTGCGTTGAGCGAGATTCTTCCTACGGAATCTGATATTTCCACCTTCGTGACGGCGGGGATCCGCCTCAATATCCCGGTGGTGTCCGCAGCGATGGACACGGTCTCGGAGACCGAATTGGCAGTGGCGCTGGCCCGCGAGGGCGGCATGGGCGTGATCCACCGCGCCTGCTCGATCCAAGAGCAGGCCTCGATGGTTTCCCGGGTGAAGCGTTCGGAAAACGCGGTGATCCAGAAGCCGCTCACCGTCCGCAAGGAGCAGACGATCGATGAGATCCAGGCGATCATGGCCGAGCACGGCTTCTCCGGCTTCCCGGTGGTGGATGCCGAAGGCCGTCTCGAAGGCATGGTCACCGGCCGTGACGTCCGCTACCTCGACCGCGCCGACGCCCGCGTGCAGGACGTGATGACCCCGCGCGAGAAGCTCATCACCGCGCCGGTGAATACCGAGCTCGAGGAAGCCCGCCGCATTCTCTACCAGAACCGCATCGAGAAGCTCCCGCTGGTCGATGCCAATGGCAAGCTGGCCGGCCTGATCACCGGCTCGGACATCGAGAAGCGCATCACCTTCACCAGCGCTGCGAAGGATCTCGAAGGCCGCCTGCGCTGCGGTGCTGCTGTCGGCGTCGGCCCGGACTGCGTCGAGCGCGGCCAGGCGATGATCGATGCGGGTGCCGATGCTCTCTTCATCGACGCCGCCACCGGCCACACCTCGCGGGTGATGGAAGTGATTTCCAAGCTGCGCTCGCTCTCCGACCGTCCGGTCGTCGCGGGCAACGTGGTGACCGAACAAGGTGCCCGCGACCTCGTCGCCGCTGGTGCCAGTGCTCTCAAGGTCGGCGTCGGCCCGGGTTCGATTTGCACCACCCGCGTCATCGCTGGTGTGGGCATGCCGCAGTTCACCGCGATCCAAAATGTCGCCCGCTACTGCCGCGAGGTTGGCGTGAAGGTCATCGCCGATGGTGGTATCCGCTACTCCGGCGATGTGGTGAAGGCCCTCGCCGCTGGGGCCGACCTGGTGATGCTCGGCTCGATCCTCGCCGGCACCCGCGAAAGCCCCGGCCAGAGCGTTTACTACCAGGGCCGCCGCTTCAAAACCTACCGCGGCATGGGCTCCCTCGGTGCCATGCGCAAGGGCTCCGGCGACCGCTACGGCCAGAACAGCTCCGGCAAGCTCGTCGCGGAAGGTGTCGAAGGCCGCGTCCCCTATAAGGGCCCGCTCTCCGACGTGGTCTTCCAGCTCATGGGCGGCCTCCGCTCCGGCATGGGCTACGTCGGTGCGAACAGCTTGGATGAACTCCGCAGCCGCGCCACCTTCACCCGCATCACCCCGGGCGGCCTGCGCGAAAGCCACGTCCACGACATCGTCATCACCGAGGAGCCGACCAACTATCAGCCGCTGGGTTGACAGGGGAGAAGTTCCCGGAATACACGGAGCGCTTCCGTTCTTCGGGCGCTCCAGTTTAGTCACTAGAATTTAGTAATTAGTAATTTTTCCTCCAATGCAGGAGATCAATCACGTCGCCGTCCTCGATTTCGGCTCGCAATACACCCAGCTCATCGTGAGGCGGGTCCGTGAGCTCGGATACTTCGCCAAGCTTTACGCCCTCGAAGACTTCCCGAACATCGGCAAGCCCGGCGCGATCATCCTCTCGGGCGGACCGAAGAGCACTTCCGAGCCGGACGCACCGGATCTCGACTTCGCCGCGCTGAATGCCTTCGGCGTGCCGGTGCTCGGCGTGTGCTACGGCATGCAGCTCCTGAACATTAAGTTCGGCGGCAGCGTGAAGGCTAGCAATCGCCGCGAGTATGGTCCGGCCACCCTCAATCCCGCTTCCTGCACTGGCCTCTACGAGGGCGTGTCATCCGCCTCGCAGGTCTGGATGAGTCACTCCGACACCGTCGAAAAGCTGCCCGAGAATGTCGAGGTGCTCGCCGCCAACCAGCACGGCACCCCGGTATCGCTGAAGTGGGGCGACCGCTTCTACGGCATCCAGTTCCACCCCGAGGTTACCCACAGCCACGAGGGCAACCGCATCCTCCACAACTTCCTGCTCACCGCCGGCGAGCTCGCCGCTTTCCGGATCGATGACTTCAAGCGCGAGCTGATCGAAGGCATCCGCACTACCGTGGGGAACAAGCAGGTCGTCTGCGGCGTCTCCGGCGGGGTCGATAGTACGGTGCTCGCCGTACTTCTGCACGAGGCTGGGGTGAACGTCCGCCCCATCTACGTCGACCACGGCCTGATGCGGAAGGATGAGACCGCGGAGGTGCAGAACAACTTCCACCGCATGGGCCTGAAGATCGAGACCATCGATGCCTCGGAGCGCTTCCTCGGCGCCCTCGCCGGCGTGGCCGACCCGGAAGCCAAGCGCAAGATCATCGGCGAACTCTTCATCGACACCTTCTGGGACGCGGTGGGCGACGCGGAAATGCTCGCCCAGGGCACGCTCTATCCGGACGTGATCGAAAGCGCCTCCAACGCCAAGTCGAAGGCCAGCAAGATCAAGACCCACCACAACCGCGTCGACCGTATCCTTGAACTCCAGGCCCAGGGCAAGGTCCTTGAGCCCCTCGCCGAGCTCTTCAAGGACGAAGTCCGCGCCCTCGGTGCCTCGCTTGGCATCGCGCACGACATCCTCTGGCGTCATCCCTTCCCGGGCCCCGGCCTCGCCGTGCGCTGCCCCGGTGAGGTCACCGTGGAGAAGCTCGACATCATCCGTGAGTGCGACGCCATCTTCATCGGCAAGCTCAAGGAGCACGGCTGGTATGAAAAGGTCTGGCAGGCCTACGCCGGGCTGATCCCGGTCAAGACCGTCGGCGTGAAGGGCGACGAACGTTCCTACGAATGGTCCACCAATCTCCGCGCCGTGGTCTCAGACGATGCCATGACCGCCGATTGGGTCGAACTGCCATCGCAGATCCTCCGCGAGACCAGCAACCGCATCCTCAACGAGGTGAAGGGCATCAACCGCGTCCTCTACGACATCTCTACCAAGCCCCCGGCGAGCATCGAGTGGGAGTGAGCGGGATCCGCCGTTCGTGAAAATCCCGCTCCGAGTTCTATTGGTAGCATGGCTGGCGATCAGCGTGGTCGCCAGTATTCCGCTCAACATGATTGAGTGGGGCAGACCCGAGGGCTTTCACGGCACGGGTTTGCCATTTGCCTCCGTTTACTGGGACCGGCTTCCGAATAGCAGCGGCCTTGTGGATTTCCCCAATTCCTTCGCTCCCTTCCTGAATATTGGAGCGGTCTTTATCACCGGGGCCCTTCCTTTGATCGTGGTCTGGTGGGGAATGCGCGTCTGGCGGGCAAGGACCATGCGAGGATAGTCTCCACCGCCCAAGCCTGATACCAATCGTCAGAGCTCGCACCGCACGATTCTTCGTGCCAATGGCACGGCTCATGCCAGCCCGGCACGAAGTGCCGGGTAAGCCGCGAGAGATCACCGCGTCCTGAAGGGGCGCCTCATGCTTCTAGCGGCGAAAATTCACGAATCCCACGGAGAACTCACAATGGGATCTCCTCGCGCCGTGCTAGGATCCGTCCCGATTCACCTTATGTGGCCCGGAAACCTCCTCGCGATCCTCTGGCTGCTTCTGCCCTTGGCGACTTGGCTTTTGAAGAAGCGTTTGCCTTGGATCGAGGGGCGTTCCGGTCGGTGGTTCGTGGCATGCTTCGCCTTGGGGTCGGCACTTTACCTGGGCGTCGTGATGGTGGCCGAGATCGAACTGCGATGGGGATGGGAGAAGTTTGACCAAGATCGGAACGGCGAAATGTCTCCCGAAGAGCTAACTCCAGCCGCGCTGGAAGCCATGCGCCGCTGGTCGACCGATACCGGACGAAACTTCGCTCTGATCCTGGCGATCCCGGTGAGTCTCATCTGGACCACCCTGAACTTCGCCATTCTCGCCTTCCTCGGCTGGCTTCGATCTCGGATCAAGTCGGCGAAGCAAAGGGAAATCGGCAAGAGAGTTAGGGTGGTTCTCCCTCACGAGTCGCCTAGGACCCGCGAGTAAGGATTCCTCCGCCCCCTCCACGGACGCTGGACGGCGAAGCATGCAACCCATAGTCTGCTGACCTCCGATGAGCAAATTTCGATGCACCTGTGGGAATGTGATCTCGGATGTGGAGGGGCCTAACGAGATCCAAGGTCGAATCCTCAGCGATAAGGGGAACCACCTTTATATCGACTCGATCCCCGCCGTGATCGACGATTTCCTCGCGCACCTTCAAGCCGGGCGGCTTCCAGAGTGGAGGAACAAGCACTTCCACCCTGTCTACCCGGATGATGTCCCCCCGGGGGAGATGCTCGCTGATGTGCTGCATTCGGCCTACTTGGATCTCACTCTCGATACGCTGGAGTGCGATCAATGCGGCCGGCTGTGGATCCAGAAGGATGTGGAGAAGAATGAATACGCTCCCTATGCCTTCGATGGAACCGATCGGCGCTCCAAGGTTCTCGGTTTGAATGAGGCACCTGAATTCAGGGCGACGCTGGCCCTTGGAAAACAAGGAGGCGGTCCCGCGGCGTTGGGATTGACCTTCGCGGGACGCTCTTTGGCCGGCGCTTCCTCCGCCAAGGCGACATCGTCGATGCCGCCGCGGACCTCATCGTCTTCTCCACCAACGAGCACCTTTTCCTCTCCGGTGGCGCGGGCGCGAGCCTGTTAGGCCAACACGGCAAGGCCCTTCAGGAAGCCATGCACCGGACCATGGCGGACAAAGGGATCAAGGTGGCTCCTCGCGGCAGCGTCTTCGAAATCGAACCGGCCGAGACCTGGGGCCGGATGTTTGCCGTCGTTGCGGCGAATGGCTTCTACGAGACCAGCCGCCAAGACACGAAAGCTGCCTTGGAGAAAGTGCTCCGGCTCTGTGCGCTGAAGGAGGACGTGAAGAGCGTGACAGTCACCGCCTTGGGGACGGGATACGGCAATATGGAGATCGAGGACTTTGTCGAGATCTTCTGCGGCCTCAGGGTGCCTGCATCCATCGAGACCTTTGAATTGCTGATCCACGGCGACATCTTCTTCAAAGCTGCCTGCCGGAAGAACGAGGAGCTGGGTTACCCCGCGACCGTGTCTGCCTGAGGCGGAGCTATTCAAAGTCAGGCAGATCAATCCCGGCGCTTCGCCGCCTTCGAAGCCTCCTCCGCCAAGGCCTCCTTCAGATCCTCCAGCATCGCTTCCAAGTTGATCTCATCGACCTCCTCTCCGGCTTCAACTCGCTTCACGATCATGTCGCCGGGAAAGACGAAGAGATCCAAGCCCTGATACTGTAGCGCGAAGTCAGTGCCTTGGTCATCGCGATAGATCACCCAGCGCATCGGCAGCTCGTGGGTGAGGATGTGACCGAAGACGATCCCGAAGGTCTTGAGCTCTGCGCCCGGGTCGTCCGTGTAAGGCCCTTCGGCCAGCATGGTGTGGAGATTCGGAATGTCCTCCCGTGTGCCGCTCAGTCGCTCTTGGGTTTTGAATTCGTTTTCGAGGAGTTCGTTTACCCAAGCCGTGGCACCGCTAAGGGTCCCCTGCTCTTCGGGATTGGGAGGGCGTGTGGTGATCTTGGACATGGGGATGGAGCGGAGCTAAAGGAGTTTGCCGGATGGCGCTGCTAGGTGTCTTCCGGCCAAGGATTCTCCAATCGAGTGACTAGATCTTCAATCGAATCTTCAGGGCCGACAAGCACCGGCCAAGCGTCGCTATCGGTGCAAACGACCATTGCTCCACAGATCGGAGCCAGCCGTTTCACCACTGCGAATGCGACCTCAGCGTGACCTTTGGAGAAGTAGAAGTCGCAAGGCTCATCCTCCGAGAGGTAGTCATTGATGTAAAGATGCGACCACGCTTTCTCCGGAGCCGTTGATTCGATCGTGGCGGACCAGTTCCCCAACGGTTGATCATCGTGGAAGGTTGCAACAAAGCCTTCGAGTCCCAGCAAGGTGTCTTTCAGTTCTCGTGGGCTCGGCATGCGCGGATCTACTACGGCGGGATAGGGAATTCCTTCAGCGTCGAGCCAATCAGTGCACTCCTTATGAAGCGGGGTAACGATGTAGAGACTGCCCATGGTTCTTTGATTCAAGATTCCGATTTGGGCCCAATCTTCAAGTGCCGTATCTGGCCCGCCCGCGAAGTAGCGCAACTTTGCAAGTTGCGGAGGGGTGCTTCAAGGAACTCGAAAGCACCTACGATTCTCACTTCGTGAATGGCTCGGGAATCCTGCTGGGGAAGATGGGGGGACGACTTAGAAACCGCCAAACTTCCTCGGGTTCTTCATCAACCGGAAAAACTTCCAGGGTGTAGTCGCCGGAAAAATCCAAGGTTAAGGCATTGTCCTCGTCGACCCTCACGGCAACAACGAAAAGGGGATCTGCGAGATGGCTTTCCAGAAAGGGCGCGAAGAAGCGATCGCAGTAGTTGGCCAGCGGGTGATCCAGCTCAAGGTGATCCCCGGCTTGCTCTATCGATGGTTGGGTGAAGAGGTCATAGAGACTCCAACTGCCAATCAGAACCTGCGAGGCATCGCGAAAGTGCCACGAACATTGGAGCTCGACCGCGTGATCGTAGGACCCGTTGTCACGCTTGCCAAAGTGGAACATCGGCAGGTTCGCCTCACGGGAAACCTGCGCGAGCGGGAGACCGATTAACGCCGCGAGGGAATTCTCCGCTTTCGCTTGGCTGGGTCTAACCGCTTGCATGGGAGGATGCTGTTGCTCACGCCACCGCCATCGCTCCTCCGGGACCCGCCGGCCGGTTCCTCTCCAGCAGCCGGACAAAATTCCTCACCAGCAAGGAAGCCCCTGAGGTCTTCCACACGGCCCACATGGTGAAGTCCACCTTCGCCTTCTCACCGACCAAAGGCAGGGTCACGATCCCGTGGCTCGCCCGCAGGTCCAGTACCTCCGGCAGCATGCTCAGCCCTTGATCCGCCGCCACCATTGTAAGCAGCGACTCAAAGCCGACAATCTGCCGCACCACTGCCGGCGTCGCCCCGGCCTCGTCGAACATAGCGAGAATATCCCGCCGGTGGGTCGAGTGCTTCTCATCGCCGACACAGAGGATCGTCTTGTAGCGCAGGTCATCCAGCCGCAGCGAGCGCCGCGAGGCGAAGGGATGATCCTTCGACATCGAGACCCCGAAGGTCGAGCGCACCAGCAGCAGGCTGGACATGCCCGGCACCTTCTCGGTGTCGCGGCCGTAGGCGAAGCCCAGATCGATCTCGTCGTGCGCCAGTGCCTCCAGCTGCTCCGGCGGAGTCATCTCGACAAAAGTCACCTCCACATCCGGGAAGTGGCCACGGAAGGCCCGCAGCGCATCCGGCAAGAAACTCGCCGCGATCTGGCCGACGCTGCCGATCCGGAGTTGGCCGCGGCGCCCGTTCTGGGCCTCGCGGGCCCGGGCGACGGCGTTTTCCACGTCATCCAGGATTGCCTGTGAGTCGGCCAGGAAGACTTTCCCGGCATCCGTCAGGGCCACCCGCACCGTGTCACGGTCCAGCAGTTTCAGGCCGGTCTCGACTTCGAGATCCTTAATCTGCTTGCTCAGGGCCGGGCGCGTGACATTCAGGCGCTCCGCGGCGCGGCGGAAATTCAGTTCCTCCGCGACTGCCACGAAGTATCTCAAGTGCCGCAGTTCCATCGCCCGGGGGACTGGTAAGCGCAGGTTACCAGCTTGGAAACTTCAAAGTCATTCCGCCCCCGCATTTCCCGTGCTAAGTAAGCGCACGTCTGAAACATCCGTTTCAGGTTTTGAGGCCACCCGATCGACCTTACGCCAAATCTTCGCCACCGCATGCGATTTTCTGCTCTCCCGGCCAACTTTTTTACGCCTCCCACGATTTTCCAGCGATCTTACCTTCTCTTGCCTGCCACTGCCATGCGTCCCATCCACTTCCTTCCTCTGACGGCCCTCCTCTTCCTGCCTGCTTGCCAAAACAAGAAGGCGGCAGCGGCAGCCGGTCCGCCGCAGATGCCACCCGCCGCGGTGACCGTCCTGCCGGCGGCCAGTGAGACCGTCCAGATCACGCGCCTGCTTCCCGGCCGCATCGATGCGCTGCGGATCGCGGAGGTGCGTGCGCGCGTTTCCGGCATCCTGCTGGAGAAGACCTTCAAGGAAGGCGGCGAGGTCAAGGCGGACGAGGTCCTCTTCAAGATCGACCCCGCCCCGCTCCTGGCGGTGAAGGAAAACGCTGCCGCAGCTCTGGTCCGTGCCGAGGCGACCCAGCACCAGACGAAGACCCAGCTATCCCGCTACGAATCGCTGGTCAGTTCGAATGCGGTTTCCAAGCAGCAGTATGACGATGCCGAGTCCGCCGTGAAGGTGGCTGACGCGGAGGTCAAAGCCGCCGAAGCCGCACTCAAGACCGCCCAGCTCCGCTTGGACTACGCCACCGTCACCGCGCCGATCTCCGGCCGTGTCGGCCGCGCGATGGTCACCGAGGGTGCGCTGGTCGGTGAGAATGAAGCGACGCTGATGGCGACGATCCAACAGCTTGACCCGATCTACTTCGACTTCACGCAATCCAGTGCCGATCTCATCGCGCTGCGCCGTGCCTCGAAGAATGGCCTGACCCAAGCATCGCCGGAGCAATCCACGGCCAAGCTGATCCTCGAAGACGGCACCGAATACAGTGCTCCGGGCAAGATCCTCTTCTCGGAAGCGACGGTGGATCCCTCCACGGGCATGGTCACTCTGCGCGCCGAGTTCCCGAATCCCGACCGCCTTCTTCTTCCCGGCATGTTCGCCCGCGTGCGGGTCGTGCAGGCCGTTAAGGAAAACGTCGTGACCGTGCCCCAGCGCGCCGTCACCCGTGCTCCTGGCGGTGCGGGGAGCGTGATGGTGGTAGACGACAGCAACCACGCGCAGATGAAGACGATCCAGACCGCGGAAGCTGTCGGCGACAAGTGGGTCGTGAGCTCGGGGCTCAACCCGGGCGAGAAGGTCATCATCGAAGGACTGCTCAAGGCCAAGCCGGGCGCCGCGGTGGTGCCGGAGCCCTTCCAGCCCGCGCCGGCGAAAGTCGAAACCAGCCAGTCTGCTCCTGCAGCCGGCAAGAAGGGCTAAGCCGGGGACCTGCGTCGAAAGGCGCATTCACCGCTCCGGTTTAGTAACTAGAATTTAGTAATTAGTAATTTCCGCCACGATGGCCCAGTTCTTCATTAGCCGCCCCGTCTTCGCATGGGTGGTTTCCATTCTGATCGCCCTGATGGGGATCATCTCGATCACGAAGTTGCCGGTGGCGCAGTATCCCGCGGTCGCGCCGCCCTCGATTTCGATCACCGTCAACTACGCCGGTGCTTCCGCCGAGACCCTGACCGACACCGTGACCTCGGTGATCGAGCAGAACCTGAACGGCATCGACAACCTGCTCTACATGTCGTCCGCGAGTGATGCGAACGGCACCGCGATCATCACGCTCTACTTCAATCCCGGCACCGACCCCGATGTGGCGCAGGTGCAGGTGCAGAACAAGGTCCAGCTTGCGACGCCGAGCCTGCCGCAGACCGTGCAGCAGCAAGGTGTGGTGGTGGCGAAGGCGACGCGGAACTTCATGATGTTCATCGCGCTGTCCACCGATGACGGCAGCATGGATGCCATCGCGCTGGGCAACTACATGGCCTCCAGCGTGCTCGACCCGATCCGCCGTGTGGAAGGTGTGGGTGAGGTGATCCAATTCGGCACCCAGTATGCGATGCGCGTATGGATCGATCCGGACAAGCTGCTGAGCTACGGGATGACCCCGGGCGATGTGAATGCGGCGATCCAAGCCCAGAACACCCAGGTTCCGGTAGGCCAGATCGGCGCGCTGCCAGCAGCGGCCAACCAGCAGCTGAACATCATTCTCCAAGGTCGCTCGACCCTGCGCGAAGCGGAAGAATTCCGGAACATCGTGCTGCGTGTGAATACGGATGGCTCGCGCGTTTACCTGCGTGATGTCGCCCGCGTTGAGCTCGGCGGCCAGGATTACTCGATCAAGGCCCGCATCGATGGCAAGCCGACTGCGGCTGCCGCGGTGAAGCTCTCGCCGACCGCGAATGCCTTGGATACGGCCGCCGGCGTACGCAAGGAAGTGGAGCGCCTGCAGGAGTTCTTCCCGGCCGGCGTGAAGGTGATCTATCCGCTGGATACCTCGACCTTCGTGAAGATCTCTGTGGAGGAGGTGCTCAAGACCCTCGTGGAAGCCATCATCCTGGTGTTCCTGGTGATGTATCTCTTCCTCCAGAACTTCCGCGCCACGCTGATCCCCACACTGGTAGTGCCGGTGGCCCTGCTGGGCACCTGCGGCCTGATGGCGGCCTTCGGCTTCTCCATCAACGTGCTGACCATGTTCGGCATGGTGCTCGCGATCGGCATCCTGGTGGACGACGCGATCGTGGTGGTGGAAAACGTCGAGCGTATCATGAGCGAGGAGGGCCTGTCTCCGAAGGCGGCCACCCGCAAGGCGATGGGCCAGATCACCAGCGCACTGATCGGTATCACCGTGGTGCTGGTGGCGGTGTTCATCCCGATGGCTTTCTTCGGTGGGTCGGTGGGCACGATTTACCGCCAGTTCACCATGTCGATGGTGTCGTGCATGCTGTTCTCGGTGTTCCTGGCGATGTCGCTCACACCGGCACTCTGCGGCACCCTGCTCAAGCAGGTGGAGGCGGGTCATCACATGACCAAGCGCGGTCCTTTCGGTTGGTTCAACCGGGCCTTTGACGCCACCACGAACGGTTACCAGCGGGTGGTCGGCGGCACGCTCCGGCACGCCTGGGCCGGTCTTGTCGCCCTGATCGTGGTCTGCCTCGGCGTGACCCATCTCTACCAGAAGATGCCGTCCTCCTTCCTGCCGGAAGAAGACCAGGGCTACTTCCTGACCCTGGTGAGCTTGCCGGATGGCGCGACCGATGAGCGCACCGGCGAGGCCCTCACCAAGATGGAGGAATACTTCGCGAAGCAGCCGGAGATTGAGCACTACTTCACGGTGGCTGGCTTCAGCTTCACCGGTAAGGCCCAGAACTCCGGTCTCGCCTTCCTTCGGCTCAAGCCATGGGAGGAGCGCGAGGGCAAGGAGCACAAGGTGCAGGAGATCATCAAGCGCGGCATCATGGCGCTCGGCGGGATCAAGGACGCCTTCGTGTTCCCGCTGAATCCGCCTGCGATTCCTGAACTCGGCACTTCGTCCGGCTTCGACTTCTGGCTGCAGGATGTCGGCGGCGTGGGTCACGAGAAACTGATGCAGGCGCGCAACCAGATTCTTGGAATGGCCGCGCAGAATCCGCTGCTCGCCGGGGTCCGCCCGCAGGGCCTGAACGATGCCGCGCAGATCAAGATCGAGCTCGACCAGGACAAGGCCGCGGCGCTGGGCGTCTCCCTCGCGGAGATCAATCAGACGATGCAGACGGCATTCGGCTCCGCCTACGTGAACAATTTCGTGAACGGTCCGCGCGTGCAGCGGGTGATCGTGCAGCTCGACGCACCATTCCGCATGACCCCCGACGACCTCGGCAAGGTGTGGCTGCGGAACAAGGAGAACAAGATGGTGCCCTTGTCGTCGGTGACTTCTACAAGCTGGTCCTACGGCTCACCGCAGCTCCAGCGCTACGATGGCCTGCCGGCGGTGAACATCGTAGGTGCCGCCGCCCCGGGGAAAAGCTCGGGCCAGGCGATGGAAGAGATGGAGAAGATGGCGAAGCAGCTGCCGGCCGGCATCGGCTACTCTTGGAGCGGCCAGTCGCTGGAAGAACAGATCTCCGGCAACCAGGCGCCGATGCTCTATGGCGTGTCGATCCTGATCGTGTTCCTCTGCCTGGCGGCTCTCTATGAGAGCTGGTCGATCCCGGTGGCGGTGATCATGGTGGTGCCGCTGGGGATTCTCGGCGCGCTGGCCGCAGTGTCGCTGCGCGACCTGCCGAATGACGTGTATTTCAAGGTGGGCCTGCTCACCACGGTGGGTCTCTCGACCAAGAATGCGATTTTGATCATCGAGTTCGCACTCGACCTGGAGAAGGCCGGCAAGGGGCTGATTGAGGCCACCCTGGAGGCGGTGAAGCTGCGCCTGCGGCCGATTCTGATGACCTCGATGGCCTTCATTCTGGGGGTGGTGCCGCTGGTGATCAGCACCGGCGCCGGCTCCGCCAGCCAGAATGCGATTGGCACCGGGGTTGCAGGCGGCATGATCTCGGGCACACTACTCGCGATCTTCCTGGTGCCCATGTTCTACGTTATTGTCCGGAAAATCGTCAGCCGCATCTCTCCTGCTAAAAATCCGGAATCGGAAATTCCCTCCCAGCCTCTAACCGGAGACCTGAATCATGCGTAAATCGCACCTGCTCATTCTATCGCTTCCCGCGCTGGTTACGTCCTGCAACATGCAGCCCCCGCTCGACCGGGTGGAATCCCCGGTTTCCGAAAGCTTCCCGGGTAACTCCGGCGGCTCGGTTTCGGCGGATATTGCTTGGAACAAGTTCATCGTCGATCCGCGGCTCAAGCGCTTGGTGAAGACGGCCTTGGACAACAACCGCGACCTGCGGGTGGCGGCGCTCAATGTCGAACAGACGCGGGCCCAGTATGGGATCGCCCGCAGCGCCTTGTTCCCGACAGTGGATGTCAGCGCTTCCGGCACGCGGGCCCGGACTCCCGGGGCGACGAACTCCGCCGGCCGGGTCACCGACACGCGGGCCTATGATGTCTCCGTCGGCGTGACCGGCTACGAGCTGGATATCTGGGGCCGGGTGCGCAGCCTGAGCGATGCGGCGCTGCAGCAGTACTTCGCCAGCGATGCCGCCCGTATCGGCGTGCAGATCTCCTTGGTGTCGGAAGTTTCGAACGTCTACTTCACCCAGCGCGCGGCGATCGAGCAGATCGCCCTGGCGCAGGAGACCCTGAAGGCGACGAGCGAGACGTACGACCTGATGAAGAAGCGCTTCGATGCTGGCGACGTGTCCGAACTGGACCTGCGCTCGGTGGACATCCAGGTGCAGACGGCAAAGGAGCAGCTTGCGGTTTTCCAACAGCGTCTGGCGGAAACGAACAACGCGCTGGCGCTGCTCCTGGGCACCGGGATTCCCGGCGGTTTGCCGGAAGGCCGTACGCTGGAAGGCGCACTGGTCGCAGATGTGCGTGCCGGGGTTTCCTCGAACTTGCTGCTGCGCCGGCCGGATATCCTTGAGGCTGAACACCAGCTCAAGGCAGCGAACGCGAACATCGGTGCAGCCCGCGCGGCCTTCTTCCCGCGGATCACGCTGACCGGCAGTGCCGGAACCGCGAGCCGCAGCCTCGGCGATCTGTTCCAGAATGGTTCGAGCGCATGGGCCTTCTCGCCGCAAGTCAGCGTGCCGATCTTCGACGGTGGCTTCAACAAGGCCAACCTCGATGTGGCGCAGATCCGCAAGCAGATGGAGATCGCACGTTATGAGAAGGCGATCCAGACAGCATTCCGCGAAGTATCTGATGGTCTTGCAGCTCGGACAGGGCTTGCAGGCCGGATCGAAGCCTTGCAGAGTCTTGTCGCCGCGCAGCAGAAGCGCTTCGACTTGGCCGATGCCCGCTATCGTCAAGGGGTCGACAGTTACTTCGAAGTTCTAACAGCCCAACAAGATTTGTTTGACGCGCGGCAGTCCCTGATTCAACTGCGTCTTGCGCGCGCGGTGAATTCCATTGGTCTCTACAAGGCCCTTGGCGGCGGCTGGTAAATACAGATTTCAAGAATTGGCGAGGGCGGTCGCGACGATCCGCAGCTCGTGGAGAAGCAGTTGAGCAGGCTCTTTCTGGGAGGGATGAGCCGCCGTCTGAAGCTTCACGTAGCTGCGGATCCTCCCGGCCGCCCTTTCCTTTTTTGAATGCGGAAAGACCTGAGGCCTTGGTGGTGCGAGGCTTGCGTCAGGGAAGGGGAGTGCCTTAAACAGGCGCATGCTTCGAATTCTGCTCTGCACGACCCTGATCGCCGCACTGCCCTGCCACGCTGAACCTGAAAAGGAACCGAAGAGGCAGGGTGAGACGAGCACCGGCAAGATGACTGACGTGGACCAGGACGACGCGGGCATGAATGCCGCGATGGCGGAGGCCCGCAAAGAGTTTCCCACCTTCTGGAAGGCGATCTCCGCGGATCGAAAGAAGGCCAAGCCGGAGTTCGCTCCGGCGATGGTGAAGGCGAGCTTCAAGGACAAAGACAAGGATGGAGCCGAGCACCTCTGGATCGATGAAGTCGCGTACGACGGAAAGATGATCTCAGGTGTGGTGGCCAGCGAGCCTGCCGATCTGAAGTCAGTGAAGCTGGGTCAGAAGGTGAGCTTCCCCCTGGAGCGGCTGAGTGACTGGCTCTACGTCGAGAAGGGCGAGGCGAAGGGCGCTTTCACGGTGCAGTACCTGCGCAAGAAGATGAGCGAGACCGAGCGGAAGGAGCACGACGCTGCCTATCCGTTTCGCTTCCCGGCCTTGAAGTGAGGGCCCCCAAGCCCCGAGATTTGCGATTGACCTAGGTGACACAAAAGCAAACCTAAGGCATGAAAAAATGCCTTCTGGTGATTTCGTTGGCTTCCTCGGCGCTTGCGTCGGCGGCGGTGGAAGTGCCGGCCTTCACCGCCTACACGGCTCCCGATCCCAACCGCGGAGTGAACCGCAACGACAAGAGCGGCGTCCTCACCAACTGGGATTCGAAGACGACCTTGTCATGGTACGGTCTGCTCGCGGCGAAGGGGGATCTCGATCTGTCGCTTGCGGTCACGGAAGGAACCAAGGCGAAGCTCAAGCTGACGGTGGCCTCGCAGGAGAAGCCGGCATCCTCCTGGAAGCGCGATGGCGAAGGCGAGGGAGAGAGCGTGAGCTTCGGCAAGGTCACGATCCCTGAGCCGGGTTACTATCGCTTCACGCTCGAAGGCAGCGGCAAGCTGCCGGACCTGAAGGCCTTGAAGCTGGATGGCGCCGCATCGGAAGGCGCGCATTTCTCGAAAGTGGAGCGGCGGAATTCGGCCTCGGTTCACCTTGCCTATGAGGTGCCGGCGGAGGCGAAGGAAGAGGTGGAGTGGTTCTATCAGGAAGTTACGCCGAAGACGGATCCACTGTGGAGCTACTACATGGCGACCGGTTGGCACCGCGGTTACTTCGGCATGCAGGTAAATAGCCCGACAGAGCGTCGGATCATTTTTTCCGTCTGGGATTCGGGTGGCGAATCGACGCACCGCGACAAAGTCGGCGATGACGACCGCGTGAAGCTGCTGGCCAAGGGCCCGAAGACGGATGCGGGTGACTTCGGCAACGAAGGCACCGGCGGCCACAGCCATTTGGTCTATCCCTGGAAGCTTGGCGACACGGTGGAGTTCCTGATGCGCGCGCAGGCCGAGGGCGATAAGACGATCTACACCGGCTGGTACCGCGACTCGAAGAAGAAGGATTGGGAGTTGGTGGCTTCCTTCCGCGCGCCCAAGGACGGGAAGTACCTGCACGGCCTGTATTCCTTCAACGAGAACTTCGGCGGGCAGAATGGCAACGAACGCCGCGTCTGCGAATTCGGCAACGGCTGGGTCAAGACCCACGCTGGCAAGTGGCTGCCGGTGACGAAGGCTGCCTTCACCCACGATGGTCACGGCAAGGAAGAGCGTCGCGACCGCAGTGCGGGCTTGGATGGCAAGCGCTTCTACCTCGCGAACGGCGGCTTCGTGGAGGACAAGAACAAGAGCGCGGTGACGAAGGCTTACGACAAGCTGGAGATCGCATCTCCGGAAGGGAAGCATCCGGACGACGCGGAGCTGGAGAAACTGGCGAAGTAGGCCGGCTTTGGCCGGCCACCTGGTGCCGGAATGAATGGCCGTGGTAGATGGACCAAGGTGAAACATAGGACATTTGATGCCCGTCACCTTGGTTCGAAATCCATCCGCCGCGATCATGCCCGCCCTTCCGCGTTTCCTTGGCTCCTTGTTGGCCCTGCTTCTCGTCTTCGCTCTGGCAGCGGGCGCGGCGGCCAAGCCGAACATCGTCCTCTTCGTCACCGATGACCAGAGCCCGATCGCCGGGTGCTACGGCTCGCCGCTGATCCAGACGCCCTATCTCGATGCGCTGGCGAAGGAGGGCACGCGCTTCACCCAGGCCTTCGCGACGACGGCTTCCTGCTCGGCGAGCCGCTCGGTGATCCTGACGGGGCTGCACAACCATGCGAACGGCCAGTATGGCCACGTGCATGACTTCCACAAGTTCGAGACCTTCGAGAGCTGTGCGGCGTTGAGCTTGCCCTTGCAATTGAAGGCGGCAGGTTACCGGACGGCGCACATCGGCAAGCTGCACGTCGCGCCGGAGTCGGTGTATGGCTTCGAGCGCTTTCTGACGACCAGGGAGGGGCACAACACGCCGGCATGGGTGGACGCCTGCAAGCCGCTCTTCGCGGAGAAGTCGGAGCAACCCTTCTTCCTGTGCTTCTGGACGAATGATCCGCACCGCAGCGGCGATGAGGTGCAAAGCGTGCCAGAGGAGCTGAAGCCGAACCGCTTCGGCAATCCGCCGCCGGGGCAATCGTATCCGGGGACCGAGGAGGTGGTCTATGATCCCACGCAGGTGCCGGTTCCGGGCTTCTTGCCGGATACCATCGAGTGCCGGCGCGAGCTGGCGCAGTATTATCAAAGCGTGACCCGCACGGATAAGGCGCTCGGGGCCTTTGTCGCGGCGCTGAAGGAGGCGGGCCAGTATGAGAACACCTTGATCGTCTTCACTGCGGATCATGGCATGGCTTTCCCGGGGGCGAAGACGACGGTGTATGAGTCCGGCCTGCAGGTGCCCTTTGTGGTGAAGATACCCGGTGTGGCGGGCGGCGTGGCGAATGATGCGATGATCTCGCACGCGGATCTCACGCCGACTTTGCTGGATGCAGCGGGGGGCTATGATCGCGAGAAGCGGGCCCCGCTGAAACTTTTGCCGGTGGCGAAGCTCGGGCGAGGAGAGAATGCGGGACCGAAGTTCGACCACTACCACGGGCGCTCCTGGCTTGGACTGTTGGGCAAAGAGCATGGCGAGGGTTGGGACGAACTGATGGCTTCCCACACCTTCCATGAGATCCAGATGTATTATCCGATGCGGGCCATCCGCGACCGCCAGTACAAGCTGATCTGGAACATCGCGTCGCCCTTGCCCTTTCCCTTCGCCTCGGACTTGTGGGCGGCCTCGACCTGGCAGGCGCAGTTCAAGAAGGGATTGGAAGCGCCCTATGGCAATCGCACGGTGGGCTCCTACATCCAGCGTCCGGCCTTTGAATTGTTCGATCTGAAATCAGATCCGGCGGAGACCAAGAACCTCGCTGCGGATCCAGCCTTTGCCGCCAAGCTGGCGGAAATGAAGGAGCGGCTGAAGGCGGAGCAGAAGCGAACAGGGGATCCGTGGATCAGCAAATGGAGCTACGAGTGAGTCGGGAGCCTCGCTCTGCGGGCATCATGGGCGGACGCCCGACTGTTTCTTGCATTTGGGCTTCATGGGGACGGAACCCATGGGCTAGGAGAAGACCACTCGCGAACTCCTCCATTCATGAACACGGCAAAATTTCTTCTCGCAGCTAGCCCTGGAATCCTTGCCCTTGCGGGTGTGGTATTCCTCGTCTCCACCCGCGAAGGAGCGGTGCCATCCGCCGCGCCGGTGAGGGGGACATCGATAGAGCAAGCCGAGACGCTGTCGCCGAAGGATCTCGGGATGGACAAGCAGCGTTTTAAGGCGCGTCCGGGACCAGGAGAAGTGGCGATTTTCCGTTCGAGCACCCATTCCCATTTGGAGCCGCCGAAGCACCAGACCTACGATCAGATCTTTTGGACGGGTGGTGAAGAGGCGGTGGTGGATGTCGTGATTGCGCCGATGTCCTTCTATCGCGGGTATCCGGAGCAGGGCAGCGAGACCAAGCCGGAGGAGTTCTTCCAAGACTCGTGGCGCGTGCAGGCCAAGAACTTCGGCTATGATGTGAAGGACTATTCCTTTGTCGGTTCGAGTTTTGGAGGGAGCCGGGGAGAGTTGGCTTACACGAAGAATTCGGAGACCAAGTCCAAGGATCTGGTCTTCAAGTTCGAGATGCTCGTGATGAGCGTTGCGGAGGCGAAAAAGCTCTATCCCGCTCTCGATATCGAGAACCAAGGGAACCGAGGGGCTCGGGCTTGGGCATTCATTCCGCAAACGGACCCGGAGGGCAATGTGGTGACGCCGTAGATCTCGAAGCTGTGGATTTACCTCCGGCAGCTCGACAGGTCAGGGCGCGACGGCCATACTTTGAGGATGAGCTTCTTTCGCCCGCTTGCGCTCCTTTGTTGCTTGTCAACAAGCCCTGCGCACGCCGGCGAAGAGTGGTCCATTCTGGGTGATGACAAGTATGCGCTCCAGTATGTCACGTCGCCGGTCTTCAAGAAGGTTGGTGCCAACACGTCATCCGCGAACGATGAAGTTACCATCCGGGTGAGCCGCATCTCCTCTTGGGGAGTGCAAGTGATCGAGGCCTCCTCCAGTGCTGGGAAAGTGAGGATTGAAAAATACGGCTGCGGTCCCGGGCAGGAGGTCGAGGGCGCGAAGATCTACCATTTGGCGGACCACCGCGTGAAACTCATCGAGGATGCCACTCTCGCCGCCGAGGTCCGTCGTCAACTCATGGATCCAGCCTTGCTGGCTTTCCTGCGGGAGACTGAGTAACTCAAATGGAACCCTGACAAGGACTTCACCGACGGCAGCAATATGCTTGTCGAAGTGCTCTCGGGTGGCAAGGCGGAGTCGATCTACATCCGCGGCTCACAGCTTGGCGAGCGGGCGAAGGAGAGCCCTGAGATCTTGATCAAGGGTGCCCTCGGTCGGACGAAGGATTGAGGTCTCGCCGGGTCTTACTTCCGGAAGAACTCCAGCGTCGTCGCCAGTGCTTCGTCCAGCGAGTGCTTGGGCGTCCAGCCTGCTCCCAGCAACTTCGCCGCGCTGGAGCGGGAATGCTTCACGTCACCGGCGCGTTCGGGGCCGTGAAGGACCTTGGTACTGGAACCGGCGGAGGCGATGATGGTGGTCGCGAGATCGTTGATCGTGATCTGGCCGCCGTAGCCGGCATTGAAGACGCCGGTGACACCCGGGGTCTCCACGGCGAAGGAGAGCGCGCCGACGATGTCCTTCACGTAGATGAAGTCGCGGGTCTGTTCGCCATCGCCATAGACGGTGATGTCCTCGCCCTTGAGTGCCTTCTCGATGAAGATCGGCACGGCGGCGGCGTAGGCGCCCTTTGGGTCCTGGCGCGGGCCGAAGACGTTGAAGAAGCGGATGGCGGCGGTTTCGAGGCTGCGCTCGCGGTTGAAGAGATCGAGGTAGTATTCGCCGTCGAGCTTGGTGATGGCGTAGGGGCTCTTCGGCTCGGGCAGCATGGTCTCGAGCTTCGGCACCGTCGGGTTGTCACCGTAGATCGCGGCGGAGGAAGCGAAGACGACTTTCTTCACGCCCGCCGCGGCCGCGGCTTCGAGGACGTTGAGCAGGCCGTGGACGTTGATGTCCACGCACTCGCCTGGCTTCGACATGGATTCCGGCACGCTGACCAGCGCGGCCATGTGGAAGATGTAGTCCACACCCGCCACTGCCTTCGCGACGGCATCACGATCGGTGATCGAGCCTTCGATGAAGGTGCAGTTCAGGCCATCGAGATTCTTGCGATAGCCGGTGCGCAGGTTGTCCAGCACGCGGATTTCCTCCGCTTTGCCCTGGTAGTGCTCGACGATGTGGGAGCCGATGAAGCCGGAGCCTCCGGTGACGAGGATTTTCATAAAGACAGAGACAGAAAACGACAGACGCGCTGCGCTTGAAGACAGAAGACTAGAGGAAAGGCAGGGCAGACGAGGACTTTTCCAGTCTTCCGTCTGTCGTCTTCCGGTCTTCTGTCTCAGGCGTCGCTCTTAAGCGGCCACCACGACCTTCAGGCTACCCGCAGCCGATTGAACGACTTCTTCCATCTGTTCGAGATTTTCCTCGATCGCTTTCACCATCGCGAATTGGGCGCGGCAGCGGTCGATGTTGTGGCCGGGGCGCTTGGTCTTGAAGTAGACGTCGCCTTGCAGGTGGTCGGTGAGGAAGCGGATGCCGCACTCGAGGGTGAGCAGCTTGCCGGAGAAGGCGAGGTGATCGACCTCGGCGCGGTTCAGGAAGCTGGAAGCGCTGTCGAGGTAGCCGCGGACCAGTGCATCGAAGCGATCGAGGCGGATGCCGACGAGCGATAGGTCGACTTCATCCTCACGGGTGGTCGGAGTGGCGGTGCGGACCATGTCGCCGAAGTCGTAAAGCACGCTGCCGGGCATGGTGGTGTCCAGGTCGATGACGCAGACGCCTTCCGAGGTCACATCGTCGAGCAGGACGTTGTTGAGCTTGGTGTCGTTGTGGGTCACGCGCTCGGGGATGACGCCAGCGGTGATCAGGTCGGTCACGCGGCGGCAATCATTGGCGCGGGCGAGGGCGAACTCGATCTCGGCCTTGCAGTTGCGGGCGCGGCCGGCGATGTCGCCATCAATCGCCTCTTGCAGGGCCTGCAAGCGCTTGGGCGTGTGGTGGAAATTCGGGATCGTCTCGTGCAGGCGCTTGCCACCGAGGTCCGCGGCGAGCTTCTGGAACTCGCCGAAGGAGCGGGCCGCTTGCTCTGCCTGGAGATTGCTGCGGATCTCATCGTAGCCGCGGGCGCGCTCGATGAAGGGATAGGTGCGCCAGAAGTTGCCCTCGCGGTCTACGACGTAGGGCTTGCCATCGACGGATGGGATCACCGTCAGGGTACGGCGGTAGGCCTCCGGATGATTCTGATCGAGCAGGCGCGCCAGCGAGTGGGTAGTCACGCGTTCGATATTCTCCATCAGCGCGGCGGGATCCTTGAAGATGTTGTGGTTGATCCGCTGGTGGATGTAGCGGACCCGCAGCCCGGCCTGATCGTACCATGCGCAGTAGGTATCGTTGATGTGGCCAGAGCCGTAGGGCTGGGCGTCAACGAAGTCGGCCCTCATATCGAAGAGGGAAGACACATGGCGAACGTCGTGCATGAGGAGGGTATGGGCATTTAAGCTCCTCAAATCGAGAAAAAAATGAGGTAAGCGAACTTGGTGTGTGTTTTTTGTGAGTTTTCCACCGTGAATCGAAGGGCTGTGGCCGCGATGCGCATTTTTTGTCCGGATGGATTTCGTTTGCCCGGAGGGGGAGAAGCCGGGGAGTTTGCACCATGTTTCTGCCGGGTTTCCGCGAGCTGGTCAAAGAGGGGTGGGTCAAGGTGATGGAGGAATTGAAGATTTCCGGGGGCCTGCCGGTCAGTGAGTTGAGCCGACGGCTGGGGGGCAGCTACATGGGCATGAAGGACCAGTGCGACAAGCTGGTGAAGATGGGCTACCTGGAGCGCTGGCGGCTGCCGCGGCAGGAAGTCGGGCGGCCGGAGATCATGTACCGGCTGGCACCAAAGGCGGACACGATCTTCCCGCAGGCCGGGGTGAGCCTGTCGCTGGAATTGCTGGATGCGGCGCGCTCGCTCTTCGGGTCGGCGGCGCCGGAGCGGCTGCTGCTGCAGTACTTCACCCAGCTCCGCGAGCGCTGGCGGCCGAAGTTGACGAAGGCGAAATCACTGGTCGAGCGGGCGACGATCCTCTCCAGCCTGCGTGAGAAGGAAGGCTGCTTCGGGCGCTGCAAATACGATCCCGCGAAGGGCTTCCGGATCGAGGAATACCATCATCCCTTGCAGGCGGTCTTCGCGGTGTATCCGGGCGCGATCACGCTGGAGCTGCGGATGATGGAGGAGCTGCTCGGCACGCGGGTGGTGCGCAAGGAGGTGGCCGGCGGGCGCGGTGGTCCGGCGCGGATCGACTACGAGGTATCGACGCTGGGAGTCGCGGGCTGAGATGCCGCGCGATCTGCGCGCGTTTTCTTTATTTTTGCGCAGAAGGATTGAATAGTTATCTGACCGGCGCGTCGAAGTTTCGTAATCCCAATTTCTCCCATGAAAAGATCGCAGCTCCTTTGGGTCTCGTCGTTGTGTGTGGTGTTCACTGCCTGTGACAAAACCAAGCCTGGTAGTGAGGCGAGCGGCGGCGGTGGCAGCACCAATGGTGGTGGTGGAGCGGATCTGGCTGCGCAGCGGGCGGCGCTGGAGGATGAGCGGATGCAGATCGAGCGCGAGCGCCTTGAAGAAGAGCGCGCGGCCTTGGAGCAGGAGAAGGCGGACTTGGCGAAGGCGCGGGAAGACCGGCTCGCCGCCCGCGAGGAAGATGCCGCGGCGATGGATGAGTCGCTGAATGAGCGGGAAAAAGAGATCCAATCGCGTGAGGTGATCCTCGGTGATCAGGAAGCGGACCTCGCGGCCCGCGAGTCGAACCTGAGCGATCGCGAAGCGGAGGAGGCGGGCCAGCAATATGTGGATGATTGGGAACCTGAGCCGGTGGCGGACTACAATGAGCCGGTGGGCGACTATGAGACTTTCTACGATGACCTGCAGCCCTATGGCTCATGGTATGAGACCTCGGACTACGGCTGCGTCTACCAGCCGACTGTGGTGATCCAGGACTCGAGCTGGCGTCCCTACACGCGGGGCAAGTGGGCATGCACGAACCGCGGCTGGAACTGGTGCTCGGATGAGCCCTTCGGCTGGGCCTGCTTCCACTATGGTCGCTGGACTTGCATTGAAGGTCGCGGCTGGTGCTGGGTGCCGGGAGATGAATGGGCGCCTTCCTGGGTATGCTGGCGCGAGGGCGGCGATCACATCGGTTGGGCGCCGCTGCCACCGGAGACTCTGTGCTATCGCGGTCACCAATGGACGAGCGCGGTGGAAGACGAATGCGGTGTGGGTTCAAATTGGTGGGCCTTCGTGCACTGCAAGCACATGGCGGATCCGCTGTGGCAGCACTGCTTGCCGCCGGGGCAGAATCCCTTCCTTTGCCAGCACACGGCGAACATCACGAACATCCACATGGATCACAACCGTGTGATCAGTGGTGGTCCGCGTTGGGACAAGCTGAGCAAGCTGGTGGGCAAGCCATGGCCGGTTTATCAGCTCCAGCTCGACCGGGTGAATGCGCTGCGCGACCGCGGGCAGCGGCAGGCGCAGTTCCAGGGGAACAATCGTCTCGCGGTCTTCGCGCCGAACTTGCACTCGAATTGGAATGCGCAGCTCCAGCCCCAGCGTCTGGCCGGCCAATGGAATGACCTGAAGGTCGTGCGTGCCGACAATACCCTGAAGCCGGAGTGGAAGGAGCGCTTCCGCGAGGTGCGCGAGAAGCAGAAGGAGCAAGCAGTCGCGTGGACGAAGCAGCATGGTGACGCTGAGTCCCGGAAGGAGCAGCTCGCGGCGAATCGCCTGAAGGTGATGGAAGCCCAGCGCGGTCTGCAGGCGAAGCAACAGCAGATCACGACCGCGCGGCGTGAGGAATTCACCCGTGAGCAGGTGGTGCAACGCCAGGAGCGGGAGACGCTGGCAAATGGCGGCGTTCCGAAGAATCCGGCCTTGGCCGAAAGGCAGCGCATCAATGCCGAGCGTCTGCGCCAGCTTGAGGAGAAGCAGAGTGGTGTGGCCTCGAACAACAACGGCGACAATGGCCGCAATCCCGCGGGTAACCCGCGTCGTGAGCGGGCCGAAGAAGCCCGCAACGGGCAAGGCCAAGCGCAGGGAGGAGAGACCGCCGCGCAGATTGCCCGCCGCGAACGGGTCGAGGAAGCTCGTCGCCAGAATCTCGAACAAGCGCAGGGTCGTCAACAAGGCCAAGGCGGCGGCGCTGCTACCGCTGGTGCCGGAGCTGGCGCAACCCAAGGCGGTGGTCGTGAGGTAGCGGGCAATCCGAACCGCCGGGCGGACGATCAAGCGGCGATGCGAACGCAGCAGGCCGAGCAGCGCCGCCAAGCGCAGGCTCAAGCTCAAGATCCGCAGCAAGCGCAAGCGCAGGCGAACAACAATACTAACAATACTGGCCGCCGCGATCCGGCTGAGGAAGCCCGCGCGCGCCAAGAGGCAATCGCCCGGGCGCGGAATGAGCAGGCGTCCCGCGTGCAGGAAGCGCGCGAGCAGCAGGCTCAGGTTCACCGCGAGATGCAGGAGACCCGCGCCCAGCAAGAGCAGGCGAAGCGCGAACAACAGGAGCAAGCGAAGCGCGATCAGCAAGAAGCCCGCAACAACCAGCAGGATCAGCAGAAGCGCGATCAGCAGGCGATGCGGGACAATCAACAGGAGCAAGCCCAGCGCCAGCAGCAACAACAGCAGCAGGAAGAAGCCCGCCGCGGTCAGCAGGACCAAGCACGGCGCCAGCAGGAAGAGGCGAACAACCGCCGCACTCAACAGGAGCAAGCCCAGCGCCAGCAGGAAGAGGCGAACAACCGCCGCACCCAGCAGGAGCAAACGCAGCGCCAGCAGGAGGAGGCAAACAACCGTCGCAACCAACAGGATCAGGCGCAGCGCCAACAACAGCAGCAGCAACAACAAGAGCAGGCGCGGCGTCAGCAGGAAGAGGCAAACAACCGCCGTGAACAGCAAGAGCAGGCGCGCCGCGAGCAACAGGAGCGTGCGCAGCAGCAAGAGCAAGCGCGCCGTGAGCAACAGGAGCGCGCCCGCGAACAGCAAGAGCAGGCACGGCGTGAGCAGCAGGAGCGGGCGCAGCAGCAAGAACAGGCGCGCCGTGAGCAGCAGGAGCGCGCGCAACAGCAGCAAGAGCAGGCACGGCGTGAGCAGCAGGAACGTTCACAGCGCGAACAGCAAGAGCGCTCGCAGCGTGAGCAACAGGAGCGCTCGCAGCGCGAAGAGCAATCCCGGCAAGAGCGTGCACGTCAGGATGACGAGAGTCGCCGGCGGGGAAGGTGAGTTGCCCGAGTGATGGATTCAACCAAAGCGCCGCTCCGGATCCGGGGCGGCGCTTTTCCTTGCGGGTGTCTCTTGCGGGTGTCTCTTGCGGGTGTCTCTTGCGGGGCCGGTGCTGCCGTTTGGTGGCGCAGCCGCTTTCGGAGTGCTTGCCGGGCGCATGTGCGACTCAGGGCGCGGTCGAGGTTCCAGGTGAGTCTTCCGCTATCTTGTGCTTGGGGTGGATACTTCGTTAGGTGGGCGAATTCCAAGTGGGGGTGTTATCGCTACCAGACACAGGGAATGGGGTGGATACGCCTAGAACTTGTATAACGTGCCGAGGGGATACCTCGCACAAAAAGCGGCGATACTCGCACGCACTCCGAAAGCGGCTACGCCGCAAAGGGGAATACTTACCCAGTGCTGATCAGAACGGTGCCTTCACCAAGGTGGCGAGCAGTTCTTCCATCAGCTCGGCATCTTCCGTCTCTCCCCGCACCGACCATGCGGTGGCGAGTTCTTCCACGACACGCACGAGCAATTCGCCCGGTGTGGCGGCGCGGGTGGCGATCATGCGGACTTCACGGGGATAGCGGCGCATGCGGTGGGCGAGATCTTCCGTCAGCACGCGGCGGCCTTTCATGTGCGGCTCGCTCAGCAGGACATTGCCTTCGTCGTGATATCGGCACAGGAAAGACTGCGGCAGCATCAGGCCATCGACATCGATATCCAGACGCCGGGCGATCAGTAGGAATAGGATTCCCAGACCGACCGCATTGGAGGGATTACCCGCCAGGACATGCGCCAGATCATAGTTATCCGGATCGTCTTCGTCGCCCTGGCGGGCGGCAAAGCGGCCGCTTTCAAATAGCACGCGATTAAGACCGGCGGCACCGTCCTCGCTGGCGACAAATTCCAGTTCCTCCGCCAGCAGGTCCAGTCCGTCGCCCAGCGGCTGGCGCATGGTCACGCCGTCATGGAGATAGTCGGACAGGCTGCGTAGCAGGGCTTCGAAAAGTTCCCAATCGTCCAGCACCGCGGCGGCGCCGCCGGCGGGGACCACCCATTCGCGGCGCAGGCGCTCGCGGCGGGCAGGGAGGAGCAGCAAGGAGAGCAACTCGAGCTCGGCTTCGCCAAGAGGGACTTCGCTCTCGCTGAGAAGCTCGCTGACGTCACCTCCAAAGGCGGAAAGGGCGTTTTCGACCGATGCACGGACCGGTGGGGAGTCGTCGTCCAGCAGCCTCAGCAAAACGGCGAGGCGTTCCGGCGATGTATCGGTCCCGATGGTCACTACGAAGAAGGGGAATGGTGCGCGATACTGGGATCGAACCAGTGACCCCCACCGTGTCAAGGTGGTGCTCTACCGCTGAGCTAACCGCGCTAATTTGCCTTTGCCCCCGGACGGGGGCGGGAGAATGGGTGGCGATCCACGGGGATGCAACCCATTTTTTCGCTCCCAAATCCGAATTTCGGGTGCTGCCGGAAGAAGGCACCACGAATCGCACGAATCTTACGAATGAAGATTACCATGCCCGGTGATTTCAGCCCTCCTCTGCCCCTTGATTCGGTGGATTCGTCCGATTCGTGGTGCCTTTCTCTTCCACGACGGATCTGTCCGGTGCCGGGCAATAAAAAGGGCGGGGAGCCGAAACTCCCCGCCGTTTGAGACAGTTGGACTCAACGCGAACAGGCCGTCGGGCGGATGCCATCGGGCACTGCTGCGAATGGAGTAGAACTTTATTTGGCCTTCTTGGCAGCCTTCTTAGCGGCCTTCTTCGCCGGAGCAGCCTTCTTGGCGGACTTGGCGACCTTCTTGGCGACCTTCTTGGCGGCCTTCTTAGCAGCTTTCTTGGCAGGTGCCTTCTTCGCCGGAGCCTTCTTGGCGGCCTTCTTCGCTACGGTCTTCTTGGCAGCCTTCTTCGCCGCCTTCTTGGCAGACTTGGCAGGCTTCTTGGCGGCCTTCTTGGCAACCTTCTTGGCGGCAGCCTTCTTAGCAGGTGCCTTCTTGGCGGCGGCCTTCTTGGCAGGCGCCTTCTTTGCTACCTTCTTGGCGGCGGCCTTCTTGGCAGGCGCCTTCTTGGCGGCCTTCTTGGCAGCCTTCTTCGCTGTTTTCTTTGCAGCCATGGCTTTGTGTCTTTTGAGTTCGCGTTCGATGTTGGTTTTCTCATCCGGCGTTAACGTGCCAGCGGAGAGTAGTGCGAGGATCGCCTCACCGAGACGGCCCCCGAAAGCGTTGGTAAGAAAGTCGTGCGATGCACGGCGGACAATCGTGTCCTGGGAAAACGCGGCTTCATAAACATGGGCGCGGCCATCGCGCACCCGCTTCACGAGCTTCTTGCGCTCGAGGCTTTGCAATACGGACAGCACCGTGGTGTAGGCCCGGTCCTTCCCGTCAGGAAGGGCTTCAAGTACGGCACTTACCGTAGAGGGACCTTCGTGCCACAAAACAGACAGGGCTTGTAGCTCGAGGTTGGAGGGATGTGTGACGCGTGCCATGATGGTGTGACCGCCCGAATTGGTGGCACCATAAAGCTAGTAGTTCACAATTACGTCAAGTTCAAATTGCTGGATTTTTTGATAAACTTAAATAATTTCCGCGGCCTCATTCGGCCGCGAACAGCTATCTACGATAACTATCGTAGTTCATCATTGCTCCTCACTTCGCCTTCGGTGGCGCTTGTTTCAAGGCTGGAGCGACCTTGTAGAGCTCTTCGCGCAAGTGGTCTTCAGTCGGATGACCGTTGAAGAGCACCTTGCCATCGGCGGAGATCAGCACCATCGCGGGAACGCTCTGGATGCGCAGCAAACGCGAGAGAGTGTCGCTTTCGCGGTCGATCAACCATGCGCCCGGCGGCTTCTCGCCGAGTGTGGCGACGATGCGCTTGGCATCCTTCAGCTGGTCCGCGTCGGCATCCGCCATCAGTGAAACGACGGCGATGTCGTTCTTCAAAAGCTGGTTTGCGGTGGTCTTGAAGTCGGGCATGGCGTCCTCGCACTCGCGGCTCCAGGGCGACCACAAGTGGATGAGCAGTGCCTTCTTCTTGCCCATGATCGAGGACAATGCGACCGGATCGCCGCCGAAGATCGAGTCGAACTTGGCGCTGAAATCGATCTTCACGGCGCGCATCGCTTCATCCATGCGCATGCGGTCGATGTGCGGGGCGAAGGCCGCAGCCTGGCGCGGGCTGAGCCAGAAGGCCTCGGTGATGTGCTTCTTGAAGCCGTCCTTGTCCTTCTTTTCGAGGTCGGCGATGGCTTGCACGTATTCGATCACTGCCAGCCAATCCTCGCGGACGGCGAAGATTTCGGAGTCTTCGAGCTTGAAGCTGTCCTTGCGCTTGAGGAATTCCGGCAGCAGCGCGGCCAGCTTGGCATCCTCGCGCTGGTCCACGTGGTAGAGGAAGCGGGCTTCGAGGATGCCCTGTTCGCTGACGCCCGCGTCGCGGGCTTTCTTGATTGCGGCCTCGAAGGCGCCGGTGTCGCCGCGCTCGGAGAGCATTTGCTCGAGCGCGGCGCGCTTCGGCGAGAGGTTCGCGTAGGGATCCTCATCCGGTTTATCGTGCCCCTCGTCCGCGCAGGCGACCGCCACGATGGCCAGCGCTGCGAGGGTCCTGACGAATCCGGAGAGTTTCATGCGGGTAGGAATCAGGGGATGCGCAGCTTGGCGCCCAGGACCACGGTATCGTTGGTGAGGTGGTTGGCCTTCTTAAGGGCGTCCACGCTCACGTTGTGCTGGCGGGCAATCTTGCCGAGGCTGTCGCCCTTGACCACGGTGTGGGTCTTGCCGCTGGTGGTGGCGGCGGGAGCGGAGCGGGTGGTGTGAGTGGAAGGTGCCGCGTGCGCAGCTGCCGGAGCTGCGGCAGCGGATGCGGATGCGGAGCCACCCGGAATGGTGAGCTTCTTGCCGAGCACCACGGTATCGCTGGTCATGCCATTCGCCTGCTTGATCGCGGCGGAGGTCACGCCATGGCGGCGGGCGATGCCGCCGAGGGTGTCACCCTTTACCACGGTATAGGTGACACTGGCTCCCGATGCGGGGCGGGTGGCATGCGTGGGTGCCGCCGAGTGGGAAGGTGCCGGCGTGGGGCTGGCCTGCGCTGTGTTCTCCTCGTACGCGGCGGGCGAGTAGGTCGGATTGCTGTTGCTGTTCGCCGGTGGATTCACCGGCTGATAGGGCACGGATTCACCGGAGCCGCCATCTGGCACGCCGTAGGGATTGGCGGTATCGTAGTTGCCATCGCCACCACCGGCGGTGTCATAGTTCGGATCCTTTTTCTTGAAGGCCGAGCACGAGGGCAGGGCGATGGCGAGTGCGGCGAGCGTAAGGTAGCGTGTGGCAGTCATGGATTTCGAGGCAGAGAGTAGCAAGGAGCGCCGGGATTGGAAAGTCGCACGGCTCGTGAGAAAAACGAGGCTGTATCCGCGCTTCGTTCAAATGATCGGGAGCGCTGTGGTCAATCGCGGAATGAAGAGAGTGCCGAGTGAGCAGTGATCGGTGATCAGTGAAAGGCATCCCAATGGGGCACTGATGAAATGCGTGTACGGCGATTGTTGGGTTCACTCGCCCTGCCGGAATGGCGCAGCCATTCCGCTACGGGAGGCGGAAGAACTTCTCTGCGGTGGCGCTGGTGGCAGCGGCGAGTGCTTCAAGTGATTCGCCGCGTGCCTTGGCAAGATGCTCGGCGACGTGGCGCACGTAGCCGGGTTCATTGCGCTTGCCGCGGTGGGGCATGGGCGCGAGGTACGGTGAGTCGGTCTCCAGCATGAAGCTGCCAGCAGGCAGTGCGGCCGCGGTGGCGAGCACGTCGGTGGCATTCTTGAAGGTCGCCACGCCGCCGAAGGAGACCAAGCCGCCGAGGGCAATGACCTCGCGCGCGTTCGCTTCCGGGCCGATGAAGCAGTGGAAGACGGGGCGGACCTTTGCCGCGTGGCGCCTATATATAGTCAGCGCATCGTGGAAGGAGGCCTCGCCGCTGGCATCACGGGTGTGGATCACCACATTGAGGCCGGACTCCGCGGCGAATTGGAAATGCTGTTCGAGCAGGTCGCGCTGGCGGGCACGGAAGGCCTCCGTGTCCCAGCCCTCGGGCGCGGGGTGGTAGTAGTCGAGGCCGGTCTCGCCGATGCCGCAGACCCGTGGGTCGGCGGCATGGGGACGCAGGTGATCGATCACGTCATCCGGAGCCTCGTGGACCTCGCAGGGATGGATCCCGATGCAGATCGAGACTTCCGGATGCGCCGCGGCGATCGCGAGGTTCGCCTCGAGGTCATCCAGGCCGGTGACTAGGCTGACCATCCGGGTGATGCCCGCGGCATGCGCGCGGGCGATCAGCTCGGGGACTTCGGCACGGGAGAACTTATGGCTCGCCAGGTGGCAGTGTGAATCGGTCAGCATCGTCGGCCTCGGTCTGCAAATAGGTCTTGGGCCGGTAGATGATGGCGAAGGGAATGTAAAGGACGGTGGTGGCGAGCATCAGCCAGGTGAAGAAGCGGAAGTAGGCCGCGCCTTCGAGCTTGGTCTGGCCACCGGAGAAGGCCGCCGCTTCATAGGTGGTCTCGGTCGCCGCCTTCGCCTGTGCGATCCCCAAGGCTTCCTTGCGCTGCTCCAGCCAGGTCTTCGCCGGTTGGATCGAGTCGAGCCAGGACTTCTGCTTCGGCGGGGCCGGCTTGGCCACCGTGACGAGCAGGCCCTGGTTCCACTGATTGTCGGATTTGCCCTCCGGGCCGTTGCTGATCACCTGGAAGGAGGTGGCGTCCACGATCTTGTAGCGGATGGGTTGTCCCCAGGGATCCTTGCCCAAGTCGGGAACCTTGTCCTCGGCGGGCAGCTTGTGGTCTTGCGCGCGTGCCAAGCCTTCGATGAGCTTCGCCGCGCTTTGATAGGTCTCTTGGCCGGGGATCTTGAGTTCGGCCACCGCGCCGCTGTCCATCTTCGCCTCGAAGTCGTCCGCAGTGCCGGTGGTCTTGTCGTAGCCGGCGATTTCGACGGTCCGGGGTTGGTCACGCCACTCCTTTGGCATCTTCCCGATCTGTTCCTCAAGCTGCACCGTCGCCGCGCTGGGGATCTGGATGTAGTGGTTGAGACCGGCGGTGAAGAAATTCCCCAAGGCAACCGAGAGCAGGTAGAGCGACATGATCATCGACTTCATCGTCTTCGGCGCCTGGGTGTAGGCAAACTCGAGGCCGACGATGGAGACCATAATCTCCGAGGCCGTGATGAGGATGTAGGCCAGGAACTGCCAGCCGATCGAGGGCTTCGCACCACCATCGATCCACTGCTGGATCAAGGCGGTGAGGCCGAAGGAAATCACCATCAGCACGAAGCCGATGCCGATCTTCCGCAGGGGGGTCAGCTTGAAGACCTTGCCCACCACAGGATAGATCACGAAGGTGAAGAGCGGGATGAAGCTCAGGATCAGGATCGGATTGACCGCTTGGATCTGGGACTCCAGCCAAGTCACGCCGAGGAAATTCAGGTCCATTTGCGCCGCTTGGAAAACCCAAGAGGAGCCGGTCTGGTCATACAGCGCCCAGAAGGCGGCGATGAAAACGAAGAGCGGCACCAGCTTCGCGATCGCCACCAGTCCGTCCCGCGAGAACAGCTCGTCGAAAAACTTGAGGCCCGCGGGCGGGATGTGGACGAACTTGTTGCGGCCCATCCAGAACATCAGCGTCGCGAGTGCCATCAGCACCCCCGGCACGCCGAAGGCCCAGTGCGGCCCGTACCATTCCAGCAGCCAGGGCGTGAGCAGGGTAGAGACGAAGGAGCCGAAGTTGATCGAGAAATAGAACCAATTGTAGATCTTGGTCAGCAGGTGGGTGTTCTTCGCGCCGAATTGGTCGCCCACGTGGGCGGAGACGCAGGGCTTGATGCCGCCGGAGCCGATGCAGATCAGCGCCAGACCGGCGAAGAGCCACCAGCCGGAGTTCCCATGCATGCCCATGCAGGCGAGGGCGGCATGGCCCATGCAGTAGACGATGGAGAGCCAGATGATGGTGCGGTATTTCCCCAGCACGATGTCGCTCAGCAGGGCCCCGAAGAGCGGGGTGAAATAGACGACCAGGGAGAAGGTGTGATAGTGCTCCGTGGCTTGGGTGTTGCTCATGGCCGTGCCGCCCTTGCCGTCCAGCAGCCACAGGTATTTTGCCATGAAGACCACCAGGATGGTCCGCATGCCGTAGTAGGAGAAGCGTTCCGCCGCTTCGTTGGAGACGATGTAGGGGATGCCGGGAGGCATCCGGTTGGTATCGACGGGGACGGTGCGGTGGGCGGACATGTATAAAGAGCGGGAGCTTGGCGCGGACGCTAGGGATCAGTTTTCGCGGCGTAAAGCGCGCGAAGCAGAAAGCGTGCGAATCAAGCGTGCCGTAGCGGAATGGCTGCGCCATTCCGGCTGGGGCGGATCCGGCCAAGAAGCTAACGGCGATTTGCGGGGAAAGCTCGCCCCGCTACGGCCTAACGGAGGGGGCGGATCCGGCCAAGAACCGCATGGCGATTTCCGGGAAAGCTCGTCTCGCCGGAACGGCGCGGCCGTTCCGCCACGACCTAACGGAGGGGGCGGATCCGACTAAGAATCTCATGGCGATATGCGGGAAAGCTCGCCCCGCCGGAATGGCGCAGCCATTCCGCTACCACCTAACCGCGGCAGCCGCCCAGGTCAGGCCGGCGCCGAAAACCACCATGACCACGTGGTCGCCGCGTTCGATGCGGCCGGTGCGGTGGGCTTCATCGAGCGCGATGGCTACGGCGGCGGCGGAGGTGTTGCCGTATTTCTCCAGGTTCACGAAGATCCGCTCATTGGGCACCGAGAGCCGATCGGCGATGGCGTCGATGATCCGCAGGTTCGCCTGGTGGGGTACCACCAGCTTGATGTCCTCCGGCTTGAGGCCGGAGCGCTCGATGACCTTCTCGGCGGACTCCTTCATGCGCGTCACCGCGTGCTTGAAGACCTCCTTGCCGAGCATTGCCAGGGTCACGAGGTTATCATCGGCGTTTTCCTTGGTGATCGGGCAGGCGATCCCGCCGCCCTTCACATTGAGAAGGTGGGTGAGCCGGCCATCCGAGCCCATCTCGGTCGCCAGGATCGAGCCCTCCTCCGGGGCGGCGCGGCGCAGCACCGCGGCCCCCGCTCCATCGCCGAAGAGGATGCAGGTGGTGCGGTCCTGCCAATTGATGAAGTGCGAGAGCTTTTCCGAGCCGATGATCAGGGCATTCTTGAAGGTCCCGTCGGCGATCATCCGCTTGGCGATCTTCATCGCGTAGAGGTAGCCCGAGCAGGCTGCGGAAATATCGAAAGCAACCGCGCCCACCGCGCCGATCTGCTGCTGGACGTAGCAGGCGGTGGCAGGGGTGAAGGTGTCAGGGGTGATGGTGGCGACGATGATCAGATCGATCTCTTCGCCGCTGATCCCGGCCTGCTCCAGCGCCTTGAGACCGGCCTTGGTCGCCATGTGGGAGGAAAATTCGTCCGGAGCGGCGATCCGGCGCTCGCGGATGCCGGTGCGGCTCACGATCCACTCATCGTTGGTATCGACGATTTTCTCCAGATCCGCATTGGTCATGACTCTTTCGGGCAGGTAGCTGCCGGTGCCGGCAATGCAGACCTGATACTGGGACTGGGAAAGCGATTCGCTCATGGACGGGCGGAGTCTGAAAACCGCCCGCCGGGGTGGCAAGTGTGAAGGTCGGGGGGCGCGCAGAGGCCCTCCCGGCTTGCCGGGAGAGGGGAAAAGCGGCCATATTCCGCGCCCCGGACGGGGAGGGAGAATGATTACCGCTGGTTCCATCAGCCGGTCCGAGGCCGCGGACCGCTTCGATTTCCTCGCCGAGCAGGTTCGGGGGCGGCGGGCTGCGCTCAAGGAATTCACCCACACGGATCCGGATTTCGTGTTCTGGATCTATCCGGACGGCCGGCTATTCGACGCGAAGGATGCCCACCGCCGGAATTATCCGAAGGGCCACGAGCACATCCTGAAGGACGAGCCGGAGTATGGCGGCTTCCTGCGCGGGCGCGTGGCCACCCGCTTGGGGCACCAACTCGTCGTGGTCTATTGCCGGGAGGATGCACTATATAAAGATGCGGGGAGGATGAGCCAATTCCTCAAGGGCATCACGCGTCTGCCGATTCCGCTCGATCCGGCGGCACTGGTGGTGAGCGACAATGCGGATATCTACGGGACGCTTGCGGATATCGAGGAGCGGCTGGCGGGGCTGGTCGACTGAAGCCGGATTTGCACGGTGGCCGGGTGAATTTTGCACGGCTTCTTGCGGGCAAAGTGCGGCGATGTTCCGCAAATCCTTAGCTTCCAAGGACCCGGTGCAGATCGGGATTTTGGCGCAGAAGCTGATGAGGTGAGGTAATAATGATCCCATCTGAATCCCGCGCGTACCTCGCTGCCTGCCGCCGGCTCATTGGAGTGGAGCTTTCCGCCTCGGAAACTTACACGGAAGCTCTCGACTATTTCCACCGTGATCCGGAGCAGTCCCTGATGCTCGCGATCCGGGCCGGACACGACGAGAATATCGACTGTCTGGGCGATCATCTGATGGCCCAAGGCGCGGAGTTGAGCCCCGAAGAGGAAACCGAGGATTTTTTCTCAAAGGCGGTGGAGGGCGTGTCCTGCACTTTCGGCGAGACGGCGACCTTGCTGGCCCTCGAAGCCGGTGAGGCGGGAGCGCTGAAGGAGTGCCGGGCGGTGCTAAATGATCCCGAGCTGCCGGCGAGCCTGAAGGAAGATGTCCGCGGCCGCCTGATGCCCCGCCTCCAGCGGCATGTGGATGAACTCGAGCGCCTGCGTACCGCCCAAGCGATGGAATCGCTGATGGTGCAGGGTGCTTGAGTCCGAGTGTGCGTCTTGCCCATTCCCCGCGGGGAGATTTGCCCGATCGCCATGAATCTCACCAAATACACCGTGGTCACTTCCGATGATTTCGGAAAGTTCGAGGACCGCGTGAATCAACTCTTGGGCGATGGCTGGCAACTCCAGGGCGGGGTGTCGACCGCGGCGCTGCCGGATAGTGATGGTAGCTTGGTGCACGTGCAGTGGAGCCAAGCGCTGATCCTGCCTGCGGGGGCATCCGCGCTGGAGATGGTGGAAGAGATGGCGCTGCCGCTGCCGGCCGATCTTGAGAGCATTGGCAGGCAGGTGGAGCTGCCTGGGGCCGAGCCCGCGGCGGGCAAGGGGCCCAAGCGCGGCACGCCGATTGCAAAGGACACCCTATCATGAAAACGATCCGACTTTCCGAACGCCACGACTTGCAAGGCAAGCGGGTGGCTGTGCTCGCCGCCAATGGCTTTGAGCAATCCGAGCTGATGACCCCGGTCGATGTGCTGGAAAGTTGCGGGGCGCGGGTGGATGTGATCACGCCGGATGGCGATTCGATCCGCGGCTGGGATGAAGAGAACTGGGGCCAGATCATCGCGGCGGACGTGGGTCTGGATGATGCCGACGCCGGTGACTACGATGCGCTGCTGCTGCCCGGCGGGGTTTTGAACTCCGACAGCCTGCGTACTTTGCCGCAAGCCCAAGACTTTGTGAGCGAGTTCTTTTCCGCGGGCAAGCCATCCTTCGTGATCTGTCACGGCGGCCAGGTGTTGATCGATGCGGGCTTGGTGGAGGGCCGGAAGATGACTTCCTATCACTCGATCGCCAAGGATCTGCAGAACGCCGGTGCCGACTGGCTCGACAAGGAGGTGGTGGTCGATGGGAACTTGGTGACTTCCCGCAGCCCGGATGACCTGCCGGCCTTCTGCGCGAAGATGTGCGAGGTGCTGGATGCGAAGGAAGGCGGTGCGAGATTCGCGACCGCGGGCACGGCGGGTGCGAAGAAGTGAGGGAGGCCGGGTGAGTTATTCCGGCTGTCGGCGTATGAAGTTGCCAGCAGGCGGGCGGTGATCCTGAATGCGGATCGCCGTGAAGCTCCGGATTCTCTCCCTCCTCCTTCTAGTCGTCACCGCTGCCGCCGCCGAGGAGGCGCGGCCATGGACGGTATTCTACGCGACACCTTTGAAGGCGGCGATCGAGCCGCTGGCGCAGCATCGCCGTGCGCAGGGCTATACCGTCGAGTTGATTGAGGCGGGCGATGGCTACCTGGAGAAAGTGAAGGCTGCGAAAGGCTGTGTGATCCTGGCGGGTGCGCTCGATGCCCAGGGCGCCGCCCGAGCCGATTGCGTCCTGCCCGGAGGCAAGGGCGTTTACCGCCGGATGGAGGGCCGGGCCAGTGATGGCATCCTGGCGAGTGACGCCAATGTGGTGGGACGCCTGCCCGCGGGCTCGCCGGAAGAGATGGCCGCGATGGTGGCGAAGATCCTCCGCTTCGAGCAGGAGGGGCAAGCGGCGGATCGCAAGATCGGCTGCATCATCGGCAATCCGATCGCGCTGGAGAAACACCTCTGGCCGGTGGATGTGTTCATGGCTTTCCAAGCGAACTCGATGCTGGTGGGCGTGAATCGCGAATGGAAGATCAGTGGCGCGGCGGACCTTTGCCTGAAGCCCTTCCCGCAAAGCGATGCCGCCTTCGATCCGGCGCTGGATCAGCTCACCGCGGGGAGCTGGGAAGTGTTGTCCTTCTTCGGCCACTCGGACCCGATGGGGCTCTATTCCACCGGATCGACCTATCTGTTGCAGGACGTGTGGTCGCCGCCGCAAGGGCCGCCGCGCGGGATCTTCTTCACCTGCGGCTGCCATGCGCTCGCGAACCAGAACGCCTATGCGGTTCGGGCGATGCGTTCGCCGTCCGGGCCCGCCGCGGTCATCGGGGCGAGTGCCGTGAGCTACTCGACCATCGGCTACCTGGCGGGGAAGGGACTCGCGGCTTGTGCTGCCCAGCCAGAGGGTCCTGCCACTGCGGGAGATTGGTGGCTCACGATTCGCGGCGCGATCAACGGTGCGAAGATGTCGAAGCTGGTCTTCAAGGTCTTCGACACCATCGATGGCACGGGCGGTTCGGTCCCGCTGGAGCAGCAGCGGGAGGAGCATTTGCAGATGTGGTCGCTGTTAGGCGATCCGGCGATGCGGATGCCGGTGAAGTGACCTGGCGTGTGAGCTACTGCTTCTCCAGCTTTGGCAGTGCCTCGGGCTGCTTCGCCAGTAGCTCACGCAGTTCCTTCACGATCTCTGGCTTTTCCGCGGCGAGGTTTTTCACCTCCGGGATCTCGGCATCGTAGTCATAGAGCTCGATGTCGGCCTTGTCCGCGGTTTCGCCGAACTTCTTCCACTCGACCATGCGGTAGCGCTCGGTGCGGATCGCGCGGCCGAGACGGCCTTCGCCCCGGGGGAAGCAGTGGGTGATGTAGTCGCGGGTCTTGACCGCGGGGTCCTTGAGCGTGGGCACTAGGCTGAGGCCATCCATGGTCTGAGGCACCTCCGCCTTCGGCAGGCCGGCGAGTTCCACCAGGGTGGGGTAGAGATCGACGGTCTCCGCGAAGCCACCGGCCGAGCCGGGCTTGGTCACGCCGGGTGCGATGACGAACAGAGGGATGCGGGTGTCCTCTTCGTAGTTGGTGTGCTTGGTCCACATGCCGTGGTCGCCGAGGTGCCAGCCGTGGTCACCCCAGAGGACGATCACGGTATTTTCGGCGAGGCCGAGACGATCGAGCTCATCCATCACCCGGCCGAGCTGGGCGTCCATGTAACTCATCGCCGCATAGTAGCCGTGGATCAGCTCGCGGGAGAGCGCGTCATCAATCTGGCCATCCTCCGGCACCGGGATGAAGTTGGTGATCTCGCCGCCGCGTTTGCCGGCGTAGGGTGGGGCGCCTTCGGGCGGCGTCTTGAGCTTGGCCAGTTGGAAGGCCGCGGGGTCATACATCTTCCAGTATTTCTCCGGAGCGGTGAAGGGCAGGTGCGGCTTCACGAAGCCGCAGCCGATGAAGAAGGGCATGCCGCGTTCCTTTGCCGCCTGCAGGCGCTTGATCGTTTCGTCGGCGATCTTGCCGTCCGAGTAAGCATTGTCCGGCACATCGGCTCGCTCCCAGGCCGTGCCTTTCGGCAGATGGCCGATGCGGCCGAGCTCTTGGTTGCCGAAGTAGGCCTCCTCGCGGGTCAGCTTGCCGCCGTCGGTGCTCTCCGGCTTCAAGTATTCCACCACCTTGAAGGGCACGGTCGGCACACTCCAGGAGGCGGCGTCATCGGTATTGCCGTGACCGCTGTGGAGAATTTTACCGACGGCTTCCGCCCGGTAACCGTTCTTCATGAACCACTGCGGCAGCGTCACCGCATCCGGCACCGCCTTGCGGAAATTCGTCGAGAGGTCGTAGATGCCCAGCGAGGTCGAGCGCGAGCCGAGCAAGAGATTGTTCCGCGAGCAGGCGCAGACCGCTTGGTTGCAGTAGGCGCGGTCGAAGCGCATGCCACGGGCGGCCAGCTTGTCGAGGTTCGGGGACTTGGCGATTTTGTCGCCGTAGCAGCCGAGGTTCGGCTTCAGGTCGTCCACGCAGATCAGCAGGACATTCTTGTGGGCGGCTGGCGGTGCTTGGGCCTGCGCTTGAAGCGGCAGCGATCCGAGAAACAGGACGGAAAAAAGAAAGCGACGGATCATGCGAAAAGTGTCGGAGCGGTGGCAGGGATTGGCCAGCAGTGAGTTTGGAGTCGGGATCGGATGACAGTGCTGCTCCGGCGGCGTTTGCGGCGCGCGGGGCAGGTGCAAAGGAGTGTCGCCAAGTCCGGGAGTGTTCCGCGCCGCTACCGGACAAGATCGACAGCGGGGAAGTTTCACCTTTCCCCCGGGGCTTCCCGCAGCCTAGCTTTTTTCCGGAAAACGGCACTCCTTCGCCATGACCGCAACACACCCGTCGCCATTCCCCGCCACGCAGTGGACCCTACTGGCGGCAAGTTGTCGCGCTGATGATCCGGAGGAGCGGCGGCGCTCGCTGGAAGAGCTGTGCCACGCTTATTGGTATCCGCTCTACGTCTTCGCCCGGCGCCAGGGTGGCACGCGTGAGGATGCCGAGGATCTCACCCAAGGCTTCTTCCAGTATGTGCTGGAGAAGAATCTCTTCGCTGCGGCGAGTCAGGAGCTCGGCAAGCTGCGGACCTTCCTGCTCACCGTCTTCCAGCGCTACATCGGCGATGCACGTGCGCGCGACCGTGCGCTCAAGCGCGGCGGTGGCATTGCGCTGGTCTCACTGGATTGGCGCGAGGGTGAGGAGCGCTATGCGAATGAGCCGGCCGATCCGCTCACGCCGGAGGCCCTCTTCGATCGATCTTGGGCGATGTCGCTGCTGGCAAGGACGCTCGAAGAGCTCGGCCGCAGTGAAGGCGCTGCCGGGCGCGGCGCGCAATTCGCGGTGCTGGAACCTTTCCTCAATGCCGCGGCCGTGGCCGATGGCAACTACGAGGCCGCTGCAAATTCGCTGGGTATGAATGGCGATGCGGTGCGCAAGGCCGTGAGCCGGCTGCGCCGGAGATTCCGCGATGGCTTGCGCCAGCAGATCGCCGCCACTTTGGAAAACCCGGATGAGGCGCGGATCGACGAGGAGTTGCTGGCTCTGAAGCAGGCCCTGCGCGAGGCGCATTAGTTTTTAGGGCTCGGATAACGGGCCTGTTGTATCCGCGGAAGGAGGCGAGTTTCGAATAACCCTATTCTGCATGTGAGCCGATGCAGCTTGCATCGGTTGTTAGGGTTCGCTGTCGTGATTCCTTGAATCGCAGCAGACTGCACTGCTTCTGGGAGTAGGGAATGGAGCTTGTTGGAAGGCTGTGGTGCGGCGTTTGCGAAAGCGGTTGTGCCCGGGGATTCCCATCGGGCGAACCCTCCATACAGGAACCATATGAAAACCACTGATCCATCCCTCCGCTCCAGCCTCCTCGATTCCGCTTCGGGCCGCCGCGCCTTCTTGCGCTCCGTCGGTCTGGGGGTCGGAGGGGCCGCCCTCGCTACGGCGCCGGGTGCTTCTGCAGCCCCGGCGTATTTCTTCGGCAACAAGAAGGCCAAGCGTGATGCCGACATCTTGAACTTCGCCCTCAATCTGGAATATCTGGAAGCTGAGTACTATCTCCGCGGCACCACGGGCCAAGGCTTGGAAGGCGTAAGCGTCGGCACCGATGGCAGTGGCACGGCGGGCGCGGTCACCGTGAAGGCCAATCCGAAGGTGACCTTCAGCACGCCGGCCATCGCCCAGTATGCGAACGAGATTGCCGAGGACGAAGCCAACCACGTGGCCTTCCTGAGAACCGCCTTGGATGGCACCCGTTTCGGACACGTCGCACGACCTGCGATCGACTTGCAAAACAGCTTCAACACGCTCGGCAACCTGCTGGGGATCGGCAATTTCGATCCCTTTGCCAACGAGCTGAACTTCCTGCTCGGTGCCTTTATCTTCGAAGACGTCGGGGTGACCGCTTACAAGGGAGCGAGCCCGCTGGTGACGAACAAGGCCTTTTTGGAAGCCGCCGCCGGGATTCTCGGCGTGGAAGCTTATCATGCGGGGACGGTGCGCGCCCTGATCTATGGGGCGGGCACCACGGCCCAGAATATCGCGAACTCCATCTCCAACCTCCGAGCTTCGCTCGACAACGTGTCGGCCGGCTCGCTCGACCAAGGGGTGACAGTAGGCGGCCAGGCGAATATTGTGCCCGCGGATGAAAACTCCATCGCCTTCAGCCGCACCACGCGACAGGTGCTGAACATCGTCTATGGCGGTATCAATGCGACATCCGGTCTGTTCTTTCCGAACGGCCTCAATGGAACGATCCATTGATCGCGATAGAGAATCCCCGGCGGGACCGCCGCCGGGGCTAAGGCGGGGTGCCCTCCAGCTTGAGGGTATTCTCCTTCAACTCTTCCCAGTAGTCGACGATCACCGGCACCGTCTTGTCCACCTTCACGAGATCAAGGCTGAAGCCGCCGCTGCTGGTGCTGCCATCGAGCCGGTAGCTGATGATCCGCTGGCGGTCCTTCTCATCGATCCCGACGGTGACCTGGCGCACGTCACGTCCGAGATGCACGGTGAAAGGGCCCGCCTTGGCGTAGGTAAGTTTGCCTTCCTCCTTCGGCACCTTCATCTCGATTTTCTCGGTCTTCACCACCGTGCCGGAATAGGCGATGAGACTGCCGGATAGCTTGCTGCCGCTCAGCTTCGCCTCGTCGAATTTGCCGGGACTGCTGAGGGTGAGCGTTACTCCGCCGGCACCGGGGGTGCAGTTCGGCATCCAGCTCCTCGCGGAGACCGTACGATTGCCGATCTTGAGAGGCTCTACCACCAGGCTGTCTGCTTTCAGGCCCGCGTAGTTGCTGCCGCTGATCTGAAAGCGGTACTCCACTTGGGCGGGTAGAGGCGTGCTTCCGGGGACGGGCCGGTCGGGAAATACCGTCGCCCTCTCAAAGGCGACCTTCAGATTCCCCGCGGGAGCCGCATCAGCGGCGGCGGGTGGTGCTGCTGCCTCGCGGGCGCGCTGCCAATCTGCTTCCTGCAGGTCGGTGAGATTCATTGTCACCGTCTTGCCGGCGCGGGTGCGAAAGGTGACCGTCTCGGCGTCGGACTTCTTCTCCAGCTTGAGCAGTTCCAGCTCGGCGACCTTGCCGTCCTTGCTGGTCCATTGGGAAAATTCGCCGTGTGCGGCGGTGGCGCAGAGAAGGAGGAGGGGAATGAGGATCCGGGGCACCATGGAAACCTAGCGGCGCGCGCGGGCGGGTTCAAGGCGCATCGGCGGCTCAGGGTGCCGTGGCTTTCAATTCGAGTTCGCTTTCGACCAGATCCTCCCAGTAGTCGACGGCCACGGTGACGCTTTTCATCCCCTTCTCGTAGGCGAGTTCACGCACCTCCTTGCCGTCGGACTCCAAGGCGCACTTGATGATCTGCCGCGGATCTTGCTTTTCGCCCGCATAGTTCGGCTCGACATACAGGAAATGTCTCTCGACCCCGTTGGTGGTCGCATAGGAGTGGTGGAAATCCAAGACCACGGGGCCGACCTTCAACTCGCTCTTGCCGGTCTTGCTGTTGACCTTGGCCTCGACCTTGGTGCTTTGCTTTTTGGTGCCGCGCAGGGCGGTGACCTTGGCGGCGAGCTTGCAGCCACTGAACTTTTCCAGATCGAAATCGCCCCGCGCCTCGACCATCAGGTAGGCGCTCGGGCCGCTGCCGCTGGACGCTTGCCAAGACTTTGCAGGCACGGCTTTGCCGCCGATCTCAAAGGGCTCGACCACCAGGCTGTCCTTCTTGATGCCCACGTAGCTCTCTCCCTTCACCACGAATTGGAAAGACAGGGCCTCGGGAGTCGTCTTGCCGTCCGGGAGTGGCTTGGGAGGAACTCCGATCGCCTTGTGGAACTCCAGCGTGAGTCCGGGAGGACCGGCTGGCGTCGCCGCTGCTGCGGCATCGCGGGCCCGCTTCCAGTCCGGCTGCAGGAGGTCCACGAGCTTCATGGTCACGGAATTGCCAGCGCGGGTGCGGAAGGTGACCATCTCCTCGCCATCCACCTTTTCGAGCTTCAGGAATTCCATCTCAGCGGACTTCCCGTCGCTGCGGGTCCAAGTCTCGTAGGCGGCGTTCGCCGAGGGGAGGCTGAAAAGCAGGACGAGGGGAAGGAGGAACCGGTACACCATGGAAAGCTAGCGGCGTGCGCGGGCGGGTTCAAGGGGCATTGTGCATTGCGCCCGCGCCGTCGGCCGGGCTGTTAGGAGTGCTATTCCATTTGGAACACGATTTCGCGTTTTCGGACCGGGATTTGCTGTGCTTCGATCCACACAGATGTCCAGCGATCCCCCAAGCACTGCGTCGCGCGGCCCGATCACGGGCGAGCATGCGGTTGCCTTGTTCGACATGGGCTTCCACACCCTGGTCCCGGATGAACCTGCCCTGAGCGAGGACGAGTGCGAGGACCATCCCGGTGACATGATTTCGCGCTACCGGCTGGTCGAGCCCTTGGGCGAGGGCGGCTTCGGCTACGTCTGGTCCGCGGAGCAATTGCAACCGATCCAGCGGGCGATCGCGCTGAAGCTGATCCGGCGCGGAATGAACAGCCGCGAGATCATCGCGCGCTTCGCCGCGGAGAGCCAGGCGCTGGCGCTGATGGATCACCCGAATATCGCCGCAGTGCTGGATGCCGGGGCGACCGCCGATGGGCGGCCCTTCTTCGCGATGGAGCTGGTGAAGGGCGAGCCGCTGGTGAGCTACTGCAACTCCCGTGGCCTCGGGCTGCGCGAGCGGATCGAGCTATTCATCCCCGTGTGCCAGGCGGTGCAGCACGCGCACCAGAAGGCGATCCTGCATCGCGACCTGAAGCCATCGAATATCCTGGTGGCGGAGATCGATGGCAAGCCGGTGGCGAAGGTCATTGACTTCGGCATCGCCAAGGCGCTGGCAGCCACGCCGCCCGGCGCGCTGGACGCCAGCCTGCTGCAGACCCGCGCGGGCGCGATCCTGGGAACCCTGCCCTACATGAGCCCGGAGCAGGCCGGCAGCGTGACGGACGTGGATACCCGCAGCGATATCTACTCGCTGGGCGTGATCCTCTACGAGCTGCTCACCGGCAGCACACCGCTGGCTGCGGGCGCGCCGGTGAGTGAAGCCTACGATGAGACTCTACGGCGCATCCGCACCCAGGAAGCACTGCGTCCGAGCAGCCTCACCCATGGCGGCGGTGAGCAATTGAAGTCGCGGCGGGCCCTGCGCGGGGACCTGGACTGGATCGCGATGAAGGCGCTCGAGAAAGACCGCCGCCGCCGCTACGAAACGGCCACCGCGCTGGCCGCGGACCTGCGCCGCTATCTCGACCGCGAGCCGGTGAGTGCGGCCGCGCCGACTTGGAGCTATCAGTTCTCGAAATTCGCGCGCCGCAATCGCGTCGTTTTTGCCTCCGCCGCACTGGTCGCTGCGGCGATGATCACCGGCACCACGGTGAGCCTGCAGCAGGCCTCGCGGGCCAAGCATGAGAGCGAGAATGCGGATGCGAGCCGCAGGGAGGCGGAGCGCAATCGCGCCTTGGCCGAAGCCAACCTGGCCAAGGCAAGGGGTGCCACGGATCAATTCCTCAACAAGGTCGCGGATGATCCGCGCCTGCGCGAGGCGGACTTCCTGGAGCTGCGGCGTTCGCTGTTAGAGAGCGCCTTGCCATTCTACGAAGAACTCTCCGCGAATGATGGCGCCGGCCTTTCCTTCAGTGCCGGGCGGGGCAGCGCGCTCAATCGACTGGGCCTGCTCTATCAGGAGCTGGGACGCCCGGATAAATCCCTGGGCGCATTCCGCCAGGCGGTGGAGGCCAGCGAAGCGCTGGTCGCCGCCGAGCCGCGGAACCCGGAACACCGCGAGGCATTGCTGGCCGCCTGCAACAACCTTGCCTCGATGCTCGACGTTGCCGGTGACCGTGAAGCCGCACTCGCCGCGCAGGCCCGCTCCGTGGAAGTCGCCCGCAAGCTATCCGCGGACTATCCGGAGAATGCAGAATACCGCGAGAATCTGGTCACGCTGCTGATGAACTCCGGGCAGATGCTGGCGCGCAGCGGCAAGCATGAGGAGGCGATGCCGATGATCCGTGAGGCACTCGCCGCCAGTGAAGCGCTGGTAAAGGATTTCCCCGAGGAACCGGCCTACCGCTCTCTGCTCGGGAATGTGCATGCGAACTTCGCGGGAGTGCTGAACCATGCGAATCAGCCGGGGGTGGAGCAGGAGTTCCTGCTGGCAAAGGGCGTGCAGGAGCAATTGCTCCAGGAGGAGCCCTCCAGCCGCGGCAACCGCGACCTGTTGGCCACCACCTGCATGAATCTGGGTCACATCATGACCTTCTCCGGACGCTGGGATGAAGCCCTTGTATATTTGCGGGAGGCGATGACCCACTACGATCGCCTCGCGCAGGATCTGCCCTCGGTCCCGGAGTATCGCTCGTCCTCCGCGCGCTGCCGTATGCTGATGGGGATGAGCCTGCTGAATCTCGGGCGCTCTTGGGAAGCGGAGCCGGAGTTGCAGGAGAGTATCGCGGCACAGCACCGCTTGGGTGAAGAGTTCCCCGCCGATGATAAACACGCGACGCGCGAGGGCGTGGCACTCGAGGTCTTGGCCAAGCTCAAACGCAAGGCGGGCGATACCGCCAACGCGCGGCAACTTTACGAGGCCTCGATCGAATGCCACCGCCGTGCGCTGGCTGCCCGTCCGGACGATGTCGAGTCGAGCAAGTTCATCGCCGAGCGCTGGCATTCGCTGGCGCAGATGGCGCTCGACGAGGGGGATGCCGCGCAGGCGGTTCGCAATGCCAGGGAGATCCCGGTGACCTTTCCCGGGCGCTGGGAGGAATATTCGGCTGCCGCCCGGCTGGTGGCGCAGGCGGTTGCCCGCGTTCTGACACAGCAGGAATTGCCGGAGAGCGAGCGCATGATTCAGGCGGAGCAACATGCGGCCGTTGCCGTGGAGCTGCTCCAGAAGGCGATCGATGCGCGCTATCCCTACGTGCCCGAGCTGGCGAATGATCCGGATTTTGAGCCGCTGCGTGTCTATCCATCCTTCGCTGCCTTGAAGGAGCCACCACCGGAAATGCCGGGCGCCCAGCCTGAGCGCTTCGTCTTCGACTACCCCTATGATGATCCTGGCCCGCGCAACTGGAAGCGCGAGGGAGATCACTGGACCGAGACTCAGCCCTCCGGGAGATCGAGCGAGTTCCGCGTGGTCGGCCGCATCCGCCTGCGCGGGGTTTCGGGCACGGAGATCGAGCACCTCACCGAGCCGGATTTCCATCTCTTCATCCCGGATCGCAATACCCCCGACACGCCGAAGCTTTCGATGCGCCGGGGGGATACTCCTTGGGCGGGGCTCGGGGATCTCCGGAACCTGAAGTAGGAAGCGGGTGCTACTTCGAGCGTAGTACCACGGTGGTCCGCGGGCCGATCTTGGCCGTCGCTCCGGCGGCGACATCCTTGCCGGTCACCAGGTTGCGCAGGCCGGCCTGGTCGGGGGCCTTGAAGTCGAAGCTCTTGTCCATGCTCATGTTCATGGCGATGAGGTAGGGCCCGTACCGTAGCTGATAGAAGTCCCCACGCCCCGCATGGATATTCTCCTGGCCGGGTTTGAAGGAGACGCCCTCCGGGATCTTCGCGATCGGCAGGATCTCCCCGCTGTGGGCGGAGACGAAATCCTTCGGATAGCGCGGCCCGCCATTGCCGAAGGCAAAGTTCGTCCAGTCCGGCCGCTTGTAGTCCATGCCGGAGGGCGTGAACTGGATCTCCTCCGCCACCGTGGCGATGCGGTCGATCTCCGGGGTCATGTAGTGAACCCGGCCGAGGAAGTTCACGCCATGGCGTGCGCGCCAGTAGAGGGAAGCGTAGAGGATCTCCTCGCCGCTCTTGATCGCGACCACGCCGTCCTCCTCATCGCTGAAGACGAAGTCCGGCTGATCCGCGGACATCGGGAGGCGTCGCGGAGCCGTGGCAGGCGCTCCTACCTTCTCAAGTTGATCCGGCACCGCCAGCAGGCCGAAGGTGGTGCGGAAGCCCTTCTCCTTCATGGTCTCCACCAGCGTGGCGTAGAGCTGGTTGTCCTCCAGCATCTGCTGCACGCCGCCGAGAAGCTGCGGGTCGCCGGTGGTGGCGGCCGTTTCCAGCGGATTGCCATCCCAAGAGGGGCGCTGGGTGTAGGTTACATCGCCCGGGTAGTGGACATCCCGCCAGCCGACGGCGGTCTCTTGGACCATCGCGCGGAAGCCATCGCGGTCCTGCAAGGGATAGCGGAAGGGTGCACGGGCACGGGCGATCTTGATGAGCTGGTTCTTCAGCGCGGGATCGCCGGGCTGGCCGGGGGAAGTACGGGTGGCATCGTAGATCTGCGCGACCCAGTCGAGCACCTCGCCGTAGTTGCCCACGAAGCCGAGCTCCCGGGTCAGGCCCTTGGCGGTGAGCTGGAGGTAGTCGTCGCCCAGCGGCTTCTGTGGCTTGCCGTCCTGCTCGCTGCCGAGCCATGGTGCCAAGCCGACCGACTCGTGCAGGTAGCGCAGGGCAGCCGCTTCCGGCAGCGCGGCGGTGGGATCAAGTACGGCGATTCCCCGGTTCGCGAGGTAGATGCCGTAGAGGTCGTTGATCATCGATTGGTTCGTGTACTGGCGGCGGTGCTCGCGGTGCCAGTCGCGGCAGGCCAGCAGCATCGCGCGGAAGGCCTCGCGGCGCTTCACCTGCTTGCCGGTGCCGTCATCGATGCTCTCGTCGAAGTGCGGTTTGAGTTCCTTCTCCAGCAGCTGGATCGCCTGCCCGGAGGGGCCGAGGCCGAACCAATCGGGATTCCAGGTCGATGGTTCCTCCTCGGCGAGTTTCGGATTGGCGACGTAGCCGCGGTAAAGCGCATCGAGGCTGGCGAGCACCTTGGTCACGGTCTCCGGCTTGCCTGCGGCCTTGCACCATGGGGTGTGGTAGGCCTTGGCGAGGAAGAGGGCCTGCATCTGGTTGGCCGGGCGGGCGGGATCGCGCAGCAGCCGCTCGATCTCACCGTCCACGCGGGCCTTCACGGCATCCATGACTTCCGGCCCGGGCGTCGTGCGTGTCTGGAGGCTTGCCGGAGCGCTGCCTTGCTTCTCATCGGCAGGCGGGATGAAGCAGCTCTCGGTGTGGGTGTAGGCACGGTAGAGGCCGCGGCTCGGGTCCCGCATCGGCTTCTGGTAATCGTCGAACTGGTTCGCGTAGGCAGAGAGCGGACCATAGGCGCGGATCTCGCAGTCGATGCTCTCCTTGCCCTTGGTCAGGGCCAGCGGCAGCGGGCCAGTGCGATAGCTGAAGCGCCCGGGAAAGGCGGGGCCATCGCTGCCCAGATCAAGCGCCTCATAATCGCCGAGGTGGCGGTAGCCGATCTGCTTGCCGTCGATGAACAGCAGCATGTGATTGTGGCTCTCATCGCTGCCCCAGAGGCGCAGGGTGAAATAGTTCTGCTGTGCGGGATCGACCTTCAGGTGGAACTTGAGCGTGCCGCCTTGCCACGCCGGATCACCGCCGGGAAGCAGCAGGCGCGAGGCTTCACCAAGACCTCCGGGCCGGACCTCGGAGAGGCTGGCGCTCAAGGCATGCGACTTCTCGGATGCCTCATCGCCGAAGCGGAGACTATCGAGGGGACTGGCAGCGAGAAGGGCAGGGAAGAGGGCGGGAACAACAAGGGAAACTCGGACAAGAAGCATGGATCGGTGGTGCGGCTAGAGAGCTGCGGGTGCCGGGGAGGATTACGCCGCCCCGAGCCGGATCTTGCAGGATATGTATGACAGCACGGGGCCGCTCAAGCGCACCAAGCGATGAAAAGCAGCGGGCCGAATGCGATCACCATCACCAGCGGGGCCACGGCAAGCTGTAGCCTGAGGTAGTTCCAGAAGTTCATCCAGATCGTCTCGCGGTGGTCCTCTTTCGGCACTGCCATCTGCTGGCAGACGAGCAGGCCTTGGAATGCGGCGGCGAAGGCGGTGATCGCGACGAACCCGATCAGCCCCACCAGGGCGATCAGCGAACCCTGCATCAAGGCACCGAACAGAAAGGGCAGCAGGCCGCCGGGCACGATCCAGGTCAGGAAGCGAAGCCAGGCGATGCTGCGGCTGGCGCTCGGTGGGGCTTCTTCCATCGCGGCCGGTTCTACCAAGTCAGCGCGCTGATTCAAGCGGCAGCGGAGCTTCTGCCGCGCGGGCGCGTTGCCGGTAGGCGATCAGTGCCGCTGCGGCGGTCAGCAAGGCGATGATCTGATACCCCGAAAGCCCGCCGAAGGGTTTGGGCGTGGCGCGCAGGAATTCGTGGGCGAAGCGGAACAAGCCGTAGGCCATCAGATAGAGGTGGAAGTGCTGCCCGGTCTGAAGTCGCTTGGCGCGCAGCACCAGCAAGGCAAGCAACGCTGCGGTCTGGAATGCGATCTCCACCGGCACTGCGGGCCATCTGCCGAAGGAACATTCGATCCCCTGGCAGCAGCCGGCGTACAGACAGCCAATGCGGCCGAGGATCAGCGGCACCGGGATTAGCATCGCGAAGCGGTCGCCGGTGACGGCACGATAACCCATCGCCTTCTTCACGATCTCCACGCCGGCCCAGCCGCCGGGCAGCGCGCCGATGATTGACTTGCCCGAGGCCCACAGCTGCCAGCGCATCGGATCGTTCCAATGCAGCCAGCCTTCGGAGAAGAGATAGGCAAGCTTGGCACCGACGAAGGCACCCACCAAGCCGCCGAGGTAGATCAGCGGCAGCCTGCCATCATGCTTCGAGGCCCGGAACCAATAGACCGCGCCGATGCCGATACCCGCGATGACCATCAGCGAGTAGACCGGGCTGCCGTTGGAGAGGGGAAAGGGCATGGAAGATCAGTAGTGGCCTCCACCCATGAGCACGCAGGCACCCCAGGCCAAGGCGAACCACAAGGCGGGAACCACCAGCACTTGGACTATCACGAAGATGAAGACGTGCGAGCCGATGGCTGCCTTCGGATGGTTTTGTGGAATCCCCAGTTGCTGGCAACGGAGCATGGCATTGAAGTGCCCCAGGTAGATGGTCAGGCCCAAGCCAATCGCTCCACCCACATAGAGGCCGAGGGTCGAATTGGTCAGTTGACCGGCGCCAAACAGGCACATCGGCAGGATCACCGAGGGCAAGAGCCAGATCCCCACCCGCAGGCAGCCGGACTTGCGCGAGGGCGGAGGAGGTGGCAGTGGGCTGCCGGTGCGGTAGGGCAATGACATGCGGCAGAAGAATCAGAATCCAGATGAGAGTTTCGCCAGCCAGCGGCCGATCATGGTCAAGACCCCGAGAAACACCAATTGAAAGACGATATACATCGTGACGCCAGTTACGATCCTGGCCTTCGGGTGATCGCGGGGAATCCGGTACTCGTTGCAGTAGAGCAGCGCATCAAACAAAGCCAACCCGGCAAGGGTGAGTGGTCCGGCCAGGAGCAGGAGATTTTCAAGGCTCCGGTTCTCGGGGAATCTTGAACGTAGATACAAGGCGGCGATCAACATGGGGAGAGGTAGCGCCCAGACGATGTAGCGGATTGCTGAAATCGCCGGGTTCGGGCGTGGACTCTCGGCGCTCATATCGCATCGGGAAAACCAGAGTAGTAGCGGCAGAAGGAGTCCAACTTGCCATCCGGCCGGATCACGTGGGTGCAGCAGCGGTCGATGCGGTCCTGGTCCCAGGTCCAGGCATCCATGAAGGGCTTGATGAAGAGCCGGAAGGCGTTCTCCTCCTTCATCTCGAAGCGGTGCAGGATTTCGCCCAGCTCGGTATTCTCGCAGCCGCACTGGATCAGGTCGGAGAGCTCGTAGCGCACCTTGTCACGCAGGAAGCCCTGCACGCTGGCGAAGTCGATGAACTCCGAGATGCTGCGGACTCCCAGTGGTGTGCGCAGCAGGTAGCCGATGGTGGCGCAGTTCGGATCGCCGCAGGGCAGGGGAGTGAAGTCCTCGTAGCGTAGCCGGCCGTTGGCCTGCTCCACCGCACCGACGATGATGTCCGCGGCATTCAGCGGCTCGTCTTGTTCCGTGTTGATCCTCCGTCCACTCCGGAACATTGGCTGGAAGGAAATCCCGCGGCACTTCTCGAAACGCAGTCCGAGCCCGATGGTCTCCCACAGGTGCGCCAGGTTGCTGCGTGTCACCGTCATTGCCAGGGTAAAGGGGATGGCCTCGCGCTCGCAGCGCTCCATCGCGGTATGCTTCATGTCGCGCAGGTCGGTCCCACGGAGTTCCTTTTGGCCGGCTTCCTGCGGACCGTCGTATTGCAGGTAGAGCTGGAAGTGGCCGCGGCGCGCACGCTCGCCGATGGCTGTTAGGAACTCGGTCTCCTTCGCGATCCGCACACCATTGGTGTTGACCAGGCAGTAGTCGATTCCCGGTTCGGCATGGATCCAGTCGAGCAGCTCGAAGAACTGCGGGTGCAAGGTCGGCTCCCCGCCGGAGAGTTGCAGGATCTCGATCTTGCCCTTGCGTGCGATGACACCGCGGATCCGCTGCTGGAGTTCTTCCAAGGGATGATACTTCAAGCGATCGCCCGCGGCACCCACCGGTGAGTCCGCGAAGCAAGTCGGGCAGGCGAGGTTGCAGGAGTCCACGATCTCGATCAGCGCGAGGCAGGTCGAGAGCACCTCCACTGCGGAGTCCGTGGCGGCAGCATTCCTGCCGAGCGTGCCATCACGCCCGGAGGGATCCGCGGCGCAAGCGCAGCCCGGCCCGCAGGCATTTGCCGGATCACCCTTGGCCAGCCAGTAGAAGCGGGCATCGCTGGCGATGCAGGCGGTATGCTCGCCGTGCTCCGCACAGGTGCGGGTGAGATAAACTGCCGACGGTGTGCCGGCGGTTTTCCACACCTCTGCGGCGGCGGGTAGCTTGCACTCCGGGCAGCGCGAGGTGGTCTGTTTGAGGGTTTCCTTGAAGGAGCGGAGGAGCATGGATTTGATTCTAGACGCGGAGGGGCGGGAAAGCTGCAAGACAAGTGCCGAACCAGACTGCGAAACAGATCACCACTTGTCCGATGAAGTAGCCGAAGCCCGACAAGACGACGCTGTTTCCCCGGTAGCGGACACGCAGGCAGGCGAGAAAGTGGACCAAGCCGACAAAGATCGCCACCAGCCCGACCAGCGGCACGCAGAGGGAGAGCGTGACACCACCGTCCCCCAGGCCTTCTCTCAGAGCCGCGATGATCAGGTTGAGGCCGCCGGTAAGCAAGGGCGGGGCCAGCAGTGTCGTCCATAGCTTGCGCTGGGGGATCTGCGGTGGTTCCTGCGGAATGGGAGGCTCCTCGTTCATCGTTCCGGGTCTAGCAGGAACCCAGCGCGGCGGCAATGTAAGCCAGCGGCAGGTAGGTCATTATGAAAGCGAGGATCGTCTCAAGGATGAAATATCCCGCCGCATCCCAGATCATCTTGGCGCGATGGAGTTGTGGATCCCTGCCATGTCGCCTGCCATTCAGGAGCGCGTGCAGATAGGCACAGTAGCCGAGCGCTCCGATAAAAAGGGCCGCGAGTCCGTACAGGGCCGGTGGAGTGAGGCCGTTGAAGAGGAACATCAGGGTCAGCACTGGAATTCCGATCAAGGGCGCAAGCCAGTTGAGCACCAGCCAGCACAGCGTGCGTCGCTTCACCGCGCGCAGCTCATCGGCGGCATCCCGGACGATCTTGTTGGAGGGTGAAGTCATCTCGCTGCGGATTGGGCCTTGATCACCGGGCGGAACGCTGCCGTGTGCTTGTCAGCAGCCGCCGGGGTGGCTGACGATGGCAATAAACAGAGCAGCTCCGGCGGTAGTGATGACGGCGCAATGGAATACGGTGAATACGATGGTGCTCCCGATCACCTTTTTTCTGCATCGCCCGGGGTCCTTTCCTCGTCGTTTGCAAGCGAGCTGGGCTTCCAAGCGGCCGCAGTAGGCGATCGCGCCTACCAAGCCACCAAGAAGAACGTACCAGCTCGGCGAGAGGGGCTCCACGCCGAGAACAAGGGTGAGGCAGACAATGGCCACGGGAACCGCGATCAGAGGCACCAGCCAGAGAACCGCCTGGTAGAGTAGCAGCCGCTGCCGCAGTTGGCGGATGACCTGTTCGCTTACTTCCTCTTCTTCGTCCAGAGGATCAGAAGCGATCCGGTTTAGGGGAGCTGTCATCGGGGAACCGCATTCCTATAGCGGATCCACACCCTCTCTGGAAATCGAATACGACTCTCCCAACATCGGGAAAACTGATGAAGCCTTTGCTAGCGAACGAAGGATTCCGGATCGCTCAGCAGGCGATTGAGCTGTTCGGTTAGATCCTCGGTCTGGCGCTCCAGGATGCCGATAAGCTTCTCCGACTTTGCCGGGTCCGCCGCGGCCATGCGTAGTACGGCCAAGGTAGTAGTCATCGTTGAGAGGGGCGAGCGCATGTCATGCACGGCCTTGGCGACTAGTTGTTCCCAAGGAAGGATGCTGCTTGTGTCTACAGGGGGGGTATTCACTTCACCAACCAAAGCTCGGAGCGCAAGGATTGCAAGTATCGTGCGAATTGCATCTTGCACCTCACGCCATGGCGCTTTGCACGGCACCTCGTGCGAAGCGCACCCATCAAGGCGCTTCGCACCTAACGACGGCCTAGGCCCTCAACGGTTCCTAAAAGGCTCTCTAACTTGGAACAAGGCATGCGAAGGGAGGAAGTTCGCACCCCAGATCCCGAAGCCCATGCCCATGAGGAAAGCTGCCCGCTCCGCCGCCGCTGTCAACGGAACGCCCCCTGAGAAGACTGTGAAACGCAGGTCGGGGGATGATGCTCCCAAGGAGAGGCGCAGGCCCGGGAACGATGTGCTCAAGGAACTTCACTCCGCTCTAACCGCCTTCAAGCGCGGGGACTTCACCGTCCGGATGCCGGACGAGTGGACCGGCATCGAGGGCAAGGTGGCGGACGCCTTCAACGAGGTGATCCGCCGCAATCAAGAGATGGCCCAGGAGTTGGCGCGAATCTCCGATGTGGTGGGCGTCGAAGGCCGCATCAACCAGCGCGCATCCTTGGGCGATGTGCAGGGCTCATGGGGCGCGGCGATTGGCTCGATCAACGGTCTAGTGGCCAATCTCGTGCAGCCCACCAGCGAAGTGGCGCGCGTGATCGGTGCGGTGGCGAAGGGCGACCTCTCGCAGAACATCGCCACCGAAATGGACGGCCGCCCGCTGAAGGGCGAGTTCCTCCGCACCGCCCGCACCGTGAATACCATGGTGGAGCAGCTCGGCGCTTTCGCTTCGGAAGTGACCCGTGTGGCCCGCGAGGTGGGCACCGAAGGCAAGCTTGGCGGCCAGGCGAAGGTCAAGGGCGTGGCCGGCACCTGGAAGGACCTCACCGACAACGTGAACCTGATGGCCGGTAACCTGACCGCCCAGGTCCGTAACATCGCGACCGTGACCACCGCGGTGGCGAATGGCGACCTCACCAAAAAGATCACGGTGGACGTCAAGGGCGAGTTCCTTGAGCTGAAGGACACGGTCAACATCATGGTGGG
>NZ_BATP01000048.1 GCF_000739615.1 Haloferula sp. BvORR071
GAGGCTCCTGCCCCGCAGAACGGTCCCTCACTGCAGTCAGTCGCAGAAGTCCGCAGCAAAGCCACGGCGCTACCCATTCCCACCCAGCGTCACTGTCTCCTCTCATTGTTCGCTTCTGCAGTCCAGAGCCTCCGCAGACCCAGCGAAGAGGCACCCTGTGATCGGACTGGGTAAGATGCGGGAAAGCTCCACGCCCCTCCCTACCTCATCCGCGAATCAAACCCACCCGCCACCAACAGCCGATACGCCGCCATCACCTCCTCCGGCACCTCCTGCGCCGTCGCAAACCCCAGCGCCGGATAATCCAAAATCCTCTGAAAATCCCCCACCACTGCTGCGATCACAAAATCCACACTCAACTCTCCACCGCAATACGAGTCGAAATCCAGCGCCGGCGAACTCAGCCGGCACTCCAGATCCGGCCACTGCGCCCCCAGCGCCGCAAAAGTCCGCCGCTCCATATACGGCTTTTGTACGACAATCGCCGTAGCAGCCGCCAACCCGCGCCCTCCCAACAACTCCCGGGTGAACCGAATGTTCTCCCCCGTATTCGTTGCCCGATCCTCAATCAAGATCCGCTCCTCCGGCACACCCTTCTCCCGCGCCACTCGTGCCATCGCCGCAGCCTCAGTCTCCGCCCAATCCATCGTCATCCGCCCCCGCGCCCCGGAGAAGAGCAGGTAGGGAGCAAGCCCGCGCAGCCACAGCTCCGCCGCATGCTCAGCCACCCGCAGGTCATTGCTGCCAAACACCAGGATCACATCGGCAGACGACAACTCATGGCCGAGCTGGTGGTAACTCCACAAACAACGGGCGGCATCAAGGATCTCAGGACTCATCGTCGGGCTAGAATCGGGGAATATGCTGACAGCCCCAAGACCGAAGCTCACCTGGCTTCCATTCACAAGGCTGTTCAAATTTCGCGGGTGAAGGTTCCGGCGCTCTTCCTTGCCTTTCATCCGTGTCCATCCGTGACATCCGTGGTTCTCTTCCCCGCCGGAAAGGTCGCATCGTCTCCCGGATCTCGCTCACTTCTGGCACTTCGGGCACCAGTAGGTCGAGCGTTGCCCCATCACCGCATGCTTGATCAGCGTGCCGCAGACCCGGCAAGGCTCGCCCTTGCGGTCATACACGAACAGCCGCTGCGCAAAATACCCCGGCTCGCCATCGGAATTCAGGAAATCCCGCAAGGTCGTGCCACCCTGCTCGATCGATTCTGTTAGAACGGCGCGCACCGCCTCCACCAGCTTCTTCAGGCGCGGCTTCGCAACCTTCTTCGCCGCCGTCGCCGGCAAGATGCCCGCCCGGAACAGCGCCTCGCTGGCATAGATGTTCCCCACGCCGACCACCGTCTTCGCATCCATCAGCGCCACCTTCACGGCGATGCTCTTCTTCGCGAAGGCCGTCGCCAGCGTCTCCGCCGTGAACTCCTCCTCCAAAGGCTCCGGCCCAAGATCCTTCAAGAGCGGATGCTCCAGCGGATCGCCCTCCGGCAAATGCAGGAAGATCCCGAAGCGCCGCGGATCATGAAAGCGCAACTGCTTCCCCGAATCCAAGGTCAGCGCGATGTGATCGTGCTTCTTGAAGTCCTCATCCGGCGGCCGCAGCCGCAAGCTGCCTGACATCCCGAGATGCACCAGCAGCGAGCCCTTTGTCTTCAGATCGAACACCAAATACTTCGACCGCCTTCTCACGCCGGTGATCTTGTCTCCCGCGATCTCATCCAGTGTCTCCGACACCGGCAACCGCAAGCCCCGATGCCGCACGATCACCTCGCGGATCTTCTTACCCTTCACATGGGGCTCCACCCCGCGGCGGGTGGTCTCGACTTCAGGCAGCTCAGGCATCGTCCTTACTTAAGGATGTAGAGCGCCGTCGCCGCCACATGGCAGGCGCTGCCCGCCAGCACGAAGAGGTGCCAGATCGCATGGTTGAAGCGCAGCTTTTCCCACGCGAAGAAGATCACGCCAAAGGTATAGCACAGCCCGCCCGCTACCAGCCACGCGATCCCTGCCACCGGCAGTGCGCGGATCATCGGGCCCAAGGCAAACACCGCCAGCCAGCCCATGAAGATGTAGAGCCCGGTGGACCACCACGAGGTCCGCTTGCCGCGACCGAGTGTCTTCAGCAGCACCCCGGCAATCGCCAGAAACCACACCACCCCGAACAGCGACCAGCCCCAGGGCCCGCGCAGTGCCACCAGGCTCAGCGGCGTATAGGAGCCCGCGATCAGCAGGTAGATGCACGCATGATCCAAGGCCTGCAACCAAGGCTTCCGCCGCGGGCAGCTGACTGCGTGATAGATTGTCGAGGAAAGGTAGAGCAGCACCAAGGTCCCGCCGAAGACAATCGCCGAGATCGTCTTGAAGGTCTCACCCTCCGCCACCATCACCATTCCCACCAGCGCCGCAATCGCCAGCGCCGTGCCCACCGCATGCGTCGCCATGCTGGCCATCTCCTCCGCATGGCTTTCGCACAGCGGGGATCGGGGTCGCTCGGCACCGGGTGTCATCTTTCGATACCATCGCCCGGAATAGCCCCGGAGTCGAGCGGCAGGGATCGCGAATCTTGCGAATCCAACAAATCCCTGATCCGCAAGATTCGTGGTGCCTCCATGGCTCGCGAGAGTCGTGCCTCAGCTCGTGAACGACTTCCGCAAGTGCGAGGGCAGAATCCCCAGTTGCTCGCGGTATTTCGCCACCGTCCGCCGCGCCACCGGAATGCCCTGCGTCTTCAACTGCTTCGCCAGCGCGTCATCGGAGAGCGGCTTCGCCGGATCTTCCTTCGCGATCAAATCCTGGATCGCCTCGCGCACCCCGGCATTGGAGACCTCGGTGCCATCCGCGGTCTGGTAACCGGCGGCGAAGAAAGCCCGCATCTCCATCAGCCCGTGCGGCGTCAGCACATACTTGCCCGCCACCGCCCGCGAGATCGTCGTCGCATGAAGCCCGATCTGGTCCGCGATCTCATTCATCGTCAGCGGCCGCAAGTGCCGCGGCCCCTTGTCGAGGAAGGCCGGCTGGTGCTCGATCAGCTTCTCCGCGATCGAAAGGATCGTCTCCTGCCGCAGCGAGAGTGACCGGATCAGCGTCCGCCCCTCCCGGATCTGCTCGCGCAGGAAGTGCCGCGCCTTCCGGTCGTTGGTGGTACGGCCCAGCATGTCCTTGTAGAAATCGCTGATCCGCAGCTTCGGCATGTACTCGTTCGTCAGCCGCGCCTTCCACTCGTCGTCGATCTTCTCGATCACCACATCCGGCTGGATGTAGGGATTGCCGGTGGGATCGAAGTCGCCGCCGGGATTCGGCGTCAGCCGCCCGATTCGCGAGGCCGCATCGGAAATCCGTTCCACGCTGGTGCCCAGCGCCCGCGCGATCTGCGGGTAGCGCTTGCGTGCCAGCTCTTCCAGGTGATCGCGCACGATCCGGTATTCCAGGCTGTTGCCCTCACCGTTGCGCTCCAGCTGCAGCAGCAGCGATTCCTGGATACCCGAGGCACCAATGCCCGCTGGGTCGAAGCTTTGCAAGAGGGTCAGCGCCTCATCCATCGTCTTCTTCGCGATCCCCAGCCGCGATGCCAGCTCGCGCGCTGGTAGGTCGAGGAAGCCGCGCGGATCGAGGTTGCCGATGAGGTGTCGCGCCGCCGCCCGCACATCCGGCTCCACCAGGGAAAAATCGAGCTGGTAGGCGAGGTGTTGCTGGAGGGTCTCCGGCGCCACGATCGAGTTGTAGAGATGCTCGCGCCGCTCCTCATCGTCCGCGGAATAGGGATTCGCCCGGCGCTCCATGATCTCCAAGTCGCGCCAGTCGTCGTCCGTCTCGTTCAGGCTCGCCAAGGAATCAGCTTCCTCGGGATCGGGGTCGTTCTCGTCCAGCGAGATCGATTCGGTGATGTCCTCCAGCACCGGGTTGATCTCCAGCGCCTGTTGGACGAGCTGTTGCAGCTCCATCGAGTTCGCCTGGAGGATCTCCAGGCTGCGCCGCATCTGCGGGGCCAGCGACTGCTGCTGTCCCAGCGATTGATGTAGCGATGCATCAGCCATGATTCCAATTTCCGCACCTCTCTGCGGACAACCGACTTCTAAGCCGACAACTTCGGAAAATACAGCAAATTTCGTGCCACCGGCAATTTTTATTTTCCTTGCGGCCGGTGGGCTTCTGTGGGAGGGGCGTGCGCGCCGCGGATTTACTATGAAAATCCACCCCCGGCCGTCAAACTTCCCCAGTCATGAAGCGAGGAGATTTTGTCCCATTCGAAGTGAAGATGCGCGCCGCTGGCGTGATGGAGGCCGCCATCGGTGCATTTCGCCACAACTATGAAGCACTTTGCCGCGAAGAAACCGGCCTGATCCCGGAGGAGTCGATCCGCCCGGCCGAGGGGCTGGCGGTCTTTGAGCCTGGCAGCGAAGGCTTCGATCCCGCACTGCTGGCGCAGACCGTGGTGATCAAGCTGAATGGCGGCCTTGGCACTAGCATGGGCCTGCAGAAGGTGAAGAGCGTTCTGGAAGTCCGCCCCGGCGTGGCCTTCCTTGATCTGATCGTCCGCCAAATCCTCAGCCTGCGCGAGGCCAGCGGCTCGAAGGTCCGCCTGCTCCTCATGAATAGCTTCAGCACCAGCGAGGACACCTTGGGCTACCTTGAGCGCCACGCCGCCGGCGGCTTCGCCCAAGCCTCCGAGGTCGAGCTGATGCAGAATCAGGTCCCGAAGATCGATGAGGCGACCCTCGCGCCGGCCGAGTGGCCAGCGAATCCCTCGCTGGAGTGGTGCCCTCCAGGCCACGGCGACCTCTATCCTGCTCTAGTCGGCAGTGGCTGGCTCGACCGCCTGCTCGCCGATGGCGTGAAATACGCCTTCGTCTCGAACTCGGATAACCTCGGCGCGGTCCTTGAGCCCGGCTTGCTCAAGCATTTCGCGGATTCCGGCGCGCCTTTCCTGATGGAGGTGACCCGCCGCACCCCGGCTGACCGCAAGGGCGGCCACCTCGCCGTCCGCCGCGACAACCAGCGCCTGCTGCTGCGCGAAGTTGCCCAGTGCCCGGATGCGGACCTCGACGCCTTCCAGGACATCGATAAGCACCAGTATTTCAACACCAACTCGATCTGGCTCCGCCTAGACCTCCTGAAGGAGCGGCTGGAGCAGGGTGGGGGAGTCTTGCCCCTCCCGATGATCCGCAATCGCAAGACCATCGACCCGCGGGACAAGAA
>NZ_BATP01000047.1 GCF_000739615.1 Haloferula sp. BvORR071
TCCCCGCAGGGTGCCGTCCTGCTGGAAGCCGGATGGGGTGGCCTGGGTGGAGACTTGGATGGTGCGTTCGGCGGTGGGATCGACGGTAAGGATGCACTCCTGACCGTAGGGATAGGCGACCTTGGCGCCGCTGGAGGTGGAGCCGCCGGGGTTTTGCGCCCGGAGGTCGAAGAACGCGACGCCGGCGAGAAGGACGGCGAACAGGACAAGTGTCGTTTTCATGATGTGACGGGAATACGGGGGATGGAAACCTAACACCATGCACGGAAATCCCGCGGCGGCAAGGATGCGGGGGCTGCGGGTGGCATAGCGACTGCGGATTCCACAATGTGAGCGAATCACATAAGCCAAGAAAACGCGGAGGAGAAAGGGGCGTGAAGGCCCGGATATCCCCGTGGTTGCTTGAAATGCCACCGATCCGGCCTCACCCGGCGGGTGCCGCCTAAGGGGTGCATTCCGCTCCGGAGGCAGCAGGCCGCCGTTGCAGAATCCCGAGAGGCCGTCCCATCCCAACCACAGCAGTCATGGCCCCAGTTCTTCCAGATTCTTATGACGGCGGTCCCCTTGAGCCGGGGGCAGGCGATCTGGCGCCGGTGATGATCTGGAGTGCGGATGAGGAGGGCCGCTGCTCCGACCTGAGCCCCTCATGGTATGACTTCACCGGGCTGCCGCCGGGCGGTGACTTGACCGACGATTGGCTTGAGGGGCTGCATGTCGAGGACCGGGCGGATGCCGGGGAGCTGCTGAGGGATGCGCGCCGGCGGCCACCGGGCACCGCGATCGAATACCGGGTGCGGCGGAGTGACGGGGAGTTCCGCTGGTTTCTGGATACCGCCCTGCCGCGGCAGGGGGAGGCTGCGGGCTACATCGGCTCGATGACCGACATTACCGAGCGCAAATCGGCGGAGAGTGCAGTGCGCCAGAGCGAGGAGCTCTTCCGGACCTTGGCCAACTCGATCCCGCAACTGGCTTGGATGGCGCAGCCGGATGGGAAGATCTTTTGGTTCAACCAGCGCTGGTATGACTACACCGGCGGCGAGCGTGGAAGCGCTGCGGCCGAGGACTGGAGGAGCTTCCACGGAGAGACAAACGGAATGGCCACGGCCTTCGACAGGGCGATCCGCAAGGGGACCCCCTTCGGGGAGGCCTTTACCCTCCGCCGGGCGGACGGTGACTACCGCTGGCACCTCTGCCAGATGCTGCCAGTGCGCGATCGGGAGGGAGTGCTCCGCCTGTGGTTCGGGACCCACACCGACATTACCGAGGAGCGCGAGGCCCAGCACCGCAAGGACCGCTTCCTGGCGACGCTTGCCCACGAATTGCGCAATCCCCTCGCGCCGATCTTGACGGGGCTCGAAGTCATCCGATCTTCGACCCCCGGATCTGAGACCGTCGTGAGGGTAGCCGCCATGATGGAACGCCAGACCCGGCAAATGGTTCACCTGATCGATGATTTGTTAGATATGTCCCGCATCAACACCGGCAAGATCGTGCTCAAGAAGGAGCAGGTGAACCTGGATGAGGTGCTGCGCAGTGCGGTGGAGGCGGCCCAGCCTGTGATCCTGCAGCACGACCACCATTTCCAGATGCGTGAGGCCGAGGTGGCGGTGCAGGTGGAGGTGGATCCGCACCGCATGGCTCAGGTGGTTTCCAACCTGCTGTCGAACGCGGCCAAATACACGCCGCCGGGCGGGCATATCCAATTGCTGCACGGGGTGGATGAGGGGACGCGGCCGTGGATCGCGGTGGTGGATGACGGGGAGGGAATCGCGGCGGAGCGCCGCGAATCGATCTTCGATCTCTTTGAACAGGATGATCACGGGCGACAGGATGGCCTGGGCATCGGGCTGACGCTGGTGAAGTCGCTGGTGGAACTGCACGGGGGAACGATCGAGGTGGTGAGCGAAGGAGTCGGGAAAGGCAGCCGCTTCACGGTGAGACTGCCCGCCGAGAGCCTGTGTGCGGAGCTGGCCCTAACAGCCGTGGATGGCGGGGCCGAAAGCCCGGCCGGTGATGGCGGCTTGCGGCATGTGCTGGTGGTGGATGATGGCAAGACCACGGCGGATATCCTGGCAATGTTCTTCGAGATGGAAGGCAAGGATGTGAAGGTGGCCTATGACGGCGAGGAGGCGGTGGCAGTGGCGGAGCAAAAGATGCCGCAACTGATCCTGATGGATCTGGGGATGCCGCGGATGGACGGCTTTGAGGCGGCGCGGCGTATCCGGCAGCTTCCCGGTGGTGCGGGCGTGACGATGGTCGCGCTCAGCGGCTGGGGCCGCGAGGAGGACAAACGGCAGTCGCGCGAAGCGGGATTTGACTATCACTTGGTGAAGCCAGTGAGTCCTGGGGATTTGCGCGGGTTGATGGAGAGATTAGCAAAGGGTGCCGAGTGATCGGTGATCTGTGAGAGGCGATTTGAAATTCGAGATTTGAGATTTCAGATCGGAGATTGAGGGGGCGCAGTCGTTGCTCCAAGGGTGAGAAAGATCTCACATTTTAAGATTTGAGATTGAGCGGCAAAAGAAAGGGCACCCTCCTTGCGGAGAGTGCCCATTTCCAGCCCTAGAAAATCGGGTATTCGAGCGCCCGGCTTATTTGGCGCGGACGCGGCGGAGGGAGTCGAGGTGGCGCTCGAGACGGGGGAGCAGGACGTCGCGGATCTCCTGCTTGATCTCATCCATGATCTCGGGGTCGTCGAGGGCGACCATATAGTCGTCGACACCGGAGAGCTCACCAGCTTCCAGAGCCATGAGGGTGGTGGTTTGGCCGAAGACCTTGGCAAAGCCTTCGACGGCTTTGGCGAATTGGCCCCAGACGCCGGAGTTTTCGTCAGGCTGCACCCCCATGTCATCAATGTGGCGACGCAAGCGCACAACACTATCCTGGTGGTCGGCGCGGATCGACATCAGCAGCGAGCGCTCCGGTTCGCGGCGGAACTTGCCCAAAGCCTGTGTGTAAGTTTCCACGGCCGAGAGTTCACCGCGCAGGAGGCTATTCGAGACCTCGATGCATTCGTCGAAGGTAGCAGTCATGTTCGATTAAGGGTTGATGAAAACCTTCATCGCAATCCGCGCGCCGTCCTTGGGTAAAGGGTCTGCCGCTTGATTCAGAGCGACTTGGGTTGTGCTGGTGGTTTGGGCGAAGGTCGCGCGGGGTGCGGCATTGCGCGATGGCCTGCACTCCGGCGTGTAAAATGCACGTTACCAAGGAGAGGCGTGCCATTTCTGCTAGAGTAAAAATACCCGAGCAAGCTGGCCTGTCAGCCACCTGCTTGGGCATTCGTTTGATCGGTTATCTATTCGCGGTCGGGCTCCAGGACCATGTTGATGATGTGGACTGTTCCGTTGCCGCTTTCGACGTCCTTCTTGATGACCTCGGCGCGGCCGACCCAGATGGTTCCGAGGGCATGGTTCAGCACCAGCTTGCTGCCTTGAAGAGTTGCGTGCTCTTCGGTGTCGATCTTTGCGGAGGGAAAGTCTCCAGGGACAATGTGGTAGGCGATCAGATCTGCCAGCCGCTGCTTGTTCGACGGCTTCAGCAGTTTTTCGAGTGTGCCTGCCGGCAGCATGCGGAAGGCGTCGTCGTTGGGTGCCAGGATGGTGTAAGGACCACTGCGATGCAGGGTCGCTTCGAGGCCAGCGGCCTTCACCAGCCTGGTGAAGGTAGTGAGCCCGGGCTCTGCGGCGATGGTTGCCGGGAGATCCTTCGAACGCATCGGAGTTTCGGCGGCGGAATCGAAAATGGTTCCGCCCGCAAGGGTCGCGATGATCGCGAGAGTGCATGTAGTCTTCATGATATCCTCCTTGTGGTCACGGTGAGGGAAGCGGAATGCCTCCCACCACGGACTATCCAGCAGCTGGCATGCGGATTGGAAAAGAATGCGTCCTCCGGGAAATCTCCCGTTGCGGAAGCCCGGATCCATGCGGAGGGTGACTACTGCAAATCGCGAAGGGCGAAGGCGCGACTGTTAGGGGGGTGCGCCTTGACCGGGCGCGCTTGCGCTCTACGGTCCGCCATGGGATTTCGCGCGGCCGAGGGCTATGCAACACTGGAACTGTGGCCGGAAGTGATCGAGGAACTCGACGAAGTTCCGCAGTCCATACGCCTGACGCCGGAGGTATTGCGCCTTGAATTGCGGGCCTGCGTGGCGCTGCAGGAGTGGCAGCACGGGGTGCAGATCGCGGGCAACTTGGGCAGGATGGGGGCTCTGGAGCGGATGATGGCGGCGGGCTTCTACGCCACGCTGGCGCGTGAGTTCTTCCGCTGCGGCCAGCATGGCGATGCGAAGGCGGCGCTGCACCAAGCGGTGGAGACATGGCCATCCTGTCGGGATCTAGTGATGAAGGATCCCGCGCTGGTGGCCGCGATCTTATGATCGGCGTGTCAGTGGAAATACGGATGAAGCAGCGGTGGTTTTCCCCTTGCGATCAAGCGTTTCGGTAGGAAGTTAATTCAGGAAAAGTGGCGACTGAGTCTGGGGGGAGTTGGTCGCCCGCTATCCGGAAGGCCCTCGGAACGCAAGTTCCGGGGGCTTTCCTTTGCGCCCGGAAGGTCGAGAGCGAGAGGCTCCGCAGTTAACGGGTTTCATATCTCGGGTGGATTGCAGGCTGCGGTGCCGGGAGATGCATCGTGCATCCGAATGACGGGGCGGCGCAGCGCAAAGGCTTGATGGCAAGCGATTCTGTCGGCGGCACGTTTCTTGCGAAAGAGGGCCCACCATGATCACCAACCTTGAACAACTCTACTTCGATCAACTCCGCGACCTCTTCAGCGCCGAAACGCAATTGATCGCGGCTCTGCCCGAGATGGCTGCTAATGCCAGCCATGAGGAACTCCGCGATGCCTTTAACCATCACCTCGATGAGACCCGGACGCAGAAGGCGCGCTTGCAGGAGATCTTCGAAAGCCACGGGATGCGTGCGGAAGGCGAGGAATGCGATGCGATGCGCGGCCTGGTGAAGGAAGCCAAGAAGCATGTGGAAAACACCAGTCCGGGCAACGTGCGCGATGCGGTGCTGATCGCTTCGGGCAACCGCGTGGAGCACTACGAGATCGCCGCCTATGGTGTGGCCCGTGCGTTCGCCCAGTGCCTCGGTTTCGATGAGGACGCGCGAATCTTGACCAAATCCATCGAGGAGGAAGGGAACGCTGACAAGGCGCTGACCAAGATCGCTTCCGGCGGGCTCTTCGGCACGGGCGTAAACGAAGAGGCGACGCATTGATCTTGTCACAATTTCCCCGCCCTAGCATGGCCGGATCCGATTCCATCGGTCCGGCTTTTTTCCATTTGTATCCGAAGTGGCCCCGCCTAGCGGTCGAAGCGAAATGGCACGGCCCACGGGTGCTCCTTGCCACGGAGTGCCGCTCGAATGATCTCCGCGGCGACGACGCTGTAGATCACGCCATTCCCGCCGAAGCCGAGGGCGAAGTAGCAGAGGGAATGCTTGCGGTAGCTGCCGATGTAGGCGAGGCCGTCATTCGTCTCGCCGAAGGTGCCAGCCCAAGAGAAGGCGCTCTCCATGCGGACTTGCGGGAACAGGTCGTGGAAGCGCTTTTCGAGCCGCTTGGTCTTGCGGGGAACGAGGTGGTCACGCGCGGCGGGATTGCGGAAAGGCAGGTCCTCGCCGCCGATGATTGCGCGGCCATCGGCATCGCCGCGCAGGTAGAAGTAGGGGCGTGCGGTCTCCCACAGCAGGCAGCGCCGCCACCAGCCTGGCGCTTCTTCCAAAGGTTCGGAAGCGAGGGCGAAGGAGCTGTGTAGGGTCACGAGCTTAGCGGTGTCGAAGAGGCATTCGGTCTCATAGCCCATGGCGACGACGAGGCGCTTGGCCCGCACCTTGCCGCCGCGGTGGGTGCGGAGGATGAGCCCGGCGGCATCGATTTCCACGGCAGTGACGCGGGTGCGGTCGAAGATCTTGCCGCCGCGGCGCACAAGCTCAGCCAGCAGGCCATGGGCGAGGCGGTAGGCATCCACTTCCGCAGCTTGCGGCGAGTGAAGGGCGAGATGGCCTTGGAAGCTGAAGTGATCCGCGATTTCGGACGGTGACCATTCGTGGACTTCGATGCCGGCCTGGCGCCGCGCTTCCGCCTCTTTTCGCAGGACGGGCACGTCGCGCGGGCGCGAAGCGAGATAGACGCTGTCCTTGCGGGTGAAATTGCAAGCTTCCAAGCCCAGGCTGACCACGCGTTCTTCTAACAGATCAATGGCATCGTGGCAGGCGAGGTAGGCAGTTCGCGCGGCATCGGTGCCGTATTGCGCGATGAGGTCGATGAGATGGGTGTCGACCTCATATTGCAGCAAGGCGGTGCTGGCGCTGGTGCTCCCGGTGGCGACATCGCGGCCATCGAGCACGATGACTTCGTGGCCATCGGCGCTCAGGGCCTCGGCGATGAGGGCACCGGTGATGCCGGCGCCGAGGATGGCCACATCGCAGGCGACGTCTTCATCCAGCGGCGGGTAGTTCGCGAGGATGCCGTTCTTCTCGCGCCAGTAGGCGTGCCCGGAACTCAGGTCCATGCAGGGGGAGGGGTCCATGAGCTGAAGGATTAGAAACGCCTGCGCTTGGTTCGGACTTGTGGCGGCGGTGGCGGCACCGCTTCGACCGGTCCCTCGCGATCCACCACCACGTCCAGGCAATGGCCTCCCGGTGCGGCGTGCTCCTCGATGTGGCAATGGATGCCCTTGCGGCGGAGCTGGGTTACTTCAGCAGCCGCTTGTTCGTGCGCCGCCAAGATTTCGCGTGCGGGGATGAGCGTGTCTTTCTTCACTCTTCAGCTTCGCCCTTGGCCTGCACTCGTGCAAGCGGCGAGCGTGGTTGGTTCCATGCGGAGGGATCATGCATTTCGCGGCCGGGTGCATCCCGCACCGCATGCATTCCGCATGCTTGGAAACTGCTATGGTATTGAAGTCAGGGGCTTATGGGCGAGGGCACAGGCTTTGCTGAGGGAGGTGAGAACTTATGAACGTCACCAGCACCGGCCCCTGCCGCTCCAGCCGCAAAGGCAACAAGCCCGCTCCATCCCAGCGTCCCGGCATGGGCGCGATGCCGCATGATGACGGCACCGACTTCCGAGTCTGGGCACCGCATGCGAAGGCGGTGCATGTTACCGGAAGCTTCAACGATTGGGCCGAGCCGGGCATCCCGCTGGCGAAGGAAGAGGGCGAGGGGATCTGGAGCGTGTCCGTTCCCGGGCTGAAGGATGGCGAGCATTACAAGTTCTGCCTGCGCTGCGGGAAGCAGACGCTGCTGAAGGTGGATCCGCGTGCGCGGATGATCGATCCCGAGACCGGCAATGGGGTGATCTACCGCGACCGCTTCGACTGGCAGGATGTGGAGTGGGAGATTCCCTACCTGCACGAGGCGGTGGTGTATGAGCTCCACGTCGGCACCTTTTGTCCGGAGAAGAAGCGCGGGACCGGCACCTTTGAGAGTGTGATACGACGTCTGCCGTACTTGAAGGATCTGGGGATCAATGTGATCGAATTGATGCCGCCGACCGAGTTCCCCGGTGAGACTTCGTGGGGCTACAATCCCTGCAACCCCTTTGCGGTGGAGGCGAGCTACGGCGGGCCGGATGGGCTCAAGACGCTGATCCGCGAGGCACACCGCCACGGGATCGCGGTGCTGCTGGACGTGGTGTACAATCATTTCGGTCCTGATTCGCTCGACATGTGGCAGTTCGACGCGTGGTCGGAGAACGGCATGGGCGGAATCTACTTCTACAATGACTGGAAGGCGGAAACGCCGTGGGGGCACACGCGTCCGGACTACGGCCGGCACGAAGTCCGGCAGTATCTGCGCGATAATGCGCTGATGTGGATCGAAGAGTTCCGCGCGGACGGGCTGCGCATGGATGCTGTCAGCTACATCCGCCGCACCAAGGGTTTGGAGCATCATGAGTCTGTAGACCTGCCGGATGGCTGGCAGGTGTTGCAATGGATCAACAAGGACCTGAAGCTGCACTCGCCGCGGATCATTTCGGTGGCGGAAGACTTGGGATGCAACGCTGCGCTTACCGCTTGGGTGGAGGATGGTGGCGCGGGCTTCGACACCCAGTGGGATGCTTGCTTTGTGCATCCGGTGCGCGCGGTGCTGGAGAATCCCGACGACGATTCGCGTGATGTCGGCGCGATGGTCTCCGCGATCATTCCGCAGAATAGCGAGGATGCCTTCCGGCGGGTGATCTATTCCGAGTCCCACGACGAGGTGGCGAATGGCAAGCAGAGGCTCGTGTCCGAGATCGATCCGGGAAACCCGGCAAGCGTGTGGGCGCGGCGGCGCGCCCTGCAGGCAGCGGGGGTGGTGCTAACCTCACCCGGAGTGCCGATGCTTTTCCAAGGACAGGAATTCCTGGAGGACGGTTGGTTCGATGACCAGGATCCGCTGGATTGGGAAAAGGCGCGGCGCTTCCGCGGGATCCGTCTGGCGTATCGCGATCTGATCCGCTTGCGGCGGAATCTGGATGGCTTCAGCCGCGGTCTCACCGGCCAGCATGTCGATGTCTTCCACCGCGATGCGGAGAACAAGGTGCTGGCCTGGCACCGCTGGCATGAAGGTGGCCCGCGCGACAGCACGGTGGTGATCCTCAACCTGAGCAACCGCGAGCACGACTTCTACGAACTGACCCTGCCGGCCGAGGGGGAATGGATGGTCCGTTTCAATGCCGACTGGACCGGCTACAGCTCCGACTTCGGCGATGCCGATCTGATTTGCGTGGAAGGCCGTGAGGGAGAAATCGGACATCCAGGGGTGGTCGGTGGTTTGACGCTGCCGCCCTACGCGCTGGTGGTGATGAGCCAAGACTAAACAAACGTATGATGCATGGGATTACGGTTCATGGACTTGCTCTTGCAGGATGAATGAAACGACTCGATCGGTGGTGCTGGATCAAACCGGTTTCACCCTTGGAGGGCCGGAAGTATTTGCATCCTGCATCGCCGTTCGTGGGGTTTTGCAACCGGTGGAGATTCGATAAATTGACGTGACTCATCTTGGCATTTTGGTCACCTTCCGTAGCTGGGCCAATGGCAAGGTCTTGCGAGTCTTGGATGCTTCCAAGACAGCCCCTGCGTGAAGATGGCACGAGGCCCGCTAGTAAGTTACTCGCACGCCCGTTTTCGCCGATTTCAGCCCTCACGGCTGCCCTCTGTCTTACCCGGGCGAATCCTCTGCAACTTTTCCTCACGCCTACGTCCATGATCGCCAAAGTCGCCCACCTCTCCAGTCCTGAAGTTCATTCACCGGAGAGGAGAGAAAGGCAGCACCGGCTGCGCCGTCCGCGCATCCTGATCGTTACCCCCGAACTCAATGGCAGCGGTTACCTCGGTCGCAACGGCATACCCGGGCCGCGGGCGAAGGCGGGCGGCTTGGCCGACATCAGCACGCTGCTGGTGGATGAGCTTTCGGCGCGGGGGATCGACGTGCGGGTCGCCATGCCGCACTTCCGCAGCCTCTTTCCAGATGCGCCGATGTCGCGCCGCCTCTACCTGTGCAAGGACCGCGAGTTCTTTTATCGCCGCTCGGTTTACGATGGCTCGCAGGAGGCGAACCGCCGGGCGGCGCTGGCCTTCCAGCGCGATGTGATTCAGAACATCCTGCCTGCGGTCAAACCGGACATCGTCCACTGTCACGATTGGATGACCGGCCTAGTGCCCGCGGCGGCGAAGGCGATGGGGATCAAGAGTCTCTTCACGGTGCACAATCTTCACGACGAGATCACCACCATGGCGGAGGCGGAGGACCGGGGGATCGATGCGGCGCGGTTCTGGCAGAATCTTCACTTCGGGCACTACCCACATTCGTATGAGGAGAGCCGTAATTCGAATCCGGTGAGCATGATGGCTTCCGCGATGAATGCGGCGGATCATGTGAACACGGTGAGCCCGAGTTTCCTGCAGGAGATGATGGATGGCCGGCACGTGGCCGGGTGGGGGCTGTGTGATGTCTTGCGCGGCAAGAGCCATTGCGGTGCGGCATCCGGCATTTTGAATGCACCGGATCCTTCCTGCGCGCCGGAGCATGACTTGCGGATCGCCCAATGCTACGGAGCTGAGGATCACCGGGCTGGGAAGCTGGCAAACAAGCTTCAGCTCCAGAGGATGCTGGGCCTAGAGGAGGATGCCAGCGCGCCGATGCTATTCTGGCCTTCGCGCCTGGATCCTACGCAGAAGGGCTGCGGGCTGCTCGCGCATATCCTTTACCAGGTGGTGAACGATTACTCTTCGCTCGGATTGCAGGTCGTGTTCGTGGCGGATGGACCTTTCAAGCCGCACTTCGAGCACATCGTGAACTTCCACGGTTTGCAGAAGCGGGTGGCGGTGTGCGGTTTCGAGGAAAGCCTGTCGCGGCAGGCCTATGCCGCATCGGATTTCGTGCTGGTGCCGTCGGCTTACGAGCCCTGCGGTCTCGCGCAGATGGTGGCGCTCAAGTATGGCAGCCTGCCGATCGTGCACCGCACCGGTGGCCTGCAGGATACTGTGCTGCATCTGGATGCGGCGAATCAGCGGGGCAATGGCTTCGTCTTCGAGACGCACGACTGCGGCGGCCTGCGCTGGGCGATCGATGAGGCGGTGCGCTTCTTCATCCGGCCCGAGCAGGAGCGCGAGCGGGAGATTGCGCGGATCATGCGGCAGAGCAGCGAGGCCTTTTCGCCGCAGCATACGGCGGAGGCCTACATCAAGCTCTATGAGGAGCTGTCCGGGCGGATCATCGGGGATGCTCGGGTGGAGGCAGTGCCTGGCTTCAGACCGGTCGCGAAGCCGCAGTTGGTGCATATTGAGGCTGCTTGAGAGGCGGGGCGGCGGATTCTTTTGGAGTTTGCGAAGACCGTGGCGCTGCGGCGGGGATCATCCATTTGCCGAGTTGTGAGGCGAAGCGGGATGCCTTGATTCGAGGGCATTTGTTGTCCTAACTGGGGAATGATCCCCAAGCTCAACATTGTCTCCGCCCTGGCAGCGCTGGTGTTTTTCTTCCTGCCCTGGGTGTCCATCGAGTGCAACGGCAGGCGCATGGGGAGCCAGACCGGGGTGCAGATGATCGTGGGTTCGGCGACCTCGGCGGCCCCGTCTACCCCACAGCAGCCGGGAGAATTCAGGCTTTCGGAACGCAAGGAGTCCCTGGGGACCTCCTATCTCGCGGCGGCGGCCTTAATCGCGGTGGCTTCGGCGCTGCTGATTTCCTTCGCCGCCTTGGTCAAGGGCGACAAGGACAGCGAACGCGGTGGCGGGATCCTCTGTGTCTTTGCTCTGGCTTTTTTACTGACGCAGGCGGCGCTCGGGTTCCCCGCCAAACGGGAGATGGAAAAGGTTTTGGAAAAGCAACGTGATCCCGGCGCCGAGAAAGGCCCGCACGACGACGTGGGCAAGCAGATCGCGCAACAACTGGTGGCGTCGGTGGATGTGAAGCCGACGCAGTGGTTTTACCTGGAGCTCGCGGCCTTGGGGCTGCCGGCGCTGATCCTTGGCAATGCCCTGCTGGACCGGCTGAAGGCGAGGGGGAGCTGAGACGCGGGGGTATTACACCCGGCTTGCCGTTTGCGAGCTCGTGACCAAAACTGGCGCCCGATGAGTAAGAAACCCGCATCCCGGTGGTCGGAGAACAAGGGCCTGGCCCGGGCGATCCTCCATGACCGGGTGATGCGTCGGCGGATGATGAGCTATTTCCTGCTCTCGATGATGGCGTTCTTCGCCTTCGGTCTGTGGGGGATCAATGAATGGCTGAGCAAGGACCCGTGGCGCTTCTTGATTTATTGGGCGGTGTGTGGCGCGCAGGCGGTCTTCCTGGTGATGTTCGCGGTTTTTGATGCCTGTGCGGTGATCAAAGAAGAGCGGGACCGGATGTAGTCCGGACCCGCTCCCACGAATCGAAAAGGTCAGATCAAATCAGATCCCTGAACCAAGGCCTGCGCCGCTGCCGGCTTGCTTCCAGATCGGGCCGTCCGGGGCATACTGCGGGGCGGCGCCCTTGAGGTTTGGATCGGGCAGTGAATCGTCGGTCCGGAAGAGCGGCAGGATCGGAGAACCGGTGGAGGCTTTTTCGTATTTCGCGCCGATCTCTTCGATCATTAGCCCGACGCCGAAGAATCCGCCGGGAATTTCACCGATGAGGATCTCAATCGGATAGCTCTGCCCGGCGCGGACTTGGAATTCCGGTCCAACGGCGAAGCCGCCGATGTTGTCGTTGTAGTTCGGAGAGGTGTCGTACTTGTAGAATTGGATCGGCACCTTCATCGGGCCCATCTTGCGGATGTCCTTGGCCAGCTCTTCGTTGTTGTTGGTGCCGTCTACGTCCGCCGCGCGGCCGAACATGTGGGTGCCGGTGCAGCCGAGGGTGTAGCCGTAGTCGAAGATCGTGCGATTGTTGAAGCGTATCACGAGCAGGTCATCGCAGGCGCCGACGAAGCGGAACTTGCCGGTCTTCGGGGCCTTGACGGTGCCGCGGTAGACCACGATCCAGCGCCGCGGCTGCACTTCCTTCTCGCAGTTGAAGGCGGCGGGCGCCCCATCCGCGCTCATGAGGGGCATGAAGAGTTTGTTCTGATACAGCTTCTGCGTGGCGTGGTAGTATTTATCAAACTCCTTTTCCTTGAAGCCCTTGTCGACGATCTCGCGCACTGTCAGGCGCATCTCGTCGTCGGTCATGTTGGTGGGCTCGCGGTTGCTGGTTTGCTTGAGGTCGTAGAAGGTCCCGGTGAGGGTGCTGGAGCTGGCCTCGATCATGCCGAAGGGGTTGCCCTTGCCGCCGCCGCCGAGGCCGGGACCCATGCCGGATCCGACGCCGGTGCCATTGCCGCTGCCCAGACCGCCGCCCGTGCCGCTGCCGCCCTTGCCCTTCGAGAGGGACCCGCCGCTCAGCTCGCCGAGGCTGGCCATGTTGGAGGTCGGGTCAGGCTCGGGCAGGGTGATCGCAGAGCTGGTGGCGCCGATGGCTGCGACGCGGGCGAGATTTTGGGTCATCATCTTCTGGCGGGCCTTCTGTTGGGTCTCGCCTTCGGGAGAGCCGCCACCACCGGCGGGTGGCATGAAATCCACTGTTTTCTCGGGAGGACTGATGATCTTGAATACCCAGAAGGCTCCGGCGATCAGGATGATCACGTGGACGAGGATCGAAATGCTCAAGGCCCCGCCGCCGAGCCGGCTCCAGAAGGATTTCTTGGGCTGGACGGCCGGGACGTAGGCCGGTTCGTAGTCGTGTTCGGACTCCATGTCGCTCATCTGCGGCAGGAACGAAAACGGGTTTGGGTTTCTTGGGTGGATTTTGGGCTTGTGTCATGCATCCTCGCTTTCGCGGGGTCGCCCCGGAAGTGGAGCTGCATAGGCCCTATCGGGCTCATATGACCGATTTCCGGTTATCGTGGCGATTTCCCCATCTCCCCGGATTCGCCTTGCCGGGCAGGGGAGGGGACCGCTTGGATTCCGCGCATGACGCCGGAGCTTGAGGATCTCTTCGCCTTTCTTCGTTTCCCCAGTGTTTCCACGGACTCGCGGAATGCGGGGGACGTGCGCGCTTGTGCGGAGTGGATCGTGACCAAGCTCACCGGCATGGGCCTCGCGACGACCCTGCACGAGACGCCGCGGCATCCGGTGGTGGTGGCCAAGAACGAGCACAAGCCCGGCCGCAAGACGGTGCTCATTTACGGTCACTACGATGTGCAGCCGGTGGATCCGCTCAATCTCTGGACCACGCCGCCCTTCGAGCCGCAGATCCGCGAGGGCAAGATCTGGGCCCGCGGCTCGACCGACAACAAGGGCCAGATGCTCGCGCACATCCTAGGGGTGGAGAAGACGCTCAAGGAAAAGGGCGAACTGCCGGTGAACCTGACCTTCCTCTTCGAGGGTGAAGAAGAGATCGGCAGCCCGAGCCTCGCGCCCTTCCTGGAAGCGAACCGCGAGCTGCTGAAGTGCGACATCATCGCGATTTCCGACACCGGCATGGTCGCCCCCGGCCAGCCGACGCTGAGCTACGGCCTGCGTGGCATCGCCGCCTGCGAGGTGATCCTCCGCGGACCGGCGCGTGACCTGCACTCCGGGATTTACGGCGGCGCGATCCGGAATCCCGCCACCGAGATTGCGCGTCTGGTCGCGACCTTCCACGATGCTGATGGCCGCGTGCAGGTCGAGGGCTTCTACGATGACGTGAAGCCGCTGGAAGACTGGGAGCGCGAGATGTGGTCCAAGCTGCCGGGCACCAGCGATGAAGATTTCCTGCGCTACAGTGGTTCCTCCAAGACCCACGGCGAGGCTGGCTACACCTCAGCCGAGCGCACCTGGGCACGCCCTACCGCCGAGATCAACGGCATCGGTGGCGGCTATCAGGGTGAAGGATCGAAGACGGTGCTGCCGGCTGAGGCTTTCGCGAAGTTCACCTTCCGCCTGGTGCCGAATCAGGACCCCGCGGTGATCATGGAGAAGGTGAAGGCTCACCTCGACAAGCACTGCCCGCCGGGTGTCTCGCTGCTCTACGTCGGCGGCCACGATGGCAAGCCCTTCTACACCGATCCGCACGCGCCCTTCGGCCAAGCCGCGCAGCGCGCGCTGAAGACGGCCTTCGGCAAGGAGCCGGTGCTGATCCGCGAAGGCGGTAGCATCCCGATCGTGCAGGCCTTCCGGGATATCCTCGGCGTGGATACGATCCTGCTTGGCCTGGCGCTTGCTGACTCGCAGATCCACTCGCCGGATGAGAACTTCCCGGTGGAGAATTTCGAAGCGGGGATTCGCCTGAACCAGGCGCTGCTGGAGGAGCTTGGGAAGTGAGTCTCTTGGCTCGGTGAAATCAGGTCGCCATGGCATTCGACATTTCAGAAGCGCAGGTCGTCTTGACGGAGGCTGAGCTCGGGCTCCGTCTTCCGCCGGTCTATCGCTCCATGATGATGGCGTGCAACGGCGGCACTGCTTGGCTCAAGGAGTCCAACGATGAGGACGACACCTGGCAGCTCTATCCGATCAAGGATGCCTCGGACCGCAAGCGCCTCAGCCGCTCCTGCAACCACATCCTGGCCGAGACCAAGTCGGCGAAGGAGTGGGGTGGATTTCCCGATGATGCGCTGGCCATCGCTGCCGATGGTGGCGGGGATCTACTGGTGATTTTGCCCGACGCTTCTGATGCTTCCGCGTATGGCGACGGAATCTTTATCTTCTTCCACGAGCTTGGGGAGTTGAAGCCCTTCGCCGACGACCTTTCCCGATTCACGATTGAATAGACCGGCAGCGGTCACTGCCTTTCCGTTTTCCCTTCATGTCCGATTCTCCCAAGTCCGATTTCATCCGCGACATCATTGCCGCGGACCTTGCCTCCGGTAAGCATGAGACCACGATCACGCGCTTCCCTCCGGAGCCGAATGGCTATCTGCACATCGGCCACGCCAAATCGATCTGCCTGAACTTCGGGATCGCGCAGGAGAATGCGGGCATCGGCGCGCGCTGCCACTTGCGCTTCGACGACACGAATCCGGAGAAGGAGGAGACCGAGTATGTCGAGAGCATCAAGGCGGACGTGAAGTGGCTCGGCTTCGATTGGGGCGAGAACCTGTTCTTCGCGAGCAACTACTTCGAGTTCTACTACGAGTGCGCGGTGCATCTCATCAAGAACGGCCTCGCTTACGTCGATCAGCAGACGGCGGATGAGATCAAGAGCACGCGCGGCAACTTGACCGTGCCGGGCACGCCTTCGCCCTATCGCGATCGTTCGGCGGAGGAAAACCTCGAGCTGTTCGCGAAGATGCGCGCCGGTGGCTTTGAGGAAGGTGAAGCGGTGTTGCGGGCCAAGATCGACATGGCCTCGCCGAACATCGTGATGCGCGATCCGGTGATCTACCGCGTGTTGAAGGCGGAACACCACAATACCGGCGATGCCTGGTGCATCTACCCGATGTATGACTACGCGCACCCGCTGGAGGATGCGCTGGAGAAGATCACGCACTCGCTCTGCACGCTGGAGTTCGAGATCCACCGCCCGCTCTACGATTGGGTGATCGACAATTGCCCGGTGCCGGCCAAGCCGCGCCAGATCGAGTTCGCGCGGCTGAACCTGAACTACACGGTGATGAGCAAGCGCAAGCTGCTCCAGCTCGTGAAGGAGAACCTGGTGAGCGGCTGGGATGATCCGCGGATGCCCACGATCTCCGGCATCCGCCGCCGCGGCTATCCCGCCGCCGCGATCCGCAACTTCTGCCACAAGGTGGGCATCACCAAGTTCAACGGCATCACCGATGTGGCGCTGCTGGAGTTCGAGGTGCGCGATTATCTCAATACCGCCTCGGCACGCCGCATGGCTGTGCTCGATCCGCTGAAGCTGGTCATCACGAATCTGCCGGAAGGCCAGAGCGAGGACATTGAACTCGATAACCACCCGAAGGACCCCGCCATGGGCACGCGTCAGGTGAAGCTCTCGCGCGAGGTCTGGATCGAGTCGGACGACTTCATGGAAGTGCCGGAGAAGAAGTTCTATCGCCTCGGCCCGGATCGCCATGTGCGCCTGCGCGGCGGCTACATAGTGAAGTGCACCGGCTTTGAGAAGGATGACTCTGGCAAGGTGGTGAAGGTGAATTGCGAATACCTGCCCGGCACCAAGGGCGCGGATGCTCCCGCCGGTGTCGAGTGCCGCGCCGCGATCCACTGGGTGAGTGCGGAGCACGGCGTGCCCGCGGAGGTGCGGCTCTACGACCGCCTCTTCACCGTGGAAGATCCCGATGGGGCCGAGGGCGGCTTTGTCAGCGTGATCAATCCGGATTCTTTCAAGACGATCTCAGCTTGGGTCGAGCCTGCGTTGCTAGAGGCCGAGCCCGAGTGGATCTGCCAGTTTGAGCGGCTGGGATACTTCGTCGCGGATAGGCATGATCACAAGACCGGTGAAAAGGCGGTCTTCAATCGTGCGGTGGCGCTGCGGGATTCTTGGGCGAAGAAGTAAGCCATTGCGATGTGAGGATCGTCTTCCGCCCGGTAGGGCGCGCTGGCCTCAGCGCGCCGCGAGCGATGAGGGGATCACCCTCGAGCGTAAAAGAGGTTTGAGGTCCGCGTGGACCGCCCGGGGCGGCCTGAGGCCAGAGCCGCCCTACCGAAAGGCAGCTCTTGTCGCAACCGGTCAGCTTCACCCCGAATTGGTAAAGACAGGTCTTTTCCCCCGGCCCCATTCCCTCCTTCCGGTTTCACCCGGGCACGCGGACCTTGAGGGGCGTTCGCGAACCCATGCTCGACCTGAAATCCAGCCCCTTCCTCCGCGCTGCGGCGGGAGTTCTCACCCTGTTGCCGATGGTCGCCGCTGCGATCGATTGGAGCGGCGCGACCGGACCCTTCGGCACCGGCTCGAACTGGGCGGGCGGCAATGTCCCCTCCGCCAACTCCGCGAACATCGCCAATAGCGGCACCGCGACCATCGCCGGCGGGAATAGCTTCAGCGTCACCACGCTCTTTCTTGGCAATCACTCGGGCACGGGCTCGATCACGCAAAGCGGCGGTGCCATCACGTCGACCTCACAGGTCTCGATCGGCGGGGACAATGCCAATGGTGGCACGGGCACCGGAAGCTACACCATTAGCGGCGGCACACTGACCAGTAGCGGTGGTGGTGAGTTCTGGGTCGGCTCGCGTGGTGGCACCGGGACCTTGACCCTGAGCGGAAATGCCGTGGTCAGCACCAACAGCACCACGAACATCGGTCGTGATGCCAGCGGCACGGGCACCTTGATCATTGGTGGCACTTCCGAGCTCAAGAGCGCGACGCAGGACATCAATGTCGGGGTGAATACCGGCAACTTCAACTCGAGCATCACTGTCCAGGACTCCGGCAAGCTCAGCTCCGGGAATGAGCTCGCGGTCGGCCTGATCGGAAGCAATGCGACCCGCGGCAACCTGACGGTGAAGGACAGCGCCACCGTCACGAGCGCTGGCAGCCTGGTGGTCGGCAAGCTCGGGGTGCGCGGCGCGATGAACGTGAGCGGCGACAGCACGGTGAAGTCGGGAACCTATCTCATAGTCGGCACCGATAGCAGTGGCTCCAAGGGCGAGCTGACGATCGGCGGCAATGCGGTGGTGAATGCCGCCCGCCAGATCTGGTTGGGCAATTCCGGATCCACCGGCGCGATCACGCTCAATGGCGGCACGCTCAAGGTGCACTCCTACAATGGCGACGACGGTGGCGCGGGCATCTCCTTCCGCGGCAACAGCACGCTCACCTTGAATGGCGGGACTTTGGAGACACCTGGCTTCTACAAAACTTCCGGGACTGCCTCGGTGCTACTCAATGGCGGGCTGATCAAGGCCAACGCCGCGATCTCCGGCAACTTCTTCAACAACTTCGGCAGCAGCGATATTACCCTGCAAGCGGGTGGTGCGAAGTTCGATAGCAACGGCTACAGCCTCAGCATCGATACGCCGCTCTCCGGCAGCGGAGGCCTGATCAAGAGTGGAGCGGGAAGCCTGCTGCTGAACGGAGTGAACACCTTCACCGGCACCACGCAGGTCTCCGCCGGAACTCTAGGCGGCAATGGAAAGCTGACCGGAGCGCTCACGGTAGCAGCGGGTGCCACGCTCAACCCGGGCGTGGTGATCGGGACCTTCAGTGCGGGGCCGACGACGATTGCGGGCACCTATGCCTGCCAGGTCAGTGGCAACACCTGCGATCAACTGGTGGTCACGGGAGATCTCGATATCAGCGCCGGCAGCCTGGCGATCAGCAGCGTGAATCAACCTACTGCCCCGGCCCTGGTTATCGGAAGCTACAGCGGCGCGCAGCCCGCGCCCTTTGCGACGGTGAGCGGCATGCCGAGCGGCTATCAGCTCGACTACCACTATCAGGGCAGCGGCCAGATCGCGTTGGTGAGGACGGGTGGCACGGCCTTCGAGGAATGGATCGCGGCGGCTTTTCCGGGGCAGAGTGATCCCGCGGTCATTGGTCCCGATGCCGATCCTGATCACGATGGCCGGGCGAATGCGCTGGAGTTCGCCCTGGGTGGAACGGCGGCGAATGGGAGTGATGCCGGCGCCTGCTACATGGTGCCCGCCACGACTCCGGTCCTGACCATCGCGGTTCGCAGCGGCACGCCGGCCTTCACGGCAGGGCCTGCGCCCGCGGCGATGCGGGATGGATTCCTTTACACGGTTCGCGGCAGCCGCGATCTCGATAGCTCCGGTGCGGCGGTCACCCCGGTGGCCACCGTCACCACGGGGCTGCCGCCGGCTCCTGCCAACTACGAGTACCGTAGTTTCGCCATGGCGGGGGAGGGGGCACGCGGCTTCCTGCGCGTGGAGGTCAGCGCCTACAGCGGTGAAGATCTCAGTATCGGGAACTTCGACGGCAGCACTTACGGCCCGACTTGGACGGCGACCGGAACCGCTTTCAGCCAAGGTCCGGCCAATGGCCCCTTGATCACCCAGCTCCAGATCCAGAATGCCGATGGCGGTGTGGCCAGCAGCGAGATCCAGGGCGACGGGCCGCAAGGGCATCTGATTTCCGCGGAGTTCACGATCCAACGCCGCTACATTTCCTTCAGCATCGCCGGGGGTGACTACGAGCGCCACGCCTGTCTGAATCTACTCGTCGATGGCAAGATCATGAAGAGCGCCACCGGCCGCTACAGCGATTACCTGAATCCCGCTTCTTGGGATGTCGGCCCATGGCTTGGCCGGACAGCGAGGATCGAGATCGTGGATGAAGCCAGCGGCGGTTGGGGGCATGTCAATGTCGGCCGGATCGAGCAGACGGATACGCCCGCGGTGCTGCCGATCGACAAGGGCGTGCTCTATCAGGAAAGCCTGCGCCCGCAGCTGCACTTCACCGCGCGGCAGTGGACGATGGACCGCCTCAATCCCGGCATGCGCCAGGAGGGCTGGCTGAATGATTTGAACGGGCTGGTTTACTACGAGGGCGAGTATCACCTCTTCGCCCAGCGCTGGAACAAGTGCTGGATCCACGCGGTCAGCACGGACCTCGTCCACTGGACGGAGCTGGAGCCCGCCTTCTGGGAAGAGCAGCTTGATAGCGGCGTGCAGTCCGGATCCTGTGTGATCGACTATGGGAACACCTCCGGCCTCGGCGCCGATCCGGCCCACCCCCCGATGGTCGCCTTCTGGTCGCGCAACGACAACAACAGCCACTGCATCTCCTATAGCCTCGATAAAGGCCGCAGCTGGACCCACTACGTGGGCAATCCCATCCTGAGCTTCCCCGAGCGCGACCCGAAGGTCTTCCGCCATGCTGCCAGCAACCAGTGGGTGATGGTGATGTATGGCAGCGGCAAGTATCACATCTTCACTTCGCCCGACCTGCTGCACTGGACCAACCAGAACCACCCGATCAACAACGCCTTCGAGTGCCCGGATTTCTTCGAGATCCCCTTGGCCGGCAACCCCGCGGTCAAGAAGTGGGCTCTCATTCATGCCGATAGCACCTACTCGCTCGGCACCTTTAGCGGCACGCAATTCACCGAGGAAACGCCGCGCATGCTCTGCGACTTCGGCGGCACCAATTTCTACGCCACGCAGAGCTTCAACAACACCGAGACCGGCGACGGCCGTCGGATTCAGATGGCCTGGATGCGCGGCTCGGATTTCCCCGGCATGCCCTTCAGTCAGCAGGTGTCCTTTCCTTGTGAGATGACCTTGCAGCAGACGCCCGGCGGCCTGCGCTTGTTCCGCCAGCCGGTGGCCGAGCTCTCCTTGTTGGAAAATCCCGGGCAAAGCTGGAGCAACCTCAGCCTCACGGCCGGCCAGCAGATGCCGCTGGCGGCGAGCGGCGATCTCTATCGCATCCGTGCCCAGCTCAGCATCCCTGCGGGCGCGACGTTCAGCTTCAATCTCCGCGGCTTTAACGTCACGCTCACTTCAACCTCGCTGAATGCCGGGACCGGGGCCAATGCCGTCCAAGGCCAGCTCACGAGCGTGGAGTTCCTGGTGGATCGCGCCTCGGTCGAGTCCTTCGCCAATGGCGGCGAGCTCTCCTGCACCCGCTACTTCCAGCCGAGTGCTGCGGGAATTTCCATGAGCGCCAGCGGCGGCACGGTGACCCTCCAGTCGCTCAGCGTCGTACCGCTCAAGTCGATGTGGGAAGGGTTGTGATGGGGCGGCTCCTCACGGCGCGGTCACCTTCAGCCGGATGAAACCCTCTACCGCGGTGGTGGCGATGCTGAAGACATGTTGATTGCCACTCCCGGTATCCGCCACCGGCGTCCAGCTCCCGGCTTGCAAGGTGGCGGAGCTTTCCGCTCCGTAGGTGATTCCCGATACTTCTGCCGGCTGAGTGAAGCTGATCGTGAAATTGCTCCCGCTCACTTGGCCCTGGGGGAGCTGCACGGAGTTGCCCTTGGTTGGATCGAGGCCGAAGCCGAATTCCAGCAGGTTGACCAGGCCGTCCTTGTCGAAGTCGAAGTCATCCGCCGCGTTGCCAGCGTTCGCGGTGGTTCCGAAGTAAGTCTGCCGCCACGCCTGCAGTGCGGTCAGGGCGACAGGAAGCGTGAAGGAGCCGCCATTGTTCTTGATGACCGTTGCAGGATTCGCCGTCAGCGCGTAGTCGGCCAGATTGCTCGTGCTTGCCGCGGTCGCGGCACCCGTGAAGTGGATGCCCTGGGCTCCGGAGCTTGGCAGTGGGTCAGCGAAGGGCGGGCCGAAATTCGCGTTCGCGTCGTTGGTGAGGTCACCGGTATTGGGGCCGGTATAGTTGGCACCTCCCCAAGAGAGGGACCAGTAGATCGTGCCCGGCGTGGCCACGGTCCCGCCATCGACCTCGAAGGTCAGGCGGCCCGCCGCAAGATAGGAAGCAGGGATCGGAGTGGCCAGCGTGAAGTCCGGCGCGAAGCTCGGCTGGGTGGCCTGCATTGCGGTGGTGAAGGCTGATGTCGCCAGCAGGATGTGCGAGCCTGAAGTAGAGACCGCGACATCCGACGCGATGTTCAAGAGTAAGACCCGGTTGCCTCCTGCCGCATCGGCCGCCCACAGGCTGGTGGAACTCACCAGATTCTGCCCCGACGATCTCATCCGCAATTGGATCGCTTGGGCTGCCGTGTTGCCATTCACGCTGCCGATCACCTGTTCGATCTGCATGAGATGGAAGCTCGCGGAGGCGGTGGAAGCGAAGCCTGAAAGGGCTGATAGAAGGACAGCGGCGGTCAGGAGCCTCTGCCACAGCGGGAGGGAAGGATTATTCATGGTGGAAGGGAAGGAAGGTTCCCGGAATTCCTAGAGTAGCCTTAACATGCTCGCTCCACCGGCGGATGACAACGATCGAGGTGGTGCCGGTTTGTAGCAGTGGATGCTGGGCCGCAAATCTCCCTGCGAGACCGCGCGCAAATTCCCGTATCGTGATCTCGACCTGCCCATCCCTTTGTCATGCTCACGCGCCGCCTCGCCTTACCTGCTGCCCTTCTCGTTCTAGGCTCCTCCACGCTTGTGCTGCATGCCGACGGCGCCGCGGACAACCTCGCCGACAAGGTCCGCCCGATCCCGCCGCCGGGTGTGGCGATCCCGGACGATCAGCGCGCCTCCCTAACAGCCGAAACCGCCCGCCTCGGCGCGGCGATCGAGGCCGCCCGCACGAGCCTAGCGGGGAAGCCTGTGCTCGCCTATCTCCCCGACGTCCAGATCTTCCACAAGGCGGTCGATTGGGCACTGCGCTACGACGAGTTCTACGAGGCCAAGCAAAGCGAGTGGGCCACGGAGCAGTTGAAGCAAGGCTTCTCCCGCCTGGAGGCACTGATCCAGGGCAAGACCCCGTGGCTGGAGCAGATCGGCCTGGTGCCACGCGGCTACCTCTCGAAGATTGATGGCAGCGTGCAGCCCTTCGGCTTGGTCGTGCCGCCCTCCTTCAGTGCGAATTCTCCCCACCGCTGGCGTCTCGATAGCTGGTTCCACGGTCGCGGCGAGAAGCTCAGCGAGCTCGACTTCATCCATCAACGCATGACCCAGGCGGGCGAGTTCACGCCGCAGGATACCCTCGTGCTTCATCCCTACGGCCGCTACTGCAATGGCCAGCGCTTCGCCGGCGAGACCGACTTCTTCGAAGCGCTCGATGTCGTGAAGCGCGACTACCGCATCGATGAGGACCGCATCATCGTGCGCGGCTTCTCCCTTGGCGGTGCGGCCTGCTGGCACATTGCGACCCATCATGCCTGGGAGTGGTGCGCGGCGAATCCCGGCGCGGGCTTCAGCGAGACGGAGGAGTTCCTCAACAACTTCCAAGGCGAGGCGCTGAAGCCCTATGCGTGGGAGCGGACTCTGTGGAATCTCTATGACTCCACTGTGGTGGCGCGGAACCTAGTGAATTGTCCTACCGTCGCCTACAGTGGAGAGATCGATAAGCAGAAGCAAGCGGCCGACCGGATGGCCGGGATCATCGGCGCGAACGACAGCGGGATCTTCCTGCGCCATGTTATCGGCCCGAAGACAGCACACAGCTACGAGAAGGGCGCGAAGGCCATCGTAGCCGACGCCATCGACACCATCGCAGAGGGCGGGCGCAGGCGGGTGCCACGTGAGGTTTACTGGGAGACCTACTCGCTGAAGACGAACCGTGATGCATGGATCGAGATCGATGCGCTCGGCGAGCACTGGCAGCCCGCCTCCATCCGCGGTTCCTTCTCGACGGCGGGCTTCCTCATCGATGCGACAAATGTCGGCGCCTTCACCCTGCGTTTTGATCCCGGGACTTTCCCCGAGGAAATCGGGCGCTCCTTCGGGGTCGATATCCGGGATGCCGCCGGTGGTGAGGATGCCAGATACGAGAGCGCCATCGAGGGGGAGATCACCCGGCCTTCGGACCGCTCGTTGCGGATGAGCTTCGTCCGCCAGGCCGATGGGAAGTGGCGCGCAGCCCCGGACAAGGCCGAGGGCTTGCGCAAGAAGCGCGACCTCCAAGGCCCTATCGACGACGCCTTCATGGACTCCTTCATCTTCGTCCGCCCCACTGGCAAGGCGGCGAACGAGAAGGCCGGTGCCTGGGCGAGCGCCGAGCTCGACCGCGCCATCCGCGAATGGCGCAAGCAGTTCCGCGGCGATGTCCGGATCAAGGACGACACTGCAGTCACCGAGGAAGACATCCGCTCCGCGAACCTGATCCTCTGGGGTGATCCCACCTCGAATGCCCTCATGGCCAAGGTCGGCCCGCAACTGCCTCTGAAGTGGGATGCTGGCAACATCCAAGCCGGTGAGAAGAGCTTCCCCGCCGCGGACCACGCCTTGGTCTGCATCTACCCGAACCCGCTCAACCCCGAGCGCTACGTGGTCTTCAACAGCAGCTTCACCTTCCGCGAGTACGACTACCTCAACAACGCCCGCCAGACTCCGAAGCTGCCAGACTGGGCGGTGATCGACCTGAATACCCCGGCGAACAGCCGTTACCCCGGAGCGATCCCCGCCGCGGGCTTCTTCGGCGAGAAGTGGGAGTTCAAGGGCTCGCTTGGAGAGAAGCGCTAGGCAGCGCTCTAACCAATATCCTTGAAAAGGCGGGATGCTTATGCCATCCCCGCCGTGGGTCGCTGCTGACTTGATATGCGGGAGTTTTCTCCTGATATCTGACCCGCGCTGTCACGGCGCGGGCAAGAGTCCTTGGCGAGCCGGTCTTTTCTAGCCGGGGCGTGGACGGCCCAGCCGTCGCGCTCCCGGTCTGCTGCTCTTGGCCAGTTTCCCCCCGCTCGGTCCTATGATCCCCCGCTGCCCGCTCAGCGCCTTCCTCAGGCGTGCAATCTTGCTCCTTCTCCTTTCGGCGTTCTGCGCCGCACTTGCTCCAGTCGCCAGTGCCCAGAGTGTCTGGGGCGGCACCATGAGCTGGACCCAGACCGGACCCAAGACGGTCAATGTCGAGGTCACCCGGACCATCCGGCGTGGTCTCTATCCTGCGGTAAATGTTGGCGATACGATCAACACGGGATCCCTACTAAACTTCGGCGATGCGGGCCTTACCGCCGTCAATCTGGTCGTCACCTCGATCGATGCGGCCCGTGACAAGATGGTGACGAGCGGAGTCTTCCCGCATACCTATACCTTCAGCGGGAGTGGCAGTTTCACCGCATTCACTTCCACTTGCTGCCGTCCCGCTCCTTTGCCGGCGAACGGCAGCAGCGGGATCGACATGCGGCTGAGCGCCCAGGTGATCCTCGCGGAGAATGTCCCCGTCCGGAGTTCGCCGCGGGTCTATCTACCGGCTCAGGTGCTATACGCTCCCACCGGTGCGCCGTTGTCCTTTGCCATTCCGGCTTCGGATCCGGATGGCGATAGCTTCGGCTATCGCTTCGCCACCACGCCGGAGAGCTCCTTGACGACTCCGATTCCCACCGGTGCCACGCTGGATGCCAGCACCGGAGTCTTCACGCTGCCTGCCCAAGCCGCGGCGATCCGCCAGTGCGTGCAGGTGATCCTGGATGATGGCGAGGGCACTTCCTCTGTGGACATGGTATTCAGCTTTCTTGGCTACGCTACGGCTCCGCCTGCCTTCACGAGTCTGCCCGCAGGGAGAAATGTGATCGGCTACATCGGCCAGAATACAGACTTCCAGATCGCGGCCGTTGATCCAGAACTCACACCTTCGGATGCCACCGATATCGTCTTTGGGGCTCTTCCTCCCGGCCTCAGCCTCCTGTCTTCCGTGCCCTCCGGGGCGAACTCGAATACCCGCACCTTGAACATGCGCTGGTCCCCTCAGCCCGGGCAGACCACGGGGGCCTCCGCAATGACCTTCATGGCCATCAATCCCACAGGCGAAGCTGCGCTTACGACCCTGACCTTCACCGTCGTCACGCCTTATGCCGCGTGGGCGGCCACCGCTTTCCCTGCGGAGAGCCTTGCCAATCAACGGGAGCCGGGAGACGACCCGGATGGCGACGGCACTGTAAACGGGCTCGAGTTCGTCACTGGCGGCAATCCGTTGGTCGCAGCCCCACTTTTCACCAGCGAGCGCAATGCTACCGAATTGATCCTCAGTTACCCACGAAGGCGGAGCGTGCCGGTTGGCGCGGATCGCCCGCAGGTTTCAGTGGATCTCACTGGATGGCTTCCCGCCACCGGTCTCCAGCGTGAGGTCCTGCCCCTCGATGACACACGCGACCAGATCCGCCTGCATCTGCCGCTTGGCCCGCAGGCCCAGCAATTCCTGCGGGTGGTCTTCGACGAGGGTGCGTTCTAGATGAACTGGATTTAACGGGAATTTCCCCTGGGCCGATCCCTCCCACCCAAATCTTTCATCGGGCTTTGCAGATCCTAAACCATCGTTTATAGACCTCCGCCATGCCGAGCGATTTCTTCGATCCATCGGGCCTCCTGGAGAACGGCGGCCCGATTCTCTGGCTGCAGGCGGCCCTCGCATTTTTCGGGGCGGTGTTTGTGATCGAGCGGCTGTTTTTCTTCCACCGCGCCCGCATCAATGTGGGCGACCTGCTGGTCGGTCTCTCGAACCACGTCCGCCGCAAGGCTTACGCCGAGGCTAGCCACGAAGCGGCCCGCGCCCCCGGCCCGGTCGCCCGGGTCGCTCATTCGGTCCTGCTGCGGCACTCGATGGAGCGCCCGGACCTGCGTGATATCGCCCAAGAAGCTGGGCAGCTGGAGGTCCCGCGGATTGAGAAGAACCTCCGGGCGATCCTCGCCGTTTCCGTGCTGGCCCCGCTGACCGGAATGCTCGGAACGGTCCTCGGCCTGGCGGAGACTTTTCAGCGGATGACCGAGCGGAGCGGGGCGGCGGCAGGCACTTCCGAGCTGGCCTCCGGGGTTCTGATGGCGCTGGTAACCACCGCGGTGGGCCTGACGATCGCGATCCCCGCCTACCTTTTCTACCTCTACTTCCTCGGCCGGGCGAAGCGGCTCTTCCACCGCATCGAGCGCACCGGGATCGAGATGGTGAATATGATTTGCGACGCCCGCGCAGATACCGGAATCGTCTCGATGCGGGATGAACTTGAAGCCCGCCGCCGGGAAGAACGCAGCAAGAAGTGATGAAGCTGGAGTCCACGCTGCCGGAGCGGCCGGGATTTCTCTTTGTGGTCCCGGCGTTCAACCTGCTGGCCTTACTGATCTGTTTCATGCTCGTGCCGTCCTTCGTCAGCCAGTATGGCGTGGCGATGGAGCTGCCGGTGTCCCGCTACCAGATGGAGCGGCCGACCGATGCCACGGTGATCACGGTGACAGCCGCGAACCGCGATACTCCTCCCTCCTACTGGCTGGAGCGGGAAGATGTCTCGCTGAGTGAGCTTTCCGAACGCCTGGATGCCCGGCGCGGCGACGAGTCGAGCCCTGCCAGCACGGTCCTGCTCCAAGTCCAGAAGGGCGTGCCGGTCGAGATTCAGCAGAGCGTCGCGGAGATGGCGCTGCAAAAAGGCTTCCGTGTCTGGGTACTCGGCCAGCCGCCGGAGGATGCAGGGGCCCCCGCCACTGCCGTCCCCAAGCGGCGCTAACTCCCTCCTGATGTTCGGTTTACGCCACAAGCGAATCACTCGTGACCGCCAGCTCGGCTTGGTCTTCCAGTGGCGGTTGCCGGTGGGGAATTCGATGGGCTTCCTCGGTGCCTTCCTTTTGGTCTCCCTGATCACTGCCGGACTGGCCGCGACCGTGCGGGTCCGGGTCGGCGGTGGAGGGCCGCGGCATGCCGAGCGCCGCGCATCCCTGATCGTGGTGCCGCCGGGCGAGGACTGGCAGGCGCTCAAGACCCTGGCGACCGAAGCCGGTCCCTTCCCGGTGCGGGAGGACCCCTCCAAGGATCCCGCCGTGCAGGCCCTGATCCAGCGGGGGCTGGCGGCTGCCGGGACCCCCGGCTATCGCTACAGTCCCAGCTACCAGCCGGTCCACGTGGATCTGCCGGACCCTGCCAAGGAGGCCGAGGCCAAGATCTCTCCGGGTGTATTGCCCGAGCTGCCGCCCGCGGATCCCCCGGTGATTCCGGCCAATCCGCAGCCCGGGCTGGGCCTTTTGGTGCTGGCGACCAATGGGATGCGGGCCAAGGCCTCCGCGGTCCCGCCGCCGCCCGGAGCGCTGCCCGGCAACCGCTACCTGATCACTTATGATGCCGCCGGCCGGGTGACCCGGGTGAGCACTGTCTTTGCCCCCCCGGAGGCTGCCGCGGGGGCTGATGCCGTGGAAGTCTGGCTGCGTCAGGCGCGGATCGAAAATGGCGACAAGGACGGCGGCGGCACCGTCGTGGAAATCTCTGGCGCGCAATGATCGAGCTCTCCCTCACCGAACTGGCGGCATGGGCCATCGGCGCGCCGATGGTGCTGGTGGCCTTCTTTTCGTGGATCTCGCGCTGGTCGCACCGCAATGCGGAGCGCCGTTCGCTGAAGCGCCGGGTTTCTTGCCGGCTCTGCCTGCTGGTGGTTGAAGACGAGGGCCGCGGGCGTATTTTCCAATGTCCGCACTGCGGTGCTGACAATGAGCGGGGTCGCAACCGCAGCTTGGGATGAGGCTTGCCACCCATCCCGGTAGCATCTAAGGACGCCCGAAATCCGCCACCCAAGGCCCCATTCATCATTCAGATCCAATGAGCGAAAGAAGAGTCGTCATCACCGGCATCGGTTGCATCAGCCCCCTTGGCAATGACCTCCAGTCCACCTGGGATGGCATGAAGGAAGGCCGCAGCGGCATCGGCACGATCACCCTGCTCGATCCGGCACCCTACGAGTGCAAGATCGCCGGGGAGGTGAAGGACTTCGCTCCGGATTCCTATTTCAATGTGCCCAAGGACTCCCGCCGCAGCGACCGCTACGTGCAGTTCGCCGTGGCCGCCGCGAAGATGGCGCTCGGGGACAGCGGCGTGGATCTGGAACAGGTCGACCGCCGCCGCTTCGGCGTGATGGTGGGTAGCGGCATCGGCGGCCTTGGCACGCTGGAGCGCGAGCACGAAGTCTGCCTGACCAAGGGACCGAAGCGCGTCTCGCCCTTCACGATCCCGATGATGATTTCCAACATCGCCAGCGGCATCATCTCCATGGAGCACGGTCTCTACGGCCCGAACATGGTGATCGTCACCGCCTGCGCGACCTCGAACCACAACATCGGGGAAGCCTGGCGCATGATTAAGTTCGGAGATGCCGATGCCTTCCTGGCCGGTGGTGCCGAATCGACGATCCTACCGATGGGTCTCGCGGGCTTCGCCAACATGAAGGCGCTGAGCACCCGCAACGACGAGCCGGAGAAGGCCTCGCGTCCCTTCGACAAGAACCGCGATGGCTTCGTGATGGGCGAAGGTGCGGGTGTGGTGGTGATCGAGGAACTCGAGCACGCCAAGAAGCGCGGCGCGAAGATCTATGCCGAGCTTGTCGGCTACGGTGTGAGCGCGGATGCGCACCACCTCAGCGCGCCCTCCCCGGATGGCAGCGGCCCGGCCTATGCGATCGGCATGGCGCTCAAACACGCCAAGCTGAACCCGGAAGACGTCCAGTATCTCAACGCCCACGCGACCTCGACCGGTCTCGGCGATATCGCCGAAACCCGCGCGATCAAGCTGGCCTTCGGTGACTACGCGACGAATGGCCTGATGGTCAGCTCCACCAAGTCCATGACTGGCCACATGCTCGGCGCGGCCGGTGGCATCGAGCTGGTCGCCAGCGTGATGTCGATCGTGGACGGTGTCGTCCCGCCGACCATCAACGTGGAAGAGCAAGACCCCGAGTGCGACCTGGACGTGGTGCCCAACACCGCGCGCGAAGCAAAGGTGGACGTGGCGCTCAGCAACAGCTTCGGCTTCGGCGGGCACAATGCCTCGCTGCTGGTGAAGCGCTACTGAGGCTAGTGCACGCCCGGGGGCCTGCGACCTTGGCAAAGGGTCACTGGATATCCGCCTGGAGACACACGAAAAGCTTCGGTTTTCCTGCCTTCGGAATCGTGACGGTGACCCGGTCTACCCCGATGCCGAAGGCGTCGGGCTCCGTGTTGATGGTCACGCCGGCGACGTTGTTCTCGGCGGTGGCCCAGTCGGTGCTGAAGTTGCTGCCGTATCTCACTTTGTCTGGATAGCCCCCCAGGGCCGACATGAAATGCCGCCGGTAAACCACCTGAAAGCTGGTGGCGGTGGAAGTGATCACCGGTAGCAGTGAGCGCGAGTTGGAATTCGGCCCGCTGGGATCGCCACCGATGACGAACTCGATGCCGTTGGGGATGCCGTCGCCGTCCGAATCCACATTCGCGCCCGCGCCGGGAATGCCTTGGAGGGTCTCCCACTGTTGGTAGGGCGGATCGGTGGGGCCGCTGGCAACAGTGAGGGTGCCGGATCCCGCGACGCCTCCGCCATTGTAGGAAGCTGCGGCGGGATAGACCCCGGCCGGGAGCTGGATGCCAGCGTAGAAGAGTTTGGCGACGGTATCGGTGCCGGCGAAGTACAGATTAAGGTTGGCTCCATGGTCGATGCGCACGGTGGAGTTGTCGTTCAAGCCGGGTCCGCCAAGGGACAAATAGCTGTGGATGTATTGGGGGTAGAGGGAATGGACCTGGGTGTGGATAGTGGTGTCGCCGGTGTAGGCCGGTGCCTTGTTGAGGGTGACCCCGCCATAGCCGTCCGTGGTCAGCGAGCCGTTGCCGGAAACCGTTCCCTTCACCGTGAGAAAAACGGCAGTCATGGCGGAGCCCCCCGAGGTCGGGGGATGGCTGGCCTCGGCAATGAAAGTGGTGGGGCCGTTGATCTGGATATCGCCGGGCAAGATGTAGCCGGAGTTTGCGCCGTTAACCGAGATCGTGCCGTTGTAGAGCACCAGCGACTTGGCGAAGGTCGGCTTCTGGTAGGTCAACAATTGCTGTGAGACCGGGAAAGGGGAGCTCATGTAGAGGCCCCCGCCGTTCCGGATCGTGACCACATCCGCCGGGCTGCCGGAAACCACGGTGCCCTCGCCGAGGATCATGGAGCCCCCGTCGATATCGAGGTCCTTGATGTTGAAATCCGTCAGTCTCAGGCTGAGACTGCCGCGAAGGTTGAGCTTGTAATTGGCGCTCACGCTGCGTCGCGAGATGACACTGTCGTCCCAGTCGGAGCGAAGGCCGCTGGCGCTCAAGCCCCCGGCGATGGTGGTATCTCCCGCGAGGTAGAAGCCGCTGTTGGCGCTCACATCCCCCTTGATGGCACCTTGGCCATCCACGCCGTGACCGCTTACGGTGACGGCGCTCGCGAATCCGAACCCGGTCATATCCAGACAGGCACCCGGAGCAATGGTGAGGCTGGCATAGGGGAAGGGATTGCTGCGCTTCGCGACAATCTCCCCGGCGTTGAGCGTGACCGCTCCCGTGAAGCTTGGAGTGGAGGCGGGAAGGATCAGCCGCCCGGGCCCGGTCTTGCTGATGCCCACGCTGCCGCTGCCGGAGAACGCGGCGGAGGCAAGCGTTACATCGCCGCTGCGGTCGACCAGCAGTTGGCAGTTATTGAGGGCCAGCGACCCGCTGCCAAGGCTTCCTGTCGCTCCGCCATTCCCGAGCCGCAGGGTGCCGCCGTTGATCGCGACCGGGCCGGTGAAGCTGTTGTCGTTGGCCAAGGTCAGGGTGCCACTGCCGGTCTTGGTGAGCGAGGTGCTGCCGGTGATGCCCGCGCCGGTGAAGCTGTAGTTCTCGCTGCCATCGACCTTCATGGCATACGGCGCCACTGCCTCCGGGATCACCACGCTGTTGTCCGTCGCCGCGGTGGAATCGTTGAAGGCCACAGCGTCGCCCTCCAGATACGAGGTGGCCGTGCCGGTGCCCTCCAGCACCCAGTTGCCGCCGCTGGAGACATCCCACAGATTGCTGCCGGCACCGGTCCAAGTGATCCCTTGCGAAGCGCCGACGACGAGCTCAATGGCGGTATTGGCGGCGTTGAGTTCCAGTGTGGCGGCGGTGCGGCCCGGCAGCGGCATGAGTTCAAGCCCCGCCAGCCCCTGGCCGCCGATCGCGCCGGAATAGCTGATCAGGGGATAGCGGCCGGCGGCGATCGGCCCCTCCGCGATGACCCGGATCCGGTGTTTCTCAGGTGCCGTACCTCCTACGGAGAAGCCGCCGGCATCCATTACCTGCACCACATCCCGCACTGTGCCGCCTATCCGGAAGATCGAGGTTTCCGCCGGCACCAGGTTCGCCTGCTTCACCGCGGCCTCGCTGCCGACGTTGATGAAGGCGGTGCAAGAAGTCCCCGCCTGCAGCGCTGCGAGAATGTTCGCCACCGGCTCACCCGGATTGAAGGTGACGATCCGCGCCTCGTCCATCATGCCATTGAAATCATCGAGAGAAGGCGATCCCGCGAGGGTGGGAAAATTGTGGGACGGCTCGGCGGTGGCGGGGATGCCCTGATCCACTCCGTTGATGTAAAAGCGGGTCTCGTTGTTGGCGCGGATCAAGGCGAGATGGACCCACGTATCCGCCGTGAAATTCCCGGCCTGACCCGGGATGAAAACGTTCGTGGCGGCCTGGGCGCGCCATCCCTGGGGGCTCAAGGACAGGGCGCAGGACCCGGTGGCAAATACATTGCCGCCGACGGTCAGACTCGACTGCGGGGCCCGCGCAAATATGCCGAATGCAAAATTGTTTTTGGGCAGGCCGAGAATGGGCGAGGGCGGGCCTGGCGGGTAGACCGGGCCTCCCGGGTAGACCGGGCCTCCGGGGTAGGAGTAGAAGTCGGTACCCTGCTTCCCGGCAGCGCTCGTATCCACGCCGGCCGTGGAACCGGTGGCCGCCGCCGGCACCGCGTTGGCGAGCGCCCATTGCTGGCCGCTGCTGATGCCGGACAAGCGGTTGAAATGGCGGTTGAAGCCGTTGCTGTTTAGCGGAGTCGGATAAGTGGGGCTGAAGCTTCCCGCTTCACCGAGATGATACTCGGCGAAAGGGAATACAGCACCGCGCGAAACGGCGGCAGGGAGCAAGGCCATCAGGCCGGTGAGGATGAGTTTCACGGGGGGATGGAGGTTGCTATCAGATAGAGGGCTCCGGGAATCATATCAAGAAGTTAGGCAGAGGTCGGAATCGCCGGACGCGGTAAATTGACCTCTCCGTCCGGCTCGCGACCCCCGGGCAGGTGTTCACCAGGCTCCATGCCCCTTGCCGCCGGACGGATTTCGGAGCTAGGGTCTGCCGTGACCAATCCCGTTCATATCCACCACTCGCAGGTCAGCTTCGCGGATACCGATTGCAGCTCGTGGCTGCATTTCCCGAAGATCTTCCGGCATGTGGAGGAGGCGGAGCACACCTTCCTGGCAGGGCAGGGGATTCCGGTCATCGACCGGGAACTCGGCGGCTGGCCGCGGGTGCATGTGTCCTGTGACTTCAAGCGGCCGCTGTGCTTCGGCGACAAGATCGAGGTGCAGTTGGGAATCGAGAGGATCGGCGCGGCCTCGGTGAGTTGGATCTTCGAGGTGCTGAAGGACGGCGAGGTCTATGCCTTCGGCAAGATGACGACCGTGCGGGTGGACAATCAGGGCAAGCCACTGGTGATCGATGAGGAGACGCGGGTGAAGCTGGGGGCGGATGGAAATCGCCCTGCCGATCCCACTTGAGGATTTCTGCCACAGCGTTCAACCTAGCAGGCGATCCCATGAGCCAGCTCTTCCTCCTCGTCTTCAAGGCCCTCTACTTCCTCTGGTTCACCGGGGGGAGGGCCGAGGTGAAAATGGAGCCGCTGGCACCGCCTCCGCCGCAAGCGGCAGGGCTTCCGCGCAAGGCTCCCGTGATTATTCGGGTGACGGCGGACGGAGGTCTCAGCTTCGAAGGCCAGAAGCTCGCCCTTGATGTCCTGCAGCAGAAACTCGCAGCCCGTATTGCCCAAGAGAAGGACTTCGCAGTGATGATTCGCGGCGATGCTGCCGCTACCCTTGAGCGAATCGCCGCCGTGGCGGAGGCCTGCGGCAAGGCCGGCGTTTGGAATGTTTCCCTTGAGACGGAGAGGAACGCAGGACCTCAGTTCGAGGAAGAGCGGGATTGAGATCCTCTAACTCGTTTGCCGACGGGGATCGGCGCCCCTGCGGCGGGTTTTTCACACACTTATTCACACCTACGCGATCGCGTAGGGTGGAGCGGGTCCGAGCGGTAGGTGTAGGGATTACCACTACAAGTGGACTCCAAGTGGGCTTTTCAGCGTCGTGCCCGCCAGATTCGGCGTGAGCAACCATGCGGATTGCAAGGTGCCTCTCTAAGATAAGCGAAGTGTTAATTCATGTATTTCATCGGGTGAGCTTGCTTATTTGTTATTATTGGAAGTCGGATTGTCCTATTTAATAAACTCTTGCTCAACGAGTTGTGCTCATGCCAATCTAACGGTATGACGTTACCCCCCGATGTCTTGCCCCTCGCGTCGATCAGCGCGATGCGGCCCGTGTTCCTGATCATTATGGGAGTATTCCTCCTGCTCACCGCCTGGCGGATCACCCGCGGCACGACCGGCTGGGCCCCCCGGCTCCTGATGGGCGGCGCGATGATGCTGGCGATTGGCTACTCAGTAATCGTGCCGCTCTACCAAGGTGGTGTCCTGATGGCGATTCCGGCCTCGGGCATCGTCGTTGGAGATGCTGCGAGCGCGGTCGCTTGGGAAGTCATCAAACTGGTGACGATGAATGGCGGCTGGCTGGTCTTCGGCCTCGGTCTGGCCATCCACGCCGGGGTCTTCGAAACCGAGAAGTCCGCCGCTCCGGTCCAAGTTCCAATTTCCTCCTCTTCCATTCATGAGCCCCTTCGTTGATTTCGTGATCAAAAACGGCTTCCTGATGGATGCCTGCGGCGTGATCGGCCTGGGCCTGCTGGGTCTCGGCGCGGTTCGCCTCTCGCGCCGCTACCAATCCTGGGGCGGTTCGCTGCTCGCCTTCGGTGCCATGCTGCTGCTGATCGGTCGCCTGTGGGTGATCGTGATGAAGCAATTCATGACGGCCAAGGCCGCGGCGTCGATGGGTCACACCATGAGCGAGCTGGTGATGCTGGCACCCTTTGTCCTGCTGACTGCCGGTCTGGCCGGTGTGGTCTGGGGCCTCTGGGGCCACGAACAATGGTTGCGCTCCGAGCGCTGACAAACAAAACGGCTTTTCCCCCGGATAGGGCGGCATCTTCTTCCTGCGAGGGAGGTGCCGCCCGCTTTGTTTTCCGGGGGGCAATTCTCCGCGTTGTTTTTTACCCTTCGCAAGCTGCCTCCCGCAGTGCCAAGTTCCCCCCAGAAGTATGTTTGAAGTCCGCGAGAAGCCCGAGATGGTCGAGCGCGCCCTGCTGGTGCGCTTGTTTTTCGACCCACGCGAGGAGGTGGAATCGGAGGCCTTGCTGGTCGAGCTTGGCGAGCTGGTCGGCACCCTCGGCATCGGCGTGGTGGATACCCTGCTGGTCCGCTGCCGGGAGATGCACCGGAAATTCCTCTGCGGCACCGGCAAGGCGGCGGAGATCGCGGAACTTGCCAAGGCCCACGAGTGCGACTGCCTCGTCTTCGACAATCAGCTTGCCCCGTCCCAACAACGCGAATGGGAAAAGGCGGCGAACATGACCGTGCTGGACCGCGAGGAAGTGATTCTCGATATCTTCGCGCGCCGCGCGCAGACCAAGGAGGCCCGCCTCCAGGTGGAGCTGGCGCGGATGCAATACGCGCTGCCACGGCTAGCCCGGATGTGGGGTCACCTCGACCGTGAGGGTGGCTCGGGCGGCACTGCCGGAGGCGGAGCCGCATCCCGCGGCATGGGTGAGAAGCAGATCGAAGTGGACCGCCGGATGGCCAATGTCCGCATCGACCGCGCGCGCCGCGAACTGGAGGACGTGCGCAAGCAGCGCGCGACCCAGCGCAAGGAGCGCGAGAAAATGGAAACGCCGCACGGTGCGATCGTCGGCTACACCAATGCCGGCAAGTCGACCTTGCTCAACAAGCTCAGCGGCGCCGATGTCTTTGCGAAGGACATGCTTTTCGCCACGCTCGACACGACGACGCGTAAGATCGAGCTGCCCGATGGCCAACCGCTGCTCATCACGGATACGGTCGGCTTTGTCCGCAACCTGCCGCACCGCTTGGTGGAGGCCTTCAAGGCGACCTTGGAAGAAGCCGTGCTCGCGGACTTCCTGATCCACGTGCTGGATGCGACCTCACCGGAGATTGAACGGTTCCATGCGACTACCCTTGAGGTGCTCGGCGAACTCGGTGCGGTGGACAAGCGCACTATCACCGTGCTGAACAAGATCGACCTTGTCGCCGATCCCGATCGTCTTGCGGAACTCCACCAGCTTTATCCCGACGCGCTGCCCATCTCCGCGGCCAGCGGGCAGGGGCTCGATGTGCTCCTGCAGAAATGCTCCGAGGTGATGGCCGACCGCGTGCGCCGCAGGCGCTACCGGATTCCCCAAAGCCGCGCAGATCTCATCGGCATGCTGCACCGCGATGCGAAGGTGCTGTCCACGGAGTATGAGGACAATGACATCCTTGTGACCGCCGTGGTGCCTGCTGCGATCGCGGGGAGGCTGGAGGAGTTTGGGGAGGGGTGATCGGAGTCACTTCGATGCAGCCATCCAACATCCGTAAGCCGACTGATCGACCGCAGCGTGGGCCTCGAGGCGGGCCGAAAGGTCCACCGAAGCGGCGCCGGCGCTTCGGAATCATAGCGACTTTTTTCTATCTCGTCTTCCTGTTCGTCCCGGCGGTCGCGGTTTATTGTCTCGCCCGCGATACCGATTGGCGTGTGGTAGCAGTTTACTTCTGCTTGGTCTCCGGGGTGGCCTTCCTTCTTAACTGCGATGACAAGAGTAGAGCGCAAAAGGGTTACTGGCGGGTTCCAGAACACGTGCTTCACCTTGCCGAGCTCGCTGGAGGTTGGGCCGCCGTGTTCGTTGCCCAGCGAATCTTGCGTCACAAGACATCAAAGACCCGCTATCAAGCCGCGTTCTGGATGATCGGGCTCCTTCATCAATATATCGCCTGCGATTTCATGATCGATTGGAGAATGACGAAGGCGCTTTTCGAGTGAGGCGAGATGCCGGTGTCGCTATTCGATGGCGACACCGGCAGGAATCAGTCCAGACTTGGAAATCTCACTTCGGCAGTTCATTCGCCGTGTAGAAGGCCAGGCGGTTCTGCAGCGGGCTCTTGTCGTCCGCGGATTTCAGGTCCTTCGGCAGGTCGAGGCGGTAGATCTTGCCGGCGACGAAGTCTTGCAGTTCCACTTCCACGCTTCGCTTGCCGGTGACCTTGAAGTCCGTCACCTCGTGCTTGCGCTCGTTCTCGTTGTCACTGCCGTAGGTCCACTTCGGCTGCACGGTGAAGGAGGAGAAGTCCCAGCTCTTCTTGTCGGTGAGCTTGTCGGGCAGGTCCTTGGTGAAGGTCAGCTTGAAGCCCTTCTTGGTGATCTTGAAGCTCTCGATGTCGAAGGGCACGCCGCCCTTCCAGGTGATCCGCTGCAAGCCTTCGGCCGGGGTACCCCAGCCGCGCACGGTCTGGCCGACGTAGAGCTGCTTGCCATCCGGTGAGAAGCGCAGGCGGTGGTTGCCGGAGCGCAGGCCGTGGTTCTGGATGAACTGGGTGACGGCGCCTTGGAAATGGCCGTTCACCTTCTCCAGCATCACGCGGGAGATGCGCTCGCCGTTGTTGTCGGGGATCAGCAGTTGTCCGGCGAAGGGACCGAAGGAGCCATTGCGCGGCAGTTCCATCGGCTCTCCGGCGGAGCGGTTGATCTCCTTGTTAGGAAGCTCCACCACGGCCTTGGTGCGGGCCTTGTTGTAGGCGTCCATGTCATTGCGGAAGGTCAGCATCGGGTCCTTGCCGGCCCATGCGGGGTCCCAGTTGAGGCTGCTCGGGTGGCCGTAGAAATGACCCTTCTCCACGAAGTAGAGCGGGGTGATCGCCTTCCAGTCGCCTTGGTTGTCGCCGGACCAGAGGTTGCCATCGGGATCGGTGTAGATGCCGTTGGCCATACGGAAGCCGCTGGCCACCGGGGTGACATTGCCCTGGGCATCGGCGTGCAGGATCCAGCCCTTCCACTTCACGGAGGAGTAGTTGCGGCCGCGGCGCCCGAAGGCGGAATACTCGCCCAGCACGTGCTCGAAAGTCGGGCCGGCGTGCGAGGCCGTGCCGATCGAGAGGAAGTAGCCACCCTTGCCGTCCTTGGTCAGGGTATTAGTCTCGTGGTAGTTTCCGCTCAGACCCCAACCGGAAGCGAAGCGTGTGTAGCTGTCCGCCTTGCCATCCTTGTCGGTGTCCTCCACTTCGATCATATCCGCCATCTGGGTGATGCGGATCTTGGTCGGCGAGACGGCATCGATGCCGCAGCCATTGTGGAAGCCGGTGGCGAAGAGGTGCCAGTCGAAGCCCTTCGCATCATTCGAGGGCGAGGCCTTCAGCACATCGCCACGGCGCAGCACGACGAAGAAGCTGCCATCCGGCGCGAAGTCGATCCCACCCACTTCCGGCGGCACGCCGTCCGGAAGCTTGATGTCCTCAATCTTGTAGCAGTCATCGAAGTCTGCTGCTGAGGCGAGGCAGGTGAAGAGAGCCAGTGAGGCAACAACAAGGCGGGTGCTCATGCGAGTGATGGAAGGTTGATCCGTGTGCTTTTCGGTTTTCATGGCTCGCGGTTTCACTCGGGCTTGGCCAGGGATTGGATGAACATCACCAGGGAATCGTATTCCACATCCGGGATGCCGAAGGGTGGCATGTAGTTGGGCGGGTAGCCCTTCACGATCTTCGCGTTCGGGGTCTTGATCGACTCCAGCAGGTATTCGCGGTCGGCCTTCACCGGCTTCACGCCTTCGCCTTCCAGTTCGACCATGCTATCGGCCAGTCCGCCGACCGAGGGACCGTGGCCCTTCGAGCCGTCCAGCGAGTGGCAGGCGATGCAGCCGTAGTTGTTGAAGAGCTGCTCACCGGCCTGCGCGTTGGCCTTCCGCAGGTCGATCTTCACCTTGTAGCCCTGATAGCTGGCCAGGGTCTTGCCGCTGTAGGTGAAGCTGAGCTTGCCGTTGCCCTCGGCGCTGACTCCGTCTTCCTTCCACGCCAGTGGAGCAGGGGGATCGCAAGTGACCTCCGCCTCGTAGGACTGCTCCTTGGTGGAGGGCTTGATCATGATGGAGACCAGGTGGCCACCGGCCTTGAATTGGAAGCGCGGCACGCCCTTCTCGAGCTTGTAGCCCACGTAGCTGGGGCCGCCGAGTTCATCGACGTTCTTGCCGCCGATCGAGACCGGATGCTTGCCGGAGGTCTTGTAGAACATGTTGCCCACCAGCCGCGGGATGTAGTCGAAGGACACGCGCGAGCCGCGCTGCTGGTCCCCCCAGTAGGAGGTCATGTCCAGGAAGCCGCCTTGCCAGGCATAGAGTGGGCGGCACTCGGTGCTATCGAAGGTGTAGGCCAGCGCTGGGCCGAAGCTCACCGCATAGGCCGCCGCGACGGCCGCGATCGGCTTCTCCTCGCCCGGGACGTCCTCGCCCTTGGTCGGGTTGTATTTCGGGGCCGGGCCGCTGTTGTGATGGTGCGCGAAGACCGCGGCATCGAGCCCCGGGTCCGGCAGATAGGTGCTCATGATCAGCGGCTCGTCGGCCTTGCCGAGCGGGCGGTTGTCGTAGGTGAGCAATTGCTCGGCGCAGAGCGGTTGCAGGCCGAGGGCCAGGAGCAGAAGGGTTTTTCTCATGAAGTCGTGGAATCCAAGGACGCGGGATGCTGGCAGAATCTGTCAGACAACACAGCTACCCAAATGGGTCAGGACACAGAAAAACGCGGATGCTTGCGGTCCGATAAAGGAGAATTTCTCGTCTTCACCCGCCGCCCTTGTTAAGGGCCTCAGGCCATGGGATTCCATCTTCCCGTCCGAGCCTTGCTGGCGATCGCTGCCGTCGTGGCGATTCCTTGCGGTTTTGCAGTCGCCGGTGGCGGGTATGACACCAGCGCCTTCACTGCCGCCGATCTCGACCTCTCGGGTAGCCTGAGTGCCCCGGAGTTCAGCACGACCCTCCGGCCGGGGCTTTCCCCCAAGGCGCAGGCGAAGTTCTTCAAGAAGGCCGACCTCAACCGCAACGGCTCGATCCAGGTGAACGAGTTCCTGATTTTCACCGGCGTCATCCAGCCGCAGAAGGCGGTGGAGCGGGTCTTCTACTTGGCCGATGTCTCGATCGATGGGGCGCTGGACTTCGAGGAATTCCGGAGCAGTTCGAAAGCGAATGTCTCGCTGGTGAGCATCCGGCGGGACTTTCTGGAGGCGGACGTGGACCAGAGCGGAGCGGTGACGCTGGCGGAATATGTGAAGTTCCGGAAGGGCGAGACCTTCCCGAACAACTACACGGTTTTCCAACTGGCCGACTTCGACGCGAACGGGCAGCTCACCTTCACTGAATTCGGCTACGCCTATGCCCAGAACGCCGCGAAGCCGCCGATCCAGGAGCGCTTCATTCTGCTAGATGACAATGGTGATGGCGTGCTGACGACGAGTGAGTGGAATCCGGGGGTGGTGAGGTGATTCGGCTAGTCAGCTAAGAGGAGGTAGTCTGGGCTCGTTGACAGCCATATGGCCGAGCGCTATTCCTAGGTGCTGAGCGACATGCCGAAAGTATCTTCCATTGCGAGCCGTGAGGCGCGTAGCGCCGATAAGAAAGCGTTGCGAAGGGAGGATCGCAGGCGAATCAGATCCGGCGTGTCTCTGGTGCAGGTCGCGCGGGAGAACTCCGCGTTCAAAGAGTCGTTCGTTGACGCCGAGATCTCCAATCTGATTGAGGTGATGGGGAGATGACGAAAGGAAATGTTTAAATGCGAGAACCGACCTCATCCGTGCGTGCGGAGGTCGGCGCTTGCATTGGATTGGAGCGGCCATCCGACTTGGAAAATTCAACCCTAGAGACAACATGGTTCGACGCGAAACGGTGGAGGTAGTTGTAGAGGATGCAACGATCGCGGCCGGGGATCCTGCTGCAATCATTCATCCGGTTTGGTGGATCGCGACCATTTACGACGGTCCGGTCGCTTATGAGAAGAGCTTGGAGGCATTTTCGCGGCCGCAACGCTTGGTCTTCGCCGTGCGTTGGTACCTGAAAGAGGTTAGCAACGGTGGCCACTGGCAGTTCTATTCCAACTCAGCAGGGATTGTCTGGAGCGATGCTCTTGAAGGTTTCGCGGAATTCGGTGTTTCGCGCGCTGCCGATATTCTCCGGATCTCCGCCGAGCGAATGGGAGGATCGCCATCGTTTGATCGCCTGGAACGGAACGAACAACTGGATCGTTTTCAGCCCTCCTTCGATGATGTCGACGAGGCGTTCGGAGAGTTGCAGGAGAAGGTGGATATCGATGAGTGTGTGATTCAATACATTCGCAAGCAGCCTGCGGCCTTCTACTTTTCTGGTAAGATCACGCGAGTGGTATTGCCTGGCCGCGGCCAGTAAAGCGGACCCCATCCGCGGGGGCGTTCATTGTTGTTAGGCCCCGGCCCTGCCGCTTGCCCACAGCTTTCCATTTCCAATCATGATGGCGGCTCTTCCGCCGGGTGCGCGGAGCCACCGGCCCGCAGAAGCGACCACGATTGCAGGCGGTATTGCGGGGTAGGAGTGGATAGAGCCGTGGCTTTGCTGCCGACTTTGATGGGCTGCCCGCAGTCAGGGACCGTTCTGCGGGCCGGTGGCTCCGCGCACCCGGCGGTAGAGTCGCTCGTTGAAAGGGGCGTCCCGGTGGGGCATTCTTCGGGCTTGGCCCTGTGAGTCTCCCCGTTGACACTGCCCGCGATGCGCGGCTCCGGCGGGCCTTGGAAATTGGAGGAACTGATCGACTTCGAAGTCGCCTTGGCGGCTTGGGACGGGAGTTCGCGCCCGGATGAGTTGAGCGCCGGGGAGTCGCGGAGCGGGACTTTCAAGGAGTGGAAGGAGGCGGTGCCCGGCCGTGGGCCGGGCGCGAGCTGGGTCTCGGCGCTGAATTGGGCGGGGCGGCTGTTTGCGGTGCTGTTCTTGGTGACCGGTTTCGGGGCGGCCTGGGGCTGCTTCAATCCGCAGCGGGAGGGGATCCATGTGGTGGTCTTCCTCTGCGTCACCCTGTTTGTGCCGTGGGTCGTGCTGCTGGTTGGGCTGGCGGCGTGGATCTTCCGCCCGGTGGGGGCGGGTCTGGCGGGCAATGCGCTGAAGAAGCTGGCGGGGAGGTTTTCGGGCGAGAAGGGCCGCGAGATGCTGGCGCGGATCGAGGGCAATCCGGAGCTGGCCAAGGCGCTCGGCTGGCGGATCGCCGGGAAGGTCCAGCGAGCGGCGATGGATTTCCACCTGGGAGCGGTCTTCGGGCTGGCCTGCCTGATCTTTTTCAAGCGGGTGGGCTTCTTTTGGGAAACTACGACCCAGACGGCGATGCAGCGCTTGCTGGAGGGCGCGGTGAAGTTGCTTTCCGCGCCGTGGAGCAGCGTGATGCCGCATTTCGTGCCGAATGTCGCTGGCACTCGGCGCGGTGCGGATTGGGCGGGCGGGGGCGAGAATTGGATGTGGTTCCTGATGCTGGCGCTCGCCTTCTGGGGGATCCTGCCGCGCTTCCTGCTGTATTGTTTCGCACAGGTGCAGGAATGGCGGGCCCTGAAGGATCCGGTTTTCCAAGCGCCGCTGCACCGCAAGCTGTGGCGGGTGCTGACCGGGGCGCGGCGTGGTCCGGAGCCGGAAGGCCCGGCGGATGGCGCGCTGGTGCTGGATTTGGGCGGGATTTCGCCGGACCGGGATGCGCTGCGGGGCTTTTTCCTGCGCCATCTGCGGATGAATCCGGTGGCTTGGGAAACGCTCGATGTGCTCGATGCCGGGCGCGAGGCCGGGGCCAAGAAGGCCCTGGAAAAGGCCCGGGCGGGGGTGATTCTGGTGGCCGAGGGCTGGTCGCTCGCGCCGCGGCGGATGGAGGAGACGATCCGCCGGGTGCTGGAGGCCGGCGGAGTCCGCCGGATCGTCATTTACGTCGCGGATTTCGACAAGACCGGGCGGCCCGGCGAACCCACGGCTGAGGAGCGCGCCGCATGGGAAGCCTTCCTCGATGGCCAGAAGGGCCTTGAAGTTGAGCTCAGCATCCACGAAGAGGACCGCGCATGGGAACCTGGCTGAGCGACGACATCCCCGCTTTCGCGGTGGTCGGCCGCGTTAACGCCGGCAAGACCTCGACGCTCGCGACCCTGTTGGAGATCGACGACGACGAGTTGCTGCGGATCAGCTCGACCCCCGGGGAGACCACCGGCGTGCTGCCGCTGCCGGTGCGCTACGACGACGAGGAGCTGATGCGCTTCCTCGATACGCCGGGTTTTCAGCAGCCAGTTGAGGCGATGCGCGAGATTCAGAAGCTCGCGGGGCAGGGTGTGCCCGGGCCGACGGAGATCGCGCGCTTCACCCGCGAGTGCCGCCAGCGCTTTCCGGACGAGGTGCGCTTGTTAGAGCCGCTGATGGAAGGTTCCGGGGTGATCTATGTGGTCGATCCCTGCAAGCCGCTGCGGGACACTTTCCTGGCCGAGATCGAGATCCTGCGCTGGACCGGGCGGCCGCGGCTGGCGCTGCTGAATCCGCAGGGCGAGCCGAATCCCGAGCTGGAGCGCGAGTGGCGCGAGCGGCTTGGCACTGCCTTCAATCTGGTCCGTACCTTCGATGCGCATGAGGCGCGTTTCGATGAGCGGCGGCGCTTGTTAGAGGCGCTACTGCAGATCGAGGAGCATCATCGCAAGCACATCGAGCGGGTGATCAATGCGATGGAGAACGAGATGGGCGACCGCCGCGAGGAAGCGGCGGAGGCGATCCTGGATTTCCTGGAAAAGTCGCTAACCTTGCGGGTGAGCGAGCCGATTGACCTGCGCGACCGCAGCGTGCCCTCGCGCGGCGAGAAGAAGCGGGCGGAGCTGGAAGCCCGCTATTTCAAGAAGCTCGGAGAGATCGAGCAGGATTGCCTGAAGCGCCTGCTGAAGACCTATCGCCATCACCTGCTGAAGCCGGAGATCAACCCGGACAAGCACAACGGACTGGACCTAGCGGTCGCGGAGACCTGGCGGAAGTGGGGCCTGAGCCGTGGCCAACTCACGGCGGCGGGTGCTGCCGCCGGTGGGGCGGCGGGTGCGGTGATCGATTTCGGCGTGGGTGGCCACAGCTTCTTCGTGGGCGCCGCCATCGGCGCGGTGGTGGGTGGTTCCGCGGCCTTCTTCAAGGGCGGTGCACTGCCGGAGCTGCGGATCAAGGGCGTGAGCCTCGGCAAGATTCAGAGCGATGGCCAGGCGCTGGAAGCCGGGCCACCGCAGAGCCCTAATTTTCCCTGGGTGCTGCTGGACTCCATGCTGCTGCGCCACCGTGGGATTACCGCCCGGGCGCACGGCCGCCGCGACAAGGCGGAGCTGGATCTTTCCGGTGAGGAGAGTCTGGTCCGGCACTTCCCCGCGGGGCGCCGCACGCTGCTCCAGAAATGGTTCACCAGTTGCCTGAAAGGCTCGCCCGACCGCGGCAAGGAGCCGGAGGTCTTCGGCGAACTGGTGAAGTCGCTGGAGGAGGCGGAGAGTCAGGCGGAGGAGGCTTAGGGGCGTCGAAACCCGGGTACGGTGTTACCCCGAGGCGAAGCTTCCCGCGCTGGTCCTTGCCGTGAGGGGAAGCCCGTGCTACCCCCTGCTTTGGATGGGCACCGCCGACAGGGACTACTTTCGCGACGAAGCAGCACGCTATGCGGGTGGTGGCAGGCCGCCGATGCCGCCGGTGTCGAAGTTCCTGTTCATCGCGAACATCGTGATCTTCGTGGTCGACTGGCTCTTTCTTAACCAGAAGATCACTGAATGGGGAGCCTTCGCCCCGGAGAGCGCTTTTGGGGAGGGGCGGGTGTGGGAGTTGGTGAGCTTCCAGTTCCTGCATGCCAATCCGGCGCATATTCTCTTCAATTCGATCGGCCTCTACTTCTTTGCGCCGTGGCTGGAAAACTGGTGGGGCAGCAAGCGCTTCGCTGCCTTCTACCTGCTCTGCGGGGCGGCCGGGGCCTTGTTTTACACGCTGCTGTCGACCATCGGGATCGTGTCCGCCGGTGGCTATCTGGTGGGCGCTTCGGCAGGGATCTACGGCTGCCTGATCGGTGCGGCGGTGATCGATCCGAACGCCCAGGTGCACCTGCTGTTTCCGCCGATCACCCTCACGATCCGGAAATTTGCGCTGCTCCTGATGGGCCTCGCGCTGGTGGTCATCGCGGGTGACCTGATCGTGCACAACAAGGAGATGTTCGAAAACTCGGGTGGCGAGGCCGGTCACCTCGGCGGTGCGATCCTCGGTTTCCTGCTGACACGTTTCCCGGCGCTCTTGGGCAAGCGGACGATGGCGGTGGCGGCGGAGGAGGACAAGATCCTCCGTCCGAAGGAATTCAAGCGCAAGCCGCGCCAGAAGTCGAAGCTGCGGCCGCGCACGCACCTGGATATCGCGACCTCCAACGAGGTGGACCGGATTCTCGACAAGATCAACAAGGAGGGCATGCAGAGCCTCACCTCCGAAGAGCAGGCCATCCTCAAGGAGGCCGGTGAATCCCGCAAAGACCGCTGAGAGATGACCGACGCTGAAATGACCGCCTGCCAGGAGCCAGGCCGCCAGATGGAGCGCCTGCGCGCGATCATGCACCGCCTGCGGGCGCCGGGAGGTTGTCCCTGGGATGCGGAACAGACGCACGGCAGCTTGGTGACCAACTTGATCGAGGAAGCCTACGAGACCGTCGATGCGATCCAGCGCTGCGACATGAAGCACATGGAGGAAGAGCTGGGCGACCTGCTGCTGCAGGTGGTTTTCCACAGCGAGCTGGCGGAGGAGTCAGGCACCTTCAACTTCGACGACGTGGCGCGCGGGATTTCCGAGAAGCTGGTGCGCCGGCATCCGCATGTCTTCGGCGATTCGGGTGTGAGCACGACGGATGGAGTGCTCCAGCAGTGGGATGAGATCAAACGCGGCGAGAAGGGGACCTCCGAGCATCCCTACCTTTACGGTGTCGGCAAGGGTCTGCCTGCCCTGCTGCGCGCCTCCAAGTTACAGAAAAAGGCCGCAAAGGTCGGCTTCGACTGGCCGACCCAATGCGGGGTGATGGCAAAGATCCGCGAGGAGATCGTGGAGCTTGAAGGTGCGGTGGACGCGCAGGATTTGGCGGCGGTGGACGAGGAGTTGGGCGACTTGCTGTTCTCGGTCGTGAACCTCGCGCGCTTCCGCAAGCTCGACCCCGAGGTGGTGATGGCCGCGGCGAACGAGAAGTTCGAGCGGCGCTTCAACGAGATGGAGCGGCGCCTCAAGGAAAAAGGGAAGACCTTGGAAGCCGCGACCGAGAGCGAGATGGACGATGAGTGGGAGGCGGCCAAGAAGGCGCTGAGGTAGCAAGTTCTGGCGGCCTCAATCGCAAGGGTAAGTAGTCCCGCCTTGAGGCGGACGAGGCTACCCCGACTGCCTGCGCCTTCCGAGGGCCCTCCGTGTGGATCCGCCGCAAGAACTGCCTCGTCCGCCTCAAGGCGGGACTACGGACCACGTTTGGTGGAACGCGAATCTCTGTTACAGGTGAGCGAATTGCCGCGTATGGTCCGGATGCGCTTGTTCCTGCCGCTCCTCTTTATCGCGCCGCTGGCTGCGGAAACCGTTGTGGTGAAGAACCCCTCGGAGTTGAGTGCAGCGATTGGCAAGCTGAAGGACGGCGACACGCTGAAGATCGGGCCGGGTGAATATCCGGGTGGAAATTCGGTGGGTGGCGTCGCGAATCTCACCGTGGAGGCGCTGGATCCGAAGTCGCCGCCGCTGTTCAAGGGTGGTAGCAATGCTTGGCAATTCTCGCGCTGCCAGGGGCTGAAGCTGCGCTATCTCCACTGCCGCGGGCAGACGGGGAATGGCTTCAATATCGACGATGGCGGCAAGCGCGAGGAGCCGGTGAAGGGCGTGGTAATCGAGGACCTGCGGGTTGAGGACATCGGGCCCCAAGGGAATTTCGATGGGATCAAGTGCTCCGGCTTGCAGGATCTGCGCATCGAGCGCTGTGAAATCAGCGGCTGGGGCGGCCAGGCGATTGACTTCGTGGGCTGCTCGGAGTCGGTGATCACCGGTTGCCGCATCAGCGGCAAGGAGGGTTTCTCACAGCACACCGGGCCGCAGTTCAAAGGTGGGTGCAGCAAGGTGATCATCGAGATGTGTACGTTCAAGGATGCGGGCGAGCGGCCGATCCAAGTCGGCGGTTCGACGGGCCTGGACTACTTCCGGCCACCGGGGGCGAAGTATGAGGCGAAGGACATCATCGTCCGCGGGAATACGATCGAGGGTGGGATGTGTGCCTGTGCTTTCACCGGGGTGGATGGCGCGGAGTTTTCTAACAATACGATCCTGCGGCCGGAGAAGTGGATCTTCCGCGTGCTTCAGGAGACGCGGGTGGAGGGCTTTGCACCTTGCCGGAATGTGAAGGTGATGAACAACAAGATCACGTTCCGGAGGGAGCAGGTGGGGACCGAATTGAATATCAGTGAGGGGACCGCTCCGGAGACTTTTGTGTTCGAGGGGAACCGGTGGCTGGCGGAGGATCGACCGCAAGCGTCGAAGCCGAAGCTGCCGGTGGAGGAGAAGGGTGGGGTGTATGGGGAGGCCGTGAAGTAGGGGGAATTCACGCTCCCAGGAAGAGCCGTCCCTTTGTTACTAGCCTCTCACACTGGCGTCACGTCCACGGATACCTTCAGGTGATGATTCGCACCTCCCACGGTGACTCCACGCAGCGGTGAGACATCGCGGTAGTCGCGGCCGGTGGCGACGGTGATGTGGCGTTCGCCGGGGCGGACGTCGTTGGTGGGATCGAAGTCGGTCCAGCCTTGGCCGGGTACGAACACGGAGACCCAGGCATGCGAGGCGTCCGCGCCGACCATCTTGGGCTTGCCCGGTGGCGGGAGGGTTTCGAGGTAGCCTGAGACATACTTCGCGGGCAGGCCCAGCGAGCGCAGCGAGGCAATCATCAGTTGGGCGAAGTCCTGGCAGACGCCGCGGCGGTTTTCCAAGACCTCCTCGACCGGGGTGGCGACTGTGGTGAAGTCGGGGTCGAACTTGAACTCGCGGTAGATCCGCGAGTTGAAGGCCGCCACCGCTTCCTGGATGCAGCGGCCTGGCGTGAAGTCCTGGCGCGCGAAATCCGCGAGCGCTGGCAGCACGGGGATGAGCGGGGAGGAAAGCGTGAAGGCCCGGGCATCGAGCGAGGCGGGGTCCTTGGCATTCAGGAGGGTCTCCTTGACCTTATCCCAGGCACCGCCTGCACCGAGGGCGAGCTGGCCGTGCGAGAGCACCTCCACCTCGCTCTCCGCGGTGATCACCAGCTCCGGATGCGGGCGCTGGATCGAGAAGTAGTCGATGTGGTTGCCAAAGGAATCGCGGCGGCTGCGATGGAACTCCGGCTCCGGCCCGATGGTCAGCTTCCACGAGAGGCAGCGCTGGCCCGGCAGATCAAGCGGCCGCAAGCGCGCCTCATTGTGGCAGAGGTTCGCGGGGACGTCGTAGCGGTAGCTGGTCCGGTGGCGGATCTTGTAGTGCATGGAGCGCGGAAATCTAATCAATCTATGGGCCAGATGCCCGTGCCATCGCCAAAGCCTGCGTCGTAGACCCATCGCGGGTCGCTGCTTTTATAAACCAAGGCACCGTCCCAGTTCAACTTGTCGTAGAGCGAGTATTGGTCCGGATCATCGCCGGGGCAGCTATAGACCAGTTCACTGCTTCTCAAGATCCGCAGGGCATCCTTGGCCCCGGGAAGCAAGGGATCGAAGTTGGCCAATTCCTTCGGATAGCGGCCAAGGGCCTTGCGCTGCACCTCGATGGCAGCAGGGATATCGCGATAGGGTGTGCAGATCGAACGGAGCGCGGCCTTATCCCGGGGCGTATCGAAGTAAGGTCTGCCGGTGATCGAGAAGAGGCCCAATACGCCGAGCACCACGACAAGGGCGCCCAAGCCCAGGAGACCGAAACATCCTGCCGCACTCAGACCCAGTATCTTCGTCTTGCGCTTCATCACCCGCGGAGGAAATGCGGGCTCTCCGCGTGGCGGAAATAGGTCAGGGTCAGGGAATTCGAGAGCTGATAGAGCGAGTTGCTCATGTTGCCGACGAAGGCTTCGAGCTTCTTGCGGCTGCCGTTGCTGCCCTGTGCCAGCTGTGAGATGTCCGCGAGCCGCAGGCGGCTGGAGGTATCCACCAGGATCCGTTGCTCCGGCGTGAGGCGTGCGCCTTGGAGCTGGCGGGGCAGTTGCTCGATGTTCGCGCTGAGGCGCTGCATCTGATAGAGCAGTGAGCGGGCGTTGTTCGGCTCCAGCAGAAGGAGCTCCAGCACCAGCTCGATCCGCGGATGGGTGCGGTAGCGCTTGCGGTAGGTCACCAGGCTGTCGGAGGCGGCCAATACGGTTTCCATCACCAGTTGCTCCTCCCCGGCGGGGCGGGTTTCCACCAGGAAATTGCGGATCACCGAGAGCAGGAACTGGGCGCGTTCGATGCGGCGGCCGGAGTCGAGCAAGCGCCAGCCGGCATCACGGGTCATGGACTCCAGATTGAGGCCGAGCAGGGCCGTCAGGTGAAGGATCAGGCGGTTGAGCGGATCGGTGTAGTGGTCGAGCTCGCGGCGGTTCGACGGTGCCTTGCCATCGACCCACTCACGGATCAGCGCCTCGATCACGCGCCAGGAATCCGGCGACCATAGGTCGCGCACAGCATAGGCGGCATTGCGGAAGGAGCGCAGGTTGTCGGGCAGCGAGCCGGGACGCAGCGGGTCGGTGAGCAGTGAGGCCACTTCTTCCTCGTCGCGCACCACCGAGGCATTCTTGGCGGCGTCGATTGGCGCGGCATTGGTCACGCCGACGAGTCCAGCCATCAGGATCTCGCGGTGGCGGCTGAGCTGCGCTTCATCATCACCGATCGCTTCCACGAAGCTGATGACCGCGCGGCGCAGCAGGCGGGCGGTGCCCTCCGCGCGCTCGGCGTAGCGGCCGGTCCAGTAGAGGTTTTCGCCGGAGCGGCTGGGGACGTTGCGCGAATCCAGCTCGGGCTGCGATTGCTCGGTCTCGCTCCATAGGCTGACGAAGGGTTCGGGATCGACACCTTGTACCCAAGTATCCTTCGAGACACCGCCGAGCTGGCTGGAGACGACCAGCGCATCCGGCGAGGCGGCGATGCGGGTCAGTCCGCCGGGCATCACCATGTAGTTGCCATCCGGCGTGGAGGTGACGAAGCCGCGCAGCACACCGCGGCGGGCCTCGATGGTGCTGCCATTCAGGCAAGGCTGAGTCGAGAAGCCGACTTGCTCTTGGCCGACGTAACACTCGGGTGCGGCGAGAATGCGCTCGCGCAGGGCAGCGAGGTCCTTGGCATCAAGCGTGGCCCCGAAGACGGTGCCGAAGGTCGGCGCGCGGTGGATCGACTTCACCACCATCTTGTCGAGGCGGGCGAGGACCGTCTCGCGGGCCTGCTTTTCCCCGCACCACCAGGTGGCGGCGGCGGGGAGGATCAGCTCTTCATTGCGCAGGTGGCGGGCTATGCCGGGGAGGAAGGCCATCAGGCCGGGATTCTCCAGCACGCCGCTGCCGGGGTGATTGACGATCGCGACGTTTCCAGCGCGCATCGCTTCTAACAGGCCCGGGACGCCGAGCTGTGAATCCTCCTTCAGCTCCAGCGGATCGCAGAACCAGGCATCGACGCGGCGGATGATCACATCCACCGGCTCAAGGCCGCCGAGGGATCGCAGCCAGACACTGCCGTCGCGCACGGTCAGGTCATCACCCTGAACCAGCGCGTAGCCGAGGTAGGAAGCGAGGAAGGCGTGCTCGAAATAGGTTTCACTCAGTGGACCCGGAGTGAGGATCACCACCCGAGGCTCGCGTGCACCGGCATGGGCCGGAAAGGACTCCAGGGTCTGGCGCAGGGTGCGGAAGAATCCCGCGATGCGGCGGACACCGGTGCGGTGGAAGAGCCGCTGCATCGCGCGGGTCATGACCACGCGGTTTTCCACCACGTAGCCGCTGCCGGAGGGGGCCTGGGTGCGATCGTTGACGATCCACATCCGGCCATCCGGACCGCGGGCGAGATCGGCGGCGTAGAGGATGAGCTGTCGCTTCGAGGCCAGGCGCATGCCGTGGCAGGGGCGCAGGTAGCCGCGGTGGGCGTGAATGAGTTCGGGAGGGAGCCAGCCGCCGGAAATCAGGCGTTGCTCGCCGTGGAGATCGGTCAGCACGTGGTCGAGCAGCTCGGCCCGCTGGATTAGGCCAGCCTCGACCGTCCGCCAGTCCTGTTCGGAGACCACCCATGGCACGGCATCGAGCTGCCAGGCGCGGTGCTCGCCATCGGCCTCGCCGTGCATGCTGTAGGTCACGCCATTCTCGCGCAGCAGGCGGCGGATCTCGCCGCCGGTGGCGCCGGCCTGCTCGGGCGTGAGTCCACCCAGCCATGCGGCCACGTGGGACCACGAGGGATTGACCCGACCGTCCGCGCCGAGCATTTCGTCCCAAGGGCCGCGGGCGTAGTCGGTGGGAAGGGTATTCTTGGGTGTGGCCGCAACCGCCATGGGCTCCGGTATGCCCGGGGCGCTAGCATTTGGCAATGGCGGGGACGGCGGCTGCGTCATCTCCCGTAGCCTATCAGATGGCATGCCGGGAGCAGGGGAAATCGCGTTTCCGCCGATGGGAGTCTGGCATGCACCCCAAGCGGCCCGGACATGAGCGGGACCCACTGAGGCTCAGTGGATTTCTTTCACCCAGCGGCGGAGTTCCAGAAGGGTGGACCCGCCAGCCCGGTGGGCGAGGTTGCGGGTTTGCACGGCAGTTTCGGCATTCGCGCGGAAGATTACCCGCTGGTAGCCGCATCCGGCGGTGGCGTGGAACATGTGGTGGGTGAGCAGCGGAATGACCCGGCGGCGAGCTCCGGGGATGTCCTCGCGCCCGGCGATGGCCATGACGCGGAGGTCCGGGCCGGCATCCGCGCAGAGGATCACGCCTAGAGTTTCACCAGCGTGGACCAGGCAGGCCGAGGCCTCGCGGTCGAGGCGGGCGCGCTCGCCGGACTCCCAGATCGAGCGAATCTCATTCTCGCTCATGAGCTGGGATGCGGTCAGGAGCGGGATGGCCTGCTCCACTTGGCAATCGCGGAGGGGGATGATTTGTGCCGCGCGGAGTGGGGAAGGGATTCGCGCCATGAGAGCATGCACCTCCACACCCCGGTCGGCGGCGATTTGGTAGGGAATTTCCAGGCGATACTCGCGGTAGCGCGGGGAGAAGCCCGCGGCACCCAGGGCCACATCCAAGGGGCTGTCTGCGGCTACCGGTGTGAGGTGCCGCAGGATGCCGTGGAAGCCGGGGCTGGCGAAGCTCAGGAAGGCATTGAGAAATTCGGCCTCGTGGCCTGCAATCTCGCCTCCGGGGCCAGCGATCAGGCGGAAGTCGATCCAAGCGGGGTGGTCCTTGCCTGCGGCACGGCGCATGCAGCGGATCACTCCGACGATGCGGGCTGGCTCCCCATCCTCCACCGCGAGGAAGAAGAAGGTCCCCGGGTGGGGCCATGTCTGCTGGCTTTCGACAAAAAGCGCCCGGCCTATCTCATCGGGATAGGCCGGGCGGAAGATCAGAGGGCGGTCATTGGCCGCGATCATGAGTGGCGGGTGCGGATCAAGCGGCGCGACGGCGGCGGCGCAGGACGAGGCCACCGGCACCCAGGGAGAGCAGGGCGAGGGCGGAGGGCTCGGGCACCGCGGAGGAAGCGAGTTGGGCGGTGGGAAGCTCACCGATGGAACTCGGGAAGACCGCCTTGATGATCGAGCCTGTGACCGCCGTGCTGGTGGTCATATTGAAATTGAATTGGAGCCAGACCCGCTGGGAGGAATCCGTATTGCTGACGGCGTAGAGCCAGTTGTCGCTGCCAAGAACGGCACCATTCACCGTGCCGCCATTCCAATATTCGATCAGCGAGGAATCGGTTGTGGTATCGGGCGCGAAGGATACGCCGGAGCCGGCACGCTGGAAGGGTGCCTCGGCCGTGCCTACCAAGTTGTCTCCCAAGGTGATCCGGCCCTTGTAGGTCGGGGTGTAAGGCGGGACCGGGAACGTGAAGCTGGTGGTGCTGAGGCTAACCGTACCGATATTGGCCAAGCCGGTGTTGTAGCTGGTGGCGTTGACGTTGACTACTGTTGCCGCGTCGGCATTGCCGGAGAGCAGGGCGGTCGTGCCGAGAGTCAGGGAGCCGTAGGAAAGGAGGCGCGAGGAGGTCGAGGAATGCTGCATCGGAGAGGGTGGAAGAGCGGGAAATTAACTGCCCCGAAATATCAGGTCAACGAGAACAGCCTACGCGAAGACGTAATAACTCCGCGCTATTCCGGTCAGCGATTGCGGAACAAGTCGCTTCTAACAGCAACTCCGGCTTTTCCTGCGTCGAATGGCAAAGGCAGGAAGTCGGCGAGCTTCGCGAGCCATGGAGCCGGGTCCGCAACCAGGTCGGGGTAGGGGATTTCTAACAGATCTATCGCTGGTGCCAGGCGGAGGGCGGAGAGCAGTTTGTTAGAATGGCCTGCGAGTTCCGACTGCATGCTGCCGGGATCGCTGGCTTCCGTTTCGCCCCGATGCCGGATCATCGTTTGTTGCGAGCGGGCGATCTGCTCCACCGGGCGGGTCATGAAGATGAGCTTGTAGCGGTGGGTTGGCGGCAGGTGCGGCAGTAGTGCTGAGATGACCTTCACTGCCTTGCCTTGCGTTTGGGCAATCAGGTGGGGGTCGGAGGGTAGCGACTTGATGGCTTCCCACTCGTAGTAGCCGGCGGGATTGTCGCTGTCGGCTTCGCGGAGGCCATCGGTCATGGGTTCGATGCCGCCGGCTTCGAGGATCTGCATCATCAGCGAGGTGCCGGAGCGGGGCAGGCCGGAGACGATCAGGAGTTCGAGGCCGCTGTGGATCGGGATGGCGGTAGGAAGTGGAGGCCGGAGCAGGCTTGTTGCGCGGGCTTGCTGGCGGGCGGCGATCTCTTCCCGCAGGCGGTTGATGCGTGCGGTATCTCCGCTATCGCGGTCCTTGCGCGCCGCGCGGGAGCGGAGCAACCAGTCGCTGCTACCGGCGGGAACGCCGCGCAGACGCTCCAGGTAGGCGAGCATGCGGCAGGCGCTCGCCAGGTCGAAGGCGCCGCCGATCTGCACGGCATTGCGCAATGCTGTCTCGGCATGGGCGAGGTCGCCCGAGTGTAGCAAGGCGGAACCTAACAGGAAGTGGCCGCGCGGGTTGGCGTAGTCGTGGGCGACGGCATCCATCGCGGCGGCGGCGGCTTCCTCCGCACGACCGGCGTGCAGCTGGCAGCGGGCGAGGGCGAGGTGGCCTTGGACCTCGGCCGGGTTGGTTGCCAGGATCTTGCGGGCGCATTCCTCCGCTTCCGGCCACTTGCGCAGGGCCAGGTAGGCTTGCGAGAGGTAGTTGAGGAGGAGAGGCGCATCCGGATCTTCCTCGCGGACTTGTTCTAACAGCTTGAGTGCGTGGGCCGGCTGTTTCCGTTCGAGGGCGATGTAGGCTTGGATCAGGCGCGCGCCACCGCGGTGCCCGACATTGGCAAGGGCGACCCCGGTGGTCCGCTCCGCTTCATCCAAGAGTCCGAGAACGAGCTGGCAGCGGGCGAGCAGTTGCGCGTGGTCGCTGCGCTCGGGGAAGCCGTGGTGGCAGTCTTCTAACAGGGGGAGTGCTTCCTCCCAGCGGCCGCCGTAGATGCAGGCGCGGGCGAGATTCCATGAGTTCTCGCGGCGGGTGTCGGCCGCGGCTTGCTCGGCGTCGGTGGAAATCTCGTCGATGTAGCCGAGCTTCACGAATTGATCGAGCAGGGCCTGGCTCTCGGCGGCGCTGAAGGTTGCTGCCTGGCGGTGCACTTTTCCGGAATCTTCCCAAGTGGGAATGGCTTCGACCGGGCGGCTTTCTTCGAAGGCTTCCTGCAGCACCCGGCCCTCCATGTCCGCGCCGACCGGCAGGCCGAACCAATGCAGGATGGTTGGCGCGATGTCTAACAGGCGTGCGCCATGGACCAGCGAGTCCTTCCGGAAGCCTTCCCCGCTGGCGACGAGGACACCCTGCGGGCGGTGCCAGACAGTGATGCCCGCCGGTACATTCGGCGTGTAGGCGGGGCGCAGGTGGTCGCTGTGGAAGCCGTGGTCGCTCACCAGCATGACCGCTGTGTCCGGACCGGCGAGATCGAGCAGGCGCTGGAGCATCAGGTCATGGGCGCGGTAGGCCATGGCCACCACGTTCTGATAGATGGCGAAGTCGCGCTCCGGCACGCTCTCCATCCGTGGCGGATGGTAGGGCATGAAGATGTGGCTGATCTCGTCGATCGCGCGGAAATAGACCGCCATGAAGTCCCAGTCCGGACGATGTTCCAGCAGCCAGGTGGCGGCGGCTTGCACCGAGTAAGCCTCGGCCAGGCGCTCTGCCAGCAAGGCAAGGCGCTGGTCCTTGCTCTGGTCCACCTCGTGGGCCAGCGGAACGAAGAGCCGGAGGATTTGCTCGGGATCGATCTCGTGGGGGCTGACCCGCAGTTCATCGAGATCCGCCGCAAGTTCGGGCGGCCAGTAGGTGCCCGGCGGTGGCGGTGGCCAGTCGGCGGGGTCTTGGTCTGGTTCCACGTCCTTGAGATGGGCATGGAGATTCGAGACCATGCAGCCGTTCAAGTCGCGCTCGCCTTGGGTGGCGAACCAGCCGACAACATGGTTCTTCAAGCCGCGCTCGCCGAGCATCTCCCAGAGCACCTTGCACTTCCGCGTCGTGGCGGAGACAGGCACCACCCGGCTGCTGTTAGGGTCGACTTCGGTAAAGCCGGCGACGCCGTGATGGTAGGCCATCTTGCCGCTCGCAATTGAGGTCCACAGCATCGGTGAGAGCTGCGGCTCAAGCGTCGCCAGATTGCCGGAGATGCCGCCTTCGATCAGGGACTGCAGCGCGGGCAGTTCCCCGCGATCGAGCATCGGGTGGATGATCTTCCAATCGGCCGAGTCCCAGCCGACGAGCAGGAGGCGTTTGCGTGTGGGGGCGGGTGCGGGTGTGGTGGACAAGGCCGACAGCGATGCCACCTGAAGTCACGACGCGCAAGGATCACAATCCCGCCGCCGCTTCCTGAAAGGCCTTGCGCAGGTCCGAGCCGTCGGAGTTCGGGAAATCCGCGCGCTGCACGAGCATCACGTAGGCTCGGCCTTTTACCGGGTCGATCCATGCCTGGGTGCCGTAGGCACCGCCGTGACCGAAGGTGCCGGGCGAGACGCTGGCGGTCACGCCCTGCGGCTCGCGGACCACGCACCAGGCGAGGCCCCAGCCATTGCCGGGGGTGAAGCCGGTCTTCAGATCGCCGCTTTGAATGGTTGTCATCTGCTTCACGGATTCCTCCTTGAGGTAGCGTTTTCCATCGAGCTCGCCGCCGCGCAGGATCATGCGGGTAAACTTGCCGTAGTCATCCGCGGTGGAGAAAAGGCCGCCATTGGCCAGCGGGTAGCGGTCCTTGCTGGTCACCGGCTTGTTGGCCAGGAACAGCAGCCCAGTCTTCTCAAGCTGGCCGCCATCCGTGCGCTTGTAAGAGCTGGCGATGCGCTTGGCCTGCTCCTCGGTCGGGTAGAAGGTGGTGTCCTTCATCCCCATCGGGGTGAAGAGATGCTTCTGCAAGAAGGAGGGATAGTCTTCGCCGGAGACGACCTCGACGATGCGGCCGGCGGCATTGATGCCGGACTGGCAATACTCCCACTTGCTGCCCGGCGCGAACTTCAGTGGCTTGGCCACGATCTTCGGCATCAGCTCCTTCAGGGTCTTCACGTCATCGCTCTCCGGGCTGCGCACATCGCTCAGGCCACTGCTGTGGGTCAGGCATTGCTTGATGGTGATCTCCACCGGCTTGCCCTCGGCATCCTTGAGGTCCTTGAATTCGGGCAGATACTTCGAGACCGGATCATCCACCGAGAGCTTGCCGGCTTCCTGCATCATCATCACCGCGGTGCCGGTGATCGGCTTGGTCATGGAGGCGATCCAGAACATCGAGTCCTTCTCCATCGGCTTCTTCGAGTCGAGGTCGGCGTAGCCATTGGCCGAGGTGAAGACCACGCCTTCCTTGTCGGCGACGAGGGTCACCGCGCCCGAGATCTCACGGTCATCGACTGCCTTGTCCATCACCTTGATCACCGGCGGAGTTTCGAGGGCGGTGGGGCCGGGCACTTGGGCGAAGGCGGGCAGGGCAAGCGCGACGCAGGCGGGCAGAAGGATCTGGGGTTTCATCGGTGGCAGGCTAGGCAGGCCCCGCGGGAGTGCAAGGAGCCGCTGTGTAACGCAGATAGCTCCGCCACTCTTGCTTACCCGCTCGGGTAGTTGGCGGAATCATGGGATTGCGGATGATGCTGGCATGAGACTCGGACTCCCGTTCGTCATCGCCGCCTTGGCCCTTCCGGCGGCCAGTCATGCGCAGGAGGAGTACGCCAGGCACTTCGATCCGGGCGTGATGGGGCCGCCTACGACGCCTGCGATCGAGAAGGCCGCACTGGCCCAAGTCTCCACGCCGCTGGCTCCGGGACCTTGCGAGGCGACATGGGAGTCCGTGGCGAAGAACTACCGGCCGCCGGCATGGTTCGAGGACGCGAAGTTCGGGATCTTCCTCCACTGGGGGCTCTACGCCGTGCCCGCCTATCACAATGAGTGGTACGAAAAGCACATGTACTCCGCGCAGGCGAAGTGGCATGAGGAGCACTTCGGCCCGCTGGAGAAGTTCGGCTACAAGGACTTCATCCCGCGCTTCACCTGCAAGAACTACGATCCTGCGGCTTGGGCGGAGCTCTTCCGGAAATCCGGTGCGCGCTATGTGATCCCCACTGCCCAGCACCACGACAACTTCGCGCTATGGGACAGCAAGCTCACGAAGATCGACGCCAAGGACATGGGGCCGAAGCGCGACTTGATCGGCGACCTCGCCGCGGCGGTGCGCAAGGAGGGCCTCAAGTTCGGCGTCTCGAACCACGGGATCGAGAACTTCACCTTCATCGAGCCGGAGAAGAGCATCCGCGCGCGACTGGAGGCGCAGAAGGCGGATCTCTTCGACCCGGAGTGGGCGGAGTTTTACCACGTGGCGGACAAGAGCGATGCGGCGCAAGCCCGCTTCCTGGGCGACTGGGTGGAGCGTAATCTGGAGCTGATCGACAAGTACCAGCCGGACATGCTGTGGTTCGACAATGGTGCGAACGGTGCCAAGAACCGCGAGCTCGACCAGCTGAAGCTGCGGGTGGCGGCCCACTACTACAACCGCGCGAAGGAGTGGGGGAGGGAGGTCTCCATCAGCACCAAGGGGCTGGCCTACGCACCCAGCGGCGACCACCTGAAGCAGATCGGCTCGATCATCGACTTCGAGAAGATCGGCAACCGCTCGCCCGCGGGGATCCGTCCGGGACCTTGGCAAGTGGACCAGCCGATCGGCAGCACCTGGGGCTACACCACCGGCATGAAGATCACCGGTGCGGATCGGGTGATTTCTCAACTGGTCGATACGGTCAGCAAGGGCGGCAACCTGCTGCTCAATCTCTCGCCGACGGCGGAGGGAGAGATTCCCAAGGAGCAGCAGGCGACGCTGCTGGGAATCGGCAAATGGCTGGAGACCAATGGCGAGGCGATCTATGGCAGCCGTCCGTGGAAGCAATTCGGCGAGGACAAGCTGCGCTTCACCACCAAGGGCGGCGCGCTGTACCTTTTCGTCCCGGGGAATTCCGGCGCGGAGGTCCGGGTGAAGGCGCTCGCGGGGGCGAAGGCCTCCGGAGTTAGCCTGCTCGGTAGTGCCTCGAAGCTGGAGTTCTCGGGAAGTCCGGAGGCATTGGTAATCAAGCTGCCGGAGGACGCGCGGCGCACGCCTGTGGCGGTCCTGAAAATCACTGGTGAACTTTGAAAGAATCCCGCTCATTTTCGGGAAAGACCTGTCCGACAACTCCGTAAATCCCATGATGACCCGTTACTTGCTTCTCGCGTCGATGTTCCTTTCCGGCCTGGCCGGTGCGGAACCTGAAAAGATCTTCAATGGCACCAACCTGGATGGCTGGAAGGTCAAAGGTGGTGAATACTGGACCGCCACGGACGGCGTCCTGAAGGGCGAGAGCGATGACAAGAAGCAGGGCTCGGTGCTGTGGACGGAGAAGGAGTTCAAGGACTTCACCGTGGAGCTGGAGTTCCGCTTCTCCGGCGATATCGACTCCGGCGTCTTCCTGCGCGGCGAGGCGGATCAGATCCAGATCGGTGTCTCGCGCTCGCTGAAGGTGGACATGACCTGCTCGCCCTACATCGGGCCGAAGGGCAAGTACCCGCAGACCGCCGCCGGGGTGAAGGAGCTGCTCAAGGACGGCGACTGGAACAAGATGAAGATCGTGGCCAAGGGGAACACCTACACGGTCTCCCTGAACGGCAAGCAGGTGATCGAATACGTCTCCGACACCGCGAAGGAAACCGGCCCGCTGGGTCTGCAGGTCCATCCGGGCGTGAAGATGAAGGTCGAGTTCAAGAACCTGACGGTGGAACCGATTTAAGGTGCCGGGCTTCCAGCCAAGGATTCTGATCGCCGGTCCGCTGGGTCGGCGATATTCCTTGGGTGCTGCATGGCTGAGGAATTGGTGGGAGAGGAAGAATTTGAAGCGCTGGTTCGCCCCCTGATCGGGCTTGAGGTCTCCTTGCTGTGGAAAGGCTACGGAACGGCGATTTTCCTGGAATTGGGAGTCCTCGGGCCGCCGTCGCGTCCGGGCGGGCGGGGCAATGGCGAGGCTTGCATTGCCATCGAGGAGGACTGGCGGGTGGAGACGCAGAGGGCTGTGGCCTTTGGTAGCTCGGACAGCCGCGGAGAAATCGCCGCTGGCATCGCTTCGCTCCAGGGCAGCCTGATGACAGCCATCTCGTTCGCCGGGCGGATCCGGGAATTGCTGGTGGAATTCTCAAACGGTCAGGGTCTCCGTACCATGGTGATGACCCGTCGTGATCCCGAGTGGTCGATTCGGCTCCCCGACGGGCGATGGCTGGGAGTCGAGGCGGGACGGATAACCCTGGACCACGGCGAGGCCAAGGGGCTGAGTTCTGTGGAAACGACAGTGTCGGAGGGGGCTGATGCCATTGCCGCCCGCTGGGGCATTCCGCGGCTTGAGCCTGCTCCGGGCAAGTGCCGGGATTGCCGCTCATTTGTCCATTTGGATGGGGACTTCGCCCTCTTGGATTACGGCTGCTGCACTGCTACAGGCGGGCCTTTCGATGGGAAGGTTGTCCATATCCGGAGCGGCTGTCCGGAGTTCAGCCAAGACGCGGTCGCCGGGTAATCATCCGGCTTGGGAATCTGTGGGTAAATCTGCTTTTGATTGGGTTTCGGCGCTATTTGAGGCTCTGTGAGTTCCCGGCACGGCTGATGCTCCTTTTTGTAACAGCTTCTTGACTGACGGGGGCATTGACGCACGGGGGAGCAAGTGCATCATCCCGCCCCCGGCGCGAAGGACACGCCGGGAAAGGCCGGCCGCAGCCCTTGCGGCCACCACGATCTGACCTGATCTACCATCATGCCAACCACCATCGCCATCAACGGGTTCGGGCGCATCGGCCGCCTCGTCTTCCGTGCCCTCGTCGAGCAGGGCCATCTCGGAACCACCTTCAACGTTGTCGCCGTGGGTGACATCGTGCCGGCTGACAACCTTGCCTACCTGCTGAAGTACGATTCCACGCAGGGCAAATTCAACGGCACCGTTTCCTCCAAGAAGTCCAAGCCGGAGCTTGAAGAGGATGACGTGCTGGTGGTGAACGGCCACGAGATCAAGGTCGTCTCCGCCCGCAGCCCGGAAGGTCTGCCGTGGAAGGAACTCGGCGTGGAAGTCGTGATCGAATCCACCGGTCTCTTCACCGATGCCGAGAAGGCCAAGGGCCACCTCACCGCCGGTGCCAAGAAGGTCATCATCTCCGCTCCGGCGAAGGGTGAAGACGGCACCTTCGTGCAGGGCGTCAACGACGAGCTCTACGACGCTGCCAAGCACCACATCATCTCCAACGCGAGCTGCACCACGAACTGCCTCGCCCCGGTGGTCCACGTCCTCCTCAAGGAAGGATTCGGCATCGAGGAAGGCCTGATGACCACCATCCACTCCTACACCGCCACCCAGAAGACGGTGGACGGTCCTTCGAAGAAGGATTGGAAGGGTGGCCGCAGCGCTGCGATCAACATCATCCCGTCCACGACGGGTGCCGCCAAGGCTGTCGCCCTGGTCTGCCCGGAAGTGAAGGGCAAGCTGACCGGTATGTCCTTCCGCGTGCCGACCCCGACCGTGTCGGTGGTCGACCTCACGGTGAAGACCTCCAAGGCGACCTCGCTCGGTGAGATCAAGGCGGCCCTCAAGAAGGCTTCCGAGACCTACCTGAAGGGCATCCTCGCCTACACCGAAGACGAAGTGGTTTCGACCGACTTCATCCACGACGCGCACTCCTCGATCTTCGACGCCGGCTCGTCCATCGAGCTGAACCCGACCTTCTTCAAGCTGGTCGCTTGGTACGACAACGAGTGGGGCTATTCCAACCGCGTGATCGACCTTCTGACCGACGTGGTGAAGAAGGGGATCTGATCCTTCTCTCCGCTGCTAGTTAGAAGCAGTTTTGTTTTTGAAAGCACCCCGCCTTGTGAGAGGCGGGGTGTTTTTTGGTTGGGAGATTGGCTTTGAAAGCCGCGGGAATACGGGGAGCTTGCTGGTCATGTGTTTTTGGGAATGATGACGGTGCTACTCGAATTCTGCCATCATCTCATGGACGAAGAAATTCACAGCAGGCGATCTTGGCAGGAGATCGCGGACATGTACGAGCAGTTGGTTCTTCGTTCTCCAAATTGGGAGCCAATGCGTGCTCTCGTGCGCCGCCTTGCAGCGGCCCCCACCGCATCGGAGCTTGAACGCAACACCTCCATGTTCGCGCTTCTCATTTCCAATGCGCCCACGCGCCACTGGCAAGAGAATGTGCTTCGCGTAGCATTCCTGCCCGATTCCCAAGAGTTCGAGTTTGTGTATCGCCATTACCATGGTGACGCCAACATTACCGAGAAGCGGTGTCCGGTTCCCGAGGCTTGGGATACGCTGTCGCGGTTTGTTCGATACAAGTTCGGAACCCTTTTGACGGAAGAGTGGTCGTCTTGAGAGAAGGGGGGCAGTGCAGTGAGCCGTTGAAGCGAATGAAACGTAGAACCTTTATCGCGGTAGTATCGATCATCTCGATAGCCACCTTCGGCTACTTCGGGTCCGCGCTCAGGCCTTTTCTGATTGAGCCCGGAATCAAGATCGGTCCGGAGATCCCGGCGGATGCGGTCACGGCGATCCATCGAACCTGCGCCTTCCACCGTCTGGGAATCAAGAAGCCTCTGACCTTCTCCGCCTATATGGAGGCGCTGAGGAATCCGAAGAGTCACAAGGTTGAGCCTGTTTCGGTGAGGATGGTCGCCGAGAACAAGATTGTGGTCCATGATCCAAACCGAGGCATGGAATCACTGCTCAAGAATTTGGAGGGGACATGGGAGCAGGGGAGCTACGGGATGGCGGAGGGGCCTGATGGCATCTACAACTGATCGGTGGTTTGCAAAGGTATGCGGGGCTGCTTAGTGTTGCCACCTGTTGCGCGGGACCTAGTTGTTCAAATTGAGCTCTGCTGTTCTTGTGCGGTATTCGTGGGCCATCTAGTCCAATTTCCGCCTCCATGATTCCTTGGGATAAAGTGAACGACCTGCGCCACCGCGCGGACGAGTTCAAGCAGCAGGGCGATTTTGCCGCGATGCTTCCGCTGAGAGAGGAGGTGGCACGGCTGCTCGAAGATTACGGAGCGGCTGCGAAAGAGGTGGCCAACGGCTGGAACTACGTGGCGTATGTGAATCGCCAGATCGGGGACTTTCCGGCAGCGGAGCGGGCTGCGCGAAAATCGCTGGCATTTTATGTGGAGCACTCGGAGGGCAGGGACGAACTGCTGGCAAGCTACCTTTGGATGCTCTGGATGACGCTCGTGGACCAAAGCCGCTTTGCCGAAGCGCTGCCCTATGTGGAAGAGGGCGTCGGCTTGTTCGCCGAATTGCATGGAGAAGATGATTTTGTCATCGCCCGGCGTGCCGACTTGGCCAAGATTCGAGGGCAGCTGCGGCAGGGATAGCTCTTGTTCCAATCGGGGTTTCGATATCCTTGTCGTGCTAACCGGTGGTTTGCGCTCCTGCTTCGTTCCAAGCCCCGGCTGCTTGCTGGGCTCCCTCCGGAGCTTGAAGTGTGCTGGTATCTTGGCGAGGTGGGGCTGCAAGGGACCGCTCGAGCGGCTTTCAAAGCCGCGCTCCCAATTGCTCAGGCGAAGCGCGAGATATCGACCAACTGCAGCACCGGCCGCTCCTCCGCATCGCAGCGATCAAGGTCGATGCTAAGGTGAAGCGACCAATCGTTGTGCTCCTCAGGGTCGACCAAGATTTGCTCGTAGGTCCAGAGCCTCGGCTTCTCCTCCTCCATTCGCGAATGCTTCGTCGCGCGCGCTTCGGGATCGAGGCGGATGCGCTCGTGGTCGGAGTAGTAGTCGTCTAACAAGGCCTCGATCCGCGCGGCGTTCCACGCTTGGCCCTCGCCGTCGGTTGGCTCGATCTGGGCGAGGATGGCGGCGGTGTTGCCTTCGGCGAAGGCCTTCACAAGGGTGAAGACTGCATTCCTCAGGGCGCGGGTGAAGGCGGGGCGGTTGCGGGTGTAGGCGACGTGCTTGCGCAGCTCGGCGGGCTTCTCGGCCTCCGGCACGTAATCAGGGTTGCGCAGCTTCTCCCACTCGTCGATCAAGCTGGAGTCCACAGTTCGCAGGAGGTCACCGAGGTATTCCTCGGCCTCGACCAGTTCCTCGGTCTTCGTCATCGGCGGGACGGTCTGCGAGAGGACCTTGTAAACCTCCGAGATGTGGCGCAGCAGGACGGCCTCGCTCCGCTCCAGGCCGTAGGTCTTCACGTAGTCTTCGAAGGATTGCCAGTGCTCGAATATCTCGCGGGCGATCGACTTCGGGCGCACCGCGGCCTCCTTCATCCACGGGCGCTCCGCGACGAAGCGATTGTAGGTGTCGTAGATGAAATCCTTGCCGGGCTTCGGCCACTCGACTTCCTCCAGGCGGGCCATCCGCTCCTCATACTCCACGCCCTCGTTCTTGAGCTGGTTGATCAGCTCGCCCTTCAGCATGTCCACTTGGCGGCGCAGGATCACCTCCGGGTTTTCGAGGATGGCCTCGACCAGCGAGATTACGTTCAGCGCATAGTCCGGGGCCTCGCGGTCGAGCAGGGGGATGGCATCGAGCAGGTAGAGCCCGAGCGCTTGGTTCATCGAGAAGTCTTCCTGGAGCTCCACATTCAGCGCGACCTTCACCGGCCCGTGGCGCTCGGCGCGGGGGATGATGCGCAGGATGTTGCCCTCCACCATGCCGCGGAAGATCTGGAAGGCGCGCTTGCGGTGCGCCTTCTTCTTCCCGGCGGTTTCATGGCTGTCGTTGATGATCTTGCGCAGGGCCGCGCAGCCATCCTCATGCTGGCGGCCCAGCACGTTCAGCAGCATCGAGTGCAGGATCTGGAAGCTGGAGACCAGCTTCTCCGGCGGCGCATCCATCAGGCGGCGGAAGCCTTTCTCATCCCAATTGACGAAGCCCTTTTCCGGCGGCTTGCGTTTTACGAAGCTCTTCTTGCCGGACTTCGCGGCCTTCTGCTCCAGCCGCACGTTCTCAATCACGTGTTCCGGCGCCTGGCAAACGACATAGCCGATATTGTCGAAGCCGCGCCGGCCGGCGCGCCCGCAGATCTGCTTGAAGTCGCGGACCGTGAGGGTCTTGGTACTGCTGCCGTCGTACTTGAAGAGCTGGGTGAAGAGGACGGTGCGGATCGGCACGTTCACGCCGACGCCCAGGGTGTCCGTCCCGCAGATCACCTTCAGCAGGCCGCGCTGCGCCAGTTTCTCCACCAGGATGCGATACTTCGGCAGCAGACCGGCGTGGTGGATGCCGATGCCATGGCGCAGCAGCTTCGAGACCTCCTTGCCGTAAGGGCTGCGGAAGTTTGCGTCGTGCAGGACCTCGGCGATCCGCTGCTTCTCTTCCTTGGTGCAGAAGTTCGAGCTGGTCAGGTTCTGCGCCGTCTGTGCGCAGGCAAGCTGGGTGAAGTGGACCAGATAGATCGGCGCGCGGTCCTTCTCGACCAGCTCCGCGACCTTTTCCTCAAGCGGCGTCTCGCTGTAGTCGAACTCCAGTGGCACCGGCCGTTGATCCGACTTTACCAGCACGGTCGGCACGCCGGTCAGCTTGGTGATCCCTTCCTCGAAGAAGGCTGTCTCGCCCAGAGTCGCGGACATCAGGAGGAAGCGCGCCTGCGGCAGCGTAAGCAGCGGCACCTGCCAGGCGAAGCCGCGCGAGTGGTCCGAGTAGTAGTGGAACTCGTCCATGATCACGTCGTCCACCTGCGCCATCGCGCCTTCGCGCAGCGCGAGATTCGCGAGGATCTCCGCGGTGCAGCAGATCACCGGTGCGCCGGGATTCACCGTGGCATCCCCGGTGATCATACCGACCTTCTCCGGGCCGAAGACGTGGCAGAGCGAGAGGAACTTCTCATTCGCCAACGCCTTGATCGGCACCGTGTAGTAGGAGCGGCGATTCTGGCAGATCGCCTTGAACTGGAGTGCCATTGCCACCAGCGACTTCCCGGAGCCGGTGGGCGTGTTGAGGATCACGTTGTTCCCCGCGAAGAGCTCAAGGATCGCCTGCTCCTGGTGATCGTAGGGCTCCACGTCGGTCTCGATCAGGTAGTCGAGGAAAACGCTCAGGACCTCGTCATTCGAGTTCGGGTTCGCGAGCTTGGAGGGATCAAGGTGGATCATCGGCGGGCGCAGGGTGGGGGGCGGCGGAGGAAAAGGGAAGCGCGGGGAAATTGCACGCTGTACGGGCACTTGGCGCTGTAAATCCACGCAATCCGATAAGGTCACAGCTCCCATCTTGCCCGCGTGGCCCGATTGGTGCTTTCGTCCCGCGTGTTTTTCCGCGCTGTTGCCCTAACCACCGCATGCCTTGGCTTCTTTGCCGCGGCTTCCCGTGCGGACGAGGTGGTGCGGATCCTGGCCGGGAACATTTCCAGCGGCAGCAACCAAGCCTATGAGGACCCGGGCAATCGCATCCTCCAGGGCCTGAAGCCCGACGTCGCGCTGCTCCAGGAGATGGAGGTGGGGAGCAAGTCGGCCGCCGAGTACCGCGCTTGGGTGAATGAGCAATTCGGCAGCGCTTTCTCCTACTACGTCGAGAGTGCGAAGAACATCCCGAATGGCATCGTGAGCCGCTATCCGATCCTCAATTCGGGCTCTTGGGATGATGTGGAATTGAGCGACCGCGAGTTTGCCTGGGCCAAGATCGACCTCCCCGGGGACAAGAACCTCCTGGCGGTTAGTGTGCACCTGAAGGCCTCCAGCGGCAGCGACAACGAGACCCGGCGCAACAATCAGGCGACGGCCCTGGTCAGCCTGATCAATGCCAATCTAACCACGGGCGATTTCCTGGTCATCGGCGGCGATTGCAATACCTACAGCCGCACCGAGGCCTGCATCCAGACCCTCTCCGCAGTGGTGAAGACCACGGCGCCGTGGCCGGCGGACCAAGCCAACAACTCCAACACCAATAGCGGCCAGACCAGCCCCTACGATTGGGTGATGCCGAGCAACAACCTAGCGGCCTATGCCACGCCGCTGGTCATCGGCTCTAACACCCACGTCAACGGCCTGGTCTTCGATAGCCGCGATTACATGCCGCTGTCCGCCGTCCCTCCGGTAGTTTCCACCGACAGCGGCGCGACCGGCATGCAGCACATGGCGGTGATGCGCGCTTTCCTGATCCCAACGAATGATTCGCCGGTCATCGCACAGGGCGATGCGATCTCTGTCACCCTTTCGGCGAACAATAGCCCGACCACCTTCAGTCGCAGTCTCAACGCCACGGACGCGAATGGCAACCCGCTCACTTGGTCGATCCAGACCCAAGCGGCGCACGGCAGCGCGAGCGTAGTGGCACCTGCCACCGGCGGCACGGTCAATCTCAGCTACACGCCGGCCACCAACTATACCGGCGGCGATTCCTTCGTAGTGCGCGTCGCCGATGGCCAAGGCGGCTCCGACACGATCACTGTCAATCTCACCATCGAGCCTGCGCCTAACACGCCGCCGGTCATCGCCGGAGCGGAGGCCCGCCAGCTCACGATCTCGCAGAATAGCTATCCCTCCGCCTTCCAGCTCAGCCTACAGGCCACCGACGGCGATGCTGATCCGCTCGCATGGTCGGTCTCCAACACAGCCTCGCATGGCAGCGCCAGCGTCGAGGGCAACGGCAATAGCGCCGCCATCTTCTACCATCCCGCGAACGGCTACACCGGTGGCGATAGCTTCACGGTGCAAGTCGCCGATGGCCGGGGCGGCAGCGACAGCGTGATCGTGCAGGTCACCGTGGAGGCTTCCTCCGCCCTCGATGTATGGACCTACAACGCCCTCGCCCCGCTCACGCCCGAGACCGAGGCCACGGTGTGGGGCGAGAACGCGGATCCCGATCACGATGGCTACACCAACCTCGAGGAATTCGCCCACGGCCTGAACCCGGCTCTCAGCGACGGCGCGCCGAATCTCATGAGCTGCGTCTTCATCCAGGAGGGCGAGGAGAGCTACGCCGTGCTCACCTTCAAGATGCGCATGGATGGAGCCCAGCCGGCGCTTACCTATACCCTCCAGCGCTCGGATGATCTTTGGAACGATTGGGAAGAGGTGCTCATCTCGGACATCACCGCGCTGGGTGGCGACACGGATCTCGGTGGTGGCTTCGTCTCCCGCGAGGTCCGCGTGAATGCGCCCACGCAGGAGTTGCGTGCGTATCGCCTGGTGTTCTCGGCCCCCTGACTGACTTACCAAGGGTCGTCGTTCTCCACTGTGCTGCGCTTTCTCGGCGCTGGCGGCCGCGGTGCCTGCGGTTCCGGCCGGAGCTTCTCTGGCTTCCACCGTAGCAAGACCGGAATAAGCAGCCCCGCTAGAGCCATCCCCAGCAGGCGAAATCCATTGAGGATGGCAGAAACATCCGGCGATACCGGTCGATCGGGGAGAGGCTCAATCAAGGTGTTCCAGTGTGCGCTGCGCCTAGGCTCATCGGGTGGGTCCTCGTAATGCAGCTCGGCAGATAGCTCCCTCAGCTTGGCGAGGCGTCGCGAGAAATCCTCGTCCTTCGCCAACTCGACCAGGATCGGATCTTGGTCGAGGGCGTGGAAGATCTGGCCCCAGGTGCCTTCGAAGCCAGCCTTCACCGCTTGGTGTTCCAGCAGCGACTCAAGATCCTGTATGTCCCACAGCTTCGACTGTTCCTCCTCGCTCTTCGGCCGAAATTCTGCCCTTTTCGGAGGCGGCTTCATCCCCGCCGATTCCTTCTCGCGCGCTGGAGTATCCAGAATCACCGCCACTTCCCTTGCCATCGTGAGAGCATCGAGCGGATTCGTGTAGCGGGCCGTGATGGTCACCCCGCCTTGATCCGGCTCCAGGTGGGTCGTCTTCTGGACTTCTTCCGTGGCCTTGTCGCGGGTGGTCCGCCAGCGACCCTCCAGACCCAATTTGGTTACCAGCAACTCGGCTCGGTAGCGCGTGATCTGAGCATCGTGGCTGGCGTGGACCGATCCTTCGACTCGGGCCCGCACTTGGTAGATCTTAGGCATCGCATAAGAGACCACCATGCCCACGATGGTGCCGATTACGGCTCCGGCCAGCAGGAGCAGCGTGATGCGCATGGCCGACACGGGATGCCGCGGGACTTGGGTAGATGGGGCAGGGGAGGAGGGATTTGCTTCGTCCATGAATTCCGAAGCCCATTCAATCAAAGCGGCACTTTCAAATCAATCATTGGGGCCTCCACCTGTAGAGCTCACTCCCGGTCCGCAACGAACAAGGTATGCGTGAATTTCTTCGCCTGTGGATATGCCTTCGCCCCGACGCATTCCACTTTCTTGAAGACGCGGCCGAGCGACTCGGCGAAGTGCTTGTCCCGGTTCGCCGACCAGTAGACGACGCGGCCTTTCGGCTGCAACGCGGCTTTCACCCGCAGCAGGCCGTTGCGGTTGTAGAGGCGGGCATTGCCCTTCTGCACCAGCGGATCGGGGCTATTGTCCACGTCCAGCAAGATCGCGTCGTAGCGCTGCTTGCCGTCTAGCAGCGCATGCACGTCGCTGCGGTGGATCTGCACCCGCGGGTCATCCAGCAGCAGGCCGTTGACGGATTGCAGGTGCTCGCGGTTCCAGTCGATGATTTCCTGGAGCAGCTCCGCGACATCGACGATCGCATTCGCCGGGCAGAGTTCCAGCACCCGCCGCAGCGTGAAGCCGAAGCCGAGGCCGCCGATGAGAACGCGTGGCTTCGTGGCGGGCATGCCGCCGCACGCGAGCTCGGCCATCGTTTGCTCGGAGGCACTGGCGGTGGTGCTCATCAGCTGCACGCCGCCGATTTTCAGGTAGTGCTGGCCATCGTGCTCCTGCAGGACCATGAGCCCGCCGTCTGGCGTGTGGCAGGAGGCGAGCGTGCGGGTGATCTTCATCCGCGGGCGGTATGGCGTTTCGGATGGCGGGTGTCGAATGAAAGCCGGCGGGAGATGGGGCCGGAGCTGTCTCCTGAAAAAACTTCCGGATTCTTGTCCGGTTCCCCCGAGGGCCTCCGAATGATATTTGTAAGACGCCATGACCGACCACGATCTCATCCGCGATTTCGCCGCCACCCGCTCGGAGCAGGCGTTCCGGCGGCTGGTGGACCGCCATTGCGATCTCGTCTTCAGCGTGGCCAGCCGCGTGACGGGGAATGCCGATCTGGCGCGCGACGTGGCCCAGCAGGTCTTCAGCAAGCTTGCCGCCAAGCCTGCGGCCGTTCCCGCCAGCGTGCCGCTAGCCGCCTGGCTCCACCGCACCTCGCGCTCGCTCGCCGTCGATCTGGTCCGCAGCGAGCAGGCCCGCCAGCACCGCGAACATTCCTTTTCCCTCTCTCCCGCGATGAATCCCGAACCGACGCCCGATTGGTCCCGACTCGAACCGGTCATCGACTCCCTGATCGACGAGTTGCCCGAGCTCGAGCGCCGCGCCGTGGTCCTGCGCTTCTACGAGAAGAAGTCGCACAGCGCGATCGGCAGCCTGCTCGGCCTCTCGGAGGAGGCGACCCGCAAGCGGCTTGATCGCGCGATGGAGAAGCTCCGCGCCCTGCTCGCCAAGCGCGGTATCGCCACCACCTCCGCCGTGCTCGCCACCATCCTGCCGGCCCATGCCGTCGCGCCTGCGCCGGTTGGCCTTTCCGCATCCCTTTCCAGTACCGCCCTGAGCACCGCCACCGCCGTGGCGGCCACTGCTACCAGTTCCACCAGTATCCTCGCCATCATCATGAGCCACAAAGCCATTTCCGCCGCCGCCGCACTCCTCCTTCTTGCCGGAGTTACCGCCGTTGCCGTTCCTGCCCTTACCAAGGATAAGAACGCTCCGTCTTCTGCCTCCGCATCCGCTCCGGTCCCGGCCAGTGCCGGGGAAGCCACTCCCGGAGCGGATGCCGGGGGCACCACCGCCCGGGCCAAGTCGAAGTCCGCCGCCACCGCCCGCCTCAGCGAGAAGTACGGCGATTCCCGTACCAAGCTCGCCGGTCACCTGAGCAATGAGGTGATCGGTATGACGGAAGATCTCATGGTCATCATGGACTTCGCGAGCCAGTCGCAGCTCGGCGACGCGATGTTCCACGATCCTGGCGAAGCACTTGGCGCGGCGGCCGAGTCGATTACCCTCACCGACGAGCAAAAGGCCAAGATCAGCGAGCTTCAGGCTGCTTCCATGAAGCGCCAGACCGATGAGGCCCGCAAGCTGATCGCCGACTTGAAGAAGGCGCCCGAGTCGCTCGTGGAGGCCCTGCTTCTCACTGATGCCCTGAAGCGCGGGGAGATCACCAAGGCGGAGTTTGACTCAGCCCGGCAGTCCCTCGACTTCCCGAAGGATGCCCTGAACCTCGCTCTGGACGGCACCGAAAGCGAAAGCGCGGAGGATGATCCGATCTTCATCGAGGAATTGCTCCGCGTGCTCGATGACGCCCAAGGCAAGGCCTACAAGGACGCCCTCGCCGCCAAGAAATCGACCAAGGAGGCCGAAACCGAGGCCGGGGAGAAGGGGATCATGACACTCGAGGAATTCGAGACCCAGATCACCTCCACCCGCAAGATCATGCGCGGGGCCGCCCAGATGATGGAGGGTATGACCAACGGTAACTTCCTGGCACCTTCGGAAGGGAAGAAGTAGCCGGAGGGGGAAGGGACTCAGTCCAAGAACAAGGACGCGATCGCCGCGATCACCCAGGCGATGCTCACGCCGGTGTCCACCTTTTCGCCCCACTTCGATTCCTGTTCGGGCTCCGTGGTGCCCATCATCGGCACGCGATCCGACCCGCCACTGGGCTTGGTGTAGAACATCTTTGCCTTCGCCGCCTCGTTCTGCTGGTGCAGGTGTTTGCCACCCGCTCGCCACCACTCGGTCAGCCGCCGCAGTTCGCTGCCTTCCAGCCAGACCCCGTGAGTCCCGCAGCGGTCCAGGATCACCCCGCTCGAGCCGCCGAAATTCAGGTGGCTCATCCGTTCCTCGCACATCGGGCACTTCCGGTAGACCACTTGGTGGGTATAGCCGAAGTCCTTTGCGATCTGCTGGAGCTGCACGGGATCGATCCACACCAGCGGATTCGTCTGCGCGTCTAGCAGCGCCTCCAGCTCGCCGGGGTTGAAGAACGCGCCGAAGCAGGTCCCGCAACGCTCGATCCGGATCTTCGGTTCGACGTCGAATTCGATCACGGAGAGCGGGGTCTCACACTCGGGGCAGGGGAGGGCGGCATCCGTGCCGAGGTCGCGGAAGTGGATCTGCCGCAGGTTCACATCCTGCCGGACCCCGCAGAAGGGGCAGAAGGTCATCGCTCCTTCCAGGCGTCCGCTGCAGCTCTCGCACTTCACGCCCGGCTTTGTCCGCGGAATCGGCCGCCGGGTCAATTCCACTACCACGGCCCTTTTCCAAGCCGGACGAGCGGCCCGGGTCACGCAGGTCGTTAGATTTCAGCTCCTTCCTGCCCGCGGGGCGGAAGCTTGGCAAAGCCGGGCTTGCTTTCCCCTCTCATCCCGCGAGCCTTGCAGCGTGATGGCTGATTCCCGCGCACCCGCCCCGCGACTGCGTTCGCTCGATGCCCTGCGCGGCTTCGACATGCTCTGGATCATCGGCCTGGCCGAGTTCTTCAAGCTTCTGGCTGAAGTCACGGACGTGGGTTGGCTGGATTCCTTCGCGCTCCAGAACGACCACGTGAAATGGGAGGGCCTGCGGCTGCATGACCTGATTTTGCCGCTCTTCATGTTCCTCTCCGGGATGTCCGTGCCCTATGCGCTGGGCCAGCGGCTCTCCCGCGGAATGGCGCGTGGCAGCGTCCTTGCCGGAGTCTGGCGGCGGGTCCTCATCCTCGTCCTGTTAGGTATCGTCTACAACCACGGCCTGCAGTTCGACTTCGCGCACCAGCGCTACGCCAGCGTGCTCGGCCAGATCGGTATCGGCTACGGCATTGCCGCCACGATCTACCTTTTCACCAAGACCTGGAAGGGCCGCGCGGCCTGGGCCTTGTTCATCCTGCTAGGGATCGCCGCGCTGCAGTTGCTCTTCCCGGTGCCCGGCGTTGGCGCAGGCGTGCTGACCCCGGAAGGCGTCGTGAATGGCTGGTTCGACCGCGGCTGGCTGCCAGGCCGCCTGCATGGGGTGGTCTTTGACCCCGAGGGCTGGCTCTGCACCATCTCCGCCTCCGCCCTGACCTTGGGCGGCGTGATGACCGGCGACTATGTGAAGGGCTGGGGCCGCCCCTCCCACACTGCGGCCGGCCACCTGCTGCTCGCCGGCACGGCCCTGCTCTTCGCCGGCTGGCTCTGCTGGCACTTCGGCTATCCACCGATCAAGTCGGCTTGGAATTCCACCTTCAACCTGCTCGCCGCCGGGATCAGCATCTGGACCTTCGCCGCCTTCTACCTGGCGATCGAGTTCCACCCGAACCAGAAGCTCAGCTTCCCGCTGGAGGTGATCGGCATGAACCCGCTCACCATCTACCTGCTTGAAGGAATCGTCTCCTTCCCGGATATCTCGCACTTCTTCTTCGGCGGCATCGCCTCCTACTGCGGGAAGTGGGAGGAGGTCGTGCTGATCCTCGGCGTGCTGCTGATCGAGTGGCTGCTGCTCTATTTCCTGTGGAAGAAGCGGGCGTTCCTCAGAGTCTAGCCGCCATTCCACGTCAATAGTACGACAGCCGAGGGACACCCAAGGCGGACACCACTATCCACGGCCGCTTGGCAAGCCTAGTTCAGAAAAAACTGAGGCACGTCGCGGAAGTCCCGGTTTGAGAACGCTGGTCGCAGGTCTGCCGATATCCGGGGCTCCGATCATTCCCGGCGCTTCCGGTGAAGCAGGAGCAGCAGTGCGCTCGCCCCCAAGGCCGCCCCGGAGGCTGGCTCGGGGACGACCGTGCCGATGGTCACATTGTCGAATGCCACATCCCCTTGGCCGCGGCCACCCGTTCCGTCCAGCACTACCCGGTGCATGCCGGGAATGGAAAGAGTGAGGGTCTCGGTGATGATCGATCCCAGATTGTCCGTGGTTCGCGTGCTCAGGGCGCTGCCAAGGAAATTACCGTTGATGTCGTAGGCATACATGCCGTTACCCGCGAGTTGCAGATCCTTGAAATCCACGCTCAGGAAATTGCAGATCCCGGGGTTTGAGGGATGGGCAGGATCGACAAAGAGGATCTCCACCAATGCCGAATCGGTCACCTGTCCGGGGCGGGTTCCGATGATAACATTGGTCGGGAAGGACTGGCCAAAGGTCGAAGCGTAGACGCCATTTCCTTCGGAAGCGAAAACCACACCGAGGTTCTGGTATTGGCTGGTGACGGAAAATCCGTCGGCAAGCTCGTTGAAGGTGATGGTGGTGGCGGCCGTCGCGTGCGGCAGTGTGAGTAAAACGGCGAGGAACAGGAGGTGCCGGAAAATGGTGGATGTGGAGGACTTCATGCCAAAGGTCCGCAGGCTGCCACGGCAGGCATTGCCTGTCCTAGTGGAAAGCCGTGAAGAACCCTTCACACAGGCGTGGGATTCGGTTCGGCTCCTGCGGGAGCCTCCTGACCGAAAACCTGCTGGCGTACCGAAGATCTCGGGTTCTAATGTGCCACTAGTGAAATTGCGATCCATGGGACTGCGGGCGAAGTTTGCTTTGGCTTTGGCCATCGCCGCCCTGCTGCCCCTGGCGGTGGGGTTCGTGGTGCTCCAGACCTGGGGCTTCGATCATTTGCTAAAGTCGAAGGCCCGCGAGTATGAGGCCGAGGCGCGCGCCCTCTCGCGCTCCCTGGAGAGCGCCGTGGAATCGCAATCCGGCAGCTTCTGGGGCTGGGTCTCCGCGGATCCCTCGCTCCAGGACTACCTGGCGGAGGATCACACCGCCGGCCTTCCCGAGCCCAAGGAGATCGACAAGCAGTGGGAATCCAAGAAGGAGGACGACCCGCTGCTGCGCCAGATCCTGGGCAATCCCGGCGCGATGAGCCTGCTGCGCTTCACCGCCGGGCGGAAGGCCGTGGCCGAAGTCATGGTCGCCGATCCGCAGGGCCGCTTGGCCGCTGCCTCGCGCAAGACCAGTGATTACGACCAGTCGGACGAGGCTTGGTTCACCGTCGGCCGCAACCTGCCGGAGGGCAGCATGTGGGCGGATGTGCTGCACTTCGATGACAGCGCGGGCGTCTTCTCGCTGGATGTGGTGCTGCCGATCCACCGCAGCGGTGAGCTGAAAGGCGTCGCGAAGCTGGTGCTGGATGTCACTCCGCTCTTCCAGCAACTGCGGACCTCGCGGGATCGCGACGACGGCCAGTTGGAGATCCTCTTGCCCGATGGCCGCATCCTCGCCCGCTCGGGAGAGGCCGGCTACCAAGCGCTTGGGACTTCGATCGATTCGGAGTCGCTGATGACCATCCGCGTGGCCCATCATGGCTGGGCGCTGACCAAGGCGGGCAGCGGCGAAGAGCGGATGACCGGTTTTGCGGCGATCCAGTCGCGCAGCGTGGACCGCCGGAAGTTCGAGCCCGGCGGCTACGTCCTCTTCTCCTCGCCCAAGGCCACCGTGACCGCGCCCCTGCGACGGCAGATTTCCTTGATCGGACTCGGTGCCGGTGCCGCCACCCTCTTCTGCCTGCTCTGCGGTTACGCTCTGGTCAGCCGCAAGATCCTGACGCCGATCGCGGTGCTCGGCCAGGCCGCCCGCTCGGTCGCAGCCACCGCGCGCCTCAGGAATGATCGCAATCTTGCCGATCACGAGGCCTTCGCCCTGCGCAAGACCGCCGAGGAAGACCTCCAGCGCATCCAATCGATCCACACCGGCGACGAGGTGCAAGAGCTGGCCGAGGACTTCGGCGCGATGACCGACAAGGTGATGCGCTACCACCGCGAGTTGGAGGCGGAAGTGGATTCCAAGACCTCGCTGATCCGCGAGGAACTCGAAATGGCCCGCGAGTTCCAAAACGCGCTGATGCCGACCAGCTTCCCGGAAACCCCGGCCCACCTCGCCAAGGACCCCCTGCGCCTTGGCTTCGCGCATTTCTATCAGCCTGCCTCGACCGTCGGTGGCGACTTTTTCGATCTGGTCGAGCTCGACGAGCACCGCACCGGCGTCCTCATCGCGGATGTGATGGGCCACGGCGCGCGCTCCGCCTTGGTCACGGCCATCCTCCGCGCGCTGGTTCGCAACCATGTCAGCGCCGCCGCCGATCCCGGGGCCTTCCTCGGCTTGCTCAATCGCGGTCTCTGCGAGGTCATCGAACGCAGCCACCAGACGCTCTTCGTGACCGCCTTCTTCATGGTGATGGACACCCGGGACTGCAAGGTGAGCTGGGCCGTGGCCGGCCATCCCTCGCCGCTGCGCGCCCGCCGCAGCACCGGTAATCCGCCGCAGCTCCTCTGGAGCGGCGCCCAGCGCCAGCCTGCCTTGGGCTTGCTGGGGAATTCCGTCTATCAGACCGCCACCTCGCCGATCCGCGCCGGCGATGTCTTCCTGCTCTACACCGATGGCGTGGTGGAAGCGGAGAACCCCAGCGGCAAGGACTTCGGCATCCAGCGCCTGGTCACCACCTTCGACGAAGCGCTCGATGGTCCGCTGGCCGCCATGCCCGCCAAGATCGTCTGCGAAGTGGCCGCCTTCCAGAAACGCAAGCACCACGATGACGACGTCTGCGTGGTGGCTGTGGAAGTGATTCCCGGAGCGGTGCCGGATATCGCGGCGGATCCGGCGGCGCTGGCCGGGGCGCGGCAGGGCTGAGCTATAGATCCCACACCTTCGATTCCCGCTCTCCACAGGGCCGCCGAGTCCGCTTCTTGTCCTCCGCCAAGGCGGCACTCACTTCGCCCTTCGTTTTCCGCCTCTCACCGTCCCACCCCATAAACCTCCGCCATCTTCTCCGCGGCGGCTCTCGCTTCCTCGCTGCCCCCGGGCCAATTCCGATAGAGTTTCACAAGCAGCTCGGCCCGATCCGCCCCCTCGGGCAAGGCAAACACGAGACGCTGCGCCTCCTCCGGGTTCGTGTAGATGGTTCGCTCTACGAGCACGCCCATCGCCACGCTGCGCGCCGGGCTCTCGGGCGTGGCGCTCAGCCAGCGGTTCGCAGCCTCGGGATCATCCCCCAGCCAACCATTGAAGACTTCTTGAATCGGTTTCCTCGCTTTGTCCGGCGGCAGCACCTTTGCCAGCCACTCCGACCATCGGCCGCGGTCTTCGTCCCGCACCCGATAGTAGCCGTCAGGGCCGAAACCATCTTCCGCGATGGTGACCAGTTCCTGGGCAGAGAAGTTCTGCGCCTCGATCCAAGCCATGGTCGGCTCGTAACCTTCCCGAGCGGTGCCGAAGGCCAGCGCCCTCATCATATTCGTCACCGGCTTCCACCGCGCCTCTGCCGGTTCAGTGGTGGTCGCGGTCCACTCGCGCAGGAGGATCAGGGCCTCCGTGCGTTGCTCGGGAGTGCGGGTGTATCCATGCTCTTGCAGCATGCTCGTGACCATCTCTGTGCTGTCCAAGCCGTATTCGCGGGCGAGTTCCATCGCGAGTCGCGGATTGCTACGAGATGTTCCGTAGATCACCGAGCGCGTGAAGTCCGGCAGGTTCTCTACTCCGGCATCCGGGCCGGGAGAATGTTCCCGCAACCACCTCAGCGCAGCTTGTGGCTCCTGCTCCGCCCACTGGCTCATGGCGTAGCTTAGCCAAACGCGGCGCATGGGCTTGCCCAGCGTGGACATGGCATCCAGGTCCGGCTTCTCCCACAAAAGCCCGAAGGCCGCCCGCGGATCCTTCGTGAGCAGCTTCGGGAAGACGTAAGCGATCAGATCTTCCCGCTGCCGGGTATCGATCTCGCCGGATGCCAGCACTTCGATGATCAAGATCCGCAACTGCTGCCCATCGAGCCGGACCACTTCATCCAAGCGCGAGATCATCTGCTCGCGCAGAGCCTTGTCCGGACGATTCAAGGCTGCGTCTTGCAGCGCCTCCATTTCCCGCACGTGCGCGATGAAGCTGGCCGCCACCCGCCGGCCCTCCGCCTCCGGATCCGGCCGCAGCGCGAGCTTGGCCGGCAGTGCGAGGCCCACGGCTTCTTGCCGGAAGCTGCTTTGCTCCGCCCGCTCCCGCAGTGCCGCCTGCTCCGCCTGCAGGGCTGCCAAGCGCCCCTGATCCCGCCACGCCGCGGCCAGCACCAGCGCCGATAGCACAAGCAGCGCCGCCGCAACCCTTCTGGCCGACTGCATGCGCTTCATCGCGACAAGCCCTCCTGAGCTTCGCTCCGCAAGGATTCGTCCGTGACCTTCTCAAGCATCCTCTGCGCGAGCTCGCGGCGATTACGGGAAAGGGGAGGCTGGAAGAAGGGCCGGAACACGGCGTCGCCATCTCCCGCCGCATGACGTTCCAGCGCGTATTCAGCCAGCTCCGCATAGTTCGCCGGAGTCAGGCTATTGCTTAGTGCTGCCGCGATCACTTTCGGCCTTTCCCCTGCTGTGTGCTCTTCCGTCCAAGCCCGCAGCGTCTCGATGTCTTTCAAGCCCGCAGGTCCGCTGCCGCTCCGCTCGAAGCGTCCTGCTTCCGCTAGTCCCCGGATGCAGGCTGCGATCTCATCCGGCCGCGCCTCGATCCGCTGGAGATAGTTCTCCAACTGCGCGTAGCTCAGGGTCTGCGACTTGTCGGTGTAAACGCGTCCCAGAAAGGTCCGCGCGATCGCGGCCTGACGGGAAGAATCCCCGAAGTGCTCGCGCAGGATTCCGGCGAAGGCTGCCTGATCTTCTTCCGGCAGTTCAAGCACCTCGAAGTCCTGGCGAAGCAGCAGGGTCCGCTCGCCCTCGGGCAGCGCTGCTGCGCGTCGGCTGGCGTCTTCCGGGTGGTCCCGCAGCAGCGCGTAGAAGAGCTCGCTGGCGGATCTCCTCGCTTCATTCCGCGCCTTGGAGTCGCCCTTCTTTTTCTCCGCAAAGAGGGCATCCACCCATTCTCCGGCAGACGCAGCATCCTTCTTCACCCACTCCTCAAGGATCACCTTGTAGCGCACTTGTTCCGGCCGGTCCTTCGCCATGCTACGCTCGATAGCCGCTCGGGGATCCTTCGCCGCCAGCGAGGCGTAGAGCGCATTGAACGCAAAGGTCATCTCGCCGACATCGTCATCGTGCATGAAGCTCGCCTTGACTACCAAGGCGTCCACCTCCGCCAGCGCTTCCAGCACTTGCTCCCGGTTCATGTCCCGGATCTGCTCCCGCAGAGCCAGGGAATCGTTGAGGTAGCGGAGTGATCCCTTCGGCGCGCCGACCTGTGCCAAGGCCGCCCCCACGGCCTTCCAGTCCACCGGCCGCTGGTCCAGCGCGGTGGGCAGCAGCGTCTTGGGCTTCGCGGCGGTACTCGCGGCGCCGCTGGCTAGCGTCATTTTCCCGGCCAGCGCCGCGTTCTCCTCTTCCAGCTTGCCGATCGCCAGCCGTTGGCTGGCGAACCACACGCCGCCGACCAGCAGCGCCACCAAGGGCACCGCGACCATCGATGATGCCTTCATGCCCATGCTGCTTAGGAAAAGTGATGTGCCGGTGGACGAAGATGCCGCTCCCGCGCTTGCCAATGCCGTCTTCGCAAAACCCGCCGCCAGCGGCAGTGCCGCCCCGGCCTGCGCCTCCGCCCCGAAGCCAGCCGCGAGGGTCGTCCCCAGCGAGGTCACCGTGATCCCGGCGAGCGACCCGCCACGCCGCAGGATCTGGGCCCGCAGCTTTTCCGAGGCCCGGTCGATCCGCTTTTGTGCCGCCTCCCGCGAGATCCCCAGCGCGGTGCCGACCTCCCGCACGCCGAGCGCCCGGTAGAAGCGCAGCAGCAGCGCCTCGCGGTCTTTCGCGGGCAGCGCCTCCAGTGACTCATCCAGCATCGGTTGCAGCGCCTGCCAGCGGTCTCCGGCCGAGAATGCGCCCGGACCCATGGAGGCGTGGAGCAGCTGACTCCGCTTCCGCTGCTCGCGCTGCGCGGTCCGCAGGAGATTGCGGGCCTGCAGCAGGGCCGTGCGATGCACCCAGCCGCCCAGCGAGGCACAGCCCAGAAGTTCCGGCGCCTTGCGCGCCAGCAGGATAAAGGTGAGCTGGGCCGCCTCCGCCGCCAAGGAGTCATCCCCACCGCAGCTCCGCCGCGCGGTCATTAGCGCCAAACCGGAGTAGCGCCGCACCAGCGCCCGGAATGCCGCCTCCCGCTGGCCTTCCAGCCAGTTCCGCAGGAGCTCCCCATCGGACGCCCCGGAAATTTCGGAATAAATCTCCATCGTTCGCACCAAAGTGTCCGGATCCAGCCCGGATGGGACAAAAATCTTCCGCGATGAGGAATCCGACGGGAACGCACCCAAGCGATGCTTGACTTGCAAGGCCTCGGGCAGCTACCCCGCCGCATGGCCAAGCTCTCGATCCGCGACCTCGACGTGAACGGAAAAGAAGTCCTCATGCGTGTGGACTTCAATGTCCCGCTGGACGGCAGCACCATCACCGATGACACCCGCATCCAGGCGGCCGTGCCCTCGATCCAGCATCTGCTCAAGGGCGGCGCCAAGCTGGTCCTCGCCTCCCACCTCGGCCGTCCCAAGGGCGGACCGGAGCCGAAATTCTCCCTCGCCCCCGCCGCCGCCCGCCTCGCCGAGATCCTCGGCCAGGAAGTTAAGCTGGCTCCGGACAGCATTGGCGAGGAAACCGCGGCCCTGCGCGCCGCCCTCCAGCCCGGCCAAGTCCTTCTCCTTGAGAACACCCGCTTCTACCCCGCGGAGGAGGCCAATGAGGCCGACTACGCCAAGGCTCTGGCTGGCAAGGCTGAGATCTACGTCAACGACGCCTTCGGCACCGCCCACCGCGCCCACGCTTCCACGGAAGGCGTGACCCACTTCATCCCCAAGAGCGCCATGGGCTTCCTGATGGAGCGCGAGCTGGAATACCTGGACGGCAAGCTCCAGAACCCCGAGCGCCCCTTCCTGGTGATCATGGGCGGCTCGAAGGTCTCCGATAAGATTCAGGTGATCTCCAAGATGATGGAAAAGGCCGATGCCTTCCTGATCGGCGGCGCGATGGCCAATACCTTCCGCAAGGCTCAGGGCTACAAGACCGGCAACAGCCGCGTGGAGGCCGACAAGCTGGACCTCGCGCTTGAGATCCTCGCCACCGCCAAGGCCAAGGGCGTGGAGTTCCTGCTGCCCGCCGACACCCGCGTGACCCAGGAATTCAAGGAAGGTGCCGAAACCAAGTGCACCGGCGCCTACGAAAAGGGCGGCGAGACCCCGGATGGCTGGGAAGGCATCGACATCGGCGACATCGCGATCGAGGAATTCGTCAAGGAAGTGGCCAAGGCCAAGACCATCATCTGGAACGGCCCGATGGGCGTGTTCGAGATCGATAGCTTCGGCAAGGGCACCAAGGCCGTGGCCGAGGCCATGGCCAAGGCCGACGCCGTGACCATCGTCGGCGGCGGCGATTCCGTGACCGCCGTGAACAAGTACGGCCTCGACGACGACATGACTTTCATCTCCACCGGCGGCGGCGCTTCGCTGGAATTGCTTGAAGGAAAGGTGCTTCCCGGCGTGGCCGCACTGACTGAGGCTTGACTTGGCCCGAATCCCGCTATTCATCCGCACCCATCAGTCCGCACATGTTCCGCAAGCCGATCTTTGCCGCCAACTGGAAGATGAACAAGGGGCCCTCCGAAACGGAGGACTTCGCCCGCAGCTTCCTCTCCAAGGTCCAGAACCGGACCTTTCCTTGCGATATCGTGATCGCACCGCCCTTCGTGTCCCTGACCAAGGCTGCGGAAATCATGGGGAATGTCTCCAGCATCGCCCTCGCGGCGCAGAATTGCTCGCAGTTTGACTCCGGTGCCTACACCGGTGAGGTCAGCGCGATGATGCTCAAGGAGTTCTTCGTGCACTACGTGATCCTCGGCCACAGCGAGCGTCGCGCGATCTACGGCGAGACCGATGAGGTGATCAACGCCAAGGTCCGCAAGGCCCGCGAGCTGAACATGAAGCCGATCTTCTGCATCGGCGAGACTCTCGAAGAGCGCGAAACCGGCCGTCTGGAGAAGGTTCTCCGCACCCAGGTCAGCGCTGGCCTCCAAGGCCTCACGGAGCGCGACCTGCTCGACACCGTGATCGCCTACGAGCCCGTCTGGGCCATCGGCACCGGCGTCACCGCCAGCGCCGCCCAAGCGCAGGAAGCCCACGCTTTCGTCCGCTCCCTCGTCGCCGAGCAATTCGGCAATGACAGCGCCGCGAAGATCCGCATCCAATACGGTGGCTCGGTCAAGCCGAGCAACGCCGCCGAGCTGATGGCCTGCCCGGACATCGACGGTGCCCTCATTGGTGGTGCCTCGCTGGAGCCGCAGAGCTTCCTGGATATCATCCAGAACGGGGCTCCGGGTTGATTTGGATTAGGAGAGCGGCTTTGCAAGCCGCTCTTCTCGTCTAGCTCTTCTGAATCAGCACCTCCCGCAGCAGCGGCGAATCTGCCAGATCCCCTGGTGAGACCACCGGCTCCTCCTGCGGCAGCTTGTCCTCGGAGCCGTAGCGCTCCTTGATCATGGCCTTCACTTCCTCGGATTCGAGGGCGTAGTCGCGGAAGTGACGGGTGGGGCAGAGCTCCACGCCAGCCTTCTTGTAGACCTTCCAGACCAGCTCGGAGCAGTAGAGGGTCTCATCGTCCCAGCGGAACTGCTTGTCGTAGTTCAGGCCGACTTGCTTGGCGCCCCACTCCCGGCCGGCGGCCATCGCTTCCGGACTGAGCTCCTGCTTCAGGCGGCGGACTTGGAAGGTTCCGGGCAGGCTGCGCTTCCGGAACTCGGCCAGCGGCGTGACCTTCACCGGCTGGGAGCCTCCAGCACCTTCCACTCGCCATTCTGCTCGAAGACCACCCCGCAATGCGTGAAGCGCGAGCCGGTCGCCTTGCGGACCGCCTCGGCTTGCTCGCCATTGCTGCTCTGGAAGACCACATCGCCGGTCTTCAAGGCGTAGTCGCCTTCTTCAATGGCATGGGCGAAAGGCGAGCTGAAGGCACAGGCTGCGGCCAATAGCGAAAAAGCGAAGCGACGGGGCATGATCGTGCTAGTTTACATCATTGCCGCCGCAGGCCAAACGGGAAGTCACGGCGCTTCCGGACTTGGCTGGATTGTTAAAATGTGTTAAAGGAACGACCGTGCCACCCAGAAAATCACCCGATCCCGCCGCCTATGTGGCGTTGGCTCTGCGCGTCGTGCTGGGCGGGTGGTTCGTGTATAGCGGCTACAAGAAGATCTTCGTGGCCGGGTTGAGTGAGTACACCCGTGCGGTGGCGAACTACAAGCTGGTCCACCCGCCGCTGGATGCAGTGGTGGCCTACACTGTCCCTTGGGTGGAGATCATTTCCGGGGCCCTCTTGGTGATCGGCTTGTGGAAACGCGGCGCACTCTGGGTCATGGCGGGCCTGGTGGCGGTCTTTGCCTTCGGCGTCGGCCACGCGTGGCATGAGAACCTCAATATCGCCTGCGGCTGCGACGGGAATTCGACCGGCCCAGCCATGAACTACTCCCTCAAGTTCCTGGAATTTGGCGCCTACTGGTTGGCCATCTTCTTCATCTGGATCCTCAGCCGGAAGGGGAATGACTATGTCTTCGGCGGTACCCGGCTGAAACTGCCCGGACAATGACGAATGCCGAATTCGTCATTCGGAAATTCTGAATCCGTCATTTCCACGCCACCCCCACGAACGGGGGGCTGGCACTTTCGTTCCTTGAGCAACCGGAGCCTGTCTTACAGGTTATCCCTCCATGCGCTGCCTGCCCCTCCTGCTGTCCTTCCTGATGGTCGCCGTCGCCCCGGCGCAAACCGCGGCGGTGCGGAAGGTGGTGCTCACGGGCAACAAGTCCGTCCACGAGAAGGCGGAGATGCTTGGCAAGAGCGCCTACAATTTCGATTCGCCGGATGCCTGGCTCTTCGTGGATGACCTGCCGCCAGCGAAGCTGATCTCCACCTACATGGACCGGCTGCTGGTGAACTACGAGCCGGCGGTGCTGAACGCGAACGTCCGCGTGGCACAGTATGAGTCCGGCTGCGTGGTGATCCCACAGGGACCGAAGTTCCCGGCGATGACCGTGTATGATGGCAAGTCGCTCAGCGGGCCATCGATGTCGCTGGAGTGCCACGTGAAGTACAACGACAGCAAGCTGGGCTCGATGAAGGGTGCGATCACATCCTTCAAGCTCAAGCATGGCTACATGGCTACGCTCGCGGAAAACGAGAACGGCAGCGGCTTCAGCAAGAACTACGTCGCGCAGGACCAGGACCTCGAGGTGAAGGATCTGGGCAAGGAGCTGGATGGCAAGGTCCGCTTCGTCCGCATCTTCCCCTGGCACTGGACCAGCAAGAAGGGCATCGCCGGTGACATCCATCAGAAGCTGAATGTCGGCTGGTACTACAATTGGAACCTCAACCAGAACTCCACCGCGGAGCTGGAGTATGTGCCGATCAAGCAGAAGAAGGACTGGCCGGGCCTCGATCAGGATTGGAAGGCGCGCGGCTCGACCCATCTGCTCGGCTTCAATGAACCGGACCGCCCGGACCAGGCGAAGATGACCACGGATGAAGCGATCGCCGCGTGGCCGCAGTTGCTGGCCACCGGCCTGCGGCTTGGCTCGCCCGCAGTGTCGGATGGCGGCTTGGGCTGGCTCTACGACTTCATGAAGAAGGCGGATGCGGCGAAGCTGCGCGTGGACTTCGTGGCGGTGCACTACTACCGCGCCGTCGCGGATCCAGGCGATGGCAAGGCAGCCGCGGCGCAGTTCTACAACTTCATCAAGGAGATCCACGAACGCACCGGCCGCCCGATCTGGATTACCGAGTGGAACAACGGCGCGAACTGGACCGGCGGCAAGGATCCGACCGAGAAGGACCAGGCGAAGGCCGTGGACGAGATGATCAAGATGCTCGACAAGACGCCCTTCGTGGAGCGTTACGCCCTCTACAACTGGGTCGAGGACGGCCGCATGGTGCAACGCAAGGACGGCTCGCTGACACCCGCGGGCGAGATCTACCGGGACAAGGTTTCGCCCCTGGCTTACAAGCAGGAGAAGTAGGGAGAGCGGCGTTGCAAGCCGCTGCGGCGGTCCTGGGCATTTAGGTCCAAGAAGGGACCGGGATGGATAGGATGAATGGGATAAGAATGAGGTGCCGGGTCATCCCAAGGTTACCAACAACGGACGGCCCCACTGGGAGCGCCGCGCTTTAGCCGGCTTGGATGGTCGAGCGAACTCATCATCAAAGCCTGCCTAATCTCCCCTTCAAAAGAGTGGTAACGTAAGAGACGGGACGGGCGGATAGCGCTGCCGCGGAGGATGAGTAAGCCAGATAGAGCGGGCCGTCGGGTACCGCTCGGCCGGCTAAAGACCGGCGCACCCAGTGGGCCGTCCTGTTTGTTGGACACGAGACGATGATGCTGCGGTCAGAACCAAACCTTGCCCGGAATCCGCGGCTCTATTCTATTGAAACGTGAATCGACGGTGCCGCCCATGAGACTTTCCTTATTCTTCATTCAAAGCCTCGCCGTCGTCTTCGCGCTCACGCACGATGCGAAGGCTGCGGTGCTCACCACCGCTGGCCAGCCTGCTGAACTCGATGTTCGTGTTGCCGGTGCCCGCGCGCTGCGCATCACGCTCAAGCCGCTGAGCTACACGAAGGATTTTCCCGAAGGTCCCTTGTTGCCGGAGCGTGCCTATCCGGAGCCAGTGCTGCGCTTGAAAGAGATCACGGCACCGGTGCAGGCATCTGCCGGAGATCTGAAGATCGAGGTGAGCAGCGAGCCTCTCACCCTCCGCGTCCGCCGCCCCCAAGGCGATCTCATCCAGGAACTCGTCTTCGATCCCGATGGCAATGTCCGCTTCCATCTCGATGACCAGCCGGTGCTCGGCCTCGGCGAGGGCGGACCGCTGCCGCCGAAGGACCGCGATTGGAAAAAGGAACCCGTTGAGTTCGACCGCCGCGGCCGTTTGGAAACGATGGAGCCGCGTTGGCAGTCCGATGCCTATGGTTCGCGCAATCCGGTGCCGCTGCTGGTGGGCACCGGTGGCTGGGGGCTCTTCTTCAGCTCGCCTTGGGGCCGCATCGATCTGAGCAAGCCGGAGCAGGGGAGCTTCCTGCCAATCGCGAAGCAGGACCCGGCGAAAATGCGCCAGAACTTCGGTGACCAAGGCAAGCAGCTCGGCAAGGGCATCCCGCCGATGGACAGCATGGTGCCGGGTCTGGTCGATCTCTTCGTCTTCGATGCCAAGGAGCCCGCGGCCTTCATGAAGGATGTCGCGGAGATCAGCGGGCCCGCGGTCATGCCGCCGAAGTGGGCGCTGGGCTACATGCAGTCCCACCGCACCCTGGAGGACGACAAGCAGATGCTCGGCATCGTCGATAGCTTCCGCGAGAAGAAGATCCCGCTCGATGCGGTCATCTACCTCGGCACCGGCTTCACGCCGCGCGGCTGGAACAAACCGCAGCCCTCCTTCGAGTTCAATCCGGAGGTCATGAAGCGTGATCCCGCCGAGTTCATCGCCGATGTCCATGCCCGCCATGCGAAAGTGGTGCTGCACATGGTGCCTTGGGATCGCAACAAGCTGCCGACCTTGCAGGGCAATATCCCGCCGCAGGAAGGCGAGGCCCGCGGGCCATCCCATTTGTTAGACTACTGGCAGCAGCACGAGCCCCTGGTGAAGATGGGCGTGGATGCCTGGTGGCCGGATGAAGGCGATTGGTTCGACCTCCACGAGCGCGTGAAGCGCCACCAGCTCTACTACCAAGGGCCGCTCTCGACCACGCCGGACCAGCGGCCTTGGAGCCTGCACCGCAATGGCTACCTTGGCATCGCGCGCTGGGGCGGCTGGGTCTGGTCGGGCGATACCCAATCGACCTGGAAGACGCTGGAAGCGCAGATCGCGGTCGGACTCAATCATTCGCTCAGCCTCTCGCCCTACTGGGGCTCGGATATCGCCGGCTTCCTCTCGACGACGGAACTGACCGGCGAACTCTACGCGCGCTGGTTCCAGTTCGCGGCCTTCTGTCCTTCCTTCCGCGCGCACGGCCGCACTTGGTGGACGCGTTTGCCCTGGGGCTGGGGCCTCGATCATCACGGCCCGATCGAGGACAAGACCCCGCCGGAACTCTCCGCGCTGAACAACCCGGCGATCGAGCCGATCGCCAAGCGCTATGCCGAGCTGCGCTACCAATTGCTCTCTTACAACTACACGCTGGCTTGGGAAGCGCGGGACAAGGGCCTGCCCTTCATGCGGGCCTTGTGGCTGCATTATCCGGAGGACCAGAAGGCCCGCGGGATCGGCAATGAATACCTGTGGGGGAGGGACCTCTTAGTCGCGCCGGTCTTCGAAAAGGGCGCCACCGCACGGGAGGTCTATCTGCCCGCCGGGACTTGGTATGATTGGTGGACCGGCGAGCGCCGCGAAGGTGGGGCGACGATCACGCGTCAGGTGGATCTCGCCACCATGCCGATTTTCGTTCGTGCGGGAGCAATCGTGCCGGTGGATCCGATCCGCCAATACACCGCGGAGAAAGTGGATGAGCCGCTGACCCTGCGGATCTACGAGGGCGCGGATGGCAGCGCGCGGATCTACGAGGATGATGGGGATAGCTTGGGCTATCTCAAGGGCGATGCGGCGCTTGCCGGGATCCGCTGGGACGACAAGGCGCGGAAGCTTACGATCCAGCCGGAGGATGCTGGGCGGTATGGGCGGAAGGTGGGGGAGAAGACGATTCGGTGCGAGTTGGTGCCTTCGGGGGAGGGGAAGAGCGTGAGCTACTCTGGGGAGTTGGTGGAGGTGGGGTTCTAGCCACGGGTTGAGTCATCCGATTGCGACAGTCGCGATCCAAAAGGAATCCATGAATCTGACCCCAATTTCGCTACCCTTTGCATCTCCGCCTTGGGCCTTGGCCGAACTCCACATTGAGCGCCAGGAATTGCGTGCCATGCTGGGGGAACCACATTTCGTCGAGACGGATTGGATGCGCACTTATGGTGGCGAGGAGGACCAGTGGGCGTTTGTGCTTCCATCCAGGCAATGGATTGGCGTGGTCCTGCGGGTGCCCTACGGGAGAGCGGTCCTTTACGGCGATCCTGCGGAATTGGTCCCGGTTCTATCGGCTCTTGAGCTGCGGGAGGGTGATCCGCGGCTGGGGCCCTACGCGGATCCTTTCATTGAGGGGCTTTGACCCAAGTGAAGTCAGCGGAATTCCACTCTGTTAGGTCGGGCCTTTCGCCCTGAAAAGGTCGGTGGTGCCTGCCGCAGTCATCGTCTCAGCCGCTTTGGAGGACACTTTTCGTAGTCCAGCAATCGGAGCAGACAAAGACGTAGATCATGCCCACATCAGCAAGAGAGAATCGATCGCCAATCGAATCCAGCTGTCCATAGAACTGCATTGGCTTACCGCAATCGCATTGCGGAGTATTATCTCCCTGAAGCCAATCAGGAAAGCCTCCAACTTTGTGCCGCGTCCCCACCACTGGAGACGCCCATCGGAAACCGATCGCGTCTTTGGCCGAATCCGTCTGAGGAGAGGGAACGAGCGGAATTTCGGGTATCTGCTCCATCGTTATTCCATTCTGTTGGATCGGGCCTTCAGCCCTCGATTTATGGCGATGCTTTTCCTGGGCCGTTGGCCCAGGCTGGTATAGGTCCAGCCTTTGGCCCTGAAGAGGGAGATGCGTGGGTAGTGGCCTTGAGCATTTTATAAAAATCTGTAGCCCGGTTGAGGACCTCACAGTGCGGCACAGGTAAGAGTGATCAGCGGTTCTTTCACGGTGATATCTTTCAGTGAGTGAATTGGGTTGTCGCTTGATTTCGATGCCTTCGCGCTCATCGCTTCTGGATCAGCGCTTCCGCAAAGGCCCGGCCCATTAGCGCGAAGGTCTTCCCGCAGCCGAGGTAGTGGTAGCCGGCGTTGGACGCGCCGCGCTTCCACAACGCGGCTTCGGCGGGGGTGATGATCTCGGCTTCGTATTTCTTCAGGTAGTCGCGCTTTTGCTCCTCGGTCATCATGCCGTCGGCGTTGGCGTGGTCTTTGTGCTTTGAGTTCAGGAAATGTTCCATCTGGGCTACCTTCGCGCGTTTCTTGTCGATCGCGTCGAGTTCATCCGACCAAAACGGCGCGGTCTCCACGGCGAAGACGTTGCCTGCGAATTCCGGCAGCGCCGCAGGAGCAGCCATCGCTTTGCGAAACTCGATGGTGTCCTTGTCTGCGTGCACACCGCCGACGCCCAGGACCCCGATGACGAAGGGCATCTTCGGAGCGCCCACATCACGCCGCACGTCGCGGATGAAATGCGCGAGCCACTCGCTATAGAGGTCGAAGCGGCCGGGCATGCCGTGATCCGGATACACGTGGCCGTCCACCATGTCGTTGAAACCTTGCAGCCAGACGAAGCCCGCCATCTCGTAGCCTTGCGCTGGGTTGTAGCCCGGCACGACGCGCGCGGGGTCGGCGAGCACCCTTTTCACATGCTCGATCATCAGCCCGTAGAAGCGTCCCGTGTCCTTCTTCTTCTCGGCGAGCCACACATCCATGTCCTTCGGGACGCCGTGCCCCGGCGGGCCGTAGTAGAGCTTCTTTTGGTAATCATTGAGCTGATACGGTCCCGCGCTCGGCGGACGAAAATCCGTGTGCAGACTCTTCCCGCCCCATGCCGTCTTGATGATGAGCACCGGCTCCTCGAGCGCCGCATCCATCGTGAGGCCGAACGTGAACTCCGGCCCGATTTTCCCGCCGTCCTGCGTCGGATGATCGCCTCTCGCGCCATATCCCGCCGTCAACTTGCCAATGCCTTCGCCGTTGGCACTCCCATCGTAGGGGCCGGTGAAATACGAAATCCACGCACGCTCGCAGACGCTTGGTTTCCCATCCGCCCCACGCATCATTTTCAAGAGCGGCGCGGTCGCCGGGTCATCGCCGATATAGTCGAAGGTCTCGACCTTCGCGTGCCCCTCCATGTTCGACTGCCCGGCGAGGATGAAGACCTTCAGCGGCTTCGCGTGGAGTGGTCCCGCGAGGAGGAGGGTGATAAGCGACAAGCTCGTGATTTTCATTGTGAAGGGAGGTGATGAGGTCGTGGGAGATGGCGATGCATGACCAAGTCGTCCGATGGATTACGGGTTCATCCGCCACAAGGTGAAGTTCAGCACCGAAGCAAAGCTGACCCACGCGAGGTAGGGCACCAGCAACCAGCCTGCACCGCGATGCACTCGTCGGAAGACCGTGATCGTTACGATGATAGCCAACCACAGCAGCACGATGTCCGCGAACGCGAGATCGGGCCGATGCAAGCCGAAGAATAGGGGCGTCCATGCGGCATTGAGCGCGAGTTGGACGAGGAACCAGGTCAGCGGCACCCGTTGCAAAGCGAAGCCACCGCGCCGCCAAACCAGCCAGGCCGCTACCGCCATTGTGATGTAGAGCGCGGTCCACACCGGGCCGAACAGCCACGCCGGCGGATTCCACGAAGGCTTCTGCAGCGATGCATACCAGGTGTCGGGCATCGCAAACGCACCCAGCGCGGGAGCGACAAAACACAGTGCGATCCATCCGGCGAGGCCGAGGATGGGAAAACGCGGATTCATCGGGAGACGCAGGGTGCTCATGGTTTGTAGATGACGAACTTGTCCGGCTCGCTCTTTCGCTGGCGGTATTCGATGAGCTACAAAAGGTCGGTGCCCTTCTGTGCGGAGGCGTTGCTGAACGCAGACTGCGCGGATCTCTCCGCCGCGGCCATGAAATAGCCGAAAGCAAGCTCCGTCTCGCGATGCCGTCCGCGGTTGGATCGGGCCTTCAGCCCTCGACCTGTGGCGATACTTTTCCTGGGCCGTTTGCCCAGAGAGGATCGAGCCAGCGACCTTGTGAGGGAGTGAGAGGCGGTCGTCCGTGTGGATCGGGGCATCGACGGTTGTGCCGTTGATTAGACCCGCCGCTATAGGTCGGGCCTTTGGCCCTGAAGAGGAAGAGGCGCGGCCAGGTGGGGGAAGTCACCGACGGAAGAAGCACACCCGACTGGACTCGAACCAGTGACCACCCGCTTAGAAGGCGGGAGCTCTATCCAACTGAGCTACGGGTGCTTTGATTGCTTTTTGATGGGCCGCGGGGCGTTCTAGCCCCTCCGGCGGCGAAGGTCAAACCGGGATGGGTAGAAAGCGCGGGGCGCTTTGCACTGGTTGAGCGGCGGCGCATCTGGTGCGATACCGGGATGGAAAACCTGCCGCCGCCCAATCCCTATCAGGCCCAGGAGGATGCCAGTCACCTCAAGTTACTGGCGATCTTCTACTTTATCTTCGCCGGTCTGGGAGTCTTGGGCACGCTCGGGTTCTTGGTCTTCTTTATCGCCGGAGCCCAGTTCATGGGGGACGCGGGGATGCAGGGTAGCCTGGATGCCCAGGGTGCCGGCGTCCCTCCGGAAGTCGGTTGGCTGTTCGGCGGCTTCGGCGTGGTGATGCTGCTGTTTTCGGCGGTCGTGGTGTTGCTGGACTTCCTCTGCGGCCGCTGGTTGCTGGAGCGGAAGAACCGGACCTTCTGCATCGTGGTCGCCGCGCTCTCCTGCCTGAGCTTCCCCTTGGGCACGGCGCTCGGGGTCTTCACCATCATCGTGCTCTGCCGGCCGAGCGTGATCGCGCTGTTTGATCGCTCCCTCTCCCCAAGGCGTTAGAGTGGAAAGCGCGGGCCGCTTTGCACTGGCGGAGCCCGTGAAGTTTTGGTGCGCTGACCTCGTGCACGATCCCCAGGCAGCCGAGGCCTACCGGGCTCAAACGGACGCGAACCATTTGCGGATCCTGTCGCTGTCCTATTTCATCGCGGGTGGCCTTTACGCATTCGGCGCCTTGCCCTTGATCAAATGTGTGGTGTCAGAGTGGACTGGCCGACTTCACGCCTCAGGCGCTGCCACGCTGTTTTGGGTGCTGTGCATTCTGGGTGTGGTGCTGTTGCCGGTTGTCTGCGGAATATGCCTCAACAAGCGGAAGTGCCGGGGCTTTTGCATCGTGGTCGCCGCGCTCTCCTGCCTGAAATTCCCCTTCGGTACGGCGCTCGGGGTCTTCACCATCATCGTGCTTTGCCGGCCGAGCGTGATTGCGCTGTTTGAAGGGCGAGCTCCCGGCGGCTACTTGAAGCGGTAAGGCCCGCACTTTTTCAATCGCCTACCGAGATCACCGGCCACGGCACGATTCCGAATGCGGGCAGGAGATTGAGCCCTGATGTCGCGTGGTTCTCCTCAAGTTCCACTTTAAGGGCTTCTGATACGACCAAATCTGTGGTTGGCAGTGCGAAGAAATCCATGTCGGCAAATTCGCGTTTGAGGACAAGCTCGCGAATATTCAGCGAGGTTTTGGCTCGCGCGGAAGCAAACTCCGCCTCGTCCTGGAAGACGAGTGTCGGGTTTCCGGATAGGGCCAGCCCCTCATAAAAGGCGGACGCTGGAAACTGGATCATCCCGAGAGGCATCGGCAGGATGTAGAAGAGATGATAGGGCCATGAGCCTTCTCCCTTCCTCACTTCCGCCGGAAAGCTGGTCGCGCCCGCTACCTTGAAGCCGTCAAGGACCCGCTGCACCTTTGGCGAAATCAGGAAGGGACAAAACATGAGGTGAGGCCCGAATTGGAGGAAGTCGGTGAGTTTGGACTTCTTCCACATCTCCACGCCCTGAACCTGATAGTTGCCACCCGGAATCGAATCGCGGACTTCCCAATAGTGGTTGGAGCCGAGATCCGCCATCAGGCGGTCGTATTCCAAAGGGTCGCGAAAGCCCGCCCGTTTGATGTTGGCCTGCTTGATGCCGCTGTTGTTACCCAAGACTTTGGGATCAGAACTGCGGCGGGCGATGTAGTAGCGCATGAACGGTCGTCGAGGAGGAGCAGCTCTGAAATCGCAGGGAGACGACTTACTTGAATCGGTAACGCCCCAACTCCACCGTGACCTCCGGTGGGACCTGGTTCTTCTCGAAGGAGTCGTAGCCTTCCTTGAGCTCCTGCCAGAAGGAATACCAGTGGTTCGCGTGCTCCTTGTCGAGGCGCTCCGCGCTCATGCGGAAGGGGAAGATGTGCACGCGGAAGTACTGCTGCCCGCCCGTGAGCGCGGCATCGCAGAGCGTGTAGATCTCCTCGATCTTCGCATCGGTCATCGCCAGGCAACCGATCGAGACCTCATTGCCGTGGATCATGATGAAGGTGCCGGTGCGCTCGTGGAAACGGTCGTATTCGTTCGGGTAGCCGATGTTGAAGGCGAGGTGGAAGGTGCTGTCCGGCTTCATGCCCGCGCGCGGGACGAAGTAGAAACCCTCCGGCACCTGGCCATCGCCCTCCGCGAGCTTCGGGCCGAGCACGCCGGATTTCCGCGCGACCGGCCAAGTACGGAACAAATCGTACTTCCCGGTCTCGCGCTTGAGCACCCAGAGCTCAAGCTGGTTCTCCTCCTTGAAGGCGCGCAGGAAAACCGGGTCACCGAGGTGTAGGCCCTTCTCCTTCAGCGCTTGTTCCAGCTCAGGCTTCACCCGGGCTGCAGCCGCGGCGGCGCGTTCCGGTCCGGGCAGGGTGCCACTATCACAGGTCTCGACCACGAAGGGATCCTGCGCCACTTCCTGCCCCGGCGTGCAAGGCGAAAGGAGTGCAATCGGCAGCGCGGCTTTCAAAGCGGCTCTCCCTATTGCTGTCAGCAAGCGGCGCATGTGACCTCGGCGGCGGGTTGCAGGACCGCCGCGAGAACTGTCCGCAAGGCAGCGGCATCCGGCGAGGACAAAAGGTGAAGCTGTGGATGCTCCGGCAGTCCGCAGGCCTCCGTGGCGACTACCGGGACTCCGCTTGCCAGCGCCAGCAATGCCAGCCGTGGCTGGTGCTCGATCCAGGCCGGCAGCACCACCACGCTCGCCGCCGCGAGGTCCGCCGCGCTTCCTTGCGAAGTCTCCATGCCCGCGAAGGGATCCGCCGCGCCCTCATTCGCACGGCCCAGGATCCGCAGCTCGGCATCGATGCCTTCCTTGAAAGCCGCGGCCAGCTCGAAGGCGCCCTTGCGCCCGAGCCGTGAGGCCGGGAAGAAGATCATCGGCTTGTCCGCCGGCTTGCGCTCCTGCAGTTGCGGCATCTCCCAATCGATCAACCAAGCCCGCGTGCCGAAGTGCTTGGCAATCGCACGGTGCGGCGTGACCAGGCGCGCCGCAGCGGCGAGTGCCTCGCGCTCGGCCCGCAGCAATTCCGGATCGGCGCGGAAGTCGCCCAGTGTGGTCGATTCCGGGTGTGCCTGCTTCGCCTGATCCAGCCGGCGCTGCAGTTCTTCCATCGGCCAGCGGTTCACCAGCACATCAAAACTGCGGCCACCCAGTCCACCGGTCTTCCACAAATGCGGCAGCAAGTTCTGTGAAACCACCACGTGGCGGCACTGCGGATCGAGCATCTCCGCGTAGCGCTGCGCCAGTGCGGCCTCTCCGTCTAACAAGGCAAGCTGCCGCACCGCACCCTGCCCCGGCAAGCGCCGCTGGCGGAAGGAACGCAGCAGCGTCGTCAGCGTCGCATGCCGCGTGCTCACCCCCGGCGGCGGCGACCACTTGTAGTTCGGCTTGTTCCAGCGGCGGCCATCGAGCGGCGTGAACCAGCGGTCACCCTCGCGCGAGTGCCCGCGGCACCAGCGGTCAAACTCCGGCCAGACGCCGTCTAACAAAAATGCCGAGTGCCCCAGTGCCGCCGCATGCGCCGAAGTCGCCGCCGGATGGCGGAAGCACTCGATCATCCCGCAAGTCAGGCAATCCCCGGAGGGTGCCTCACGCGGCACGGCAGGGGCGGGGACCGCGGCCTTCACCACGCCCGCCCGTGCAGCCCGCACGCGGATGATCAATTCTGAAGCGCTCAGCTCAGCCTCGATCCGCCACGGCGCATCGCTGCGGAAGCGCAGGTCCACATAGTTCCAGAAAACCGTGGCATCCAGATTCTGCTCCGCGCTCGATCCCGGCACGACCCGCGAGTGCGCATGCCGCTCCACCACCTCCAAGCCCGCCGCCAGCGCCGCCTGATAGAGCAGGCCGCTCAATTGGCAGAGCCCGCCGCCAAGCGCCGGCACTAGGCAACCCTCGCGCAGCTCGCGGCCATGGGTGAAGCCCCTCGCACGGGTCGTCCGCCCCAGCTGCCGCCAGAAGCTGAAGACCTGCCCGGCCGGCACCTCGACCCCGTGGAATTCCCGCAGCGCCCGCCGCAGGTTCTCCACCTTGCCCGCCGTCAGCGGAAACTCCGCCGGCGTCAGCGCCCGCCACAGCGGCCCCCGCTTCTCCGCCACCACCGGCAGATCGATCAGCGCGGTGGCCGGTCCGTGATGAGGCGGCCGCGAAGAAAGCTCCAGCAAGCCCCGCCTGACCTGCAAAGCGCGGGTCTTCAGGTGGAACACGAATGCTTGGAGCCGGGTGGGAGAATCCCGTTCGGGGGCAGAGTGGCTTTGCATGAGATGCCCGGAGGCACGGGAATGTTCTACGCAGCTTATTCCTGAAATGCTACAAAACCAGCATGAAAATTCTGTGAACTGCGGAGGCTCTTCTAGTTAGGGTTTCTTGACATCCGGAATCCGGAGCACTCAGGGTTTTCTGATGATCCCCCGCCTCCTCTTGGCCAGCCTCATCCTCGTCACAACCGCCGCCGCGGACTTTGAAAAATGGACCAACAAGGACGGCAAGGAAGCCGAACTAGAGCTGATCACGGCCGAGGAAAAAGATGGGGCAAAGACAGGCGAATTTGTCACCCGGGCAGGTAAGACGGTTTCCCTGAAGGAGCTGGATCTGGCCCCTGAGAGTGCAGCCAAGCTCAAGGCCCGCACTGTGGCGAAGATCCGCTACGACTACGGTTCGGGTTCCCGTCCGGGCGAGAACGATCCTTTTGCTGCGGATGGGCAGGAAGCACCCACGGGTGCCACCTTCGGGTTTTTGGCCGTAGGCGAGAACCTCGCGGGGATCAGAACGGCGGGGGAGACCGTTGCCAGCTTCAAGGTCGATGGCGGAGCGGAGTGGAAGTCCGCGAAGCGGAAGTTAGAGGCCGACCCGGCACCGGCGACGCCAAAGAGCGCCGGTGGCTTGCGGGAGGTGAAGTTCCGCTTGTTCATCGAAGGCGATCATTCCGCCGACGAACTGAAGAGCTCCCAATTGAAAGGGACAGTCCAGGCTGTCTTCGGGTCCGGCTTGAAAACCGCCGATGCCAAGTTGCAGCTCAAAGGCACCAAGGGCGGCGACATCAAGAGCGGGAAATCGGCAATCGGACCCTTCGAAGTTCAGGTGGATCAGATGAATCCCTTCGGCGACAAGGAGCAGTTGAGTGTGCGCATCCGCGATCCCAAGCTTGGTGCCGCAAAAGAAGAAGTGGTGGCGAGTCCGTTCGGCGATCGCCGCTCGGTCGCGCCCATTCCCCTGCAAGTCGCGAAGATCGACGTGATTGCCAGCGGCAAGAAGATCGAGAACGTGAACCCTGCATTCCTGGTCGAAGGTTCCGCGGCAGGCGGTGAGGTCACGGTGGTGATCCAATATTGGTCGAAGCTCCACGAGAAGACGATGAGCTTTGAGAAGTCGCCCGGGCAGTTTGAGCAGGTCCAGTGATTCGTCGTGATCTACTCGACGCCACCGCTTCAGGCCCCTAGACCATCCGCATGGCAGCCATCGGCATCATCGGCGGGAGTGGTCTTTATGAAATCGACGGCTTCGAGCAGGCGGGAAATCACTCGGTGGAGACGCCCTTTGGTCCACCTTCGGATCTGATTGTCGAGGGCACTCTGGCCGGGCGGCAGGTCTTCTTCCTGCCCCGCCATGGCCGTGGCCACCGCTTGTTGCCGACCGAGATCAACCACCGCGCGAACCTCTGGGCCCTGCGCTCCCTGGGGGTGCGCTATTTGATTTGCGTGACCGCCGTCGGCAGCCTGAGGGAGGAATATCACCCCGAGCACATCGTCCTGCCGGACCAGTTCTTCGACCGCACCAGCCGCCGCGAGCAGCACACCTTCTTCGGCTCGGGGATCGTCGGCCACGTGGCCTTCGCGGACCCGATCAGCGAGGGCATGCGCCGCATCTTGCTGGAGGCCGCGGAAGGGGAGGGGGCCAAGGTTCACTTCGGCGGCACTTATGTGAACATGGATGGTCCCGCCTTCTCCACCCGCGCGGAGAGCGAGACCAACCGCAAGCTCGGCTTCGACGTGATCGGCATGACCAATCTCCCCGAGGCCAAGCTGGCTCGCGAGGCGGAGATCGCCCTCGCCACTCTGGCGATGGTCACCGACTACGATTGCTGGAAGATCGAGGAGGAGCCGGTCACCGCGGAGGCGGTGATGGGCCACCTGAGCGCGAATGTCGCCATGGCCAAGCGCATTATCGCCAGCGCCATCCCCGCGATCCCGCTCGAGCCTACCTGGCCCGAGCACCGCTCGCTCGACGGCGCCATCATGACTCCGCCCTCCCTCTGGCCCCCCGAGACCAAGGAGAAGCTGCGCCCGGTTCTCTCGCGCTTCTTGTGACTGGGATGGACCGCGGACCGCAGGGGCGGAGAACTCCGGATCTTCCCCTCCGCGATATCCGTGCTATCGCGGTAAATCCTCTCGTCCCGTGCATCACGATCCAGCTCCCAGAGGCTTGGGTTTCAAGGTGCCGCCAAGCCCGATCCTTCAGTCTTTCTTTGTGGTCAAGCTGTTGGAAATGCAGGCGTGACATCCCGCCCCCTCAGGCTAATCTTCCGCCGGTTTTCCCGCCCCAAGTCGCCAATTTCCCCATGAAAAATCCGCTCGATACGCTGGGCTACAAGCTCCTCTCTTCTTCCGTCAACGAAGCCCCAGACGCATCGCTGTTCCCGACTCTTTCCCGCCGCGGATTCATGGCCATGAGCACGGTGCTGGGGAGCAGCTGCTCGATGATTTCCTCGGCCAAGCCGGAAGCGGGCAATACCGCCCCGACCGCGAAGGTCGATCCGGCCTCGGCCCCGGCCAAGACCGGTCCGAATACCAGCTACCGCACTCCGAAGGTGCAGGGTCCGGTGCCGCGCAATCCCTCGAACAACCTGCCGGCTTCCGGCGGCTCCGGGATCACCTATTCCCGCGTGGCGGTGACCCAGCCGTACATTGCGATGACCTTCGACGATGGTCCGCATCCCTCGAATACCCCGCGCCTGCTGGACATGCTCCGCGAGCGCAACATCAAGGCGACCTTCTACGTGATCGGCCAGAACGTGGACCTCTATCCGAACGTGCTGCGTCGCACCGTTTCGGAAGGCCACGAGATCGGCAACCACAGCTTCTCCCACCCGATCCTCAGCAAGATGAGCGATTCCGCGGTGCGCGAGCAACTCACCAAGACCCGCGACGCCGTGGCCCGCGCCACCGGCATCCAGCCGCGGACCATGCGCCCGCCTTACGGTGCCCTGCTCCAGCGACAGCGCGAGTGGATCCACGCGGAGCTTGGCTACCCCACCATCCTCTGGTCTGTGGACCCGCTGGATTGGAAGCGCCCGGGTCCGGCTGCGGTTACCTCCCGAATCCTCGCAGGGACCACTCCGGGGGCGATCGTCCTCGCCCACGACTTGCACGGCGGCACCGTGGACGCCATGCCAGCCACGCTCGATGGCCTACTGCGCAAGGGCTATCAATTCGTCACGGTTTCGCAGTTGCTCGCCATGTCCACCGCTCCGGCAGCCCCGGCTGCGGGGGGGGCTTCGGCTGCGGCGCCGGAGCCAGAGCCGACCACGGCGGGTCAGTGAATCGCGGACTGGCCCAGGATTCGTGATGCCCGGCGAACGCTACTTCGCGGTGCGGGACCGCTTGTCGGAACTGCTCGGATGGATCGGTGATCTGTCCCGGGAAGTTGCGCTGGAGGATGAGCCGGACCGCCCGGCTCCCGTACTGGCGCGGCCGATCCTGATCGCCGCCATCGGCGAGGTGAATGCCGGCAAGTCCTCCGTGCTGAATGCTCTCGCCGGCACCGAGATCTGCCCCACCAGCTCCCTGCCGCTGACTGCGGAGGTCCGGCTCTACCGCCATGGTGGCGTGGAGAGCGATAATCCGGTGCAGGAGCAACTGGTGGAACTCCGCCGGCCACTGGACTACCTCCGGAATTTCGACCTGCTCGATACCCCTGGCACGAATAGCAAGCTGAACGGCCACGCTGCGATCTCCGAGCCCTTCCTGGAGCATGCGGACCTGATCCTGGTGGTCTTCACCGCGGAGAATCCTTGGACCGCCGCGACTTGGGATGCTGTCTCGCGGCTCTCGCCGCAGGCCTTGGAGCGGACCGCTCTGGTGGTCCAGCGCATTGATCTCAAGCAGCCGCAGGATATCCCGATCATCCTCGGGCACATGCGGGATCTCTCGTTGAAGCGGCTTGGCAAGGAGATCCCGATCTTCCCGGTCGCCGCCCGTCACGCGCTGGAGGCCAAGCGGGCCGAGCCCTTCAACTCGGACCAGTGGCGGAGCAGCCGCTTTTCCGACTTCGAGAACTACATTTCCGAGCGCATCTGCGAGTCGATGGACCGTCGCCAGGTGCTGCACGATGGCTGGCACCACGCCGCCCGTACCCTGCGGCGGCTGGAAAATCACTTCGACGGCCAGCGCCGCGGAATGGCGGACGATTCCTACTTTCTCGGCAACATCGAGCGCGAGATGGACGCCTTGCGCGACAGTTCGCTGCTGGCCGCGCCGGAGGCCATGGGTGCGGCGCTGGAGCGCTACCGCAGCGAGGTTGACCGGGTGCTCCGCAATCTCCGCTCGCGGCTCGGGTGGTGGCGGTCGCTGGCCCGCCTCTTCAGCGGGGATGGCACCGCCGCAGAGGTGGAGACCGCCTTTGCCGCCCGGATGCAAGAAGTCGCCATCGGTTTCGGCCGGGATGACGCCGCGCGCCTGGTGGATGCCTGCAATCAGCAATGGGAAAGCGTGCGCCCGCAGATCCGCGAGCGCATGGGCATTGAGCCCGGCCCCTGTGCGATTGCCGGCGAAGCCCGCGAGGGAATTGTCACCCGCTTTGTCGCCCGCTTGGAAAAGGCCGTGCCGCAGGCGCTTGCCAGCCTGCGGGTGCGCGGCGTGCTGGATCCGCTGGTCCGGCGCCGGAATTCCTCGCTCAAGGGCTTCACTGCGATCGGCCTGCTCTTGGTCATTGGCGCGGGGGCTTGCGGTACCTTCGGCTCGCAGCACATCGCCCTAAGCCTCCTGATTGCCGCGGTGGCGGTCTTTTTCCTCGCGGCGGTCATTGCCTGGGTCACCGGGTCCCGCATCACCGCGAACTACAAGGAGCGCCTGCTCGCCGGTGCCCCGACCTTTGCGGATGGCTTGAAAGCCCACCACGGCGAGGCGATCCGCTTCCTCTTCCGCGACTACTCCGGCAGCCTGCTGGAAGTACGCCGCCGCCTTGCCTCCGAGCGGGCCCTGCTCCAGCCGCGGTTAGAGCGCTCGAATTCGCTCTACATCGCGCTGAAGTCGGTGGAGCTGGATCTTTGATCGGGTGCTCCAGAATCAGGCCACCCGGATCCACAGCAGGGAGTGTCCGTTTTTGCGACCTTCCTGGCCACTCTTCCGATCAACAAGAAACCCGGAGGCGTTGCGCCTCCGGGCTACATGAGTCAGGGAATTCCGGGGATAAATCCGTTATTCGATTGGTCCGCCTGACGAAGGGGCTGGCTGATTATTCGCCTGCCTTCTTCTCTTCCGGCTTCGGCTGGTTTTCGCCGCCGCGACCACCGCGACGACCACCGCCTTGGCCGCCTTCGCCGCCACGGCCGCCCGGGCCCATTCCACCGCGGAGCGCCATGCGCTCTTCCGGCGTGGCAGCCTTCGCTTCTTCAGGGCTGACTTTACCGTCCTTGTCGGTGTCGTACTTTTCGATCAGCGCCTTGCGCTTGGCCTGGCGGGCTTCGCGGAGGGCCTTGGTTTCCTCGTCGTTGAGCTTGCCGTCCTTGTCCTTGTCGAACTCTTCGAGATCCTTCTTCTCCTGCTCCGCGCGGCGGGCCTGCATGGCTTCGCGCATGGCCTTGGTCTCGTCGTCGCTCAGCTTGCCGTCGCCGTCCTTGTCATACTCCTTGATGATTTCGGGCGGGAGCTGGCGGTTGCCCGGGCCGCGGCGTTGGCCACCCTCTTCCTGGGCGTGGACGCCGAGGGTGCCGGCAGCGAGGGCGAGGGCGATCCATGTGATTTTGGTCTTCATCGGTCTATCGGTTCTATGGGTTGGTTCAGTTTGATCTGCGATCTTTCCAAGGGCGGGTGGCCGATCCGCCGTTGATGGCAGGGGAACCCGGTTTTTTCGCCAAGGTTGCGCGGTGGATTGAATTTGCCTCCTGCCCCCCGGCGGGCTTGGATGCGCCCGGATGTCGCAAGCCGCGCCGGATAATTCAAAACGAACGACTTTCCTGCGCCGCAGCGCCAGCACGCTGGGCCTCTGGGCCGTGGTCGCCATCGCCCTCGCCAGCCGCCAGGCATGGGCCTATGTCGGGCTGGTCGGAGTGCTCACGCTGATTTCCACCCTGGAGTATTTCCAGATGCTCAAGGCGGGTGGGGTGAAGTGCTTCCCTCGCTACGGCATGCTACTGGCAGTGGCGTATTCGGGGGCGCTCTACTGGATTCTCCTGAATACCGGCGGCCTTGCCGCTGCGCCGTTCAGCGGAGAGGGCATCGATCTGTCCCATTGCATGCTGCCGAAATTCCTCGCCCTGCGTGAGTGGATCGATGGCATCGCTATCTTCGCCGCCCTTGCCGGCACCTTCATCCTGCAACTCCGTCACCCGATCCGCGGCTCGGAACCCTTGCAGGCGGTAGCCAGCAATGTCCTCGGCTTCGTCTACATCGCCTTTCTCTTCAACTTCGCCGCGCGCATTGTCTTCCTCGTTCCTGGCCCTGGCCAGGTTCCCGGCGCGATGGTCCTGCTGTGGATGATCGCAGTGACCAAGTTCAGCGACATGGGCGCCTACATCGTCGGCTCCATGATCGGGAAGCACAAGATGATCCCTCATGTGAGCCCGGGGAAAACCTGGCAGGGCTTCGGTGGCGCGATCTTCTTTGCCCTGCTCGCGGGCTGCGGGCTCTACGGGTTCTTTCAGGACGACATGCCGCATTTTGCGGCGGGGCTGCATGTGCTGGGTGGCTGGGTGAATGTCCTTGTTCTCAGCATCGTGCTCTGCCTGCTGGCCGTTGTGGGTGACCTCGCGGAGAGTGTGGTGAAACGCAGCCTGAATGTGAAGGACTCCGGCCACATGCTGCCGGGCATCGGCGGCGCGCTCGACCTGATCGATAGCCTCTGCTTCACCGCTCCCGTCTTGTATTTCTATCTCAAATGGATGTCGCTCTGAACGCCGCCGGAAGGCGCAAGAAGGTGGTGCTGTTAGGCTCGACGGGATCGATCGGCTGCTCGACCCTGGAAGTGGCGCGACTGCTGCCGGAGCGCATTGAGCTGATCGGCCTCGCCGCGAATGGCAGCGTGGATGCCCTCGCCAAGCAGGTTCGCGAGACCGGCGTGAAGCATGCCGCGCTCTACGATATCTCGAAGCTCGATCAACTGCGCGCCGCCGTCCCTTCCGACGTGAAGATCTACGCCGGGCCTGAGGGCCTCGCGGAACTCGCGACGCTCGAAGACGCGGAGATGGTGCTGGTCTCCATTATCGGGACCGCAGGTCTGTGGCCGGCATTGGCAGCGATCGAAGCAGGCAAGGATTTGGCCGTTGCCTCAAAGGAGATTCTCGTGATGGCGGGTGAAGTCGTCACCGCCGCCGCCGCGCGCAAGGGCGTGAAACTCATCCCGGTGGACAGCGAGCACAACGCGATCTTCCAGTGCCTCGACGGCCACCGCGGCGGTGAGAAGGAAGTCTCGCGGCTGATTCTAACGGCTTCCGGCGGACCCTTCCGTTGCCTGCCTGCGGAGAAGCTGCCGGAGGTCACCCTCGCCCAGGCCCTCAAGCATCCCACCTGGGAGATGGGTCGCAAGATCACCATCGATTCCGCCACGCTCTTCAACAAGGGCCTGGAGATGATCGAGGCCAAGTGGCTCTTCGGCATCGGTATGGAGCGCATCGATGTGGTGGTGCATCCGCAGAGCATCGTTCACTCGATGGTCGAGTTCATTGACGGCTCGGTGCTCGCGCAACTGAGCACGACCGACATGTGCTTCCCGATCCAGTATGCGCTCACTTGGCCCGAGCGCCTGGCCGGTGGGCTGAAGCCACTGGACTTCGTCAAGCTGGCCAAGCTCGACTTCGAGGAACCGCGCCATGCCGACTTCCCCGCACTCAAGCTGGCCCGCGACGCGGGTCTTACCGGGGGCACCCTGCCTGCCGTTTTCAATGCCGCGAACGAAATTGCCGTGGATGCCTTCATCGCCGGAGCAATCCGCTTCCCGGATATCTGGAGAGTGGTCGCTGAGACCATGCACGCGCACGAGGTGATGCCGGCTTCGTCGCTGGAAAGCACGATCATGGCGGATGCGTGGGCGCGCCGCGAGGCGAGCGGTCGTCTAGGGGCGGTGGCGAAGTGAGCGTGGTCTTGTGGATGGTTTCAACGGCTTCCTATGTCCCTAGGGGACATAGGAAGAATGGCGCTAACTTAAGGCCGGTTTCATCTGAAACGCACCCAAGGTTTGAACTTGAGATTTCTAGATCGAACAATCATCCAAATTAGAATTGGAGGACTTAGGAATCCGATCGAAAGAAACCACCACGTTCCAAAAATCGTGGCAAGATAGGCGTAGTCCATCTTCCCGCCCTCATATATTTCTGTCGGGGAATGCTGCCAAGCAACCCAGACCATCCCACCGCTAAAGAGCAGTGATAGGCAAAATGCCACAATGATGACCAACATTGGCTTCATTTCTTCGCCAGCATTGCAAGTTTCCGGGCGGATTGGCAGCAGTTCCCTGCAAAATCAATCCGACGCCCCACTCGGCTAGCCTTCCAAGGATGCCAGAGAACACCTGTCCCTGAGGGCACATTCCCAAGTTCTTGCGGCTTGCAAAGCCGCGCTCCCACGTCTCCCATCCCCGCCATGCCGAAGGCGAAGGCGGGCGCGGAGAAGAAGAGAAGTGACATCAAGGGTGGACTCGCGTGGGTGCTTTCCTATGTGCGGCCCTATCGGGGGATTTTCATTCCCTCGGTCATCGCGCTCTTTTTGACCGCCGGGCTCTCGTTGGCCTTTCCTTGGTTCCTGAAAGATCTCGTCGGCGACCCGGCGGATGCGTGGAGGAAGGGCGTGGACGCGGTGGCCACCCGCAAGAAGGCCGACGAGAAGATCCTCTGGCTGATGGGGATCCTCGCGGTCCAAGCCTTCGTCGCCTACCTGCGGGTGCGCGGTTTCTCGCGGGCCGGGGAGTCCGCGCTGAATGACCTGCGTCGCGATCTCTTCGGGCACTTGCTCAAGTTGCCGGTGCCCTTCTTCCAGGACCAGCGCTCGGGCTCGATCAGCAATCGCGTCTCCGCCGACCTTGTGACGGTCCGTGAGACCTTTCTGAACACCTTGCCGCAGGCCGCGCGCCACAGCGTGATTCTCACTGGCAGCGTCATCGCCGTCTTCTGTTTGTCCTGGAAGCTCTCGCTGGTGATGCTGGCGTGCGTGCCCCTTGTGGTGCTGGCGGTGGCGATCTCCGGGCGCAAGGTCCGCAAATTCTCGCGCGATGCCCAGGACTCACTCGCTGAGGCCGGGATGGTCATGGAGGAGAGCGTGCAGGGCATTGCTGATGTGAAAGCCTTCTCGAACGAGGGCTTCGAGAAGACCCGTTACGATCGGGCGCTCGACCGCTTCTTGGGCGTGGCGCTGCGTGGCGCCGCGGCACGCGCGGCCTTCTTGTCCTTCATCATCTTCGTGATGTTTGGCACCATCGGTTGCGTGGTCTGGTATGGCTCGCACATGCTGGCCAGCCACGCGATTGACCAGACCAACTTCCTTGGCTTCATCATCTTCAGCGTCTTCGTCGGCGCTTCGCTGGGCTCTATGCCTGAGGTCGTCTCGCAGCTCCAGGCGATGTCCGGTGCGACCGAGCGCCTGCGCGAGATCATGGCGGAGAAGCCGGAAAGCAGCGGCAGCCGCGAGATCGCCAGGCTCGAAGGCGCGCTGGCCTTCGACAATGTAAGCTTCCGCTATCCCTCGCGGCCGGAGGCTCCGGTGCTGCACGAGCTGTCCTTCACCGCGGAGCCGGGCAAGCGCGTTGCACTGGTCGGTCCCTCGGGTGCGGGCAAGTCCACGGTCTTCTCGCTGATCCTCGGCTTCAACCGCCCGGAAAGCGGCCAAGTGCTTTTCGATGGCCACGATGCCGCGGACTTCGAATTGGCGGCGCTGCGCAAGCAGATCGCGGTGGTGCCGCAGGAGGTCCTGCTCTTCGGCGGCTCGATCCGCGAGAATATCGAATACGGCCGCCCCGGTGCCAGCTCTGCGGAGATCGAAGCCGCTGCCAAACAGGCGAACGCTCACGAATTCATCTCCAAGCTACCCGAGGGCTACGACACCACCGTCGGCCCGCGCGGGGTGAAGCTTTCCGGCGGTCAGCGGCAACGCATCGCCATCGCCCGCGCGATCCTGGCGGACCCGCGGATCCTTCTTTTGGACGAGGCAACGAGCGCCTTGGACACCGAGAGCGAGCGCCTCGTGAATGAAGCTCTCGAGCGCCTGATGGCAGGCCGCACCAGCCTCGTCATCGCGCACCGGCTGTCCACCGTTCGCCATGCGGACACCATTCTCGTGATGAATCACGGCAAGCTCGTCGAGAGCGGCACGCATGCCGAGCTGATCGAGAAGCAGGGGACCTATCACCTGCTGGCGGAGACGCAGCTCTTGTGACGGGAGCGGCTGCTTTCCAAGGGCACGTAGTCCCGCGCTTTAGCCGGACGAAGTAAGTGAAGAGCTGTCTTTACCCCGGGCCCCCGGGTGAATGCTCCCCCCAGAGGATCTTCAGGCGCGCCGGTCAGTCATCCCAGCCTCTCCCGTAATCCAGCACGGGATACTGCTTCCAGATCCTGACCGCCGATTCCCGGTCCTCCGACTCGAGAAAATCCAGGGCGCTCGAGAATGGCCAATCCAGCCAGGATTCCACATAGTCATGCTTCACCGGATTGTGATGGATGTAGTTGATCGTCGCCCAGAAGTGATCGCTGTTCTGCATCGCGCGATCTGAGGCGGAATGCCACACCTGTCGTCCGCGGGTATCTTCCTCGCCATTCCATTGAAAGGAAGTCTTGCCGTGAAGTTCGCCGAGCAGCTTCACCGTGGCGCGGATATCTGCGCTGGGAACGAGGACATGATAGTGGTTCGGCAGCACGCACCAAGCGACGGGTTGGACGGGCAAATGCTCCACAAGCATGCGCGAGAAGGTCTCCAAACGATCCTCCGAATAACCGATATGATCACGGTGCTCATAGCAGGCAGCCGAGATGTGAGAGTGGATGTTGCCTTGGTCGAAATGAGGCGGACGATGCCAAGGACGCTTCAATAGCTTCCGGCGCGCAAGCCAAGCCTCCCGCTGGGCGGGGCTGAGCTTGCGCCACTGGTAGGACATGATCGTGCTATAACCTATAGGATCCCAGAGGTGCAAGGGTGTAGCAGGCGTCGAGGGTCGCTTCGTCCGCCTGAAGGCCGGGACTACGTGCCCTTGGATTGCGGCCCGATTAGAGGTCCGGGGAGCTGGCTACCCCGGTGTGGTGCATTCACCCGGGGGCACTTGGTGAGGCCCGCTCTTCTGGTTGCTTCGTCCGGCTAAAGCGCGGGACTACATACCCTTGTCTCGCGGGCCCATTGGAAATCCGGGGCCAAGCTGTAATCGTCACCGCCCGCGCGCGTTGCATTCTTGCACCTCATCCTCCGCCTACTACCCTTCCCAGCACCATGAAGACTTGGCATTACCACAGCTCCTCCGGTTCCACCGCCACCACTTCCGATGAAAACCTGCCTGAACTCGTCGGCGCGGGAACCATCACCGCCGCGACCTTCATGTGGACCCAAGGCATGGCTGGCTGGGAGCCGGCGGCCAAGGTGTTGCCAGAGCTGTTCCAAGGCCAAGGCGCGCCGCCTCCGCCCTTGCCACCCGGCGGCGCTGCTCTTGGCGGCAAGCGCTCGCACCAGATCGATTACGAGATCATCGGAGAGTCGATCCAGATGGTAGAAATCGAGCTCGATCCCGGCGAGACCGTGATCGCCGAAGGTGGTGCCATGAACTACATGGACGATGGCATTTCCTTCGAGACCAAGATGGGCGATGGCTCGACGCCGGACACCGGCCTGATGGGCAAGCTCATGGCCGTGGGCAAGCGCGCGCTGACCGGTGAGTCGATCTTCATGACCCACTTCACCAACCGCGGCGGCGGCAAGAAGCGTGTCACCTTTGCCGCGCCCTACCCGGGTACCGTGGTGCCGGTGGACCTCAGCCAGTACGGCGGCGAGCTGCTCTGCCAGAAGGATGCCTTCCTCTGTGCCGCGCTCGGCACCCAGCTCGGCATCGCCTTCAACAAGAAGCTCGGCGCCGGCCTCTTCGGCGGGGAGGGCTTCATCCTCCAGCGCCTCAATGGCGATGGCATGGCCTTCGTGCATGCCGGCGGGACCGTGGTGCGCAAGGAGCTGAAGGGCGAAAAGATCTTCGTCGATACCGGCTGCCTGGTCGCCTTCACCAAGGGCATCAACTACGACATCCAGCGTGCGGGGAATTTGAAGTCGATGGTCTTCGGCGGTGAAGGTCTCTTCCTCGCCACCCTGCAGGGCCACGGCTCGGTGTGGCTCCAGAGCATGCCCTTCTCGCGCCTCGCCCAGCGCATCACCGGCATGTATGCCAGTGGTAAGGATTCCGGGTCGGTGATCGGCGGCCTCGGCAATCTCTTCGGGGATTGAGCTAAGTACGGCTAATCTAGTAAATTATTCAGCCGGGGTTGGCCACCGTGCCATCCCCGGCTTCTTTTGCCTCGCCGAATCAATTTGGCAAGAGTTCACGCAAGCTCGCGCGTCGCCCGCCTTCCAGCAGCACCACCGCCTCTGCATTCCGCGGATCAATCTGCATCAGGAATTCCCGGCAGCGGCCGCAGGGCGCGAGGATGCAATCCCCCGCCACCGCCACGATCATCTCGATCTGCGTCTCCTGCGCTTTGATCATTTTCGCGGCGGCGGCGTGCTCCGCGCAGAAGCCCATGCCGCAGCTCACGTGGATGCACACGCCGGTGTAGATGTTTCCCGTGGCCGTGCGGATCGCCGCAGCCACCGTCGCGGCATCGTGATCCGCCCGACCGAGAGTCAAGGGCCTCACCAGTGGCCACGCGGCGGCGATGAGTTCCCGTTCTGAGTCAGGACGGCTGAGGTCATTCATCTTCTCACAGCTTGTCGTTGGCGTACTCCGGCTTGAAGGTAAGCACCAAGCCCGCAATCAGCAGCATGATCCCGCGGCTGCTGAAGTTCCCGCCATACATCCAGAAGATGATCCAGAGGCCACCCAGGATCGCTGCCACTCCCACCACCCGGTAGATCAGGGTGCCGGGCGACTTGCGCATGATCTCACGCGCGGAACCCGCCTGGGCCATGATGACCTCCAGGTCGTAGTCCTGCAGCAGGCCGGCCATGCCCTGCTTCTCCAGCTCCTTCTTGATCTTCGTTTTGTTGAGGCCCTTGGCGGCCAGATCCTTGGCCAGGTCTTTTGCGTCTTCGCGGATGAACATGGTGAATTAGTTATCCTGAAGATCATCTTTTGGCGAGCGCTCCTCCCGCGCGCCCCAGCAGCAAGGGGAAGACGAAGGCGAAGACCGCCGCGCCCGCGAGCATGCTCCACCATGCGATCCACAAGCCGCCCTCCGACCAGCCGGCCTTGATCACATCGGGCTCGGACATGGATCGGAGCGTGTCGATCTTGTTTACATACTCGATGCTGCCATGGACCCACTCGCCGGGTGTGAAGAAGCCGAAACCGACATCGTCGGTGCAGAAGTAGATCCGCCCGGGGAAGATGAATTCCCATGCGATCGCCATGACGGTGACTCCGGCGATCATGAACCCGCAGGCCAAGACGATCCGAGTGATGGCGTTCATTGGAGGAATATCATCATCAGTGCCGGCACGGAGGCAAGCAAGGTCGGCACTGCGACCACCAGCGGTCTCCGTCCGATCGCCGGAATGGTCCCGAAGCCGACCAGCAGCGGCAAGCAGGGTAGGGCCGGAGTGAGCCACTCGAGCGTGCCGCCCGGCTGCAGGGGCGAGCCCTTCCCGGAGTAGCTGGCGCCGCTGTACCAGGCCACGAACAGCTCCGCCCCGAGCAAATAAGCCACAATCACCCCGAAGCCGAAAGCCACCACAATGAAGGGCAGCAGGAAGCGGTGCGACTTCGCCGCTTCCTTGCCAGCGGTGGCGATGCGGTAAATGGCGGCGATCAGCAGCGCGGCGCAGGCGGCGAGTTGGAGGTAGAAAGGGATCATTGTGGAAGCACCCGACAAGCGCTGGCCGGACACTCTCTCAATCGCACCGAGGGCCTCGCCAGCCTCAAAAAACAGTGCTTTTCAGCAGTCGGGACTCTGATACGAGCTTTCACGTACTTCGCGGAACTAGCTCCCGGGGGCTTGACATTCAAGAACTCTGTAATTTACTCGGCGTCGCCATGGCTAAAAAGCAAGCTCCCATCAAAGACAAGTACTCGAAGACCCAGATCCTCGACCAGATCGCCGCTGAGACTGGCCTCACCCGCAAGCAAGCAGGTGCAGCCCTCGAGAGCCTCACCGGCATCATCGGCGGCCATCTTCACAGCAAGGGCGCGGGCGAATTCGTCCTCCCCGGCCTGCTGAAGATCTCGACCATCAAGAAGCCCGCCGTGAAGGCTCGCAAGGGCATCAATCCCTTCACCAAGGAAGAAGTCATGTTCAAGGCCAAGCCCGCCTCTGTCGCGGTGAAGGTCCGCCCGCTCAAGGCGCTCAAGGACATGGTGGTCTAATCCCAAGTCCATTCCAACTTGAAATGCCCGAGGTTGCTTCGCCAGCCTCGGGCTTTTTGTTGCCCGCGCAGGAGCGGCCTAGCCTAGGTATTTGTAGCCCGCGTTGCGCTTGGCGAGCATGCCTCACCGCCGCCGCGAGGTGAATCCGGAAGCTCACCGGCTAGAATCCAAACCGCGCCTTCACCGCCTCGCGCTTGAGCCGTAGCTCGCGCCATTCGTTCACCAGACGGCTGGCCTCGATTACGCCACATCCGGCCGGCAGTCGCAGGTTGCAGCCCTCCCACCAGAGTCCGCGGATCGCGACGATGGCGTGGAACTCACCTTCCATGATCGCCCCGAAGGGCGCGCCGAAGTCCTCCGGCGTGCCCACGCGGCGGCGCCAGTCGATGAGCTGTTCCATCGTCTCCGGCGTGCGGGGCAGGGGACCCAGCGCAGGCGTGGGATGCAGGCGTCGGATCAGCGAGGTGGGGCTTTCATCACCGGCCAGCTCCACCTCGATCGGCGTGTGGAAGTGGACGATCGAGCCGAGCTCCATGATCACCCGCGGCCCGCGGCGCACCCGGCCGATGTCGCCCAATTTCGAGACCAGGGCCTGCGCGACATACTCGTGCTCGCGGATCTCCTTCTCGTCCACCACCATCACCTCGCGCTCCTCCGCGCGGGCGGTACCGGCGAGTGCCATCGTGCGCAAGGTATCACCGGCGAGGGAGAAAAGCGTCTCCGGCGAAGCACCGGCAAAGCCCGATTCGCCATCGGAGAAACCATAGCCGAAGAGTGGGGCGGCACTGGCAGCGGCCGTCTCCAGCAGCGCGTGGCCCGGCAGTGCTTCCAGGGTGCCACGCTCCACCACCACCGGCACCGTCTTCTCGAAAGCCCCAGCCCGGATCGCCGCGCTGATTTCCTGGAAAACTCCGGCGAAGGCCGAGGCATCGGGTGCTTCCCATTCGCAGGGGATGAGCTCCTCCACTGTGACTTGCGGCTCGGGGCGCTGGCCGATTTCCCAGCGCTCCGGAATCCACCAGGGCTCCGCTGCCGTGAGGCCGAAGTCATTCCGGTAAAAGGCCACTCCGGAGGCTGGTACGACGTCTGTCGTACGAAAGGGCCCGTAGCCCGTCAGCCGCCTGCCATCCGGCAGGTCGAGGAATGCGATCGAGTCCATCATGCCCTTGTCCCTCCTTGCCGGATCCGGGTTAGTTCTTCCGACATCGCTCCAGTCACCTGCTCCAGTTCCACCAGCCGCGCCCGTGTCCGGGTCATGCTCTGGCCGTGGATCGCGAAGCCGATTCCGAAGAGCAAAATTCCGAGGGTGGTCAGCGCGGCGCCGGTGCCCGCCATCATGACACCGCTCGGGCTCGGGCCGAGGTAGGTGTAGGACGGCACTTTCGACGGATCAGGCCTTGGGGTGTGTTCGATCAAGTAGCTTCCGTAAGCCCAGGCCAGCGGGCCGACAGTGAGCAGGCTCACGCCGCTTATCATGGTCCACCAGGCACCGCTGCGCCGGCCCCGGCCGATGCAGGTCACGCCAAGCCATAGGGCACTTACGATCAGGGTGCCGGTGAGCCAGGCGCTCAAGGTGAACCACATTGGAAGGACCATGCCCGATCAAAACCCGTGGAGTGCCGTGCCGTCAACCGCCGACGGGAAGCGGAGCGCTTCCTGGCGCGCTTCGTGCCGCCTAATGGCCGGAAGGGTTTTCAAGTACGGAGTATCTAGTAGCATTCGGACCCTGAATGGGGAACTCAAGCCCCCCTGAAGCGGTTCAGCTCCTCTCCCATCGCCGCGGCCAGGTTCTCAAGCTCCTTTGCGCGCTGCTGGGCACGGGCCATCTCCATGCCATGCAGGACGAAGCCCGCAGCGAAGAGAAGCATGCCGACGGGGACCGCGAGCACCCCACCGATGATGAGGGTGTCCAAGGGTTCCAGCGGCGTCGACGGACCTCCAGGGCCGATCCGGCCGAACCAGTTGAAATAGACCGCCGCCGCCAGGATCGGTCCGAGCGTGAAGGCGCCAATGCCGCTCGCCATCAACCACCACGAGCCACGGCGGGAACTCCCTCGCAGCCCCATCAAGCCGATCCAGAAGCCGATGTTCGGCCCGATCAACAAGAGGAGGGCGATGAAGGACATGCGCGCATGCAAAGATGTCCCGGACCACCAGTCAACCACCTGCGAAGGCTGGCGGGGCTGCTATGACGAAAGCGACGCCGGGCGTCTTGATACCAAGCAACCTATGACAATTTGCAGGTGACGCTTTTGACATTTTGGCTCGACTTCCGTTCGGTGCTAATTTGTAATGGCAAACAGGTTTCCCAAGAAAACCTCCTCAAACCCAAACCCTCCCTCCCTTTAAAAACCTCTGATGACGACCTGGCAGCAGCCCGTGTCCGTTGGTGTACTGTGTATCCTCATCCTGTCCTCAAGCGCGTTTGGTGCGAGCGGGGCCTTGGATGGAAACGACAGGGCTGATTCCTGCGATCGCTCTTGCCTGAATCACGTGCAAACGACGCCAAGCCCAAACGGCGTCGAAGATTTTCAAGCTCCCGGAGCGCGAGACGGCTCCTTCAGCACCACCGCGGTCCCGGAACCGTCGGTCGCGGTAGCCGCCTTGCTCGGGAGTATCGGTTTGCTGGCATTGGTCCGCCGGCGAAGGGGATGACGGGTTCTGTCCCCAGAGCCGCGCTTTCGCGAGAAAGCGCGGCTTTTCCTTTTTCAGCGGGAGCGTTGCGAGCTTCACCGCCCTACGCGATCACGTAATATCCGGGCGGTGGCCAGCAGCCAAGATCCAGCTATCCCTCCCGGGATGCCCTAGCTGTTCACCCTAGCTCCCATTACGGGAAGCCCGCGACCTCTTCCCAGCAGAGGTCGCGGGCTTTTCGTTTCTTCCTCAGGGCGCACGCAGCCAGATCCGCTGGATCGTGCCGTCCCTCTTCGCGGAGGTGGGAGTGCGAAGGTCGACCACTTGGAGACAGGCTTGTCGTCCTGCACTTGCCCGGCTTGGATCGGGCGATTGCGAGAGGCAGCAAATGGCCGAATACCTAACCCATCTATTCGAGGAGTATCGGGAACATGCTCGGCACCTGCGGAACACCGCGTTCGACACGAGGGCCAGTCAGGATTGGGGCGTCGTCGAGGATTTCGAAGCGGTAAGCACAGTTCTCTTCGAGAGGCTGGTGCTGTACCGGTTACCAGAAGGCCACTATCAGCAGGCCAAGAATTGGAAGGATACGTCATACTTCCTGATTGAGCCTGCGGACGGAGGTTTTCCCGCCATGATCTCCCGCGACAAGGGCGCGAGCGGCTATTGGGACCACCCGATCAAGATGCTCCTGAAAGGGGAGGCGGTGATTGCCTTCCACGAGTATTTTGACTGGGACCAGCACGCCCGGATCGACCTCCGCTATTACTACGGCGTGATCCTCGAGTCCTCGAGGTATCCGGATCTTGCCGGTCACCACATACTGATCGAAACCGATATGGCTTGGATTGCTTCGAACCCAAGCAAGGTCGAAGAGGCTGGCTAGCCGGCTATTCCTTGTCCTGCTCCGCCTGCTTCACCCAGGTCTGCAAGCGTCCCTCGAGCTTGTTCATATCGGGCAGCAGCTCCGCCAACGCGGGATCCGCTTTCCAGCGGGTGACCGCAGCCAAGGCGGCTTGGTCATCCTGCACCACGGCACCATGCTCATAAGGAGCGGGTGGCTTGCCATAGAGACGGTAGCCGCTGCTCGCACTGCGCAGGGGATAGAGATTCAGGAACTCGCGTTTCTCCTGCACGGATACGGCGGGATTTTGAAGATAGTCTTCCACCATCCCCGCTTGCGCTTGTTCAGAGACTGAGGCGCGGGCGATCAGGCTGGCGCGCAGCGCGGGTTGTCCTTCCAGCATCCCCGCTTGGTGGCTCATCAGGTCCACGACAAGCTGCGGGTGCTCGGCCGCGGTTTCATGGATGGCCATCTGTCCCAGTTCGCGAGCCGGGGGCGAGGTCTTCAGCCAGGCGGCGAGAGTTTCGGTTGCGGCAGAGGTGCCGAGATTGCGGGCAAGGTCCAAGCCTTCGGCCAAGCCATCGCTGCTCTGCCATTCGGGCTTGCTGAGCATTGTCGCGAAGTGGCCTTCGAGTTCAGCATCGGAGGCGCGCCAAGGGCCTTTCAAGGTGAGCGGCTTCAGCGCCACCGCGTATTCCTCCGCGGAGCCGGTCGTCGCCAGCACCTCGCGCGCGATCGCACAGGCCAGGTCGGGATCGGCCATGCACATCGTATCCAGCAGGAACACACGCATCGTAGGCCAACCCTTCAAGGAGCTGCCGCCGACTTGAAAGGGAATGCCCGTCTTCGCGTCCGCGCCACCGCGCAGCAGGTGGCCGCACATCTCTGCGACCAGATGCAAATCATCTTCCTGCATCCAGCGGCGCTTCAGGGCGATGAGCTGGCGGCGGGTATCTTCCGGGCTAGCGCCGTTCTCGCAGGCGGACAGGATCGTCTGCCACTCTTCTTGTATGCGTGCGCGGGCCGAGCGCGGGGCCGCCGTTTCGGCAGCCCGCGGCGCGATGGCCGCTGCTTGCGGCGCGGGAGCAGGGCTGCCCAGCCGCAAGAACAGGGCGCCCGAGACCGCCACGGCTGTAAAAGCCGCGACCAGCCAAGGGCGCCACCTGACACGATCCTTCAAGGCTGTTCGCCTCCTCTGTCGATGGAGTCGTCGGTGCTGATTTCAAGCTCGAGGCGAGTGACCGTGCAGATGTCGCCTGTCAGGCGGTCTTGCACCAGCAGCGCCCAAGTGCCGTTCGGCATCGCTTGAACGTCACCCCAATCGTCGTCGTCGAACTCCACGCGGAAATTGTCGAGGACCAGATTGTCATCCCATGCACCTTCACCGTCGTGGACCATCGCGATGTGACCGGTCGGAGACATCACAGCCACCATCAGGTCGCCCACGTGCTCCGTGGTGATGGTGAGGTCGAGGGTCACCACGGAGACCGTGGTGTTCGGCTCGAAGCGCTGGACCTTGAAGGGAATCTTCGTCCACTTGTGCACGCCGTCCGGAATCTTCTTCGGCTTGGCCAGCACGTAGCGCCCCACATTGGTGGTCACGCTCCGGGTGGAGTTGTTGATCGACTTGCGGACATCGCCGACCAGCGGTGAGGTGGCCTTTAGGAGGCTCTTGATCGATGGCGTGAAGCCGTAGATGCCGGCTTCCGAAGGACGACCGGAGATGAGGAGGCCGGCGGCTTCCCAATCGCCTTCATCTTCTCCCAGCCAGACCGGCCCGCCGCTATTACCGGGGCCCGTGGAGAGGTGGGTGGCATGGAGATACCTTTCGGCATCTTCCTTGAAGACGGTGATCTCCTCGGCCGTGGAGTACATCTGGCCGGTAGTCTCAAGCTGTTCGTAGTCCAGGAAAGCGGGGAAGCCCGTGATCCGCGAGGGGTTCGCGTGCTTCTTCAGCTTCTTGTAGCCATTGAATTCGATGCTCGCCGGTTCGCCGTTGATGAAGGGCTTCAGGCCCCAAGCGAGGGCAATGTCGTTGGAAAACGCGGGATAAGAATCCTGCCCGCCCGCCAGCGCGTGACCTGAATAGCTGCTCCAGCGGAAGAATCCGCGCGATGGCTCGGATACAATTTCCGGCGGCAAGGGTGTCGAATTGCCGCCTCCATGCCAGAACGGCGGCGACGACCAACCGAACATCTCGGTCTCGAACAGGACATGGGCTGCGGTGAAGAAAACTTTCGGATGTCCGGCGACAACCCCACTACCCTGGCCAAAGTCGGATTCGACCATGCCATTGAAGACAAAGGGGCTACTGGACAGCTCTCCGGAAGCGACTGGGGCGGAGGAGTTGGTTTTGGGCGGCTCGGGGACACCTGCTACGGCTGGTAGCAGCAGGCACATCCAGAGGGACGGGGCGACTGGTGATTTCACTGGGTGTGATAGGTAAGGGTGATGAACAGCACAGATGTCTTAACTTTTTAGAAAAATAATGTCAAGAGGGGTTGCGGAGTGCTAAATTTGTGGTTTTGCCGGTCCACGCTGCTGCCGCCAGCGGAAATTGGGCAGGATTCAGCTGAGACAGACCGAGATATGCTGCTTGGCATCGACCTACACGACGCCGCTCCGGCCGACCTGGGCATGGTATTCGCGTTTCACGAGGCGCTGTTCCGGGAGGAGATCGAGGCGCTGTTGGGCTGGGATCACGAGGCGCAGTTGAGCAACCTCGCGGCGGAATGGGAGACTACCCGGATCCGCCTGATCCGGATGGCCGGCGAGGTCGCAGGCTACCTCCAGCAAAGGTCCGAAGCGGATCATATCTATCTCCTTTCCCTGGGGCTGCTGCCCGGCCAGCAGGGGAGGGGCGCAGGACGCGCCACCATGGAGATCCTGCAAGCGGAGGCCCTCGAACTGGGCCTGCCATTGCGCTTGTCAGTCTCGCGCGAAAATTTGCGCGCGATCCGCTTCTATGAGCGCCTGGGCTTTCTCCCCACCATCCCGGGCACGGAGCGCCAATATCGTCTGGAGTGGTGTCCGCGGGCGTAACGGCACCCGCACCTGTCAGCGGCAAGGAATTACTCCTCGGGATCCTTTGCCGTCGGCAGCTTCGCCACCTCGTCTAGCAGGTTCACGATCTCCACCCCGCGCTCGGCCGAGCCGTCGTGGCGGAAATGCAGCACTGGCGTGGACTTCAGGACAACCCGCTTGGAGATCTTCTTCTGGATGCTCCCGTGGTCGTGGTTGAGCTTCTCCAAGACGTTCTCCACCCGGCCGCCCAGCACGCTGATCCAGACCTTCGCTTCCTTGATGTCCTGGGTGGTCTCCACCGCGCTCACGGTCACCAGCGAGCCGTTCCACTCGTAGTCCTTCTGGACCACAGTGCCGATCTCGCGCTTGAGGAGTTCGTTGACCCTGTCGATTCGTTGGCTCATCGCGGTGCTGGGTAAGGGGTGCGTGGTAATAAGGACCAAGTGCCTGAAAAGGCAAATCCCGGCGAGCTATCCGGCGCCAAGGAAAGTCCTTGGCGCTGGGGGCAACTCACCGGGAGCTTAAGGTTACAAGGTCTGTGGGATCTTCTCGAGGGTGTAGCACTCGATGATATCGCCTTCCTGGTATTCGTTGAATTCCCCGAGGCGGATACCGCATTCCATGCCCGACTTGACCTCTTCCACTTCGTCCTGGAAGCGGCGCAGGGTGGACATCTTGCCGTCGAAGACCGGCACGCCGCCGCGGATGACGCGGGCGTGGGCCTTGCGGTGGACCTTGCCGTCCTTGACGTAGGAGCCGGCAGCGCGGCCCTTCGACTTGGAAAGCTTGAAGACCATCCGCACTTCGGCGTGGCCGATGATATTCTCGCGGGTGAGCGGCTCGAGCATGCCGAGCATCGCCTCGCGGACCTGATCGATCAGTTCGTAAACGATCGAGTAGAGCTTCACCTGCACACCCTCGGCCTTGACCGCCTTCACGGCGTTGGCCTCCACCTTGGTGTTGAAGCCGAGCACCGTGGCATCCGCGGAGCTGGCCATCTGGATGTCGCCTTCCGTGATCGGGCCGGCTCCGGCGATGATCACCTGGCTGGTGATCTTGTCGGACTTGATGTCGGCGATCGCGTTCTTGATCGCTTCCACCGAGCCCTGCACGTCGCACTTGAGCACGAGTTTGAGGACGGCCTTGCCGGTGCCGTGGATGACATTCGAGAAGATGTCCTCCATGCGGCTCTTCTGGGTCATCTTCAGGCGCGAGTTGCGCAGCTCGAGCTGGCGCTCGTCGGCCAGCTTCTGGGCCGCGCGGACAGAGTCCATCTCGACCAGGCTGTCGCCCACGTTCGGCATTTCGTCGAAGCCGATAACTTCCACCGGTGTGCCCGGCTTGGCGTCCTTCACGGATTCGCCGCGGTCATTGATCAGCGACTTCACCTTGCCCGCGAAAGGACCACAGATGAAGGGAGTGCCGACCTTGAGTGTGCCGGTCTCGACGATGACGGAAGCCGTCGCGCCGCGTCCGGGTTGCACGCGGGCCTCGATGATGGCGGCGCGGGCATTGCCCTTCGGGTTCGCCTTCAGTTCGAGCACTTCCGCTTGCAGGGCCAGCAATTCGAGCAAATCAGGGACGCCGGCACCGGTGAGGGCGGAGATCTCCGCGAACTCGGTGTCGCCGCCGAAGTCGGTGGTCTGCAGGCCTTTCTCGGCGAGCTGGGACTTCACCCGTTGCACGTTGGCAGCAGGCAGGTCGATCTTGTTGATCGCCACCACGATGGTCTTCTTGGCCTTCTTGGCGTGCTCAATGGCCTCCAAGGTCTGTGGCATGATGCCGTCATTCGCGGCCACCACGAGCACCACGATGTCCGTGATGTCGGCGCCGCGGGCGCGCATGTCGGAGAAGATCGCGTGACCCGGGGTATCGATGAAAGTGATCGGCTTGCCCTCGTGCTCCACCTTGTAAGCGGCCACATGCTGGGTGATGCCGCCGGCCTCGCCCTTCACGATCGTGGAGTTGCGGATGTAGTCGAGCAGCGAGGTCTTGCCGTGGTCGACGTGGCCCATGATCGTGACGATCGGCGGGCGCAATTGCAGCACGTCTTCCGGCTCGTCCTGGATCTTTTCCGGCTCGACGACGACTTCCTCGACCTTGTGCACGCCGCCGCCCTTCTCGCGCTTCTCGCGCTCGAAGACGAAACCGTGCATCTCGCAGACCCTGGCCGCGATTTCCGGCTCGATCGCCTGGTGCGGCGCCACGAAAACCTGCAGCTTGATCAGGTCCGCCAGCAGTCGGAAGGGCTTCAGACCCATCCGCGTCGCCAGCTCGGCCACGATGATCGGTGGCTTGATGCTGATCACATTGCCGGCATCGACTTCCTCGACTTCTACCGGAGCAGGGGAAATGGTTTCCGCTGCGGGCGGAGGAGCGACTGGCACCACCGGCTTGGCGGGCTCTTCCTCCTCCAGCAGCTTGGAAATCGTTGGCAACACGGCCTTGCCGGATTGCTCGGTCTTGCGGATTCCGGAGCGCTTCTTCTTCCCGTCCTCGCTGAAGAGATCCAGAGCATTCGCCTTGTCCGCATCGAGCTTGCTCGGTGGCGGGGGAGCGGCTTCGGACGCCTGGGCGGCGCGCTGCCGGTCCCGGCGCGAGGGAGCCTTGGTTGGCTCGATCAGATCGAGAACCTTCGGCTTTTTGGGAGGCGTAGAATCGCTGCTGCTGCTGTCTTTGGCCATCAGGCGGTAAATGTCGTCGGTCGTTTCGGAGCCGCGGATTGGATCGGCTCCGGGGAGGTAAGGTCGTAGATATGTCAAGCGGACGCGGCATTCGCCTTCGCCCGGGCGATGATATCGAGCGCCCGTTCCTCGGGAACGCCCAATTCATCCATGATGTAGTCGGCGTCCATGTCAGCCACCATGTCAGGGCTGGTGCCACCGGCGCGGAAGAGCTTGTCGGCCAGATCGTCGTCCAGACCGAGGAGTGCCCCGACCGAGTGCGCGGCACCGGCGATCTTCTTCTCGAACTGCTCCAGCTTACTCTCATCCTTGCGGACTTGCACATCCCAGCCCATCAGGCGGGAGGAGAGGCGGGCATTCTGGCCGCGGCGGCCGATTGCCTTGCTCAAATCTTCCTCATCCACGGTCACGTGCAACACGCGGTTTTCCGTATCCACATTGATGGTGCGGAGCACGGCGGGCTTCAGCGCCTCGCGGACGAATTCCTCCGGATTGTCGCTCCAGCGGATGATGTCGACCTTCTCGTTGTTGAGCTCGCGGACGATGTTCTTCACGCGTGCCCCGCGCAGACCCACGCAGGCGCCCACTGGGTCCACCTTGTCGTCGGTGCTCCACACGGCCACCTTGGTGCGGTAGCCGGCTTCACGGGCGATCCCACGGATCTCCACGGTGCGGTCGGAAATTTCGTTCACCTCGGCCTCGAACAAGCGGCGCACGAAGTTCGGGTGGCTGCGGGAGAGGATGATCTCCGGGCCGCGGCCTTCGTTCTCCACCGCCACCACGTAGGCGCGGATGCGGTCACCGATGTTGTATTCCTCGGTCTGCACGCGCTCGCGGGATGGCATCACACCCTCGAACTTGCCGAGGTCGATCAACACATCACTGCGGTCGAAGCGGCGGACAGTGCCGGAGACGATGTCCCCCGCGCGGTCCTTGAACTCCTCGTAAATCATCTCCTTCTCCGCCTGGCGGAGGCGCTGCATCATCGTCTGCTTCGCGGTCTGGACGGCGATGCGGCCGAAGTCCTTCGGCGTGACGTTGAATTCCATCGTGTCCCCCGGCTGCACGCCCGGGTCCTTCTTGGAAGCAGTGGCGATCGGAACCTGGTTGAACTTGTCCGTCTGCTCGCCCTCACCCACCACGGTCAGGACCGCGAAGATGCGGGTTTCACCCTTCTTGGTGTTCACGTCGGCGCGCAGGGTCTCGATGGCGTCAGCCCCGGGAACCATCTTGCGGTAGGCGGAAATGAAGGCGTACTCGAGCGCGGCTACGACCTTGTCACGGTCGATGCCTTTTTCCTTCTCGTAGTAGTCGATGAGAGCGACGATGTCGTTGGTCATGGCGGGCAGTGCGGCGCTTGGCGCTCCGTATGTCCAGAGACGCAAAAGAGCGGGCTTTTCGACCCACTCCTTCGTGTCGGAAGATCTGAGGCCGGGGGGAATACGGCGGAATACCTTGAGTTGCAAGTCGAATCTCCCGCCCGCAGCGGCACCCCGGCTGCCGCCCCGTGGGACGGCGTTTTAGTGCCGAAATTGCCCCCGGGACCCGCGCGGCGCGGCGGGATTCAGCCGCAGAACCCCCGCCAGCGCAGGGCCCGGAATTCCCCGGTGGTTTGCCAAGTCGACAGCCCGAAGGGAGCGCAGGAATCGATCGGCCCCGGCCGCAGGGACAGCTTTCTGCCCTTGGTGTCCAGATCCACGACCTGCACCCCGTCGATCCATGCCTGGATCCTCTCGTCGCCGCAGCTCAGCCGCAGTTTATACCAGCGGCCCTTCTCGAAGCTCATCGGCCGCGCCGTCTCGTTCTCGGAGGCGTCCCGCTCGTCGACCGAGGAGATCCCGACCAGTCCGCCACCCCAGCCGCCGACCACCCAGGTGACGCACTCGCCACTGCGCCGCGCTGGGAAGGTCAGTCCGCAGAAAAAGTCGGTGCCGTCTACCCGGCGCGCTTCCAACTCGATTTCAAACGCTCCTTCCGGGGCGGGGCCCGCCCACTTCAAGCCACTGAGGCCTTCCCCGAACTGGAGATGCAGGATCCCCGGCTCGGGCTCGCTAAGCGGGCCGCCCATGACTTGCCGCCATTGGGTGGCGTCGGTGAGGGGATGCCAGTACTCTGCGGTGGATTTTATTGGAGGGCCTGCGGCCGCGCGGGCGGGTGGTGCCGCATTTTTGCGGCAGGAGACCGAGGAGGCAGCCAAGCCGAGCGTGATCCAGTGACGGCGGGTCATTGCGCGAAATATGAATTGGGCGCGCGGCTTTGGAAGCCGCAAGAATGATCCGCAAACGCCGACTGCACGGGCGGCTTCCCATCCGGAGGCTCTTCACGCGGAATTCACCCGATCCTCGCCATACCCTCTCCACTCCCGTTCATGACCTCAGTGGACCACACTCCTCATGAAGACGCTCCTTGTCGTATTCGCATGCCTCCTCGCCTCACCCTTGGCGCGTGCCGAGGACCTGAAGGAAGAAACCCGCTTCATCGGTCTCCTCCATAATCTCCAATACATCGAGACCCCTGAGGACCTGCGGAAGCTCATTCCTGATTGCCCGCCACCGAAGCCCGATGTGGGTGAGGAGAACTCGGAGATCATCGTCAAAGCCAAGCTCTTCGGTTGCGATTCCCAAGCGGAGTTCAATTTCTCCAAAGGAGTCCTAGTCTCCCACGGCTTCAGCATCGGAACGCTATCCTATCAGGAAGGGCATCGCATCTTCCTCAAGGCCGCCGAGATCCTGAACTCGCAAGTGAAGGACTTGAAGACTTCGGTCACGATGCCCATCGACAAGGACTACATGGATTGTCCGTCTGCTCCGCCGAACGTGATCACCGTCTACATCGATGGCGAAGACCGGAACGCTTCCTTCCAACTCCGCCTGGAGATGAACGACAAGGGCCTGACCCTTGCGGCGGGAGCCCAACGTGTGAGTCATCCTTGAATTGCTCCGCACTGCCGGAACCCTCCATGCTCCGCCCGTGATCCGAGCTCTCCTCTTCGATGCCGCCGGGACCCTGATTGAGCCTGCCGAGCCGGTCGCCGAGGTCTATTCCCGGGCTGCGGCAGCCCTCGGAAATCCGGTCGATCCCGCAGCCATCAAGCCCGCCTTCATCCGCGCTTTCACCAGCCTCGGCGACCCGGCTTGGCGCGCTCATCCTGATGGAGATACGGCGGAGCGGGCGTGGTGGCAGGATGTAGTCGGGTCGACCTTCGGGTATGCAAGCGGCTCCGCTGCCGCCCTAGCACTCTTCGAGGTCCTCTTCGCGCACTATGCGGATCCCGCAGCCTGGCGGGTCTTCCCCGAGGTCCCGGAGGTTCTGGCTGCTGCCAGGGACGCCGGCTTCCTGCTGGCGGTGGTCTCGAACTTCGATCGTCGCCTCCACGGGATCCTCGCCGGTCACGGTCTGGAGTTCCATGCCGTGATCACCTCCGCCGATGCCGCTTGCCGGAAGCCCCGGGCTGAAATCTTCGAAACGGCTCTGTCTGCGCTCAAGGTCGCCCCCTCCGAGGCACTGCACGCGGGCGATTCCATCGCCGCCGACGTCGAGGGCGCCCGCGCCGCCGGGATTGCGGCTTTCCACCTCGACCGCCCGCGCAATGACCTGCGGGACTTCCTCAATACTGCCCTGCAAGAACGGGTAAAATGAACTTGCCAAACCCTGACCCCGCCACTACCCATCCCCGCCCCGGCGGCCACCAAGGTTCGCCGGAACGGAAGACATCAAAGCGAGGATAGCTCAGTCGGTAGAGCAGTTGGCTTTTAACCAATTGGTCCTGGGTTCGAATCCCAGTCCTCGTACTTCCTTCGCCATCACGGCGTGATCGCCACGCGGCGGCCCGGGCTCGAGGTCGCGGTCTCGAAGGCCTGAGTGATCTCAGCGAGGGGAAAGCTGCTGCCGCCGAGTGAGTGGAAGGGGAAGCGGCTGCCAGCCTTGGCCAGGAAGTCGACGGCGCTGACCAGATCCTGCGGGGCGTAGTTGTGCAGCCCGCGGATCGTGAGCATCCGGCGGACGAGTTCATTCGGATCGATCGCGACGCTCCCACCCGGAGTGGTGGTCCCGGCGATGACTGCGATGCCGCCGGTGCGGGTGGCGGCGAGCGCTGCGGATACAGCGGCGGAGGAGCCGGAGAATTCCATGGTGAGATCGGCGCCGCGGCCATTTGTCAGGTCTCGCAAGTCGGAGAGCAGGTCGGCAGGTTCGCAGAAGAGATCCGACCCGAAGCTGCGTGAGGCGTCGGCGCGAGTGGGATCAAGGTCGCAGGTGATGACCTCCGCGGCACCGAGTTCACGCGCCATGGCGACCGCGGTGAGGCCGAGCACGCCGCAGCCGAGGATGCTCACGCTGGCACCTTCGATCGGTCCGGCGAGGCGGAAGGCCGCGGCGACGGTGGCGACGGCGCAGTTTGCGGGTGCGGCCAGGGAGTCGCTGAGCTCGTCGGGCAGTTTCACGATGCCGGTGCCGCGGGTCAGCAGGCAGCACTCGGCGAAGCCACCGCTGAACTCACGGCCGGCGGCGATGGCGCTGTGGCCGTACTTGAAGAGCTGCTCGCATTTCTGTGGCAGGGCGCGGCGGCAGAAGAAGCACTCGCCGCAGGAGGCCGCGAGGGTCCAGGTGATGCGGTCGCCTTCGCGCAGTGGCTCGCCGCGCAGATCGAATCGCAAGGTGTTAGGCCCGAAGGCGACGATGCGGCCGACGATCTCATGACCGAGGATGCAGGGCACCGGTTCCTGACGACGGCCATGCCAAGTGTGCAGATCGCTGCCGCAGATGGTGCTGCAGGTGATGTCCACCAAGACCTCACCGGGGCCGGGAGCCGGCACGGGGAAAGTCTCGAGTTGGAAGGGATGGCCGTGGCCTGAAAAGACAGCCGCCAAGGCGCGGCCGCCGCTGCGTTCGGTATTCATGCAGTTTTGCGGATAAAGGACATCATGGTGGCACCCAGGACGCAGGCGACCGCCACCACGCGGAAGACCATGTGGGTCGAGTGCTGGCTCTCGATCAGGTGGCCGATCAACGGTTCACCAAGGCCGGCGAAGAGATAGGCGAAGAAATTCATCATCCCCGTGCCGGTGCCCGCCAGGCGCTTGCCGAGGAGGTCAGGGCACAGCGCCCAGAAGGCCGACTGCGGGCCATACACGAAGAATCCTGTTAGAAAGAGCAGCGGCAGCGCCAGCATCGAGCTGCGGTCGAGCATGACCATTCCACCCGCGCAGAAGGCCGCGATGGCGAGGAAGATCACCACCGGTGTGGCGCGCTTTCCGTCGAAGACGCGATCCGAGATCCAGCCGGCGGAGACCGCACCAATCGCCATGCCGACTGGTAGGGCGACCGCCACCCACTTCTGCGGCGAGTTCTTCCAGTCGTCGCCCAGGAAATGCACTGGCACCCACACCAGCAGTCCGTAGCGGGCGAGATTCTGGAAGCCAATGGCCACGCAGCCGAAGAGGAAGGGCACGCAGGTGAAGCCGACCTTGTAGCGTTCCCACCAGGTGAGATCGCGCTCGGGATGGATATTCTCCCCGGCGCTGTCCGCTTCATCCAGCAGGTCTTCGTAGCCCGCTTGTGAGGGCCGCTCGCGGACCACCAGCCAGAAGACGAAACAGCCTAACAGCATCAGCACCACCGGTCCGCGGAAGATCCAGCGCCAGCCGAAGTCCACGATCGTCGCGGCCATCACGTAGGTCACCACCGATGACATCCCGGCGGCGAAGACATACCAGCCATAGACGCGGCCGCGGTGTTGCTTGTCCCACCAGTTCGAGAGGATGCGGCTGCCCGGCGCCCAGCCCATCGATTGCACGAAGCCATTGCCCGCCCATGGCACCATCACTCCGGCCAGGCCACCGGCGAAGCTGGTGATCCAGTTCATGATGAAGGACAGCATCCCGCCGAGCGACATCAGCGTCCGGCCGCCGAAGCGGTCGGCGAGCTGGCCGTTGATCGCTTGGCCGATCGCATAGGACCAGAGCAGGGCGCTGCTGCACCAGCCCAGCTGGGCCTTCGTGAGGTGTAATTCCTCCGCCATGCCGGGGATGGCGAAGCCGAAATTCTGGCGGCCCGTGTAGTAGAAGAGGTAGCAGAACATCACCGACAGGAGGGTCTTCACCCGCGCGGTCGCGAAGCTGCTAGTGGGTTGGCTTTCAGTCATGGTCGGAGGACCGGCGGACTGCCGGAAGGACTAGCTCCGCAGGAAACGCCGACCAAGCCAAAAGTTTCCCTGAAACGATTTTGTTGCTTTATGAGAAACTTCGGGTATTTCCGCTTTTGTAAGTCGCCGCCATGCCTGTGTTCCCACTCGTTTCCCGGCTCTTGGCCACCGCGCTCTGCGTGGCTGGGGCGGCCGTGGCTGCGGAGGATGCGATGCAGCAAGCGGCTTTGGCTGCGGTGGGGCGTGATCTGTTTCTCGACAAGAGCTTGTCGAATCCGCCGGGTGTAGGCTGCGCGAGTTGCCATGTGCCGGAGGCGGCTTTCGCGGATCCGCGGCCGGTGTCGCCGGGTGCAGTCGCAGGCAGCATGGGGCGCCGGAATGCACCGAGCCTGATGTATGCCGCCCTGATCCCGAACATCGACCAGGAGGACATGCTCCGTGAGGACGGCACCCAGGAGTGGGTCTGGCAAGGTGGCCTCTTCCAGGATGGCAGTGCCCGCACCCTGCACGAGCAGGTCCAGCGGCCCTTCTTCGAGCATGCGGAGATGAATGTCGGCAGCGAGGCCGAGTTGGCGGCGAAGCTGCGGAAGTCGGCCTATGCCGAAAGGCTGAAGTTCGGGATGAAGGATCAGGAGTGGGCGGACGATGCAAAGTTGGCCCAGCGTTCCTACCGTGCTTTGGTCGAGTTTCTGAAGGAGCCGATGTTCCGGCCCTTCGATGCCCGGATCGATGAGTATCTCGCCGGGGATGAGAAGGTTCTAACCGATCAAGAAAAGCGCGGTCTGGTGGTCTTCAAGGAACGCGGCAAGTGTGCGGACTGCCACTTCCTGCAAGCGACTTCCTGGCCGAAGCTGCTGCTGAGTGATTTCGGCTACGACAATCTCGGAGCGCCCTCACGGGGCGAGAAAGATCCAGGCTTGGGTGGGCACACGCTGGTGGAAGGGGAGATCGGTCAATTCCGCGCGCCGAGCCTGCGCAATGTCGCACTCACCGCGCCCTACTTCCACAATGGCTCGATCGCCACGCTGCGCGAAGTGATGGAGTTCTACAATCGCCGCGACCTGGATCCGGAGCGCTGGGGCAAGACCGATTTCCCGGAGACGGTGAATCACAGCGACCTCGGCAATCTGGGGCTCAGCGATGCGGAGATCAGCGACCTGACCGCGCTGATGGATGCCTTCACCGATCGCAGCCTCTTGCAGATGCGGGAGCGCGGTGAGAGCTTCCCCGCAGCAGTGCCGGGCACGCCGGACTCGTGGAAGATGCGAGCTTATTTTCCCGATTGGAACTATGCCGCGCCGATGATGCCGCCGCATGAGCCCTACCGAGGGAAGTGGTTGAGGATGGGGGAGCGGGGAGATGAAGGTGGGCGGAGTGGAGTGAAGAACGATCCCCAAGGGCGGCGATTCCAAGGGTATGTAGTCCCGCCTTTAGGCGGACGAAGCCACCTTGGCGGACCACATCCACCCGAGGGCTATTCGAAATTACCGCTCTTCCCGTACTTCGTCCGCCTAAAGGCGGGACTACATACCCTTGAAGCGGGGCCGCTCTCTATATCACGATGAAAGTCTCTTCTAACAGAACGTCAATTTTCGCGCTGCTGCTGATGGCCGCGGCAATGTTGCCCGCATTCTCCCAGACCGGTCCCCTGGTCGGAACGGTGAAAACCGACGAAGCCTATTTCCTCTATCGTCCCGGGGCGGTGGAGAAGCCTCTTCGCTTGAGCGTGCTGGACGCCAGCCAGCAAGTCGTCGCCACCAGCAATGCCGACAGTGATGACGCGAACGACTACGTGGCAAAATTCCATGTGACGGGGCTACAAGCGGCGACGGCTTACACTTACAAGATCGAGGATCTGTCCGGGGCCTCGCCGGTGCAGCTCGCTGGCCCAGCCGACGGCCTCCACTTCAAAACCCGCATGACCACGGGCACCAAGGGCGTGATCACCACGGCCTTCGTGTCCTGCGCGAACAACACCTCGGAGCCGGTCTGGGAGCGCATCGGAGTGCTCAATCCCGACCAAGTGATTCTCGGCGGCGACACGCCCTATGTGGACGTGGCCGATCTGGCGGGCAGCCGTGACAAGCAGCGCGCATTCCTAGAGACCCCCTTCATGCAGTCGCTGATCCGTGGCAATTCGACAGTAGGCACTTGGGACGACCACGACTTCGGTCTGAACAACGGCAATGGGGTGAGCGCCGCGGACCGCCGTCCCAATACCCGCCGTGCCTTCGTTGAATACCGGGCGCACGATCAATTCGGCACCGGTATCGAGGGTGTCTATCACAAGATCGATCTGGGGGTGATGGAGATCTTCCTGCTCGATCCGCGCTGGTGGTCGCAGACGGAGGCCTCGCCGGTGGACCCCACGAAAAAGACCGCCTTCGGGCCGCAGCAGTGGGCCTGGATCCAGCAGGCGCTGGAGGCATCGCGTGCGCCCTTCAAGGTCCTGACGATCGGCGAGGTTTGGGAGGACAAGAAGAACGCCGAGAACGACGACCAGTTCACCTACTGGTATGAGCGCGATGCGCTCTACGATTTCATCCGCGCGAAAGCGATTCCGGGCGTGGTGGTGGTCGGCGGTGACATTCACGTCTCGCGGCATCTCATCCACCGCCAGCGGCTCGGTTATGACCTGCATGACTTCGTGACCTCGCCGGCGCACACCTCGATCATCCCGAGCCTCGACGTCACCCATCCGGATCTGGAGTGGTCCTCGCAGCAGCCGCGGCAGTTCATGACCCTGACGGCGGATACACGGGTGAATCCAGCCTTGCTGACCGCGCGCTTTTATCTGGCGGATGGCACGATCCAGCGCGAGGTGGCGATTCCCTATGATCAACTGGTGCCGAAGGAGGGCGAGGGTCTGGGCCGTGGTCTGCGGGCATGGTGGTCCTTCGATGGCGATCTGAAGAATCACAGCGTGACCGGCAGCCGCTTCGATGCCACGGCAGTGAATGGTGCTTCGCTGCTGGCTGATGGCGGCTTGCGCGGTGGTGCGGCTTCATTCTCGCGGGCGGGCCAGCAGTACCTGCGGATCGGTCGGCAGACGCTGGATGATACACCGCCACTGTCGGAGCGCGCCGGGCGCAATCCGCTCGATGACAACAGTGCCGCTCACAGCCTCTCGCTGTGGTGCAAGCCGGCGAGCCTGCCTGCCCATGGCAGTGCCGAGCGTTCCTTCCTGCTAGAGAGCGCCTTGGGCGGGAGTGCGGATCCGGGCTATGTGCTGTCGCTCGGCTTCCGCAGCGCGGCGAGTGATCCGGCCAAGATCAATCTGGAACTCTACACTACGACCCTGCAACCCGCAGGCAGCGCCAGCACTGCGCAGCCGACACCGCTGGCGCAGGGACCTTTCGCTTGCGAACTGGATCGAGCGCTTTTCACGAACCGTTGGGCCCACGTGGCGATGACCTTCGATAGCAAGTATCTGCGCCTTTACGTCGATGGCAACGAAGTCGCGGCTCACGCCTTGCCCGTACCAGGACCCGCGGCGGAGACTGCTGGCCTTGTCATCGGCGGTCATCGCAGTGGCACCGGGCGGAACTACGACGGGCTGATCGACGAAGTGGCACTCTGGTCCCGCGCCCTCACGGCAGAGGAGATCATCACGCTGCACCACTCCGGCATCCCGCAGGCACTGCCAAACGAGGTCTCCGCCGCCGATACCGATGGCGACACGCTGGAAGACTGGTGGGAGCATCTCGCAGGACTCGATCCGGCGAATGCCGCCGATGCCTTGGCCGATGCGGATCATGATTCCGTTCCTGCTTGGCTGGAGCGCGCGGCCGGCACCAGTCCGCTGGTCGATGATTCGGCGATGTATGATTACCTGCGCCAGATCGCTGCCCCAGGCGCTCCCAGTGCCGCGATGCTTTTCCGTCATCCCTCGCTGGGGACCTTGAACCTCCATCTCAAGGTCCTGGATTCGGAGAACCTCGGGGATTGGACACCGCTCTTGCCCGATACCGAGATGGCGGGCGATGTGTTTTCGAACGAGTTTCTTTTCAGCCTCCCGACCATGACCGACACGCAGCGCTACTTCCGCATCGAAGCGTCCGACCTTTGATCGCTGTGTCACGAAGTTGCCATAAAGAAACTTTGATGTTGATTTGGAAACACGGCTGAGGAAAGGTCCTACCCGTATTCCTTGAATGCTGGACCTCCGCTTCAAAACGGAAGCTCCACTCTTCCCGCCGGACGCCTGAGCTTGGCGCGATCCGGACATGGCGCGAGCTGCGCCATTTTCCCTCACTCACTCGCGGTCCTCCAATCGGCCAATTGGTTTCTCAAAGAACAATAAAAGAAATCAGGCGGCAACTGCTGCCGTGTTCCGCACACTCTCATGAAAAACCTCGTCCTGCTCTCCATCTTCCCGCTGGCCGCTGCCCTGCCGGCTTCCGCGGCGCTCACCGACAATCTGGTCGCCTACTACAACTTCGAGGAGACCGGCACCGCCGGGATCTCGAACAAGGCGGCGGGTGCCAGCGACCACAACGGCAACTACCTCAATGGCACGAGCTTCGGCGCCGGGGCTGGCTTTGCTGGCAGTGCCGTCTATGCCGGTGCCGAAGCCGGGGCCACGACCAACCGTTCGACATTGCTGGTCGGCAATGCCCTCAACATCGCGAAGAGCGATGCGAGCACGACTGCCGGTTCGGGACAATTCTCAGTGACCACGCTTACCAGTCGCGGCACACCACCAACGGCTGGAGACTATGGCACCCTGGGAACCCAGTTTGCGGTTTCCGCGTGGTTCTACCTTGCACCCGATGCCGACAACACCGGCACCACCGCGGATATCCTCCGCGACTTCGTCTTCGAGTCGCGCCTGAACGGGCCGGACAACACTGCCGTCTTCGACATCTCCTTCGGCACCACGGATGCGGCAGGCACGACCTATGCGTCCTACGTGGCCAGTGTCACGAATGCGGCGAACAACCGCTCGCTTGCCGCCGGGGCCTGGCATCATGTGGTCCATTCCTTTGCCACCTCCGGCACTGATACGGTGATGTCGGTCTACCTCGACGGCGAGTTGGTCGGCACCGGCACTGCGGCGACCACGACGATGGACTTCCGCGGGATCAACTTCGGTGCGAACCGCAGCGGAGCCCGGATCTTCGACGGGATGATGGATGAGGTCGGCGTCTGGAACCGTCCGCTGACTGCGGAAGAGGTGGCCGAGCTCCGCCAGCGCGGCTTGAGCGGCGTGGCGATCACGGCCAGCAAGTTCGCGATCACGCTTGCCGTTTCCCCCGGTGGCGGCGGCAGCGTCGCGGGTGGGGGACTCTACAACCCGGGAGCCCAGGTGCCGGTCTCAGCCACGCCGAATCCCGGTTATGTCTTCGCCGCTTGGGAAGGCGGCTTCACCGGCCAGCCGGCATCCTTCACCCACACCGTGGGTGGCAATATCACGGCCACCGCGACCTTCGGCGAAGACACTGCGGACAGCGACGGCGACGGGCTGAGCAACTACGAGGAGGTGGTGGTCTATCAGACACTGCCGAACAACCCCGACACGGACGGCGACGAGATCCCCGACGGTGCGGAGGTCCTGACAACCGGGACGAATCCGAAGACCAGCGATGCCCAGTTGGTCGCCTTTGTCCGGCAGAATCTCTCGGCGGGAGGCGCCGGCGCCATTGCCCTCTCACCGCTGCGGATCGACCGCAACCCAGGGACGGGTGCGGTCAGTCTCTTCCTCTCTGTGAGCGGCTCCGCCAACCAGACGCTCTGGCAGGACATCGACCTGAGTCAGCCCTCGGTCTCCATCGTGCCCTCCGGGGACGGTTGGAATGTGAGCTTCCCGGCCCCGTCGAACAGCGTGGACAGCTACATCCTGCGCAGCGGCCGGCCATGAACCCTTCCCCCATATCCCCAGCTCCCATGAAACTCCATTGCCTCTTCCTCGCCGCGTCCCTCGGTATGTCCACCGCTTCGCACGCGGTCCTGACCGCCGGACTCGTCGGCTACTTCGATTTTGAATCAAGCCTGACCAACCAAGCCGCCGCGGTGGGCTCCGACTACGGCGGAACCTTCGAAGACGGCAGCCTGACAGAGACGGACGCCATCACCGACTACACCGTGGGTGCCAGCGGCGGCCGCTCCGGCAATGGCCTGAACGTGCAGGTGGCGGGCACCACCGGCTCGGTGAATGGCGTCACGATCCCGATTGGCTTTGGCGGCGGCCAGGATCTGGGCGCCTCCTTCACGGTGAGTTCGTGGGTGAACCTGGATGCCACGACCGCTTCCAATGGATCCGCCCGTTACTTTGTCTATGAAGGGCTGAACAACTTCGATCTCTCGCTGAGCCTGCGCGCGGTCTCCGGTGCGGCTGGCATCAATGACATCCAGGTATTCACCGAAGGCACCAGCGGGGCGATCGCAGCGCAAGCGACCTATGCCGACCTGGCAACGCCGGGGGAGTGGGTGAATATCGTGCAAGTCTACGCGGCAGGCGCGACGAACACCACGATCAGCACCTACATCAACGGCACCCTGCAAGGCACCATGGCCAACGCCAATGCCAACATCAGTGCCACCGGTATCCTGCTTGGCCGTGCCCGAGGTGGCACCAACAACCGCCACTTCGACGGCATGATCGACGAGGTGGGCCTCTGGAACCGGGCCCTCGACCAGGACGAGGTCACCGCCATTTTCACCGCGGGTCAGAATGGCCAGGCAATCCCCGAACCTGCTGCCGCCCTGCTCGGCAGCCTGGGCCTAATCGCCCTGCTGCGTCGGCGCGTGCGGTAAGTTCTTTTGTATTCATTTTCTCTCTAACAACCCGGTATCCATGAAAACCTCACGACTCCATTTGATCGCCTTGGGTTCCATGCTTTCTCTTCCGGCGGCTCAGGCTGGCCTCTCAAGCAATTTGCTCGCCTACTATGACTTCGAGGAAACGGGCGCAGCAGGTCTGGCCAACAAAGCACCCGGTGCGAGTGCCTACAATGCGACTCGCGGTGGCACTCTCTTCGCCGACTGGGCGACGGGCGACAATCCCACCGGTCCCGGCTTTGCGGGCAAGGTTGACTTCACCGCCACGACCAGCGGCGCGAGCGACCGCTCCGACCTGCTGGTGGGCAGAGCGCTGAATCTCGACGATGACCGCAACGAACGCGTGGAGATCCCAATCGGCTCAACGGAGCTGGGCACTTCCTTCACCATCTCCGCCTGGCATGCGCTCACGCCGGGAGCTTCAAATACGAGCAACCGCTACCACGTCTTCGAGTCACCCAATGGCTTCGACATCTCATGGGGCACGGCGAATACCGCCTTCACCAGTGTGCAGGGTTCCTACCAGTATCTCGCCTACATTGGCGAAGGGCCGGCCGGTGGCTTTGGCCCGACGGGAGTAGCCACGCAGACTTGGCATCATGTGGTGCACAGCGTGTCCTCCGATGGCACGACCACGACGCTGCGCCTTTATGTGGACGGTGCCTTCATCGGCAGCCGCACGGTGGCGACCTCGGCGATCAACTTTCCTTCCATCATCCTGGGACGTCATCGCACGGTGGAGACCGCGCAGGACCGCGATTGGGATGGCATGATCGATGAGGTGGCGATCTGGAATCGTGCGCTGAAGCCCAGCGAGGTGACGGAACTCTATGCGCGCGGCACGGAGTCGCTGGCACTGGATGATCCACTACCTGCGGGCAAGGCCTTCGTGGGTGTGGATCCATCCGATCCGGCGATGGGTCAGACCTTTGGCAGCGGGCTCTACAATCTGAACGAAGTGGTGCCGATCGAGGCGGTGCCGCTGCTGGGTCATGTTCTCACCGGCTGGAGCGCTCCTTTCAGCGGCAAGCCGGCGGCCTTCGATCTCACGGTCACAGGCTCGGTATCCTTCACGGCGAACCTGGCCCGCGACACTGCCGATGATGACAGCGACGGGCTCAGTAACTACGAGGAGCTGGTGGTCTATCAGACCGTGCCAGATGATGCGGATACGGATGACGACCAGATTCCCGATGGCGTGGAGGTCTTGCAGACGCATACCAATCCGGTCGTCAGTGAGCAGGCGGCGGTGAGCTACATCCTGGCGAATCTCGGGGCGGCGGGACCGAACGATACCGTGCTGGCTCGGAACACCGTGAACAATACGCTCACCGTGAAGCTGAAGGCAGGGACCTCCGCCACGGTCGGAGTCTGGACCAGTCTGACGCCCGCCAGCGCGGGAGTGACGGCGGGCGCGAGCGCGGGGGATTTCCTGCTGCAGGTGCCGGGGACATCCGACCGGAAGCGCTTTTTCCGGCTTGAGGGCAACAAGCCCTGATCTTGTTGGGGTCGATGGTCGCCAGCGGAAAGGGTGCGGGGGCTCTTGACCCGGTGCCCGCCGCTGGCGATTGTCTTTCGGGAAACATGAACCTCGTCGAACTGGCCTCCCGAATCAAAGCGACCCGCATGGCCAAGGGCTACACGCTCGACCGCGTGGCTGAGATTTCCGGTCTGGGCAAGGGCTTGTTGTCGAAGGTGGAGAACTTCCGGGTCACGCCATCGCTGCCAACCCTGGCGAAGCTCTGCGAGGCGCTCGGGATGAGCTTGTCGGAACTCTTCGAGGGGCTGGATGAGAAGCCGAAGCTGAGCATCACGAGGGTGGCGGAGCGCAAGGAGATCGAACGCGACCGCGACCAATCCGATATCAACTACCACGCGCTGGCCCACGGCCGGCCTGACCGGAACATGGATCCCTTCGTGCTGGATATCCCAGCGGGCGGGGGACGGCGCGAGGCAATGCCGCACGAGGGCGAGGAATTCCTGATCGTGCTGAAGGGCGGGGTGTCCTTCGAATACAACGGCGAGGTGCACCAGCTGAAGGAAGGCGACTCGGCTTACTTCGATGCCGAGGTGGACCACCGGGTCTTCAATCCCGGGGCGAAGGAGGCGAAGCTGCTGTGCGTTTTCCTCGGGCGGCCGATGTGATTTTTCAGGACGCGGCTTCCGCCGCCTTGGGATCGCGGTGGAGATCGACCTTGAAGCCATCCACGGGCTTGGGTTTCATGCCGAGATGCATCGCGAGGGTCATCGCATCGAAGGGCGCGTGGACCTTCACGTCATTGTCGAAATACACGAAGACATCGCGGCCGGACTTTCGCGGTGAGGGTGGGGGAGTGAGGCGCTGGGCCTCCTGCGGGCTCCCGCCCTTGGCCCAGCGGCGTATCTTGCGCTCCCAGGCATCGAGGGCGCGCTTGGTATAGCCGCTCTTGTAGAGTTCATCGTGGCCGTGCAGGCGGACGTAGACGAAGTCTGCGGTGAGGTCCTCGATGAAGGGCCACTTCTTGGCGGCATCAGCGACGACGATGGCGATCTCGTGCTCACGGAGGAGTTCAATGAACTCCGGGATCTCGAAGGAGCGGTGGCGGATTTCGATGGCGTGCCGCAGCCGGACATCAGTGCGCGCCTTGAGCACGGCGCGCTCGGGTAAGCGTCCGTCGTGGGACTTGGCGAGATGCGCAGCCTCCTTGCTGCTGCGCGGAAGGAGCTTGAAGAATGCCTCCAGGAGCGCGCGGTCGTAGCTGAAGCTCGGCGGGAATTGCCAGAGGAAGGGACCCTGCTTTTCGCCGAGCTGGAGTAAGCCCGAGGCGAAGAAGTTCGCGAGTGGTCCTTTGACGTCCTTCAAGCGCCGGATGTGGGTGATGAAGCGATTGCCCTTCACCGAGAAGCGAAAGTTCTCCGGTACTGTGTCGTACCATCTGCGAATGCTGGAGGCGCGCTGAAGGGAATAGAAGGTGCCATTGATCTCGATCGAGCGGAGGGCCCGCGAGGCATACTCCAGCTCGCGGTGCTGGGGCAGCTCCTCCGGATAGAAGACTTTGCGCCATGGCGGATAGGTCCAGCCGGAGATGCCGATGCGGATGTCCCGAGTGGCTTGCGGTGTGAGCGTCTTGCTCATGCATCCCTCTTCGCATCCGGCATGCCAGCCTTGGATGAAGGTCCCCCGGACGGGAAGCCCGCGGCTGGAATTTCTCCCGATGCGCGATGCACGGCTGGCTTTGACATTCTGCAATTCATTCACCATCCGCCGTAGTGCCAGACGAACCATCCGCCACCGAGCGCCTCTTGGTCGTAGTAGTAGCTGGAGCCGACGGGGGCCCCGCTAGGGCTGAAGTAGAAGCCCCGCCTGCCCCAGAGGATCTCGTCCTTGTCGAAGGTGAGCTGCAAGCGAGTCGGGTCGCGATCCGCAGAGGCGAAGGAGAAGAGCCCGATCCAGTGCTTGTCCTTTATCCTCTCGGAGGACGGATGTGACATGGCAAATCGATCAAGGCTGGAGCGGCTGAGGGCGAAGGCCACCTTGAATGGTATGCCGTTCATCCCGAGCATAGCGAGGAAGACCGCAGCGCTGGGATAGAGGAGCCACACGCGCACGCCGTCCATGATGCGGGGAGCTGAGTCGCGCTTCTGATTGCGGTAATTGGCGATCGAGCGCGTGGTGATGCGGAGGAGGATAAAGAGCAAGGCGAGCGTGAAGAGAAGCGCGCCTGCGGCCATCCAGTTCAAGTCATAGCCGGGCACCCTCATACCCCAGAGGAAGCAACAGCAACCGATGCCCAGGGCCACACGCAGTGGCTTGTCATGGGTGGAGGCAAGATATCGGAAAACAGAGTTCATCAGGACGAGCCATCGTGAACCGATTCCTGTTATCCTCAAAATTGATTTGAAGGCCGCCGCTCATCGACTGCGGCGATGATGGCTCGCTGCGGCGGTGAGATTGTTTTGAAACATCGCCTTTGTTAGTCAGTATAAGCTGTATGACAACCGTCGCTCCTCCCGCCGATGGCTCTCCGGCCGTTCCCGCCGTTCAAGCAAAGGCCCAACGCATCACCTCGATCGATGCGCTGCGTGGTTTCGTGATGTTCACGATGATCTTCGTGAATGATCTGGCCGGTGCTCCACGACATTTGGTGCCGGATTGGATGGTCCACTATAGCGACCGTCATCGCGGCGGTAGTGGGATGACCTTAGTCGATCTGGTCTTTCCCGCCTTCATTTTCATCGTCGGCATGTCGATTCCCTTTGCGCTGGGCTCGCGCTTGGCCAAGGGCGAGGCGCTGTGGAAGATCGTGCTGCACATCCTGGGGCGGACGCTGGCGCTGCTGGCGATCGGGATCGTCATGGTGAATGAGTTGCCCGACGCCGGGAATCTCGGGTGGTCGCCCTCACTGTGGGCAGTGCTGATGTTCGGCTCGGCGATCCTTGCCTTCTCATCGCTCACGCCTCCCAGTGGTTTGAGTGTGTCGCCGCGGCCGCGTTTTTGGAAGGTGCTGAATCTGGTAATCCGCAGCATCGGCTATGCGGGGCTGATTTGGCTGGCCTTTGCTTGGCGTGGGAATGAGGCGGAGAACCGGATCATCACGCTCACGCCATTCCACATCAACCGCGACTGGTATGGCATCCTGGGGCTGATCGCCTGGGCTTATCTGGCGGCGGCGCTGATCTTCCTGGTATTCCGTGGCCGCCGGACCGCCTTGCTCGGCTGCGTGGCCTTGATGACCTGTTTCTACGCTGCCGACCGGAAGGGCTTCTTCGAGGATTTCTGGCCGAATCAATACGTCGACTTTGGCAGCACCTTGGGGGCGCAGGCGGCCATTGCCGTTGCCGGGCTGCTGCTCGCCTCGATCCTGGTGGCAGCGGACATGAAGCAGCACCGCACGCGGATTGGTTTTACCCTGCTATTCATCGCTGGCTTCGCTGCCGCGGCGATGCTGACAAAGGGGCTGTACGGAATCAGCAAGAACGCGGCCACCCCTGCCTGGTGCCTGTGGGCGAGTGCCATCACCGCTGCCCTGTGGCTGCTATTCTATCTGGTCTGTGATGTGGCGCGTGCCGGTGTGGTGGCCAAGCCCTTGGCCGTCGCCGGGCAGAATGTGCTGCTGGCTTACCTGATCTCAGAGATGCTGCCATCGCTCCTGCCGCTGCTGCATCTTGACGATTGGTACGGCCATCTTGGGGAAGCATCGCTGGGAGCCGCGGTGGGAAGGTCAATCGGGTGCTCGGTAGTGATACTGGCGGTGACCGCCTTGCTGAATCGCTTGGGCTTCCGCTTGAAACTGTAGGATGGTTTGGAGTCAGGTTAGGATTGGGACACAGAAAGCCCGGTTATTCCAAGCTGGTGTCGCCAGCATGCGTGCTCTTGCTCGCCTTGTTAGGCAGGGTCTTGGCGGCTTGCTCGAGCGTCTCGATCCCTTCCTTTTCTCCCTCGGCCTCAAGAAGGGTTCGGCGACGTTCAGAAAAGATTTCATATTCGGCGGAGGCGAGGGCATCTGCTTCTTCCTTGGACACAGAGCCGGCATTCTCCAAGATATCGCGATCGTTGAATCGCAGAAACTCGTCGAGCTTGCTTTGCCAGTCGCGCAGGAACACCTGCCTCCGGCGTCGCGCCTGATCTTCAGCGAAATCTAGCCACATCACCACGATCCGGTTCAACTCGTCGATCTCACTTTCGGTCAGGAAATTCTTTGCAACGGTCACGTCCGCCTTACGCACGACACTTCCCTTCCAAGTGGTCAGGCCCATATTCGGCTCGGAGGCATTCGCTCGACGATGGATCAGCTCCGCGGCAGTCAGCCCGGTGGCAGCGAAATGGAGCTTGTTCTGGATGATCTGAAAGAAGCGACCGGTATCCGCAGCGGCCGGCTGATAGTCCGCCGCCATGGCAAAGATCTCTTTTACCCGTAAATACATTCGTCGCTCGCTGGCGCGGATATCCCGGATCCGGGCGAGCAATTCGTCGAAGTAATCGGGGATGCCGACCTGAGGGCTGGGCGGGTTCTTCAGGCGCTCGTCATCGAGGGTGAAACCTTTCACCAGGAATTCACGGAGCCGTTCGGTGGCCCAGCGGCGGAACTGCATGCCACGCGCCGACCGGACCCGATAGCCGACCGCAAGGATGGCATCGAGATTGTAGTGTTCGATTAGCCGCGCGACCTCACGGGAGCCCTCTTGGCGAACTATTCGGAATTTCCTAATAGTTGCGGCGGGGTCGATTTCCCCCGTTTCGTAGAGAACTTTCAGATGTTCGTTGATCGTGGGAACCGCGACCTCAAAAAGCTCAGCCATCAGCTTCTGACTGAGCCACAGAGTCTCCTGCTCAAAGCGGCAATCGACGCGGGTCCGGCCGTCCTCCGTAGTATAGAGGAGGAACTCTCCGGCGGGCTCGGGGAGCTGGTTGTCATCGGGCATGCTGCGAGGCCAAGCTACTGGCTCGCTATCATAAGGGCGAGAATTTAGAGAGAGCGTCCCAAGGCCGGAGTCTCGACGGCGGAAAGCTCTGGGGATAGGTTAGATCCGAGATCGGCAAGATCGCGTCTGATTGCACCGCAACAAAAGCATGAAACCAACTGACCAAGCAGGGCATATCATCGCGATGGGTGGCGGAGGATTCTCGATGGAATCCGACAACACTCTGATGGATGACTTCGTCCTCTCGCTGTCACCGCGACAGCCGGCGAAGGTTTGCTTCGTCCCGACTGCCAGCGCAGATTCGGCCACGTATCTGCTGAAGTTCTACCGGGCTTTCAGCGGGCGGGCGATCGCGACAGACCTGACGATTTTCGATCCTGCCTCGACGCCGCGGCGGCCAGCCCGGTCGTCCGAGCTGGAAGCCTTCGTGGCGGAGCAGGACATCATCTACGTCGGTGGCGGCAGCACCGCGAACCTGCTCGCCATCTGGCGGGCGCACGGCTTGGACAAGATCCTGCGCGAGGCATGGCTGAAGGGAAAGATCCTCTGCGGCGTGAGCGCGGGGATGATCTGTTGGTTCCGTTCCTGCGTCACGGATTCCTTCGGTGATGTGGCACCGCTCGATGATGGCTTGGGCCTGATCGATGCTTCGGCCTGCCCGCACTATGATGGCGAGGCCGAGCGCCGCCCGACCTATCAGCGGCTCGTGGGCGAGGGTTTTCAGGCCGGCTATGCTGCCGACGATGGCGCGGCGCTTTACTTCCGGGGCACCGAGCTGGTGGAGGTCATCAGCTCGCAGGCCGGTGCAGCGGCCTACCGCGTGGAGCTGGCCGAGGGAAAGGTCGTCGAGACCAAGCTGCCGGTGCGTCTCCTGGGGACCTGATGAAAGGAGAGGATTGCCTCTGCCGTTTGCGCCGCATGCGACTCGCTGCTGGTCTCGCCTTTGTCCTCGGTATTCTGGCTCCCATCGTCTTGGCGGAGGAAGCTCCGAAGCCGATCCGTGTCGGTGTGCTGTCCGCTTCGGATGCGCCTGCGGCGAATACCAGCCAGGGACTCTACATCAAGATCCTGAAGGACGCGGGCATGGAGGCTGGGCCGGTCTCTGCGCAGATGGTGAAGGACGGTGCCTTGGACAAGCTGGATCTCTTCATCATCGGTGGCGGCAGCGGGACCGCCTTCAACAAATCCCTGGGCCCCGATGGCGGGGCGAAGGTGGAGGCCTTCGTGAAGAAAGGGGGAGGGGCGATGGGCAGTTGCGCGGGCGGCTACTCCTTCGTGCGCGGGCACAATGAGGCCCTGCGCTACATCGAGATCGCCAATGCGGTCTGCATCGATACCGAGAATGGCCGCTGGGTCCGCGGCAGCGGTGAAGTCATGATCTCCCCGCGCGGCGAAGGCCTGTCCCAGCGCAAGATCTTCTACGCGAACGGCCCGCTGTGGAAGATCACCGATGCGCCGGGATTCGGGCGGACGGAGGCGCTGGCGACCTTCGTGACGGACATGAAGAAGGAAGGCGATCCCGGGGGTGTCATGCCCGGCACTCCCGCAATTCTAGCAGGCAGCTTCGGCGAGGGACGCTACGTGCTCTTCAGCGCCCATCCGGAGTTCAAGTGGAAGTATGGCAACACTCCCATGATCGTGGATGCCGCCCGCTGGGTGGTGCGGGGCAAGCTGCCGGAGGAAGAGAAGATCAACTATGCAGCGGTGTTTCCTTCGATGTCAGAGAAGGCGGCGAAGGAGTGACGCCGGATCTTCACGGGTGAATCAAAGGGACGCTTGGGAAGTAGCTGCGATATCGATCCACGTCCCGGGTGAGCAGGGTGAAGCCCTCCGCCTGGGCATGTGCCCCGATAAAGAAATCTGCCAGCGGCGCGCTCTTTGTTCCTCCATTGCGGCGATAGTTGCGGAAGGCTTGGGAGGCGAGAAACAGAGCTTCGCGGGGCAGCTCCAAGTAAATAAGGCCGAGGGATGCCAGAATCGCTTCCACGTCCTCAATCTTGCCTGCCGAGTGGCAGAGCTCGGTGTAGATCAGGGGATTGATCGCTAGCCGGTGAACCAGTCCTGCGAGCTGTCCACTGGACCAGCCGAGCCAAACGGGGTCGGCTCCTGTGATGTCGAGAATCACGTTGGTATCGACCAGGACGAGATCAGTCATCGCTGCGGAGTTCCCTCATCATTTCATCCGTGGTCTTGCCGGCTGTGCGGCTCTTCCAAATGCCAGTGACAGCCTTCAGACGCTCGCGCATTTCCTCCGGCGTGCGCGGGGGACTGACCCGGGATTCCAATACAGCCGCGCTCAGGATCTCGCGGGCCTCTGCCTCCATCGAGCGACCATTGCTTGCCGCCCTGAGGCGAAGCTGCTGTTTCACCGGCTCGGCGAGGTTCCGGATGGTTAAAGTGGTGCTCATGGATAATCTGTAAGCAATGCTAGCATTGCTGTCAAATTGGAGCGGACCAAGCGATCCCGTGAAAAAGGAAAAAGCCCGCCTCCATGCGGAGACGGGCTTGGTCCAAAGGGGGAGTGGTTCGGGTGAACGAACCCAGTTGTCAGCAGAGATCTGCTTCCGAAGTCTTAGTCGCCGAGGCCGAAGCGGACGAAGCGCTTCACCACGAGGGTGTCGCCCACTTCCTTGCCCTTGGCTTCCACGAGCTTCTTGATGGTGGTGTCCGGGTCCTTCACGAAGGCCTGCTCGAGGAGCACGGCTTCGGAGAAGAACTTGCCGATCTTGCCTTCCACGATCTTCTCGATCATCGCTTCGGGCTTGCCTTCGGCGGCGAGCTGGGCGCGGTAGATTTCTTTCTCCGCTTCGACGATGTCGGCGGTGATTTCGTCGCGGGACAGGCCCTTCGGTGCGGCGGCGGCGATGTGCAGGGTGATGTCCTTCACGAGGTCGCGGAACTCATCCTTCGCGGCGGTCTCGCCGGAGGCCGCGGAAACTTCCAAGAGCACGCCGACCTTGCCACCCATGTGGATGTACTGGGCGATCGAGCCACCGTCCTGCAGGTCGAAGCGCTCGAACTTGCGGAGACGGATGTTCTCGCCGAGCTCAAGCACCTTGGCCTTCACGAAGTCTTCGACAGTGCCTTCAGCCTTTTTCACGGCGAGGGCTTCCTCAAGGTTCTTGGCGTCAGAAGCAGCGAGGGTATCAGCAATTTCATCGACGAACTTCACGTAGTTCTCGTTGCGGGAGACGAAGTCGGTCTCGCAGTTCACTTCGATCAGGATGCCGGATTTGCCGTCACTGGTGAGGCGGGCGGCGATGATGCCTTCCGTGCCGCCCCGGGTCGCCATGGTGCTGGACTTCATGATGCCCTTTTCGCGGAGGTACTTCACGGCGGCGTCGATGTCGCCATTGGTTTCCGTGAGTGCCTTCTTGCACTCCATCATGCCGACGTTGGTCTTCTTGCGGAGTTCGTTAACGAGCGATGCAGTAATCATTTTGGGAAGTGGTCGGAGACCGGTTGGGCGGTATTAGAGTCAGGGAAAGGGGCCAGAGAGCTGGAATGAAAACGCGGATCGGCTTTTTGAAAGGCCGGATCCGCGGGAGAGTTCCGGCTGCGGGGATTGCCCGCAGCCGGGGAAATGTGACGGATTAGCCTTTCTTCGCGACCACGATGGCATCCACCAGGTTCTGGAGGATGATGCGGATCGAGCGGACGGCGTCGTCGTTGCCGGGGACCGGGTAGTTCACGATCGAAGGGTCGGCATTGGTGTCGACGATGGCGACGATCGGGATCTCCAGACGGCGGGCTTCGGCGACGGCGATCGACTCACGGGCGGAGTCGACGATCACGATCGCGTCCGGCTTGCCTTCGAGGCCACGGATGCCGCGCAGGTTGCGCAGGAGCTTCTCACGCTCACGGCCGAGCGCGGAGAGTTCCTTCTTGGACATGGCCTTGAATTCCGGCTGCTTCTCGATGGTTTCGAGCCACTTCAGGCGCTCGATCGACTTGCGGACGGTGGTCATGTTCGTGAGCATGCCGCCGAGCCAGCGGTGGTTCACGTAGTATTGGCCGGTGGCTTCAGCAGCCTCACGGACGGCGTCCTGGGCTTGGCGCTTGCAGCCGACGAAAAGGATCTTCTTGCCCTTGCCGGCGAGGTCGGAAAGGAAATCGGAGGCCTTGTCCAGGCACTTCACGGTTTGCTCCAGATTGATGATGTAGATCCCGCCCTTGTCCTTCATGAGGTAGGGCTTCATTTTCGGGTTCCACTTCTTGGTCTGGTGGCCGTAGTGGACGCCGGCGTCCACCATATCGCTGATAAGTTCGTTGATCATTGTGATTCAGTGTGTCCCGCCTTGATTCAGGTCGGGCGATTCTCGGAAAATCCGCCGCTTTTGAGGTCCCTTCCGATCTTCCATTGGTGACATGGCGGCGTGCGAAGGGGCGGGTTGGATAGGGAGGCAGGGGCTGCTTGGCAAGGGAAAAGGCATGAGAATGAAGGGCGAACGCCGAACGCCGAATTTCGAATGGGAGAGGGAGCCGCCCGCGGCGCAGCCGCCTTAGACTACGCGCGACCCTGTCGCCGCCTTCGGCAGGCAACCCTGTTGCTGTGAGCGAGCTCTCGATTCGCCCTTCACCTTTCCCTTCGCCCGACAGCCAGCGGGCGATTTCGATTCCACCCGAAATCCGCGGAACTTCAAAAAGGGGGGGCGTCCCGCCGCGGCAGTTTGACAGCCCGCACACGCCTGCCCAGTCTCCCAATATGCCGCGAACCCCTCTTTCCCGGGCCGGAGTTGCCATCTTGCTCCTCGCCACCGTGCCTTTGGCCGCGGCACCCAAGGTGGTCTTCGCGGAGGAACCGAAGGGCGATGAAAAGCACTTCGTCGAGATCCAAGAGTTGCTTCCCTACCGGGACGGCGTCCTCGGCCTCGAGCGCGGCCTGCACTTCATGAAATACGACTCCAAGGTGGCGGAGAAATTTCCCGTCGGCGGCATCGGCCTCGTCACCAGCATCGGGAAGCTGGGGGATGCCGTGCTTTTCCTAGGCATCAAGGAAAGCGGGGAATGGGTCCTGGCGGAGGAGAAGCCGGGCCAGGAAGTCCGCGTGATCCCCTTGCCCCGCGAGCTCCGGGAGCCGCTGCCGCCCCCTTCTCCAGGCAAGGGCGTGCGTCCTCCGGCGCTGCTAGATTCCTCCCGCTGGCTGGCGCTCACCGGGCCCACCCTCATGTTCGGGGAGCGGACCGTCTGGTGGCTGGAGGGCGAGGAATGGAAAAACCGAAAGCTGCCGGAGGTGCCGAAGTTCTACCCCGAGTTCGAACCCGACGAACTCGGAGGGCAGCGCTACCTGCTCGGGGAGACGCTGTTCGTCGGCTGGGACCACGGCGAGTGGGGCGGCATGCTCGCATCTATCGACCTGAAGGACGAGAAAGCCCAGTGGGTCCACCTCAGCGGCAAGAAGCAGGGCGACACCACCGGCATCCCGGAAAACCAGCCGGTGCGGAAGATCCTCTCCACCGACGGCAAGACCCTCTGGGTGGCCACCGGGCTGGCCCACTTGGGCGGCACTTGGTCGGGTCTCAGCCGCCGCGATGGGGACGGGCGCTGGAGCACCTTGATCAGCACCGTCATCGATGATGTCTCCGGCCCGCTCTCGCTGCCGAAGGATGTCTCCCTGTCCACGATGGCGGCGGATGCCAAGGGCGATGTGTATCTGCTAGGTCAGGGTGCCGGTGCCGGCGTCTTCCGGTTGGAGGAGAAGGCGATCTCCCAAGTGATGGATCATCCCTTCATGCATGTCTACGATGCCGGACCCTATCTGGTCGGGTGCTATCCCGGCGCGATGGCGATCGGGAAGCAGGGGGACATCTTCGTGGCCACGAATGCCTTCGGCACCCTCGCCTTCCACAAGAATGGCGAGGCTTGGAAAGGGCGGCAGATCCTGGTGAAGCAGGATGAGTAAATGCCGCCCGGGTCGGCGGGAATGCAGGGCATAAAGAGCCGCGACCCTAGGGACGCAGGCACCTCTTTGGCGACCTCGTCGCCAGAATTCCGTTGCCCTCCCGGTATGGGCGGACGGACCACCGTGGCGAGCCAAGACGCTTATGTGGATGCCGTGGTGATCTCCCCGCGGTGAGCGGACGGGGAGAGCGGCTCTATGAATTGAGAGGTGCCTTTTCTTCCTCCTCCCAAGTCTCCGGTGTGTACATTACCCGCACGAAGTTCTCCTTGATCTTCTCATCGCGGAGGTGCCTTCCGGTCTTGCGCTCCATCACGCGGCGCCAGATCTCATTGCTGCGGAAGAACTCCTCCCCGCGTTTCAGGAAGCGGTGTCGCTCCTCATAAATCTTGTAGGTCTCGGCGATTTCCTCCGCGGAGCGGAGTTCACCCCACAGGTCCGTGTCGGTGAGCCAGATCTTGAGCTGGAAGGTCTCGGCAGTGTCGTTGCGGAAGGCGAAGTCCACGTAGTTGTAGAAGACCGCGCAGCCGGTGCCGAAGGGCATGCTGCGGTTCTGGTCGGGGAAGGGATCGAAGCTGTGCGCACTGCGCTCCGTGACGGTCAGCGAGCTGTGCAGGACTAGCCAGTTCAGCAGGTTTGCCATTTGGCAGATCCCGCCGCCGATGCCCGACTGGGCCTTGCCCATGGATAATTCCATGCCGGGAAGGAAGCCACGCTTGCGGGTCGGCTTGCCGACGAGGCGGCAGAAGGAGAAGACCTCGCCCGGATGAATCCGAACGCCGTCGACCAAGGGCGCAATGATGGTGAGATTCACCACCTTGTTCTTCTGAAGCTGCATATCCGAGTCGCCCAGTACCTTGATCAAGCGCGAGGAATGTCTTTTTACCAGAAAGGGGAGTTGTCCTTCGTGAGGCCTCGCGAAGCGCTGGCGGTCGCGTAGCCAAGAGATTCGCCGCCGGGTCCTGTGCCAAGCCACGGCGAGTTGATAGAGAAGGGGATGCCGGTGGCTGAGGAGCACGTTGTACCGTTATTTCAAACGGGAAGGGGTCAGGCAATTTCCAAGCGAGTCTTCGCCAATTTTTCACAGTTGGCTCTGACGACGTGCGAGGCGGAATCGTCACTTCTGCTCCGGCTGCTTCGGTCCTTGATACGGGGATTCCCGTAGTTGCTCCGGAATGATTCTGTTAGATGGGCGGTGGCCTCGTCGGGGGATTGAAACGCGAATAGATGCGAGAACTACCCTAACGGGTGCGGGGTCATTTGTCGCGCTCATTCATCGCCTTCTAACAGGCAAGCGCGGCGATGTTTGAAATGCGAATTCCTGAAATTAGTTCAAAGCCTCGCATCCGAGGTGCTTTGCGGGTCGGGCTCCGATGCATGGTTTCACCCGCCGTGTGATCGGGCTGACCTCCATCGAACCCGTTAGACCAATGACCTTACCTTTCGCGCGTGCCGCGCTCCGCTCCTCCATCATTTCACTATCCATCCACACCGTCGTTGCCGCTGATGGCGTGTGGACCAATCCGGCCGGCGGCTCATGGGCCGATGCCGCGAATTGGTCGGGCTCGACGATTGCCGATGGCAGCGGTGCCATCGCCGACTTCAGCACGCTGGACATCGCTGCAGATACCACGGTGACCCTTGATGGCGCCCGGACCATCGGCACGCTTCACTTCGCCGACGCCGCGACTGCCAGCAATGACTGGACGCTCGCGGCGGGCAGTGGTGGTCCGTTGACCTTGGCCGCCACTGGTACCCCGGGAATCGCGGTGGATAACCGTGCCGTGACCCTCGGTATGGAACTCGCCGGCACGCAGGGCTTCACCAAGACCGGCGCGGGCGCCTTGAGCCTTTCCGGCGGCAATACCTTCCTCGGCCCGCTGCAAGTGGCTGCCGGCACCTTGAGGGCTGCCAGTGCCACTGCCCTGGGCGCGGGTGGTGCGGGCAATGAAACCGCGGTCGCCAGCGGTGCCACCTTCGATGTGAATGGCTCCGCACTCACCGCCACCGAAATCGTGCAGATCGCCGGTAGTGGGGTGGGGGGCGTTGGTGCGCTCGTGAATAATGGCGGTGCCCAGCAGAATGCCCTGAACAAGGTCGTCCTCACCGGCAATGCCACCGTTGGCGGCAGCGCACGCTTCGACGTCCGGCCCGGCACCACGCCGACGCTGGATCTCGCGGGCTTCACCCTGACCAAGACCGGCGCGAACCAATTCAGCATGGTCGGCACCGCCATCACTGCGGGCAATGTGGTGATCAATCAGGGCACCTTCAGCGTGGAGACCACCAGCACGATGACTGGCACGGGCAGCACCACGATCAACAGCCCCGGTATCCTCGGGCTCTACGGCAATGGTGACACCTTGATCACCCGCCCGATCGTCTCGTACAACGGCACGATCCAGAATTTGGGCAGTGATGCGAATATCAACACGCCGATCTCCATCACCACCGGCACCACGCTGACCCTTACCGGTTCCAATACCACGAACCTCCGCACCGGGGTGATCTCCGGCACCGGCTCGATTTCGAAGACTGGCACCGGCACCTTCGCAACCAACCTGAACCACACTTTCGTTGGTAAGACCTCCGTCACCGGCGGCTACATGGGCATGCACGGCGAGGGCGCGCTCGGCCCGGCTCCCGCCAGCTTCCAGGCGGATCAGCTCACGCTCGATGGCGGTGGCATTTATGATGTCGCGGCCGGAGTTTACTTTATCAATGGCGGCCCGGTCTTCAGCGGCACCCGCGGCATCACGCTCGGACCTGGCGGTGGGATCTTCGATGCCTATGGCGCGCTCAATTCCCGCTCGCGCATCGGGCTTGGCAGCTTGATCAGCGGCCCCGGCAAGCTGACCAAGAACGGCGGCGGTTACATCGAGCTGAGCTTTGCGAATACCTACGCGGGCGGCACCACGATTGGCGGCGGCCCGGACATCGCGGACACCACGCCGAACGGAGCCTTCAATGTTTCGAACTACGGCGGCTTCGGTCCCGGCGCGATCAACTTCGTCAATGGCAGCTCGATCAATGGCCTGCGCTTTACCACCACCGGCACCCTGACCAATGACATCACGCTCAATACAACCGCTGTCTCCACCACTCGCTTCGTGGTGGACAGTGGTGCCATCACCACCATCAGCGGCGCGATTGACGGCGGTAACTTCGACGGCCCCGAGTTCCAGTCCGGTGGTGCCGGCACCTTGATCTTGTCCGGTGACAAGAATTACTCCAGCGACACCGTGGCCGTCAGCGGCAAGTTGCTCGTGAATGGCAACCTTCCGGCCTCCGATGCGGTCGCTCGCGCCGGTGCCAGCATCGGCGGCACCGGCATGGTGCGCATGCTGACGCTGGAAGAAGGCTCGAACATCATTGCCTCCACGCCGCCGCTTGGCACGCTCTTCGGCGTCACTGCCAACAAGACCACCAACGGCGTGGGCATCGTGGTGCCGAACAGCTCCGCCACGCCCGGCCTGAAGACCGTGGACCTCGTTTACTACGGCGATGATGTCGATGGCCTGGCCCCGGACACCGCGAACTTCAATACCGCAGCCTACCGCGGTGCGAGTGTGGCCAATGACACGGTGAACAACAAGATCACCATGAGCTACACCAGCTCCGCGCTCACCTGGAGCGGACTGGGCACGGTGTGGGATGCGGGCACTACTCCCTCGTGGGTGGAGGGCAGCGGTATCTTCTATCAGGGCGATGCGGTGAGCTTCAATGAGCCGTCCGCCGCCACCACGGTGACCATGACCGGCGGTCTCGCCCCCTCAGCGGTCACGGTGACGAATACCACTAATGCCTACACCTTCGGTGGCACCGGCTCGATCATCACTGGTTCGCTGGTGAAGAACGGCACTGGCATGCTGGTGCTGCCCACTGCGAACTCCTTCGCGGGCGGCACCACCATCAACGGTGGCACGGTTTCGCTGAGCCTCTCCGCCACCGCCTCCGGCAGCAACAATCCCGGCGCGCTTGGCTCCGGCCCGGTGACCGTGAATACCGGAGCGCTGCTGAAGCTGTGGATCGCCAACGGCACCACCAGCTACTTCAGCAACCCGATCACGCTCGATGGCGGACGCATTCTCGGTGAGGACGGCATCAATGTCCTGAAGGGCGGGCTGACCCTGGCGGCCGGCGGCGGCACGCTCTCGGCCAAGTGGAACAACAAGAACACGGTGGTCGACAGCGTGATCTCCGGCCCCGGCAAGCTCACCGTCTTCCGCGAAACGCCGAGTGGTGAGACCGGGGCCTCCGTGGTCCTCAACAAGGCGAACACCTATACCGGTGGCACCGATATCCTCTCGGGCTTCCTGCGGGTAGCCTATACCGATGCGGCCCTCAGCAGCGGCACACTCACCTTCACCGGCGCGGGCACCTTTGCCACCGCCGTGGGTGGTGGCGCACGGAACATCGCAAACCCGGTGGTCATCAATACCGGCATCGTCGGCTCGCTCGATGGCGGACAGTTCCCGCTGACGATGTCCGGCCCGATCAGCGGCCCGGGCACGCTGCAGTCCACTTCCTCCGGCCTGATCGTGCTCTCCGGCACGAACAGCTACACCGGCGGCACGAACTTCACCGGTACCGGCCTGATGCGTCTCGATAGCCCCGGCGCGCTCGGCACCACCGGCACGCTGTCCTTCACCGGCGGGACCATGCAAGCCAGCGCGGCAAATACCACCGACTACTCGGCCCGCTTCTCCACTGCGGCCGGGCAGATCTACCGGATCGATACGAATGGCCAGACCGTCACCTGGGCTTCGCCGCTCCTCAGCTCCACCGGCGCCTTGTGGAAGTACGGCGCGGGCACGCTGATCGTGACCGGCGCGAGCGTGAATACCGGCAGCACCAACATCCAGGGTGGGGTGATCGAGTCCGCGGTGATCTCGGATGTCGCCGGGGCTCCGCTGTCGACCGGTCTGATCAGCTTCGGCGGCGGCACGCTGCGTTACACCGGCCCATCCGCCACCACCGCCCGCGCGCTGTGGAATGACCAGGTGAGCGGTGTTGTCGAGGTGACGAATCCCGCGGCGGTGCTGACCTTCACCTCCACCGGCGGCACGGTGAACAAGCCTTTCACGAAGAGCGGCCCGGGCAGCCTGGTTCTGACCGATTCGATCGACGGGGCTGGTACCCCGGTCACCGTGAGCGGCGGCAGCCTCACGCTGAATGGCACGAATACCTATACCGGCGATACCATCGTCAGTGCGGGCAGCCTGACCCTCGCCACTGCCAGCTTGGCGAATGCCGCGGATGTCCGCATCGGGGCGAGCGCAGTCTTGAACCTCGGACACGCGCTGACCGATGATGTGCGCTCGCTCTACATCGATGGCGTGCTGCAAGCCGCGGGCACTTGGGGCAGCCTGAGTTCCACCGCCACGAACAAGACCGCCCGTATCACCGGGACGGGCATCCTGAATGTGCTGACCGGCGCTGTCGGCGGTGCCTACGATAGCTGGGCCAGTGCGGCCGGGCTGACCGGGGCGAACAACGGCAAGACCGTGGATGCGGATGGCGACGGCTTGGACAACATCACCGAGTTCGCACTGGATGGCCCTCCTCTCTCGGGCGCTGTCGGCGGGAAGATGGTCTCGAAGATTGCGACGATCGGCGGCCAGCAGGTGCTGACGCTGACCCTGCCGGTACGCAGCGGTGCCAGCTTCAGCGGCACGACTGAGCTGGTCTCCGGCGCGGTCGATGGCGTGATCTACCGGATCCAAGGCTCCGCGGTGCTCGCCAGCTTCCCGCTGCAGGTGCTGGAGGTGACGGGTGCGGATGCCACGGCGCTGCAATCCGGCCTGCCAGCGGTATCCAGCGGCTGGACTTACCGGAGCTTCCGGTTGGCTGGACCCGTGAGCTCGGCTGACAAGGGCTTCATGCGTGTGGTGATCACCCAAGGCTGAAGCACCGGGGATTTCCGGGTAAAATCGAGCAAGGCCCCGCGCTTCATGCCGGGGCCTTGTTTCGTTCTAACCGTGCCGGATCGGCCTTGCGCCGGGCGCGGATTGGCCCCAAATCCTCCGCCCACCATGGCCACCGAACGCATCCTCACCCATCCCGGCAGCGCGCATAAGGACGAATTGCTAGCCTGTGCCTTGCTGGTCGCGGTCCATGGCGTGGAGATCATCCGCCGCGAGCCGACGCAGGCGGATCTCGATGATCCGACGACCGCGGTGGTGGATGTCGGCGGGGAGCATGAACCGGCGCGTAACAATTTCGACCACCACCAGTTTCCCGCGGATCACCCGCCGCTCTGCTCGGTCAGCCTGGTGCTCCAGCATCTCGGGCTTTATGAGGACGCGCGGGCTTTCTGCGATTGGTTGGAGCCTGCTGAGTGGTTCGACACCCGCGGCCCGAACGCCACGGCGAAGTGGCTGGGCGTCGACCGTGAGGTCCTGTCGAAGGTGAACTCGCCCATCGATGTGACCTTGCTGCGGCGCTTCGCGAAGTCGGTGCACTTGGTCCCCGGCGATCCGATCTGGGAGATGCTGCGCTACACCGGCGAGGACCTGCTAGAGTATCTCCGCTCGCTGCGCCAGCGGCTCGATTTCCTGGCCTCGCGCGCCGTGATCTGGAATGTGGCAGGGCACGAGGTGCTATTCCTGCCGCGCACCGAGCCGCTGCCGGAGGAACCCTCTGCTGGGCTCGGCCGCTACCTGCAGACGATCGGCAAGGACAAGGAGGTCGTCGCCATGGTTTACCCGGACCGCCGCGGCAGCGGCTATGGGCTCTCTCGGCACAATGATTCACCCTGCTTCGACTTCACCCGGATCGAGGGCGAGGCGGATGTCCACTTCGCGCATGCCCGCGGCTTTGTCGCAAAGACCTCATCGGCGGATGCCCAGCGCCTGCGGGAGCTGTTGGAGAAGGCGCTGGTCGCAACTGCCTGAGAAGCTTGCGACTCAGGGCAGGGTGATCGGGTTGAGCGTCGGATTCGTGCCCTTCATGTCCGCGGGAAACGAAAGCTGTCGCGTCACGGGATCCCACACAAAAGGTTCGCCGGTGAGGAGTTCAAGCGGCGGCTCTTCTCCCCCTAGGATCGCCATTGCCGCCTGATGGCGTACGAAATCCGCCTGCTGCAGTCGCACCGCTTCGATCGGCCCCGTATAGAAGTCGAGGATCGTTTGCAGGGCATTGTGGTCCTGACCGCTGAGCAAGTCCAAGGCGGCGGCTTGCGGAATCGCCGCGTTCCCATGGAAGGCCGGGGTGTTGAAATATGCCGCCATCTCCTTCATCCCGGCGGTGTAGGCATCCAGAAACGCCTGCATGTTCGTGACGGGGATGACCTGAAGTTTTGCTTCCGTATCACCCAGTAAGGCCGGAATTAGGAAGTTGCGGGTCGCACTGTTCCATTCGCCGATGGCAATCTGCGAAGCACTTGCTCCGAGACCGGCACCGGCGAGTAAATTCCGGGCTTCTGCCAGCAGGGCGGGGTCGGCGCTGATCTTCGGCAGGAGATACTCGTAAAGCTCAGCGACCACGCGGCCCCGGATCGAAGCCGCGGTGACAGAATGGAGCATGTCCGCGCCTTCCACTCCGTCGACGTGGCCCGCCAGATTGAACGCGGCGGCATGGCTGCGCAGGGCGGCAGCCGGATCACCTTGCGCGGCCGCGAGCCGGGCGTGGGCAGCCAGCAGCAATTGGAAATCGCCCGAATAGAATTTGAAAAGCTGCCCGGGCGCGATGCCTTTAGTCGAGCGGTCGGGCAACTCGGCGATTCGCAGGACCTCTACGAGAAGGTCCGGATGCGCCGCGATCCATTTTTCGATCAAGGCGATATCGATCTTGTCGCTTGGCCCCAGCGCTTCGCGAATCTCCTGGAAGTCGGGCAGTTCCCCCTTGGTGCCGAGCTTCTGGAGGAACCCGATCCACTGCAGGTAGCCATTCTGCTCATCGGGAACCGTGCGATACTCGATGCGAAATTCCGGATGCTTTGCGAGCAACTCTTGATACCAGCGCTCAGCGGCTTCATCGATCGCCTTGCGATCCAGTTTCGTCTCCGCGTGCCGATCCGTGGATTTGCCAGTCTCGCGTCCGGAATTTTGCGATCCGCTGTCTCTATCATTTGCCGATGGCTTTCGCAGGGCTGGCAAGGAGCCGCTGAGGCCCGCGATGGTGAGTGCCGCCAAGCTGAGCGCGAGGCTTCCCAGATAGATCCTTTTTCTGCGGTTCATAAGTGGAGGAGATGTCTTGTAGGGATAAAGCCGCCCCACCGCGGCTTTGTCGCCAACCGCATCGGTGGGCTGGCAGGACCGGCTGGTCCCTGGTGCCCGATGTACCTGTCGCGGCTCCGGGGCCCGGACTTCGTGGCGAAAACGTCATCGGCCGATGCGCAGGGTCTGCGCACCCTGTTGGGAATCGCTCTAGCAGAAGCGATTCCACCGCATGAGGCGGCAATGTAACGAAACTGCCTCCGGCTTCGTGACGGAAGCGTCACGTCGGGTGGATTGAGGGCAGGGGGCACGCGGGGCGAAATCCGCCGTCTCGCATGCGCTCGCTTTTTGTCCTGCCGTCTCACTTTTGTGCCGCCACTCTTTTGCTGGCAGGCAACGTCGTGCAGGCGCAGGAAGCTGCCGCGCCGGCCCCAGCTCCTGCGGCCCCGGCTGCCGAGCCGCGGCCGATGTATGTCACGGAGTACCGGGTGCGCGGGTCGAAGACGCTGAGCGCCGGTGAGGTGCAGGAGGCGGTCTATCCCTACCTCGGCCCCGGTCGCCTGCCCTCCGATGTGGATGCGGCGCGTGCGGCGCTGGAGAAGGCCTATCACGACAAGGGCTTCAAGGCCGTCTCGGTCTTCATCCCGGAGCAGCGCATCCGCAAGGGGATCGTGATGCTGCAGGTGGAGGAGAATCCGGTGGGTCGGCTGCGGGTGCGCGGCGCGAACTTCACCTCGCCTTCCGCGCTCACCCGCCAAGCGCCCTCGATGCAAGAGGGCAAGCCGGTCGATTTCAACCGTCTCACCCAGGACATCGTGGCGATGAACCAGGTCTCCGGCCGCACCGTCACTCCGGCGCTCAAGCCGGGCGTCACGCCGGGCACCGTGGATGTGGACCTGGATGTGAAGGATGAGCTGCCCGCACATGGCAGCCTGGAGCTGAACAACCGCTACAGCCCGGATACTTCCCAACTGCGCGTCGCGGGATCGCTCTCCTACGACAATCTCTGGCAGATGGGCCACTCGATCGGTGCCAGCTTCCAGCTCGCCCCGGAAAACCTGGACGATGCCTTGGTTTTCTCCGGCTTCTACATGGCCCGCCTGCAGAACGACCCGAGCTGGGCGATCATGCTGCAAGGCAGCAAGCAGGACAGCGATGTCGCCACGCTCGGCGGCATCACTTCCGTGGGCAAGGGCGACACGGTCGGTATCCGGGCGCTCAAGACCCTGCCTTCCTCGGCGAGCCTCTATCACTCGCTGAGCTTCGGCTTCGACTACAAGCACTACGACGACGAGCTGAACGTCGCCGGGGTCAACTCGCCGTCGCCGATCACCTACTATCCTTTTAGTATGCTCTACACCGCCTCGGTGAAGGGCAAGGGGCGCACGGACTTCAACATGGGCGTGAACTGGGCCTTCCGCGGGGTCGGCGATTCCCAATACGATTATTCGATCAAGCGCTACAACGCCAGCGGCGGCTTCATCTATGCCCGCGGCGACATTTCTCACACCCGCGACCTGACGAACGGTTTCCAGTGGTTCGCCAAGATTCAGGGCCAGGCCTCGAACGAGCCGCTGGTGAGCGCCGAGCAATTCGCCGCCGGTGGCCTGGGCAGCGTGCGCGGCTACCTGGAGTCCGAAGCGCTGGGCGATGATGCGCTCTTCGGCACGCTCGAATTCCGCACCCCTTCACTGCTGAAGTATCTCGGCGGCACTTGGGATGAGGAGGATGACCTGCGCCTCTACGCCTTCATGGATGGTGGCGTGACCAGCATCCACGATGCACTGCCCGGCCAGAGCAGCGGCGAGCAGCTCGGCAGCATCGGCCTCGGCACCCGCGGCCGCGTCTTCGATCACCTCAACGGTTCCGTGGATGCCGCCTATCCGCTCTTCGAACGGCCCACCGGCCGCGACCGCGAGATGATGTACACCTTCCGCCTCTGGGGCGATTTTTGAGCCCTGCCTTCTCTTCCTCCCGATCCGTCAACCGTCACGCCATGCGAGCCCGACCCGCCCACGTCCCGACCTTTCTCTTGCAATGCCTGCCCGCGCTGCTGGCGCTGAGCATGCCCTTGCACGCCGCCGATAAAAAGGAGGGCGGCGACGCTGCCGCCTGGTGGAACCCCGCTTGGACCAAGCGCCAGAAGGTCACCATCGATCCTTCCGCGGACACCAAGCTGCCGGATGCCACTGGCGCCGCGAACGTGCTGCTGCGCCTCAGCGATTCGAACTACGCTTTCCTCGGTAGTGCCGATGGCGGGGCGGACATCCGCTTCGTCTCGGAAGACGGCAAGACCGTCTATCCGCATCAGGTGGAGAAGTATGACAATGTGGTCAACGAGGCCTTGGTCTGGGTGAAGGTCCCGGAGATCTCGCCCGGTTCGGCCACCAGCTTCTTCATGTATAGTGGCAATGGCGCACCGGATGCCGAGGGCAAGGCCAGCGATACCTGGGACTCCAACACCGCTGCGGTCTATCACTTCAGTGCGTCGGGCAATCCTGCGGACGCGACCGAGAACGCCAACAATGCCTCCAACGCCGGCACGCCTTCGGAGGGCTCGCTGATTGCCGCAGGCCAGCGCTTCCTCGGCGGTGATCCGCTCGTCATCCCGCCCACGCCCTCGCTCGCCTGGAGTGAAGGTGGCGCGATGACCCTCTCGCTGTGGGCCAATGCCGGCAATCCCGCCCCGCGCTCCGTGATCCTTTCCCGTAGCGAGGGCAGCAAGTCCCTGCGCCTCGTGGTCGACCAGGGTGTGCCCACCGTCGAGATCAATGGTGCCCGTAGCACTCCGGGCACGCAGCTCGCTCCCGGTGCCTGGGCCCACCTCGCGGTGGTGGCGAATGGTGGCTCGGTGAAGCTTTTCGTGAATGGCAGCGAATACTCGTTGGTGCAGGCCGGCCTGCCCGCGCTGAACAGTCCGATCCAAATCGGTGGCACGGATGACACCGCCACCCGCTTCAAGGGCGAGATCGATGAACTCCGCATCGACAAGGTCGCCCGCAGCGCCGGCTGGGTAAAGCTCGCTGGTGTCCAGCAGGGGACTTCGGATGCGGCCCTGCGCCTGCTGACCGTGGGTGAAGCCGAGACTGGCGAAGGTGACGGTGGCAAGCACAGCGGCGGCATGATGGAGCACCTTTCGCTCTTCGGCGACATCGCGAACAACATGATGTTCGACGGCTGGATCGCGATCGGCCTTTGCGTGATCATGATCATCGTCGGCTGGACCGTAGCGATCCAGAAGTTCAGCTACCTCAACTCGATCCAGAAGGGCAGCAAGGCCTTCCTGAAGCAGTGGAAGGAGCTGTCCTCCGATCTCACCGCGATCGACCACACCGACCGCGCCAGCGTGAAGAGCCTCGGCGGCAATGCGGATACCAAGGAGATGTCGGTGATCGAGAAGTCGCCGCTCTATCAGATCTACCACATCGGCTCGGAAGAAATCCGCCACCGCCTGGAGAAGGACAAGCACCGCACGCAGGGCTTGTCCGCCCGCTCGATCACCGCGATCCGCGCTGCGCTTGACGGCGGCCTGGTCCACGAGACCCACCGCCTGACGAAGGGCCTGGTCTTCCTCACCATCAGCATTGCCGGTGGCCCCTACGTCGGCCTGCTGGGCACGGTGGTGGGCGTGATGATCACCTTCGCCATCATCGCGAAGAGCGGCGAGGTGGATGTGAACTCGATCGCGCCCGGTATTGCATCTGCCCTGCTCGCCACGGTGGTCGGCCTGCTGGTCGCGATTCCCGCGCTGTTCATCTACAGCTACCTGAACAGCCGGATCAAGGAAGCCACCAGCGGGATGCAGGTCTTCATCGATGAATTCGTCGCCAAGATGGCCGAGTTCTACCCACCCGCCGGTGAAGGCGGCTCGCCCGTCGCCAAGGAGCACGCGCATTCGCAGCACGCGGTGCATTGAGAAATCCACCCGCTTTCCGCTTCCCGACTACCGACTCCCATGGCCTCCGCCGACGACAAGAGCTACGACGACATCAACGTCACACCGATGGTGGACCTCTACCTGGTGCTGCTCTTGATCTTCATCATCATGACCACGGCGGGGGTGCAGGGCACGAAGGTGAATCTTCCGAAGGCCAACAAGAATTCGGTCCAGGAGCTCGGGGTGCCGGGCATGCAGGCCGTCACCGTGAGCAATCAGGGCAAGATCTTTCTGAATACGATCCCGGTCACCACCGCCGAACTCGAATCCAAACTGGGTGCTCTGAAGGCGAAGAAGAAGAACCTGCTGGTGGTGGTGCGCGGTGACAGCCGCAGCCAATACCAGGGGATCATGGACGTGCTCGATGCCCTCGGCCGCGCGGGTATCGACAACATCGGGATGGCGACCGCCAGCAAGTAAGCCACCTCAAATTTCGACCATCATGGCTTCCGCCGACGACAAGAACTTCGACGACATCAATGTCACGCCGATGGTGGACCTCTACCTCGTGCTGCTCTTGATCTTCATCATCATGACCACCGCCGCGGTGAAGGGCATGAAAGTGGATCTGCCGCGCCCCAGCAAGAACTCGGTGTCGAAGCCGAATCCAAACGCGCCGAAGCTGCAGGCCATCGTCATCGACAACAGCGGCAAGATCAAACTCAACGGCGAGGACGTCTCCTTTGCCCAGCTTGAGACCAAGCTCGCTGCCGCCCGCACCGCTTCCGCTGAAGTCCCCGCGGTGGTCCGCGGCGACCGCCAAACGCAGTATCAAACCATCATGGACGTGCTCGACCTGCTGGGCCGTCTGAAGATCACCAAGATCGGTCTCGCGACCAAACCACCGGAAAAATAACCGCCATGGCCCAAGCGAAACTTATCACCAGCGGCCTCGCCGCGCTTGCCATTGCCGCCGCATCCACCCTCACGGGTTGCGGCGGCAAGACCACCGTTGCCAAGAAGAAGGCAGCGCCTGTCGTCGTTGAAGTCTCCTTGCCACCACCACCACCGGTGGTGATCCCGCCGCCGCCACCGAAGGAAGAGCCCCCGCCGCCGGAAGAGCAGAAGCCGGAGATGGTCGAGCAAGCACCGGTCGAAGAAACTCCGCCGGATCCCGGTCCGGTGGATGAGCCGCCGCAGCTCGGCACTAACATGGCCCCCGGCAATGGTCCGGACAATGGCTATGGCGTGGGCGGCAAAGGCAATGGCGGTGGGAATGGCCGCGGAAGCATCGGCGGGCAGGGCGGTAGCCGCTTCGGTCGCCAGGCGCTGATGATCCAGAACACCGTTGCCGGCGAATTGCGCCGCAATCCCAAGACCAAGAGTGCCGTCTTCAGCGGCAAGGTCGCCCTCTGGGTAGACTCCTCCGGCCGCATCACCAAGGCGAAGGCCGTGGGCACCCTCGGTGGCTCCGGCGTCGATGAGTCGGTGCCTGCCACGCTCATCGGCCTCCAGTTTCCCGAAGCCTTGCCTTCCGATATGCCCATGCCCGTGCAGATGCGGGTGGCGGGTCGCAAGGTGAATTGACTCTCCCATCAGCCATTCCATGTCCCCGACTCGCCAGGATATCCTGTCCTTTGCTACCCTTGCCGCCCTTTCGCTGCAGGCCGGTGCTCTCTTTGCGCAAGAGACGCCGCCGCCTGCCGTTCCCGATGAATCTGGCGCAGGCCTCCCTGTTCTAACAGACCCAGTCCCTCCCGTGGGCGAAGGCGTGGATCCCGCCGCGGCTCTGGCTGCCGGTGGCATTTCACAGAACGTCACGGTCAACCTGATCAACCGCCTGGTGAAGCGCGGTGTGCTGAGCCAAGAGGATGCCGGTGACTTGATCAAGATGGCCAAGGCCGATGCCGAAGCGGCCCGCATGCGCGATGAGGCCATGCGCGTGGCGATCGCCGATGCCTCAGCGCCGCCGGCACAGGAAGGCGATGTCTCGGTGGCCTACGTGCCGCAGCCGGTGCGCCAGCAGATGGCTGCCGAGATTAAGGCCGAGCTGGAAGCGGATTCCCGCGAGCACGCCTGGCGCGAGAAGAATCCGACGCCGGATTGGGTGAACAAGTTCGTCGTCTTCGGTGACTTCCGCACCCGCTACGAGGGGATCTTTTTCCCGGACGGCAACGACAATACCGGGGCCTTCCCGAATTTCAACGCGATCAATACCGGCGCACCCTTCGATGTCTCCGGCACGCAGTTCTCGCCGCAGCTCAACGTCGACCAAGACCGCAACCGCGTGCGCTTCCGCTTCCGCGCGGGTGCCTCGATCGCGATGGAAGATGGCTTCACCGGCGGCTTCCGCGTGGCGACGGGCGATAGCAACTCGCCGGTCTCGACCAATCAGTCCTTCGGCACGAATGGCGGCCAGTTCTCGAAATACCAGCTCTGGCTCGATCGCGCCTTCATCTCCTACAATTTCGGCAAGTCCCTCGGAGATGGCACGGACCTGAATGTCGACCTCGGCCGCTTCAACAACCCCTTCTTCTCCTCCGAGGTGATGTGGGATGATGATATCGGCCTGGACGGCTTGGCCCTGCGCGGCAGCCACAAGGTCAACGATACCTTCAAGGTCTTTGGCTCCGGCGGGGCCTTCCCAGTCTTCAATACCGACCTGAACTTCGGGACGAACAATCCGGCGAAGTTCGAGAGCACGGACAAGTGGCTCTATGCCGCCCAGCTCGGTGCAGAGTGGAAGATCAAGGAGGACCTCAACGCCAAGTTCGCGATCGCCTACTATGACTTCCGGGGCATCGACGGCGAGAAGTCCACGCCCTTCGTGCCGCTCACCGCCAATGACGCCGGCAATACCGACGGCACCCGTCCTTCCTTCGCGCAGAAAGGGAATACCTACATGACCCTGCGCAATATCATCCCGGATGCGAGCAATGGTTTCGGCACCACCAACCAGTGGCAATACTTCGGTCTGGCCACGCCCTTCCGCAATATCACCGCGACCGGACGCCTGGACTACGATGGCTATGAGCCCTTCCGCCTGTCGCTGACCGGTGAGGTGATCAAGAACATCGCCTTCAATGAGGCGGATATCGCTGCCGTGGCGGTGAATAACCGCGGTCCCGCCGCGATCGGTGGCACCGGTGCCTTCGAGGGCGGCGACATGGCCTGGTTCCTCAACCTGATGGCCGGTGATGCGGCGCTCGATGAGTGCGGCAACTGGAATACCTTCCTCGGCTACCGCTATGTCGAGTCCGACTCCGTGGTGGACGGCTTCACCGATTCCGACTTCGGCGGTGGTGGCACCAACATGAAGGGCTTCACCATCGGCGGCAATTACGCGCTCTCGCCCTCCGTGCGCCTCGGTGCGCGCTGGATGAGCGCCAGCGAAATCGCCGGGCCCACGCTCAAGAGCGATATCCTCCAATTCGACGTCAACGCGAAGTTCTAACCGCCATGTCCCGTATCCTTACTGTCCTTTCCTTCCTCTCGCTGGCGGTAGCCGTGCATGGCGCGGAAGAAGCCGACCCGCAGGCCGCCGCGAATGCCAAGCTGCGCGAGGCGCTCAAGAGCAACATGCTCCAGCTCCGCACCGCACAGACCGATCTGGCCACCGAGCAGGCGGCCAAGACGGCTGCCGAGGCCAAGGTCGCCGAACTGACCAAGAAGGTCGATTCCCTGTCCAAGCAGTCGGCCGAGGATCAAGCGAGCTCGCGCAAGAAGATCGAAGAACTGACGGTCATGAACGATGACCTCGGCACCACGGTGAAGCAGCTCAACGAAGCTCTCGCCAAGTGGAAGGAAGGCTACGCAAAAGCCGCCCAAGTCGCGCAAACAAAGGAAACCGAGCGCGCCAAGCTGGCGGATGAGAAGGCGGTGCTAAGCGCCAAGGTCCGCGACCACAAGGCCCAGAACCTGGAACTCTACCGCACCGCCATGGAAGTGCTCGACCGCTACCGCAGCTTCGGGGTCGGGGATTCCCTCAAGGCCCGCGAGCCCTTCACCGGCATCGCCAAGGCCCGTCTCGAAAAGCAGGTCCAGGACTACCGCGACCAGATCGAGGATGCCCGCATCCCCGCGGAAAAGCCGGCCGAGAAGACCGCCAAGAAGCAGTAAGTGCGAAGTGGCGGCTCCTCCCGGCCGACCGCCAGCCCACCAGTTCAAGAAACCAAGTTCCGCTCGCCCCGGGCCCGAGTGCCCGGAGCGCGGCCCCTGCCTTATTTATTCAGATCATGCGTTACCCTTTCCTGTTTCTCTTCGCCCTGAGCTCTTCGCTCTTCGCTCAAGCCGGTAAGACCGTCGTCGCCAAGGTCGGCGAGTCCGAGGTCTATGCCGAGGACATCCGCGCTTGGCTCGCTGGGCTGGATCCCGCCCAGGCCGAAGCCGCCGCGAAGCAACCCTCGATTCTAACCGAAGCGGTCCGCACCCTCTTGGTCCAGCGCCTGGTTCTCCGCGAGGCGGAGGACAAGAAGTGGGCGGATCGTCCGGATGTTGCCGCGAAGATCGAGCGCCAGCGCGCCAGCATCATCGCCGATAGCTACCTGCGCTCCGTATCCGAAGCTCCTTCGGACTTTCCTTCCGAGGAGGTCCTGAAGAGTGCCTACGATGCCGCCGGTGATGCGCTCAACGTCCAGCGCCGCCTGAAGCTCGCCCAAGTCTACATCGCGGCTTCCGCGGACGCGAAGGACAAGGCCGCCAAGGATGCGGAAGTGGCCGAGGTGAAGAAGAAGCTTGCCGCACCAGGCGCTGACTTCTCCGCGATCGCCCGCGCCCATAGCGAGGAAGCGAGCAGCGCCGGTAAGGGCGGCGAGATCGGCTGGCTCGAAGAAAATCTGGTAGAGGAAGGCATCCGCAATGCCGTCGCGAAGGTGAACAAGGGGGGCGTGACCGCCGCCATCGAGCTGAAGGACGGCTGGCACTTCGTGAAGGTCCTCGACCGCGAAGAACCCCGGAAACTTACGTACGAGGAGGTGAAGCCCAGATTGACGGAACGCCTTCGTGAGCAACGCGCTCAGGCAGCGAGCCAGGAGTATGTGGCGAAACTGTTACGTGACCATCCGGTCGTTATCAACGAGATCGAGCTTCCCAAAGTCCTTTCCGACAAGAAGGGCAAGTAACCCAGCACCCCGCACCCCATGCGATCCCCGTCATCCTTGCGACTGTCCTCCCGAGCAGCCGGCACCGCCCTTTTCATCCTGGGCGAGATCAGCTTGATCGTGGCCCAACAGGCGCATGCCGGGGATATCCTGCGTGGCGGTCGCCCGACTGGCGCGCCTGCCGGTGCGACCAATCCGGTGGGCACCACGCCACCACCGGTGGTGCCGACCGGTGGCACCACACGCGACTCGCTGGCGCGCACCGCGATGGCGATCCAGTCGGCGCAGGCGATGCAGCTTGCCGCGCGCAATCTCGCCAACGGCAACCACGCGAATACCAATCCATCCGGTGGCGGCTCCGTGCTTCCCGATGTGCCGGATGGCCTCGGCACCGGCGGCCTGAAGGTGGACCCGCGGGTCACCGCCGCGAACTCGGCTTTCTGGAAAGGGGCGGAGCTTCCGACGCAGACCACGAATACGGGTGGAGCCGTCAATGTCACCATCAAGCAGACTGCCCAGCAGGCGCTGCTGAACTGGGAGACCTTTAACGTCGGTAAGAACACCACGCTGACCTTCGACCAAAGCGCTGGTGGCTCGAACGTCGGCCAATGGATCGCCTTTAACCAGGTCAATGATCCGCTGGCCAATCCCACGCAGATCCTCGGCAGGATCGAGGCCCCGGGGCAGGTCTACATTCTCAACCGCAACGGGATCGTCTTCGGCGGGAGTTCGCAGGTGAACGTCCACACGCTGGTGGCCTCGGCCCTGCCGATCAATACGAACCTGATCGATCGCGGCCTGCTCAGCAATCCGGACCAGCAGTTCCTCTTCTCCGCGCTGTCGATGCCCGCGGGTGACGATGGCATGCCCGCCTTCGATCCGGGTCTGCCGGCGAATACCCGCGTGGGCGATGTGATCGTGGAGGCCGGCGCCCGGCTCACCGCGCCGAGCACCGCTGCCAAGGTCGGCGGGCGCATCGCGCTCGTCGGTGCAAATGTGGTGAACAACGGCACGATCAGCAGCGCCGATGGCCAGACGATTCTCGCCGCAGGCCTGCAGGTCGGCTTCGATGCTCATGCCAGCTCGGATCCTTCGCTGCGTGGCCTGGATACTTACGTCGGTGCGGTGGTTGATCCCGCTTCGGTCCTCACCGCTTACGCGGGCACGGTAACGAACAACGGCATCATCGATGCCGCGCGTGCCAACGTCACCATGACCGGCAAGACGGTCAAGCAGATGGGCGTGATCAACAGCAGCACCTCGGTGTCGCTGAATGGTCGCATCGACCTGCGCGCGGAATATGGAGCGGTGGGCAATATCGCCTACGATGCCGCAAACCCCTCGAAGGGCCCGATTTTCCTGACCCGCTACACCGGCAATGTGACGCTCGGTGATGGCAGCGTGACCCAGATCCTGCCGGAGCTGGCGAGCGCCGAAACGGTGATCGGCAGCAGCCTGGCGCTAAAGTCGCAGGTCAATATCCTCGGCCAGAACGTCCATTTCGATGACGACTCCCTGCTGGTAGCCACCAGCGGCGATGTGAAGGTGGATGCGGGCACATGGTTCGTGCAACCGGCGACGCAGGCTTCTGGTATCTCGACCCATCGCTTCGTCCACGACAGCGGCCGGATCGATCTCGACAAGGGCGCGACGATCGATGTCTCCGGCGCGAAGGGTGTCACCGCGGCGGCTTCGTCGAACATTGTCCGCGTCGAGCTGCGCGGCACTGAGTTGGCGGACTCGCCACTGCTGCGCGATGGCCCGCTTCGCGGCCAGACCATCTACGTCGATATCACCCAGACCGGCACCTACAATGGCGAGACCTGGATCGGCACGCCGCTGGCGGATGTCTCCGGCTATGCGAATTTGGTGCAGCGCACGGTGGGGCAACTCACCACTGCGGGCGGCACGGTGAAGCTGAATGCCGGTGGCGGCGTGACCATGAACAAGGACGCCGTGATCGATGTGTCCGGCGGCTGGGTGAACTACGCCGCGGGCATGGTCCAGACGACCCGCCTGGTGGCGGATGGCAAGATAATCGACTTGGCGAATGCCACCCCCGACCGCGCCTACGACGGCGTGTATGGCGGTGGGAATACGGTGGTGGATGGCAAGTGGAACGTCACACAGAACTACACCAATCCGATCCCGCTGAATGGCTCCCGTTATCAGGAAGCCTACACCCAGGGTGGAAATGGCGGCAGTCTGGATATCACCGCGCCCTCGATGGCGCTGGATGGCAAGCTCGCCGGTTCCGTCTATGCGGGTGCCCGCCAACGCACGAACTTGCCGACTGCCTCGCAGCTCAGCCTGAATTTCACCGCCGAGCGCCTGGTCGGTGCGAATATCACTCAGTATTCGCCGCACGCCCCGCTGATCCGCTTCTCGGACACCGCCAGTGCGACGCAAATACTGGACACGCAGTATGGCGCGGACGGCAATCCGGTCGCCCTGCCCACCGAGCGGGTAGGGGAGGTGGTGCTGCGCGGCGATGTGCTTTCCGCCGGTGGCTTCGGTTCGCTCTCGATCGTGAACTCGGACGGCAATGTCGTCGTCGAGAAAGGAGTCTCCCTGAATGCCGCGCCGAAGGGCTCGATCAGCATCGATGCCGCGAACATCGATATTGCCGGCTCGCTCAGTGCGGCGGGTGGCTCGCTGTCCTTCACCACGCGCAATATCTCGCCCTACCTCGCTTTGGGCTCGACCCTGCCGGATGCCGATCCGGCCCGCGGGCATTTCAATCTGGCTGCGGGCGCGTCGCTCAGCACCGCCGGTTACATCGTGGATGATCGTCCGCTCTCCGCCGGTGCGCTGACCAGCCCGCTGGTGACGGCCGCTGGCAATATCAGCATCAAGTCCCTGTCCGCGGATCTTGCCGCGGGCTCGACGATCGATGTCTCGGGCGGCCTGCGGGTCAGCGAGCGCGGTGCCATCAGCTACGGGAATGCGGGCAAGCTTTCGATCCTCGCGGGCAATGATTCCACCGTGCCTTCCCTGGTCGGTGGCAATCTGGTGCTCGGCTCCACCTTGAAGGGCTACTCCGGTGCGAAGGGCGGCACGCTTGCGCTCCAGGCCCAGGCGGTGCAGGTCGGCGGTAGCAGCAGCGATCCACGTGTGCTGCTGCTCGGCCAGGAATTCTTCAATCAGGGTGGCTTCTCGTCCTTCGATATCAGCGGCATCGGCCGCACCGATCTCGCCGCGGTGCACATCACCTCGGGCACGTCTGTGGCTCCGGTGGTCTCCAGCTTGCTGGCGAATCTGACTGGCGACTCGCTGAGCGTGGACACCATCGTCCGACCGGAAGGTTTGCGGAGCCCGGTGAGCCTGTCCTTCACCGGCACGGGCCTGCGTGGTCCCGCGCCGACCAGCGTCTTCATGAACCGCGGCGACGTGGTGGTGGATGCCGGGGCGCAGCTCAATGCCGGCCCTGCCGGGAGCATCACGCTGAAAGGTGACACCGTGAGCGTGCAGGGTACCCTGCGCAGCGCCGGGGGAAATATCACGATCGCCGGCGGCAAGCGCCTGGCCGGTCCGGAGGAAGGCCAGAACGCCGCCAGCACCGTGTGGATCGGCTCCAGCGCGGTGATCGATGCCTCCGGTACGACACTTCTCATACCCGACGCCTTCGGGAACCGCCGCGGTGCGGTGCTGGACGGCGGGAATATCAGCGTCTCCGGCAATATCCTCGCCGCGGCGGGTGCGGTGCTGGATGTCTCCGGTACCAAGGGCGTGCTCGACCTGGTGGCCGGTGAATCCGGCAAGTCGCTGGCGGATCTGCAAAGCGGTGCCAGCGGTACCACCACCGCGCCTTACTCGCGCAAGGTTCGCCCTGTGGAGGTCGCCAGCGATGGCGGCACGATCAAGCTCGCGGGCGCGGAGATGCTCTTCACCGATGCCACGCTGCGCGGCGCGGCGGGCGGCAGCACTGCCACGGGGGGCACGCTCCAGGTTTCTTCCAGCCGCTTCTATGTGGGCGGCGCTCCGGTCTCGCCCTTTGATACGACTCTTTACGTCACCGGCTCCGGCACGGTGATCCCGACCGGCCTCAGCGGCATTGGCGCGATCCCGGGCACGGATACTTCCGGGATCACCGGTGGCGGTCGTTTCTCGACCGATGACTTCATGCGCGGCGGCTTCGCCAACCTAGATCTGTTGGGCAACGTCACTTTCAGTGGCCCGGTATCGGTTCAGGCTCCCGGCCGCATCACGGTGGGCACCGGATCGACCCGCGGCAGTGGCGCAAACTTGCATGCCGATGGCGCGGTGAGTCTCACCGCATCCCACGTGGTGCTCGGTTCGAACTTCCAAGTGCCGATGACTCCCGCGGAGCTGGAGGCCTTCCGCTTCGCCGATAGCGCGGAGACCCCGGTCACTCTGGCACCGAGCTATGGCACCGGCACGCTCGACGTTTCCGCTGGCCTGATCGACGTCGGCTATCTGGCCTTGGGGGGAATCGGCAAGGCGGGCCTCACCGCCACGAATGGCGATATCCGCGGCAGCGGCGCGCTGGAAATTGCCGGTGATCTCACGCTCACCGCTGGACAGATCTACCCGCCCACCGGGCTGAATTTCACGCTAGCCGCTTTCGACTACTCGGCGGGTGGCACGAATCACCAGGGCTCCATCACGATCGCGGGCTCCGGCAAGCGCAGCCTGCCGCTCTCCGCCGGTGGCTCGCTTTCGGTCTATGCATCGGTGATTCACCAGAATGGCGTGCTGCGCGCGCCCTTCGGCACCATCCGCCTCGGCTGGGATGGCACGGGCACCGCTCCGGCCAATGTTCTGACGGGCGGCAACTTCGCGCAAAGCAGCGAGGTCGTGCTTGGCTCGAAGAGTGTGACCTCCGTGTCCGCCATCGATCCGATCACCGGCAAGGGCATCACGATTCCCTACGGCTACAGCACGGATGGCAGCACCTGGCTCGATCCCTCCGGCACGGATATCACCAGCTCCGGCCTGCCGCAGAAATCGCTGCAGGTGGCCGGTGCATCGGTGATCACGGAGAACGGCACGGTGATTGATGTCCGCGGTGGCGGTGATCTCATGGCCTATCGCTGGATCAGCGGCCTGGGGGGAACCAATGATATCCTCGCTTCGAGTGGAGCCTTTGCAGTTGTGCCGGGCTATGGCTCGGAGTTCGCGCCCTATGCGCCCTTCGGAGTTTCTGCCGGGACTACGGGCTATGTGAATTCCACGCTCCAAGTCGGCGACCAGGTGCGCCTCGATGGCGGTGGTGGTCTGGCCGCAGGGGTCTACACCCTCTTGCCCGCGCGCTATGCGCTGTTGCCGGGTGCCTATCTGGTGACGCCGCTTTCCGGCAGCGCCATCGGCCGCGTCTCCCGTCCGGACGGTTCCTCCGTCGTTGGGGGCTACCGCTTCAATGGCATGCAGGCGGGCTACGAGGTCCCGCAGCTTGCCACCCGCTTTGAAGTGGCCTCGCCCGCGACGATTGCCAAGCGGGCGGAATACACCCGCCTCTCCGCGAATACCTTCTTCGCTGGCAAGGGCAGCCTGCGCCTGCCGGGCGATGCCGGTCAGCTGGTGCTGGCCGCCACCCGCCAGATGGCGCTCTCCGGCAGTGTGACCTCCTCCGGCGATGCCAACTTCCGCGGCGGCCTGGTCGACATCAGCAGCGCTAGCGACATCTTCATCAACGACGGCAGCTCGGCCGGTCCGGCCGATGCGCTGGTGCTGGACTCCAGCCTCTTGACCAGCTTCGGCGCGGCCAGCCTCCTGATCGGCGGCACCCGCACGACGACTGCGGATGGCAGTGTGGTTGCGGTGAGCACCGGTCACGTCACGCTCGACAATGGCAGCGATACTTTGTCCGGCCGCGAAATCATCCTCGTTGCGAAGAGCAGCGTCACTCTCGCCAACGGTGCCACGCTTGAGCAGACGGGCGCTTCCGCCAGCGGCGGCGATGCACTGATCATCGGCACCGATGCCACCGCGGGCAGTGGTAATGGCGCGCTGGTCCGCGTGACTGCCAATACCGGCTCCGGCCTGATCCGCCACGGCGTCACGCCGGGTGACAGCGTCTCGCTTTCGCTTGGTGCCGGTGCTTCGGTGAAGGGTGCCTCCGTGACCCTTGACTCGACTGGCTCGACCTTGCTCGATCCCACCGCGGTCCTGCGGGCGGACGCGCTTTCGCTCTCCAGCGGCCACGTCAGCCTGGGTCTCGATCCGGCCGTGGTTCCCGGCCCGAATGCCGGTCTGCTGCTGACCAATGCGGCCTTGCAGTCCTTCGCCGCGGCCTCGGACTTCTCGCTCGCGAGCTACTCGTCCATCGACCTGCTTGGTGCGGGCACGCTCGGCGGAGTGGATGGTGCCGGCAAGCCGCTGATCGATTCGCTCACCCTGCGCGCGGCGGAGATCCGCGGCGTGGGTGTCGGCACTGGCAGCGTCACGGTGAATGCCGGGCGTGTGCTGCTTGGCGGCCAAGCCGGTGCCACCCTGGTGAATCCCGCTCCGGCCGATGCCGGCTCGCTGAAGTTCCAGGCTGATACCATTCAGCTCGGTTCCGGCAATCTGGCGATCCGCGGCTTTGCTGACACCACGCTGGAAGCCGCCAAGAGCGTGCAGGCGGTAGCCAATGGCAACCTCAGCACGACCGGCAAGCTGACGCTCGAAACACCGCTGGTGATGGCGTCGAATGCCGTGAAGTATGGCGTGACTGCCAACGGCGCGCTCTCTCTGACGGGCAATGGCAGCTCCACCGGGGCGGTCAGCGGCGCGGGCCTCGGTTCCTCGCTCAGCTTCACCGGTGCCAGCGTGAATGTCGGCACCCGGATCGCCCTCCCCAGTGGCGAGGTGGTCCTGCGCGCGACCAGCGGCGATCTCACGGTCAACTCTTCCATTGAGACGGCAGGCCTGGCTCGGCGCTTCCGCGATCAGATGCGCTACAGCAACGGCGGCCGTATCTCGCTGACCTCGGACCACGGCAATGTGACTCTCGGCAGCAGCGGCGTGCTCGACGTCTCCGCGCCAAGCGGTGGCGGTGGCGGTGATGCCGGGGAACTCAGCGTCTCGGCGGTGAGCGGATCGATCGCCCTCAACGGCACGCTCAAGGCGGGCCACGCTCCGACCGAAAGCGGTGGCAGCTTCAACCTCGATGCCGGCTCGCTCGCCTCCACCGCTGCGCTGGATGCGAAGCTTAATGCCGCATCCTTCGATCTCGCGCGTTCCTACCGCGTTCGCAGTGGTGATGTCGCGCTCGATGGCGTGGCGAATGCCCACAGCTACAGCCTCTCCGCGGATGCCGGTTCGATCCTGGTCACTGGCACCATCAATGCTTCCGGCGAAACCGGTGGAGCGGTGCGCCTGGTGGCGGCACGTAACCTCACGCTGGCCTCCGGCGCGAAGCTCAATGCCTCCGGCCAGGACTTCGACTCGGCGGGCAAGGGCGGCTCGGTCGCACTGGAAACCCGCGGGGTCTCCGGTGGTCAGCTCCAGCTTGAGCAAGGCTCGATCATCGACCTGAGCGTGGCCTCCTCTCAAGGCTCTGCCTTGGATGCCGCGAAGGGGCACTACAGCGGCGTGCTGAATCTACGCGCCCCGCGCCTCGGCAATGCGGACCTCGCGATCGGCAGCCTTGCTTCCACCATCAATGGCGCCTCGCACATCATCGCGGAAGGCTACGCCACCTACGATCTCACCGGCAGCGGTACCATCACCAGCACCGTGCAGAACACGGTCAAGACGGAGGCCGCCGCCTTCATCGATCATGCCGGTAGCATCGAGGACCGCATCCTCGCCGGTAACACGGCCTTGGGCTCCCTCCTCACCGTGCGCCCGGGCGCCGAGATCATTAATACCACCGGTGACCTGACCTTGGGCGGTTCCACCACCAGCTCGAATGCCGGCGACTGGAACCTAGCCAGCTTCCGCTTCGGAGCGGAGCAAGTGCCGGGTATCCTCACCCTGCGCGCCGCGGGGAATCTGGTCTTTTACAATACCCTCAGCGACGGCTTCACCAGCCCCACCTACACCTCCGGCCTGCTCGACCGCAACGAGCTGCTCGGCGACAACGTGCAGGCATGGTCCTACCGTCTGGTCGCTGGCGCAGACTTCTCGGCTTCCGATGTCCGTCGCGTGAACGAAGTCCGCATGGCGGACGATAGCGCGATCGGCAGTGCTCCCGGCTCGATCAAGCTCGGCAAGAACGGCTTCGCCGCGACCACCACCGGCGGCAACAACGCGCTGACCTCCGCTCTGCTCAGCGCCACCTCCTCCACCGGCCTCTATCAGGTCATCCGCACCGGCGGTGGCGATATCGATGTGGTCGCGGGCGGCGACGTCCAACTGCTCAACCAGTTCGCCACCATCTACACCGCTGGCACCAAGGTGGCCGATCCGCTGATGGGCGGCACTTTCGACACGCCCACTCCTTCGATCACCAATTCGCAGTCCGGCTCGCTCGGCATCCCGCAGCAGCCGACACCCGCACCGGTGCAATACAGCTCCGGCGGCGGCAATGTCAGCATCTCCGCGGGCAACGACATCATCCACCTGACCCGCAACAGCGCGAACCAGCTCATCGCCGACTCCGAGCGCCAGCTGCCGAACAACTGGCTCTACCGCCGCTCCGCGGTCGATCCGGCCACCGGCGAGTTCGCCACCGCCTTCTTCCTCGATAAGGCTTCCACCACCTGGTGGGTCGACTTCACCAACTTCTTCGAAGGCGTCGGCGCCCTGGGCGGCGGCAATGTCCTGCTCGATGCCGGCCGCGACGTGACCAACGTCGATGCCGCCGCGCCGACCAATGCGCGCATGCCGAAGGGCCGTCCGGATGCCTCCAAGCTAATCGAACTCGGCGGCGGCGATGTGACGGTCAGCTCCGGCCGCAATATCGATGGCGGCGTCTATTACGTCGAACGCGGCCACGGCTCGCTCAATGCTGGCGGCTCGATCACCACGAATGCGACACGCTCGCCCACGCTGACGATCCTGCGCACGCCGAACGTAGTGGCGGATTCCGCCACCTGGCTGCCGACCACCTTGTTCCTTGGCAAGGGCGACTTCGATGTGCAGGCCGCCGGCGATGTCCTGTTAGGCCCGGTGGCGAATCCCTTTCTGCTGCCCCAGGGCTACAACAACTCGATGTGGTACAAGACCTGGTTCTCCACCTACGGCCCGGACAGCGCCCTCAGCGTGTCCTCGCTCGGCGGATCGGTGAACATGCGCGACTCGATCGCCTACGCGCCGGGTGCCACGCAGACGAACTACCCGTCGAACTCCGCGCTGCACGTGTGGATCACCACCCAGCAACTGCTGAGCTCGAGCTCCTCCTCCTTCCTGCAGCCTTGGCTGCGCCTCACCGAGAGCAGCGTGGCTCCCTTCGCCACGAATTTCAGCCTGCGTCCGGCTCACATGGATCTGGTGTCCTTCACCGGGGATGTGAACATGCATGGCAATATCACCCTCTCGCCGGCACCGCGCGGTGGCCTTTCGGTCTTGGCCGCGGGATCCGTACAAGGCTTCACGATCGCCGGCCGCAGCCAGCTCGGCGGCACCGGCCCACTGGTGAATATCTGGGATGACAGCCGCATCAATGTCTCGGACGCCGATCCAGCCTCCGTCCCCGGCATCGTCAATCCGCTGGCGAACCAGACCCTCTTCGGCTTCACCTCCGGCACCACCCGCGTCACCCAGACGAGCACCTTCCTCACGCTCGACCGCCTCTTCACGGAGACCGGTTCCACGAATGGCACGCTGTCGGAGAAGCAATTCCTGCACGCCCCCGGCCTGCTTCACGCCGGTGATACGGACCCCGTCCGCATCTACGCAGAGACGGGAGACATCCACGGCCTCACGCTCTATTCGCCCAAGAGCGTTAGCATCCTCGCCGGAAACGACATCCGCGACGTGTCCTTCTACGTGCAGCAGCTCGGTGCGAAGGACACCAGTGTGATCGCCGCGGGCCGCGACATCATCCTCTACGATAGCACCTCGCCCGCCCGCAGCGTGGCGGCTTCCGCGGGCAATATCGTCTCGCTAGGCTCGGCCCCGCAGGCAGGCGACATCCAGGTCTCCGGCCCGGGCTCAATTCAGATTCTGGCCGGCCGTAATCTCGACCTCGGCATCGGCGGCAATAACGCCGACGGCACCGGCACCGGCATCACCAGCATCGGCAATGGCCGCAATCCGGCACTGCCCTTCGATGGCGCGGAGATCCTGGCTGCCGCGGGCATCGGCGTGGCTTCCTCGCTTGATGACTCGAAGGCCGACTTCCCTGCCTTCATTGCCAAGTATGTGAAGAGCGACGGCGGCACCGACCACCTCAAGGAGCTCGATATCACCCAAGCGGAGTTCGACGCGCTGAGCGACGAAGAACAGGCCCAGGTGGCCCTCAAGATCTTCTTCTTCGTCCTGCGCGATGCCGGCCGCAATCACAACGATCCGGATAGCCCGGGCTTCGGCAACTACGATGCCGGCAAGGACGCGGTGGCCACGCTCTTCCCCGGCACGGACTGGAGCGGTAACATCGATACCCACTCGCGCGACATCCGCACCCGCAATGGCGGCGGTATCTCGCTGCTGCTGCCAGGCGGCTCGCTCACCCTGGCCACCACCCAGCAGTCGAATATCCTGGCACCTCCGGGCATCATCACGGAGTCCGGCGGCGCGATCAATGTCTTCACCGACAAGAACGTCGACCTCGGCATCTCGCGTATCTTCACGCTGCGCGGCGGGGATGAAATCATCTGGTCCACCCGCGGCAATATCGCCGCTGGTTCGTCTTCCAAGACGGTCCAATCCGCCCCGCCGACCCGCGTGCTGATCGACCCGCAGAGCGCCGATGTCCGCACCGACCTTGCAGGTCTTGCCACCGGTGGTGGTATCGGCGTGCTCACCACGGTCGCCGGTGTGGATCCGGCCGATGTCGATCTCGTCGCTCCGGAAGGAACCATCGATGCAGGCGATGCCGGTATTCGCGTCTCGGGCAACCTGAACATTGCCGCCGCCGTGGTGGTGAATGCCTCGAACATCTCCGTGGGTGGCAGCGCCGCCGGTGCCGCACCCAGCGGCGTCGCCGCGCCCTCCGTGGCCAGTATCACCTCCGCCTCGAATACCTCCGCCGCCACGACTGCCGCCACCAACAGCAATCAGGGTGCCGCGGAGAAGGCAGCCACCGGTGAGCAGGCCGTCGAGTCCCCGTCTCTCATCACTGCGGAAGTCATCGGCTACGGTGGCGCCACCGACGAGGAGGACAAAGATAAAGACAAGGATAAGGACAAAGCGCAGCAGGAAGGGGAGGGGACTGCTCCGACCCAATAAGAGGGCGGCCCGGCTTCAAGGGTAGGTAGTCCCGCCTTCAGGCGGACGAAGCAGTTCTTGCAGCGGATCCACACGCAAGGCCCTCGGGAAATTTGGGTCGTCAGGGCAGCTCCGTCCGCTTCAAGGCCAATGCAGTTGAGGACCCGCATTCTTCTATCCATGCGTGCACCCCGATGACCGCCGCAGGCTTTCGGACTGCTGGGGTCATCCCCAGCTTTCGAGTGCATCTTGCGGCTCGCTCGCTCGATGGGAATGAAGCGGCCCATGCGCGCCGCCAGCGCCGGGCCTCTCGCGGGCTCTCCGCCGCAAGGTCATCGCGAAGCCACCCTGCCTGCTGGCCCGCGTCGCCCGCTCGCAAAGCCGTCCCTTCAAGAAGCACCACTCCCGGTGAGTCCTTTTCGCCTCTGGCTGCGTCTCATGTGACGTTTTTGAAACCTGTCGCCCCGCTCCGGTCACTCGTTTGTGACGGAGGCGTCACCTTGGTCTGAATCCGTCACGGTATAACTACTACGTGACTAATAGTAGTTCCGTAAACATTCGTGTCGTTTTTGAAACCTGATTCCTAACTGCGGCGCTCCCCGTGTGACGAATGCGTCAGAATGTACCCCTTCCAAGCCCGCGAATCGCGTTCCAAAGGTGATGGCGAATCCCGCCACCGCACTCTCCATGATACCCATGACCCGCACCTTCCCCTCATTGCTAGCCGCCCTTGGCGCATTCCTTCCCGCAGCTCTTTTTGCTGCGGCTCCGACCTACACCACCGGTGATTTGTTCATGGGCTTCCGGGCCACCGAACAGCCGGGTGATACCAGCGTGCTGCTGGTGAATATCGGTTCCGCCGCCGCCTTCCGCGATGCCACCAGCCCGATCACGCTGACTGCCATCGGCGACATCGGTGAAGATCTCAAGGCACTCTACGGTGCAAACTGGCGCAGCCGCACTGACCTCCAGTGGGGTGTCGCCGGCACGCCGTCCAACAACGCGGACGTCAATGGCGACACGGTCCCGACCCTCTACGCTTCGCGCCAGCAGACCGCTCCCGGCGTTCCCGGAACCGGCTGGCAGGTGTCCGGTTCGTCCACCCGTCTGACCGTGGCCACCACGATGACCAACCTTCAGGACGGTTTCAAAACCTACTCGGCCACCACCGCCAATAGCACCAAGGCGATTATCCAAGGCACCACCGATGGTGCTTCTTGGCGCCAGTTCATGGCTCCAGATGGCTCGGGCACCTACACCACCGGTGGCAAGGACTTCGGCGCCTTCGCGAACATTGAAGGCTCCAGCGCTGTCGTCGGCTCCGAAGGTTTGGCCAATGTCACCCTCAGCCTCTTCCGCGTGACCGGCAGCGCCGCTGGTTCCTTTGAAGGCACCTTCTCGATCGATGCCGCCGGCACCGTGACCTTCACCCCGCCTGCCGCAGCGGGCACCACCTACGCCACCTGGGCTGCGACCAATGCCGGCGGCCAGGCCCACAACCTCGACTTCGATAACGATGGCGTGGACAACGGCATCGAGTTCTTCATGGGCCAGAATGGTTCCACCTTCACCGCCAATCCGCCCATGATCGGTGGTAGCGTGACCTGGCCGCGCGCCAGCGACCGCACTGTATCCAGCTTCGGAGTGGAGGTCTCCACCGATCTGGTGAGCTGGGGCCCCGCTACTCCCGCGAACGTCGTGATCACCCCGACATCGGTGACCTATACGCCGCCCACTGGCCAAGCGCGCCACTTCCTCCGTCTCCGCGTCACTCCCTGACAAGACGTTCTAGCGGCCTGCATGCCGCGTGGCGATTCTGTCGCCCACTTCCCCTTGGGGGACATGCAGCCGCAGCTTTGATGGTTCCGGTTAGTCTCGGTTCACCTCCCACAATCAGGTCGGCGTGACCGTGATGCTGCCACCGAACCATATCACATGAAATCCATGCGAAACTACTCCCTCCTCGCCCTTGCCGCTGGCCTCTTGGGCATGGCCTCGGCGAATGCCGCCGTGACCTATGCCGCGGGCGATCTGATCATGAGCTTCCGCGCTACCACCACCGGTAGCCAGGGCTTCGGCACCACCTACGTGGTGAATGTCGGCCAAGCTTCTGCCTTCCGCGATGCCAGCGTTTCCGGCGACTTGAATCTTGGCAATATCTCGGCGGACCTTTCGTCGCTCTTCGGAGCCGGCTGGGCCGCCCGCACCGACATCCTCTGGGGTGTCGCCGGCACGCCTTCCAACTCGATCACCGTCGCCGGTGACGATGCGGGAACGCTCTATGCCTCCCGCCCGCAAAACACTCCGGGCGTCCCCGGCACCGGTTGGGTTGTCGCCGGTTCCTCCGCCCGCCTGACGGTCTCCACCAACATGTCCACCGCCCAGGACATGTTCAAGACCATGGATCCCACCGCGAATAGCGCGCGTGCCGCATTCATGGGTGAAGGCCTCGCCAACGACTGGCGCGAGTTCCTCGCCACTGGCGGTAATCCGGCCTACACGTCCGGCAGCCAGGACTTCGGCGCCTTCTCTAACATCGAAGGCACGCTCGATCAGCGTCTCAGCCTGTTCCGCGTGAATAGCGGTTCCGCTGGCAGCTACGAAGGTTCCTTCACCATCAGTCCTACCGGCGTGGTGAACTTCGTTCCCGAGCCCTCCACCGCCATCCTCGGTGCCCTCGGCACCAGCCTGCTTGCCTTCCGTCGCCGCCGCCGCGGTGCCTGATCCGCAGACCCCGACCCTGACTACGACCCAGCTACTACCAAGTTCCACAATCTACCAAACCGACTCATGACCATCCGTAACACCATCGCCGCCGCGGCCCTCGGCCTTGCTCTGGCCTCCACCTCCCAAGCCGATACCATCTACGTGGCCGGCTCCACCGCGTTCCGCACCGCTTTCCACGATGCCGTCTTCTCGCTCATGACGGCCGGTGGTAACAAGTGCAACGTGTGCTACGCCACCCCCGGCACGGAAGGCATGCGCGATGCATCCAAGACCGTGTTCAGCGGCAAGATCAACGGCGTGGACACCGTCATCAAGTGCGCTTGGTCCGGTTCCGTCGGCGGTATCTCCGGCCTGACTGCCCCGGCTTCGGTCAACAACACCTTCCTGCCCGGCGCTACCCTCACTGAGGTGACCCGCACCGGCATCTACCCTGCCTACAGCTACACGGGTGCCACCGCCAGCGCGGAAACCGCCGCCGCCCACGCCGCGGACCTCGGCATGTCCGACGTGTTCCAGAACTCGACCACCTTCACCACCCCGGTGCTCGACTATGATCGCCGCGTGGCCGTGATCCCCTTCCTCTTCGTCGCTTCCGATAACTCGGAGACCGCCGGTGTCAATCACGTCGGCTTCGACAACATCACTCCGCTGCAGGCCCAGCTCCTCTGGGGTGCCGGTCGCGTCTCGCTTTCGCTCTTCACGGGCGACAAGGCTGACAACAAGCCGACTCCTCCAGCCGCTGCCAACCCTGGCAAGGAAGTCTTCGCCTTCGGCCGCAACAATGACTCGGGCACCCGCCTGACCATGCTTGCCGAAATGGGCAAGGGCGCCACTGCCAACGTGCTCCAATACAGCTACACCCCGGGCACCAACCTGTTCAGCGCCACCGCCAGCAATGCGGGCACCAGCGCCGTGAACCAAGCAACCTGGCTCTCGGACGATGACTTCGGCCCCACCGTTGGCTACGCCATCGGCATGCTCGGTGTGGCTGACGCTGCCCCGGCGATCGCCAGCGGTGCCCAGGCGCTGAAGTGGAACGGTGTTCCCTACACTGCCGACAACGTCCGTTACGGCAAGTACACCGTGTGGGGCTATGAGCACCTCTTCGTCCGCAACGGCGCCGCGGCCACCGTCACCGACATCGCTGACGCGCTCGCTACTGAAATGACCGAAAATCCGGGCGAAGCCGGCATCAAGCTGGACACCATGAACGTCCAGCGCGGTTCTGAAGGCGGTCTGATCGACCTCAACGACTAATCGGTTTCCCGATCTTATCGGCGGTGCTTCCGGGGTCTCCGGGGGCACCGCCTCTTTATTAAGAGTCATGCGTCACCGGCGGCTGGTTTCCTTGCGGATGCTGCTACCCCTTCTCGGGGTGGGCGGCTTGCTCGCCGTCGCGCTCCGGCCACAGCCCGGCAGCGCATCACCGGGACGCGCCTCGGAAGGGAGGGTTCCCGCTTCCGCCTCATCCCGGGTTTCATCCCGCGAGGATTCATCCGCGGCATCCCATGTGCCGGTGGCTGACCCTGGAACTACTGCAAATCCCGTAAATCGGGGACAAGTAGGAGGGCCCTTGCCAGCGCCCATGCGGGAAGCGAAGTCGGCCACCCGGGGTGTGGTGGTCTTGCACGAGTCGCCAGGAGCGCACCCATCGGAAAGCCCGGGTCATTTGGTCAACCGTCACGGACCCTCATCCCAAGCTGGGGCAGGCGCGCCGGATGAAGTTCCCAATGACCGCAGCGTCGCCTCAGCCGAAGCTACCGCCGCTCCCGAGCCCCCGGCTCCGGAACTTCCCCCCGTCTATCCCTTGGTCTATCACTTCAGTGACCAGGAGTTGCTGGCCAATTCCCCGCAGGTTCCTGCGGAGGTGATTCAGCGCATTCGCGATGCCTTCGAGAAGGAAGCGGGAGTCGGCGAACTGGAGGAAACCGATCCCGAGTATCAACGGCGCTGGAAGCTCGCCCAGCCCTCCGCAGAGGAGCGCTTCCGCACCCTTTTCGGCTGGCAGGCCTGGTCGGAATTCCTGCGCCGCTCCCAGATCGAAGGGCGCGGCGAGTAGACTGGTAGGTTCTCCCCACCAGTGTGGACTTGCTTTGGCGCCTGCCTCGGCCAGAGTGCCGCTATGTCGGATGCCCCCATGCCCGCGCGCGGCAATCTTGTCGCCGATTGCGTGCGGGTGATGAAGCTGCGCCTCGAGGCCGGCGAATGGGGCGCACGTCTGCCTGGTGAGCGCCGCCTCGCTGAGATCCTGCAAGTCGGCCGCGACACGATCCGCCTGGCGCTCCAGCAACTCGAGCGCGAGGGCGTGCTTGAGCCCGCCGGCACCGGCAGCCGCAGACGCATCACCGGTACGGTTGGCAAGCGTGAGGAAACCGCGGCGCTTCGCATCGGCCTCCTGGTCCACCGCCAGCTTGAGCAATTGCCCCAGCCCACCCTGTTCGAGATCGATGGGATCCGTCGCGTGCTGGGCGACAAGGGCGGCTCGCTGGAAGTCATCTCGCCCGCCTGGTATGAGCAGCGCAATCCGGCCAACCGCTTGGAGACCCTGTTAGAGGAAGTGCCCTGCAGCGCGTGGATCCTGCTCCGCTCCTCGGCGGCGGTGCAGGAGTGGTTCATGCGGCAGCAAGTTCCCTGTCTGCTCCGCGGCTATCCGCACCCGGGTATCGAGCTGCCGCACCTCGATGTCGACTGGCATGCCACCGCCCGCCATGCCGCAGGCTATCTGTGGCGCATGGGCCACCGGCGCGTCGTGGTGCTTTCTCCCGCGGATCCGCTCAAGGGTGTGGAAGCCGCCGTGCGCGGCGTGATGGAGCTCGGCGAGTCCGGCTTCGAAGCCAGCGTGCAAGTCGAGAACGGCACTGCCATTGGCATCGGCCGCGTGCTGGCGCGTGCCTTGCAGACGAAGTCGCCGCCCAGTGCCATCATTGCCACGCGTCCCCGCCAGGCCGCGACCGCGTTGACCTGGCTCGCCAGCCAAGGCATCCGCGTGCCCCAGCATCTCAGCCTCATCACCCTCGCCTGGGAACCCTTCCTCGACTACCTCATACCGGAGATCACCGGCTACCGTGCCGATCCCGCCGCCGTCGCGAAACTCGTCATGCGCCGCCTCGAACGCATCACCGCCGGCGACCGCAACCCCGGCGGCAACTCCTGGATCGAGCCCACCATGGTAAAAGGTGCCTCCGTCGCGAAGATCTAAGGCAGTGATCCTAACAGGCCGTCCCGCTCTTCAGGCGGACGAAGTAAGGGAAGAGCGGTCGTTATCCCCAAGCCCTCGGGTTGATGCGATACTCAGGTGACGCACGGCCCCCTGGGACCGCCGTGGCGCCCGCCCGGCTTGGACGGTCAGGCGAACCCGCCACCAAAGCCACGCCTCACGCACGGCTCTTCCCGGGAGCGCGGAGGC
>NZ_BATP01000046.1 GCF_000739615.1 Haloferula sp. BvORR071
AGCTCGCTCGGCAGCACCCGGCCTTGGGCCCGGAGTTTTCCGCCCTCAGCTTGGGCTTCCGGCAGGGCCACGGCCACGTAATGACGCCCATCCCCCACGCCGAAGGCCACCGACGAGACCTCGCCAGCGGTTCCCGGGAAGCTGGCACCACAAGCCGCCTGAGCTTCCGCCGCCGAAGCAGAAATGCACCAGATCGCGACTAGTGCCGCAGGGCACCGCCAAAACGAGCAACTCATTCGGAAGAAAAAATCCTTCAGAACTCCTGCTCGCCCGTGGTGCCCGTGGAATTGGGACGCCAGTCAAGCGCGTCCAACTGTTCCACTGGGACAGCCTCCGCCGGTTCCACCTGATACTTCGCCGGTGTCGGCGCGATCGGTTGAACCTGCTCGTGCCTCGGTGAGAGGAGGAAGAGGGCCATTGCGGCGGCGTAAGCCAGACCAGCACCATAAGCCCACTTGGAAGCTCCGAGACCGGATGCCCACGAGGACAAACGGTGCCACCAGCCTGCCGGGCCCGATTTCAGGGCCTCCTCTTCACGCCGACGCTGATGGAAATCCCGGAGGAAGTCATCGAGGAACCCTTCCTCAGGACGCTCATGGCGCTTGAGGGCAAGCAGGGTTCCAATTTCTTCAACAGTCGGCTTCACGGCAATTGATGGTTAATAAATCTAAAATTTCCGCGTTCTTTGCAAGGAATTTTTTCAAATTCCTCACTCCCAGTAGTCCTGCAGCTTCGACTGCAATTGCAGGTGGGCGTAATGCAGGCGTGAACGGACAGTGCCTTCCGAGATCTTCAGGACCTTTGCGATTTCCGCATGCGGGATCCCTTGGACGTCGAACATGGTCACCACCGTTCTATGCGCTTCTGACAGGCTCAACATGGCTTCGTTCAATCTTTTCTGAAGCTCATGAAGTTTGCTCTGCTTCTCGGGATTCGCCATGTGGCTGGAATCCACCAGCGCCGGGTCCATCTGCACCGCGGAATCCATCTCATTCAGGCTCATCCCGCCGCTGCGGCGCTTGCGCTTCTTCAGGAAGTTCAGCGTCATGTTCACCGCGATCTGATAGATCCAGGTGTAGAAACTGGAATGACCGCGGAACTTCGGCAGCGAGTGATAGGCCTTGGCGAAGATCTCCTGGAGCAGGTCGTAGGTGTCCTCCTTGTGGGAGGTCATATTGTAAACAAGGCCATACAGCTTCTCGCCGTATTTCAAGATCAGGGCGTCGAACGCGCGCGTGTCGCCGGTGCGGGCACGCGCCACGAGGTCTTCGTCCGGATCCGGCTGGAGGGGATCATCCGGCATCGTCGGGGGTGGTCGGGGGGTAGGGGTGAACGGGCCCGAGGCTACATGGTTGTGAGCAAGTGTAAAGCAAGGTGTTAGGAGGTGGATCACCTCTCCGGCGGGGGGATCCGGGGCGACGTTCCTCCTCATGCCTCCAGCGTGCTTGACGTCACCGGGCGGCGGGGGCATCCATGCGCCGTGAAGCGAGCGATTCTTTCCGCGCTGGTGATCGGCCTTACCGCTGTGACCGCGCAAGCCCAGGTGGAGGATGCCCCCGCAGCCGTCAAACAGGCGGCGGCGGCGGCCGTGAATGAGATGGGCAAGGAGGTGGTGCTCGGCCACCATCAGGTGGCGATCGACCGCATGTATCCGCCTTACAAGGAGAGCCTCGCGAAAAGCGTAGGCAGCATGGAAAAGCTCCAGGCGCAGCTCGCGGAGGTGCCCAAGAAGATGGCCCAGCAGGGGATTTCGCTCCGCTCCTTCCGCACGGAGGGAGAGCCCGTCGTCTACGAAGTCGATTCCGGCAAGCAGGCCTTGCTCGATGACAAGGGCAAGCCGGTGCTGGATGCGAAGGGCAAGGCGCTCGAAACGATGATCTACAAGAAGTGGCTGGTCGTGATCCCGACCGTCACGGAGATCATGGTCACCGGGAAGCCGGTCCCGAATGAAAACCCCAAGCTCCAAGTGGTCCTGAGCCACAGCTTCCAAGTGGCGATTTCCGACAAGGACAAGAGCGCCTGGTCCTTCATCGATGGTTCCGGGCTGCGCGTCTCGGATTTGCGCCGGCTTTTCTTTAGCTTGCCGGAGACCATGGTTTTACCGGAGATCAGGGGCGAGGAGAAGAAGGACAAATGAGCGGCGCGGCGGGGAAAACAACCATGGGCAAAAAACCGAACAAGCTCCAGGAGGAGGCGACTCTGTACAAGAAGCTCAAGCAGCTATGGCAGCGTGGCCAGAGTGACCTGTGTGAGGTGCGTGGCTCGAAGATCCATGGCAGCGGCGTCTATGCCACCCAGAACATCAAGGCTGGCACCAAGATCATTGAGTACACCGGCGAGTTGATCGACAAGGAGGAGAGCGAGCGCCGCGCCTGGGCCCAGCATGCCCACTCGCAAGAGACCGGCGACGCTGCGGTTTACATCTTCACCCTCACCAGCAAGCTCGACATCGACGGCAACGTGCCTTGGAACACGGCCCGCCTGATCAATCACTCCTGCGATCCGAACTGCGAGGCATGGATCGATGGCAAGAAGATCTTCATCCACGCCCTGAACGACATCAAGACGGGCGATGAGTTGACCTTCGACTACGCCTTCGACGTGGATTGCTACGAGGACCATCCCTGCCTCTGCGGCAAGCCCGGCTGCGTCGGCTACATCGTCAGCCGCGAGCAGTGGCCCCAGCTCAAGCAGAAGCTGGCGGAGAAGGCCGGCAAGTGACCTCTCCGCCATTTTGAGTTCAGGGCCCCTTGGGCTTACCACACTTCCTTGCGGACCGCGAGGTAGCCGTAGATCCCTTCGTCCAGATCTCCCAGCACTGCTTCGTTCAAGCCAAGGCCGTTCGGGGTCTTGAGGTTCATCTCGTTGGCGAAGGTGATACCCGCCCCGCCTTCCAACCACCAGGTGTCGACCAAGCGCCGGTGGACGTGCACGCCAGCCCGGTAGGAGCTGAAATCGATCGTCCGCGATATGTTGTTGTCGTCGATATTCCATGCCCCGCCCGCCGCACGGATATCCACGCCCACGCGCCAGTCCGGCGTGGCATTCCACACCGCGTCGAAGACCGGGCCCAACAATTGGAAGGTCAGGTCGGGTGTCGGTGACCACAGGAAGGCAAGGCCCGGGATCAGCTCCTCATTGCCGAAGGCATCTTCGATCGCGAGGCCGGCACCGAGGTAAAAGGAATCGCTGAACTTGTAGCCCGCGCCAATCGCCGCATCCACAAAGATGTCATCGCTGTCGATGTGGTCGAAGTCGGTGGCCAATGCCGGCCGCAGGTAGGCGCCGCAGATCCACGGCGAGCTGGGAGTGGTGTGAATCAGATAGAGCGGCAGTTCGATCGAATGGAGGTCCTCATCCTTCAGCGGGAAGCCGGGGAGCGTGCCATCATAGCGCAGGAAGGTCCCTTCATAGCGGAAGGTCGGAAGGAAGGTCAGGTCCGGGCCGAAGTTGATCGGCTTACTCAGGAAAGTGTGTAGTTCGACTTGCCAGACATCCAGTTCGCCTAGGCTCTTGTCGAACTCCATGTTGAAAGCGCCGTAGCCGCTCACGCGGAAGGCATCGAACATCAGCAGGGGATTATGTTCTTCGGTTGTGGCAGTCGAAGTTGCCGTGGTGATCGGAGCGCTGCTCCCGGCGAATACTTGGCCCGCGGTGGCGAGTAGGGCGGCGGAGAAGAGAAGGGTCTTTCGGTTCATGCAATCCGCGTCCATTAGCCCAATCTGCCTGTCATGGCTAGAAGGGAAATCTTTATGCGGATCTCGCGTGCCGAACCCTCCGCGAAATTTTGGTTATCGCTTGGCAGGGATTGCATCATGCATGCGCAAGGAGTCTTCCCCCGCCTGCATTCAAAGGGGAGTCGAACGATCCACCCTGTTAGAAAAAGGTCATGCCCGGAGTTAAGGGCGGCGGATCGTCTCACGCCGGCTAGGCCATCGGGCAATCAACCGGCAACACGGCTTCCAACGCCGCGGCCGGAGAATCTCAAGCCACGAACAATTTCACCACCCAGGAAACCAACAGCGCCGTCGCAGACAGCAAGAGCACCAGCAGCAGCAGGCTCTTGCCCTGGGTGCGTCGCTCGTTGCGGATCTGCGTGCGGCTGGCCTTCTCCTCGAATTCGCGGAGACGGCGGCGGTCGGCCAGATCATCAGGCGGCGGCAGGGTGGCCGCCATCTCTTCGGCCTCGCGCAGGATCTTGCGCGGGGCGGCACTGGCATTCGCGATCTGTTCACGCAGCACGCGCTCCCGTTCTTCGAGGGCGCGCAGCTCTTCCATGGCTGGGTCGTCGGCGAGGCTACGGGAAAGGCGCATGTTGAGTGTCATTTCACGAGGTAAACGATGAGGGCGATACCGCCGAGCACCAGCACCGGCAGATTGAATGCGAGCCCATTGCGGAATTGCCGGCCGAAGTCACCGGACAGGATCCGGCGAGCTTTGGCCCCATTGAAGATGTTCGCGCTGCGTGTCCGCGAGAAGTAGTCCGCGGCCTGCGAGAATTCGTCGTCGGCATGCTCGGCGACGGACATTGCGCGCTCGATGCCGGCGGCCATGTTCTCGCGGGTCCAGGCATCCGGATTGATCTTCTCGAGCTTGCCCAAGTGTGCGGCGAGGCACGCACGGCATTGCTCGAGTTCCTCGATCTCTTGCTTCATGTCGATCACCTCGCGGTCGATCCGCGTGACGGTGGCCGACATCTTGTCGGTGAGTTCGGCTTGCGCGGAGATGAACTCGCGCTTGCGGACGTTGAGGCCTTCGACCTCACGCTTCTGCCGTTCCAGCTGTTCGCGCTGCTGCTCCAGTTGCTGGAGTTGTTCCTCGGCGGCGCGCAGTTTGCCTTCGACGTCCTCACCCTGGCGAGCACCTGCCGCCGGGTTGGGATTCATTTCAAGCTGGGTACTGCGGATCTTGATGTGGTGCGTGTGCTCAGGAGCGGGTGGCATTGCCAGTGGCGGGATGCGGAACAGCAAAGAGCTTTTACTCCTACGTAAAAGGGCCTTCCAGAAAAATCATCAATAACTCTTAACGAATCCTTGAAAGGGTGTTCTCGTGAACTATTCTGGCGAATCTGCCCTTTTCTGTCCGAATCCCAAGGAACTCCAATTTTTCACACAAAAGTGCTTTCCAAGTGCCAGGCTTCAAGATGCACATTGTATATTCATTGTATGAAAAACCCCTGTGCGCTTCTCCTGACGCGGGGACCCCGATGGTCCCTCGCACTACTCTCATCATTCGCAGGCTTGGCTGCGGCCGGAGCGGCGACGATCGAAGTCTCCTCCTTGGCAGATTCGGGAACAGGGTCCCTGCGCGAAGCGATCGCGACCGCCGCGGACGGTGACACGATCAAGATTACCGCCACTGGCTCGCTTGGATTGCAGAGTCCTCTGGTTCTCAGTCGGCCGGTAACGGTCAATGGTCCGGGGATCAGCAGCCTGAAGGTCCGGCGTGGCGAGGGCGCTCCCCGTTGCGGAATCTTCGAGGTGTATGCCACCGGTTCCGTGACGCTGCGCGGTATGACCCTGACGGACGGCGACAATCCGGACGCCGGTGGCGCTATCCACCGCAAATCCACCAGTCCGCTGCTTGTCGAGGATTGCCTCTTCATCGCCAACAAAGCCGACGGCTCAGGCGGCGCGATGTGGCTGACAGGAGGTGGCACCGTGACCATCCGCCGCTGCACCCTCCAGGAAAACAAGAGCACGCGTGCCTGGGGCGGCGGGGTTTACCTGGCGGGAGGGAAGCTTGAGGTCTCCGAAAGCTCCTTCACTGGCGGTTCCGCCGCTATTTATGGCGGCGGCTTGCATCTTGCGACCGGTGGGATGGTGGATATCACCAACTGCACTTTCTCGGGAAACACCGCCGCCCGTGCCGGTGGAGCCCTGTCCTGCGAGAGTAACAGTTGGGCAACGATTCTCAGCTCCACGATGACTCTCAACGATCGGGACGCCATCTACAATGCCGGGGCCAAGGTCAGCATCGGCAATAGCATCATTTCCGGAAATACGAACGGCTACGATTACTCTGCCCTCGGATCCTACGGCTATGTCACCTCGCTGGGCTACAACCTGATTGGCACGTTTCGAGGGACGGGCTCAGGCTTCACCCAGCCGGGCGACAAGACCGGTGTGACGAATCCCAAGCTCCAGCCGCTGGGCTACTATGGCGGTAGTAATCCGGTGCATCCGCCGCAGCTCGATAGCGTGGATGTCATCGATCGCGGCCTCAGAACCCTGGACAACGTCACCCTCACGACCGACCAGCATGGCAAGCCACGGCCAGTGCTTGTCCCGGGGCATGAGGCTGCCGCGGGCGGAGACCGCAGCGACATTGGGGCCATCGAGGTTCAGGGTGCTCCCCAGTACGGGCCGATCCTGGTGGTCAACCGTACCGAGGACACCGACGATGGCGTGGCCAGCGAATTCCACTGCACGCTGCGCGAGGCCATGCGCGCCGCGAACTGGTCCTCGTCCACCGGCACGACCGTCCGCTTTGATCCGGCGGTCTTCGGACCAGGCAAGCCGCCACGGGTGATCTCTCTGGCTTCGGAACTGCCGCGGATCAACTACCGGATGAGCATCGAAGGACCGGGCGCAAAGTTCTTAACCGTGCGCCGCGGGAGTGAATCCAAGTTCAGCGTGTTCTCGATCGGTGAGAGAAGTGCCTCGGGAACGATCTCCGGACTTACGATCGCGAATGGCTACGACGGCCTCGGTGGTGGCATTTACGTCTTCAGCAGTGGGCAGTTGGCCCTGACCGATTGCCACGTGACCAACTGCCGCGCCGACTACGAGGGCGGCGGGGTCTTCTGCAAGGATGGTAAGGTGGTCATCAAAGGCTGCACCTTTTTCGCCAACCGCGCCGGCACCACGGCTGCCGCCGTGTCCCATGGCTTCGGTGAGGCGAGCATCGAGAACAGCACCTTCCAGGGCAACACCGCGGTCAATGGTCCGGGGACCATCACCACTGACGGCACCATGAGCCTGACGGCCTGCACCATCGTGGACAACTACCCGAGTGGCATCGGCGGCTTGGGGGCGACCCCGGCCCTGACTGCCCGCAATTGCATCATCACCCGCAACTACAAGACCGACGTAGACAGCAATGTCGTCTCGGGCGGCTTCAACCTCGTGCGCTTCGGCAACAAGACCTTCGTCAATGGCGTGAATGGCGACCAGACTGACGTGTTGGATCCCAAGCTCGGGCCACTCAAGGACAACGGTGGTCGCACCTTCACCATGGCGCCGCAGTTCGGTAGCCCAGTGCTCGACAAGGGGGCTTCTTCCGGCCTCACCGTGGATCAACGCGGCTTCAAGCGGCCCTTCGATCTCCCCGCGCTCCCACCGGCACAGGGCGGCGACCACGCGGATATCGGCGCTTTCGAGCTTGGCAGGATGACCTTTGCAGAATGGCAGCGTCAGGCCTTCACGGATGAGCAGCTTGCAAGCGCGGTCGCCGCGCCCGGGGGCGATGCCAATGACTCCCGCGTGCCGAATACCCTGAAGCATCTCTTCGGCCTCGATCCCTTGCAGCCGCTCGATGCCGAAGCCCTCAAGGCCTTGCCGCAGCTCATTCCCAGTGTGGAGGATGGTCGTTGCTACCTGACGATCACTTATCGCCGCAGCGCGCTCTACGCGGGGCCGCAAGAAGTCGTGGAAATTTCCCCCGATCTCAAGGAGTGGAAGCCCGCGGTCGTCGTGCGTTCTTCCTCCCTGCCTTCTGCGGAGGCCAGCCTCAGCAGCGTGGTCTCCGTCACCGTGGATGTCACCGACATGCCCAAGGCCTACCTGCGCGTGTCGCAGCCGGACTAGTTTCCAAGGCAGAACCCTTTTCCAGCAAGGTCAGGCGGGGGGCGGCGCGCTATCCTTCGGGATAGCGACGTTCACGGCATGCGCCGTCCCTCGTCTTCTTGTGGTGTGATCATGCCGTGTGGACCGCCCTACGCAGGATGACGCCCTAGCGATCACTCGTGCGTCCAGAACACCAACTCATTCCGCACCTCCGCTTCACCGGAGTCCACCTGCTTCCATGAAAACCGGGCGCACAAATGCGGCTGCTTCACATACCCGCGCTTGGTCCAGAAGACGTCGTTCGGCCGGTAGTCCACCGGACATAGCGGATGATCCTTCGACCGGATCACCGAGCAGAAGCAGGTCTTTTGTAAGCCAAGCTCCCGCGCGTGTTCTTCGCGTCCGTCGAAGAAGCGGTGGCCGATGCCCTTGCCGCGCCATGCGCGGTCTAACACCGACTCGCCGCAATAGAACCATTCGCCCGGCGCGAGATCGGCGGCGATGAAGGGTGCTTGGAAGGATTCATCCGCCTCCGCCAGCGGCAGACCCGTGGAGACGCCCACGATCTTCCCGTCGCCAAAGGCCAGCACGAAGACACTGCGCGGGCATTCGCCGTAGTGGCCAAGATATTCGCGCTCGGATTGGATGCTGCCCTCGTAGAGGTAGGGGAACTCGCGGAACACGGAGATCCGCAGCCGTGCCGCATCCTCCAGATAGTCCAGCACGCCTGCTCCCGTGACCCGGCGGATCTCGATGCCCATGCACGAGACTGGCGATAATCCCGTCCGCTCGGCAAGCGCGCTCAACCAACAGGGGGCATAGAAATCCGTGTTACTTCCCTCCCTCCAGGACATGGTAAGATGAATCACCCGTCTCCGCTTCCTGATGAATTGCCGCACCGCCATCGTCCTGCTTGCCACCGCGACCGCTTTGCTCGCGGAGCCCGTCCAGCTCTCCGGCATCTATCCCAGCCTCGCCACCTTCAATGAGGAGGGCGAGTGCGGCACCGGTGCCGTGGTTCCCTGGGCCGGGCGGCTCTGGGTAGTGAGCTATGCCCCCCATGCTCCGAAGGGCTCCACCGACAAGCTCTACGAGATCACCCCTGATCTCCAGCAGATCGTGCGCGAGGAAAGCATCGGCGGCACGCCGGCGAACCGCATGATCCACAAGGAGAGCAAGCAGCTCTTCATCGGCCCCTATGCGATCGGTGGCGATGGCCAATTACGCTCCATCCCGTACTCCGCGATGTTCGGGCGGCCGACTGGCAATGCCCGCCACCTCAGGGATCCCGCTGGCAAGATCTACTACGCCACGATGGAGGAGGGGATCTACGAGGTGGACGTGAAGACCCTCACCGTCACCGAACTCTGGCGCGATGAGCAGCTCAAGGGCGGGCGCAAGGCGGATCTACCCGGTTATCACGGCAAGGGCTTCTACTCCGGCCAAGGCCGCCTGATCTACGCCAATAACGGCGACCACGCCGCCGAAGCCACCACCAATCCCGAAATCCCCTCCGGGGTTCTCGCCGAGTGGGATGGCAAGGCCAAGGCCTGGACCGTCGTCCGCCGCAATCAGTTCACCGAGGTCACCGGCCCCGGTGGCATCGAGGGCAATCCCGCGCCGGACAGCGACCCGGTCTGGTCGATCGGCTGGGATTATCGCTCTCTTATCCTCGCCTGCCTGCACGGCGGCCAGTGGCATTTCTGGCGCTTGCCGAAGGGTTCTCATTCCTACGATGGCGCGCACGGCTGGAATACCGAGTGGCCGCGCATCCGCGACGTCGGGGAGAAGGACTATCTCATGACCATGCACGGCACCTTCTGGAATTTCCCGAAGGACTTCACGCCGGCTCATTCCGCGGGCATCACGCCGCGCTCGAATTACCTCAAGGTCGTCGGTGACTTCTGCCGCTGGAACGATCGCTTGGTCTTCGGCTGCGACGACACCGCGAAGTCGGAGTTCCTGAACAAGCGCAAGGCCAAGGGCGAGATCGCCGCTCCGCAGTCGCAATCCAATCTGTGGTTCACCACTCCCGCGCAGCTCGATCAACTCGGCCCCGCCATTGGTCGCGGCGCGGTCTGGAGCAAGGATGCCGTGGAAGCTGGCAAGCCATCGGACGCCTATCTTCTCTCCGGCTATGAGCGCAAGAGCCTGCACCTGTCCCGGGCTTCCGCGGCCAGCCCTGCCACCATCTCGGTTGAGGTTGACGAAGCGGGCGATGGAACTTGGAAGAAGGCCCGGGAGATCCAGCTCGAAGGGCTTTACCAGTGGACGGATCTCTCCGATCTGAAAGGGGCTTGGGTCCGTTTGGTGTCGAGCCTTCCCCTCGAGGGCACCACCGCTCTCTTCCAATATTCCAACGCGGATACCCGCAGCGACTCTGCGGACGAAATCTTCAAGGGCCTGGCATCGGCCAGTGATTCCGCCGTCGACGGTGGCTTGGTCCGGTCCTTGGGCGGTAACAAACGCAGGCTCGGTCTCCTTCCTACGAATGCCAGCGACGCCACCAGCGCCTACGAACTCACCGCTGATCTCAAGCTGGCCAAATCAGCCGACCCCGCCCTCGCCGGAGACCTGCGTGAAAATACGGCCATCCCCAAGGCGGTCCTCACCCGCGATGAGGCCTCGCTCATCTATACCGACGACAAGGGCAAGCGCTGGCGTCTGCCGCTGGGTCCGGCGAATGCCACGAGCCCGCTGGGCGATCTGCGTGTCTGCCGCGAGGTGGCGACCGAGCGCGATCTCTTCCATGCCGGTGGCACCTTCTACGAGCTGCCTGCCGAAAATGCCGGCGGCTTCGCAAAGGCCCGCGCCATCGCGACCAGTGATCGCCTCGTCCACGATTTCTGCTCCTTCCGCGGGCTCTTCATCATGACCGGTGTCGCGGCGGGGCAGGGGAGTGGCAATCCGCACATCATCCGTTCCGATGATGGCAAGGCGGCCCTCTGGGCTGGCGCCATCGATGACCTTTGGCAGATCGGCAAGCCGCGCGGCAAAGGCGGCCCGTGGAACAACACCGCGGTCAAGGCAGGCCAAGCTTCCGATCCCTATCTCATGACCGGCTTCGACCATAAGTCGCTCGAGCTTTCCTCCGACCGGCCCGCGACCCTTACCGCGGAGGTGGACCTCACCGGCACCGGCCAGTGGGTTCCCTATCGCTCCTTTGAGGTCAAGGACAGGGCGACCTGTGAGTTTCCCGCCGCCTTCCAAGCCTACTGGATCCGCTTCACCTGCGATCACGACGCCACAGTGGGTGCTCAGCTCACCTACCGGTGAGGGACCTACTCAGGCGTGTTACGTAAATCCACCTGCCAACTACCATACAACCTTTGGCCATCTCGTGACATCTTCCTTATGTCATGAGCGAGTCACGCGACTCTCACCCAGAGGGGTCGCGCGACCAAATCCGGTGGTTTCCCGTATGCCCTGCGGGAGGAGCCCCTGGACCTGCGGGTCCGGGGGCTCTCAGCCTTCGGTCTTGCCGTCCGGGGCGTCCGTCGTTTTTTCCTGCTCCGCCTCCGCGAGCTTGATGAATTCCTCGCGGACTTTCTCGATTTCCTCCTCCGAGAGGTCTTCAAGGTTCAGTAGCGAATTGTTTGCGCTCTTCTGCACCTTGATCAGTTCATCCAGCTTGATTTGCAGGGCTTCCGAATCGCGGTTCTGCGAGTTCTGGATCAGGAAGACCATCAGGAAGGTCACGATCGTGGTGCTGGTATTGACCATCAATTGCCAGGTATCGCTGAAGCCAAACAGCGGGCCTGAAGCGGCCCAGATGACGATTAGCGCAATCGCCGTCAGGAAGGTGGCCGGTCGCCCGGCATAGTGCGCCGTCTTCTTCGCAAACTTCCCGAACCATGACGAGCTGTCAGTCCTCATCCCGGGAATCTAACGCCATTCCCGCCGTCTGCCACTTTCAGGACGCCTTTCCCGAAATCTGAAGTCTGAAACCTGGCAAACTTACTCTCCCCTCAAATGTTTCAGGCATTCCGCAATTGCTGGGAGCAGCAGTGGTAAACACTCCCCGATCGCCTTCGGATTCCCCGGCAAATTCACGATCAGGGTCTGGCCCCGCGTCCCCGCCGTGGATCGCGACAGGATCGCCGTAGGCACCTTGGCAAAACTCTGCATCCGCATCACCTCGCCGAAACCCGGCAGCTCGCGCTCTAGCACGGCCCGCGTTGCCTCCGGCGTCACATCGCGCGGCGAGGGACCAGTGCCGCCGGTGGTCACCACCAGATCGCAGCGATCCTCATCCGCCAGTTGCTTCAAGAGTACCTCGATCTCCTCGCGCTCGTCTGGCATCACGATCCGCAGCCATTCGATTTCGCCCGCCTGAGCTTCGCCCAGGATCCGCTCGATCTCCGGTCCACTGCGATCCTCGTAGATCCCCTTGCTCGCCCGGTCGCTCAGGGTCAGCCGCGCCACTTTCATCGTCGCTTCACTCCTTGATCTTTTCCGTCACGCGGATGCCACCGATGACCATGCCTTTGTCCACCGCCTTGCACATGTCGTAGATCGTCAGCCCCGCGACCGACACCGCGGTCAGAGCTTCCATCTCCACTCCAGTCTTCGCAGAGGTGCTCGAGACCGCGCGGATCGCCACGCCATCGTCCAGCACTTCGAAATCCACATCCACGCTGTCGAGCGGCAGCCCGTGGCACAGCGGGATCAACTCATCCGTCCGCTTCGCCGCCTGAATCGCCGCGATCCGCGCCACCGTCAGCACATCGCCCTTCGGCAGTGCCTTGTCGCGCAGCGCCTGAACCGTCGTCGGCGCGCACTGCACGAATCCCTCTGCCACAGCGCGCCGCCGTTGCACCGGCTTCGCGCCGACATCCACCATGCGCGCCGTACCATCGGCATCCAAATGCGAAAACTCGGGAGAGGACATGCTTCTGAGGGTTAGACCTGTGCTTCCAAGGCCTCGCGGGAGAAGGTTGAGAAAACTTGCTTCGGGGGGAGTACCAAAAGCGATTCGGGATAGTAGTCGAAACTCACGGAAAATGGGCGGTGTGCCGTCTGAATTGCCTCAAGGGCCGCTGCGAGAGCCGTAAAGGGTGCAACCCGGGCTTTTGGCACGATCGTGATCCAAGGAATCTGGTCGACATATCGATAGCCGCTGAAGTCAGCATCGGCACCGTGACCTTCCGTAAATGATCCATGGCGACCGAGGACCGCTGCTAGATGATCGAATAAGAGGTCGTACTCAGCATCGGGAATCACCCCGTTCTCGCCGTCGCCGTGCTCAAGGCAGAAGCTGGAGCCGATCTGCTCGATCTTACCCGAGTCCGCCTTCTTGTAGTCGAAATCCTTCATCACGATTCGCTGCGCCATTGTGATCAACCGCTCACCAGCAGCAGCGTCTTCGCCACACCCTCCACAGGGGAGCCCGGATTGACAAGCACCAGCGCGTTCGTCCGCTGCAGCGAAAACGTATCCCCGGAGGTCGACCATCGCTGCGGCTTTGCCACAAGCCTGCCCGCCTCCGCTTCCACCCGCGTCGGCCAATAGGTCTCCCGCGGATCCGGCTTCAGCGCCTCTCCCGCTGCCAGGGGCAAGTCCACCCAATCCCACGCCACGGGACCACCGGCCAGCAGCTCCAGCACCAGCCGGATCGCTACGTGGAAGCAGACGAAGTGCGACACCGGATTCCCCGGGATCACGAAGGCCACCTGCCGCTCCTTGGTCGCGAAGGTCAGCGGCTTGCCCGGCCGCAAGTTCACCTTGTCGAAGTGGATCGTGAAACCCAGTTCCCGTAGCACCCGCGCCCCGAAGTCATAGTCGCCCACGCTCGCCCCGCCTGAGATCAGGAGCAGATCGCAAGGTTCCTCGCACATCGCCGCCATGGCGGCCGGATCGTCCCCGCAGCGGGTGGAGTGCAGGACTGCCCCGCCATGGTCAGCCACCAGTGCGGCCAGCAGCGTTGAATTGGTGTCGCGGATCATGCCTTCCTTCGGCTGCTCCGCGGGCGCCACCAGCTCCTCGCCTGTCGCCACATGGTGGATCACCGGCAGCCGCGTCACCCGCGGTTCCACCGCCCCCACCTGCGCCAGCATCGCCAGCTCCGTGGCTCCCAGCCGCGTCCCGGCCGGCAGGATTACGGCTCCCACCTCCGCTTCCGAACCCTTTGGCCGGATGAAGCGGTTCTCCGGAAACTCCGCAATCCGCACCCGCTCCCCATCCCTCTGCACTAGTTCCTGCGGGATCACCCGCCCGCCACCCTCCGGCACCAGCGCCCCCGTGAAAATCCGCATCGCCTCCCCCACAGACAGCGCCCGTCCCGGCACCGCCCCTGCCTGAATCTCTCCGACCACCGGAAATTCCCCGGGTACCGCCTCCCCGCCAATCACATAGCCATCCATCATCGCCCGGTCGCCGGAAGGATAACAGGCATCTGCCAAGACCTCTTCCGCCAGCACCCGCCCCCGCGCCTCAGCCAGTGGCACCGCCACTGCATTCAGCGGATGCACTGCCGCCGCTATCCGTGACCGCGCTTCCTCCAGTGAAATCATGCCACCAGCTCTACAATCCGCACCAGCCCCCGGCAATCCCTTCACTCACTTCTCCGCCGCAGGCTCGACTGCTCTGCCCGCATGCCCCGAGCCGCCTCCAAAGCTGTGGCCGCCGCCATCTTTCGACCCGGGAGCAGGGGAGCGCAGGGCTTCCATCTCCTTCCAAACCGCACTGTTTTCCGTGATGGTCTCCTTTGCCTCGCGCATGGCCTTGAGCGGCGCCTGATGCCACTCGCCGCCGATGACCATCACCCCGTCATCGGCCGGCGGAATGGTGCATACGAAGTCGAGCTGGTAGTGATCGAGATCCGCGTTGGGAACGCTGAACTGAACGAGATGCTCCCTGACCTCGGAGCTCGCCGTGCCAAGTTCCACGCTGGGTCCCTTGAAGTGCTCGTCATTGTTGCAAACCAGCCTCAGGCGCATTTCGGTTTTCGTGTCCCGGGGAAAGCCATGCTTGAAGTGCGACAGGAACACCGCGGGATTCAGCCGGATCGTGAAATCCGTCATGCCATCATCGTCTTGCCGGACGGCCCACACTTCGGGAAAGCCCCGCTTTTCATCGAAGGTTTCGACAAGTGGCAGCATCGGGTTGATTCCGCGGGCCACCGGCGCTAGCAGGGTTCCGGCAATCAAAAGCAAGGCGGGGAGAATTCTCATGGACGCAAGTAACTTCCTCCATGAAAAGCCGCCCGGCACCGCCACCGTCTCCACCAACAATCGCGAAGCGCACTTCGGTTTGAAAATTAGTGCTTAGTCATTAGTAGTTCCTGCATCGATGACCCTCACCGTCCTCGCCTTCGCCCAAGCCCGCGATCATCTCGGCTCCAGCAGCCGCGAGATCGAGTTTGACCCTGCCGAGACGACGGGTGCCGTCGTGCAGCGCTTGCTTCCGGATGCCAATCTCAGCGACTGGCGCGTCGCCCTCGACTGCGAGTTCACCACCTGGGACGCGCCACTCGGCAATGCCCGTGAACTCGCCATCATCCCTCCCGTCTCCGGCGGCTGATCCAGACAACATGCAAGTCACCATCGATTTCACCCCGGATCCGATCCTCGTGCCCGCGGAGCACCTCCCTTCATGGGAAATCGGCGCCGCCGTCGAGTTTCGCGGCATTGTCCGCGAAATGGAGCAGGGTAATCCCCTTAGCGGTCTCTTCTACGAGGCCTACGAGCCGATGGCCCGCCGTGTCCTCGAAAGGCACTTCGCTGAGCTCGCTGCGCTCCACCCTTGCGCCGCCGTCCACTTCATCCACCGCACCGGCTGGGTCCCCGTGGGGGAGGCCTCGCTCTTCATCCGCGTCCTCAGCGCCCACCGCGGGCAGGCCCTCTCCTTCCTGGCTGAGTCGATCGATCGCCTGAAGCAGGACGTCCCGATCTGGAAGCGCGTACAATAAAAAAGCGCGGGGACATCCATCCCCGCGCCGTGAATGATTGAGATTTCCTCAGGGCTTCTGCTTGTTGGCCGCAGCCTCTTCCGCAGCGGCTACCTTGCGGTTCTCCGGGATAATCTTGTATTCCAGCGTGGGTGCCGCCGGGGCTCCTCCCGGAAGAATGAAGACTAGCTTGCGGAGGTCCGGATCGAACTCCCAAACCGCCGAGTAAAGGATCGCCTTCGGATTGGCCTTGGCCACGGTTTCAACCCCCACGTTGCGCTGGGCACCGCCGAGCTTCACATCCACTGGAGTCCAGGAGGCGGGCAGTGCGATCGGCTTTTTCTCGAAGTTCATGAACAGGTCCTTGCCGGTCGCATTCAAGACCCGGAAGGTTCCCCACGGGAAACGGCCGGCATTGTCTTCGATCACGAAGGTCCGCAGGCCCGTCGGATGTTTCGCATCGGGAATGATCAACACCAGCGGTGACTGCACATCCGCCGGCACCTTGATTTCCACTGCGGCAGGCTTGCCATCCGGACCGGTCTTGTCCGGGGTCACCAGCATTGGCCCGGGCGCGCCATCGGAGGGTGCCGCCGCTTGAACGGGCTCCGAACGCTTCAATGGGTGCAGGCCCTTTAGCTCAACCTCGGTGGTGCCGGTTTTGAGGCTCAGCTTGCGCGCCGCCGTCGCGTCGTCCCACGGCAGAAACCGCAGCGCAGCGGCCTGTAACGGGGCAGACAGGAAGGTGGCAACCAGGGAAATAACGAGCGGGACGCGGAGCGACATGATTGCAGGATTCTTAAGGCAGGACCGAGCTTCGGACTAGGTCGGGATCTCAGATCTCGGATTTCGGGATCTCCGTAGACGGAACCTGCCGCATGGAGACGATCTCGAAGCGACGTCCAAACGTTTGGTTCACATTCGTGAGGGATGCAATCGCGGAGTCGGGGGCGTTCGTAATATCCACGAATTCCGGCACCCGCTGCACCACCGCTTCGCACCAAGCGCGGGCGGTCACGTTGCCCTTGCTGTCCTTCGTCTCGCCGTAGCCACGCACGGTGAAGGTGTCCGAGCGGCAGGTGATCACCGGGGCCAGCGACTGCAGCACGTCGGCTTGGGTCAGGTAGCCGGGGATGCCCACGCCAGTGTCGCGGATCAGGTTCGACACCCCGTCCGAGTAGATCTGGCCAGTCAGCGGCGCCAGAGCCGAGATCGGCAGGGTCGTCTGCTTACTGATCTGATTAAAGCCCGCGGCGTCGATCGCGGTCTGGATCGCGCCCGCGCGGCCCAGATCGGTGTTGTCCACGCGGCGGTTCACGAATTCAGCCAGCGATTGGAAGGGACCACGCTTGCGGACTTCCGCCACGATGCTGGTCGCTAGGGTCTTGATCTGCGTGTCGTCGAGCGAGCGGAAGCCGTTCCAGATGTCGTCTTCGCTGCCGGTCGGGTGGCGGAAGCGCGGGAAGGCGGTCTTGCTGGTCGGGGAAGTGCCACCATCTTGAAGCTCGAAGGACTCGCCCCGCAGGCCGGAAAGCACCGCAATCCAAGCCTCCACGTCCGTGGAGTTGATATTGAAAGCACCATCTACCAACAGGTGCGCCGCGATCTTGGTGCAGCCTTCCGGATCGGAGAGCATCTTGACCAAGGCCGCGTCCCCCGTGCGGCCCTTGTAGAGTGACATACGCGGATTAGAGAGCGGCGACTTGAGCGGGTCCTCTACCCAGCTCTGCAGCACCGTCTTGACTGAGCGGCTGACAGCGGCTCCCGCACCATCATAAGCGGTGGTAATCGGGCTCGGCTTCTGGGCTAGGCCCACCTTGGCGGCAGCTCCGCTGAAGAAGAAGGTATCCCACAGAGCCTCGTTCGTCAGGTAGCAGGTGTCGTAGGTCGGGAAGCCGGGGTTCGGCACCGCGGTTGTCACCAGCTTCTTGCCGACCTCCGTCCGCCGCAGCCAGGCCGGTGCCCAGCTATTGCCGAACTGGTTGGCCGGGCCGTAGGTCGAGGACGAAAGGTCCGCGTGCTGGAAGCCGCCCAGCGAGAGCATCGCCTCGCGCGGGATCTCGAAGAAGGGCAGGATCGACTTGCCCTTGGCCGCATCGTGCGACTGGCCCCAGAAGGAACGGCGGCCGTCCGCAGTGGTCTGGATCGCACCGTCGAAGCTGGTCACCCCGCGCATGGTGGAAACGTAGTGCGGCGGAGCCGTCAGCCCCTGGTTCGAGGAAATGTAGTGGGTGATCGAGGCTTGGCGCGGATTGACCGTGTAAATCAGGTCCGCGGCCGCCGCGGACACGTTGCTGGTCTGCGCGGTGCGCTCGTAGGTCTCCAGCACGCCGAAGGGCACCACGCCACCGGCCTTCAGCTCGGCGAAGCTCCGGCTCGGCGAGGTGATGGTGGTATCCTTGAGCGAGGCGTAACCCACCATCTGAACGTCGGTCGTCACTTGGCCGCCCTGGCGGTCGAGGCTGACCGGGGTGCGGATGCGCCCGCCGTCCTCAAGGGTTACGAAATAGTGATAGGCCTTCGCGGAACTGTCGGACATCGAGAGCCTCACCGTGTCGCCTTGGGCCATCGGGCGGGTGAAACCATCGCCTTGGGTACCATTTTTCATGGGGACCGTCAGCCCGCCCTTGGTGCTCATCTGATTCACGTTGTCCACCGGCCGCATCCAGATAGCTTTGCTGGCTGCGGTAGTGGAGGTGCGAAGATAATCGGTCGGAGTGGTCTGCGAAGGCGCGAAAACCCGCACTTCCCCCGGCTCGAAGTGGATCGGAGTGCTAATCGATGCTGCGGTACCGCCGCTGGACATCTGGCACAGGAAGTAGGGATTGACCTGACGGCCGTGACCCACGGTCTCGAATTGGTAACCCATCATCCGCGACATCGCTAGTCCCCGGACCGGCTCCGAGTTGAAGGTCCAGTTGAGCTGCCACGGGATGTCCACCCACGGATAGGCCACTGCCCCATCGATATCGAGCGCGACGTTATAAGGATTCCACAGCGAGACGATCGGCGCGATCACCAGGCGCACCTCGTTGTCGCCGCCGAGAGCCATGCTCAGTAGATACACCACCCGGTTCAGCACCGGCTTCACCCCGGTGACCGAACTCACGCCTTGCGGCGGCTTGGAGGGTGACAAGAAGGAACCGGAATCCGCTGCGGCGCTCTTGACGGCCACGTGGTCCACCCGGCGCTCCGCGACGGTGGGTGCGCTGCTGCCACTGCCACCGCCATACATGTAGCGCGGCAGGCGGTAGAAGGAGCGCAGGTGGTCGAAGGTCGGCACCGCGGCCGCGTAGTAGCGGTTCGAGACCGAGGCCGGGTCGAAGGTGAGCTTGCAGTTGACGATCGGGTTGTCCACCAGCGGCCGGAACAGCGGCGCCTCTGTCTTGAAGGTCGAAGGAACAACCACGCCGGTGCGCGTCTTGCCGTCCTTGTCCTTGCGGAAGGGGTTCTGGACCTCACCCCAAGTCGACTTCTTGAAATCGTCGTCGCTCATCTCGAAGCCGAGGCTGAGGTCCACCTTCAGGCCGCCGTTCACGGCATCGGTCGCCAAGCCCATCGCGGTCGTGGTGTAGCTGGCTTTGGCAAGGGCCAGATCGCTCTGGCTGCCAGCGTAGATATCAGCATCCAGCCCGATCTGGTTCTGCGAGAGCACCTTGTTAGCGCGCGCGTTGAAGTCGGCCTTGGGTTGCTTAAGCCCGGTCGCCTTGGCCAAGGATGGCCGGCGTTGGGCTTGTAGAGCCATGTTCGCCGGAGAGTCATTGGTCGAGTCCGGCCCGGCGACGTTGACCCTCGCCTTGGTGTTTTCCTGGACCACGCCCCATGCCAAGCTGCCCTCCTTCATCGGCACTGGCGGCGCGCTCAAATCAAATCCGTTCTGCTTGCGCGTGAACAAGCGCATCCAGTCGGGCTTGGCCTCACCGTCGACAAAGGTCCGGTCCTTCAGCTCCTTCAGGTCGGGGCTGGACATCAGCCAGCCGCGGAAGCCGTTGGTCTTCTGCGCCGCGTAGCCTGCGGCCGAGGCCGACTGGCTGGTGACCTGAATGTACTTCGGACTCCACGAATTCCACGCGCCGACCACGTAAGGCTGCTTGGCCGTGTCGGAAATCGAGGCGTCGGCCGTGACCCGGCGGTCATCGCCCACCTGCTTCTGAAGTTGGCCGATCGCCATCATCACCGCCAAACGGGCATTGGCGTAGGCCTGCGCCTGCGCATCGCCGGCTCCGGCGCTGCGCAGTGAAATCGTGCTTAGGGACAAGAGGCCCACGGCGAGGATCGTCAGCAACACCATCAAGCTGAGGGTGATGACCAAGGCGAAACCCCGCTCGGAGCGGTTTCGACGAATTCGTGGAGACATCGAAGGGACGGGTTTTGGGTTCAACTTCGGGTTAGGCTGCTTTTGTAAATTCAAAGTCACGGGCTGCCAATGCAAATTTATGCACACCGCCTTCCTTCCGGTTCAGCAGCGGGCGTTCTTTCATGAAGGTCGCTTTTCACCATGGATACGCCCGAAAGGCTCTGTGGGTTTATTCATCCAATGAAATTCGGAGAATATACATTGTAAATAGCTCTTCTGGGCGATTGTCACCCCATGGGAAACGTTTCTTTGGGAAATTTTTTTCTCCCGCGCCTCGGATTCGAGGCGGAAGCAAGAGGGTTTCGGGAAATAAAGAGCGCCATTTGGCCTGCTTGGGGCGGGTCGAAGGGACGGGTCCGGGTAGGCGGCCCGGGGAATCGCCTCCTATGGAGAACTGCGTCAAAAGCACCCGGACCCCGCCACCAAATTACGCTAGGTCTGGCATCGTTCGCTTTCGGGCCGTTTGCGGGCCGGAAATCCATTGGAAGGACCTGCGCTTGGCGCTAAAGGTATCTTCACCCGAGACGCCTTTTCGCTTTTTGTCACCTGTCGCCTATGTGCCCGCCTCCCGCCGGAGATAGTTCCCCGACTCCCTCGTCCCTCCCTGAGGGACCTGCGCGCCTGAAAGCGAGCGACTTGATCCAGGTACTGCCGGCGGCCATCTACACCTGCGATGCGGCGGGCTTCGTAGAGACCTTCAATGCCGCCGCCGCCGTCCTCTGGGGCCGAGAAGCGGTTCCCGGCACGGATCGCTGGTGCGGCTCTTGCAAAATCTTCCAGCCGGATGGTCGACCGCTGCCGCTGGAGGAGTGCCCGATGGCCCGGACTTTGCGAGGTGAGGAATTCCCGGGCGGCGGGGAGATCATCGTCGAACGCCCGGATGGTAGCAGGCGAAACGTCATGGCCTATCCCCAGGCCCTCCGTGATTCCTCCGGCGCGCTGATCGGTGCGGTGAACATGCTGGTGGATATTACCGAGCGTCGCCAAGCCGAGCAGGAGCGGGAACTCGCCAGCCGCATGCCGATGGAAAATCCCTCGCCGGTCATGCGCCTCGCCGACGGCCGGATCATCAGTTTCGCCAACCCCGTCGCGGATGCAGTGCTGGAGATCTGGGGCGTCTCGCGCGGGCAGGAAGCCCCTTCGGAAATCCAGCAAATCGCCCTCGCGACCTTGGACGCCGGAGAGCCGGGCACCTTCGACCTGAGCATCGGTGGCCGGACCCACTTGGTCCGCGTGGCCCCGGTTGCCGCAGATCGCTCGGTGAGCCTCTACTTCAACGACATCTCCGGCTTGCGGCGGGCGGAGGAAGCCCTGCGCCTGACCGAGCAGCGCTTCCGCACCGTGGCGATGAATTCGCCGGTGGCGATTTTCACCAAGGACGCTGCGGGCTGCTATACCTTGGCGAATCCGATCGCTTGTGCCGCGCTGGGCCACCCCGAAGGTGTCGAGGGCAAGACCGACCACGACATGCTGCCGCGTCACTTGGCCGACGCGCTACGCACCCACGATCTGGAGGTAATGCGCGATGGCAAGGCGGTGGAGTGGGAGGAATGGGTCCATGACCGGCGCTTCCTCGCCGCGAAGTTCCCCTTGCCCGGGGCAGATACCGATCCCGTTGGTGTCGGCGGCGTGGCCGTGGACATCACGGAGCGCTGGCGGATGGAAGCCCTGCTCCGTGCCAGCGAGGCGCGCTTCCGCACCCTCGCCAACCATGCACCGGTTGGCATTTTCCTCTCTGCCGCGAATGGCGATGCAGTCTTCGTCAATGCCAGTTGGTGCGCGATGTCCGGTCTGAGCCAGGAACAGGCGATGGGTAAGGCTTGGACCGCAGCTCTTCATCCGGAGGACCGCGAACGCGTGCTCGGCGGTTGGGATGATGCGGTACGCGATCATTCGTCCTCGGAATCCGAGTTCCGCTTCCTGAGACCGGATGGCAGCATCTGCTGGGTGCAGGGGAATGCCCTCCGCCTGCTCGACGAAAACGAAGAGCTTACCGGCTACATCGGCAGTTGCGTCGATATCACCGAACGCAAGCGCACCGCCGCCGAGTTGGCCGCGATCACCACTGAGTCCGAACGCAAGCGCCGCCTCTACGAGGGCCTGCTCACCAATACCCCGGACTTCGCCTACGTCTTCGATCGTCAGGAGCGCTTCACTTACATCAATGACGCCTTGCTGGCGGCTTGGGGCCGGACGCTTGAAGAGTCGCTCGGCAAGACCTGTCTCGAGCTCGGCTATGAGCCATGGCATGCTGCCATGCACGGTCGTGAAATCGCGGAGGTGATCGCCACCAAAGCACCGATCCGCGGCGAAGTGCCCTTCGATACGGTCAATGGCCGCCGCATCTACGATTACATCTTCACGCCGGTCTTCGGGGCGGATGGTGAGGTCGAAGCCGTGGCTGGCACTACCCGCGACGTGACCGAGCGCAAGGGGACGGAAGACCGTGCCGAATTCCTCAGCGAATTGAGCGGTAAACTCGCCACCCTCTCCTCGGAATCCGAGCTCATGGATTTGGCCGTATCCTCGCTGGGCGAGCGGCTTGGTGCCCATCGCTGCTGCTTCGTGGAATGCAATCCCGAGGAGGATTTCTTCTCCGTCAGCCGCAACTGGGTGAGCAATGGCGCGACCGACATTGCCGGCACTTACACTCTCCACGACTTTGGCGGGGATGAGTGGTGGCGCCAGTATGTCGCTGGGAATTTCTCGGTGGCGGACGCGCGAACCCATCGGCTGACATGCGACCTCAAGGAGGCGTATGAGCGACTGGGCGTCATCTCCTATGCGGTCCAGCCCTTCAAGGCGGAGGGCCTGACGACCGCAGTGATGGCCTTGACCGACAATCAGCCGCGCCGCTGGACGGAGGAGGAGTTGGCCTTGCTTGAAAACGTAATGGCGCGGGTCTGGCCGCTGGTGCTGCGCAGCCGCTCGGAGGCGGCCCTGCGCGAAAGCCGCCGGCAGATGCGCATGGTCTCCGACCACGTACCGGCCCTGATCAGCTATCTGGGCCGGGATGAGGTCTTCCGCTTCGCGAACGGCCGCTATCAGGAGTGGTTCGGCATCAAGCCTGCCAAGCTGAAAGGCATGCCGCTCAAGCAACTGCTCGGCGCGGAAACCTATCACCAGCGGGAGCCCTATATCGCCCGTGTGTTGCGCGGCCAGAGCGTGAAGTTCGAGGGGCCTTCGAAGCACCGCGAGCTGGGCTGGCGCGACCTTGAGATTTCCTACGTGCCGGACTTCAGCGCCGGCGGCCGGGTTCGCGGCTTCTACGTCATGGCGCTCGACATCACCGAGCGCAAAGCCACCGAGAAACAACTCGAGCGCCAGGCCCGGCGCCTGCGCCTGCTCTGGGAATCCGCCGGCGTGATTCTGACGGCGGACAATCCGGACCTGATGCTCCAGCGGGTCTTCCGCAAGATCAGCCCGATGCTGGAGGTGGATACCTTCTTCAACTTCATGGTGGATGAAGCGGGCGATGCGCTCCATTTGCAGTCTTGCCACGGGATCACCGACGAGCAGCGCGCCGATCTTGGTCGCCTGGAATTCGGGCAAGCGGTTTGCGGCACGGTGGCGAAGCGCCGCCAGCCGATGGTTGAGTGCTCGATCCAGGACTCGGACAATCCGCTGGTCCAACTGGTGAAGGGCTTCGGCATCCGCGCCTATGCCTGCAATCCGCTGATGGCTGGCGACGAGCTGCTAGGCACGCTTTCCTTCGCCAGCCGCACCCGCGACCGCTTCGAGCCGGACGAGCTGGAGTTCATGGAAACCATTTCCCACTACGTCACCGGTGCCTACGCCCGACTGCGTCTGGTGGATGACCTGCGAGCTGCGGATCGCCGCAAGGATGAGTTCCTCGCCACGCTCGCCCATGAGCTGCGCAATCCGCTCGCTCCGATCCGCACCGGCCTGGAGGTGATGAAGATGGCGGGGGACAAACCGGAGACTTGTGAGCGGGTTCGCGCCACCATGGAGCGCCAGGTCGAGCAGCTCGTGACCTTGGTCAATGATTTGCTCGACGTCTCCCGCATCACCCGCGGCAAGCTACAGCTCCGCAAGCTGCCCACAGCGTTGGACGAGATCGTGCGCAGCGCAGTGGAAGCCTCCCACCCGCTGATCGAGGAGGCCGGGCATCGCTTGAGCATCACCCTGCCGGGCGGGCCCTTGCACGTGGATGCCGATCCGCATCGCCTCGCCCAAGTGATCTCCAACCTCCTCAACAACGCCGCGAAGTACACGGAAGAGGGTGGGGACATCTCTCTGGAAGCGGTGCCCGATGGTGAAGAGGTCACAGTGCGGGTCCGTGACACCGGAATCGGCATCCCTCCCGCGATGCTTGACCGAATTTTCGACATGTTCACACAGGTGGAAGCGTCCGGCGGCGGCGATTACGGCGGGCTCGGCATCGGCCTCACCCTGGTGAAGTCGTTGGTCGAACTGCACGGCGGCAGCGTCCGGGCGGAGAGTTCCGGACCGGGATTGGGCAGCACCTTCAGCTTCCGCTTGCCCGTGCTCCGCCGCGCGCCTCACCATGGCGGGGAAACAAGCGCGGCGCTGGTTGCGGATGGTGTCCGCCGCCGGATTCTGGTGGTCGACGACAACGAGGCGGCGGCGACTACCCTGGCGATGGCGATTGAGCTGATGGGCCATGACCTGCGCGTCGCACGGAACGGCCGCGAAGGTGTCGCCGAGGCTGCGGATTTTCTGCCCGAGCTGATTCTCATGGACCTCGGGATGCCGGAGATGGATGGCTGGGAAGCCGCCCGCCGGATCCGCAGCGAAGCTTGGGGACAGAGGATTGTCCTCGTCGCCCTCACCGGCTGGGGACAGGACGAAGACCGCCGCAAGACGCACGAAGCCGGATTCGACCATCACTTGGTGAAACCGGCGCACCCGACTGCCATCCGCCAGCTTCTGGAAACCGCTCTGAAGTAAGACCGAGTTCTCCGCCCAAGGCTCTCACCAGTACCAAGTCACACTTGCGCGGAGGGTGCGGGGTTCGGCGGGGTGGAAGTGGACATCATCGACCCCGCCGGCGGCTTCGCCGGGAAGGCGTGAGGTGTAGTAATACTCGATGTCGTTGTCGGCACGGTCGAGGAGGTTGAGGCAGTCGAGGGCGACCTCGCAGTTCTCCCAGCGGTAACCGGCGCGGGCGTTCACTTGGAAGGAATCGCTGCTCGACACGCCCTTGTTCGCGGTGAGCGGCCGCTCGGAGAAGTAGCGGGCGCGCAGGGCACCGAAGAAGCCGAGCTCCTTGCCGATGGTCAGGCCGGAGGAGACGACGACGGGGACCTGATTCTCGATCCAGGGGCCACCGGTTCCCCAACTCTCGTTGTAGCGGCCTTCGGCAAGTGAGACTTCGCCATCGAAGGTGAACCAATCGTTTGGGCGGTAGTAACCGGCGAACTCGATGCCGTAGCGGGTGGTCGCGGGACCGGCATCCACGGTGCCGGCATCGCCCACGTAGATCAGCTCCGAATCATTGAAGAGGGCCCAGAGCGCGACGGTGGTGGTGAAGCAATCCGACCATTGGCTGCGCATGCCAAGCTCCGTTCCCCAGGTGCGGACAAGTGGATCGACGTCAGCAGCGGGTGCGCCAGTGTTCGGATCGACCTTGAGGGTCACGCCGCGGGCATCGTTGCTGTGGAAGCCACCGCCGAGGTTCACGTAGAACTCTTGGTCATGCCAAGGACCGAAGATGAGGTTGAGCTTGGGCACGATCATCTCATCAACATCGCTGCCGCTGTTGGCAGGCAGGTCGCTATCGACATCGAAGGCGAAGAGATCGCCGCGGACAGCGGCCTCGGTGCGGAACCATTCGTTCCACTTGGTCTTGGCCTGCACGTAGAGCGAGTAGCTGCCGGTGAAGACGTCATCCTCGCGCACGGGGTTCACGTCGTTGCGGAACTTGGTGCGGGCAAGGCCGAGGTCGCTGATCCAATCGTTGTGAGTCTGGAAGCCGACGGTGTAGGTGGTCTCCGAGCCGAAGAGGTGGCGGTTCTCGAAGTCCACGGCGATGTCCGCACCGGCGAAGCCGCGGGCATCGCTCTGGCGGAACTGGTCGCCATTGACCGGATCATCGAGGAAGTAGGTGAAGTTCGAAAAAAGATCGAGGTCGTAGTAGCCGGCGTAGGCCTTGCCGCGCAGGACCACATCGCCATCGCGGCGGCCGAAGGTGGTGGAGAGCGAGTAGCGCTGGGACTGGCCGCCGTTGCTGGGATCGATGTAGCCGAAGCGGTCGATCTGGCCATCGATGACGGCGCGTATCGGGATCTGGTCAGTGGCGCGCCATTCACCCTGCGAGCCCATCAGAGTGATGTTGAAGAAGTTGTCGGCATCACCGCAGTGCCAGCGGATCAGGCCATTGAAGCGGTTGACGTCTTCCGGCAGGACCCAGGGGCCCTCATACCAGCTCGCTTCACCGCCGAAGGTGAGAGTGCCACCGCCGGCCGCGACCGAGTCTCCGAAAACGCCGCGCCAGTATTGGTCCTCGCCCATGGTGATGCCGGCAAAGCCGCGAGGCAGTTCGTTCACGAGGGAGAATTCGGCGGAGCCGGCGGTGGAGAGGTCACCGCGGTTCGCGGCGAAGGGGCCCTTCTGGTAGTCGAGGCGCTCGATGAACTCGCGGATGATGAAGTTCAGGTCGGTGTAGCCCTGGCCGTGGGCGTGCGAGCGGTAGTTCGCGGGCATGCCATCGACGAAGGTGCCGAAGTCGGTGCCGTGGTCGAGGTTGTAGCCGCGGACGAAATACTGGTTAGCCTTCCCGTCGCCGGAGTGCTGGGTGACGATCAGGCCGGGGACGGTTTCGAGCAGCTCGCCGCGGCGCAGCCACGGGCGATCTAGCAGTTCTTTGCGGGAGGCTTGGCCCTTGGAGGCGGTATCGGCTTCCCCTAGCAGGTTCTCGGCCTTGCCGGTGACGACCATCGGTTCCAGGGCATCTGCTTCCTCGGCGGCACTGGCGGTGCCGGTAAGGAAAGTAAGGGCGAGAAGCTGGCGACGCGCGAAGTGAGAGAAGATCACGCCACTGGAACGAAATCCTGGGCCTGACCCCACGGAAAATCTGCGTCTTGGTTCCCTTGGGTCAGCTCCCTTCCCTTTCCCACCAGGCGGAAAGCTTCTCGCGGGCACGGTAGAGGCGGCCTTCCACGGCGCGCTCGGAGCACTTGAGGATCGCGGCGCACTCGGCGTGGTTGAGTCCCTCCAAACAGGAAAGGACCAGGACTTCCCGGAACTTCAGGGACAGGGCGGCAAGACCGCGGTCCAGCTTGGCAAGGTCGGCTTGCCGAATGGCGGCTTCCTCGGGAGTGGCTCGGCCGCAGGGCAGATCAAGCTCCGGGCCGTCAAGGAAGGAGGTGGGATGGGTGCGGGCCCTGGACTTGGCGCGGTCACGGCAGAGATTGAGCGCGATCTGGAAAAGCCAAGTGCTCAACCGTGCCTTCGGCCGGAATCCCGGAAGGCCGCGATGGGCACGGATGAAGGTGTCCTGGCAGGCTTCGCGGGCGTCACCGGAGTCGCGGAGGTATTGGAAGCAGAAGTGATAGACCCTCTGCTGGTGGGACTCCACTAGGTGCCGGAAGGAAGAGCTGCAACCAGACTGCGCGGCATGGATCAGCGCGAGTTCCGCGCCCTCGTCCGGGGAGCGGCTGCTGAAAGCGCTCTCAGGCGCCGCGATCGCCGCAGGACTAGTGAGAGAGGATGCTATCATGGGTCCACTGCAGGAGCTTCTCGGCCTGCGCCGGGTCGAGATGATCCTTCATCGCAAAGAAGTGGTCCAAGGTCGCGCGCTGGAGCTTCGCTTGGGCGGCATTGAGGCGAGCCAAGGCGGCATCCACTCCGGAAGAAGAACTCTTGCCCTCACGCACCGCATTGGCCAATTCACGACCGGCCACCGCGATTTCCTGCCGGAGCCGCTCGCGGTCTCTTTCAAAGGCCTCCTCAAGCGGTTCCAGTGCGTCGTGCTGCGCGGGAGTGATCGCCAGTTGCTCGTGCATCCAGCGATGAAAATCCTCTTCCGACGCCGCTTGCCCATGCCGCCGCTGGGTCCCGTTTGAAACCAGGAACGCCGTTGTGGCGGCCAATGCGACCGTCGCCATAGCCCAGATCCACTTTCCACCACGGGCGCTCATGGCGTGGCGAAAGGCGCGCTGGCTGCGGGCAAGCCGAAGACCCCGAGAGGCGGCGGACCGGGACGCTCTCGGGTCACGCCAGCGCCGGAGAAAAGACTCACCGAGCCCGCGGCGATCACCGCGGAGCAGGTCAGCAGAACGGCACTGCGGAGCGAAATGCCCACACTTCGGGGCAGGCTGTCGTCCGCATTCACGCCAGCTATTACCCTCGCGGAAAAATCCACGGGTAGGGCGTCGGGCAGCTCGCGTCTCGCGCGCTCGAGGGTCCCTTGAAGTGAGCCGGAGTCGAACATCTCGGCCAAGGATAAGTCCTCTCCCGCTCAGGGCGAGATCAAAGCGCCACCCCGGACTTACGAAGTTAGCCAAGAGCGGAGCAAGCGGCATGAGCCGAATCCAGCAAAATCCCAATCAGCGCTCAACTTGGCGCTGCTATCACATTCGAATGCCCCTATGCGCTCCCACCGCACGGAGCAGGCTAAGCCGCCACCGTGAACGCCACCGCCGGCTTGCTGCCGCGGTTGATGAAGCGGTGCTTCACGCCCTTCGGGACGGTGAGAATGGATCCCGTCCGGATGGTCTCGCCGACCATACCGTCCACTTCCACCATCATCTCGCCTTCGATCAAAAGGACGCTCTGGGCGTGTTCGGGGTCGATTTCCTGGCGGGCGCTGGAGGCGCCGCCTTGCTCAAGGCGCAAAACGCCCGCTTGGGACGTGGCCATCTGCTGGAGGAGGAAAAATTCCTCCAGTCCGGGGGGCAGGGGGATTGGATTCATGGGTACAATACTCCGGGAAATGGGTTGGCCTATCTTTCGCAGGGCCCGTGCCATCTATCAAACAGCCGCCCTTGCTAGGGGAGACTTGGATGCCCCAAAGCCGGAGCCTTTCACATCGTGCAAGTTGCGACCAGCCGGTGCAATTCCCATCTAACAGCAGGTCAACTGCCGCAAGCGGCGCTGCTCTCCCGGAAACAGCGGATCAAGCTTCGCAGGTCATCGGGGACCACTGGCTTGGCAAGGTGGGCGTCGATGTGGGCATCCGTGCAGTGGCGCTTTGCATCGTCCTTCTCCAAGCCGCTGAGAATCGCGATGCATACCTTGTCGTTGCCGTGCTCGGTGCGGATCCGGCGGGCGGCCTCGACGCCGTCCATCTTGGGCATACCGATGTCCATGAGGATGATATCTGGCTGGAAGGTCTGCGAGAGCTCGACCGCCTGCAGTCCGTCGTAGGCGATGCCCACTTCATGGCCTTCCATCTCAAAGAATAGCGCGAGAATCTCGGCGGCATTCTTGCCGTCTTCGGCGACTAGAATTCGCAAGGGACGGGATGTGGCTGCGTTTGCGGAGGCTTGGTCTGCGACACCGGGAAGGGGAGTATCGAGAATCATGGCAGGGACTTGGGCTGGGATGTGCGAGGGGTGCTCTGGCACAACACGCGCCCCGGCGACCACTGGATTTCGAGCTGCCCTAAAGTCAAAATCCTGCGTCGCCGGGGTCGGTTGATGTGGTCGCTATCGAGCTGCACACCCAGCCTGCATAGTTGCTCGCTTGCGACGTGGTATTAATAGCAGATGCGGTGCACAAAATTTGGGTAAAGTATAACTCGCTAATCATCAGTGGAACCCTCGTGGAAGTGTCATACTGGCTTGCCCGAACCGCGTTGCAAAATCCGCTAGATGCACGATTTTGCAGTGCATTCGGCATCCTCAAACACTGATGCCGGCCAAACGTTCAATCTCACTTGCCACTTCTGCGGCATTTTCTTCGAGCAGGCGTTTTTCGCGGCGGCTGAAACGCCGGGGCTCGGTGTCCATCACGCATAACGCGCCTAACACTTGGCCTCCGGTCCCGCGGATCGGCGCACCGGCGTAGAAGCGCAGTTCGTGTTTGAGGAAGAGCGGATTGCCCGCGAAGCGCCGGTCGCGCTTGAGATCCTCCACCACCACGGTCTGGTTCGCGGCCACCACGTGGGTGCACACGGACAGCTCGCGCGGACTCTCACGGGCTTCCGCCAGTTCGTCCGGCAGTCCGTTGTAGGCCTTGAAATACTGGCGGTCATGGTCCACCAAGGTGATCGCGGCGATGGGCGCTTCGAAGACGCGGGACATCTTTGCGGTCACGTGATCGAGCACCGGTTCGCGCTCGGGATTCACCAGCCCGAGATTGTCCAAGGTGAGCTGGCGCTCCTCTTCGTTCTCGGGAACGGGGGGCTCGCTGATCACTTCGTTCGCGCGCAGTGCCAGTCGCTCGCACCAAGCGCAGGCTTCTGCCAGTGAGTGGCAGACTTCCTCGGCACCGGCTTCGCGGAGCATCTTGACCTCATCCGCGGCTTCACCGTTCACGCCCCACAGGCAGACCAGGATGCGTTGCTCGGGCAGAACCGCGAGGATCCGCCGGCAGAGGTTGCGGGCGTGGATCGCCTTGGACGGGGCGATGACCGTAATGCAGGCGACTTCGGCTTGATTTCGGCCCAGCTCCCGGGCGATTTCGGCCGCACTCCGCCGCCCCGGGGTGTTGCGGGCTTCGAAGCCGCGCTGGCGCAGGACATGGGCGACCATCGCACCCGCCAGCTCGTCGCGCTCGGCCCGTGCCGGCAGGCAGTGGACGCGGAGCAGGGGAGAGGGAGCCTCGGTTTCTTCTTCATCGTCGCTGGAACTGAAGCGCTCTTCGAGTTCCTCGGTGGTCTCCCTGATGGCAGTCGTGATCCGCTCGCGCTGCTCGTCGTCGATCAGTCCCTGGCGGTGGTCCTCTTCGGCGGTGGCGACCACGGGGATCAGCATCTCGTCGTAGAGTTCCTCGAGCGGCTTAGACTTGAGGAAGCCATCCACCAGCTCGGACTCGTCGTGTTCGCCGATGCGCAGCATGCGGTGGTAGCAGTCCTCCGCCGGGGTGAGTGCCTGCTCCTCGCCGAGCACCACGCTCAGGAAGGAGAGCTGCGGGATGTGGCGGCCCATCACCACCATGCAGACTGTGATCGGGGTGGCAAGCACCAGTCCCGCCGTGCCCCACAGCCAAGTCCAGAAGATCGCCGCAATGATTAGCGCGATCGAGGAAACCCCCGTGCTGGTGCCGTAGAGCCACGGCTCCATCACGTTGTTGCTGATCAATTCGATGACGACGAAGAGCCCGACGGTCAGTAGCGGCGGCATCCAGCTCGGCGAGACCGCAAGAGACAGCGTGATGGGGAAGGCTGCCGCGATCCATGGGCCGATGTATGGGATGAAGCGTAACACGGCGGCGAGCACGCCCCACAGCGGGGCATTCGGCACACCGATGAAGTAGAGGCCGATCGCCAGGGGGATGCCGTAGGTGACATTCACCACAAGTTGCATCAGCAGGTAGCGGCGGACCCGCGAGGCGGCATCATCCATTGCCCGCGTGGTGGCGCTAATGCGGCCTTGGCCGATCAAACGGATCACGCGCCCTTGGAGGTCCTCGCGCTTGAGCAGCATGAAGGTGGCGACCAGTAGCACCAAGCCGGCGGTGCCGAGCGGCCCGAGGATGGGAGCGACCATCGAGCCTACCATGGCGAAGGGCTGGTTCGATTCCGGGGTGGATACGACCTCCACCGGGAGAGGCGCGGCGGGGGACTTTCCATCGGTCTTGTCCGTGGCACCGGGAAGGTCCTTTTTCAGGTCCTCCACGGTCTCTGTGACCTTTTCCAAGGTGCCGCCGCGGGGCATTTGCACCGCCTGCAGCTTGGCGCGGATGTTTTCCTTGTAGGCGGGCAGTTGGTTGGCGAGGTCGATCGCTTGGTTGCCGATGGTCCAACCCAGACCAATCGTGCCGCCGACGATCAGCAACATGACCGCGACGACTGCGCCGATCTTGCCGAGGAAGCGCTCAAGACGCGTGACGAAGGGGCCAAGCAAGAAGGTAATCAAGGCGGCGAGCGCCAGCGGAATGAGGAACTCCCTGCCGAAATAGAGCCCCGCAATCAGCGCCGAAGCGAGGGCGACGGCATGGATCCCCGCCAAGGAATCCGCAGCGGAGCGGTGGCGCGGAGTGGGGGGCAGGGAGGAGTTGCGGACGGGTGAGGGCTGCATGGGAGCGGTGCCTTCTCTTTGCAGGTCAGGTGCCGTGGCGTTTTCCGCGCAGCGCCAAGGCTAAGCGTGCATGGCAAAATGCAAGGTGCATGGCCGTGCGATTTGCAAAATTGCGGAATGCACGATAAAAGGAAGCTCATTACGAAGCGGGCCCGAAGCTGGAATCGACCCTTTCCCGCCTTTCGGTTAGATTCCGGAGCATGCAAGACCGCTTCTATGTCGGGGTGAAAAGGTATGTGCTCTGCATTGAGCGCCGAACCGGCCGGGAAATCTGGCGGACCGAACTGAAGAACAGCGTTCTGGTCAACTTGGTCGTGAGCGGGGACATGATCTTTGCCCACGCCGGCGGGGTGATGTTCGGGCTCCGCACCGCGGACGGCGCCATCCTGTGGCGCAACGAATTCACCGGCCTCGGCTACGGCTATTGCTTGATCGCTACGGATCCCAACCAGGAGCAAATGCAAGCTGGAGCTGTTGCTGCCGCTGTGGCTGTAAGCGCCGCGTCTTCATCGGCCGCGTCGTCGTCGTCTTGATCCTTGCTAGAGAAGTCCGGCGTCGTTCATCGCACGGCGTAGCAGTTCCTTGCCGCCGCTTTCGATGATCTCGCCATGGCCGGGGATGATGCGATCGAAGTCCCAGCTGAGGGCTTCCTCGAGCGACGCACGGAAAGCGGGCTTTTCGGCGACGCACCACTTGAAGATCCGGCTCATGCCGGGGTAGCGGTGGAACCCGGCGATGTGGCGGTGGAAGAAGCGGTTCCAGCCCTGCTCGTCGGCTTTGAAATTGAAGATCAGGTCGGCGAGGATGAGGGTCCGCGAAGGAATGTGGAGCATAAGGTGCTCCTCGACCTTCGGAGCCCCGGCCAAGCGCAGGACGCGGAGTTGACCCTCCCATTCTGGCGGTGGCGGTAGCAAGGGCGTGATGGGAAAGCCGACGACTTTGTCGAAGCCCTCCGGGCCGAGGAAGGGGAGGCCGGGAAAGGCGTCGCGACCCTGCGCGGCGTAGGTGTCGTGGAAGAGCATGACTTCCGCGAGCCAAGCGGGTTCGCCTTGGGCGCGGATCGCGGCGATGTCCGCGGCTGTGAAGGGAGCCATCGAGTGGATCAGCAGCTTGCCGGAATCCAGGCGGGTCACCGTGACAGTGCGCCCGTGATTGGTGCCAAGCACGGAGAGCGGGTAGTGCAGGGTCCAGAGCCCCGGGGCGACTTGATTCATGCGCTGGCTTTGTTCGCGAGAAGCGTCCGCACGGCAAGCCTGTCCTGCTAGACGCCGCTGGTGACTGCTGCCGGCGCGCGGCTGGACACCACGGTTTCACGGCCTTCCTCCACGCCATCGATGTCGTACTGGAGGGTCATCGGCGTATCGCAGTCGGTGGCCGCGTATTCACCGTGGCCGCGGAGCTTGGTGAGTTTGTTGGTGCCCGAGCCCGGGACCACCGCGAAGGCGGATTTCGCGATGCCGTCCTCGAAGGTGCCAACATGCTGAAGAACGAAGCTGCCTTGGTAGCCGGCCAGCCCGCCGCTCACCCGTTCCATTCCGATGAAGGTGGCGGACCCATCTTCGCGATAAGTCATCAGATATTCGATCCGTCCCTCGCCTTCGATATCGCCGCGATAGCTGACGAGGGCGCTCACCCGGGTCATCTTCGGGAGACCCTTTTTTTCGTGAAGCGGTTTCTCATCCCAGGATTCGATGTTGAAGGTGGCATTGGCAAAGGTGCTCATAATTTTTGTGAGATCTCATGAGCAGTGACGGGACCAAGGCGAGGATGCCCGTCCCTGCAGGGATTCACCACCAGCCATGAGGAAGCCTGGAAGCAATGTGCATGAAACCCCGTTGCAGATTGCCGGAGGGGAGGGACGGACTTTCGGGAAAGGTTTTTAGCGGATGGTTGCTATGAGTGGTGGTGTATTGACTTATCTTTGGCGCTTGGTTGCCTTTTGTTAAAAATGCGGAATTTATTTATTAAAATATCTTTACTGTAAATGTCGTCCGGTTGTTTACCCGGCCGCGTTATGCGCCCCTACATCCCCTATGTAGTCGCGCTGCTGGGTCTTCTCACCCCAGCCGCCGACGCAGCCCTGATCGTAACCTATGCGGAGTCTCCGGGAGATACCCGGTCCACCTTGCAGAACACCACGGTCTTCACCTTCAACGAACTCGCCACCGACACCACCCACGAAAATGTGGAGTGGACAGGGGTGGGGACCTTCGACCTCGTTCATGTCCTCGCCGCGGATTCTTATGGCGGTGCGGTGGATCCCGGTTTTGAAAACGGATCCCCATATATGGTGCAAGGCGTGGGTGGGAATACCACCACCACGCTGACACTTGATTCCGACCATGCCTACTTCGGCCTGTGGTGGTCGGCGGGTGATTCCCAGAATATCCTGCAGTTCTTCAGCAAGGGAGAACTGGTGGCTCGGTTCACCACCCAAACCCTGCTCGACCGCTTGGCCGATTCCACGGACTACCGCGGCAATCCGCGCGACCGCGGGTTGAACTACGGGGAGAACTATGCGTTCATCAATTTCTTCGGCATGGACGGAACCACTTGGGACAAGATCACGCTGAGCAATGGCTCGGGCAGCGGTTTCGAGTCGGACAACTACACCGACCGCGCGGCTCCCTGGACTCTGATCGAAGACGGGCCGCTGCCGGGCAACAGGCTGGCCGTCGTGAACGGTTCCTCGGTGATGCCGGTGCCAGAGCCGTCCAGCGGACTGCTGGTGATGGGCAGCACCTTGGCGGCCGTCTGCCTGCGCCGCCGGAAGCAGCAGGCTTGAGAAAAGAAGTTTCAACCCCGGATCAAAATAAGAGGCCCGCCCGGATTTCCGGGCGGGCCTCTCGTGATTCAGGATCGAGTCATCTCATTTCGAGACGCGGAAGGTGAGCACCTTGTCGCGCGGAATCCAGTCCTCG
>NZ_BATP01000045.1 GCF_000739615.1 Haloferula sp. BvORR071
TTTCCTGTCCCGTTCTGTGGTGCGTCGGCGAGCAGGATCCGAAGTTCCGGGCCCTGGCAGAGCGGGCGGTCCCACTGCTGCCGCAGGGGAATTGTGGGTCGCGCCGGGGCTGGGCACCGGGTGCCGTGGGATGCGCTGGAGGCATTCCGAACGAAGCTGGGGGAATTTCTTGAGCGGGTGGCGGGCTGAGCCAAGACTCCCGCCGCCATGTGGACCAGCGTTCGGGAATTTGAGGACATTCGTTACGAGACGACGGATGAGGGGCAAATCGCCAAGATCACGATCAACCGCCCGGAGGTCCGCAATGCCTTCCGCCCGCAGACGGTCAATGAGTTGCTGATTGCCTTTGAGCTGGCGCACGAGGACCCGGATGTGGGAGTGATCATCCTGACCGGTGAAGGTCCGGACGCATTTTGCTCGGGGGGCGACCAGAAGGTCCGCGGCCACGCCGGCTACATCGGCAAGGACGGCATTCCGCGCCTGAATGTCTTGGATTTGCAGAAGAAGATCCGCGGCTTGCCCAAGCCGGTGGTGGCGATGGTGGCAGGCTATGCGATCGGTGGCGGCCATGTGCTCCACGTGGTCTGTGACCTGACGATCGCGGCGGATAACGCTCGCTTCGGGCAGACCGGCCCGAAGGTGGGATCTTTCGATGGCGGTCTGGGCTCCAGCTATCTTGCCCGTATCGTCGGTCAGAAGAAGGCCCGCGAGATCTGGTATCTCTGCCGCCAATATGATGCGCAACAGGCACTAGATATGGGGTTGGTGAATACCGTGGTGCCCCTCGCCGAACTGGAGACGGAGACGCTGAAGTGGTGCCGTGAAATGCTGGCGCATTCGCCCTTGGCGCTGCGCTGCCTAAAGTCGGCTTTGAACGCGGATTGCGACGGTCAAATGGGCCTGCTGGATCTCGCTGGAAACGCCACTCTGCTCTATTATATGAGCGAGGAAGCGAAGGAAGGTAAGCAGGCCTTCGTGGAAAAACGGGCTCCCGACTTCCGGAAGTTCCCGCGGGTTCCGTAAGTTCGCAGCGGGCTTTTCCCCTAGGCCACCGCCCGCGTGGTGGCGGCAGCACCGTACCCGGTTCGGGTGGCTCCTATCAGGTCAAATGCTTCTATTGGTAGGGTTCCACGGGGTTCCCATCTTGATAATGCTTAACTACAAGAGGCTTGCATACCCTTATGGATCTGCTAGAAGACGCACGGTCGTAAAAGGCCACAACAGCCCATGAGATACCAAAGTCGCCTCCTACAATCGTCCGTTCGTACCATCCTGGCGCTAGCGGCAATTACTCCCCTTGCTTTCGCAGGCAAGACCCCTCCTCCGGAGCCGGAACCACAGCCGGACTTCGAGTCGGCCTTCGCCCTCAATGCAGGGGTTGGCAATGCCGCCTTGAGTACCGCCAGAGAGAGCACCCGTGATGTGGGTGACCGCTTGTTCCGCCTGCGCGCGGGACTTCGCCCGGCGGAACATACCGTCTCAGAAGAGGTCGCCCCTGCTGCTGGGTCCAAGGGTGGCATGACGACGACTCGAAGCGTCAGTCACATGAACTGCTGGGAAGTCTATGGCTCCCTGTTCTACTACACGGAAAGCCAGGACAGCCAGACCCAGATCTTGCGCACCGGCGTGGTCGGTGGACCAGCGGCGGTCTCGCTGTTCCAGCCGGACACCGACATCGATATTTTCGGCGGAACCGTCGGGATCGAACGCTACATCAACGAGAACTGGAGCGCGGGCTTTGCCCTGACGGCCTCCAATACCGATGTGGACGTAAGCTTCGCTGGTAGCAGCGATCTCGATTCGATCTCCGTCACTCCCTACCTGTCCTACTACAAGTCGGACGTCTTTGGTGCGACGGACTTCTGGGCGGACGTGATGTACTCGCACGGCTTCCACGAGTTTGACACCCAGCGCTTCACCGGTACCGGTCTTGCGGCTGGTTCGCCGAATGCGGATACCGACCAGATTGAATTCACCACCGGTTTGAATTTCCAATCCGGCAGCGTGACCCACGGTCCATACGCCGGTGTGCGCTGGATCGACGGCTCGATCGATAGCTACACGGAAATCGGTGCCGGCGGCGCCTCGATTCCGGAGCAAGACGTCGAATCGCTGGCCAGCATTCTGGGCTACCAGCTGTCATTCCCGATTGCCACCAGTGCCGGAACTCTGGTGCCGCAGGTGCGTGGTGCTTGGGAACATGAGTTCGAGGACGACGGCAACGAGTTCCTCGGCATCTCCCTGGGCGAACGCGATGAAGACGTTGGCGTCTTCGGAGCTGGAATCGGCTACTACTTCAACAACGGCTGGAACACGGTGCTCGACTACGAGGCACGTGTCAGCAGCCACGTGGAAGGTCACTACGTTTCGCTGAAGGTCGGCAAGGAGTTCTGATCTCCGGAAGACCAACTGACGGTTTGTTTCGTTTGCGCGCCCGCCCCGGTGATTGCCGGGGCGGGCATTTCTTTGGCGAGAGGAGGCCGGATCTGAAATTTCAAATTTGAAATTTCAAATTCATGGGGCGGGGAAGTTCCTGCGGACGATTTGCTCTTGGCAGGGGGAGGGGCGGCGGGCTTGTTCCGGGGCGTGATCAAGCCCCTGCTGATGGCCACCCGGCCGAAGACCCTGCCCGCTGCGATTGTGCCGGTCTGGGCGGGATGTGTGCTGGCGTGGAAATTGACCGGCCGCTTCGACCTGATGCTGGCGCTGTGCACCTTGGGAGGGGCGGTCTTCATCCAGATCGCGACGAACCTCTTCAATGACGCGATCGACGCGGCAAAGGGGGCGGATACGGAGCGGCGGGTCGGTCCGCAGCGGGTGACGGCAAGCGGGCTGCTATCGCGGCAGGTGGTGATGGCGGGGGGCGCGGTATTCCTGCTGCTGGCGGTCGCCTGCGGGGTGGTGTTGATCCGGTCGGCCGGCTGGCCGATTCTGGCAATCGGGGTGCCATCGATGTATCTGGCCTACGGCTACACCGGCGGGCCTTTCCCGCTGGCGTACCGGGGAATGGGGGAGATTTTCGTGGTGGCCTTCTTCGGGCTGGTGGCGGTGGCCGGCACGGTCTTCGTGCAAATCCACGAATGGCGCTGGGAGGCGCTGCTGCTCGGCGCGCAGATCGGTCTGCTCTCGGCGGTGCTGATTTCGATCAACAACCTGCGCGACCGCGAGGAAGACTCGACCACCGGCAAGCGCACGCTGGCGGTGCGGCTGGGGCCGAAGCCGGCGCGGGGGATCATCTGGCTTGAGATCAAGCTGACGATCTTCCTTGGGCTCGGCTGGTTCGCGCTGGGCCAGCCGTGGCTGGTGATGGCGGTGCTGCCGCTGCTGACGCTAGGGCTGCGGATCATCTGGGATGTCTTCACGATGGAGGAAGGGCCGGGGATGAACAAGCTGCTGGCCTTGTCGGCCTTGCAACTGGTGGCTTTCGCGGGCTTGTTCCACGTGCTGGCCGTAAAGTTTTGATTTGTTTTCCATGGGCATCACCGATCTCACCACTGCCTCCGGCACGATCATCTGGTACTGGCACTACCGCCTGAAGAGCCGGCGGAGCCTGAACCTGAACGCGCGTTCGTCCCGAAGGGAATTCGAGGGCGTGCTGCTGAAGGATTCGGAAGGCGGGCACGCCTGCATTCACCCGTGGCCGGAATTGGGGGATCCCAGCTTGCAGAAGTGCCTGGAGGATTTGGCCGGACCGCGGCGCTGGCCGATCGTGCGGCGGGCGCTGCGTTGCCTGGAGATGGATGGCGCGGCGCGGTCCGTGGAGGATCCGTTGTTCGAGGACCTGGAGGTGCCCCTGAGTCATGCGACGCTGGTTTCAGCCAATGCAGAAGAGGCGATGCGGGCGGTGGAGGCGGGCTTCACGGTGGCCAAGCTCAAGGGCGGGGCTTATCTCGAAAAGGAAGGGGATTTCCTCGTTCAGATGGCGAAGGCTCATCCCGGTCTGCGCTGGCGGATCGATTTTAACGAGAGCGGCGAGGCCAAGGAGATCGCCGAGTGGTTCATGCGCTTGCCGGTGGAGGTAAGGAGCCGGATCGATTTCCTGGAAGATCCCTGCGAATATGCGGAGAGCACCTGGCGCAAGCTGTATGGCGATACCCGGGTGCCGCTGGCGGTGGACCGCGAGGCGGCCCCGCAGGCGACGGCGGCGCAAGTGGTGGTGGTGAAGCCGGCGATCGACGAGCCGTGGCTGCTGGCGGAGGCGGCGCAGGCCAAGGGGCAGGGTGTGGTGGTCACGAGCTACATGGATCATCCGCTGGGACAGGCTTTTGCGGCCTGGGAGGCGGGGCGGCTGGCCCTGCAGTTCCCGGGTGGGCTGGTGGGCACCTGCGGCTTGCAGACGCACCATCTCTTCGAGCCGGATGCCTTCACGGAAGCGCTGGGTCCATGGACGCCGGGCTTCAATCCACCGCCGGGCAAAGGTTTGGGATTCGATGTTCTGTTGGATAAACTGCCATGGAAGCGGCTGCCCTGATTGATCCGGGATTCTGGAAGCAGGAGACGCCGGTGCTGATGGGGCACGAAGGCCATGCTCCCGTGGGGATTCCGGGCTTGGTGTATTTCCGAAGTTCCGGCAGCACGGGCGAGCCGAAGTGGATCGGGCTGAGCCGCGAGGCGCTGCTAGCTTCTGCCGCGGCGGTGAACGCACATTTGCAGGTGGACCGCGATAGCTGCTGGGTGCTGGCGCTGCCACTGCATCATGTGGGTGGCTTCGGAGTGGTAGCGCGGGTTTTCCAAGCGGGCTGCCGGATGGCGAAATTTGAGGACAAGTGGAATGCTGCTGCCTTCGCTGCTTGGCTTGAGGAGATAGGCGGTACGCATCTCTCGCTGGTGCCGACGCAAGTGCATGATTTGGTGGCCGCTGGCCTGCGCGCGCCGGCGAGCCTGAAGGCGATCGTGGTGGGCGGTGGTATCTTGGGCGAGACCACGGGTCGCGCAGCGCGTGAGCTGGGCTGGCCGGTGCTGGCAAGCTACGGGATGACCGAAGCCGGATCACAGATCGCAACCCAGGGGCTGGAATTACTAGATCGACCGTATGTCACGGGCCCGATCGGGATTCTGACAAACTGGGAAGTGAACACCGATGAGGATGGTAGGATACTGCTGCGCGGTGATGCACTCTTCAGCGGGATGCTCAAATCAAGCGAGGGCGAGTGGAAGTACGAGGAACGTAGTGGCGAGTGGTTCGCGAGTTCCGATCTAGGCAAAGTAGAGAACGGGCAACTGCAAGTGCTCGGCCGGGCCGATACACTGGTGAAGATCCTCGGTGAGCTCGTGGATCCGGTGGCTGTAGAGGCTGAACTTCTGGCACTTGCGGGCGCGGCGCCGGGCAGTGCGGTAGTGGTGGCAGTGGCCGATCCTCGTGCGGGCAACAAGCTTGTGCTAGTTCACGAAACTGTCACTCCGGAGAGACCCTGGGCAGAGTTGCTTGAGCGTTATCACGCGAGTCGCCCCGGCTATCGCAGGATTCAATCGCTGATTGAGGTTCGCGAAATTCCGAAGAGCCCATTGGGCAAGCCGCGCCGCGCGGAGCTGTCACGATTTGCTGCGAAGAGGGCGATTTGAGATTGCCATTCCAGCGCAGTCGGTAATAGTTCAGGAGTCTTGATTAAAAGACTTTACCATTTTCTGCCGCCGCGTGGCGGTTTAACGGAGCCCGGTGGCGGACCGGTTCTTCGTTCCTCGTGATCCGCCGGTAACTTAGCCCTACCACCCCTGCTCATGATCCACCGTGCCGAGGACTCCCAAGCCCGACTTTTCGAAATCCAACAAGGTGGCGGAAGCGGACGAAGGAGTAGCAGAGCGGGGAAAAAAGCGCACCCGACCGACTTCGGGTTGCGTGCCCCGAACCAAGCCGTGAAGAACTTCGTGCTGGATACCAATGTGCTGCTGCACGATCCGGCCTGTCTCACCCGCTTCACGGACAATCACATCTGCCTCCCCGTGGATGTGCTGTCGGAGCTCGATCGCTTCAAGACGGAGCAATCCGAGCGTGGTGCCAATGCCCGCAAGATCCACCGCACGCTCACGGAAATGTTTTCTTGTGCGCGCAAGGTGACCAGTGGTGTGCCGACCGACGGCGGCGGCAGTATCCGGCTGGTAGTCTATGATCCATCGCTGTGCGCGAAGAATTCCGATATGCTCACACGCTTCCACCGGATCTTTCCGGACAAGGAGCGAGTCGACCACCGGATCCTTGCCTGCACGCTGCTGCTGATGACCCACAACCAGGCACCGGTGGTGCTGGTGACGAAGGATCTCAACATGCAGCTCAAAGCCCGCGCGGTGGGCATCGATTGTCAGGACTATCTCAACGACAAGGTCGATCCCAAGGAAGCGTCGGCCTACGATGTCCGTCGTATCGAGGTGGACACCTCGGACTTGCAGCGTTTCGCGAGTTCGGGGGAGTTGGCGGTGGGCCGGGATTTTGCAGAGATTGCGATCAATGAGTACGTGCTACTGGCCTCCGGCGAGAAGCAGACGATGCCAGCGCGGATGAGTGCGAACGGCAGCCTGGTGCGCCTGCAGATTCCAGAGGCGTTGAAAATCCAGGACGGCACAGCGCTGAAGCCGATGAACCTGGGCCAACGCTGCCTAATCGATGCACTGCTCAATCCGGATATTTCGCTGGTGACTTGCTTCGGCCAAGCTGGAACGGGCAAAACCCTGATCGCCGTGGCGGCGGGGCTGCACGAGATGTTCAACCGGCGCTACAATGGCCTGACCGTGAGTCGGCCGGTGGTGGCGATGGGCGACCAGCTCGGCTTCCTGCCGGGCACGCTGGACGAAAAAATGCGGCCTTGGCTGCAACCGATCCACGATGCGCTGGACCTTTTGATGCGCCCGGCGGCACCGCTGGGCCCGCGTCGTAAGCAGAGCAAGAAGGAAGACGGCCAAAGCGGTGGCGGCCCGGTGAAGAAGCCTTGGGAGCACCTGATGGAGCAGGGGATCATCGAGGTGGAAGCGCTGTGCTACATCCGCGGACGCTCGATCCCGAACCGCTTCTTCGTGTTGGACGAAGCGCAGCAGCTGACGCCGCAGGAGGCCAAGACCGTGGTGACCCGGATGTCGCGCGGCTCCAAGCTGGTCCTGGCGGGCGATCCTGCGCAGATCGACAATCCCTATGTGGACAGCCGCAGTAATGGTTTGGTTTACACCAAGAACCGGCTGAAAGGGCTGCCCTTCGTGGCGCACGTCTCGCTCAGCCGGGGCGAGCGCTCGGAGCTGGCGGACGCGGGCGCGCAGCTGATGTGAGGCCTTAATTCCAAAAGGGCGCGGGGTGAATCCCGCGCCCTGATTGACAGCCACGGAGGTCCGTCGTTTACTCCTGCCGATGTTGCGTTGGTTGCGCGGTTGTTTGCTTCTGGCCCCGGTTCTGATGTCCGGTTGTGGGGCATACCAGCGGGGCAACGGCTGGCGTGACGCCTTGGTGGCGCAAACCGCGCAACTGGGCTACCGGAACTGGATCGTGGTGGCGGAAGCGTCCTTCCCTGCGCACAGCCGGCCGGGGGTCAGGCAGATCAATGCCAACGAGGAAATACCGGTGGTGGTGGACGAGGTGCTACGGACGCTGGAACAGACCGAGCACGTGACGCCGAATATCTTCGTGGCCCGCGAGATGCGGGTGGTGGAGAACGACTACGCGCCGGGAATCGATGATTTCCGCAAGCGCCTGCAGGCGTCCTTGCACGCCCGCGAGACGACCGAGCTGGAGCAGCAGTCGCTGATGACGCTGATGGAGGACGCGACCAAGAGTTTCGAGGTGCTGGTGATCCGGACGAACACGGCGCTGCCCTACAGCAGCGTCTTCATGGAGTTGCAGCCGGGGTATTGGAATTCGGATTCCGAAGGCCGCCTGCGCGACCGGATCGAGCGGCAGCGAATGGAAAAGCTGGCCCGGCCGCTCCAGTGAAGGAAGTCTGCCGCGGCGATGAACAAGACCGACGAAATCCGCTTGGAGCGCGAATCCGCCTGGATCGGGGATGCCGTGCTGGCGCTCTTCGCCCGGAGCTGGGTGCTGCGTGAGCGCGGGACGATGGACGGCGAGTGGTTCACGCGGATGACCTCGAACGGCTTCCTGAGTGCCTTCGGCGCGCCGACGGCGGTGGAAGCGAAGATCGGGCGGATCTACCGTGAGCAGGGGCTGGATGCGGCCTTCGCGTGGATGGATGCGGAATTGGTGCCGCTATTCCGGAAGCAGATGGCCAAAAGGTAGTCCGCATAGTCCTACGGGACTTATTTGAAGGCGCGGCCTTTCGTGAGGTGCCCGGCCAAGGCCAGCGCCACGAACGCGATTACCCCCGAGATCGCGGCGAGGGTCCAGACCCGCGAGTCATCGCCGGCGTGGAAGCTGCGGTAGACGGCGAGGGGTAGGGTCTCGGTGACGCCGGGGATGAGGCCAGCGACCATCATGGTGGCGCCGAATTCGCCGAGGGCCCGCGCGAAGCCTAGGACCAGGCCGGCGGCGATGCCGCGGCGGGCGAGGGGGATACTGACCTTGGTGAAGACTTGCCACGGGGTTTTGCCGAGGGTGGCAGCAGCTTCTTCCAGGTGGCGGGGGACTTCCTCGAAGGCGGTGCGGATGCAGCGCAGGAGAAGGGGGAAGGCCATGACAGCAAGGGCAATGACGACGGCCTTCCAGGTGAAGATGACCTCGATGCCGGCCTGATCCAGCCAAGGGCCGAGCGGGCCCCTGCGGCCGAAGAGACGGAGAAGGAGGAGGCCGGTCACGACCGGGGGAAGGACCAGCGGCAGCATGACGATGGTCTCGACCAGGGACTTGCCGGGCCAGTTCTTGCGCGCGAGCCACCAGCCGAGGGCGAGGCCGAAGGGCAGGGAGACCAGCACCGCGAGGGCGGACATGCCCACGGTGAAGAGAATCAGCCTGAGGTCGTCGGGTGGCATTGGCGGCCCGGGAGTATGGGGTGCTCCGGGGTGGGGCGGTCAATGGGTTCTTGAGCTACGATGGGTGTCGTAGGAGGAAGGCAAGGGCCGCAGCCGTTCCGCTACCTCACTTTGCCGCGGGCACTTCTGCGATGCCGAAGCCGCGGGCCTTGAAGATCTCGGTGGCCTTGGCGGACTGGAGGAAGGCGACGAATTTCTTCGCATCTTCCGCGTGCTTGCTGGCGGTGCAGATGGCGACGGGATAGACAATAGCGGGCACGTCTGTGGCTGGGACGGTCCATGCGACCTTGGTCTTCTTCGAGACGGCGGCGTCGGTCTTGTAAACGATGGCGGCATCGACATTGCCGGCTTCCACCGCGGCGAGGGCGGCGCGGACATTTTCGCTCGGCACGGTCTTCGGCTGAATCTTCTCCCAGAGGCCGGCCTTGGTCAGCCAAGCCTTGGCATAGACTCCGGCGGGCACGGCGGCCGGATCCCCGATGGCGATGCGCTTGAGGCCATCGAGATCCGCCGCCGAGCCGACTTTGGTGGGGGAATCGTTCGGCACCACCACGACCAACGAATTCGTCAGTAGCGGCGCGGAGTCTTTCACCAGGCTGGCCTTCTCCACTTTGGTCATGTTCGCCTCGTCGGCGGAGATGAAGACATCGATCGGCGCGCCTTCCTCGATCTGGCGGGCCAGCACATTGGAGGCAGCGAAGACCGGGGTGGCCTTGTTGCCCCCGGCCTCCTTGCCATAGGCATTCGCGATCTCGGTGACCGCTTCGGTTAGGCTGGCAGCGGCGGCCACGCGGATTTCATCGGCATGCGCGATCAGGCCGGTGGCGAGGAGGGCGAGGGCGCGGAGGATGGTATTCTTCATGGCGTCGGTGCGGTGGCGCGGGTCAGGATGATCTGTTTGACTTGGCGGATCCAGCGGGAGTGCCGGAGGTCATCGGCGGCTACCACCATGCGCGGGCCTTCGAAATCATCCAGCGCTTTTCCATCCACCTGGTCGGCCAGGATGATGTTCTGCTGGCGGAAGGCAGGATCGAGCTCCGCCAGCGAGTAGGCGACCTGGTAGTTGTCGGAGGCGGTGAGCAGCACCACGCGGTTCATCTCCTGGCCACGCAGGGTCTCGCCCTGTGGAGCTCCGAGCCACTTGAGGATCTCAGCCATGGCCACGCCGGAGAACTTCTTCTCAATGCCGTCGCGGGCCTTGCCGCTGACCTCCGTGCGCGGGAATTTGGCCCAAGTCTCCTGGTCGAGGTCCTTCCATGTCGTGCCATCGTAGACACGCAGGATCGGTTCGGCGGCGAGGGGCGCGACCAGGCAAGGGATCGCGGCGAGAAAGAGGAGATGTTTAGAATTCATGGCGGAGGTCGACGAAGAGGCTGCGGCCGGGTTCCGGGTATCCCTCGTCCAATTGTTGGTTCCGTTCCAAGAGATTTGTTGCGCCGAAGCCGAGGGTGCAATCGGCGGGCAGGGTCACTTCCGCCTTGAAGTCGAGGCTGGCGTAGATGCCGACCCGTTTGCCGGTGCTGCTGATCACCCGTGAGTCGGCCCAGACGAAGGAGGGAATCAGCTTCACCTTTTCGTGCACCTGCAGTTTGGAGTAGAGGAAGATCTCGTGCTCCGGCGTGCCGGTGATGTGGATGGCCGGGTTGCTGCGGTTCTCGGTGTGGGTCCAGGCGTAGCGCAGGCCGGTTTCGATGCAGTCGGTCCACTTGTTGCCGAGGGCGACTTCGATACCGTGGTGCTCGGCTTCGCCGACGTTCTGAAGCTGGAAGAGACCCGCGCCCGCCGGGGTGAAGGCAACATTGTCGACGCGCTGGATCGCATCATCGATGCGCGAGTAGAAGGCTCCCACCTCCCACTGGAAGCGGTTGTCCCAAGCGCTGCCATCAAGGCCGAGGTCGAAGTGATCGACGGTCTCCGGTTCAAGATCCGGGTTCGGGATCGCTTGGCCGAGGCGATAGGAGTAGCGGTCTTTGATGGTGGGGAAGCGGCTCTTCTCGGCCCAGCCAAGGTGGCCTTCGAGGGTATCGCAGAATTTGTGCTTCCAGATGAGCTGGGGATTCCAGGAGTCGGCGTCGTCGCCAGTTAGAGGGAGACCGGAGTTGGTGTCCACGGCGTCGTTGATCGAGCGCCAGTCGTAGCTGATGCCGGCTTGCAAGGAGCTGCCCCACGGGAAGAAGTGCTCGGCCTCGATGCCGGTGGAGGCGGTCTCGTCCTCGAAGGTATACTTCGGAGCGCCGCGGTTCATTTCCTCGTGGTGGTCCACCTTGTAGTGGAAGGCGGCGGCGATGCGGGTGTCCTTGAGCGTGCGGTTCTCCAGCTTCACCGAGCCGCCGGCGGTCCAGTCATCATAGTAGGAGTCGAAGGAAGAGCGCTTGGTCTGGCTGGAGTAGCTCGCGTTGTCGAAGGCGCGCAGCAGGTTTTCGAAGCGGTCGTAGTGCAGGGTGGTTTCCAGCGTGGTGTCTCCGCCGAGTTGGGTGCGGGTGAGGGCGTAGTAGGTGTCCTTGTCCCACTGCGGCCATTGCCAGAAGCGCGGGACAATCTTCTTGTCGTAGCCGGTGTAGGGCGGGGTACCTTTTTCGCCGCGCTGGATCCAGAAGCCGAGCACGTATTCATCATCCGGTGCCGGGGTCCAGCCGAGGCGACCGGAGGCGCGCCAGTCGTTGTAGTAGGAATTCTCGCGGCTGCCGCCGTTCTCGGTCGGACGCGGCCGGAAATCATCGGAGAGTTCGAAGGCGGCTTGCTCGATGTAGGAGAGGTCGAATTGCCAGTACCACTTCTCCTGTTTGCCGCCGGCGCTGAGGCCTGCATCCCAGCCACCACCGGTGAAGGCACCGGTGTGGACCTCTCCTTCGATCGGTTCGGTCGGACGGCGGGTGTAGACATTGATCATACCGCCTAGGGTGTTAGGGCCCGCCAAGACCGGGCTCAGGCCCTTCGCGACCTCGATCTCACCGGCGGCGGGGATCGTGAAGCGGCCGAGGTCGGGGTAGCCGTCATAGACGACATAGACGGGAATCCCATCGATGAAGACCGGGACTTGGCGTAGGTCGAAACCGCGCACGGTGACCATGCTTTCCGAACGCGCGCCGACGCGGGTCATGCTGACGCCGGGGAGAAGAGAGAGGGCATCGGCCAAGTCGCGGCGCTCGAAGTCCTCCGCTTCAGCGCTGGTGACGTAGTTGCCGAGGCCCGGTTTCATAGCTTCGACCACAACTTCACCGAGCTCGGTGGTGTCGGCCATGGCGGCCAGCGGTGCGAGGCAGAGGAGGGGAAGTGCTTTCATCGCGGCGAAGTCCGCCATTGCCGATATGTTTTGTAAAGAATATCGGAGGCCATCAGGGTCAAGGCCGATGAATTCGCTTAATCGGTGGCGAGCATGGCGCGCATCTTCTCCAGCGAGGGGAGCGCGGCCTTCTCGGCGGCGGCGACGGCTTTTTGGTAGAGAGCCAGTAATTTGGCGCCCTCGGCAGTGAGTTCCGCGCCGCCCTTATGCTGGCCGCCGCGGTGGAGAATGACGATGGGATCGCGGAAGCCCTCGTTCAGGCTCTTCACCAGCTTCCAGGCCTTCGAGTAGGACATTTCCATGGCCCCTGCGGCTTCTTGCAGACTGCCGAGGTCGCGGATCTTCTCCATCAGCTCGGCCTTGCCCGGGCCGAAGGAAAGCTCGCCGCGGAGGTGCAGGCGGATGAGGTGTGGCTTCGGCATTCGCGTGGATCCATGCTCGCCACGGACAGGGGGATCGGGCAAGACATTCGGTGGATGGAGGACTGGCGTCAGCACCCGGTGAATCTCGGCTTTAGCGCGGAGGCGAAGGTGGAGGTGCTGCGGACGATGGTGAGGATCCGGCGTTTAGAGCAAACGGCGCTGCTTTACTACAGTGCAGGCAAGATGGGCGGCTGGCTGATCCTGAGTGTCGGGCAGGAATCCATTGCCGCTACGGCTCGTTCGCTGATTGGGCCTGCCGATCACACGATCAGCGGACCGCGAGGCATGGGCCACGCCATCGCCGCAGGAATGGAGATGAGGGCAGGCATGGCGGAGCTCTTCGGGAAGCTCGGTGGCTGCTCCAAGGGGAAGGGCGGGGCCTTTTCATTCTATGCGCCAAAACACAGGCACTGGGGCTGCCATGCCATCGCGGCCACTCATACACCTCTCGCGGCGGGCTTTGCCTTTGCGCTGAAACAGCGGGGTGAGCAGGGCTGCGCGCTGTGCTTTCTGGGCGACGGGTCGGTGAACCAAGGTGTGTATCACGAATCGTTGAACCTCGCGGGGCTCTTCGGGCTGCCGGTGGTCTATGTGATTGAGAACAACGGCTATGCAATGGGCACCTCGGTGTCGCGCTCATCGCGCTTCAAGGAATGCTTGGCGCGCCGTGCCGAAACATACGACATCGCTTGGGATAAGACGGGGGATGGGGATCTTTATGAGCTGCGGGCCAGGTTAGGAGTGGCGATGGAGCGGGCCAAGAAGGAGTGCCGGCCGACGGTGATCGAGATTCCGACCTATCGCTATTACGGCTTCAGCGTGGCGGACGCGAATCATAAAAAGTACCGGTCACCGGAAGAGGTCGAATGGATGAAGGCGAACCGCGATCCGCTTCGAAGGTGGAAGGAGACCTTGATGGAGGAGGGCCTTATCGATGAGGCCACATTTGCCGAGATGAACGAGGCAGCGAAGGCGGAGGCCAAGGCCGCGGTGGGCTATGCCGAGAATAGCCCTCCGCCCGGTGTGAACGACATTGTGCAGGATGTGTATTGGGAGTCGGATCATGGAACCGAGGCTTCCAAGATCGGGCGGCATTTCTTCGGGGAGTAAGAAGTAGTCCGCTCAGAGGACTGAGCGGACTCCCTTTGGCGGACTACTTCAGCGCCAGCCAGCCGTAGAAGAGGGTGAAGCTGAAGAAAAGCACGGTGAGCAAGTGATAGCCAGCGCGGAGCCACCACTTGGTGAGGAAGGGCTCTGCATCCATGACCCATTGGAGGCAAACGCGGACACCCCAGAAGAGGGCATTCGCGCCGCAGACCATCTTGGCCAATCGGCTGCCGGCCGCGAGATCGTTGGCGGCGCAGAGGCTGAAGAGGCCGAGGGTGAGGATCGCGGCGGCGGTGTAGATGCCGTAGATCCAGTACATCTGGCGGTGGAGCTTCGGCAGCACGGCGAAAGCTTCCTTCCAGTTCAATTGCTGAGGCACCAAAGCGGAGGCGACGAGGATTGAGACTTGGAGCGCGCCTGCGGCTTGGATCGCCAGCGGTAGGGGAATGTCAAAAGGCAAGTTCATGGAGGAAGTCGCAGAAAGGATTGATGATCCGTAGCACGAAGGGCGGCGGGAAGAGCAGGGCGACGGTGAGAAGGAGTAGCCCCTGGGTGAAGAGCAGGCCGCGCAAGCCCTTGCCGAGGCCGAGTCGCTTGCCGGTCTTGGAGCGTTCGAAGAGCGCAGCGCAGCCTTGTAGGATAAAGAAGACCATCGGGCCGCCATAGCCGCCACCAGCGGGCACGGTGATCGCGAGTTCGTGGATCACGCCGCTGAAGAGGAAGCCTGTCATCAGCGCGGCGGTGCGTCCGTGGCGCTTGAGCACGGGCAGGAAGACCATGCGGTGCGTCAGGTCACGGAAGGCGACGTTCCAGCGCTTGCCCCAGAAGTCGGAGACCGAGGAAGCGAGCATCGGGCGGTCCATCAGTGGCACGGCTTGGATGCCGCGGCTGCGCCAGAAACAGCTCAATAGGTGGAAGCTGCCAAAGTGGAGAGCGAAGACCACGCCGACCATCGCCATCCAGCCGGCGAACAGCGCTTGGTCAAAGAGACGTGATCCGAAGATAAGGGAGATCCCCACAAGCGTCTTCAATGCGGCAGCAATCCATTCGGAGGCAGTGGGCAGCTTGCTTGCAGGCTGGGTGAGGAAGCCCCTCGCATCCATGCCCGGCCACAGGAAGAGATAGGCCAGCTTGCGCGGGAGCGATGCGCCACTCGCTTTAATGCCTCGAAAGCTCAGTGCCTTCAGCACGATGAACATGCTAACCGCGATGGCCCACATGAAGACCCAGCGGGGGATCTCTCCGGGCAACCACGGCACTGTTTCCACGACGCGGGCAATCTAACATCGGAAGGCCCGCTGACCAAGTCGATACGCCGCCTTCACTGATTCTTCATCTCTTCTTTCAAGATCTGGAGGAACTTCGCCAGAGCGGGATTGGTGTCACCCTTGCGCCAGCCGGCGCCGACCGACCATGCCGCATCCTTGTCCCGCAGGGCGTGCACTTTCATGCCGGGGAAGCGGCTGATGCCCACAGACTCCGGGATGATCGCGAGCCCGAGTCCCGCCTGCACCAGCGCGAGTGCGGTGGTGAATTCGGGCACCTGCTGGACGACGCGCGGGTGGAAGCCGTGCTTCGCGCAGAGGCGCAGCATGTGGCTGAAGAAGCCGGGTGCGCGCTCCTCCGAGATGCTGACGAAGGCCTTGTCGCGGCAATCCGCCAGGCTGACGCTGGCAGGCAGCGGCAGGGCGGGGGAGGAGACGAGAGCGAGGCGATCCTTGATCACCGGCACGATGCGGAATTCCTCTGGCGCGGGTAGGCGCAGGAAGCCGAGATCGAGCTTCTCCTCGCGCAAGGCCTCCACCTGCTCCGCGGTGGACATATCGCGCAGGTCGAAGCCGATGCCGGGTGCGGTTTCGCGCAGGCGCACGATCAGGCGCGGCACCAGCTCCAGGGTGTGGAAGCCAAAGCCGATCGAGAGATGCCCGCTCTCGCCGCGGGCCACGCTCTGGGCGCGGTCGAGCAGGCGCTCGAAGCCCGCGACGGTGCTGCGCGCTTCCTTCAGGAACTGCTTCCCGAAGCCGCTGAGCGTGGTGCCGTGGCGGCCGCGCTCGAAGAGCGGGCTGCCGAGTTCCTCCTCCAGGCGATGAATTTGCTTGGTCAGCGCTGGCTGGCTGAGGTGCAGCAGCGCGGCGGCGCGGCCGAAGTGCAATTGCTCGGCCAGCAGCACGAAGGATTTCAGCTCGCGAATCTCCATAGCCAGAGGTTATCACGGTCATGAAAACATGCCATTGGAAGAATCGCCGGAAATCGGGGAAGATCGCGGCATGAATTCGGAAGCGACCTATGGAGCGGCCCCTCTGGCCAGCCCGCAGGAGCAGGTTCGCAGCAGGATCGCCGCCTCGCTGCTGTTTTTGCTGAACGGTATCGGTTTCGGCACCTGGGCGGCCCTGATCCCCTCGATCAAGCACAAGTTCGAGCTGACGGAATCCTCGCTGGGTCTGGTGCTGCTGACTCTGGCGATCGGCGCGATGCTTTCCATGTCGCTGATCGGGCGTGTGTTGGCCCGCTACGGCAGCCGCACGGTTCTGCGTTTCCTGGCCCCGGCTTATTGCGTTGCCCTGGCCTTCATCCCGCTCTCGCCGAGCCTGGGGCTGCTATTTGCGATCGGGCTGATCTTCGGTGCCTTCAAGGGTTCCCTGGACGTGTCCTGCAATTCACAGGCGATCACGATCCAGAGCCGCCGCAGCACCCCGATCATGTCGAACCTGCAGGCGTTGTGGAGCCTCGGCGGCTTGGTAGCGGCGAGCACGGTGGGCATCGCCCTGAAGCAGGGTGCCGAGCCGGTGACGATCACTCTCCCCGTGTCGGTGGTGCTGCTTGCGACTGCCCTCTATTGCACGCGGCGCTTGGCCGGTGGCGATGCTTCTACGAGCAAGCCGAGCGGCGGCTTCAAGCTGCCTGACCAGCGCTTGCTGAAGATCGGCGTGCTGGCCTTCCTCGTTCTCTTTGCCGAAGGCGTGATGATGGACTGGAGCGCAGTCTATGCGCGCAGCGTGTCGGGTGCCGCGGATTGGCTCGCGCCCTTCGCCTTCGGGACCTTTTCTCTGTCGATGGCCACCGGTCGTCTACTCGGCGACTGGGCCGTGGCCCGCCATGGTGGCCTGAATGTGTTGCGAGTCAGCGGCGTGCTCTTGTTAGTCGGCTTGCTGCTGGTGGTTTCCGTGAAGGTCTGGCCGGTCACTTTCATCGGCCTCGGCTTTGCGGGCCTCGGCCTCGCAAACCTAGTGCCGGTGCTGCTGAGTGCTGCTGGCCGTGCCCACCGCGAGAGCGTGGCGCAGGGTGTGGCGACGGCCTCGGTGATCGGTTACTTCGGCTTCCTGGTCGGCCCGCCAGCGATCGGCGGCCTGAGCCACTGGGTTGGGCTGCCGGGTTCCTTCGTGCTGGTGCTAGTCTTTGCGCTTCTGCTGGTTCTGCCGGGGCCCTCGATCCTGCGCTCGGCCTCGCGCGAGGCCTAAGAAATCGCCACCATCGGTGGAACGAATGGGGGAGATCGGAAGATGCGATTGGCCGAATCGGGGTTCCTGGGGAATGATGGCGGCGAGTCCTTCCTCAAGCCGCCATGGAACTTTACCAGCTCCGCACCTTTCTCGCCGTCGCCGAAGAGCAAAACCTGACCCGCGCCGCGGAGAAGCTCTTCACCAGCCAGCCGGCCGTCAGCGCCCAGATCAAGGCGCTCGAGGAAGAAGTGGGCGTGCGCCTCTTCGACCGCGGCACCAAGGGCATGAAGCTGACCCGCGCCGGCGAAGTCCTGCGCGAGCAAGCCCGCCGGATTGTCGATGCCGCGCGCGATTTCAAGCACAGCGCGGAGAGCCTGCGTGGCTCGGTCTCCGGTGAGCTGGTCTTCGGTGTGAACAATCGTCCTGAAGTCCTGCGCCTAGTCGAGATCCTGCGCTCGATTACCGATGAGCATTCAGATCTGTGCTTCGAGCTGGTGAATGGCAGTAGCGGTGTGGTTCTTCAGGGGATTGAAGACGGCACCATCTCGATCGGCTTCTTCGAGGGTTCCTGCGAGTCTTCCAAGATCGCCTACCACGAGCTCGACCAGATCGAGTTGTGCATTGCCGCGCCGATTGCGTGGGCGGCAGAGCTTGCCAAACCGGACTGGAGACTCCTGGAGAACAAGCCGTGGATCTTCACGTCACCGGCCTGCTCTTACAGCCGCTTCATCCAGCGGATCGGCCAAGAGCAAGGGCTGAATCTCACGCGCCGATTCCAAGTGAACGAGGACCTCACGGTGCTCAACCTGGTGGCGGAGGGCCTCGGCCTTACTATCACCGCGGTCGATCAGATCAAGGTGAATGGCTTCGAGGACCGGGTGGTGATGCTACCGCATTTCCGAGCCTCCGTGCCGCTCAGCATCGGCTACCTCGCCGCCAATGAGGGTGATCCCTCCGTTGCCGCTGTGCGCGATCATGTCCTGAAAGTCTGGCAGAAGCCGGCCCATCTTTCCCTGCCTTCCGAAGTAGTCCCATTCCGCAGCAGCCCCGCGGTCCAACGCAAGCCCCGCTCACGCTCATGAACATCGTTATTCCAGCCATGAATCTGCCCGAAAGATTGCGCCGTCGCGGCATGGCCCGGGCGCGGATCGGCTATGGCCAGATCTTCTCGCGGCAGTTGGAAGCATCGGAAGTCCTCAATCTGCGTCTGGTGTCCGGCCACCTCTGGGTGACGCTGGAAGGTTCGCGCAAGGACCACCTGATGGTCGCGGGTGATGCCAAGTCCTTCGCGGGGCCAGGACGCCTGGTCGCGGAAGGAATCGAAGACGGAGCGGTGGTGGAACTCGGCGAGGATCAATAGCGCCGCGCCATCATCACCATCTTCGGGCTGAGGTAGAAGCCTTCCTTCGCATAGAAGTCCTGCGCGGGAGTATCGCGGGCGGTGAGCGTGTAGATGCGATTCACCCCGGCGGTTTGGAGGCGGGTGTGAAGCTCCGTGATCAAGCTGCTGCCGATGCCTTGGCGCTGGCGGTCATTCGCGACGCAGAACTCGAGCAGGAAGAAGTGGCGCTCTTCCTGATAGCGCTGCCAATAGCCGAAGGCCATCGCAACGATCTCCGCGCCATCCTCTGCGATCAGTCCGAGGAAGCCCGGCGTGCGCGCGCAATCGGCGAGGCGTTGCAGGGCGCTGTCATCGGTCCATGCTTCATTCCATGGCGGAGCATTGAAGCACTCGCGGAAGAAAGTCGCGCAGTCGGTCCAATCGGCCGGGACGGTTTCACGGATCTTCAGGGTCATGCTGATGCTGATGCGGGGTGGAGGGTCTTGGAGAGGATGACGCTGGTGTAGTTGGTGCTGCCCCATGCGACCAGCTCGACCTAACGGTAGCCGCGGCGTTCATCCCAATCGCGAAGGTACCGTGCAGGCTCGGCGGTATCCAGCGCGAGTTCGCGGGCACCGGCTTCGCGGGCTTGGTCCTCCATTCTGCTACCCTTGCTGGCGGAGAAAGCGCCCCAAGGAATCCAGGATCTTCTCCCAGCCCGCCCGCGTGCGCTCCGCGAAGTCGGCCCACTCTGGATCCAGCTCGTGGGTCAGCGTGAGTTCGCAGCCCTCCGCCGTCGGCAGGAAGACCAGGCTCACCCGGCTCTTGCTCTCATCCGACATCCCACGCACGCCCCAAGTGAAGGTCAGCCGTTCCGGTCGGGCGATCTCCAGGTATTTGCCCGCGTGATCGAACTCCTTGCCCTCGCGTTCGACCACGAAGGAGAAGCGTCCGCCGACCTTCGGCTCCAGACCCATCCGCAGAACCTTCTCCTCCCGCAGCGGCGGCCCGAACATCCACTTGCCGACCTTGGCCGGATTAAGCCACGCGTCGAAGGCTTCTTCGGAGCTTGCTGGATATTGGCGGGTGACGGAGACGGTGGGGTTCATGGATCGGCAAAGAAGCAGTATCTGATCGTGCATTCCCGCAGTCTCGTCCAACCGATTTGATCCCTTATCTCCCGACCACCTTGACGAGAGGCAGTTCGAGAAACTTCCTCGCGGCGGCGGACTCCGGAGCGGCAGGCCCTTTCACCGTCGCTAGAGCCACTTTTTGTAGCTCCGCGAGCTTTTGGTTGTAGAGCTCCGAGAGGGACTTCGGAACTGTCCCTGGCATGAGATGGATCAACTGCTTCCACACCGTCTCGCGAAACCTACCCGGGCTGCCATAGGCCTGCTCCTTGTCAGGAGTGGAGGCAAGGGCTGCCAAGCACTCATCCAGCCACGCGCCTTGCTGGCCTCTAGCGGACCATGGTTTCTCCAGAAGGGCTCGCAGCGCCTTACGACACGCCGGATCACTGTTTTGGGTATCCATGAAGGTCAGCCAGCGCCCGGCAGCGTCACGAATGTAAATGGATCCACAATTGGCCAACAGGAGTTGCACCTTTGCTACGAGCTCCTCTTTACCGGCAGGAGTGAGCCCCTTGCTCCAGTCAAAGGGCTCTTTACCCGGAGGGATCGCAGGTAGGAGCTCAAGCAGATCGCGGCTATTTCTGATCAGAGCGCTCTCAAGCTCCGCAGCGAAGTATTTTCCCGGGAGAGGCTTGGAGCACACTTCGGTTTTGGCGTCCATGGTCGCGAGGGCGTAGCGTAGCACCCCTTCGGTATCTCCTCCGGACGAGGGGGCTAGAGTCATGAAGACCATCACATGACCTGGAGGTAGCTCCTTCGGTGTGAGTTCTTCCTCGCTTAGATTCCCGCACATCAGTCCACCCCTGATTTGCTCCCATAAGTCTTCCTTGGCATCTATTCGTACCGCCTGGTACGGGTAAGAGACTGCCCGATTGATTCCCTTGATCGGCTGCTTGGAAGCATTCACCAGATAGAGCCCTATGAATCTGTCTTGGCGGTGAGCGGTATCCGGAATGAGTGAGATCGCGTCCGGTTCGTATTTCACTTCGGTCGGGAGCCAGTCGATCGGGAAAGCCTTCTCATATCCCGAATTCGCAAGATCCACCGCTCCACCGTGAGCCAAGGACAAACGGAGCATCTCATCGGGACTCCGCTCGCCCTGGCCCCAGGTAAGACCGGCAATAGCGACAAGGACAAATAGCGCTTTCACGCTCTATTTCATCCACTTCCGCGGGAAAAATGTCGAGGACTCATCACCCTTTTGGTAGTGCTGGAATGAGTATTTTTCACTACAATCCTGTCCGGGTGGAAAATTACATGCCCCTTTCCAATTGCGGATCTCACCACCCCGCGAGTACGTCTCCCGCTTCATGCTTGCTGAATCAATCGCGGCGGTTCCGATATCCTGGTGGGTGGCCTTCAACGGCTTTGTGATGCTGATGCTGGCCCTCGATCTGGGGGTCTTCAACCGCAAGGCCCATGTGGTGAAGTTGAAGGAAGCCCTCGGCTGGACCGTGGTCTGGATCGCCCTCGCCATGGCCTTCAATGCCTGGGTCGGCTGGAAGATCGGTGCGCCCGCCGCGAAGGAGTTCCTCGCCGGCTACCTCCTTGAGAAATCCCTCTCGGTGGACAACGTCTTCGTCTTCGCGGTCATCTTCTCCTTCTTCAAGGTGCCGCGCGAGTATCAGCACAAGGTGCTCTTCTGGGGAATCTTCGGCGCGCTGGCCCTGCGTGCCGCAATGATTGCCGGCGGCGCGGCCCTGATCACCAATTTCGCGTGGATCATCTTTGTCTTCGCTGCCCTGCTGATCTTCACCGGCATCAAGATGTTCTTCCACGATGAAGACTCGGTGGACCCGGGCAAGAGCATCGCGATCAGGCTCTTGCGCAAGGTGATGCCGATCACCAAGGACTACCACGGCCAGAAATTCCTGGTCCGCGAAAATGGCAAGCTCTCGGCCACCCCTTTGCTGGCAGTTCTGCTCTGCGTGGAGGTCACGGATGTGATCTTCGCGGTGGACTCGATCCCCGCCATCTTCTCGATCACCACGGATACCTTCATCGTCTACACCTCGAACGTGTTTGCGATCCTCGGTCTGCGCTCGCTCTACTTCGCGATCGCCGGGATCCTGCCCTACTTCCATTTCCTCAAGTATGGCCTCGGCGTGATCCTGATGTTCGTCGGCGTGAAGATGTCGCTGGCCCACACCCAGTACAAGATCGATACGGATGTCTCGCTCGGCGTGATCGCCGGGGTGCTGGCGATTTCGGTGATTGCCTCGGTGATCCACCGCAAATTGCACCCGCTGCCGGAAACGCCGAAGATCGGCGATGACCCACAGCCCTGAGAAACATTGCTGAAATTCGCTCGGAGACCTGCGTAAGCTCCGCGACAAATGAGTTCTGTTTTTCTGGAGATCGCGCTGATCCTCGTCCTGCTCTTGTGCAACGGGCTCTTCGCGATGACTGAGATCGCCATCGTCTCCTCGCGCCGCGGCTTGCTGCAGGCGCGGGCCGACGCCGGGGACAAGGGCGCGGCCAAGGCGATCGAGCTGGCGGACACGCCGGACCGCTTCCTGTCCACGGTGCAGATCGGCATCTCGCTGGTGGGGGTGTGTGCGGGTGCCTTCGGTGGTGCCCGGCTCTCTGCTCGGCTGGCGGCGGTACTCGACCCATTGCCGGTGATCGGGGCGGGTTCCGGCTGGATCTCGTATGTGATCGTGCTCGGCACCATCACCTACCTGTCGTTGGTTGTCGGAGAGTTGGTGCCGAAACGCGTGGCAATGCGCTACCCGGAGGCGATCGCTTCGGCCACCGCCGGCATGATGACCAAGCTCGCCAGCTGGACCAGCCCGCTGGTTTCGCTGCTGGCCTCCTCGACCACCGGCTTGATGCGCCTTGTCGGCCTGAAGGAGACCGAGGAATCGAAACTCTCCCGCGAGGAGCTGACCGTGTTGATCCGCGAGGGCATGATCGCCGGAGGCGTGCATCGAACCGAGTCCAGAATGATGGAAGGCGTGCTCGGCTTCGAGTCGCTGGATGTTTATGACATCATGATCCCGCGGCCGAAGATGGTCTGGATCGGCCGCGACGAAAGCCACACCGAAGTCTGGCCGCGGATCGTCAAAAGCACGCACGGTGTCTTCCCGGTCTATCACGGCCAGCGTGACAATCTGGTCGGCGTGCTCTCGGTGAAGGACTGCTACGCGCAGCTTGCCGCAGGCATCGAGGTCCGTTTCGCCAATCTGATGCAGCCGCCGCTGCTGGTGCCGGAGGTCCAGAAGGCCAGCCTCCTGTTAGAAGACTTCCGCCGCACCGGCCATCATGCCGCCTTCGTGGTGGATGAATTCGGCGGGGTGGTCGGCATGGTCACCCTGATCGACCTGATGGAGGCGATCGTCGGTGACGTGCCATCGAAGGAGGAGCGCCTGAGCATGCCGATCAAGCAGCGCAAGGATGGCTCTTGGTTGATCGATGGACTCTTCGAGATCGAGAAGCTGGAGAACTTCCTCAAGGGCTTCTCTGCTCCCGAGGGTGCGGGCGACGACTACCAGACCATCGCCGGCTGGTTTTCGCAGCGCCTTGCCCGCGTGCCGACCGAAGGCGACATGATCGACGAAGGCGGCTGGCGCTTCGAGATCGTGGATATGGACGGCATCCGCGTGGACAAGGTGCTGGCCATGCGGATCGCGGCGAAGGCTACCAATCCGTAAGCTCCGGGGACCACTGGTAGCCCAGCGGCTTGTCGCGGTCGCAGACCAGCTTGCCGTCGCGCACTTCGAGCTCCGCCACCTGCACGGAGGTGCGCTTGAGCGAACTCGCGAACTCGTGCCCTTTGTCGCCGCCGGGGTGGGTGAAGTAGAGGATGAAGCAGCGCTCACCCTGCACCAGCACATCGGCATGGCGGCCAAAGGCTCCGTCATCGCGGCGCTTGCCCGGCGTGCCGAGGATCGTGCCGCCTTCTTGCAGCGTCCACTTCGTCAGGTCCTCGGACTGATAGACCTGCTGGCCATGCCACACATCCGCGATCATCCAGTAGCGGCCCTTGAAGCGGAAGACATTCGGCCCTTCCTGGCCGGCGTCATCCGCGGCGATGCCCTTGTCGGTCCACACCTTCAGATCCGTGCTGTCGGTCATCAGCGTCTTGCTGTCCTGCTTGTAGAACATCCGCCAGCCGCCGGCAGGCAGGGGAAAGATCGAAGCGTCGATGACGCTCTTCATCGGCAGCTTGTCGGAGAAGCTCCAGTGCCGCAGGTCATCGCTGGTGTAGTGCAGCATCGCCGGATCACCGGTCCAGTCGTTGTGCACGCCCTCGATGTAGGAGACCCACATGTGATACTTGCCCTCGATGTAGACTACCTCCGGTGCCCACCAGGTGTTCTTGCCACCGCGGGTTTCGAGTCCCTGCGCGGTGCCGGCGTAGTTCCAAGTGCGGCCGCCATCCTTGGAGACCGCCATGCCGATGTCGGTGCCGTAGCAATAGCCGACGCGGGGCAAATACTTCAGGTTCGCCCGCCGTTGGGTGTAGAACATCGTCCAGCACTTCTCGCCGCGGTTCCACACCAGCATCGGATCCGCGGCCCCGTCGAAGCGCGGGTCGCGGTAGAGCGGTGCTTGGATCGCGCCGGAGGGAGCCGCCTCCGCCATGCGGATCTCCAAGAAGGGATCGGCACCGATGCAGCTCGCTTCGGCAGTGATCTCGTTTGCGCCCGGCTTCAGCGAGGCAAGGGCTTCGCCTTGGATCGGCACCGGCACTTCGCCGGGAGTTTCACCGATGAAGTCGCCGACCAGGTGGCCATTGATCCGGATCGCCACATCCGCCCGGTGCGTCAGGAAGAGCTGTGGTGCCGCGGGCACTTTCGCGAGGTCGAGGCTCCCGCGTAGCCAGAGCTGGCCGCTGTCCCAGCGGGTCTTGGCCTTGCCTCCATAGGCCGCGCCGCTGCCAAAGCTCGCATCTCCGGCTTGCCACTTCGGGGCATCGCCGGAGCTGCCCGGAAACTCCGTGCTGAACTGCCATTTCGCAGTCGCTGGAAGAGATTCTTGGGCAAGGGCTTGGGCTGCAATCAGGCCGAGAAAAAGCAATGCTTTCACCCCGCCAGCCTGACGTTTTGGATGCCCTTGGCAAATCAAACCCGTTTGATCTGTGGGCCGGGGTCTCTCCCGGGCCTCGCCATCTCACGGCAACTTGAAATTCTTCGACTGGCTCAAGAACCGCTTCGGATTCTCAAACAACACCTTCTCGATCTCTTCCAGAGACTTCTTCCGCCGCTTCATCTCAAAGCCGCACTTCACCACCGCCAGGGGATCGGACACCCCCCAATCACACGCCGAGTTCAACCACAGCCGATCGCTGTGGCTCGTCTCCAGCATGTCGATCGCGCGGTTCGGCGTGCACTTGCTCTCCGGATAGAGGGTCAAGCCGGCCCAGTAGCCCTGCTCAAGTACGAGGTTCACCGTATGTTCCTCCACGTGATCGATGATCACCTTGCCCCGATCCAGCTTCGAGAATGAAGCCAGCGCATCCAGGATCAGCTTGGTGCCCTTCAGCTTGTCCTCCAGGTGCGGCGTGTGGATCAGGATCGGCAGGTCATGCTTCAGGGCGAGCTCGACGTGCTCGTGGAAGATCGCCAGCTCGTTCTTGGTGTTCTTGTTCAGCCCGATCTCGCCGATGCCCAGCACCGTCGGCTTTTCTAGGAACTCGGGAATGATCGACATCACCTCACGCGCAAAGACCGGATCTTCCGCTTCCTTCGGGTTGATGCAGAGCCAGCAGAAATGGGGAATGCCATACTTCGCCGCACGCTTTGGCTCATACTCCGTGAGCTGCCGGTAGTAATCGTAAAAGCCAGCCGGTGAGGAGCGGTCGAATCCCGCCCAAAAGGCCGGTTCGCACAGCGCCGCGCAGCCTGCCAGCGCGAGCTTCTCGTAGTCATCCGTGGTGCGGCTGACCATGTGGGCATGAGGCTCGATGTATTTCATGGAGATCGGAAAGCGGAAAGAGGAGGGCGGTAAGCGGAAGATGAGTGATTGATAGTTTCTTCAATCCTGCGGCGCGCCGTAAGCGAACTGGATGGTCGCCGCCTCCGCTGGCTCCGTCGAGTGATCCGACAGCGCCTCCAGCACTGCCTTTGCCCGGCCGGGCTGGTCGGACAGCAGGATCGGCAGCGCCTTCTTGAGCCCAGCGAGCCGGAAATCCGCTTCGCCCTCGTGCCGCTCCACCCGGTCCAGGAAGGCGGCAAGGTCGATCAATTTGTAGCGGGCGTCCATGAAATGGAGGTCCAGGATGTCCTTCTTGCTGGGCATGGCGGAATTGTAAGCGTGGTGGCGGGGATTCCCAGTGGGAAAGCGCAATCAACCGCCCGCGCCATCTAAACCTTTCACGTCACCGCGACATCCCGTATTCAGGAGAGCATGGATCCCGCCCGAAACCCGGCAGAGGCCTCCGAAACCTTCGTCACCGAGCTGACCGACCACCAGACGGCGATGCTTGCCTTCATCCGCGCCCTTATGCCGGGTTCCTCCGGAGCCCGCGACCTCTTGCAGGAAGTGAACATCATCCTCTGGCAGAAGCGCGAACAGTTTGAAGCGGGATCCAACTTCAAGGCTTGGGCTTTCCAGGTCATCCGCTTTCACCTGATGAACCACCGTCGCCGCCTCGCCTCGAAGGGTTGGCTGGTCTTTGATGACGAGCTGGTCGAGCGCATCTCCCCGGCGCTTGAAGCGGATCCGGAAGAGCTGGAGGTTCGCCACCAGGCCCTCCACCACTGCCTGCAAAAGCTCCGCCCGAAGGACCGCGAACTCCTTCAGCACCGCTATGCCAGCGGGGCGCCTCTCAATGATTACGCCAAGGCCATCAATCGCAGCCCCGGCACCCTGAAAGCCACTCTCTTCAATCTCCGTGCGGCCCTGCGCAAGTGCATCGAAGTCCGCTTCAAGGAGCAAGGCACCCCGCTGCGATGAGCATGAGACAGTCCGACCACCAGCTTGTGATGGCCGCCTTCGAGGGCGATCTTGGCGCCGCCGAATTCGAGGAACTCCAACGCCGCCTCAAGGCTGAGCCCGAGCTGCTCGCGCTCTACCGCGAGCACGCCCTGCTCCACCATTCGCTCACCGAGGAGTTCGAAGGTCGCCACTCCATCGGCGAAGCGGTGCCCCCGGTTTCCCGCGGGCCGCGCTGGCTCTTGCCGGTGATCGCCGTGGCGGTGATCGGCGCAGCGTCATTTGGCGCGTGGAAGTTCACCCATCGTGAGGATTCCGCGCGGATTGCCTCCGGCACTCCCGCCGACAAGGCGGAGGTCTTGCTGGAGCTGCGTGCGGACGGCCCGGGGATCACCCTTTTGGAAGACCGCTTCGATTCCGGTGAAATGAGCACCGGGCGCCGGCCTTCCCAAGGTGCAAGCCACTGGCGGCTCGAGCGCGGCTCGCCGCAGATTCGCGCCGGACACCTTGAGGGCAGCGGCTTCGAAACCTACTTCTACATCCCGAAGGACGGGCTCTCCGTGGCCCGGCCGGTCATGCTGGTTACGGTCCAGACCATGGCCGGTGGCGACAAGCCCTTCCACAGCCCCGGCTGGTCCGGCATCAGCCTCTACCAGGATGGCTACGAAGTTTGCTTCTTCGGTGACAGCTATGGCCCCGAGTGGACCTGGTCGCTCGATGTAAAGCGCAGCCTCGTCCCGCTCATGCCCGCGAAGAACGTCACTGGCCCGCGCACCATGACCCTGCTCTACGACCGTCGCGATGGCAGGGTGGAGCTGCACGAGGGCGACAGGCCCGGCAACTCGCCCTTGGTCCACTCGAAGATCCTTCCCGGCATGAACTTTGACCAGATCCGGATCGGAGCCTCGGAGGAGTCCTCGCTGGCGCTGGCTTGGATCCGGGTTCGGGTGCTGGAGGAGGAAGCGCGGAATAACCGTTGATAACGAGCAAGGAGCGGAATTTTCGGGAAAAAACCCCGTTGGGATTCTTGCGCATCGGTGTAAGATTTGGCCGGTAAACAGCGTCCCGCTTGTCGGCTCATGCGTGTCACTTTCCTTATGCTGGCTCTGCTTTCCTGCGCGGCTGCGGAGGAGCGGAAGCACTGGGCCTACGTGCCGCCGGTGAAAGCGGAGATTCCCGCTGCTGCCAATCCGGTGGATGCGCTGCTGGCCGCCTCATGGGGCGAGGCCAAGCTCAAGCCGGCCCCGCTCGCCGCGCCGCGGCAGTGGCTGGAGCGCGCCGCTTACACCCTCACCGGCTTGCCGCCCTCGGATGAGCAGTTGAAGCGGATCGAAGCGAATCCGGACGACGCCACTTGGAGCGCCTTGATCGATGAGCTGCTGGCCAGTCCCGCTTACGGCGAGCGCTGGGCCCGGCACTGGATGGATGTGGCACGCTATGCCGATACCCGCGGCTACAACTTCGACCAGGACAACCGCTACCCCTTCGCCTACACTTACCGTGACTGGCTGATCAAAGCCTTCAATGGGGACCTGCCTTACGACCGCTTCGTGAAGCTCCAGCTCGCGGCGGATCTTCTAACAGACAAGAAGGACGACCCGGATCTCGCCGCGCTCGGCTTCCTCACCGTTGGTTTGCGCGGTGGTCCTGTCGAGACCATCGATGACCGCGTCGATGTCGTCACCCGCGGCTTCCTCTCCAGCACGGTGGCCTGCGCCCGCTGCCACGACCACAAGTTCGACCCGATCTCGATGCGGGACTACTACTCGGTCTATTCGATCTTCGACAATACCAACGAGCCGGAAGACAAACCGGTGATCGGCAAGCCGCCGGATGAAGGTGCCTTTGCCGCCTACGAGCAGGAAGTCGCCAAGCTCGACAACATCGACCGAGAGGCCCGGCAGAAGATCGTCGATCATGTCCGGGCAAAGGAGAACTTTGCCAACTACCTCGACATCGCTTGGAAGGCGAAGAAGGAGGACTGGGACCGGGGTAAGGCGACTGCGGAGGGCTTCAAGCGTGGAAAGCTGCGGGCCAATGCGATCATGGCTTGGCGCGATTTCCTGAAGGATCGCGCTTGGGGAGACAAGGCCACGCCGCGTCTCAAGCAGTGGGCGCAGGAGATGGACACTGCCGCCGATGACGGCGCGCGCAAAGCCTTGAGCGATGCCTTGGCCACGGAGTGGCTCGGGGCAGGGGAGGGCAGCGAGCTGGCCGGCGTGCGGTCCCAGAGGGAGTGTCCGCTTAGCTACGACGTTGATCGTATTTCCGAGTTCATGGACCAGGAGGATGGCAACCAGCGCCGCCAGCGCCAGAGTGCCATGAGCAAGGTACTCGCCGAGCATCCGGGCTCGCCACCGCGGGCGATGAGCGTGAGCGACAAGAAGGATTGGTCTCAGGCGGTGATCTTCTTGCGCGGCAACCCCGCGAACCGCGGCGAGACCTTCGACCGCCAGTGGCTGAGCTTCCTCGGCGGTGGCAAGTTCGAGGATGGCAAAAGCCCGCGCCTGTCCTTTGCCGAGAAGATCGTCGATCCCGCGAATCCCTTGACCGCGCGCGTCATGGTCAATCGCGTGTGGGCCTGGCATTTTGGTGCACCGCTCGCGGAACCTGGCGACTTCGGGGTGCAGACGCCGAGCCCGGCGCTGCTGCCCTTGCTCGATACCCTGGCGGTGTCCTTCCGGGATAGCGGCTACTCGCTCAAGCAACTCCACCGTTTGCTCCTCACCTCGCAGGCCTTCCGCCTCGCCGCGAGCGGGCCGCCCGAGAACAATTCGATCGATGAGGCGAACACGCGCTTCTGGAAGTGGAACCGCCGCCGCCTTGACTTCGAGTCGATGCGTGACCGCGTGCTGGCATCGAGCGGGGCCTTGGATACCCACAGCACCGGCGGTCGTTCGGTGAATCTGGATAGTTCGAACTCCGATCCGCGGCGTAGCCTCTATGCCTTCGTCGATCGCTATGCCTTGCCGGGGACCTTCGTTTCCTTCGACCTGCCGCATCCGGATCACCACAGCCCGAAGCGGGTGGAGACCACCGTGCCGCAGCAGGCGCTGTATTTCCTGAATGGCCCGCTGGTGCTGCGCCAGGCGACCCACCTCACTTCCAGTGCGGAGTTCCGCGCGCTGCCAGATGATGCGGCACGGGTGATCTGGATCTATCAGAAGCTGTTCCGCCGTGCTCCTGCGACTGAGGAGAAAGAAGGCGCGATGGGTTTCATCGAGTCCGCCTCGCCCGCCGACTACGCGCCGCGACTCGGTGGCTATTGGCAAGTCCGCTACGGTCCTGAGACCGGCGCCCCGAGCGAGGATCTCACCACCTTCCCGATCTTTGCCGACAAGGTTTGGAAAACCGGCCCCGATCCCAGCACTGCGCCGGTGCGTTGGTTGAACGTGGGTGCAGGCGGCGGTCACGTCTCCGCGAATCATGTGATGGTCCTACGCTGGCGCTCCAATGGCGAGGGTCAGGTGCGCATGGTAGGCCATCTCAAGCGAACGCAAAAGAACGGCGATACCTTGGCTTGGCGGATCGACGGCCAAGGCAAGGAGCTGGCCGGTGCCGAGTTCCCCGCCGAGTCGGAGCGTGACATCGCCGGCACCTGGGTAGATGTGAAGGCCGGAGATACGATGGATCTCGTACTCCGTGCGCCGAAAGGTGACTCCTGCGGCAATATTAACTGGAACCTGCGGATTGAGGGCCGCGAGTCTGCCGAGGCACCGGTCGAGGAGGTCGGCAACTTCACCGACGAGTTTCCTAAATCCAACGATCCTCCCTCCATGCCCACCGCCGCCGATCCATGGGCAGACCTCGTCCAGATGCTCTGGGCCTCGAACGAATTCCACTTCATCGACTGATGCAGCTCCGAATGCAAAAGCCATGAGCCACCACGAATTCACACCAATGAAAAATGCAGTTTCAAAAGCTCCCCTGTCTTTCATTCGTGTCCATCTGTGTTCATTCGTGGTTCCTCTTGGATTCCGGCTGTTCAAATTTCGCGCTTTTCGCGTCCTTTCGCGGTTAAAACCAAAGTCCCCGCATGTCCCACCACCGCATCACCGCCAACGACATCGTCCTTGATCGCCGCGACTTCCTGAATCGCTGCGGCATGGGCTTCGGTGCGATGGCGCTGGGCGGGCTGATGAGCGGCCGTGCTTCCGGGATGTCGTCAGAACTGGTCGAGCCGCACTTCGCGCCGAAGGCCAAACGGGTGGTGCACCTCTTCATGAATGGCGGGCCCTCGCAGGTGGATACCTTCGACCGCAAGCCGAAGCTCCAGGAATTCCACGGCAAGACTATGCCGCTGGAGACCATGAAGACCGAGCGTCCGACCGGAGCGGCACTGCGCACGCCCTTCGAGTTCCAGCGCTACGGCCAATGCGGCCTCGAGGTCAGCGAACTCTTCCAGCACACCGCGAAGCATGCCGATGACCTCTGCGTGATCCGCTCGATGACCGCGGACGTGCCGAACCATGAGCCTTCTCTGATGCTCATGAACTGCGGTGATGGACGCCTGCCGCGGCCCTCGATGGGTTCCTGGGTCAGCTATGGTCTCGGCAGCGAAAACGAGAACCTGCCAGCCTACGTCTCGATGTGTCCGGGCGGCATGCCGATTAAGCGCGCCGAGAACTGGCGCTCCGCTTTCCTGCCTGGAAACTTCCAGGGTACCTATCTCGACAGCTCGATCGAGCAGGTGGACAAGATGATCGAGAACCTGCGCAACCCCGGCGCCCGCGATTCCCGCCAAGCCCACCAGCTCGCCTTCCTGCGCCAGCTCAACGAGCGCCACCTTGCTTCGCACGATCACGATCCCCAGCTCGAGGCCCGCATCCGCAGCTTCGAGCTCGCCTACCGCATGCAGAGCGAGGCGACCGATGCCTTCGACGTCACCAAGGAGCCGCAGCATGTGCGCGACATGTATGGCCCCGGTGCCTTCGCCCGTCAGTGCTTGATGGCCCGGCGCTTGTTGGAGCGCGGCGTGCGCTACATCCAGCTCTGGCATGGCAATGGCCAGCCATGGGACAGCCACGACGATATCGAGGATCACCGCCGCCTCGCCAAGGAGTGTGATCAAGGCATCGGCGCCTTCCTCACCGATCTCAAGCTGCGCGGCCTCTTGGACGAAACGCTGGTCCTCTGGGGCGGCGAGTTCGGCCGCACCCCCGCCGTCGAACTCCCGCAGGCCGGTTCAAATGCCGGCGTCATGAAGGGTCGCGACCACAACCACTTCGGCTTCACCGTCTGGATGGCCGGTGGCGGCGTGAAGGGCGGCCACATCCACGGCGCGACCGACGAGTTCGGCTTCCGGGCCGTGGAGAAGCCCATGCACGTGCACGACCTCCACGCCACCATGCTGCATCTGCTGGGCTTCGATCACGAAAAGCTCACCTACCGCTACTCCGGCCGCGACTTCCGCCTCACGGATGTCCACGGCAAGGTGGTGCGGGACATCATCGCGTGAAGCCGAAGTAGTCCGCACAGTCCTCTGTGCGGACGAAGCTGTTCTGGTGGCGCGCCTTGTCTGGAAGCTTCTCAGGGTGGCCCAATTGAGAATCTCGGTCCCATGCATGCGACCCAAGCCGTGAAGCAACTCGTCCGGACTCTGCGTGAGGCCGCAACTTTGCTTGAGCAACTGGGTGACGAGCACTGGGCCGCTTCGCTTAAAAGGAATGCAGAGGATCTAGAGCAGGGAGATGTCGAAGCGATCCAGAGCTTCCTCGGCTCCTTCGGCGGCATGGGTAGCCTCAACGATAGCTACACCCGCTCATATTCTGACAAGCAGGCCGATGATGAGGTGTCTCGGCATGAGCGTGCTTGCAGGCGCATCGAAGAGGCTTGGAAATTGGCGAAGGCTCTAGTGAATTCGAGCAGATGAGCCGAGCAGAGATCCAGCAGGCCTTTGTCGAATCGTTTGCGACGGGCAATCGCGAGCCTTTCACGGCGGAAGATATTGCAGCGATTGAGTCTGACTTGGGGGTGGTCTTTCCGGCAAGCTACCTTGAGTTCGTGAGCCGTTATGGCGCGATCCGCACGCCGGGACTTCTAGACCTTGTAACCGGAGGCGAGGCGGAGATTCCGCCCGAAGGCGCGAGTTTTGACATCAACGATTTCCTTCCAGCGGCTGAGATCATCGGAACTACTCGGGCCTACTGGGAGGGCGGGATGAAGGAGGATTTGGTCGCAATCGCAATGGACAGCGGTGGAAACGTCTTCGGCTTTCGCCGCGAAGTTCACGATGTGAGACCCGACGATTCGCCGGTCCATGTTTTCGATCACGACTACGTGACGATCAGCGAGGAGTCGCCCGGTTTCGACGTGTGGCTTGAGAGCTTTCTCCGAATGAAAGCCTTGCCTTGATTGAGACGGCGGGATCCCGCGCGCCAATCAATTCCGCCAGCTCAGCGCGCCCTTCTTGAGCGCATAGACGTAAGCGAAGGCCAGAATCCCCGCGAAGCCCGCCATCGAAAGCAGCGGCACCGCATTGCCGCCGGCCACGAGATCGCGGAACTGGACGGCCCACGGATACATGAAGACGACCTCGATGTCGAAGATCACGAAGAGCATCGCCACCAAGTAGAACTTCACCGAGAAGCGCGGTGCGCCTTCACCGATTGGCAGCATGCCGCACTCGTAGGCGCTGTCCTTGATCTTGTTCGTCCGCGCGGATTTGCCGAGCAGCACGCTCAGGGTCAGGCTCACGGCCGCGAAGCCGATAGCCACCAGGATCTGCACAAAGACGGGAAGGAACTGCGAGGACATCCGGGCGTGGTCTTAAGAAGTGGGGAGGCCCCTGGGGAGCAAAAAATCCGCCCCGCGAGAAATAGGTCCCATGGGTCTCATAGGACCTATCCGCCCCACCAGCGGGGCCTCCTACCTGGAAATGAAAAACCCGCACCGGGATCCGGTGCGGGCCTTTCGAAATGGGAGGCAAACCGGCACCTGGGTGGTGCCGCCTTGGCATCAATCAATCTTCCTGCTGCTGGGCGAGATATTCGCTCGAGGCTTCGTGGACACGCTTGGTGCCCTTGTATTCCTTGCCGATCTTTTCGACCAGACCGCGGGTCACCAGGTTCTGAAGTTTCTCGTAGGCGCGCAAGCGAAGCATCTCTTCGCCACCGCTTACGGCATTGCGGACCTTGAGATTGTCGAACACCCGTTCGAACAGATCATTGAAGCCAAACACCTTGTCTTCCGCGAGGACGTTGCAGAGTTCATCCGTTACGTGATCGGGAAGCCGGCGTGAAAACCGGGTGCGTTTCGTGGTGGTTGCCATAGCGCGGCAATCATAGCAGCAGAATGCCACTTGCGCGACCCCAAAAAGGTCGTGCATTGAAAAAAAACCTTAAGGAAACTCAAGTAAAAATTTTTAAATTGATATACAATTCAATGGCGCTGTGTGAGATCCCGCACGTTTCAATCGCTAAGATGCGTAATTTTGCCTAGCGGCCGTCGCGCAGAATACGATTTTCTTCGTCGAGGACGACCTTCTTGGCAAGCACGGGTGTCTGCGAAATGCCAAAAGCCATGATCGCGACGCGCTCACCCTTCTTAATGCGGTGGGCGGCTCCGCCATTGATGATGATGTGGCCGGTTCCGGCGGGCCCGGGCTGCACGTAGGTCTCCAAGCGGTTGCCACTGGTGATGGAGGCCACCAAGACCTTTTCGCCCGGCCAGAGGCCCACGGCGTCCATCAGATCCGTCGGGATCTCGATGCTGCCTTCGTATTCGACATCCGCAGCGGTGATCATCGCGCGGTGGAGCTTGGACTTGAGGACCTGGTGGAACATGGCGGGCGGGAAGAAAAAGGGGGAGCGGGGCGGGGTCAAGCAGGGAGTCCGCGCAGAAGTGAGCACTTGGCACCGGAGTCAGCGCCACTTGGCTCCTCCAAGCGACCGCTCACGGCCTGCTTCTTCAAATGAGGCGGGCCGCGCAGGGGTGTAGTGAGAGGACTCCCTCTGGGGAAAAAAGAACGGCCCGGGGTTTCCCCCGGGCCGTCTGTAACGAAAACTTGGAAAGCTTGCTTAGATCAGGCCAGCTTGCTTGAGCGTCGCGTGAGCGCCGTTCTTGGTGATGGTCTTGATGGCCTTGGCGCTGAGGGTCAGGCGAACCCAGCGGTTCAGCTCAGGTACCCAGATGCGCTTGGACTGAAGGTTCGGAGCGACCTTGCGCTTCACCACCTTGGTCACGTGGCGACCGATACCGCCCTTTTTCTTGGCGAGACCGGAACGGTTGATTTTGCCGCCGGAACGGACTCGGCTTCCTCGGATGCTGCAGACGCGGGCCATGGTGAAAAATTGGAAAAGGTTGCTGACGCGGGGCGGGGAAGATGGCGGATGGCCGGGGGGCGTCAAGGCAGAATTCAACGAAATGCATTTGCCCTTCGGCCAGATGTTTGACTTTTCTAAAAAATTCGCATACACGAAGTGCCGTGATCGCCCGCGACCAGCAACAATGGTTCTACGCGACCCCGGATGGCCAGAAGATTGGTCCCGTGGGTTTCGACTACCTGATTGAGCTTTCCCAGACCGGGAGGCTCGACCCGCGCAATGATCTGGTGTGGAGCACCGCCCTGAATGATTGGGAGCCGGCGGGCGATGTGGAAGGGCTGTTTGAGCGGCGCGCGCTGAAGCGCGATCTCGACTCCATGGCAGTGACCGACACCATGGCCTCCACCGGCGACTACAATGCTACGCCGATCGTCTCCAAGGCTCACTCCGGGGGCACCGGACGCTTGGGCTACCTCATGGGCGTGGTGGTGGTGCCAGGCCTGATCCTGTTTGGCTGGAGCTTTGCTGCGACATTCATTGCTCCCTACGCGCCGGAGGCTGCGAAGCCCTTCATTCCGATGGTTGCCGCCCCCTTGGCCGGCCTGATCGTGCTGGTGAGCACGGTCAAGCGCCTGAAGAACGTGGGGATGAGCGGCTGGTGGGTGCTCGGCTTCCTGATCCCGCTGCTGAATCTCTGGCTGGGCTTCCGCTGTCTGGCCTGCCCTCCCGGTTACGCCAACGTGAAGAAGCTCGACGCGATCGGCATGCTGCTGGCCTTCCTCTACTGGGGCTCTCTGCTCGCGGCTGTCGTGCTTGGTGGGATGGCGCTGGCCGGCTCGCTGGGAGAGCTGAAGAAATCAGGCATGTTAGAGGACCTGATGCGCCAGTTCAACGCGATGCGCTCGTCGGCCCTTCCGGACCGCTGAGGCTCCAGAGCTAACAGGGCAAAAAAACAGGCCCCGCGATTGCCCGCGGGACCTGTTGCTTGGAACTGTTAGCGGGCGGAAGGACGCTTATTCCTTGCCGGTTTCGACCTTCTTGGCCGGCACCGCGCCACCGCCGGCTGCTGCGCCTGCAGCGGCCGTGCGGGCTTCCTTCATCCAGTTGTTGAAGTCCTCGTCGCTCGGCATCTCGCCCTTTTCCAAGGCGGCGGAGAAGCGCTCGAAGGGCAGTACCGGGTAGGTCGGGCTCTTGGCGGCAACCGCGCGTGCGTCTTCGAGTGCCTGCTTGGAGGTGGTCACAGCGGCTTCCTTCTCGCCGAGCTTCCATTGGAGCTTTGCCAGGGTCGGCATGAGGAAGGGCTGCTTCTGCTGGCCGAGAACGTCGGAAAGCTGGGTTGCCACCGTCTTGCGGAAGCCGGCCGGGGCATCGTCCTTCAGGGCTGCCGTGGCGGCCTTGCTGACCATGGCCATGGCGACCGGGTTGCCCTGCAGGCTGCCAAGCTGACTCTCAGCCTTGTCCCACTCACCCTTCGCGAGGTTCAGATCGAGCTCCATCATCGAGGCGTAGGGGCTCTTGGGATCGAGTGCGCCCAGCTCCTCCTTGGCCTTCTCCATGGCTGCCACGTCCTTGGCTGCGGAAGCCGCTTGGAAGGCTTGGAGAGCAGCACTCATCTTCTGCTGGTTCTCTTGCTTGACCTTGATCTCGTTGAGCACCTTCTCCTGGGCGTCGCCACCGGCCAGCAGGCCTTCGATGGTTTCTTCCGTGAGCTGTGCCGGGTGGGTGGTCATGACCACCTTGCCGTCCTTCACGATGAAGGCGTGCGGGATGCCCTTCACATCGGCGGGCTTGAGCCACTCGGTTTCAAAGGCACCGCCCTTGCCGGTGTAGGCCACCGGATAGGACATGCCGTCGCCCTTGTCCTTCAGGAACTTTTCGACCTTGTCCTTGCCGTCTTCCCAGACGTTCACGCCGATGACGTTCAGGCCCTTCTCATGATACTTGTCGTAGAGGGCATCCACATGGGGGATGGCGGCGATGCAGGGGCCGCACCAGGTGGCCCAGCATTCCAAGACATAGACCTTGCCCGGCTCCCATGCCTTGGGGGCTTCACCGCGGACCCACTCGATCTTGCCGAGGGTCTCAGGGGTGACGGTATCGCCCGTCTTCTGTGCGAAGGCGGCGGTGGTGGAGAGAGCGAGGAGGATTGCTGCGTATGACGTTTTCACGGCTACAAGCTGCGTCTGCCCGCCCTCCGGGATCAAGGGATTTCAGCGCAGGAGTTCCTTCAATTCCTCGGGAATGGTGCCACCGCGCTGGGCTTGGGCCTCGGCTGTCTTCTTCAGGCCAGCCAGCGCCGCCTCGCGGGGTCCGCCCCATGGCAGGTTGGTGACCCAAGCAATCGCCTTCTGCGGATTCGATGCATACCAGCGGGTAGCAATCATGCGGGCTCCATCACCGGTGGCCAAGTCGGGCCGGGAGTCAAAAGTCGCGGCAGCATCCGCGGGTGCTTCCATGGCGAGGTGGTCGAAAGCAATCCTGAGAACCGCAGTCCGGTTGGCAGGGGGTAGGGAACCGATCCAGTCCAAGCCCGCATCGCGGTCTTTCAAGAGGGTCCGCATGTTGGTGTAGAGGAACTGCACCGGCAGTTGCGGGGAGTCCGGATTGGCGAACCAAGCTCGGAAGGAATCGGGATTCTTGTTCATCCAGATCCCCGCGATGGTGGATGCCGCGCTCTGGGAATCGTAGTCGCGCGTGGCCCCGCCGCCGGAGTGTTCGAGCCACCAGGTGATCGCCGCTTCGGGCTCCTTGGCGACCCATTGTTGGACGACCTTGCTGGCGGCAGACGTGCGGCGCTTGCCCTCCGGCAGGGACTCGACCAAGGCGCGTGCGTCCGCGGGATTCGCGGTGAAGATGCGACCGATGATGCTACCCGTGGCGTCGTCGAGCGACTTGCCACTGAGATTTTCCGCAGCCCATTTCAGGGCTTTTGCCGGATCATCCTTCGCCATCTCATCCGCCAGGCGTGGGCCGAACTGCATGCGGAGGGTGAGCGGCGCTTCCTTGAGCAGCCATTCCGTGGCGAGCTGGCGGGCCTCTTTGGGGAGTTCTGCGCCCCCTCCCGTGAGGAAAGCCACCTTTGAAAGAGCCTCCATGCTGCGCTGGCGCAGCTCGGCAGGCTGGCCCTTGAGGAAGGTGGCGGCTGCGGCCGGATCCTTTGCCATCCAGCTTGCCACAAAGCTGCCGAGCAGACGGTCCCGCGAGAGTCCCTCTGGCAGGGCGAGCAGCCGCGCTGCTCCTTGAGCGTCGATCGCCGGGAAGGAGATCTGGCTGAGCTGGCTGCCTAGCAAATCCATCAGCTGGTCGAGATGCGCGCGCGCCGCGGCGGCCTCCGCTGGATTGTCACTCGCGACCTTGCCCAGCACTCCGGCGACCAACTGTCCGGCCTCGAAGGACGGGAGGGTATCGAGCCGTGCCACGGCGGCGGCGGGGTCCTGCTTGAACCACGCGTCAAAGACGATGCGCCGGGGCTCCAAGAGTTCCCCCCAGTGCCAGCCCTGATCCTGCAGCCACTCCCAAGTCCCGGCCGGATCCTTCTCCGCGGCTTGGGCGATCGCTTGGCGGAGTTGATCGGAGTTCAGCTTGCCACTGCGATAGAGGTGCTCCAAGGCGGCAGCGGAGTGGCATTGCTGGCTGGCGAGACGCTGGGTCTGGCGGGCCAGCCCGCGCAGGTTCTCGCGTTCCTTCGTGGCGACGGCCGCAGTTACTTCCTGAGGGGCAGGGGAGGAAGCGGCGGCGGAGCTTCGCATGATGCGGAACTGGCGGCCGCCGAAGAAGACCGCGACGCAGCAGAGGAGCGGAAGCAGGTATTTCATCTCGATTCAGGAGCCTCCGAGGCAGGCGGACAACTTCTCTGCCTCCGTGGCGGAGAGCTTGCGGGAGATCTGGTGGTAGGCGTCTTGGGCGGCTTGGGGATCGCGCTTGGCCCACTCCTTGAGTGTGGCGAGCCGTGCTTCCTGGCGGATCCCGGCATCACCGATCGAGCCGGCCCATTCCCAGGCGATCTCGGCATCGGCCGGGATGAGATTTTTGACGACCGGCAGAGCGGCGGCATCGCGCTCCGGCCCGGTGGGTTTGTCCGCTAGCCAGCCGGCGGCCTCGTTCGGCTTCCGGGCGGCCCAAGTCTCGAAGGTCCCGGCGTAGGCGGCGCTTTTGGCGGCCGGATCGCGCAGGCCATCCGCCCAAGCAAGTGCGGCAGCAGGATCGGACTTGCCCCACTCCTGCGCGGTGATGGTGACCGAGCGGTTCCATTCCGCGGAAGGCGGCAAGTCCATGAGTGCCGGTGCCAACAGCTCCGGCTGAATCTTCGGTCCACCCCAGCCAGCGGATTCGGTGCCCTGAAGATAGTCGCCATAGTGGCCCATGTAGTCGGCGAAGGTCTTGGCCCGGTCCGCGGGCGGAATGTCTGCCAGTGCTTGGCCGAATAGCTCCGGATCGAGATAGCCACCTCCCGCCCGGCTGAAGCTCCCGGCATAGGTGTCCGCCCGCAGTTCGGGGTCCGGGATGGTGGAGATGAAGGCGAGCGCCGCTTCCGGATCCTTCTTCAGCCAAGCGCTGGCGATGCTGCCCAAGGCTGCCCCGCGATAGTCGCCCGGAGGCTCCGCTGCGATGGCCTTGGCCGCTCCTGCGAGCTGGTCCGGGGGCAGGGCCCGGAACACCTCGTTCATGGTGTTCAGAGGCAAGTAGGAGCCCTCGCCCTTCACCGAGTCGATCAGGCGATAGGCATCCAGCGGCTTGAGTTTGCCGCTGGCGAGGAGGGCAGGAAAGGTCCCACGCACGGCCTCGACCGCGTTGCGGCGGGACAGCGCTTCGACCCCGGGGGCTTCGCGAAGTAGAGCGATGGCGGCGGCCGGATCGTCCTTGGCGATCCGCTCGAGGACGGCTTGGCCGACCTTTGATTCGGCCGAGCGGTCGAGGCCCTTGGCGATGCCGAGCTGCTGCCAGACTTCGCGAGGGCTTTTCTCAGCCCAAGCGTCCAAGGCGGCAGACACGGCGGTCTTGCGGAGACTGTCGGGTTCGAGCTTGGATGCCCATTCGAGCGCAGCCGCCGGATCGCGCAATGCCTTCACGTGGGCGATCAGCTCAAACATGCGCGGGGCATAATACTTGCCGTTCGGCGCCTGGCTGAGCTCGGTGGCGATCTCCAGCAGATCCTTTTCGTAGCGCTCCGCCACGAGCAGCCACGCTGGATTGTTGTCCGGGCTGACGAGCTTCACCTGGCGGAACCACCACATGAAGGTCGGCAGGTCTTCGTTCAGCAGCTCGTAGGTGATGCCGGAGCGCTGGTTCTCGCCTTCTTTGCCGTCCGGGATGGCTTTCCACGCGGCCTCGGAATCGAGCAGGGCCCATTCGGTCAGCAGACGCAGGCGAATGAATTCCGTGCCTTCCTTGTTCGCCTCACACCAAGCGAGAGCGCCAGTCGGATCCAGCTCGGCCCAGCGGGCGCAGATAAGCTTGATGCGCTTTGCTCTTTCCGGGGAGTCGGGCTGGGCGAGCAGGGCCAGTAGCTCCTTTTCCAAGCTCGGAGCGGTGGCCTTGGCGAGTTCCGCGCTCCATGCCAGCACCTGCGGGTCGGCCGTGGGAGCGACGGCATCTCCCGCTTGGCTGCCGTTCCCCTTCAGCGCGGGTCGCGGGGCGGTCATGTATCCGCACCAGCAGGAGAGCGGCAGCAGGAGCCAGAGGAAGCGCGGCGGCAACATCGGCGGGAAGATGGCGGCGGAGAGACGGGAGGGAAACTCCGAAAGTTCGGCAAGCCGCCAGAATCGCGGATGGCAGGATCCGCGGTTTTCGTGAAGCATTGAAACCCATGCGACTCCACCACGGGGCGATTCCCGAAGACTTCGAGCCGGACGAGTCCTGGCGGTCGATTCGTGAGCCGGGGCCCTTCGGACTGCAATTGATGGCCCTGCCGGTGGGGATTCTCTGTGCGGCCCTGACTTTGTTCGCGTGGGCACAGCTCGGAGCTGCACCGGGGATGCACTTCCGGGGCGTGGGTCTGTGGGGAGAGATCGGACTCGTGATGCTGTCCTTCCCGATCTTGATCGTGGTCCACGAACTCCTCCATGCCGCGGTCCATCCGGGGTGGGGAAGCGCTCCTGAATCGGTCATCGGCGTCTGGCCGAGCCGCATGATATTCTATGCCCACTATGCCGGGGCGCTGGCGCGGAACCGCTTTCTGACGGTGTTCGCGATGCCTTTTCTGGTGATTACGGTTCTGCCGCTTGCCTTGGCCGCCAGCGGGATACTGCCCTCCGGGATGCGTCCGGCGGCGGCATGGTTCTCGGCGTGGAATGCCTTCTTTGCCTGCGGTGATTGCGTCGGCTTCGCTCTGATCCTGTTACAAGTGCCGCGCGAGGCACTGGTCCGGAACAAGGGGTGGCGCAGCTACTGGAAGCCGCGATGAGCCGTCAGCCGCGGTCGATCCCGTATTTCCCGGTGCCAGCGCGGACAATCGTGAGGAAGCCGGCGAGATAGATGTAGGCCAGTTCGCCATTCGGCGGATCGCCGAGGCTCATGTGATGGTATTGGACGAAGGCGACGCCCATGGTGATGGCGAGCAGCAACGCCGCCAGCCGCCCCATGAGGCCGAGGGCCAGGCAAAGCCCGCAGCCGACCTCGACAAAGACCGCCAGGAAGAGGGTTCCCTTGCGGCCGATGCCGATCGGATCACCGAAATTGTAGTCGTGATTCAGGACCTTCTGGAGCTTCGGGAGGCCATGAAGAACGAAAATGGAAAGGCCGAGCCAGACGCGCAGGAGGAAGAGCGCGAAGCCGGGATTGGCAGGGAGGAATTTGAGCTGGAGGAAGGACTTCATTGAGAAAGAGCAGACACCGAACATCGAACATCGAACGTCGAATGACAGGCAAGGACGCGGGCGCGCTCAGGCTGGAAGCGGCTCCTGGTTGAGGAAGGACTTCCGGCACAGCTCCGCATACTTCCCGCCCTTGGCCCAGAGTTCTTCATGGGTGCCTTGCTCGATCACGCGGCCCTTTTCGAGGACGTAGATGATATCTGCATTGCGGATGGTAGAGAGGCGGTGGGCGATGACGAAGGCGGTGCGGTTCTGCATCAGGTGGTCGAGCGCGTCCTGGATCTGGCGCTCGGTCTCGCTGTCGACCGAGGCGGTGGCCTCGTCGAGCAAGAGGATGGGGGCGTTCTTGAGCAGGGCGCGGGCGATCGAAAGGCGCTGCTTCTCACCGCCGGAGAGCTTCACCCCGCGCTCGCCGACGTTGGTGTCGAGTTGCTGGGGCAGGGCGCGTACGAACTTGTCGGCGTGGGCGGCGTCGAGGGCGGACCACATCTCGGCGTCGCTGGCCTCGCGCTTGGCCAGGGCCAGGTTTTCACGGACCGTGCCATTGAAGAGGAAGGGCTCCTGGGTCACGTAGCCGAGGTGGTCGCGGAGGGACTGCTTGGAGAGGGTGGCGATGTCGATCCCGTCGATGGTGATCGCGCCGCTGTCGCGCTCGTAGAAGCGGGTCAGCAGCGAGAGCACGGTCGATTTGCCCGCCCCGGTCGAGCCGACGAGGGCAACCGTCTGGCCGGGCTTTGCCTCCAGATCCACCTCATGAAGGGTCGGCTGTTCGCCATAGGCGAAGGAGACGCCGTCGAAACGGACGTGGGCGCGGATTTGGGCGGGCAGTTCGGCCCCTTCGGTGGCATTCGGTTCGACCTCGGAGTCCAGGATCTCGAAGACCCGGTCGGCAGCAGCGCGGCCGGAGAGGATCATCTGGTTCAAGCCGTTCAGGCGGTCGATCGGCTCGTAAAAGAGCGAGAGGGAGAGGTAGAAAGCGAAGAACTTGCCGATGCTCAGGTCACCACTCATCACGGCCGAACCACCGAAAAAGAGGACGAGGACGTAGCCCGACATGCGGACGAAGGACATCAGCGGCGAGTAAATGGCCCACCACTTCATCATCCGCAGGGTAACGCGGCGCAGGGCCTCGGAGTAGCGGTTGAAGCGGTCCAGCTCCGGACCCTCGGCGGCATAGGCCTTGATCTGGCGGATCCCTGAAATGTTGTCGTGCAGGATCGCGTTCAGGTCCGAGGACGCGTCACGCTGGTTGCGATAGCGGTCGCGGCCCCGTGTCGAATAGATCCAGGCCCCCAAGGCCAAGAGGGGGACGGGCAAGGTGGCGGCACAGGCCACCGTCGGATTCATATAAAACAAGAAAATGCCGACTCCGATGACTTGGAGGGCGGCAACCAGACCCTGCTCGATGCCGTCGATCAGGACCCGCTCCATATTGGTGACGTCCTCGACCACCCGGGTCATGACGTCGCCGGTGCGGCGGGTGTCGAACCAGCGCAGGGGAAGCTGTTGGATTTTCGAGTAGAGGTCCTCCCGGATATCGTAGATCACCTTCTGTTCGAAGGTGTTATTGACGAAGATGCGGAGTGAATTGAGGCCGTCCTTGAGGAGGAAACCGAGCAAGGAGATGACCACCCAGAAGGTGAACTCGCCGTGCCGGGCGGGGTTGGGAATAATGTCATCCAGAACGATCCGGCTGGCGTTCGGGAAGACGAATACGGCCAGGGTCATGCCCAGCGCGCAGGCCATCTGGGCAGTCGCAAGGCCCGGATAATGGCGGAGATAGGAAAAAACGCGGGGTATGGAACTCATCGAACGATCTAGGGTGCTGCGGTGTCCATCCTTTGTAAATCCACGTGACACAATCGCGAAATTTGGTGTTGCCGGGGCCGATGGGGCGTCCCTACTTTGCGCCTTAGAACAAGAAAACAAGACCCAACCGTCACCTGACAAAACCCCATGGCCAACGTATTTGCCATTCTCAGTGCCATCGCACTCGCCGCCGCCTGCTTCCTTGCCATGAAAAACAAGGATGCGTATGAGGCCGAAATCAAACACCGCATCACGGCTGAAGAAAAGCAGGCTACTGCTAAAAGCAAGCTGGAGGACGTGACCAACAAGTACAAGGCGACCAACGAAGAGCGGATCAACGTCGAGAAGGAAACGGCTGATCTGAAGCAGAACTTGCTCGCGGAGAACGCCAAGAACGACAAGCTGACCTCCGAGAAGGACGCGAAGGCCAGCGAGGAAGGCGCGAACGCCAAGAAGATCACCGAGATCGAAGAGCAGCTCAAGGAGATCGGTCCGATTGAAGATCTGGTGGCCACGATCAACACGTTGAAGGGCTCGTTGGAAGAGCTCACGACCGACATCGCAGCCTCCGATGCGAAGATCGCCGACCTGACCGCGGATAAGGCCCGCACCGAAGGGGTGATCAAGGCCTATAGCGACAAGAACCAGAACTACGCCAACAAGCGTTCCTTCTTCGCAGGCACCCGGATCAGCGCCATCTACCCGGCTTACGGTTTTGTTACCCTGCCGATCGGCAACAGTTCCGGGGTGGTCTCCGGTTCTTCTCTGGACGTGGTGCGCGATGGCGCGGTGGTCGCCAAGCTGCGGGTCAGCTCGGTGGAAGCCGGCCGTGCCGCTGCCGAAATCGTGCCGGACTCCCTTGCGCAGGACACCACGCTGATGGTGGGTGACCGCGTGGTGCCGGGATCGGCTGCCACCGCTTCCCCCGCTCCTGCCCGCTAATCCAGCCGCACGGAAGATTCGAGAGCAGTCCTAAAACCTTTCTAAAGCCCCGAGATGAAATCAATTTTCTATGCCCTCTCGCTCCTGGTCATCGGAGCGGCTGCGTTCTTCTCTTTTCAGAACGTAGATAAGTTCAAAGCCCAGAAGTCGCAACGCGAAGCGGCTGAAACTGAAACCGCCTCGCTGAACGGCAAGATCAAGACCAAGTCCGACGAGCTTGACGCCGAGCAGACCAAGCTCACGGAAGCGAATGCGGATAAGTCCACGACCACCCAGAACATTTCCCAGGCGCAATCGGCCGGTAAGAAGCTGGCCCGCGACATCGCCGAGCTGAATGGCAAGATCGAAGCCCAGAAGACCAAGATGGGCGAACTGGAGAAGGTCCGCGAGAAGATCAACGAGATCCTCAAGGGCGGTGGCTTGAACAGCATCGACGAAGTGCCGGCCAAGATCGCGGAACTGAAGGCGGAGCAAGCGGCCAAGCAAAAGCAACTCGACGAGCTGAAGAACGCGATCGCGGTGCTTGAGAAGAATGTTGCCAGCAACCAGGACGAAATCGGCCGCTTGGGTGAGCGCGATTCCTCCCGCGACTCGCGGATTGGCAAGAACGCCATGCAGGCCACCGTCAGCGCAGTCAACGAGGACTGGGGCTTCGTGATCATCAGCGCTGGCAGCACCAAGGGTTTCACCCCGCAGACGAAGCTGCTGGTGAAGCGCAACGGCCGCCTGATCGCCAAGATCAATCCGTCCTCGATCGAGCCATCCCAGACGATCGCCGAGATCGACAAGGACACGCTGGCCCCGGGTGCCCGCATCCAGCCTGGCGACGAGGTGATCCTCGCCGAGCCGGCCACCAACTGAGTCGAGCCGATTTCAGCGACTGCTGCTGTTTTTCCCGCCTCCGCGTGCTTGCAAGCCGCGGAGGCTTTTTTATGTTCCGGGCATGCGCTTCCTACTGGCGACTGTTATTTTGGCCACCACCGTGTTGCCCCTGTCTTCCTGCAAGACCGGGGATGAAGAGGAGCAGACCCGCAAGGCGGTGCCGCCGCCAAACACCTCCAGCCAAATTCCTTGGAACAAGCCGGTTCCCGGCCAAGGTGGTGGTGCCTTCGGGGCCTTGCCGAACACCCCGCGCCGCTAACATGAGCCGCAGCTTGGTCATTTTGGGGGCGGCGCTGCTGGCTTCTGGATTGGTGTCCTGCGCGACTGAGAAGAAGCCGCAGGGTCCAGTATCGGATAAGTCCACCCACTCGTGGAGCCAGCCGGGTCCCGGTCAGGGTGCCGGCCCGCTGAGCGGGATGCCGCAGCAACCGCGGCGCTAAGTTTTCCCTCTCGTAGCGGAACGGCTGCGCCGTTTCGGCGGGGGGATGCCGATTTCGGAAACTCGCTAGCCTTCCCGGTGATACGGCTCACCGCGCCGGAAGGTGGCCACCCGATAGAGCTGCTCTAACAGGACCACCAGCGCCAGCTCGTGCTGGAGCGTGAGCTTGGAGAGCGACCACACGGCGTCGCAGGCTTGGCGCAGTGCCGGGGTGTGGCCGTCGGAGGCGCCGATCAGGATGCAGAGGGTCTTGATGTCGCCGCGCATCTCCCACGCTGCGATCTTCTCCGCCCATGCGCTGGTGCCGAGGATCTCGCCGCGCTCGTCCATGGCGATGCGGTGGCAGCCAACCGAGCGCTCGAGCAGGGCGGCGGAGACGCTTTCGGAATCACCGCCCTTGAGATACTCGAGCTTGTAGGTGCCGTAGCGGGTCAGGCGCTTGAGGTATTCCTCCACGCCGCTCTTGGCATAGGCCAAGGCGGGCTTGCCGGCGGCGAGAATACGGACCTGCACCGCGCGACCATCCGGCGCGGTGGCGGCTGGCGTCAATGGGGATTCGCTTTCCTTTCCCTCTTGTCGGCGCGGTGGCTTTCAGGAGAGATAGGCGGCGGATGAAATACCTGTCGCTGTCGTTCTTGCCGCTGCTGTTCCTTGCCAATTGCGCCCCGCACCAGGATCCGAACTCGGAAGCTGCCCAAGGCCGCAAGATGATGGCCTTACTCGAGAAGTTCGACCGCTTTGACTACAACGGCAATGGCCTGCTGACCCGCAAGGAGATCGAGCAGGGGATCAAGGAGACCGGGGTGCAGGGTGTGGATGCGAAGGAGCTCGACGCGGTGATGAAGTACTACGACGTGACCAAAGACGGCTCGATTTCGCACTGGGAAGCCGAGCGGGTGCTGAGCCAGCCGGTGCCGCAGATCCATTGAAGAAATCACCGGTCATCCATCGGACTGCCGCTAGGCGGTGGTGCGATGGCGTCAGGCTTTGAGCCAGCCCGTCTGGATCGCGCCGCAGAGGCCGAAGATGATCGTGAGGATGGCCCAGATGACGGTGAAGAGCCGGTGCATCGCCATTTCGAACTTCTGGCCCTTCCACCAAGAGGGGTCATAGGTGAAGCACTGGCAGTAGAGGCGGGTCGCCCAGAAGGCGCAGAGCATCCAGGCGGCCCATGCACCGGCCTTGGTTTTTTCCAAGAGCAGGCCGGGATCGATCATCATCGGCAGGCCCATCATTACCAGTACCAGGCAGACGAAGAAGATGTGGACGTGGAAGACCGCCGCGCTGAAGGGCGTCATCTTTGCGGCCTCCTCCGTCCATTTGAGGCGCCGGTAGAGATGAATGTGGGAGAAGGATTGGGCGATCAGGCAGGCTCCGATCAGACGCAGGACGGGAGCGAGGAATTCCGTTAGGGTCATGAGAAGAAGTGCCGGGTGACCGGAAGGTGAGGCCAGATTGGGTGGCCGGAAAGCCGATGGGATGAAGGAGGTGTGAATTCGTGAGGGAGAATCCGCCGCTATTTCACCGCGGTGAAGACCACGTAGCGCATGGCTCCAGTTAGATAGGCCAGCCAGATGCGGGCGAGGGTGAGCGCGAAGACCCGGTTGCGGGCGTGATCCTGGAGGAGATAGCGGCGTAGGGCGGGATCGGTGAAGAAGCCGGCGATGGTGCGGCGGATGCAGATCGGCCAGGTGCGGCGAACCTTGTCGCTGAGGTCTTCTGCGCTTTCGAGGGTGAGTCCTGCGGCGGAAAGCCATCCCCGGTAGTCGGTTTCATTGCCCATGCCGACCAGGCAGCCCTCGCGGCAGATCGGTTCTAGCAGGTGCTTGGTTTCCCATGGCTCGGGATCGGGGCCGACCATCCACGCGCAGATGACCAGGCGACCACCGGGGGTGAGCACGCGGGCCATCTCACGGATTCCGTAGGCGACGTCGGGCAGATGCTCGGTGCTCTCCATCGCGATGACGGCGTCGAAGGCTTGGTCGGGGAAGTCATTCTCCATCCAATCGCGCAGGAGGAAGCGGGGATTGTCGCCGCCTTGGGCGAGGGCGCCTTCATACTGGCGTGGTGAGACCGTCACGCCCGTGACCTGAGCGCCGTATTCTTCCGCCAGCAGGCGGGCAGTGCCACCGTAGCCGCAGCCGACGTCGCAGACGCGCTGGCCGGGACGGATTCCTGCACGCGCGGCGACCAGGTGGCTCATGGCGAGCACCGCTTGCTGCGGGGATTCGCGGCCGGTCTCCCATAGCCCGTGGTGGACGTGTTCACCCCACAGCGAGCGGTAGTAGGGATCGAGTTCGTCGTAGTGGGAGGCAACGGCTTCCCCGGTGGTGGCGGCGCTGATCACGCGGGAGGGTAGCACGCGTGAGGGAAGGGGGAAGGGCTACTCCAGCGGATCCCACTGCTTGCGGTCGATCAGGAGCTTGAGCAGCCAGCAAGCGGCGATCACCACTGAGGTCTCCAGCAGCAGGAAGTGCGGCAGCAGGTTCACCATTTGCGCACCAGTGGCCAGCGCGGGGACGATCATCGAGACGATCATCAGCAGGAAGATCATGCCACCGCGGGAGGCGGACTTGGCTTCTTCGGTGGGCTTGGCGAGCGGCACGCATTTTTCCAGCGCGCCGGGAACCATCGCGAAGAAAGGCATGGCGATCACTCCGGGCAGGATCAGGAGGAGCTTTTCGAATCCATTCGGGAAAAGGCAGGTGACGCTCACCAGCAGCAGCATGGCGGGCAGTGCCAGCAGGATCGTCACCGCCCGAATCGCGCCGTGGATGAAAGGTCCCGGTCCGGTTACCGGCGCCAGGCGATAGAGGTCGGCAGCCTGCCAGTGCTGGGAGAACTGGAGCATGGTCATCGCCATCATGGGGATCATGCCGAGATATCCCGCCGCCAGGGCCACACCCCACGGTGCCCCGGAGTGGTCCTTCATGCCTTGGAACATGAACATCGCCGGCATGACTAGCATCGGTGCCATGCCCGGATAGAGCCGCAGCTTCATATCGCGGTCACGGAGCAGGTAGGCGGCACAGAGGCGGAAGGACGCGCGGGTCACCGGATCCCGCAGCAGCCAAACCAGCGGTGGTGCGGATGTGAGTCGATCGAGCAGCCGGCGCTTGCCGGGCTGGCTTTCCTTGTGCGGCGCGCGGGGGCGGCTCTCGGCCAAGGTTTGCAAGCCCTCCTCATAGGCGCGGGCCATGCGGCCGAAGGCGAGGATCAGGACGGTGGCCGTAACCAGGACGCCGATGCCGGCCATCATGAAATGGGTGGTATTGCCGCGGCCCAGCAATACTTCATCCAGCGAGGCAAACCAGGCTGGCGGCAGGAGGGAGAGCCAGGGCTTGCCCACCAGCGGGTCCATGCGGCCCTTCATGCCGAGTACCAAGTGCGGTACCATTTGGCTGGCCACCACGATCACCACCGCTAGCAGGACTTGGGCAGTGGTCATCAGGTTATCCAGGCGCTCGCGGCCGAACCAACGCAGGCAAAGCTGATAGAGCAGGACCACGCTGCCAGCGCAGAAGAGCGCGGAGATGCAGATCGAGACGAAATGCACCGGCGCGAAGAAGGGCGCCCCCTTTGCCGTCACGCTGCCGGCAATGGCACCGGCGAGATTGAAGGCGCAGGCGATCCAGAGCGAGACACGCATCAGGACCGTGACCTTGGCCCAGAGCAAGGTGCGTGGCTCGATCGGCCGGTGCAGCAGGATCTCGGCCTCATCCTTGTTGAAGAGGATCTCGCCGGCCGAGGTGGCGATGAACATGCCCAGGAAGAGCAGCGTGGAGCCGTGCAGGTAGAAGGATAGCAGGAAGCTTCCTTGTCCCACGAAGGTGAGGGCCATCATGCCGACCATGACGTAGAGCGCGATGGTGCCCCACAGCTTTTGTGCGATCGATCGCGGGGCTTGGTCTTTGCGCAGACCCCGCGCGCCACGGCCGCGCAGGAAGAGCGCCAGGTAGAGGCGCTGCAGGGTTTTGGCTTGGGAGGGGACGGGGCTGCTCATCACGTGGCGTGGTGTCAGGGGCGGAAGGTTTTCGCGAAGTCCTCCGCCTTCTGTTCCAGGTCATGGCCGCCGGTGAGGCTGGTGAAGAGCTGTTCCAGGCTCTTGGCGCGGTGCGCGGCAACCAGTTCCGCCGGTGCGCCATCCACCAGCAGCTTGCCCTTGTCGATGATGATGACGCGGTCGCAGACGCGCTCTACCACATCGAGGATGTGCGAGCTGTAGACGATCGCCTTGCCCTCGCGGGCGAGAGTCTGGATCAAGGCCTTGAAGCCGACCGCGGCATTGGCATCCAGCCCGTCGAGGGGCTCGTCGAAGAACACGACCGGCGGATTGTGGAGCAGGGCGGCGGTGATGACGACCTTGCGGCGCATCCCCTTCGAGTAGGCGCCGAGCAGCTTGTCGGTGAGCGTCTCGAAGCTCAGGTCGAAGAAAGCGATGAACTGGCGGATGCGCTCGCGGGCGGACTCAGGAGGGATGCCGTAGAGGGCTGCGACCATCTCAAGGTACTCAAGGCCGGTGAGCGACTCGAAGACCGCGCCGGAGTCCGGCACGAAGCCAACATTGCGCTTCACCTCCATCGGTTCCTTCAGCAGGTCGTGACCGCAGATCGTGGCTGTGCCCGAAGTCGGGATCAGCAAGCCGGTGAGCATCTTGAGGGTGGTCGACTTGCCCGCGCCATTCGGGCCCAGAAGGCCGACGATTTGGCCGGCGGGAATTTCGAGCGAGAGCGCGTCGACGGCGGTCTGAGGGCCGAATTGCTTGGTGAGACGTTGAATCGAAATCACAAGGGAGGGGCGAATGCCGCAGGGGACTTAAACCCGGCAGCCCGGAACTTCCAAATTCCAAATTTGAAGGGAGAATGTAGGCGGGCAAGAGCGGCTACTTTAGCCATCCCGCTTCAAGCGCGGAGGCCACTGCCGCCTCGATGTGTGCCATCAAAGCCGGATAGGGTCCGCGGATGAATTCCGCCCGTGCCAGCACTTGTTCCGCACGCACATCGTTCTCGAGCCAACTTGCGCCTTGATTGGCGTGGTTTTGGATGATGGGCATTACCCGGTCCAAGGCGTTGGCGAAGCTGGCTTCGGGCGTGTTACCCGCTTCGAACTCATGCCACAGGGCCATGAACTCGGCGGAGCGTTCGGCTGGGAGCATGCCGAAGATGCGGTCCGCGGCGGCCTGCTCGCGCTCGGCCTTTCCGGTTTGGTCAGCGTAGCAGAAGGTGTCGCCGGCATCGATCTCCACGATGTCGTGGAGGATCAGCATCTTCAGCACTCGCAGCAGGTCGAGGGTAGGATCGATGGCCGGGCCGAGGGTCATTGCTGCGAGTGCGAGGCTCCAGCTATGCTCGGCGGAGTTTTCGCGGCGGCTCATGCCGACCGGGCGAGAGCGACGCTCGATGGCTTTGAGCTTGTCACATTCGAGGATGAACTGCAGGGCGGAGTCGAGCACGGGGGAATTCAGAATGCCGAATTCGCGAATGTCGAATGAAGTGTTTGGGAGGGCGGGATAAGAGGAGGACGGGTGCCCGGCCTCGTTCCGATCTCTGCCTCATTCGGCATTCGAAAATTCGGCATTCGTCATTTCCTCTCTTCGACCTTCAGCCGCATCCCGCCCTTCGGCCGCAGCGTGATCAGCGGATCGGGCACGACCTCGAAGCCTGGAGCCGGGCGGAAGCGCAGCTGCTTCAAGAACACCACGGTCATGACCACCAGCTCCTGCAGGGCGAACTGGTTGCCGATGCAGGTGCGTGGGCCGGCGCCGAAGGGCATGTAGATCTCCGGTGCTGGGCGGCGCTCGGGCAGGAAACGGTCGGGGTCGAACTTGAGCGGCTCGTCCCACCACTGCTCGCTGCGGTGGAAGTGGATGATCGGGATGATCAGATTCGTGCCGCGGCGGATGTGGTAGCCGCCGAGATCATCCTCCTTCACGCAGCAGCGGCCTACCGACCAGATGGTTGGGTAGAGGCGCAGGGATTCCTCAATCACCCGCTTGGTGTAGGGGAAGGCGGCGAGATTGCCGGTTTCGAGGGCGTCGCCCGCGGCGTCGATCTCTTCCAACAGCTTGGCCTCGATCTCCGGTTGCTTGGAGACCAGGTGGAGGAGCCAGGTCATGGCGTTGGCGGTGGTCTCATGGCCTGCCACATACATGGTCATGACCTCGTCGCGGAGCTGGGTATTGCTCATGCCCTTGCCGGTTTCCTCGTCGCAGGCAGAGAGGAACATCGAGAGCAAGTCATCGTGGTCCTCGCCACCCTTGCGGCGGCGCTCGATGATACCGTGGACGGTGGCATCCAGCGCGGCCCGGGCACCATACTCGACCTTGGTGAAGGGCGTGGGGAAACTGCGCGGCAGGAAGAAGCGCCAGGGCTGCGACAGCATCTTGAGCGCGGTCTCATTCAGCGTGGCGATGTGGCGGCCAACCTCACCGGCGCTGGCATCCACGTCCGTGCTGAACATCGCCCGCGAGATGATCTCCAGCGTGAGCTGGGAAAAGAGCGGCGCGATATCGAGCTCGCCTTGCTGCGAGTTGAGACGGTTGGCGTAGGCCCGCGAGCGCTCGACCATCATGGCGAAGATCGCGTCCAGTCGGCGGCGGTGGAAGGCGGGCTGGGTCAGCTTGCGCTGGCCGCGCCAGAACTCGCCGGAGCTGGTGACCAGTCCATTGCCCATTAGGATCCGGAGCACCACGTAGGAGCGGCTCTTCTCCAAGTAGTGGTTGTATCGCTCCGCCAGGACTTGGCGGGCGAGTTCCGGGTTTGCGACCACGGTGACTCCGCCGAGGCGTGAGCTGATCGTGAAGAGATCGCCGTATTCCTTGGTCCACTGGGGAATCCACTTGATGGGATTCTCGCGCATGTAACGGGCAGGCCCCATCAACCAGTGACGGGGCTCGGTGACTTGAGGAGCGAGCGTGATCATTTGACCGGAGTGATGGTGAAGTGATAAGGGCGGGGCTTGGCGGCCTGGCGTTGGAGTTCGACCAGAAGATCGTCTTGCTTGGTGATCTCCTTGGGGATGGCGTCGCCTTGCACAGCGAGGAGTTCACCCTGGAGGCGTTTTGCTTCGCTGAGCTTGTCACGCGCATCCACGAGCTCTTTCACCACGCAGGACTGGGCGTCCCAAGGGCCGCCGGGGAACCAGCCGCTGCCGGTCTTGGAGGCGATGTTCACGCCGCGGCTCAGGCTCTCCGCATTTTCCTTGCCCACGTCACGGCCATCGACGGTGATCTGGTATTCCCCCGCGGGAAGATTTTTCACCGCGAGCTGATAGCGGTTGATGCCCTCGGGGATCGAGATCCAGCGATACTGCAGGCCGGTGAAGGGGCCGAAGTTGACGGGCAGTCCCTGATCGAGGCGCGTGAAGGACAGGCCTCCGTCCTTTGCTTCGATCGCGGAGACCGCGCAGCCTTGGGTCTCCGCCTTAAGCGCGCCTGGATCCAGCGTCGCTGAAGAAACATCTTCCGGTGCTCCGAGGCCCTTGATCATCGCATAGGCCATCGCCATCTGGCCGAGATCTTCGAGATGGATGCCATCCTTCACGTGCATCTTCACTTGGTCCTCGGGCTTGGCCTTGCTGTTGTGATCCAGCACGCGACGCTGCACCTCGCGCATGCCGCGCTGGAGATCGATCGTTTCCGCGCCGAGCGAATTGGCGAGTGCGAGGCCCTCATCGGTCATCGTCTGCAGGTAGCCTTTCTCGGCGGTATCGGGCCCCTCCGCAGTGATGGCGGGTGAGCAGATGATTGGACGGACCTTCTTCTCCTTACAGCGCGCGATGATCGTGCGGATGCCGTCGAGGTAGAGCTTCTTGTGCTCGTCGTCGGCCTTGGTGCCCCAGCCGATGTCGTTGATGCCGAAGGCCACGGTGACCACCGTCGCGCCCTTGGCGAAGACATCGCGCTCCAGGCGTTGCAGGCAGCCATTGGCGGTGTCGCCGCCTTGGCCGGCATTCACGAAGCGGACCTTGCGATCGGGGTAGCGCATCAGCGTGTAATGCTCCACGACCTTGGTATAGCCGCGGGCGGCGGTGATGCTGTCACCGAGGAAGGCGAGGGTGTCGCCATCGCGCAGCGCGTATTCGGCGTGGGCGAGGCTGACGGTGGCGAGGAGAAGTAGCAGGGATCTCATGGCAAAAGTCCGTGAACGAGGAATTCGATGGTGGAGTGCTCGAAGCTGGCTTCGTCGAGCGCGGCGAGTCCGGGGTCGAGAGGTCGCTGGAGATTGGCCCAGGTGATCGATTGGATCATGAGGGCGGCCGTGCTGGCGGGATCGGCGGGGGAGCGGAATTGTCCGGCGGCTGCCCGCAGGCGGATGTAGTGGACCAATTGCTCCAACAGCTTGTTGCGCAGCCCCATGACGAAGACCTCCGCAAGGCCGGGAAACTCCATTGCCGAGCGTGTGAGCAGGAGCAGGCCGCGGCGGTGCTGGCGGATCAGCGCATACTGCTCGCTCAGGACACCTGCCAACTCCGCGGCGGGATCCTTCGCGCGCTTTTTCTCCAGCGCCGCGGCTAGGCAGGGCCACTCGGTTTCATCGAAGACCTTCTTCAGGTAGGCCATCGTCGCGCCCGGGGCGGGGGTGGCCACGGGGATTTCGAGCTGGTCGAGCCATGAGGCATCCGCGCTTGAGCCGTAGCGGATCACCAGATCGAAGAGCGCCTCCTTGCTCCCTACGTAAAGATATACGGTGCCGACCGCCACCTTCATGGCCTTCGCCACGTCCGCCATCTGGGAGCGCTCGAAGCCTTGGCGGCAGAAGACTTGCAGGCCCGCCTCGGCGAGCTCGCGCAGGCGCTTCCCGGAAATATCGGCCTTGAGCACGGGCATGGCGGGAAGTTGACTGAATGAGTCATTCAGTCAACGTGGATTCGCGACACCCCCCATGGAATATTCCTGCGGTGCCCAAGTCGGCACCTAGCGCTTGCCCCGATAGCTTCCTTCAGACCGAACCCATGGCTCAGGCTTATGGTTTTGGCTTCGAAGCGCCTCCAGCGCTTCGTCAGTCGGAGTCGGCATCAGGGCTGCGATCTCCCGCAGGGCGACCGCCATGGATTCACAGCGCACGAGATAGGTGACGACCTTGCTTTTTTTGTCGCCCGATCTGGAGATGCTCAGTTGAACGTTCCGGCCGTTTTCGTCGGTGGTTTCGTAGGCCAGCGCCAAGGTCTTGTCGTCGAGCTTGATTACCACCGGGAGGGTGGGCATCTCCCATCGGAAGCGCGATTCGTCCTTGGAATCGGCGTGGCGAAACAGGAGCGACCAGACCTTGGTGCCCTTCGGCAGCTTGTTTACGCCCGCACCGTCCGATTGATCTTCCCTCAAGATCAGGGCGTCGAACCCGAGCGCATTCTCCGCGCATACCACCTCGCGCTTCTCGGAGGCGGTCTCTTGGGCGGAGGCAAGAGATGCCGAGATCAGGAGCAAGGCGGACAGGGAGAGAGTGCGGAAGGTCATGGGATCTTCCTGCCGATAGCAGGTTTGTTAGCTCCGCTCAACGGCCGTCGAAGGAATCCGGCGGCATTTTTCCAAATCCCTGCTATGTTGCTCTATGGCCGGGACTCTCGTTCGAGTGCTCACTGCGGTTCCGCTCTGCGACGGCCATGACAGCGCGATCACGGCGATTAACCTTGAGCTGATCCGCCAAGGGATCGAGGTCGTCTATCTGGGTTTCCATCGTGCGGTAGGGGAGATCGTTCGTGCTGCGGTGCAGGAGGATGTCGCTGCCGTGGGCATCTCCAGCTACAATGGCGGGCACATCGAATTCTTCCGCGAAGTGGCGGCGGGTCTGCGGGATGCGGGGCGACCGGAGATTGGTCTCTTCGGCGGTGGCGGCGGCACCATCACTCCTAGCGATGCCGCCCGGATGCATGAAGAAGGAACCGATCGGATCTTCCTTCCTGGCGCGACCTTTGACGAGATGACGGCCTACATCCGCAGCCGCTTTGCGCGGACGGTGGCAGCACCACCAATCGAGGTCTCGTCCGCCGATCCGCTGGTGCTCGCCCGCCGTATCACCTGCCTGGAAGAAGGCGTGGACCCAGGCCGCGAGCCTCCACCGCGGGGTGAAGCACCGGTGCTCGGCATCACCGGTCCCGGCGGGGCAGGCAAGACTACCTTGATCGATGAACTGGTGCGCCAATACCTTGAGAGATTTCCGCGCCACCGCGTTGCCATCCTCTCGCACGATCCCAGCACCATGATGGCGGGCGCACTCTTGGGGGACCGGGCCACGATGGTCTATGCTCAGGACGACCGGGTCTTCCTGCGCAGCATGGCGACTCGTGGGCGGCAGGGTGGGCTATCTCCCGCCAGCGAACCGGCCTTGGCATGGCTGGCTAGCGCGGAGAGCGGCTTTGATCTGATCATCGTCGAGACCGTGGGCATCGGCCAAGAAGCGCTGCCTTTCCCGGCGGGGATGGTTGATCTGCGCCTGCTGGTGATGAACACAGACTACGGCGCGCGCTTGCAATTGCAGAAGATCCTGATGCTGGAGGCTGCCGAGATCGTGGTCGCCAACAAACACGACCGTCCGGGCAGTGCCACCGCAGTGGCGGAGATCGGGCGCTATCTCGCGACCTTTGCTCCCGGCAAGCCGCTGCTACCGACCGTCGCCAGTCGCCATGCGGATCCCGGCGTCGCGCGGCTGCTTGAATTCATTCCTTCATCGCGCCCATGAACGACTTGGCTGAAATCGCGAATGCCGTGCGCCGCTTCAACGCGACGGTGGAGGATCGCGTGGCCGAGGCTCGGCGCGATCCCGCTGCTGGAGAAGTCCTGCTCGCCCGCTGGCGCGAAATCCAAGCGCGTATTCCCCACGCCGAGACGCCCACGGGCCTCTCCTTGCCGCGCCTCTCCTTGCCGGAGCTCGACGAACCCGGGGCGATCGCCCGCTTCCTCCATGGCGAGGGGCTGCCCGGCGAGTTTCCCTTTCTCTCTTCCGCCTATCCCGAACTCTACTTGGATCCGCTTGATGCTGGCGGCCAAGCCGATGTGGCCGAGAGAGCGGAGGAGCCGACGCGGCTCTTTGCAGGACTCGGTCTCGCGGAGGATACCAATGAGCGCTTCCACCTGCTCGTCCACAACCAGCGCTCGCACCGCATGAGCACCGCCTTCGACGGGCCCACTCTCTATGGCATGGATAGCGATGAGCCGGGAGTCTTCGGTAAAATCGGAGAGGGCGGCGTGGCGATCGACACGGTGGAGGACATGGAGAAGCTCTACGCGGGCTTCGATCTCACTGCTCCCACGACCTCGGTCTCGATGACCATCAACGGCCCTGCTCCAGCGATCCTGGCAATGTTCGTGGCGGCGGCCAAGCGGCGCTTCGGTCCCGATGCCGCAGCGCTCCTGCGCGGAACCGTGCAGGCGGATATCCTCAAGGAGGTGCAGGCGCAGAACGAGGTGCTGTTCCCGGTGGGAGACTCGCTGCGCTTCCTGTTGGACATGTGCGTGCATTGCGTCGAACGCATGCCGAAGTGGTATCCGGTCTCGATCAGCGGCTATCACATTTCCCAAGCCGGGGCCACGCCGGTGCAGCAGGCCGCCTTCACCTTGTCGAATGGCTTCGCCTATGTGGCGATGCTGCGCGAGCGTGGTCTGGCGGTGGATGACTTCGCGCCGCGGTTGTCCTTCTTCCTGGACTGCTCGCTGGATGTCGAATTCCTCGCGCTGGCCCGCGTCTGCCGGAAGCTGTGGGCGATTGGCATGCGCGATGTGTTCGGCGCCTCGGGCCGTGCACAGCTCTTCAAGCTCCACACCCAGACCAGCGGCCGCTCGCTGGTCTCCGCAGAGTACAAGAACAACCTGACTCGCACCGCGATCGAGCTGCTGCTGGCCTGCATGAACGCCACCAACTCTTGCCACAGCAACAGTGCGGACGAGCCCTTCACCACGCCGGGTGAAGAATATGCCCGGCTGGCCTCGCACGCGCAGTCGATCCTGTTAGAGGAAAGCGGGCTCTTCCGCCACACCATGAATCTACTCGCCGGTTCACCGGGGATGAAGCAGGTCGAGCGCGTGGTAGAAGACGCCGTCCTCGCCGAGTTCGAAACCATCGCCGGCCTCGGCGGAGTGCTCGAAGCGATGGAGCAGCGTTACCAGCGTTCCTGCATCCAGTCCGCGAGCTACCGCTACGAGCGCCAGATCCTTGATGGCACCCGTCCGGTGATCGGGGTGAACCGTTACTGTGGCGATGCCGCCCCGCCGGAGCCGCGGCTGGTGAGGATTCCCGAGGAGCGGAAGCGCGAGCAGGCGGCACGGCTGGGAGCCTTCAAGGATCGCAACCGCCATAGTGCCCCGGCTGCGCTTGAACGCCTCGCCCGGGTTGTGCGCGAGGGAGGGAATGTTTTCACGGAACTCCTGCAGACGGTGGAGTGTTGCTCGCTCGGCCAGATTACCCGCGCGCTTCAGGATGCCGTGGGTAAGTTTCGGCCTCTGGTCTGAGGGAGTTTCAGGCTCCCAGCACCTTCACCTTGCCCCCGAGGTCGCGCTCGAAGGCGTGCAGCCGTTTGCCATCCGCGTCGATGAGTTGGACGGTGATCTTCTGCTCGTCCACGTGGATGTGATTGAAACCGAAGATCTGCTTGGAATAGCCGCGCGCAGAAGCGGTAGTCTCGTAGGTGGTGGCACCGCCGCCGCCACTGACCAGGAAGCTGGGTTGGTAGTCCTGCACCTGGAGGTGCTGCAGGTTGTGATCGTGGCCGGAGAGGTAGAGTGAGATCGCGTTGGTTTTCAGCAGCGGTCCCCAGTTCTTGATCAGGCCTTGGTTGTCCTTGCGCTTGGTGTCGTCGGAGAACATCGGGAAGTGGGTGACCACCCAGGTCCACTTGGCTTTGTTCTCCTTCTTGAGCTCCTCATCGAGCCAACGCTTCTGGCCGAGCTTCTCCTGTGGGGTCATTGCGCCTTCGGCGAAATTGCCGTCGAGGTAGATGATCTTAACCAATGGTGTCACAGGATTCGGGAACTCCACCGCAAACCACTTGGCGGGCATCTTCCAGCGCGAGTTGGGATTTTTCTTCGCGTAGTCGAGCTGCATGTCTGCCTTCACGCGGCCTTGCTTGGAATCATACTGCGGGCCGTAGTCGTGATTGCCCAGGCAGGCGTAGAAGGGGCAATCGAGATGCTGCTTGGAATACATCTGCTCAAAGTGCGGCCCGAAGCGCGCTTCATCCAGCATCCCATAGAAATTGTCGCCCAGCGCGAGGACCGAGCTCAGCGGGGCATCGAGCGTGCCGGCGAATTGGTTCATCTGCGCGGCGACCTTCTTTTGCGCCTCCTTGCCGGTGCCGTAGTCGCCTACCGCCAGGAAGTGCAGGCCCTTCTTGCTGAAGCTGGTTTGTGGCTCGGCGGCATGTAGGCGGCTCTGCCAGCCTGCGCTGAGCAGGCCGGTGCTGAAGATGAGCCCGGATTTGAGTGCGTCGCGGCGGGTCATCGAGGAACGAGGAGTATTCATCGGCCTCAAGAATACGGCGTGGAAAGTGGGAATATTGCCGCGATCCCGTCACCTTGCATGGGCGGAGGCAGAAGTCTTGCAGTTGTGCCGCATCGCAGGGACCTTGCGGGCGTGCTTGCTTATTGGGCTGCCTTTTTCGCGCTGGTGCTGTTTCTCCTCGGCTTGGGCGCGGGTATCGGTGCGTGGAAGCGCAGGCGGGGAATGCGTCGGGTCATCGGATTGATTGGCGGCGTCCTTTTCGCCATCGGCGCCGGCAGTTTTGCCGGGACTGGCGCGGTTTCACTGTATGAGATGCCCGGCGATGTGGAGTGGCCCGTAGGGAACTCCGCCCAGATCATCCGCCTGGCCGATGGCCGGCAATTGGCCTTCCACGAGCCATCGGGAAGGATTCAACTCTACGATGCCAGCGGTCACTTCAGCCGTGGCTGGAGCATTGTCGGCGGCGGCCTTTTCGAGGCCCGCCTGATCGACGCGGAAACCCTGGAGATTTGGGCCTCGCGCGGAGCCAAGCGTTTCCTCCTGAATCCCGATGGTGTTCTAACGGATGCAGGCACCTATGCTCCCCAGTCCTACGAGGATTTCCATGGAGAAGGCCAGAAGGGCTCACTGCCCACCCCATGGCCGCTGATGGTTCTCACCCATCCAATGATTGCCTGGGCTTTCGGCTTCGGCGGGCTCCTGATGCTCGGCTTGAGCGACCCCAAGAAACGGAAGGCTTGGTATCGGCGGAAGACAGATGCCCCGGATCTGACCTGAGGTCATCTCACCACTCGATCCCCACGCCCTCTTCCGGAATCAGGATTTTCTCGCTGATGCCGAGGCGGTCCGCCTCCATCAAGAGTCGCTCGACCGGTTCCCCGATCGGCTCGTTGCCCAGCGGGAAGGTGCCGTAGTGCATCGGGATCAGGACCTTCGCTCCCAGCTCGGCGAAGGCCCGGACCGCCTCCTCCGGGTTCATGTGGACGTCCCGGCCGCTCGGCGCGTCGTAGGCCCCGATCGGCATCAACGCGACATCGATATTCTGGTGGCGGCGGCCGATTTCGGCGAAGCCGTCGAACCAAGCACTGTCGCCGCAGTGGAAAACATTCTTCCCGCCGGACTCGATGATGTAGCCGCCGTAGTCGCGGTGGGTGTCATGAATGTAGCGGGCGCCCCAGTGATGGCTGGGGGTGTGGATCACGTTGAGGTTGTTGTACTCAATGTTCTCCCAGACCTTGATCTCGTGCACGGCGGGAAAGCCGAGGCGGCGGACCAGGCTGGCGCTGCCCTGCGGGACCACGATTCCGCCACGAGAGCGCAGGACCTTGAGGCTGGGCTTGTGGAGGTGATCGAAGTGCGCGTGGCTGACCAGTACCAAGTCCAGCTCGGGGATTGCCTTTAGCGGCAGACCCGGCTCACGCAAGCGCTTCACGAAGCCATGCCACTTCGCCCAGTTGGGATCGACGATCACCGAGTGATCCGAGAACTGGAGCAGGAAGGACGCATGGCCGATCCATGTCACCCGCACGCAGCCGTTGTCCGGCATTGTCAGCACGGGCTCCTGTTCGGCACCGCCGCGCTTTTGGAAAATCCCGGGGACGATGCGGTGCCGGAAGAACTTGTAGTTGCGCCCCGGCCAACCCTTTTGAGGGAGGATTCCCGAATAGTGGGCCGTGATCTTGCCCGACTTCAGATATGGATTTTTCCGGAGCATCGACGGCCGCAAACTAGCGTGGATACCGGTTCACGCGACCGCTTCTTGATAGGATTGTGCGATCCGCTCCGCCCAGCGTTTGGCGCGCTCGCCGAAGCTGAAGCCATCATCCGCGTAAAGCACTCCGCGCGAGACATTGATGACGTCCGGTGCGCTGCGGGCGGCGGCGGCTAGATCCGCAAGATCCCCGCCCTGCGCACCCAGTCCGGGCACCAGCAGCGGAGCATCCGGAATTTTGCTGAGGACCCCCCCGGCATTCGTCAGGCCCACGACGTAGCCGACATCGGTCGCCATCCCGGCGGCGCGTTCGCCCAGAGCGGTGACGAGTTCGAAAACGGAGCGTCCGTCGGCCAAGGTCTGGCGCTGGAAGTCAGCTGAGCCGGCATTCGAGGTCACGGCCAGCAGGTAGATGCCCTTACCCTCCCAGCCGAGGAAGGGCTCGATCGAGTCGTAGCCGAGGAAGGGATTCAGCGTTACCGCATCCACCTTCCAGTGGGCGAAGTAACTATGCGCATAGTACTTCTGGGTCTCGCCGATGTCGCTGCGCTTGGCGTCGAGAATCACCGGGACCTCGGAGGGCATCGCGCCAAGCAGGTTCTCGAGGATCTCGATTCCCCGCAGGCCCATCGCCTCGAAGTAGGCCATGTTTGGCTTGAAGGCGGCCGCGTGCTCCCAGGTCTCGTCGACGACTTGCTTGAGGAAATCCGGCACGGCTTCGATCCCGCCCGCGCCGGGCCGGGGGTCGAGGCCAACACAAAGACGGGAACCGGTGGCGGCGATTCGCGCCGAAAGGCGTTCGCGGTAGCGCATGGGGGTATTTTAGCAGGTGGGGGAAGCGGGGCAAGAGCAACGCTGCAAGGCGATTCGCTCCGGGATGCCGCTTGATCGGCCCAACCCGTGCGGAATGACCGTAGGATCGCTGAAATGCAACGGCGGTGGCGGACGGGACGGGGCTGCAAGCCTCGTTCCGCAGGGAAAGAGCCCGTGGCACATCGCTTGCGAAGAGTGACGCGGCAAATCTGCCAGCAAATCCATGAAAACGATTCCAAAAGACAGCCAGGACCGCGCGGACGCCCGCAATGAAGACCCGATCACCGGGGAGCCCGGCAGCCATCCGGTAGGGGTGGGAGTCGGCACCGCGGGCGGAGCCACGGCCGGAGCAGCGATCGGCGCGGTGGGAGGTCCTGTGGGTGCCGTCGTCGGCGCGGTGGTGGGGGGTATCGCCGGGGCCGCCGCCGGCAAGGCGGGAGCCGAGGCGGTCAATCCCACTGAGGAAGCCAGCTATTGGCGTGAAAACCACGCCCGCCAGGAGTGGGCGGATCCGGAATACAGCTACGACGATTACGATCCCGCCTACCGGGCCGGTTACGAGGGGGCTGCGAGCCGCGGCACCACTTGGGAAGATGCTGAACCCCATCTCGCCCGCGAATGGGACCAAACGAAGGGCGGATCCCGCCTGACTTGGGAGAAGGCGAAGCACGCCGTGCGTGCGGGTTGGCACCGTGTGGAACGCCGCCTTCCCGGTGACGCGGATGGCGACGGCAGGTGAGAAATCAATCGTCCCACGCTTGCGGCAGGTCAGGTTTTCCACTTGGCCTGCCGTGCTTGCGATGACAGCGAATGATACTGGCGCATTAAAAGATCCCGGCGCAATATGAACAATGAGCAAGGGCCGCGACCACCTCTGGACCATCGGAATCACCGCAGCGGCGACAGCGGCGCTGACCATCATTGTCCGGAACTTCATATCCGGGGAGGAAAAGATCACCCACCGCATCGCTCAGCGCTATGGGATTTCCGACCCGCAGTTCGAGCGAGCGATGAGCCAGTTGCTCGGGCCGCCGATTCTTTCCGGAAACGCGGTCAAGCCCCTGCAGAATGGCCGCGAGATATTCCCTGCCATGCTCGCCGCAATCGCGGAGGCCGAGCGAAGCATTACCTTTGAAACCTTCATCTACTGGGAGGGAGAGATCGCCGACCGCTTTGCGGATGCGCTGGCGGCCAAAGCCCGGCAGGGCGTCAAGGTGCACGTGCTGATCGATGGCGTGGGCTGTGATTGCGTTAATGGCGAGGCGCTGCGGCGGATGACTCGTGCGGGCGTGGAGTTGGAACTCTATCATACCGCGAATCTCGCCCGGACCAATGAACGTACGCACCGCAAGCTGCTGGTGATCGATGGCCGGCTGGGCTTCACGGGCGGCGTGGGTATTGCCGACAATTGGGACGGCGATGCTGAGGATCCTGAACACTTCCGCGACACCCAGTACCGGGTTGAGGGCCCCGTGGTCGCCCAGATGCAAGCGGCCTTCCTGGACAATTGGATGAAGACGCGTGCCGTGGTGCTGCATGGGGAGGACTATTTCCCGGAGCTGCATGAGGCCGGTGAGCTGCGCTGCCAGATGTTCAAGAGTTCCCCGATGGAGGGTAGCGAGAGCGCTCGCTTGATGTACCTGCTGTCGATCGCCGCTGCCGAGAAAAACATCAAGATCGGCAATGCCTATTTCCTGCCCGACGATCTGACTACCCAAACCCTGCTGGAAGCCGTCGAGCGCGGCGTGAGCGTGGAGGTGCTGCTTCCCGGGCGGACCATCGATTCCAAGTCGGTTCGGCTGGCGGCACGGCAACGGTTGGGCCGCCTGCTGGAGGGAGGGGTGAAAGTATACGAATTCGAACCCACGATGTACCACTGCAAGTGCATGATGATCGATGATCTCTGGACCTCCGTGGGATCGGCGAACTTCGACAACCGTTCGTTCCGGATCAACGACGAGGCGAACCTGAATGTCATCGATGAGGAATTCACGCGGCGCGAAGTGGAGGTCTTCAGTTGCGACGTTGCGCGCGCAGGGGAGTTCACCTATGACGATTGGCAGAACCGTTCGCTTGGCGAGAAGCTTGTCGGCGGAACTGCCGCGCTGCTGCGGTCGCAACTTTGACGTTTAGAGCCGTTTCTCAAGAGTTCCGGCGCGAATTCCAGTTACACCCCGGTTCTGCCATGTTAGACCATGGCTGCACTGATGGACATGGAACCAAGCATCGCGCTGATCGCCGACGGCAGATTGATCCTGGCCCGCATGGATGGCCAATCGAAGCGGCACGATTGCGAGTTCGCGGCGGAAATCGAGCGGCGCGAGCAGCGCTCGGCGGAGAAGAATTCCTGGCTGCAGGGTGAGGAAGGTGCCGGCGGCATGAATCCCTTTGGGCGCTCCTCGGTCTGGGGCCGGCGCTCGATGGCGGGTCCCTCCTTGCGGCCGCAGATTGTTGCCGTGGAGGGAGGCGAGCGCCCCGGGTCCATGGTCTATGCTCTGTGGACCGGCGTGGTGGGTGCGGTGCTGGAGTATGATTTCGAGGAAGGCTACGAGCGCCGCGTCTTCCATCGCGAGCGCTTTCATGCCTCCGAGTTCGACCGCCATCCGGACGATGGCCGCTTGGTCTGCCGCTTCGGCGAGCCGATGTCGTCGAGTCTCGCCGTGCTAGATGCGGATGGCCGCAATGCCCGCGCGGTCACTGAAGGTGACTCGATCGATGCGGCACCGAGCTGGGTGCCCGGAGGAGAGGCGGTGGTCTATCATTCCGCGGGTCTATCTCGCGATCCGAATGGCGCGGTGCGCGGCCTCGGGCCGAGTTCGATCCACCGCATCGATTTGAAGTCCGGCGAGCTGGAGACTTTGGTGGAGTATCCGGAAAAGGATCTGCTCTCGCCTCGCGCCGATGTGGCGGGGAACCTGTACTATATCCGTCGTAATTATGAGGGGCCGCACGGTGTCCGCCCGCCGCTGTGGGTGACTTTGAAGGATGCGGTCCTTTTTCCATTCCGGATCATCCGGGCGATGGTCGATTTCTTCCAGATCTTCTCGATGATGGTCAGCAAGAAGCCTCTGACCAGCGCAGGCGGGCCGAAGGCTCAGGGCCCGGAGCCGGTGCGCATGTGGATCTACGGCCGGATGATCGATGTCCAGAAAGCCTCCGCGGCGAATGGCCCGGATGGTGCGCTGGCTCCCGCGGACTGGGAGCTCGTGAAGCGTTCTCCGGATGGCACGGAGACGGTAATGGCGAAGCACGTGCTGGCCTACGACATCGCCAAGGACGGCCGGATCGCATGGAGCGACGGCAAGAACCTTCACCTCGTCGAGAACGGCGCGAAGAAGAAGCTGCTCTCCGAGCCGCTTATCGATGCCGTGAAGTGGCTGGAGCCGCTCGATGTGCAGGCTTGAGATGAGCGGCTTTGAAGGCCGCTTTTGTCACCACAGGGTGCGCCGACTTTAGTCGGCACGGGTGATGTATGCGCTTGCCGACCGGTGAGGCCGACTAAAGTCGGTGCACCCAGTGTCCTAGCCGCGAAATCTCCCGTCACAAAATCCCGTCCCTCCTTCAATGTTTTGAAGGAGGCCCCCTCTGCCCGTTCGCGATTTACGCACCCTTTACCAAAGAAAGGTCTGGCGGCGGTGTCTTCCCTTATGGACGCGGGGCAATCCAGCTTCGCGGATGACTCTGAGACGCCATGAAACTGAGAATTCTGCCATGTGCGGCGAGCCTGCTCTTCGCCGCCCGTTTCCTCCTCGCCGAGCCCTTGCCCTCTCCGGCGCTTGCCGAAGTCACGAAGGATGCCCCGCCTGCCCAAGCGGTGGTGGAGGCATCTCCCGCTCCTGCTCCTGCCCCTGCCCCTGCCAAAGTGGATCCGGCTCCGCCAGCGACCGCCTCCGCCACCGTGGAAGCCAAACCTGCCGATCCCGCGAAGCCGAGCGATACGGCAAGCACGGCCCAGGCAAAGCCGACCGATACTCCCAAGCCCGCCGATCTTCCTCCGCCGAAGCCCTTGGGCGATCCCGTGAAGAAGGGCCTCGCTTGGTTGGTCTCGAAACAAAACTCCGATGGCGGCTGGGGCCAAGGCGGCGGCTGGCGGATCAATGTGCAGAACCAAGGTGAAGGCAACGGCAGGGTCGAGGGCGACAACGTGCCCGACCCCTCGGACATCGGCAACACCGCCATTGCCCTGCAGGCCTTCCTCCGTGCCGGAGCGAAACTCGATACCGGAGAGTATGCGGACAACGCCAGGAAGGCCGCCGAGTTCATCCTGAAGCGGGTCGAAGCGGCGGACAGCGACAGCCTCTACGTGACCGATGTCCGCGACACCCAGCTTCAATCGAAGATCGGCCGCTATGTGGACACCTTCCTCGCGGCGCAGATCCTCTCCGATCTCAAGGGGCGCTTCCCGAACGCTTCTGATGAGGATCGCCGGGCCAAGCTGCTCGACAAGGTGGTGGCGAAGATCCAGAAGCACCAGCAGGAGAATGGAGCCTTCGCGGGCAACAGCGGCTGGGCCTCCACCCTCTCGCAGGGGATGTGCAGTGGTGCCCTGAATTCGGCCTGGGCCGCAGGCGCGAAGGTGGATCTCGCGGCGCTGGACAAGGACCATCGCCAGAACGCCGAGGGCTTGGACCGCGCGACTGGAGCTGTGTCCGGTAGCGCCGGTGTGGCGGATGCAGGCGTGGAGATCTATCGCTATGCCTCGAAGCTCGGCGGCATGTCGAAGTTTGCTGCGAACAATGTTTCGCGTCGTGGTGAGTTGGAGAAGGCCGCCAACGCGCCGGAAGCCACACCGCAGCAAAGAGACGAGGCCAAGCAGGAGATCGCGAAGCTCGACCGCTCCGATGCGGACCAGAAGGTCCTGCTTCAGCAGGTCGCCGGCCGAGCCTCTGAGGCCGGCTTTGTGAGCGGCTTTGGCAACAACGGCGGCGAGGAGTTCATCAGCTACATGAACATCGGCGAGGCTCTCCGCAACAAAGGCGGCGACGAGTGGACCAAGTGGGACAAGTCGATGACCACCACGGTCAATGGTGCTCAGAATGCCGACGGTTCCTGGGCTGGGCAGCACTGCATCACCGGGCGGACCTTTTGCACCGCGAGTGCCTTGATGGTGTTGATGACCGACCGGGCTCCTGCCCCGGTGACTCCGCCGGTCGCGAAGAACGGGGAAGAAGAGAAGAAGCCCGCACCGTGAATCGCGCCGCATTCCTCCGTCTGCTGGTGGCTGCCCCCTTGGCGGGGTGGCCGCCGCTTCGCGCGGGCGGATCGCAGCTCTCTCCGCGCAGTCGCGCGATTCAGTGGCTCGTCTCGATGCAGTCCGCAGACGGCGCGTGGCGCTCCTCCACCTACGGAGCCTTTCGGGATGGCCGGGCCCTTACTCCGCTGGTGCTGCGGGCCTTGGCGGGAGATGCCGAGGCGGCCGAAGTCTGCCGGAAAGCAGCGGAATGGATCACTGGGCAAGGAGCGGCCATCCTTGAAGAGTATCCCGTTCATCATGCTGCCGCGATTCTGGAGGCTGCCCCCCTTTGTCCCGGCTTGGCAGTTCCGGCGGTGTTCGCGCGGCGCAAGCTGCAGGAACTCCAGTGCCCACGTACCGGCGGCTGGTCCTACTCGACTGTGGCACCGCCTGCGACCGGTGAGCTGGCACCGATGCAGCAGGCGAATCTTGCCGCCACCACGATGGCTGTCGATGGCTTGAAGTCGGCCAAGCTGGAGGATGCCGCCCTGTTCTCCTGTGCCTTGGCCTTCGTGAAATCCTGCCAGAACTTCGGAATCGGAGAGACCACCTTCGATGACGGCGGATTCTTCCAGATGCCCGACGACCCCGCCCGCAACAAGGCCGGCCAAGCCGGCAAAGACAACCGCGGGGTCATGTGCTATCTTTCCTACGCCAGTGCCACCGCCGATGGCCTGCGGGCGATACTGCACTGCGGGGAGTCAGCGGATTCGCCACGGGTGAAGGCCGCGGTGAAGTGGCTGGAGAAATTCCGCTGGGGCGCAGTGGGTGGCAAGAATGCGCCCGCGGATTTGTGCTACTATACAGCTCGTAGTTTGAAGGTGACGAGCAAGCTTTGTCCGGCGGTGAAGTCTGTTCCTGAAGATGCCTTGGTCGCCGCGCGTGAAGAAGACGGGTCTTGGAAGAATCGCGCAGGGGAGATGCGCGAAGACTGTCCGATCGTGGCCACTGCTCTGGCGGTGGAAGCTCTGCCTGCTTGATGTAGGCGCGTTCGTGAGAACGCGGAAGCCACGGAAAGGTGGCTCCTTTCTTCCGTGGCAATGAGCGCCTTCATGGACCGTGCCGCGTTGTCACCAACGCGCCTACGGGAAAAGCTACCTCCTCAAATCCAGCGTCACCGGGAACTCCATCGTCGGATCCTCCATTGGCACCTCCGTGTAAGTCACCGCCGGTCCACCCGCGCGGTCCTCCACGCGATGATACCCAAACCCACCGGTAGAGGCAGGCTCCATCACGCCGGACGTATGCCCATGCTGCCAGAAGCGGTTCACCCTTCGCGACTCCGCCTCATACGCATTCACCGGGAAGCTGTCGTAGCTCCGGCCGCCGGGATGAACGACATGATACACGCAGCCACCCAGCGAGCGCCGGTTCCAGATGTCCATCACGTCGAAGGTCAGTGGCGTGTGCACGCCGATCGTCGGATGCATCGCGGACCACGGATCCCAAGCCTTGTAGCGCACGCCCGCAACAAACTCGCCCCGCCGCCCGGTCGCCTGCAGTGGAATCCGGCGACCATTGCAGACCAGCACATGGCGGCCTTCCACCATGTTGCGGATTTTCACCTGCACGCGTTCCACCGAGGAATCCACATAGCGCGCCGTGCCCTGCGAGCCACTCTCTTCGCCTAGCACATGCCAGGGCTCCAGCGCCGCGCGGATCTCCAGATCCACGCCATCGTGGCAGACGCGCCCATAGACCGGGAAGCGGAACTCATGGAAGGGCTCCAGCCATGAGGCCTCAAAGGGGATGCCCGAAAGCTTCAGATCTGCCGCCACATCGATGAGGTCCTGCCGGACGAAGTGCGGCAGCATGAAGCGGTCGTGCAACTCGGTGCCCCAGCGGACCAGCTTCTTGTGATAAGGCTCGTTCCAGAACTTCGCGACCAGTGAGCGGACCAAAAGCATCTGCACCAGTGACATTCGCGCATGCGGCGGCATCTCAAAGGCCCGCAGCTCCAGGATGCCCAGTCGGCCGCTGGCAGCACCGGGAGCGTAGAGCTTATCGATGCAGAATTCCGCCCGGTGCGTGTTGCCCGTCAGGTCGGTTAGCATGTTCCGCAGAATGCGATCCACCATCCACGGCGGATCGCCGCTTTCGGGAAGCTGTTCGAAGGCGATCTCCAGTTCGAAAAGGCGATCGTCACGGCCTTCATCGGCCCGCGGGGCTTGGCTGGTAGGGCCCAGGAAAAGCCCTGAGAAAAGGTAGGAAAGGCCCGGGTGGTGCTGCCAGTAGGTGATCAGACTGCGCAGCAGGCCCGGCTTGCGCAAGAAGGGGCTGCGCTCCGGGGTCGCGCCGCCGAGCGTCACGTGATTGCCGCCACCGGTGCCGGTATGGCGGCCATCCAGCATGAACTTCTCCGTGCCCAAGCGTGATTGCTTTGCGGCTTCGTAGAGCGTGGTGGTGTTCTCGACGAGGTCGCGCCAGTTCGTCACTGGGTGGACGTTCACCTCGATCACCCCGGGATCGGGCGTGACCTTGATGCGGTCCACTCGCTTGTCCCACGGCATCTCGTAGCCCTCGATGACGACCGGCAGCTTGAGCCGCGCGGCAACGTTCTCCACCGCTTCCAACAAAAGGATGTAATGCTCCAGATGCGTGACCGGCGGGAAGAAAACGTGGAGCTTGCCATTCCGCGGCTCGAAGCAGAGCGCGGTTTGGGTGAGTGGCTTGCCGGAATCCGCGGGTTCCGGAGAATCCGGGGTGAAGGGCGTGCTGGCCTGCAGGGTGCGGCCGGCCGGCAGCAGCGCGCCGTGTGCAGGGAGCGCCTTGACCGGCTCCAGCGGCGAGGCTTCTAACAGGGCCTGCTTGGTCCGTGCTTCCTCATCGACCTTCGGCAGCGAATCGAGCGGTAGGCGGAAGCCCATCGGCGAACCGCCGGGGGTCAGCGACATCCGGCCGCGGCGGAAGGTCCACAGCGCGCTTTGCCAAATCTCTTTCTCCGCATCCCACTCCACCGGCAGGGCAAAGCCAGTCGGCTTCGAGAGCCCGCGGTCTAGTAAGTTCGCCAAGTAGCGGCGCTCCAGCGGGTCATCCAGATCCGCCGAGTAGGGATCGACATTCAGTGGCAGGGTGCTTTCCCGCCAGGCATAGTAGAAGGCATCCTCGAAGCCCGCGATCAGGTGGCCCTGCTGGCAGGAGAGCTCGTCCGTGACCATGGTGGCGAAACGCCGCGCGTCCTCAATGCCGTGGCCGGGATTGGAATTCGGGTCCGCCAGCAGGCGCTCGTCCTTCCACAGCGGCTCGCCGTCCTTGCGCCAGACCACCGTGTAGGCCCAGCGCGGCAGTGGCTCGCCGGGGTACCACTTGCCCTCCCCATAGTGCAGTAGGCCGCCGGGGCCGAAGACATTCTTCAGGCGATTCAGGAGATTCAGCGCCAGCTTGCGCTTGGCCGGGCTATCCGCGGAAATGTTCCACTCCGCGCCTTCCATGTCGTCGATTGAGACGAAGGTCGGCTCACCGCCCATCGTCAGCGCGACATCACCGGCGTCTAACAGCTCGTCCACTTTTGCGCCCAGGGCATCGATGGCGTCCCACTCGGTATCCGAATAGGGCTTGGTCACCCGCGGGTCCTCATGGACGCGGGTCACCACGTTCGCCCAGATGAACTCGCTCTCGCAGGGATCGACTCCGCCGACCACTGGCGCGGCGCTGGCCGGCTCCGGCGTGCAGGAGAGGGGAATGTGGCCTTCTCCTGCAAAGAGGCCCGAAGTCGCATCAAGCCCAACCCAGCCGGCACCCGGGATGAAAACCTCTGCCCAAGCGTGCAGGTCAGTCACGTCTTCCGTGACGCCAGCGGGCCCTTCGAGCGGCTTCTCGTCCGGTGTGAGCTGCACCGAGTAGCCGGAGACGAAACGCGCCGCGAGTCCTAGGTGACGCAGTGCCTGCACCAGCAGGTAGGCGAAGTCGCGGCAGGAGCCCTTGCCGACCTCGAAGGTCTGCTCGCAGCTCTGCACCCCGGCCTCCAGGCGGATCACGTAGCCGAGCGCCTGGTTGATCCGCGAGTTTACATCGACCAGGAAGTCGATAGTGCGACGCTTCTCCCGGGAGATGCCCTCCAGCCATTGCATTAGGCGCGGGCCGCTCTCCCGGATCTTCAGGTAGGGCGAGAGTTCGTGGGCGAGGTTTGGTGGGTATTGGAAGGGGAATTCTTCCGCGTATTCCTCTAGGAAGAAATCGAAGGGGTTGATGACGGTCATGTCCGCCACTAGGTCGACCACGATCTTCAGGTGGCGGGTCTTCTCCGGAAAAACCACCCGGGCGTTCCAGTTGCCGAAGGGGTCCTGCTGCCAATTCAGGAAGTGGTTCGCGGGCTCAATCGTAAGCGAGTAGGCGAGTATCGGCGTGCGCGAGTGGACACAGGGGCGGAGCCGGATCACGTGCGGCGACAGGTTGACCTCGCGGTCGTAACGATACTCGGTGAGGTGATGAAGGCCGACGCGAATTGCCATGGGGTGGATGCCCATGTAGCGCCCGCCATGCCAAATCATGCAAGGACCGATGCATGACCCTTCCGCCTCTAGAAGGCCGGGGTATCTTGCGAGGCGGGGCAAGATGCTGAGAATCAGTCGGATCGGCTGGGAGTGAAGGACAAATACGCAAAAAGGCCGCGCGACCTGAAGTCGCGCGGCCCGGAAGTTCGCCCTTGGATCAAGGTGCCGCGGTCACATTCACGCGCAGGAAGCCGTGGCCCGCCAAGCCCTCGGAGGCATCCAGCTTGAAGGTGTGGTACTCCCAGTCCGTGCCAGCCAGCGAAGGCAGGCCGGGCGCGGTGTCCGAGACGGAGAGGTGGGACACGGCGGAGTCGAAGCCAGCCAGCCCTAGCGAGCCTTCGACCCGATAGACGACCCCGGCTACCGTGGCGGTCTGGGCGTTGCCCGTTCCGGTGCTGAAGGTCGCACCATCCCGGACCGCGATGGTCAAGGTCAGCTCCTTGCCGGCTGGCGCGGACGCATCCTGGAGGGAGCTTGCCTGCTTGCCTTGGTCGGCACCGCTCTTCGGATCACCGTTGAGCGCGAACTCCAGCAGGTTGCTGGTGCCATCCTTGTCCGGATCGGCGGTGGCGAGTGCATCGGGGCCGGTCAGCCCATTGGCGGATGCCCACGAATCGTAATTCGAAGCTGTGGCCAGTTGGGTAACCTTGATCAGGCCGTCACCGGTGATCGACGGCGAGGTGAAGTCCGCCCCGATGGCGTCAGGTCCGCCCCAGGTTCCCACTGCGGCAGGCACGCCGCCGATGGTCAGGGTCTTCACCGTGTCGATATCCGCGGTGAGGAGATCAAGCGTGGCACCGCCGGCAATCTTCACGTTGGAGTCGTCGGCCAGCGTGGCGTAGTGCAGCCGGAGCGTGCCCTCCGCGACCGTGGTGTCGCCGGTGTAGTTGGTCTCGAACCCGCTCAGGTCGAGCACGCCCGCGCCGAGCTTGGTCAGGCCGCCATCAACGGCGGCGTCGCCAGGGATTTCCGAGTGCTTCAGCTCTTGGTTGATGGCCACGTCCTTGCCATTGGTGTCGATCACCGCGCCGCCATTGCGGACATTCGCGCGGGTCAGGCCCTGCATGACGTTGGTGAAGCTGTTGTTCAGCTTCAGGGTGCCACCGTTGAAGTTGACGGTGGAAGTCCCCCCGGGAGCGGTGGTGGTGCCCACGCGGCTGAGCAGCAGGGTGCCGCCGTTCAGGTTGAGCGTCGCATTGTCCGCCGCGGTGGTAGCCATGAGGATGCCGTAGAAAATGCCGCCGATGGCGCTTCCGCCGGTGCTGTTGGTGGCGTTCACAGTGCCTCCATTGATCGTCAGGGTGCCGGTGCTGCCCTGCTCCGCGATTACCATGTTGCGGGAGACGCCTGCTCCGCCGCTGGCGTTGAAGGTCCCGCCATTGATCACATACTCGCCGGTGGTGGCGGCGGTGCGGCCGATCACGGAGTAAGAACCGCTGTTCACCGTTCCTCCGGTCTGGAGGAAGGTGCCTTCGTGCACGTAGAAGTTCTGGTTCGCCGCGATGGTCAGCGAGCCCGAGGGTATGGTTAGGGTACCGGTGCCAAGCTTGTTGAACTGGCCGATGGCGGAGGTGCCGGTGAGGCTGAGATTGCCAGCTCCCACGATGTTCAGCGTCTGGTTGCCGGTGATGTTTCCACCGTAGCTATAGGTGCCCGTGGTATTCAGGGCCAGGATGCCACCGCTGGAGACGATGCCGCCGGTAAAGGTCTGGGTGGTGAGGTCCACCGTGAGGGTATTCGCACCGACCTTGGCCAGGGTGATATTGGTTCCGAGATTGGTGACGGTGCCGATGTTCGTGGTCAGGACCGTGTCCGCGCCGCCGCTATCAACGGCGACACGTGAGCCCGGCGCGAAAACCGCCGCGCCCATCAAGGTCAGGAAATCGGCATCGCTTACATTGGCCGCGCCGAGACGCGCCCCGTAACCGGCTCCGCTTGCGACCGAGACCTTGGCGGGGTTCGGAATCGCAGTCATTACGTTTGCGACCAGGTTACCACCTTGGATGACGGTATCGCCCGTGTAGTCGTTCACGCCGCCGAGTCCCAGGACGCCTGCACCCTGCTTGGTCAGACCGCCGGTGCCGGTGCCCGCGGTCAGATTGGTGCTGATGGTGTCGAAGAAGCCATTGGTATCCACGATCGCGCCGCCCGCATTGATGACCGGGTTGAGCCCGCCGGTGAAGAGATTCGCACTGCCGGCCGTCGAGCGCAGGGTTCCACCATCGAAGTTGAAGGTGGCATTGCCCGCCCCCTTGTTGATGGCGACGCCGTTGATGTTGAAAGTTCCGCCCGCCAGCAGGTTGATGGTGCCGGTTTGGGCTGCCACGTTGGTGAGCTTGATCACGCCGGCGCTGGCGTGGGTGTAGCTGCCGGTCCCGGAGATCGTCAGAATCCCGGTCGAAGCGGTGGTCTGGGCTCCGTTGTAACCGGGGCCGACATAGAGTGCTCCCGCATTCACGGTGACGCTGCCCGAGGTGATGTTCATGGTGCCGGTGACAGGGCCGGTGCCAAGGAAGAGGGCGAGGCTCCCTGTGCCGAGGACCAGCGATCCACCTTGAACATTGATTGTGCCGCTGACGCCATCCCCCGCACCGACGTTGTCACTGCTGGTGGTGACGGTTCCGCCCGTGAGATTCAGCGTGGCCGGGCTGCTGCCTGCCCCATTGCCGACGATGAACTTTTTGATCGCGAAGGAAGGCGAAGAGAGATTCACGGTGGAGCTGGAGACGGTGAAATTCTTGCCCGTGCCCGCGTAGGTGCCGCTGAGGTTCAGGGTGCCAGTGCCGGCGGTCGTGACTGCGCCCGTGATCGCGGTGATCGCCGAGGAGATCGTGGTGCTGGTGCCGTTGGCAACCGTGATGATATTGTTGGTGGCGTTGTTGAAAGTCAGGCTGCCACCTCCCACCATGTAGCTGGTGGTTTGGAAGCTGAGATCGTTCGCGGAGATACCCCCGGCAGCGATGGTCACGGCACCGCCGGCACCGCCGAAGACAGCATCGTTGTCGGTGCCCGTGGCGGGCCATGCGCTGTTGGTGCCGGCCGTAGCGGCGCTGTCCCAATTAGGGGTCGTGGCGGCATCCCAAGTGCCGGCACCGCCATCGGCATCGGCGGTGGTGTCGGTGCCGTCCCAGTAGAGCGGAGCGGCGGAGACGGGGAGACTGAAGAGGGCGGTGGTTGAGGCTAAGGCTAGGAGAGCTTGGCGCGGGGTCATGGATTTGATGGGTACGGTTCTCCGTCCCGGCCGTGGGGTTGAGTTGTTGGGTTGGGTTCGGCCGGAACGAGCATTCACCAGACGTTTGTCCTGGCGAACGCATTTCAATTTCCCCCGTAGATGTCAGACAACTACGGGAAGCCCCGCATATCTCGGGGATCCGGCGACCTGGGACATCCCCCTTTGGAGGGGGCTCCGCTCGACTCAGGTGGAGGCGATCCGCTTGCTGCTCCGCAGCACATCCTTCAGCCAGCCTTTCACCGCAGCAAAGCCACGGGAAAGTGCATGATCGCGCACGCCATTGCACTTCATGCGTCCGGCAATCATTTCCTCATGGCCGCGATAACGCGGCAAGAAAAGCAGGATCTCGGTCTCCTTGTCCGCTTCCTTGCGCTGGACTAGCGAGGGCGAGAGCAGGCCCTTGGCGACCAGCTTGTGGCCATCCGGCAGGGGCACGCTGCGTTCCTCAAGGAAGCACATGCGGCGATAGCGGAAGACCGCGGAACCATTGTCCAGGATCACCACCCGGCCGCCGGTGCGGGCCGGCAGGTCGCCGAGGCGGCCCAAGGTGAAAGCGTGCGGGCTCTCCGGCGCGGCGCGGCGCCGGCCCCGCCCGGGCAGCAGGATATCCGCAGCGAAGCGGCTGCCGAAGATCGCGAGGCGCATGGCGGAAGGCGCAAGCCACGCGGCCAGCGCGATGATGACGAGGCAGGCAAGGGCGGCGAGCCACGGGGCGACCACATACATCAGGACGACGGAGGCCAGCACCGAGGAGCGCACCAGCTTGAGCAGGGCATCCAGTGTGGAGAAGGGTGAAAGGATGATCAGCACGTTGATCGCGTGGCTGCAGATCCAGACCAGCAGGAAGGCGAAGATCGAGATCGGCACAATCAGCCACAGAAAATCGATCGTTGCGAAGCTCTGCCCGAAGAGCGAGACGGCGGCAGCCGGCACCGCGGTGCCGGCTGCCTCCGGGTGCTCCGCCTTGAAGTGCTGCATCATGTCATTGGCCACGAAGGGCACAAAGGCGGCGCTGGCCACGAGGGCGCTGGCCTTGTTCTCGAAGAGTTCGACCATGTCGAAGGGCTTCTTCAGTACGCCGGGCATGGCAGTGCCGAGCGAGTCCTTCAGGAAGCACAAAGCCAGCAGCGCCAGCCCGCAGCCCCAAGCCCAAGGCTGGCAGAACCAGGGTAGATCGGCGCGTGCGGCGGGATCGGTATGCCAGTAGCGCCAGGCACCCACGGCGCTGACACCGAGCAGCGGCGAGATTGCCACGCCGGTGATCTCGGTGATGCCCTGGCTGAGGGCCACGCCGGGGATATACTTCTCCTGCTTCGCTTCCACCTTGGCGGCAGGAGCTGGCGGCGCGGCCGTGCCGCGCTCGACCTCCTGCGCTTGCAAGGGAGCAATGGCCATGAGCGCGATCGCGAGGATGGCGCGGCAGATCCGGGACTTCATGCCGCGCGTGGTAACAAATCGCGGGGGGCCCGGCTATCCGAGAATGACCTCCGGGCGGTGGAAAGGGCGGGGGATTTTCCACACTCCGCGTGGAGGAAGAAAAGCACCCCATGTTGGTAGTGCTACAGTGCGAACTTGCCATCACGGCGGCACTTGTTCACGGCTTCACGCGCCATTTTTTCCTCCCAATGGACAATCATTCCGAATTCGAAAGCCTCTTGGGCCGCGACGTGGACCCGTCGCATCTGCCACCGGCGGAACGCCTGTGTGCCATCTTGCGCGGCTTGTTCGATTGCTTGCAGGATCTCAACCAGCGCTTGGCCGATCTGGAGGCAAGGGAGGACGGACGCCGGTATTGAGCGGTCTGCCGCTCAAGCTCAAAACAGGTGCCCGATGAGGGTGAAGAGGAGTTCGAGCAGAGCCCCGGCACCTTCGGCGCTCGTCGCATCCAGAATCGCGTCGAGGCTCCGGCGCAGCCCGAAGATCGAGAAGACGGCAGTCAGGGCACCTGCGATGTCGAGCAAGACTTGTTTCGCGACTTCATCAATGGGCCAGCCGGTGAGGCCGGCGAACAGCATCGCGAGGCCCGCGGTGAAGAAGATAAGGCGCAGCGCGCCTGGAAGCATCAGGACCTTGGGCCTGCGGTGTTCCGGCTCGCCGGACGTCCGATGCGTCCCCCCGGCGACGTGGAGGCCGGCCTCGATCGTGTGGGTTCGCAGCTTGTCCTGACCACCGGGCATGGGGACTTTTATTCAAGTCCCGCAAAGTCGGCTGCTGCAATTGAACGGGAATTTTCCACCACGCCGCTTCACTCGCCTTCCTTCTCCAGCTTGAAGTCATATTCTCCCGGCGCGCCGAAGACCGGTTCGCTCGATTCGAAGTCCTCGTTCGCTTCCTTGAAGCCCGGGGCTGCCACAGTGATGAAGCGCAAGTAGGGCGCGGAGGCGCGCAGTTCGTAGGCACCGTCCTCACCGCTCGTGGTCGATTCAAAGTTGTGGTCGTCCGAGTAGCTCAGGGGTTCGCTGTGGCGGGAAATGCCGGCAGTGACCTTCGCGCCGGACAAGGGTTTGCCATCCGGGCCGGTGATGTGGCCGTGGAAAAGGTGGGGGCTTTCCGGCGCGATCACGCAGCGGATCTCGATTTCTTTTTCGTCCTCGCGCGGCGTGATACGGTCCACGATCGTATCGACCCACTGGGTGCGGAGCCGGGTCTTGATCCAAACCGGCTCCTTGTCGTCTTTCATATCGATCCGGGCGGAGAACTGGAAGGTCGCTGGATAGACGCCTTCGAGCGCGAACTTGCCACTGGCATCGCTATCCGTCTCGCGGCGGAGTATCCCGCCGCCGTAGCCGGTATGGGATTCCATCTGCAGATCTGTCCACGCAGTGACGTGGCCGACAAGGGGCTTGCCGGCTGGATCTACGAGCATGCCGGTGATGCGCATGGCAAGCAGGAGTTGGAGCGCAAGTGGCGTGCTGTCTTCGGTTAGCAGCCGGCGCCGGCGGAGAAATTCGCCGAGCTCATCGCGGGCCTCGGATTGCTCCAATTGCTCCTCCTCTTTTGCTCCGTCCACGTCGTTCTCCGGGTGATAGATCCGCGGGCTGATCACGAAGCCCGCCTTCCCGGCATCGGCGACGAGGTGATAGGTTCCCCAGCCCGGTAGATCTTCGCCGGTGAGTTCCTTGGCCTTGTAACAGGAAAAGCGGCCGAGGCGCACCTGGCAGTGCCCGCCGGCATCCGTCTTGAAGTGCCAGCCCGGGTGCGGCTCCTCGCCTTCATCGAGGCTCGCGGGATTGTACATCGACTGGCGGGCGACGCCGACCAAATCGACCGGCACGTCAGCGGCGGGCTTGCCTGCGGTGTCGGTGAGGCTGACTTCGATCGTGCGCCATGCGACCTTGGTGGGCTTGTCCTCCTCCGCCTGCGCCATGGCCATCCACGATCCTGAAGCGATGGCCAGCAGGGCGGCGAGTGGGCGAATTTTCATCTGGCGGTGATACGAAGCATTTCGTGCTCCTTGCTCAAGAGCCGAGCAGCGACCGACAAGGAACTGTGCGGGCGGAGTTATCCCCACGACATTGCATGCTGACGAAAGGACCGATCCGGGAAACGCTCCTCACACTGCTCCTGCTGGCCAATGTGGCAGTGCTGGCGCTGCTGTGGACGGCGCAGCAACGCGTCCTGCGTGAGAACGAGGCACTGCGTAGCGAAGTCAAAAAATGGCGATACGTGGCGGAAGCTCCCGCTGGGGATCGAGCCCGGGCCGCCGCGCAACCCAGCGACTACGAGTTGGAGGGATACCGCAAATCGGCGCGCGAGAAGGTGGCGGAACTGAAGGCGACGAAGGATGCAGCGCGGAAGCACGAGTTGTTGGGCGCGATTTCAGCAATGCCGGAAGGATCCGTGGAGCCTGGGACCCTGCTGGAACTGATTGGCGAACTTCCGGAAGGCGAGCGATCGGCGGTCTATGCTCAATACGCTCAGTATTTCGCTGCCAGGGAGCCGGCCAAGTATTTCGAGATGCTCGCGAAGCTGGGCCCGGGGGATCGCCGCCAAGATGCGGTGCGCGACGGACTGCCGGAGCTTGATTCTCCGAATCTGAAAAAGTTGTTCGCGATTGTGCAGGCTTGGGGCAGCCAAGAGGAGATCGAGGATCTTGCGCAGTGTTTTCACTCCCTCGACGAGGCGAAGTTCAGTGCCGTGGACCTCTTGGCGTGCGCCAAGGACCTCCCTTCAGGGAACGAAGCGGAGCGCTACGACCTCCGTGGCTCCTTGACCTTCGGCGCGGGCGAGCTTGATGCCCACGCTGGAGTGTATCGTGATCCCGGGATCCTTCGTGCGGACTTCGGCGAGGCAGCCGCTGATCGCTACCTCGAGGCGAATCTAACTGAGTTGCTGGGCACGGGCGACGAGGGCCCGGAGGCCTTCCTCGGTATGATGGCACGCGGAAAAATTGGCGCGGAAACGCGGCGGGGCCTTTGGAACCAGATGGCCAGCATCGCGCTGAACCGCAGCAATGGCGAGGCGCTGGCCTGGGGCTGGAAGCTGCCGGAGGCAGACGCCGGAACCTACTTTGAGATGCTGGGCCGGGGTCTGGCTCGGCAAGACATCGATCAGGCCGCCAAGGTGGTGGCAGAGATGCCGACCGGGAAGGCCCGCGAGGCGATGGCGGCGGCAGTGGAAGAGCGCCGGCAGGAGAGCGGCGCGAGGTAGGCTGCGGGCACTTGCTTGCGCGCGAATCCGGCTTCTGCTTTGGATCGTGGCGGAGAGAATGGCGGAGTCCGATGCGGCACCAGCCAGCGATTGCCGATGAAAGGAAACATCAAGGGGAAGATCCTCGCGCTGCTGCTGCTGGGCGGCGTCGTGGCGCTGATTGTGTTGTGGTTCGTGCAGCAAAAGGCGGCGCGGGAAGATGACCAGTTGCCGGCTCCGGCATCGGGCTCTGCGGTCGCGCCGCGCTGACGGCTCGCATTGGGATTTCCCGGGGATTTCACCGGCGCTTCCTCGTGGCTTCGCGGTCACGATGGACTGTCCGCTGCGATGAACGAGGCGGGATGGAACCATGGGTGGCGGAAGGCGCTGCGGATCTCGCTCGCGGTGCTGCTGATCCCGGTGTCGCTCTATGCTGCCTGTTTCGTCTGGCGCTTCTGGAGTCCGCAGCTTGGAAAGATTGAGCTGCGGGGGCCTGCCTGCGATTCGAATCGTGTCCTCGTCAAGGTGAGCAATTCCGGTGAGGGCGGGGGAGGGCTTGACCTGAAGGTTGTGGACTGGCCTTGGACCTTTTGGGAACCGGCGCAGGTTGATCGCTATGTGCCCTTCGATGAACCGCCGCGGATGATCCATTGGAGCGGGGACGGCTCAGTGATCGCGGTACGCTCGGAGTATCGGGCCAATCAGCCCGATCCCTTCCAAAAGGCCTATGACTTCAAGAATCACCAACTACTGGCGAGCTATAGTCCACCAGGATCGGATGCCTACATCCGGAGGCTGATGGAGGAGCGCGGTGGGATCGGGCTGGATGTCGCTGCAAGCGTCGATCATCAGCCGTTGGCGAGGTGGGACGCATGGCTGCCGGGTCGTGCGCTGCCAGCAGGGGTCATGTTGGCAGGGCTGCTGGGATCTTGGTGGCTGGTGAGGGGATCGCGGCGGACCCCAATGATCCAAGCTGGCATTCTGCAATTCGCGAAAAGCGGAAGGTCCTGATATTCTGGAAAGTCGGCTCGACCTTTGGCCTCCAGTAGAGATGGTGCGCCCATGCTGCTGCGGACCACCCTTTTGACGACGGTTCTGGGAAGTCTGGCGATCTTGCCGGGTGCGGTGAAGGCCGAGGAGGGGCCGGGACGTCACCGGGTGACGCCGCTGGAAATCCGTCGCAAGCGGGAAGCGGCGGAGGAAAAAGCGGAGCGGGCCGGGGGCGATTTCAGCCCGCTGCCACGGGTGCCGCGGATCATCGGCGGCAACCAAGCCATGAGCGGCGAGTATCCGTGGATGGCGGCGCTGGTGAGCGCGGATGAGCCGAGCAACTACGATGCTTTCTTCTGTGGCGGCTCCCTGATCCATCCCTACTGGGTGCTCACGGCATCGCACTGTGTCGTCGGCAGCAAGGCGGAGGATCTGGAAGTGGTACTGGGGGCGACGAATTTGAACAGCTCCGCAGGAGTCCAGCGGATCCCGGTGGCGGAGATTGTGATGTCGCCGAAGTTCAATGACTTCACGCTGGACCAGGACTTCGCGCTGCTGCGCTTGGCGCAACCGGCGAACGCCTCACTCACACCAATCCCGATGCTTGATGCCGCGGAACTGGCGGTGCCCGGGACCTTCGCGACAGTGACCGGCTGGGGCGACACGACTGATGGCAACCGCCAGTACCCGGCGCAATTGCAGGAGGTGCAGGTGCCGATCGTGGATCTGGCGGTGGCGAACGCCACGGCGGCCTACGAGGGCACCCTGACCGAGAACATGCTGCCGGCGGGCTATCAGGCGGGTGGCAAGGATTCCTGCTCGGGCGACAGCGGCGGCCCGCTGCTGGTGCCCTCGGCGGCGAGTCCGACCGGCTTCATGCAGGCGGGAATCGTGAGCTTCGGCAGCGACCAAGGCTGCGCGGTTCCGGATGCGTATGGGATTTACTCGCGGGTGGAGAAGTTCCGCCGCTTCATCCTCGGCCATACCTTGCCGAATTATGCGGCTTGGGAGCTGGCGAATGGCCGCAGCGGCGAGCTGCGCGATCCGGATGGCAATGGTTTCACGAACTTCGAGGACTTCGCCCTGCCCGGGCATGTGCTGGAGAAGACGGTGAGCGGAGGGTTTGCAAAGTTCACCTGGGTGCGCCCGGCGCTGTCCGGAGAGGTTGACTATATCCTCGAGAATGCGCCATCCACGGCGGGACCGTGGACGGCAAAGGCGGCGACTTTCGTTGGCGTGGAGCAGATCGCAAGTGACCGTTTGCGGTGGACCGTGCAGCTGCCGCAGGCGCAGGACACCGGGGTCTTCCGGGTGCGGGCAGCGGTTGCCCAGCGAGTGGAGCGCGGGCCGCGGTTGATCACCTTTGGTAGCGGCGTTAATGGGTCTTTTGATAACACGGGCCTCTTTCCAGCGCCAGTTCCGCCCACGGATTACCAAGGCTACCGCCTGACGGGCATGACCCCGGGCCAAACAGCGACGGTGACGCTACGCTCGAATGATTTCGATGCCGGGCTGATTCTTCAGGACGCCGCAAACCGGAGCGTGGATCTGCAGACTTCCTACGGGAATAATGCCGGCGGCGGGACCGGTAAGGACGAGAGCTTGAGCTTCGTTGTTCAGCCGGGAATCGACTATCTGGTGCAGGTCGTGGGTGTCGGCGGAGCGGGTGGCGACTACGAGCTGAGTTTGTGGAACTCCGCGGCGCAGGCCGCCCTTCCGGCACTGACGATTCCGGCGACGGGTAAGCCGAAGAGTGTGAAGGGCCGTATCACGGTGGACGATGCCTATGATCCCTTCTTCCTCCCCGGCGGGGAATATTTGAAGGACGACTATCGTCTGGAGCTGACTCTCGAGGCCTGGGGCAAGATGCTGGAACTGAGGATGAACTCGAAGGGCCGCGGAGCCGCAGGGATCGATGACTTCATCGGTCTGGTGGATGCGGAGAGCGGCAGGCTGGTGACCGGGAATGACAACCTGAACCTCAAGTCGAACAACGCGGTGCTGCGCTTCCTACCGATCCCGGGGAAAGCCTATACGGTGCGCGCTTCCTCCGCGGAGGAGAATGACACCGGCACCTACGGCTTGAGCGGGGGAGTGCCGAAATTGAGCCCGAAGACGCCGCTGGCGACGATCGCGCTCGGGGCCACGGCGGCGGGCAAGCTGGGCAAGAGCTCCGAGGTCGACGAACACTACTTCACACCGAAGCGCGACTATCTGCTGGATGCGGTGAACTCGCCGACGAGTGTGTTCGTGACCTTGGCGTCGGGGAGTTTCGACGCCTACCTTTTCGTCTTGGATGCGAGCACGCTGCAAATCGTGAAGGAGGCCGACAGCGGCGGCCCGGCGGGCGGGCTCGACAATGCGCGGGTGGAATTCACCGCCGAACCGGGCAAGCGCTACCTGCTGCGCGCCGCCACCTACAAGGAGACTGAATCGGGCTCGTATGTGATCGCCACCGGAGTGAACCCCTGATAGCCCGCAGTCATGCCGCCTGAGATCCCGATTTACGAAGAAACCTGGTTTGTGCCCGCGCTCTTGGGCGGGCTGCTGCTTTTCCAAGTGCTGTTGCTGCTTGTGGTGCTGGCGCTCTCCGGAAAGGTCTCGCGGCTGGCGCGGATGATCGCCGCGCGGGATGCCGGGCCGGCGGCCGGCCCCGAACTGACGCAGAAGAAGGAGGAGAACTCCGAGCAGAAGAAGCAGTTCGCCAAGTTCCTGGAGGAAAATCCCTCCCGCAAGGAACTGCCGAAGAAGGAGCAATTCGCCGAATTTCGTAAGTGGCGGGATGAGAAGGGCTTGAATTGGAAATCGGCAGGGGAGGGGTGAGATTCAGCCCGCCGAGCTGGGCTAACGATGGCTCCAAGTCTCCCGGCTGACATGTGGGGATGCAGGGAAATCCATTGCGTTTTCGGCGATTGGGGTGGGGAAACCATGAAGCTTCCTCATTCGTTCGGAGGGTTTTTGGATTCCTTGAGGTTTTTCCGGTTGCCAGTGCGGAGTGGTCTAATCAACCTTCTCGCCCGCCGCCGGAAATACACTCCGGTTGCACTGCAAAAACGCTTGTGAAAAATTTCACAAGCACCCAGATTTTCCCCGCCGAGCACCTCGTCGCAGCACTGTCATGGCCAATTTCTTCCCGCGCTGGACCAATTTTCTGCCCCTGAAAATCGCCATTTGTGCAGGTGCCGTGGCCACTGGCGCGGTCTTCGCCTTCACTTACTACGCGACGCCGAAGACCCTTGCCGCGGGCTACCAGCCTTCGCAGCCGATCCCGTTTTCACACAAAATTCACGTGGATCAGTTGGGTTTGGATTGCCGCTACTGCCACTCCTTCGAGGATGTTTCGGGCACTTCGAACGTTCCGGGCAGCAACACCTGCTGGAACTGTCACCAGCACGTCCGCAAGGACAGCCCGAAGCTGCAGCCGCTGCGTGACCGCATGGATCCGACCCTGAAGTCCCCGGACTTCGGCAAGCCAGTGAAGTGGGTGCGGGTCCACAAGCTGCCCGACTACGTCTATTTCAACCACTCCGCGCACTTGAACCGCGGGATTTCCTGCCAGAGCTGCCACGGCGACGTGGATCGCATGGAAACGGTCTACCAGAAGAACAGCCTCTCGATGGGCTGGTGCCTGGAGTGCCACCGCGCGCCGGAGAATCACCTCCGTCCGCTGGAAGAAGTCTTCAACCTGAAGTACGACCCGCAAGTCTACTTCAACGAGCATCAGGCGGAAATGCAGAACCTGGGCGTCAAGAAGCCCGAGGATCTCGGCAAGGTGCTCAAGGAGCACTGGAACATCCACTCCAAGGAGACCTGCGCGACCTGCCACCATTGATCTGATCCATTCGTTCCCGCTGCGGCACGAGCCGATTCCTTTCCTTCTTTTTCTGATTCTTCGTCCGATCCATCGCCCATGAGCAAGCGCATCTGGCAACACCCCGAAGTTCCCGCCGATGAAACCACCGTTTCGTGGCGGAGCGTCGGTCAGCTTGAGGACACCCCGCACTTCCGCTCCTGGATGGAGCGCGAGTTCCCGCAGGGCGTGGCGGAAATGGCGAATGAGGAAGATGCCGAGGTTTCCCGGCGCTCCTTCATGAAGCTGATGGGCGCCTCGACCGCACTGGCAGGTTTCGGCCTCGCCGCTTGCCGTCGCCCGGAAAGCTACATCATTCCCTACAACAAGGCGCCGGAGTGGGTGATCCCGGGCAAGGCGACCTACTACGCATCCAGCATGCCGCGCCCCGGTGGTGCCGTGCCGCTGGTGGTGACCACTTTTGAAGGCCGCCCGACCAAGGTCGCGCCGAACTCGCTGCACCCGGACATGAGCGGCACGGATGCCTTCGCTCAGGCCTCGGTGCTGGATCTCTACTCGCCCTCACGCTCGCGCACGGTGCTCAACAACGCCCAGGCTTCCAGCCGCGCGGAGTTCGAGAAGGTGTTGGCGACGGTGGCAGCGGATGGCGCGGCGAAAGTTGCCTTCGTCTTCGGCCACGATGATTCCCCGACCCGGGCACGCCTGATCAAGGACCTGAAGGCCAAGTTCAAGGCCGCTGAGTTCTTCGCCTACGAGGCGCTTGAAGGGACCCAGGTGCTCGCCGATGGCGTGGCCCAAGTGGTTGATTTCGAGAAAGCGGATAAGATCCTCTCGCTCGACAGCGATTTCCTCTGCCTCGACGGGCAAGGCAAGACCAGTGCCTTCTTCAATCGCCGCAAGCCGGAAGGCGCGGCCTACGACAAGAAGGCCAATCCGGATTCGATGAACCGCCTCTACGTGGTGGAGAGCGTCTACTCGATGACCGGTGGTATGGCCGACCACCGCCTGCGCGTGGCCCCGAGCCAAGTGCTGCGGGTGGCCGCCCAGATCGCCCGCGAACTGGGCGTGAACGCCGGCTCCGCGGTGGAAGCGATCACTGACGAGAAGCATCTCAAGTGGATCAAGGCGCTGGCCGCCGACCTCAAGGCCTCCGGCAGCAAGTCGGTGGTGCTGGCCGGTTCCCGCCAATCGGCTGCGGTGCAGCAGATTGCGCTGGCCATCAACGCGGCGCTCAGCAGCGCGGCGGTGAAGGGCGTGAAGCGCGATACCAGCGGTCTCGGCAACTTCGACGGGCTGGTGGAAAAGCTGAAGGGCGGCGCGATCGACACGCTGTTCCTTTTGACCCCGGCCAACCCGGTTTACGATGCGCCGGCGAATGCTGGATTCGAGGCCGCGATGGCCAAGGCCAAGACCGTGATTCATCTCGGCAGCCGCACCGATGCCACCGCCCACAAGGCGACTTGGCACGTGCCGGTAACCCACTATCTGGAGAGCTGGGGCGACGGGCGGACCCTGACCGGGGTCTACACCGTGGTGCAGCCGATGATCCTGCCGCTCTACGGCGATTGCGTGAGCGAGCTGGAATTGCTGGCAGCGTTGCTGACCGCCGATGGCAAGCTGATCACCGGCGAGACCGCGGATGGCAAGCCTTCCCCGGCCTACGACGCGGTGCGCGCGACCTTCGAAGCGATCGGCGGCAAGGGCGACGAGCCTTGGAAGAAGCTGCTGCGCGACGGTTTCCACGCCAAGTCCACTTACGAATCGGCTGAGCTCACCGCAGCGGCTGGAACCATCTCGGCGCCGCCGGCGGCGAGCGGAGTGGAAGTGATTTTCTCGACCGACGGTTCGGTCTATGACGGCCGTTGGATCGACAATGGCTGGCTGCAAGAAGCCCCCGATCCGATCTCGAAGATTTCCTGGGACAATGCCGCGCTGATCGCGCCGGAGACCGCGAAGAACCTCGGGATCTACGATGAGATCGTGCAACTGGAGACCGAGCGTGCGGCCAAGAGCCCGGACGCGGAAGGTCCTCAACGCACCGGTCCGCTGATCAAGGTCAAGGTCAACGGCGAAGAGCTGGTCCTGCCAGCCATGATCGCTTTCGGCCAAGCCGAGAACACGGTGGTGATCCCGCTGGGTTACGGCCAAGGCTTCGACAAGGAAGACAAGTTCAACCGGAATGCCAAGGGCAACTCCCCGGCCAGCCACGTCGGCTTGGTGGGTGTGAACTCGGGCTTCAATGCCTACCCGCTGCGCCACTCGGAGACGAAGTACTTCGCCACCGGCGCAAGCGTCGAGAAGGCGGAAGGCAAGTATCCGCTGGCCCTCGTGCAGGAGCACTTCGCGATGTATGGCCGCGCGCTGGCCCGCGAGATCTCCACGATGGAGGACGAGAAGAAGGGGGATTTCGCCGAGCAGCTCCAGAACGTCGCGAAGCAGGGCAACGACGCCCACGCGCCGGAAAACATTTCTCTCTACAAGCAGGAAGACAAGAAGGGTGATCCCCACCTGAGTGACAAGATTCACCAGTGGGGGATGACGATCGACCTGTCGTCCTGCATGGGCTGCAACGCCTGTCTCGTCGCCTGCCAGGCCGAGAACAACATCCCGATCGTGGGCAAGGAGCAGGTCATGAAGGGCCGCGAAATGCACTGGATCCGGATGGACCGCTACTTCGCCATCGAGAAGCCCGAGGCCGGCAAGGAAAAGGACGTCTTCGACCTCGGCAACCCGGCGCTGGTTCCGCAACCGGTGGCCTGCATGCAGTGCGAAAGCGCGCCTTGCGAAACGGTTTGCCCGGTGAACGCCACGGTTCACGACCAGGAAGGCCTGAACGTGATGGCCTACAACCGCTGCATCGGCACCCGCTACTGCGCGAACAACTGCCCGTATAAGGCCCGCCGTTTCAACTTCTTCGACTACAACAAGCGCAACCCGCTGATCGCCCACAACCTCTACAAGGGTCCCTTCGGCGAGAAGCAAGTCGGGACCGCGCCGCACCTGCAGCGCAACCCGAACGTCTCGGTCCGCATGCGCGGCGTGATGGAAAAGTGCACCTACTGCGTGCAGCGCCTGAAGGACGCCAAGATCCGCCAGAAGCGCGGCCAGAAGCAGGAAGTCCTGCTGACCGGCGAGCGTTCCTCGCAGCTCAGCGTGAGCAACGAGACCCTGCGGATCCCAGTGGACTCCGTGAAGGTCGCCTGCCAAGAGGCCTGCCCGGCCGGTGGCATCGAGTTCGGCAACCTGCTCGACGAGGATAAGTCCGTGATGGGCCGCGCCAAGAAGAGCGAGCGCAACTACGAGCTTCTGCACTACATCGGCACCAAGCCGCGCACGACCTACCTGGCGCGGGTGAAGAATCCGAATCCGACGATGCCGGACGCGCCTTCCATCGGCAAGGCGACGATCCACATGCACTAAGACGCATCTCCAATTTCCAATTACCATGGGAGCCACTTCCACAGAACATGCGCCGAGCGAGACGCGGCAGGGACCAAAGATCCCGGTGCTGGAGCGCGAGAACCTTATCCTGAGCGGTCGTTCGTACCACTGGATCACCGAGCGCATCGTCGGCGTGGTGGAGAACCGCCAGCCCTTCTTGTGGTGGCTGCTCTTCATCCCCTGCGCGCTGATCGCGATGGTCGGCGTCGGCATGGGCCTGACCTACCTCGTTTCGACGGGTGTCGGTGTCTGGGGCATGTCGAACCGCGTCTTCTGGGGTTGGGACATCACCAACTTCGTGTTCTGGATCGGTATCGGTCACGCGGGAACCCTGATCTCCGCGGTGCTCTTCCTAACCCGGCAGAATTGGCGAACGTCAATTAACCGAGCGGCGGAGGCCATGACCATCTTCGCGGTGATGTGCGCCGGCATTTTCCCGGCATTCCACGTCGGTCGTGTCTGGATGGCCTGGTTCCTGGCCCCGATCCCGAACGCCAACGCGATCTGGCAGAACTTCAAGTCGCCGCTGCTGTGGGATGTGTTCGCGGTTTCGACCTACTTCACGATCTCGCTGATCTTCTGGTATCTCGGCATGGTGCCGGACCTCGCGACCATCCGCGACCGCTGCAAGCCGGGCCTGCGCAAGATGCTCTACGGCATCTTCTCCCTCGGCTGGCGCGGTGGTAACCGCCAGTGGAGCCACTACGAAATGGCCTACCTGTTGCTGGCCTCGCTCTCGACCCCGCTGGTGCTTTCCGTGCACTCGGTCGTGTCCTTCGACTTCGCCACCTCGATTGTTCCCGGCTGGCACACCACCATCTTCCCGCCGTACTTCGTCGCAGGCGCCATCTTCGGTGGCTTCGCGATGGTGCTCACCATCATGGTCCCAGCTCGCCAGATCTACGGCCTGCACGACCTGATCACGATGAAGCACATCGACAACATGGCGAAGATCATCCTGCTGACCGGCACGATCGTCGGCTACGCCTACCTGATGGAGCTCTTCGTGGCCTACTACTCGGGTGCGAAGTATGAGATGGACGCCTTCAAGTATCGCATCACCGGTCCTTACTGGTGGGCTTACCTGGCGATGATGAGCTGCAACGTGCTGTCGCCCCAGATCTTCTGGTTCAAGGCTGCTCGCGAGAACCTGTGGGTAATCATGGGAGTCTCCATGTGCGTGAACGCCGGCATGTGGTTCGAGCGCTTCGTGATCATTGTGACCACCTTGGCGCGCATGTTCCTGCCGGGTGACTGGAAGTCCTACAGCCCGAGCTACGTGGAGATGGCCCTGTTCATCGGCACCATCGGCATGTTCCTGGCGCTCTTCCTCCTCTTCCTGCGCTTCCTGCCTTGCATCAACATTGCCGAAGTGAAGTGGACCCTCAAGGAGTCCGACCCGCACTTCGACGACCACCACGACCATCCGGATGAAGGGGTCCAGACGATCCCTTCCTATCAGCACGAGCTGCACTCGAATGCCAAGGCATGAGCCGCCCGGGGCCAGTGATTTGAAATTTCAGATTTAAGAATTCCTAGAACGTGAGCACCACCCGCAAACGAGTTTACGGATACCTCGCCGAGTTCGGCAGCGCTTCCGCCCTGTACAAGGCGGCGGAGAAGGTGCGCGATGCCGGCTTCCGCAAGTGGGATTGCCACACGCCGTACCCGGTCCACGGACTGGATGGGGCGATGGGGATGAAGCGCTCGATCCTGCCGTGGTTCGTGTTCTTCGGCGGCATGCTGGGGACCGCGACCGGCTTCGGCTTGGCCTACATCACCCAGGTGGAGATCTACCCGACGGTGGTGCAAGCAAAGCCGGCCAACCTCTTCACCGTGCCGGCTTTCTTCCCGATCATGTTCGAGCTGACGATCCTGTTCTCGGGTTTCACCACGCTCTTCGGCCTGCTGGCACTGATGAAGCTGCCGCGCCTCAACCACCCGCTGTTCGCCAGCCGCCAATTCCACCGCGCGACGGACGACGCCTTCTTCATCGCGCTCGAAGCGCGCGACCCGAAGTTCCACTTCGATAAGACCCGGGCCTTCCTTGAGGAGATCGGTGGCAAGAGCATCGAACTCGTCGAAGAGGAGGACTGATCCTCGCTATCCCTTTCCGCTTACCGCCTTCCGAATACCGATTTCGCCGTGAAATACTTCTTCATCGCCTACGCGATTATCGCGGCCCTGTTCATCGGCTTGATGCCGGCACGGGGTTCGAAGAGCCCGAACGCACCCTTCCGCCTGTTCCCGGACATGGATGAGCAGGACAAGCTGAAGGCGCAGAAGCCGGATGACTTCTTCGCGGACGGCCAGGGCGGGCGCTTGCCGGTGCACGGCACGCAGGCACTGGGCTTCAATCCCGAAGGCTCGAAAGAGATCGGCGGCATTCCAGAAATGGAATTCGGCGGTGGCACTGGCTACTACGCAACCGGCGGGATCGACGGCTACTACGCCAACGGCATGCCCGAGGAGCTTGGGCTCACCGACGAGAACGTGGGTGCTTTCCTGCGCCGCGGCGAGGAAGCCTTCAACATCAACTGCTCGATCTGCCACGGCAAGTCGGCGGACGGGCAGGGGATCACCGGCCAGTTCGGCGTTCCCGGCATCGCCAACCTGACCGACGATACCAAGAAGCAGACGGTCTATCCGGACGGCCGGATGTTTGAGGTGATCACCAACGGCAAGGGCCAGATGGGCTCCTACAAACACAACGTGCCGCTGCGCGACCGCTGGGCGATCATCGCCTACGTCCGCACGCTGCAATACGCCCGCAAGGCTCCCTATGAAGGTGCGGTGAAGGCCGCCTACGACAAGGGCATCGCCGAACAGCAAGCCAAGGCAGGCAAGTAAGAAACCTTTTCCCCAACGAGATGTCTCATCACTTTGTCACATCAGCCGACATCCCGGCGGAAGGCGAGCGGATCTCCAGCAGTAAGCTGGACTCGGTCCGGCGCATCGCCGGCGGCGCGGCCGCGATCACGGGCCTGATCAGCGCTTACCTGCTGTTCGTTGCGCCGCCCAATATCGCCGGTCCTTTCGCCTACTCTTGGCTCTTCGCGCTCTTCTTCTTCTTCACGCTGGCGATCGGCGGTTGCTTCTGGACCCTGCTCCACAACGTCTCGAATTCGAGCTGGGGCACCTCGGTCCGCCGCATCATGGAAAACCTCGGCGCCGTCTTCCCGTGGATGGCGATCTTCGCTGCGCCGCTGCTCTTCCCGCAGGTCCAGAAGTGGCTCTTCGAGTGGATGAACATCCACAACGCCGCGGGTGGCAGTCCCTTCGATGGTTTCCTCTTCGGCTTCTACGGCAGTGATTCCGTGAAGCATGGCTTGGAAGAACAGGGTCAAGCCCTGCTGGTGAACAAGGCTTGGTACATGAACAAGGTGGCCTGGTATATCCGCTTCGCCTTCTACTTCATCGGCATGGGTCTCGTGATCAATGGTCTGCGCAAGCTCTCCACTGCCCAGGACGTGGACCCGAATCCGGGCACCGGCAACCTGTTCAAGGCCCGCGCTCGTTCCAGCTACAGCCTGATCATCTTCGCAATCACCATCACCTTCGCCGGCATCGATTGGCTGCAAGGCCTGAAGTATGAGTGGTTCTCCACGATGTGGGGTGTCTACCTCTTCGCCGGTGCCGCGCTGAACTCGATGGCAGTGATCATCATCACCGCGACGCTCTTGCAGAAGGGCGGCTACCTAAAGCGCGTAGTGGGCCCCGAGCACTACCACATCATGGGCAAGCTGCTGCTGGCCTTCACGATCTTCTGGGCCTATGTCTCCTTCTCCCAGTTCTTCCTGATCTGGTATGCGAACATCGCGGAAGAAACCCAATGGTTTACCATCCGTAACACGGAAGGCTGGAACACCGGCAGCATCGCCTTGGTCTTCTGCCACTTCGTGATTCCTTTCGTGATCTTGCTCCAGGCCTGGCTGAAGAAGAACCCGAAGCTCCTGAGCATCGTGTGCGCTTACACCCTGGTGATGCACATCCTCGATCACTACCTGATCGTGATCCCGGAGCGCTCGGTCTCCCTGGGCAACATGCTTCCCGATATCTTCCCGCTGAAGAGCGATGCGCATCCCGATGGCATCACGACCGTGATTCCGGGTGCCTTCTGGGGTGACATCTTCGCCTTTGTGGCGGTGGGCTCCGGCTTCCTGTTCTTCTACCTGCGGGCCCTGTCTCAGACGGCGACCTACCCGCACCGTGACCCGCGGATCCTCGAGTCCGCCAACGTTTCCAACTGATCCCTTTCCGGCACTTTTCTACCTCGCCCATTTTCAGCGATGTCTTCCCAAAACGACAATCCCCTGATCCGCTTCGTCGCCTTCTGGTGGGCGCTCGGCGTGTTCTCGCTCTTCGCGGTGATCCTGCTAGCGTTGAAGCTGCTCGGTGGTGGCAAAGCGGAGTCCAACCCGCTTGAAGAAGCTGCTGCGGCGAAGCGCTATGAGGCGGCTGCCAAGGTGAAGTCTGCCCAAGCTGCGAATTTGGCCTATAAGGAAGTGGAAGCCGGCAAGGTTGTGCAGGTGCCGCCGCACGATGTGTTTCCGATCATTGGCAAGGAGTTGGTGGCCTCCAAGGGTGTGGCGGTAAAGGATCCCGCGCAGATCATTCCGGGTGGGCCTGCCGTCAATACCTCGGCTGATGCGGACTTCGGCGCTATCGACAAGATGAGCCCGCCTGCTGGCACTGCTCCGGACGAAGCCGCAATGGCCGCGGGCAAGGCAATGTTTACGGTTTGCGCCGCCTGCCACGGCATGGACGGCAAGGGCACCCCGATGGTCGGTCCGCCGCTGGCGGGTTCCGAGTGGGTGGACGGCCCGGTTTCGAACCTCATCCGCATCCAGTTCCGCGGCCTGACTGGCCCGATCCACGTTGGCGGTCAGGAGCTGACCTTCGCCGCACCGATGATGCCGGTGATCGCGGCGATGGATGATGCCACCATCGCGAACGTGCTGACCTACGTCCGCAATAGCTTTGGCCACAGCGCTGGTCCTGTCCTGCCGGATCAAGTGAAGGCACTGCGCTCGGAAACCGGCAAGCCGCCGCTGACCGAGGCCGACCTGATCAAGCCGACCAAGCCCTGAGCCGAATTACGACTCCCACGAATTTCCCATGTCCACACCATCCCAGACTCCGGTGAACGACGCGCTACGGCGCGCGGAGATCGACCTGTCGTTGCGCCACCCGGTGATGTTCTTCTTCACCAGCGGTGCCGCATGGCTGGCAGTGGCGATCCTGCTCGGGATCATCGCCTCGGCCAAGACGCACAGCCCGGATTTCCTTTCCAGTTGCTCCTTCCTGACCTACGGGCGGGTGCAGAGCGCGCACATCTCGGCGCTGGTTTATGGCTGGGGTTGCCAGGCGGCCTTCGGGGCCCTGATCTGGCTGATGGCGCGCCTCTCGCGCCAGGAATGCCGCGCAGCCGGGATCATTCTGGTGGCAGGCCACGTTTGGAACTTTGCGATCTCGCTGGGCCTCATCTCGATTCTTGCCGGTGAAGGAACAGGCATGCCGTGGATGGAATTCCCGGTCTTCGCCTGGGTGCCGATGCTGCTCGCCTATGCAGCGATCGCAATCTGGTCGATGGTCCAGTTCAAGCTGCGCCCCGCCGGTCACGTCTTCATCTCGCAGTGGTATATTCTGGCGGCACTGATCTGGTTCCCTTGGGTTTTCGCCAGCTCGCACCTGATGATCCACGCCTTCGCCGGTAACCCGGTCATGGCTGCGGCGATCAACGCTTGGTATCGCTCCGGGATGCTGCTGCTGTTCTTCGTGCCGACTGGCATCGCGGCTGCCTACTATCTGGTGCCGAAGGTGACGGGTCGCCCGGTTTACAGCTACTCGCTGTCCTCGCTTGGTTTCTGGTCGCTGGCGATCATCGCTCCTTGGGCTGGCATGCAGAAGCTTGCCGGTGCGCCGATCCCGAACTTCCTGCCTTACCTCGGTGCCGCTGCGACGATCCTGTTCGCGATCCCGGCGATCGCGGTATCGGTGAATCTTCTCAAGACCGCCTCCGGTGCGCCGGAAACGGTGGCGAACAGCCCTTCGCTGCACTTCACCTTGGCCGGTGTGATCGGCCTGCTGGTGCTGGGTGGCGCGGCGGTGTTCCTGAACAATCCGGCGGTCCTGCCGGGCACCCAGTTCTCGATGGCCAACTACGGCTTCGATCTGCTGGGCCTGTATGGCTTCTTCAGCTTCATCGCCTTCGGCGTGATCTACTTCGTGGTGCCGCGCATCACCCGCCGTGAGTGGCTGTCCAGCCGCCTGATCAAGATGCACTTCTACTTCTCGATCTACGGAGTGGCGCTCGTGGTGCTGGTGGCAGTCTTCGGTGGCGCGATGCAGGGCATCGGCCTGGAGGCTTACAAGCAGCCCTTTGAAGACGCGATGACCCGTGCGAACCCCTATGCGGTGGCAACCACGCTGGCCTGGTGCTTCCTGCTCTTCTCGAACGTCTTCTTCTTCTTCCACCTGACGCTGATGTGGCTGCGCCTCGGCCGTCGCAGCTCGCACCCGACCCTGCTGGGTGCACACCACGCGGATGATCTCCACGACGCGACCCACGGTCCGGAAGGGGATATCGACAACGGCGGTCCCGGCACGGTGATCCAGAATCCGCATCCGCACGCCCACTAAGACCTTCACGTTTCGAACTTCCGAACTGGGATTTCAAAATCACTTTTCATGAGCTTCCGCCAATTCGCATTCGGCCTCACTGCCTGCTTCCTCGTCCCGTGGGTGGCCATCGTGATCATTCCTTTCTTCATGATGCACCACCTGAAGCCGGTGGCATACAATGAAGCGACCGATGGCAAGGATGGCCTTTACAGGCCACAAGCGACCGGCCGTCTGGTGAACGGTTCGGAAGTCTATGCCGCGAACGGCTGCTATCACTGCCACAGCCAGCTCATCCGTCCGGTCTATGCTGGCAATGACTTGGGCCGTCCGGACTGGGCTGGCCTGAAGAGCGACGAGGAGCGTGGCGACACCCGCCGCCAATCGAACATTTTCGACTATCAATTCGAGAAGTTCGCCCAGATCGGGGAGAACCGCTTTGGTCCTGACCTTTCGAATGTCGGCCTCCGGGTCGAGAAGGAGTATGCCAAGGGTAGCGATCCGAAGGTCTGGCTGCTGAACCATCTCTACAATCCGCGTGCGAATCCGAAGCTGGTGACCTCGAAGTGCCCGTCCTTCCCCTTCCTGTTCGAGACCAAGAAGATCCAAGGTCAGACACCGGCCAACGCCATCGTGGTCAAGGATGGCGAAGCCGTGGTGCCGAGCTTTGAAGCCGATGTGCTGGTGGACTACCTGATGTCCATGAAACACGACGACGCGGTTCCAGGTTCGATGAACCACCTGCCGCCCGCCCCGAAGGGTGGTGCCAAGGCTGCCGCCCCCGCCGCCGCTCCCAAGGGCTAACATCGCAATTTTCCTTTTTCCTTTCCGATGCACGATCCTACCAAGCCCGACCTCGAGGAATCGGTGAATGTCACCGAGGCCCACGAGCGCGTCCTCCGCGGTGCGGCCGCGGCATCCCGTGAAAACCGGCTCACCGAGAACGGTGCCGAGCCGGTCTCGATGTGGGTGATGGCGCTGTGCTTCATTCCGGTGATGTTCGCCGGCTGGACTGCCTTCGGCTACGGCACGCCGCTGTTCTCCTACAAGGATACGGTCCGCGAAGGCTACGTGCAGGTGATTCCTCCGGATGACGATGGTGCGAAGGCTGAGCCAATGACCGCCGTCCTAGCCTACTCCAAGAAAGGCGCGAAGATTTACTCGAAGTGCAGCGGTTGCCACGGCCCGGACGGCAAGGGTGACGGCAATGCCTATCCTTCGCTGGCGGGTTCCGCCTTCGCGCAGGGCGAGAACGAGCGCTTTGCGATGATCGTTCTCAACGGCCTGACCGGACCGACTTCGTATGGCAAGACCTTCGGCGTGATGCCAGCGCAGGGCGCGGGCATGAGCCCCGAAGACCTCGCCTGCGTGATGACCTACGTCCGCAACAACTTCGGCAACAAGGTTGGCGATGTGGTGAGCAAGGCCCAGGCCGCCGAGGCCATCAAGATTTCCGCCGGCCGCGCCAAGGCCGGTGCAGCCGTCACCGGCGACGAGTTGAACGCCGATCACAAGAAGACCCTGTCGGGTGCCGCCGTCAAAGCGGACGACATGGTCGATCCGATCACCCTCGAGGCGGTCGCCAAGTAACCTGACTTTTTCCCTTTACGCCAAGCATGAGCGCCCACGCCGCACACGCCGATCACCACTCCGACCATGAGCACGGCCATGGTCACGGTCACGATGACCATCACCATCACGATCCGGGGTTCTGGAAGAAGTACGTCTTCTCCACGGACCACAAGACGATCGGGATCCAGTATGGCCTGACGGCGATGGCCTTCTTGGCCTTCGGCTTCTACCTGATGATGGTGATGCGCTGGAGCATCGCCTACCCGCACCGGCCGCTGCCGGAGTGGATGGCCTGGATCTTCACGGACACGTGGAAGGCACGCTGGCTGGTGGACGGCAAGGTGACGGGTGAGACTTACAACATGTTCGGTGCCATGCACGGCACGATCATGGTGTTCCTTGGGATTGTGCCGCTTGGCTTCGGTGCCTTTGGCAACTACGTCACGCCCCTCCAGATCGGTGCGGTGGACATGGCCTTCCCGAAGCTGAACATGACGAGCTACTGGCTCTACCTGCTCGGCGGCCTGACGATGTGCCTTTCCTTCTTCATGGAGTCCGGTGCGGCCAAGTCCGGTTGGACGAACTACTCACCGCTGGCGGGATTCGCTGACGGGCAGATCGTGAACCAGTGGCTGGCCGGTCAGACGCAATGGCTGATCGGTCTGGTGCTGCTGATTTCATCCTCGCTGCTCGGTTCGGTAAACTTCGTCACCACGATCATCAACCTGCGGGCCCGCGGGATGACCTGGATGCGCATGCCCTTCTTCGTGTGGGCGATGCTGGTAACAGGCTTCTTGCTCCTGCTGGCCTTCCCTCCGCTGGAAGCCGCTGGCATTATGCAGCTCATGGACCGGGTTTCGCACTCGTCCTTCTTCATGCCTTCCGGCCTGTTCTCGAAGAGCGAGGGCCTGGCTGACCTTTCCGGTGGTGGTTCGCCGCTGCTGTTCCAGCACTTGTTCTGGTTCCTCGGTCACCCGGAGGTGTACGTTCTCTTGCTCCCGGCGATCGCCTGTGTGGCGGAAATCATTCCGGTGAACACCCGCCGTCCGCTGTGGGGTTACAAGGCGATGGTCTACGGGGTGATGACCTTGGGCTTCCTGTCCTTCATCGTGTGGGCTCACCACATGTATCTGACCGGCATGGGTCCGGTGGTTTCGACCTTCTTCCAGACCACCACGGTGCTGATCTCGATCCCGTCGGTGATTCTGCTCACCTCGATGATCATCTCGCTGTGGGGCGGTTCGATCCGCTTCACCCCGGCGATGATCTGGGCCTGCGCCTTCCTGCCGATGTTCGGTATCGGCGGTCTGACCGGTCTGCCGCTGGCCTTCAACCTGGTGGACCTGCACCTGCACGACACCTACTATGTGATCGGCCACTTCCACTACGTGGTGGCGCCAGGGATTCTCTTCGGCCTCTTCGCAGGGGTCTACCACTGGTATCCGAAGATCACTGGCAAGCACATGAGCAAGTTCCTCGCTCACTTGCACTTCTGGCCGAGCCTGATCTGCATGAACCTGATCTTCTTCCCGATGCTGACGCAGGGGATGGCCGGCTTCCACCGCCGCTGGTATAACGGTGGTGATGCCTACATGCCGAGCGGCGAGGGCAGCACGAACGTCTTCAGCCTGATCGTCGAGAAGCACATCGACCTGAACATCCTGATGTCGATGGCGGCATGGGCGATGGCACTGGCACAGCTTCCCTTCGTGATCAACCTGTTCGGCTCGCTCTTCTTCGGCCGCAAGGTCGAGAACGACAACCCGTACGACGCGACGACGCTGGAATGGGCGACGCCGACGCCTCCGGGCCACGGCAACTTCCTGACCGAGCCTTCCGTTTACCGCGGCCCGTATGAATACAGCCGCCCCGACTGCGAGGATGACTATCTGCCGCAGTGGGAAGAGCCCAAGCGTGAGGCAGGTGCCGTTCCTGCCGCCTCTGAGCTGCCCGGCCAAGCATCCACCCATCCTTCCGCCCACTGAGCCTGAGATCGATCCGGCTTCAAGCCTGCGGGCTTGAAGCGGGAAGCTGAACATTTTTCCCCATGGAAATCCCCTACATCTTCACCCCGCGCAAGGACACGGGGCTGGTCAACTCGAAGATCGCCATCTGGCTCTTCCTGGCCTCGGAAGTCATGCTCTTCGGCGGCTTTTTCTCCGCCTACATCTTCCTGCGCCTGGGTGCGGACTATCCGTGGCCGGAGCGCACCCTGCCGGTGCTGCCGGGTCTGATTAACACCTTCGTTCTGATCGGTTCCTCCGTGACCGTGATCTTTGCGTGGATGTCGCTGAAGCTGCGCAAGTGGCGCCAGTTCCAGATCTTCATGGCGATCACTGTGGTCTGCGCGGGGATCTTCATGGTGCTGAAGGGCATCGAGTACAACGTGAAGTTCCACCACCAGGCGGTGCGCCTGAAGGACTATGCGATCCTCGAAGGTCACTTGGGCTTTGAGCTCAAGGAAGGCGTGCACGTCGGCCACGGCGAGCAGCCGAAGGAAGAGGATTTCGCGCTGAACCACCACGGCAAGAAGATCGAGGAAGACACGATCAACTATAGCACCAGTGAAGTGAGCTTCAACACGGTGCGCTACCACCACGACTGGGTGGAGGAGATCATCGCCCACGCGGAAGCTGGCGGCACGGCCGTGACGCTGAAGGAAGACGTGGTGATGGGTAAAGGTGAGCAGGTCAAGGTGGACAAGGACGGCAACACCGAGCCGGCGACCACCCCGCTTTCCCGCGCTGACAATTTCGCCAAGGGTAGTGCGCTTTCGATGAAGCTGCTGGAGCGCATCACCGAGCTGCACAAGGACGCCCGCGCCCACAATGCCGACTTGCGGATCACCGCCTTCCGCAAGGCTTGGACCGTGGCCGACGAAAACTCCTCGGGCAAGACCGACCGCCAACTGGCGCCGGACGTGAAGATCGACGAAAGCCAGCTCGACCTGCATCACGAGCAGCCCGCGATTGCCTTCACGGTGGCTCCGGAGACAGTGTTCCATTTCCGCCCGCGTGACATCCAGGAAAACGGCAGCCCCGCTACCCTGCGCGACGGCACGGCCCTGACCGGCAAGCTTGAGGAAAGCCCGATGGTGTTCCACTACGTGGATGCGCTCGACTTCCGCTACCTGGCACTGAAGGTCCGCCAGAAGCTGGGCGTGGACGAACACTCCGACGCTGCTGACGGTGCGATCGAAAAGGCGATCGAAGAAAGCTGGGTGATGGCAAAGAACCCGGAGCTCAAGGAGATCTGGGAGAAGCAGCAGAAGGCTGTGGGGCTCTTGGCTGCCGAGCTCGCCGCCCACAAGCGGGTGCCGACCGAGAAGGACAAGTACCGGATCAACTGGCAGGAGATGGCCTACTATGCGACCACTCCGCTGGCGGATATCAAGATCGATGCGGGCAAGTATGTGATGCCGCACGTGGACACCCAGCCCAAGGAGCAATTCTTCGGCCCGAACTACGAAGGCCGCGCCGAGCAACATGCCTTCCCGCATTTGGAAATCCCGCGCGAGCAGGTGGCCTTCGCCTCGAAGTTCGCGCCGGCATGGAACACCTACTACGCGATCTACTTCACGATGACCGGTCTGCACGGCCTGCACGTCATCGGTGGCGCGCTGGTGCTCGCCTACTACCTGTTCTTCGGCAAGAAGATGTATCTGAGCAACCCGGAGTGGTTGGCCAACCGCGTGGAAGTGGGCGGCCTGTTCTGGCACTTCGTGGACTTGGTGTGGATCTTCCTCTTCCCGATCCTGTATTTGATGTAAGTTTTCCCGGATCGCGAGGTCCGAACGATCTGATTCTTTTTCCCACTCTTCTAATCGACTCCCATGGCTGGTGATTCTCCAGAAGCTATCAAGAAGGCCGTCCGGCTTTACCTGTTGATCGGCGCTGTCCTCTTCGGCGGCACGCTGCTCACGGTGGCGGTGGCAATGGTCCCGTGGCTGGACTTCGGCCAGCATGGCTTCGACACCGCGGACCTTTGCATCGGCTTGGCGATCGCCACGGTGAAGGCGACGCTGGTGGCGCTGATCTTCATGCACCTTAACCACGAGCGGCGCCTGGTTTACTGGCTTTTCGGCTTTGGTTTGGTCGCCGCGTTTTTCTTGGTCGCCCTCATCGGCCTCGCGAAGTGGGATCCGATCCATTACAATGGTTTCAAGACCGGCGTTCCGGGCTCGGAGCACGTGGTGCCCTTCAAGGAAAACCGGTAAGCAACGAACCTTAATTCCAACCGCCCAAGCGTATGTCCCTGAAAGCTTTCCATATTGTTTTCGTGACGGTGAGCACCTTGCTCTTCGCGTTCTTGGCGGTCTGGGCCTTCGCTTTCGCGGCGGACCGCACGGCGATCATTACAGGACTCGGCGCGGTGAGCGCGGCCGCGGCTCTGGGGATGCCGGTTTACGGGGTCTATTTCTACCGCAAGGCCCGCAAGATCATCGTCTAACCGAACCGAACACCCTCGAACGGCCATGGACAGCTTTTCCCTGATCGCTTGCGCGACCTGCCAGCTCAACAACCAGAACGACACGACCAATGCCGCTGGCTGGTCGATCTTCTTCATGCTGGGAGTGATCCTGCCGATGCTGGGCACCGTGGTATTCTTCCTGGTGCGGATGGCCCGCCGCAGCGCCCAAACCCTGGACCCGGAGCTCTGCGATCCGCGTGATCTGGCCCCGCACTAGTTCTCCTTTCTCTTTCCTTCCCGACCGACCGACCGATCTTCATGAGTCCTTCGAAATTCCTCAGCATCCCGGAATGCTTTTCCGCCCACGGCGGCCGCGTGGATCACCTGATTGACGTGGTCCACTGGTTCATGATCGCGCTTGGCGCCGGGTGGTTCCTGTTCTTCGCCTACTGCCTGATCCGTTTCCGGGCCTCGGTGCATCCGCGTGCCTCGTATCACGGCGTGCGCAACCACATCTCGAGCCACCTCGAAATCGCGGTGGTGATCATTGAGGCCGTGCTGCTGCTCGGCTTCGCCTTTCCGCTCTGGCACGAGCGCACGGATAGCTGGACGGACGTGCAGAAGCTCGACCCGATCCGGGTGCGGGTGGTTGGCTGGCAGTTCGGCTGGACCTACCACTATGCCGGCAAGGACGGCAAGTTCGGCCGCATCAATCCGCAGAAGATCACCAGCAACAGCGACCCGGGCATCGACTTCGATGATCCGAACGCCCAGGACGACTTCATCACGCCGACCCTGAAGATCGCCAAGGACCGCCCGGCGATTCTGGCCATCACCTCGAACGATGTGATCCACAACTACGCGATCGTGCCGATGCGCATCCAGCAGGACGCGATCCCCGGCAAGGAGATCCCGATGTGGTTCACGCCGATCAAGACGCTGGAAACCGCAGTCGTCTGTGCCCAGCTCTGTGGCGAAGGTCACGGCAACATGGTCGGCCAGATGGAAGTGGTGGAAAACAAGGCCTTCCAAAGCTGGTTTGACGAGCAGTCGGCTTCCGCGCTGAAGACCCACGCTCCGGCGGCTCCCGCAACGGCGGAAGCCCAGAGAGCTCCGGCAGTGGAGACGGTGAGCCGCTAAGGCACACCAAGAAGAGATTTCCCAAGGGCGGAGGGGCAAAGATCCTTCCGCCCTTTTTCGTGCCTAGCCCGCCCGCCAGTCGGAGGGGCGTTGGCCCTTCTCAGTAACGAAGGCCTTGGTGAAGTGGCTCAGGCTATTGTAGCCGACCTCGAAGGCGGCCTCGGTGACATTGCAACTGCCGTCGCGCAGCAGCACGGCCGCGCGGTCGATGCGGATCTCGCGGAGCTTCTGGCTGAGCGTCTTGCCGCTGTGCTGGCGGAAGAGACGGCTCAGGTAATGCGGCGCACAGCCGACGTGGCGGGCGACGGCGTGCAGGTCGAGGTCTTCGCGGAAGTGCTCGCGCAGCCAGAGGGTGGCGGTATCGATCCGTTGACGGAGCGGATCGTTGGAGGTGCTGCCCGGCTTTGGGGCTGCACCGAATAGGCTGAAGCATTCGAGGCCCTTGCCGCGGAACCAAGCGGCGCGGAGCGAGCGGGGGACCGGCGGCTGGAGCAGGGATTCGCAGAGGTCGCGCTCCGCGAGGTTCATGGAGCGCAGTTGGCCGAACTGCGGGAGACCGCTTGGGTCAGCGCTTTGCAAGACCGGATGCAGGGCTGATGCGGAGTCTCCGAAATTGGTTTCCAGCCAAGCAGGAGTGGCGGAGAGGACCACGAAGCGGTGGCGGCCACCGCCGGGCAGACGGCTGGCGTGAATGCTCTCGCGCTCGCCGGGTCTCAACAGGGAAACCGTGCCAGGCACGATGCCGAGGCGGATGCGGTGACCCAAAATCACCGCGTGGCCGTCGAGATTCAGGACCAAATGCCCGGTGGCGGGGCGAAGGAGGGCGCTCCAATCCACCGCGTGAGTGAGCTCGACGTCGATGCCGGTGACCGCAACGCCCTCTCCTTGGTGAAGAATGGTGGGGTGGAGGAAGGCAGACATGGGGTGGCTCGGGGCAGATTGGGCCTTAATTGCGATTGAGTCGCAAGAAGAAGATTTCGGGATGTCGCCAGATTGCGCCGGACTAGCGGCGGCTTATAGGGAAGGAGGGCCGGGCGCAAGCCATCGCCACGGAAAGGCAAGTCGGCGGGAGCGGAGTGGGGGAGCGCGCGGGAGCATCGCGCATCGGCTGCAGCCAGCCGTCCGAACACATGAAAGCACCCCGCCGTTCTCGCCGCCCGCTCTTCCTTTTGCCTGCGCTTGCCGCCGTTCTGGCTGGCCCCAGCGCCTCCGCCGCGTTTGTGGTGTACGAGGGGACCGGATTGTTTGCCCCCTCCTTCCGGAATGGTCCCGCGGCGACCTACTTCGGTTGGGCTTATGGCACTTGGGATGGCAATCCGCCGCCAGCGGTGGGTGAGCCGGATCCCAGCCCGGACATTATCAATGGCACGCCCTCGATCAACCCGGGTGGCCTGCCTGGCGCCGGGTTCATCACCCAAGGGTCGAGCATCGATATCGTCTCCGGCAGCAACAACATCTACTCCGATGTGAACACCATCAATGGTGCCGACTTGCAACTCCACATCCCGACCGCCGGAACGGTGGGGACTGAAGGTTTCACGACGATCATTATCCAGGGCTCCGGTTTGTCCGGCGCGCTGTTTGGTTTCAGTGGCGCGCTGGATGGCTTCGGCTTCGGCGAGATCAATGGCATCGAACCGGAGTATCTGATCACCCGGAATGCCAGCGGAACGGCCCAGTGGTGGGCGAAGTGGGAGCTGCCGGGCAATGCGGCCAGCTACACCGTGGATATCTTCGGGCAAGAGGGCTCAAGCGGTGGCTCGGTGCTGTCGGTGACCGACCTGCAGGTGGACACTGTGTTCTCGAGCAGCGGCTATGCACCGGATACGGCGATCGTGCCGGAGCCTTCGGGGATGTTGCTGTCGCTCCTGGGTGTGGGTCTGCTGATCCGTCGCCGCCGATAGGCCCCATAAGACTGATAGGAGCTATGAGACCTATAGTATTTTCGATGTTGCTGGCCCTCGTTCTGCCAGCTGCCGCCGACGAGAAGTTCGATCAGGATCGCAAGGCGATCCTCGCGATGGCGGGGGAGTTCAAGGTGGGCTTCTACTTTAGGGAGACCTTCTCGCTGCGGGATGACTACAAGCCGGTGGAGAAGCCCTACGAAGAGGAGGCCTTCGAGACCGTGAAGGTGGTGGAAGACTCCGGGAAGCGGATCATCCTCCAGCACATCCTGTTGGCTGGGCCGGCGGTGGTGAAGCATTGGGCCCAGATCTGGACTTATGAGGACACGGAGATCCTCGAATTTCAGGGCAACCGGGTGTGGACTACCAAGAAGATCGAGCCCGCCGAGGTGAAGGGCAAGTGGAGCCAGCGCGTGACGCAGGTCGATGATTCGCCGCGCTACGAGGGCATCGCTGCCTGGGAGCATCATGAGCAAGCGAGCGAGTGGACCGCTCAGGCCAATCGACCCAAGCCGCGGCGCGAAGAGAAGCGCGAGGACTACGATCTCCTGGTCGTGACCAACCGCCACACGATCACTTCCGAGGGTTGGTTCCACGAGCAGGACAACACCAAGTGGGTGAAGCGTGAAGGGAAGGAGTATCCGCTGGTGCGGGAGATCGGCTTCAATCCCTATACTAAGGTGAAGGACCATGACTTCGCCAAGGCGAATGCCTATTGGGACAAGACCTCCGCCTTCTGGAAAGATGTGCGTCAAGTCTGGGAGGAGTTCTACGCCGCCCAAGGCAGCGTCAAAGTGCAAACCAAGGCCGACCCCGGGCTGCTCATGGACGTGGTCGCGGATCTGGTGGAAGAGACGTAAGACGGCAAGGCACCGGACCTCGCGAAGATCCGCGAGAAGCTGAAGCCTTTTGTGGTGGCGCAGTGAAGGATCCATCCCTGCCGCGCAGTGGCGGCGGGGACATCCCCTCGATTCAATGATGTCGATTTTCTCCGGAGACTCGCCCCGCCTGAAGGGGGCAGCCCTTCCACTATCTTTCCTGGTAATTGTCGCCATTGGTATGGCGCTGCAACCCGCTCCGGCGGCGGATCCTGAGGAGGAGTCCGCCGCCGGGGATGAGGGTGGCGGCCTGAATGAGGTGGTGGTGGTCGGAACTCGGACCGAGCAGCCGTGGATCGATGCCAGTGGTTCGGTGCTGCAGATCACTGCGGATGACCTTTTGCGCAGCGGCGCACAGGATCTCGGAGGCTTTGCGAAGTATGATCCGACGGTTTCATTGCCCTTCGATTTCGCCAGCGGTGATGGAGCCTTTGCCTACGGGCAATCCGGCTACGGAAGCATCAACATCCGCGGCGCAGAGGGCAACCGCGTGGCGATCGAGCTGGATGGAATCCGCCAGCCGCCAGAGTACGTCTCCACTTCCTTCGACATGGGCAGCGGCGACGGTGCGGGCGGCATTGGCCGGGATTATTTCGACCCGGCGATGTTCGATCTGGTGGAGGTCTTGAAGGGCGGTACCAGTGCTCTCTACGGCAGCGATGCCTTGGGCGGCGTGGTCACCTTCAGGACCCCGGAGCCGGAGAGTCTGCTGAAGGGTCACAAGGTGGGAGGCTTGGCGCGAGCCCAGTATTTCTCGGTGAATGAGAGTGTGGCAGGACAGTTCGGCGGAGCTTTCAAGGAAGGCGATACCGCGGTGATGCTGCTGTATGCCGGACGCGAGGGTCAGGAAACGGCGAACAACGGTGTGGAGCCGCCGAATCCCACGGACTTCACCTCGCACTCCGCGCTGCTGAAGGCGGAGCACCGGACGAATGAGCATTTCCTGCAGCTGGCCCTGGAGATCTTCGAGCGCGATACCTCGATCAATGCGCGGAGTGCGGTGGTCTCGCCCTTCCCGGTCTTCACAGACCACGTTTACAATGACCAATTGTTGGACCGGCAGCGCGCCAGCCTGAAGTGGCAATACACGCCACAGGCCGGCTGGGTGGATCAACTCGATAGCCTGGTCTACTGGCAGCATGCAGGAAGCCAGAGCGACAACGATTCGGCGTCGAAGCCGCGGGTGATCGGCGGTGTGCCGATTCCGGGGACCCAGCGCACCCGGCAGCAGCGCATCAACTTCGATACGGATATCGCCGGTGTGAATTCAACGGCTCGCCGGGACTTCGGCAGTGAGGATGCCGTGCTGCACGCGGTGATGGCAGGTCTCGATTTCTCGATTGAGGGCGGCGACAACCGCTACACTCGCGTCGATTCCGGCGCGCCCTTGGACCACAATCGGACGGCCTTCGCGCCGACCGATACCACGCGGCTTGGCTTCTTCCTCCAGGATGAGGTGAAGATCGCGCGGCGCTGGTTCATTACGCCGGGGCTGCGCTTTGACTGGCAGAAGATCGAGCCGGATCCGAATCAGGAATATCTGGATCGCTTGGCAAGCCTGGGGCGCTTCGCGCAAGAGCCGCCGGATGAGTATGAGAATTTCTCGATCGCGCCGCGGCTGAACCTTGCATGGAAGCCAGTCGATACCATGCAGGTCTACGGAAGCTGGTCGCGTGGGGTACGCAATCCTTCTGCGGAGGAGCTGTCGATGATCTTTGATCACCCGCCGTCCGGAGGTAGTCCGGCTGGTGCCCTGACCGTGCCGAATCCGAATTTGAAGGAGGAGCAGAGCGATTCCTTCGAGCTGGGCTACAAGGCGGAAGGCAGTGCCGGGCGCTTCCAGACGGCGCTCTTCTATACCCGCTACCGCGACTTCATTGAGAACGGAGTCTTCACCGGTGAACTGGATGAGGATGGCCGCGAGATCGTGACCACGATGAACCGCGGTGAGGCGGAGATCTACGGCTTCGAACTCGGCGGTGTGCATAATCTTGGCTACTGGTCGAGCAAGGTAGAGGGCTGGCAACTCGGGCTGAGCACCGGCAAGACGATCGGTACCAATCTAACGGACGACGTCCCTCTCAATTCGATCGAGCCATGGAAAACCGCCGCATTCGCCGGATACGAAGATCCGAATGGCAAGTTCGGCGCGCGCTTGACCGGCATCTATACCGCGGAGGTCGACCGCGTTGACGACAGCACCAACCAAGGGGCCTTCTTCCGGCCGCCGGCGTGGTTTACGCTGGATCTCGCGGCCTGGTGGCAGCCGACCGAGACGCTCGCGATCAATGCGGGGCTGAACAACATCTTCGACGAGAAATACTGGGCCTGGGGATCGGTGCGCCGTGGCAACGGCCACCTCGGTGGCAATGGCACCACGGATCGTAGCACCGCGCCCGGCCGGAATTTCAGCGTCTCGATCACCAAGACATTCTAACAAGATGATGAAAGCCGCATTGCCTTTTCTTACGCTCCTGGGGAGCGCCGCCGCGGAGACCGTGACGCTCACTCCTTCCCAGGATAGCGATGTCTATGCCTTCTTCGATGCGCCATCCTTTACGCCGGACTCGCTGAATGTGGGCGCGGATCCGAATCAGGCTCACGGGCACCGCTCGCTGATCCAGTTCAATATTGCATCGCTCACGATACCCGCAGCGGAGATCGGCACGGCCAAGATCCGCTTGTTCTCGATGATCCCGAACTCGACGAACGGCGGTGGTTACCGACCGGGGAATGTTTCCATCCACCGTCAAGGTACGGCGTGGAACCTGAACACCACCTTGCGCTGGAATAACATCCAACCGCAGGAGCTGGCGGGAACCCTGGTGATGACGGCGACAACCAAGGACGCGTGGGTGGAAGCCGACATCACTGAACTGGTGAAGCAGTGGGCCTCCGGAGCGAAACCGAATTACGGGGTGGCACTCAAGCCGGAGAGTGAAAGCGCGGAGCCGTGGCTGAACGTCGAGTTCGCCTCCATGGAGCTGACCAACTTCAAGCCGCAACTGGTGGTGACACGGGCGGAGCCGCTTGCCGTGCCGCCGGTGCTATCCCTCACCCAGCAGGACGCCCAAGTCGCGCTCGAATGGCCGGTGAGCGGGAGCAGCGGGTGGGTCTTGCAGGAGGCGCTATCTCCCGCAGGGCCGTGGGTGGCCAGCGGAGCCAGCGCGACTTCGGCGAGCGGCTTGTGGCGGGTGACACAGCCTGTGAGCGGAGGCTCGAAATATTACCGCCTGAGCAAATAGGCGCCCCCTCGCATCACATCAGGCCGCGGGGGCCGACAAGCGAACGGCTTGGCGACGACTCTCACGGCAGATCTTCAAGTGACCGGGAGCGAGACTTTGGAAATGGAGTTCGGCGCTGCCGGCATCGGCGAAGACCACATGCTTGCGACTGGCATCGGCGATGCGGATGACGCTGCCATCGGTATCAAGGAAAGCGGGGCGGAAGGCGACAGCGCAACGATGCAGGCCGGAGTGGATCTCCAGCTCAAGGCAGCGGCAGGCGTCGAGCGCGGAAAGTAGATTCCAATCGGTGGTCTGGGTGAGGGTGCTGCTCGTCTTCCAATCGTCGAGCCACGCACCCGCTCCTAGGCAGCGGCCTTCGCGCGGATCGATGGGGATGGCCTGACATTGGTCGAGCAATCCGAGAATCGGCCGCGAGCGCCAGTTCAGCGACTCGAAGCGGAGCGAGAGATCGACCTCGCCACTGATGCCGGCAGTGGCGAAGACGGGCACGCCGTCATCGGGATCCGGCAGGAGATAAGCATTGCGCGCGGAGCAGAGATCGGTCTCCAAGCCGCTGATGGCGTCGCGTAGTAGATGCCAGCCTTGGCGGCCATCAGTGACGCAGAGGCCGAAGGAAGTCACCTTTGCGAGGCTCAGGCCTTCCTCGCGAAGGATAAGGGTGCCCTCGCCGAGCAAGCAGAGATGGTTGAGAACTTGGGCCAGCGGTCCTTGCAAACGATGAGCGACTCCGGTGTTGCGGGAATGAAATGTTCCGGACATGTGAGCACCATAGCCGCGACCCACGGTGCCTGCTCCCGCGGCCTTGCGAAAGTCTGGCGCTGGATTGTCGGCTTGTGGGAAACGGAAAGTGCTACCGGATGAAAGGGGCGGCGGCTCTCCCGCGTACCCTCCGCCTGCCCATGAAACGCGTCCTGATTGCCCTACTACTTTCCTTCCTCACGCTGCGGAGTGCGAAGGCCACGGACTTCGCCACGGAGATGCTGGGGGCAACCTTCAAGTTCTTCCACCCGGACTCGACTTCGACTTGCGTATTGGTGCGCCGCGAGGCCGACCCGGCGCTCTATCTGGTGACCTGCGCACACACGCTGGAGCGAACGAAGGGGGATACCGCCACCTTGGTGCTGCGCCAGGCCGAGGAGGACGGATCCTATAGTCGCCATGACCACACGATCACGATCCGCCGTGGCGAGCAGGCCTTGTGGACACGCCATGCGAAGGAGGACGTGGCGGTGCTCAAGCTGGAGGGCGAGCTGCCGGTGAAGGTGGCAGGTCTGCCGGAGTCGGCACTGTTAGATGAAGCGGGCTTGAGGGCCTCGGGCGTGCACCTGTGCAGCCCGCTCTTCGTGCTGACCTTTCCGGAGCGCTTCGAGGCGAATGGTGCAGGCTTTCCGGTGGCGCGGCAGGGGATTTTTGCGAGTCCGCCGCTATTGCCGGAGAAGAGCCACCCGACCTTCCTGGGCGACTTCACCACCTTCGCGGGCGACAGTGGCGGACCGGTCTTCATTCCAGGCGAGGGCGATCATCCGCGCGTGGCGGGAATCGTGATCGGCCAGCACCATCACGAGATCAAGACGACGAGCGCCTTCGAGGAGAGCACGGTCAAGCTGCCCTTGGGGATGGGCATCATCCTGCATGCGAGCTTTGTGCGGGAGACGCTGGCGGCTGCTGCAGCCGCGGCCCCAAAGTGAGTGATCACTTCACTTCGCTTGTTCTTGCGCGCCGTTCGGGCTGAGCACGAGGTCGTCCATCGTGTAGGGCGAACGGTCGGGGCCAGCAGAGCGCAGGCCGATGCGCCGGAACTCCTCCGGATGGACGACGATCGGCGAACCCCAACGGTCGACGATGCTGCCGTCCTTGCCGAAGATCGGGTTGCTATCGTGCACGAAGACCTCGCGGTTCGGGTTCTCCCCGCGCAGGGCAGCGGCGAGATCGAGATTGCCGCCGATGGGGTTGCGGCTGGCGTCCTTCACCACCGAGAAGTAGCCGGTAATCACGCGATGGATTTTGCGCAGGTCTTCGATCGGCGAGGTGTCTGGCTCGCCGTAGCCTTCAAGCAGCTTTTCCGCAGCCGTCGCTCCTTGTGCTGCGGCGGGAGCGATGCCCTGGCCACGGCTGTCCTCGCGAGAGGTCTCGGGCGGGGCAGCCTTTCGAGAAGGAAAGAAACGCCAGGCGAGGAGGGCGATCAGGGCAAGGGTAACAGCAATGAGCAGCGCGCGCGGGTGGGTCATGACCGGGCAGCCAGGGCTAGGGTTCAGGGTGGGCTGGACAAGCTGTACGTTAGCCGGCCCGGCTTGGCAAATTGGATCGGTCGACCCACCGCGGATAACGGTTCTTGTGGCCGGTTAGACGCGGGGGAATTCCGCTGAGCCGGCCATGCCCAAGTTCAGGCGAGGAAGCCGACCGGATGGGCACTACTAGCCGGATCGTAGAAGTTCCGGATATTCGGCAGGACATCGTCCATGTCACCGGCTGTCACGCCGAACCAGCGGAGCAGCTCGCAGAAATAGGCGTCTGCGGAGACCTTCGGGAAGATCCGTCCACCGCGGCCGATGTCGTCCGCACCGTCGATGACCAGAGAGGGAAAGCTGCCGCGGACCTGGCCACCGAGGATCGGACCACCCATCACGAGCTGATTGCTGGACCAGGCATGGTCGGTGCCTTGGCCGTTCGAGCGCAAGGTGCGGCCGAAGTCGGAGCAGGTGAAGGTGATCACGTCATTGGCCAGGCCAAGTTCTTCGAAGCAGGACTGGAGCGCATAGAGGGCTCCATCCAGCACGGAGAGCATGTTCTTGTGATTCTCCAGCAGCTCGGCGTGATGATCCCAGCCACCGAACTCGATGAAGATCGTCTGGCGCGCGAGCTTGAGCTGCTGGCGGATGGCGATGGTCTTCACCGCGGCTCGGAATTGCGCGGAGATGTAGTGAGCGGGGAATGGCGCATTGGCCACCACCGTGGCGACGCTCTTGCCATTCAGTGTGCCGGGAGCGGTGTAGGATTGCTGGAACTGCGCGCCGCGCTCCACGCTATTGGCGGTGGTGCGGGCGTGGGTGCGGTGGAAGAGATTGCTGTAATGATCCTCGACCGGGCTGGCGATGATATCTCGCATCGCCTGGTCCTTCGCCACGAGGGCGGGCGACGTGCCGCCGGTACCGGTGAAGCTCAGCGCTCCTTCGCCCGTGATGACGAATTGTCCTTCGCTCTGGCCGATCTGGAAGGCGGAGTTGCCAGCCATCGAGAAATTCATCGGCATGTAGTAGCCGGCGGTTTGCTCGGTATTCAGCGTGGAGTGGATGATGTCCGCCGCGCGGCCTCCCCAGCCGCTCAGCACATTCATGCCTTGGGGGACCGAGGTCTGCCACTGTTCGATCTGGTCGCGGTGGGAGAAGAGCGCCTTGGGAATCTTGATGCTACCGTTGAGATAGGCCTGCTTGTTGGTGATCGGTTCGATCAGGGTGCCGACATTCGAGACGAAGGACAGGCGCTTCTTGCCGGCGAAGGCACCGGTGCCATTGAACATCTCGGCGAGCTTGCCGCAGGAGGGATGGACGCCGAAGCCGGTGCCGGTGAGCGGCTTCACGCTCTTGGTCGGATCCGCATGGTTGAGGGGGATCGCGAGGTTCGAGCGGGAGGCCGCGTATTCCGCATAGCGCGCATCCGTGGGAATCAGGAGGTTGAAGGTGTCGCAGCCACCGGAGAGGAAGACGCAGACCAGGGTTTTGCGCTGCCCGCCGAAGCCCCCTTGGGCCGCGGCGTGGTTGGCCATGGTCAGGTTCAGCAAGGTGGATAGCACCGAGGTAGAGCCGATGGCGGCACAACTGGCTTCCCCGAGGAATTTGCGGCGGCTACGCATGGGTGGCGAAATTTGAAATCTGATGTCCGGGGGGCGACAGGCGGCTACTTGGTGCCTTGCTCGTCTTGGTTGTCAGGCGGAGTTTTTACCTGAAATGTGTTCTTACTGAGATCGTAGCTGACCAAGGCCTCGAGGCCGTCTGAGAAGTGGGAGCCGCCGATCTTGAGCACGAGAGTCTTCGAGTCGGGAGACCAGCTCACCCTGTAGATTGCAGCGGTGTAGAGGTCCTTGAACTTGATGGGCGAAACAGCATCGGAAGCTGCCCACATCCTTTCGTCGAATCCTTGGATCGAACCCACGCGGCCGTTTTCCTCGACGCGGTAGAGCATTGCGATGCTGTTGCCCAACTCGGTCTTTTGATGGCGGAGAATCCAGCGCTCATCGGGTGAGACGAAGTAGATTCCGCGGCAAGTCATGACCTCAAGAGGGGCCTCGCCAAGGCTGGTCTTGGCGAAGACCACCTTCTCCGCGATACAATGTGGATCTTCCCAAGCCGGCTCCCTGTTCACCCTCACGATCGAGAATGCCTTGCCGGGAGATGTGAGCGGGGTTTCTCCCGGAGGTTTCCCGCCAGCCTCCGCCTCCTCCGCGCCGTGGCAAAGGCGGCAAGAGAACAAGAGTGTGAGCACAAGATAGAGGAACGCGCGCATCGGTTTCAGCGTTGGATACTGCCCTCCGGACAGCACATGGCGAGCCACGCGGCGAGCGCCACGCGATCCTTGGCGGTGAGCGCGGAGTTGGAGATCGCGTTGACGATGATCCCTCGGGTCCGAGTGGTCATGGAGCCGGCGCAGATCAGGAGGTTCATGTGGTCGACCAGTGCTGCGGGATTCTCGGCGAGTAGCAGGGCACCGCTGTAGTCGAGTGGGTAGTTCCACTCCCACGCGGAGGTGAAGCCGCGGTGCAGGTAGTCCCAGGCGAGATTCGGGAAGGAGATCGAGGAGAAGGTGTCCACGATCTGGAAGCCGGGGCTGACGAGGCCGCTGTTGCGGATCTCACCAGGCGCTTGGTAGACGGGCGTATAGAAGTTGAAGACACTCGGTGAGTTCAGCGGCTCCTGCTTGGTGTAGCCGTAGTAGTTTTCCGGCCAGTTCCACCAGACGAAGTCCGGGTGGGCCTCGGCGAGCTTGAAGATACGGCCGAGGTGCATGGTGCGGATCACCGGTTCACGGACCTTGCCATAGGTCGGAGAGGCCGGCTGGGAGCGCGCCTCCGGATCGAGCAGGATCGTCTTCACCACGGCGGCCAGGTTGCCGCGCTTGCCTGTGCCGTCATTGACGAAGACATCGTGCACGCGCTTCACGTAAGCGGGCGAGGGATTGTCCGTGACAAGGAATTGAATCAGCTGCCTGCCAACGAAGGTCGGCGTGTTGGGATGGCGGAACATCGCCTCGACCGCGTCCCGGACGTCTTGGAGGCCGTTGGTCTCGTTCTCCTCGCGCGCGGGCACCACGAAGCCACCGGGGATATGCTTCACGCCGAAGTCATGGCGCTCAGGATACATCACCATCGGCAGCGTGAGGTGCGAGTCCTCCCAGCCGCCGCCGCCCCAGCCGTAGGGCGAGGCGAAGTAGAGGCCGGTGAAGACGCGAGCCATCTCGGTGATGCCGCCATTGTCATAGGTCGGGATCGGCTCGCCATGGATATCGAGCTTGCGGCTGCCATCGGGATTGAGCTCCCACAGGCCGATGCTGAAGAGCTGCATGAGCTCGCGGGCGAAGTTCTCGTCCGGGTAGCGCGGGATCGATGGATCGGCCTTCTGATTGCCCGCGTGGCTGAGATACCAGCCCATCGCCGGGTGCATGGCCACCTCGCGCAGGAGGTCGCCATAGTTCCCCAGCGAGTTGCGGATCAGCATGTCGTAGTAGTTCGCCATGCCTTCCGGCTTGTCCTCGAGATTGGCATCGCGGCGCGAGACCACGAGGATCTGGGACAGCGCGAAGGCCACGCGCTGGCGCAACTGGTCCTCACCACCGATCGCGGCACGCGCGAAGGGAGTGGTCATATTGTTGCCGAAGACGTATTTATCGAGCTGGTTGAAATTGTAGGTGGGATCGACATGCGACCCTGCAGCATCCGCCTTGATTTGCTTGATGTAGGGCGAGAGATAGGATGGTGGCGCGGCAATCTGCTGATCGATCCAGCCAGCGTATCCCAAGGCGCGAACCTGAGCGATGTCCTGAGGCACGGGGCCGAAGCTCGCTTGCATCAGGAAGCGCGCGGCATTCGTGGCTGAAGGCGTGTCCGGGGTAGTGGTGCCGGGGCTGCCTCCGTTCACGGCCGCTCCTTGCATCCGCTCTAACAGAGCAACAGCATCCCCGCTGAGGGACTGGCCATTGGCGCGGGTGATCGTCTGGCCCGCCGAGGTGGCGGAGCTGGTGGATGTGCCGAGCACCTTGGCCTCCACCCAATCCTCGACGCCATCGCCATCGCTATCGATCGGGTTCACCGTGGCGCGGTAGAAGCCCTTGCTCGGGGTCAATTGATTCGAGGGAATAGTCAAGCGGCGCAGACCGCCTGATACCGTGGGCGTGCCGCCGACAGTGCTCCACCCCGTGAGCGCATCGCTCTTCTCGATGGCATGCGCCTTGAAGGGAAGATCGGTCCATGCCAAGTCGAAGCCGCTGGGGCCAATCGTGCCGGTGAGGGTGATCCGCGAGTTGGGATCGCCCGGATCGGTGCCAGCCTGGCTCTCGGAGAGGTTGCTCATGCCGTCACCGTCATCGTCAGCCAATGGCGCGCGAGGCGTGCCGCCAGCCCACAGGGTCCAAGCATCGGAGAGGCCATCGCCATTGAGGTCGGCGAGATTCCCGGTGAAGTTGAAACCCGCGGGCCTGCTGGCGGCGGCCAGCGGATCGGAGCCATAGTTGATCTCCAGGCCGTCGTTCGCGCCATCGTCGTCGCTATCGCTATCCCGCGGGAAGGTGCCTGCGAGGAACTCGCGCAGGTTGCTCAATCCGTCGCCGTCAGCGTCGAGGTTGGCATCGCTGGCGCTGTTTGGATTGAAGCTGTTCGCCGTTTCCCAAGCGTCCGGCATGCCGTCGCTATCGGTATCAAGGACGCCCACCGCCGTGGGCGTGATGAAGGCCTGAACGCCCGGCTCGATCGCCAGGTCGAAGTGGCCCGGGTTGCCGTTCGCATCAGTCCAAACCGTGTTGCCGCTCATTAGCGAAGGATCGGTGGCAATCGCATTCGCAGCCGAATAGGTCGCCAGGGTCACCGGGCTGTTCGGATTGCTCAGATCCGCCAACAGGAACTTGAGAGTCCAGGAATTGCTGCCATTTGCCGCGCGCACCGCCGTGAATTCCATGCGCAGTGGCTTCGAGTCATCCGCCTCGCCGAAGCCGCTGAATCCATAGGTTTTGGTGTGGTCCGTGACGCCATCCCACTCGAAGTCGGTGTCCCAGTAACCATCGCCATTCGCCTGGTGGAAGACTTCCTGGATGCAGCGGAAGCGGTGCATCAGCTTGCCCTTCGAGTAAGCAAGGCCGATGCCGATCTGATGATTCCAGCCGCCGCCGTTGATCGTCGCGACAGCCTCACAGAGCATCGCGTCGTTGTTGGGGATGGCCCCGAGCATCGACTGCGAGTGGTTCCAGAGCAGGCGGATGTTATCGATCCGCCAGCGCCAGGTATTGGTGGCGGCATCCCACTGCGGCACGGAGGGCGGGAAGTTCGTGGCCGACATCGGGTTTGATCCGATGGCGTGCTCGACCGCATCGGAATAGCCGTCGCCATCGCTATCGGCCGAAGTGGGCAGCGAGTTGAAGGGCGTGGCGTGGACCTCCGCGCCGTCGGTCAGCGTGTCGTTGTCGCTGTCGGGATCGAGAGGAGAGGTGCCGTAAGCGGCTTCCTCGCCGTCTAGCAAGCCGTCCTTGTCCGTATCCCGATCGTGGGGATCGCAACCGGCGGCGATCTCGGCGCTGTTCGACATGCCGTCGCCATCGGCATCGGCGTTTGCGTCGGGAAGCAGGGGATTGAAGCCAAACTCCACCTCGGTGGCATCCTTCATCCCGTCGTTGTCGCTGTCGGTGAGGGTATCGATGATCTGGATGCCGTGGATGCAGGCCGGCGTATTGACCGGCGGTGATTGCACCGAGACGGTCTGCGTGCTGCCGCTCAAGTTGGGATAGCGCACGTAGTTCGCCGGCCGGTAGTCGCCATCCGTGGTGCTGGTCGCTTCGATGAAGCCGTGGAAGGGCGGTGCGGAAGCGGCACCAAAGTAGCGCTTGCTCGCCGCATCGCTGCCGCGCTGCACATAGCCGATCCTGCGATTCGGGGCGCTGTCGCCCGCGCTGTCCGGATAGACGGCTCCGACATACACCAGCAGATCATAGGTCGCGTAGGGAATGTTGCTAAGCGTGACGGTTGCTGGAGTGACCACGCTGCCGTTGTTCTCGCTGCGGATCATCCCGTCATAGAGCCGCTCATTGCCCGGACCCTTGTGCAGCCCGTCCTGCGCATAGTGATAAGTCCACGAAGCACCGATCGAGGTGGTCAAGCCGCGGTGATTCTTCAGCGCGGTCATGCTGCCGGTCAGGGTGGTCCCTGTCTCGCGCCAGGCGGGAAGCCAGGGCGTCACGTTCCACCACGGCAGCCGGAAGTAGCCGGCGGGCTCATGCACGGGAAGAGCGGCGGAGGACTGCGCTTCCGAGATGAATTGCAGGCTGACCGCATTCGGGAAGTTGAAGGGGCGCGAGGCGTCGCTATTGGGATCGCTACCCTGCTCCAGCTCCACGTTGTCCGGGTAGCTGTCGTTGTCGGTGTCGATGAGCAGGGGGCTGCTGCCGGTCTCCTCGCCATCTGCGAGGCCATCGCCATCCGTATCCCGCTTGAGTGGATTGGTGGTGATTTCCTGCGCGTCCGTCAGACCGTCGTTGTCCGTGTCCGGATCAGTCGGGTTGGTGCCGGCTTGGAATTCCTGGAGATTTGTCAGGCCATCGCCGTCGGTATCCAGCGTGGCGTCTGCGAGGGCCGGATTCAGCTCGTAGTCCTCCTCGAACCATAGTGGCAGGCCGTCACCATCGGCATCGGAAAGAGCGTCGGGATCGACCTCGAGTTTCAGGTAGTCGAGTTGGATGTAGCCGCCGTTGCTTCCGCCGGTGCGCTCGATCTGGAGGACATTCGCGCCAGCCACGGCATTCACTGCCGAAGCTGGCACCGTGAAGCTGAGGAGCGTGTTCCAGGTGATGCCGTTGCGGGTGCCGACCGGCTGCCCGTTGAAAGTGATGCTGATATCGTGGCTGGAGAAGCCGGGAATCGATTGGCTTATCCACGCACCGCCGCCGAAGAGATCCACCGTCATTTTCAAGCGGCTGCTGGAAGCGGCTTGAGCCGCGCTGAGCATGAAGTGGACCCTCTTGCGTGGGTCGCCCTGGCTAGCGGCGCGTTCGAAATTCGCGAGGCTTTCGGCGCTGGCGACCGTGCCGACCCCCGGATAGGTGCCGGCGAAGTAGTAGTCGTCGTCCTTCACCGATGCCGAGCCGGGGGCGCTGTTAGGCCCGAAGCTCTCCTGCGAGAAGGGTGCAGTGCTGTTGTCATCCGACCCCAGTTGCCAGACCGGGTCATAGGTGGCTGCGGGAACCTGACCCGCCGCGCATGCGAGGATCGACAACAGGACCAGGCGACTATCCGGGTGAGCCATTAGCGGCCCGTGATCCTTCACAAGAACGCCCTTTTTGCAATTCAACGATTCCGGAAAGCCGCCGGCATGCTGAATTTCAGGGGAAATGCGGCGGAATCGTCACCCGGAAGGCCGAATTTGCTCCCGGAAGGAACCGAGTGACTCGCCGACACCATCCGAGCAGTCGATTAGAAGCAACTCGTCACCCTCGATTCGCCACAGGGCTCGCTGGCGGAAGTGGCGGGCGGTCTCCAGCGCTTCCTCCGCACCGGCCGGGAACGCCCAGCCAGGTTCACGGTGGGCAAGGTCCGGTGAACAGCCGATGGCACGGAAGTACTGGATCTGTCGTAGTTCAAGCAGAGTCCGGAGTTCATCGTCCCGCTGCTCGTTGGCCTCCTCCGGCGTCGCCTCATCCATCGGATTGTAGGCCGTGATGATCACGAAGGAAGCGGGCAGGGGAGAAGGAGAAGCTTCGAGCAGGAAGACGGTGGAATAGTATTCCGGAGGCAGGGACATGGGATTCGTTGCTTTGCGATGGATGCGATCAGCGGCTCTTGTTCCAAAGCGCCGAGTAGAATCGCTCTGGCTCTAGCCCCACCGGCAAGCCCGAGACCTGCCCGTCTCCAGTCTCCACGATCATCCAGCTGCCGTCTTCCAAGCGGGCCACGTCGATGGTGATGAACTGCGAGCGGAATTGCCGCGCGATGGCGGTCCAGCGCCCGATCTCGTCCATCGGGCTCGGCGGCGTGCGATCCGCCGGCGCCAGGCATTCGCCTTGCCAGAAGAACAAGCGCGATTCCTCGACCAGCGGCAGGCCGTGGATGTCGCTGCCGCGCTCGACGATCGGCAGGAACTCGCGCAACACCACGCCGCGGTTGAAGAGCTTGCCGCGCTCCTCGCGGAAGACCCGGAAGATCTCCAGGAAGCGCTCGCGAGTGGTCCCGGCCGGGATGTAGCAGCCATCCTTCCAGCGTGCCTTGGCGGACTTCACCCAGTCCTTGATGATCGTGTCTTTGTCACGGAAGCCGTGGTAGAGCTCCCACGCGGTCTCGGGATCATCCCCTTCGATCCACTCGCTGCGGGCCGTATTCCCCATCGTGATAGGGTAGGCGAGCGGCAGGTAGTGAGCCTGGTCGTAGGCATCCGGGAGAGTGACAGGAAGATAGCCACGCTCTACCGCGGCATCGTGGAAAAGCCGGTAGGTCTCGCCGTTTACCATCCAGCCGCGGATCAGCAGGCTGCGGTCCGTGCTATCGGCGGGCATTCCGCGCAGGCAGCTCTGCATGTTTCCTTCTTCGAGATCCTCGTGCGAATAGAGCACGCACTGGAAGCCGACGAAGCGTGCGGCTTCATACTCCGTGACGAAGTCGGGATCCACGCGCTGCGGCGCGAAGGGCTCACAGGGGAATAGCAAGATCATGGCAGGCGAAGCAGGGGTTTTCCGAAGTGACGCTTTTTCTTCAGTGGCTTGGGTCCGTAGCGGGCGATTGAGAAACAATAGAAGGCCATCCAGACGCCGAAGATCTGGAGCCCGACGAACGCGATGAACTCACTCCACTGCCATTCACGGTCGATGACGCTGTAGCTCGGATCGGAAGGATCGACCCAAGCATCGACCGTTCCGCCCTTTTCAAAAGCGTTCATCATGAGCAACCTCAGATCCCACCTCTCGACGAAGATGCCGAGATGCTTGCTGGTGAACTGGCGTCCTTCCCATTGGTAGGAGTAGCTTGCGACCATGCTGGTGGTCGGGCTCCTCCCCTTGTGGTTGAAGATCTTCAGGGATTCGATCCTGGCGGGCGTCCTGATGGCATCGCGGGCTTTCAGATATTCCCTGACTTTCATCGTCAGACCAATGGACACCGCGATAAAGATCAGCGCTCCGATGCACCCCATGACAGCCGCGAAAACAGGACCCGTTTCTTGGGTTCGCACTGGCTCGTACTTTTGCAGTCGGAGGTTCACGGTGTGAATGGCAGCTACTAACAAAAACGGCCCGCAGGATTCCTGCGAGCCGTTTCCGATTAGAATTGTCGCGGGTGATTATCCTTGTGGCGCAGTAACCACTGCCACCGGCTTCTTCTGCACCTGGATGCGCAGGTCGCGGAGCTGCTTGGGATCCACCTCAGCAGGGGACTGGCTCATCAAGTCGCTGCCCTTGTTGTTCTTCGGAAAGGCCATGACCTCACGGATCGACTGCTCATTGCAGATCAGCATGACCAAGCGGTCGAGACCGAGGGCCAGGCCACCGTGCGGCGGTGCACCGAAGCGGAAGGCATCAAGAATGTGGCCGAACTCTTCCGCGGCGGTTTCATCGGAGATACCGAGCGCCTTGAACATCGCGGCCTGCAGGGGCGCCTCGTGGATCCGGATCGAGCCGCCACCGAGTTCGGTGCCATTCAGCACGACGTCGTAGGCTTGCGCGCGGAGATCCGTGGAGAGCTCGCCCTTGAGCAGCTTCTCCTCGTCTTCCTTGAGCGGGCGGGTGAAGGGGTGGTGCACGGCGACGTAGCGGCCGGATTCTTCGTCGAAGGCCAGCAGCGGGAATTCGGTGACCCAGAGGAAGTTCAGCTCTTCGTTCCCTTCCAAGAGATTCTGCATGTCCGCGCATTCCAAGCGGACGCGGCCGAGCACGTCGCAGGCAGGTTCCCACTGGTCCGCGGCGAAGAGGATCAGGTCGCCAGCTTGGATGTTGAGCTTGCTGCGCAGCGCCTCCACTTCCGCATCCGTCATGCGCTTCACGAAAGGCGAGCGCCAGGACTCGCGGTCATCGCCGCGTGCCTGGATGTAGGCAAGACCCTTGGCCCCGGCGGCTTGGGCGAGCTTGGTCAGCTTGTCGATCTGGCCGGTGGAGATGTCGGCGAAGCCCTTGGCATTGATTGCCTTCACCACGCCACCAGCGGCCACCGCACCGGAGAAAACGCGGAATTCGCAGTCCTTCAGCTCTTCCGAGAGGTCGACGAAGTTCAGGCCGAAACGGCGGTCCGGCTTGTCGGAGCCATAGACATCCATCGCCTCACGCCAAGTGATGCGGTCGAAGTTCGCCGGGATCTCCGCGCCACGGGCTTCCTTGAAGATCCGGCCAATCAGCCCTTCGACGAGCTTGATGATGTCTTCCTGCTCGACGAAGGAGGCCTCGATATCGATCTGCGTGAACTCCGGCTGGCGGTCGGCGCGCAGGTCCTCATCGCGGAAGCACTTGGCGATCTGGAAGTATTTCTCCAAGCCGCCGACCATCAGTAGCTGCTTGTACTGCTGCGGTGCTTGCGGCAGCGCGTAGAAGGAGCCCGGCTGCAAGCGGGAGGGCACCAGGAAGTCGCGCGCACCTTCCGGCGTGGACTTGGAAAGGATCGGAGTTTCGACCTCGCAGAAGCCCTGCTCGTCGAGATAGTCGCGCGTGGTCTTGGTCACGCGGTGGCGCGTGCGCAGGTTGTGGGTCATCCGCGGGCGGCGGATGTCCAGGTAGCGGTAGCGCATGCGCAGGTCCTCGTTGGAAAGCTCCTTGTCGAGCTGGAAGGGGAGCACTTCCGCCTTGTTCACCATCACCAGTTGCTTGGCCACGACTTCAATCTGGCCCGTGGCCAGCTTGTCGTTGGTAGTGTCCACGGTGTCGGTCTTCAGGCGGGCCGCGACGGTGCCGACGACTTGGATCACGTCCTCATCGCGCAGCTTGTGGCTGGCAGTCGCGGCCTCTGGGCTTTCCTCCGGACGGAAGACGCACTGGGTCACGCCCTCGCGGTCACGGAGGTCCACGAAGATCACGCCGCCTTGGTCGCGCACGGTATTCACCCAGCCGATCAAGGTGACAGTTTCACCGACGTGCGAGGAGCGGAGTTCGTTGCAATGATGCGTGCGCATGGGTCAAAAAGTGGAAGGTGCTCAGTGAGCGGTGATCAGTAAAAAGGCAGAAAATCAGGCGAGTAGCGGGCCGTCGGGTTCCTTGAGGCGGTCCTTCATCCAATCGGCGAGGTTGAGGACATGGCAGGTTTCCTCGCTCCGGGAGGAGAGGGCCTTGAGCTTGAGCTCCGGCCATTCGCTGCCGATGACGAGGGCGAAGCGGGCACCGCACTTCTCGGCACTCTGGAATTGCTTGTTCACCTTCGCCGGGGCGAGAGGGATGTCGCAGGAAATCCCGGCGTTGCGGAGGTCAGCAAGAACCTCCAGGGCCTGGGGGCGCTTTGAATCATCGGCGATCACGACGTAGACCTCGCAGGCGGCAGCATTGCGCTGCATCCATGCGGACATCAGAAGGTTCGGCTGCGCGGTCTCTTCGATGAGATTGCGGATCACGTAGTCACCCATCGCGAAGCCCGTGGCGGGCATAGAGACGGCACCGTCGGAGATCGTTTCAACCAGCGTGTCGTAGCGACCTCCGCCAGCGATGGCGCGCATCGACTTCTTCGAGTCGAAGACTTCGAAGACCACGCCGGTGTAGTACGCCAGTCCTCGTACAATCGAGAGATCCAGCGACAGGAAATCGCCCATGCCGCGGGCTGTCAGTTCTCCGCGAATGGTCTCAAAGGCCTCCGAAGCATTCTCCGGATTCGCAATGAAGGCATTCACATCGGCGCTGCTCAGACCCAAGGTCGCGAGCTTCTGCTCGGTCGCCTCCGGCTTGTCGCGCTCCAGCTTGTCGATGATCTGCAGGAAATCGGTGATGTTCTCCTCCTTCACCCCGCGCTGCGTGGCGAAGTTCACCCATGCCTGCCGGTCGGAGATGCGCACGATGAAGTCGCCCTTCTCGAACCCGAAAGTAAGCATCGTATCGATCGCCAGCGCGATCAGCTCAGCATCGGCGGTTGGACCGGCTTCGCCGAGGAGGTCCACGTTGAACTGGAAGAACTCGCGGCCGCGGCCCTTCTGCGGCCGCTCAAAGCGGAAGCACTGGCCGATCTCGAACCACTTCAGCGGCTTCGGGAAATCCCGCTGGTGCTGGGCGACCAAGCGCGCCATCGAGGGGGTCACCTCTGGCCGCAAGGTCACGTCTCGGCCACCTTGGTCCTCGAAACGGAAAAGCTGCGAGTTCAACTCCCCGCCGGATTTCTTCAGATACAGCGCGGTGTCCTCCAGCAGCGGCGTCTCGTATTCCACGAAGCCGTAGCGGCGTGCTACCGAGCGCCATGTCTCGAACAAATAGTTCCGGACCGCGGTGTCTTTCGGGAGAAAGTCGCGGAAACCGGGAAGTGCTTGGAGACGAGGAGCTGCCATGAGCGGGCGGGGAGGATGCACGGCGAATCCGGCATTTCAAGGGCAGAAGCAGCCGGTAAAGTTTGCTAGTTTTCAGTTTCCAGTTTTCAGGAACAGCCGGAGAAACTGTCCGCGCGCCACCCCAAGTGCCTTTCCCTGAGAACTGAACCCTGAAAACCAGCAAACTTCTTCATGCTCAGAACCCTCCGCGCCGTTGATTTCCGCTGCTTTTCCGGCCTCGGGCTGGAGATTCCAGCGGCTGGTGCGGTTTTCACCGGGGACAATGCCCAAGGCAAAACCTCGATTCTGGAGGCTGTCTGCCTGCTGGTCCGCCTGCATTCGCCCCGCACCCGCCGGATGCCAGCCTTGACCCGGATGGGGACCCCCTCGGGGGGAGGTTTCGGGATTGCGGGGGAGGCATGGGGGATGGAACGCCGGGTGCGCTGGCAAGCGGGCGGTCTGCAGCTTTCCGCCGATGGCGAGGAGCGGGATGGCCCCGGCGCCTACCTCGCCGATGGCGGGCTGCTGGTCTGGATGGGCAATGAGGACCTCGATCTGGTCCGCGGCCCCGCCGAGGGCCGCCGCCGCTACCTCGATTTCGTCGGCTCCCAGATCGAGCCCGGCTACCGCAGCGCCCTCGCCCGCTACCGCCGTGCCCTGAAGGCCAAAAACCTCCTGCTCAAGGACCCGCGCCCCCGTGAGGAAGAGATCCGCTCTTACGAGGAGGTCATGATCACTGAAGGCGACCTCCTCGTCGCCGCCCGCGATCGGATCGTCGCCCAACTCCTGCCCCGCGCCGCCACCGCCCAGCGCCAGGTCAGCGGCCGGGAGGAACTGCTCGAACTCGAATACCGTCCCGCTGGCGGGCACTGCCTGCGCGCCGCGATGGAGCAGGCCCGCGAGCGCGAGCGCCGTCAGCGCCAGAGCTTCGTCGGCCCGCACCGCGATGAACTCCTGCTCTCCATCAATGGCCTCGTCGCCGCCGAGTTCGCCAGCGAAGGCCAGCAGCGAACCCTCGCCCTCGCCCTCAAGCTGGCCCAAGGCGAAACCCTCGCCGCCGTCCGTGACAGCCTGCCCGTCTATCTTATCGACGACGTCTTTGGCGAACTCGACCCCGGTCGTCGCAATGCCGTGCTCCACGCCCTGCCCTCCGCCGCCCAGAAGTGGATCACCACCACCCATCTCGGCTGGCTGGAGGAAGCGCATGGACTTGGAGGAATGGCGCGTTACTCCGTGAGGGCAGGGGAGGTCACCACAAATACCTGATGTCCTCTTCGCAGCCTCGTCTCAATCTCGTTGTCTTGCGTTCGCCGGATATCCACCGAGCGGCGGAGTTCTATCGCCGCCTCGGCCTGTCCTTTACTCTCCACAAGCATGGCTCTGGTCCGGAGCACTACGCTTCAGAGAACAGCGGCATGGTCTTCGAGATCTATCCGCTCGGCGCAAAGTCCACTCCTACCACCGGCACGCGGATCGGCTTTCGGGTGTACAACGTGGATGCGATCCTTTCAGCGCTCCTAGAGACGGGGACCGAGGTCGTCACCGCTCCCGCGGACTCCGAATGGGGTCGCCGCGCCGTCGTCCGGGATCGGGACGGTCACTTGGTGGAGCTCGTGGCCCCGGCGGTGGGCGCGTGATGCGGCACGGGTGGCCTTATGGAGTGCGCGCGGCACGACGCCGCTTTGGCTTGGTGAGGACATGCTCTCCACCAATCCGTGACCTTCAACCACAGCGGCATCTACCCGGAGCCAAAGCTGCGTTGTGCCGCAGCACTCCATATCACCTCACCCTCCCACCCCACTCCTCCACCAATCCCCGCATCTTCCCGATCTCATCCTTCCACTCCTCATCCCCGATCCGGTTCTCCACCTCCCCCGGATCCTTCCTCAGATCAAAAAACTCCTCGACCCCATACTCCGGCCAGAGGATGAACTTCGCTTCCTTCGTCACCCACGCTTGTGAACTCGGAATGCGCTCTTTGCTCGTGATGGTCGGGTGCTCGTAGTAGAAACCCTCGCGCCATTCCCCACCGCCAGCATAGAGCGGGGAGATGTCCTTGCCCTGCATCGTCTCCGGCACCTTGGCTCCTGCGGCGGTGAGCAGGGTTTCGGCCAGGTCTACATTCAGGACCAAACGATCGTCCGTCTTCCCCCGGCGCTCCGCAGGAATCCTTGCATCCTTCACGATCAGCGGCACGCGGATGCTTTCCTCATAGGGATACCATTTGTCCGCCAGGCCATGCTCGCCGTGGAAGTAACCATTGTCGCCCGTGAAGACCACCAGCGTGTCCTCATATAGCCCTTGGGCCTTCAGCTCGTCCATCACCCGCCCGCAAGTGGTGTCCACCTCCGTGGCCATGCGGTAGTAGTTTTTCATCATCGCCTGGTATTTCTCCGGCGTATCGAAGCGCCAGCCCCAGCGCGCCCGGCCTTCGTTCTTCGGGTTCTGGAGAAAGGCGGGCAGTTTCCCGAAGGCTTCCGCGGTGGCGGTCGCAGGTACGGGAATCCTAGTATCCGCATACAGTCCCGTGCTCTCCGGCTGCGGCAGATATTGCAAGGGGTTCTCATCCTCCGCGTGTGTCGCGAAGAATGCGACGGTCAAGCAGAAGGGTTTGTCCTTCGGTCGCTCTCGCAGGAACTCCAGCGCATCCTGCTCATTCTTCGCCGTCACATGCACCGGCTTCCCATCATCGCCCTTCAGCCAATGCTTCCCGCTGTAAGCCCGGCCGAAGTCGAAGCCATCCACCGGGAACTTCCCGCAGTGCCACTTCCCCACATGCCCGGTCCAGTAGCCGTCCTGCCGCAGCAGGGCAGGAAAGGTCTCGGACCACGGAGTCTTGAACATCTCAAAGCTCCGGTTGCCATGCCGCGACATCCACTGGCCGGTCAAAAGAGAAGCTCGGCTTACCCCACAGATCGAAGTTGTCACGCAGGCATGCGTGAAGCGCAGCCCCTCCGACGCCAGCGCATCCAGCCGCGGCGTCTTCAGCACCGGATTGCCCGCACAGCCTAGCGTGTCGTGCCGCCAGTCATCCGCATACAGCAACAGGATGTTCGGCTTTCGCTCTTCCGCTGCTGCCGCGTGCCCCATCGCCATCAGGATCACCCAAAGAACCTTCATGCGCGCCTTCATTCGAAGATCTTTTCGACCAGCCAGACCCAAGCCCCAAAAATCTTGAAAGCACCCCAAGCGACGCCGATGACAACTAAAAGCATCAGCTCCACATTCGCGGGATAGGGCATGCGTCCCTTCATGGGGCACAACCTATCGCTTCAGCCCCGGAAGTGCAATGCCACCCACACCGCATCCACGGAGGTGGACTCCACCCGGTGGCGCTTGCCGGCAGGGATCAGCACGTGATCGCCGGCCTTCATCTCCATGACACCCTCGTCTTCGAAGCGCAGGATCGCTTCGCCCTTGGCCAGCAAGACCCATTCGTTGCGCTCCTGATCATACCAGAAGCCCTCCGGGCTTGCCGCGCCGCGGGAGATGATCTCTTCCAGTTCGAAGTCGTGCCCTTGAACGCGGGGGATGAAGGATTCCTCACCGGGCCTACCTTTCTCGTGTTCCCCCAGTCTTCCTTTCCGCATCTCCACCATCCGGCCGCTTGGAAACTGCGAGTTCAAGGCAGGAATCGAGGTGCCATTTATTCCCCGCCACGCTCCACTGGCGTCAGGGAAACTGAAATCTCCTTCCCGTCGCGCTTCAGCTTCACGGGGGAGGGGACTCCCGGGCGCAGGAAGTAAAATGCATTCACCGCATCGGCATAGTCGGCCAGCGGCCGTGTGCCTACCGAGAGCAGCACATCTCCGGTTTGGATTCCGGCGCGATCCGAAGGCGAGCCTTCCTGAACGCCCCGGACTTCCGGAGTGACCGTTTGTGGCAGCAATTTCAGGCCGATCCAGCCCCGCGAGACCTTGCCACTGCCTTGGACATCCTCGACCACGCGCTTCACCACGTCGGCAGGGATTGCATAGCCAGCCTTTGGCCCCGCTGCTTGGAAAGCGATTGCGACGACGGCCCCCGTCCCATCCAGCAGGGGCGTCCCGGTCGGCGGGACATTGCCGGTGTAGTCGATCTTCAGCAGCGAGAGCGGCAGCATCTTGCCGTTCACCTGCTTGAGCCAGCCGCTCGCGCGACCGCTGCCGCCGCTCATGACCTGGAGCTGTGAGCTGGCTTCCACGCTGACCTTGGCCGCCAGGGGCAGGACTTGGCCCGGCGGGCCCGAGACCCGG
>NZ_BATP01000044.1 GCF_000739615.1 Haloferula sp. BvORR071
GAACGTGAACCTCCTGCGGAACGTGAACCTCCTGCGGGACGTGGACCTCCTGCGGAACGTGGACCTCCTGCGGAACGTGGACCTCCTGCGGAACGTGAACCTCCTGCGGAACGTGAACCTCCTGCGGAACGTGAACCTCCTGCGGAACGTGAACCTCCTGCGGAACGTGAACCTCCTGCGGGGCGTGAACCTCCTGCGGGGCGTGAACCTCCTGCGGGATGGGGACTTCCTGCGGAATGGGAGCGGCTTGCGGCGCAGGCGCCGCTTGCACGGGCCGCGAGCCTTGCCCGAAGGGACTGAAAGGATCGTTGGCTTTGCTCGCTGAGAAAGGCTGCGCTGCTGGCTCCGCCGTCTGCAGGGCCCTCAAGCGATCCGCAAACGGCTGCCGATGTGGCATCTCGGCCGCGACTGGCGCCGGCAGCGGCGATTCAAATGGCCTCGCATCCACTTGCGGACGCGCCTGTGCCCGCCGGGCTTGGATTCCCCGCGCCGGGTCCGGCCCGATGATCTCTTGCTGGCAGCGCGGACAGGGGCCCGCGAACCCTGCCGCCGAAAGCGGCACGCTCAGGGTGATCCCGCAAGCCGGGCAATGGAAATGGAGCAGGTCCGCCATCAGGCAAGTTCGCGCCACTCTTTTGTCATGAGTAGACCGCAGTGTCGATCCACTCAGCCTTGAAAAACATCAAACCTAAGATTCGAGCTTTCCCGAAGGGTCGCCAAGCGGGCGATGTGGCGGGTCAGCAAAGGATGCGCCAGCGTCTGCACACGGAACGGCCGGAGTCGCGGATGCGGTCCCGCTTCCACCAGAGACACCGTTTCCGGGGCGAGGGACATCCCGGTGCCAAGCGCCTTCAATAGCGCTTCCTTCCTCGTCCAGATCTCCAAGAGTGCTGCCGCCCGACGGCCCTCCTCGCTTGGAAGCCCTCTAATCTCGTCCGGGTGGCAGAAGGTCGTCTCGCATCCCAGCAAGCTCGCGGCTCGTCCCGCCGCTTCAATATCCACCCCGACCGGTCCATCCACGCACAGGGCGACCAGGGCGAGGTCCTCGCAGTGGGAGAGATTGAAATGCAGCCCTTGGTGGGGCGCTTCCAGAGCTGGCTTCCCGAACTCGCCGCTAACCAGCACCAGCTCCCGCGGGCCGATTCCAAGCGCTCCGCCCAGAATCCTCCTTAGCGCCGCCCGGCAAGCGCGCCAGTGCCGGGCGTCCTTCTCAAAGCGGAAACGTGCCGCAAGTTCCTCCTCCTCAGGCCTCAGTGCGGCACGCGCCGCCTCTTCTCCCACCAACGCGGGATCGATGATCGACACAAGGACTTCGCCACGGACGGGGAGCACTCCGCGACTCTGCTCCATCCGCTCCGCCGCGCGAAGGTCAATCCTCCGGCTCACGCCACCTCGATCATCACCGCCGTGGTGTTGTCCCGGCCCGAATCTGCCACCGCCTGCTTTACCAAGGTCTCTGCGCAGAGGTTTTTCCGCGCTAGCTCCGCGATCCGCTTGTCCCAGAGCCCGTCCACCAGCCCGTCGGAGCAGATCAGGAAGCGGTCGCCGCTCTGGCAGTTCACCCGGCCGATGTGCGGGTCGATCTTGTGATCCCCGGCCCCCAGCACTTGGGAGAGGGAACTGCGGCCGGGATGATTCCGGGCCTCCCGCTCATTGATCTTCCCGGAGCGGCGCAGCCAGCCCACGTGCGAGTGGTCGTGGGTGAGCTGCAGCATGTCGCCCTCCTTCGGCAGGTAATAGATCCGGCTGTCGCCGATGTGGCAGAACCACATCGACCCCGGCATGAACCAGCACAGGCTCAGGGTCGCCCCCATGCCATGGCACTCCGGGTAGTAGCGGCCCAAGTCGCCGATCGAATGGTGGATCCGCTCGAACAATTCCCGCAGAATGTCCTGGAAGCCGGTCTCAAGGTGCTGGGCCGCTGCGCCGAAGGACGCGGGTAGGAGCCGCGTGATCTTCTCCACCGCGATCTTGCTCGCGAATTCCCCGGACTTCGCCCCGCCCATCCCGTCACTGACGGCAAATACGTAGTCCGACTCCGCCAAGCCCCCGGCCCCGGTTTTCCCCAGGTAGCGGATTTCGCGGGCGTCGAAATTCAGCGCCAGGAAAGCATCCTCGTTGTTCTTCCGGAAACGGCCGACATGGGTCATGCCGGACCAATTGATAGACAAGGGGTGGGACGGGTTTTCGAGATCGGCTTGGGTCACGTTCGGCGGCGATCTTGCGCGAGCCCCGTCACACCCGGCAAAAAGAAAATCTCGGGCGGTACTTGTCGCTTGGCCCGCGAACTGCTTTTTGATCGCGCGGAGCAGTGAACGCGGAGACGCGGACCTGCTCCGAAATCATCCGCACTAACCACGCGATCCAAGTCCTAAACTAGCAAAACGATGCCCAAGTTCAAATTGGAGTATATCTGGCTCGACGGCTACACCCCCGTCCCGAACCTCCGTAGCAAGACCCAGCTGAAGGATTTCGACTCCTTCCCGACCCTCGAGCAGCTTCCGAACTGGGGCTTCGACGGTTCCTCCACCCAGCAGGCCGAAGGCCGTAGCTCGGATTGCGTGCTCAAGCCTGTCGCGGTCTTCCCGGACGGCAGCCGCAACAACGGCGTGTTGGTGATGTGCGAAGTCATGATGCCGGACGGCGTCACCCCGCACCCTTCCAACAACCGTGCCGACATCCTCGACGACGCCGACACCTGGTTCGGCTTCGAGCAAGAGTACTTCCTTTGGGAAGACGGTGCTCCCCTCGGCTTCCCGAAGGGTGGCTTCCCCGGTCCTCAGGGCCCCTACTACTGCGGCGTTGGCTATAGCAACGTCGGTGACGTCGCCCGCCAGATCGTCGAGGAGCACCTCGAGCTCTGCCTTGAGGCCGGTATCAACCACGAAGGCATCAACGCTGAAGTGGCCAAGGGCCAGTGGGAATTCCAGATCTTCGGCAAGGGCTCGAAGACCTGCGCCGACCAGATCTGGGTCGCCCGCTACATCCTCAACCGCCTCTGCGAATCCTACGGTGTGGACGTGAATTACCACTGCAAGCCGCTCGGCAAGGACCTCGACTGGAACGGCTCCGGCATGCACTGCAACTTCTCCACGAAGTACATGCGCGAAACCGGTGGCAAGGAGTACTTCGAAGCGCTCATGGCTGCCTTCGGCAAGAACCTCGACGAGCACATCGCCGTCTATGGCCCGGACAACCACATGCGTCTGACAGGTCTCCACGAGACCCAGTCCATCGACAAGTTCACCTACGGCATCGCTGACCGCGGTTCCTCCGTGCGCGTCCCGCACAGCTTCATCAACGCCGGCTACAAGGGTTACCTCGAAGACCGTCGTCCGAACTCGCAAGGCGACCCGTACCAGATCGCCAGCCGCGTGCTCAAGACGATCGCCGAAGTGCCGACGCCTTGATCCGCTTTCGTGGCCTAGCACCACTCCTCAAGCAGCCGCCCCGCAAGGGCGGCTGCTTTTTTGTGTCAGACCTTCTCCCGCCGATTGTGCTTCCCCGGGCGATAAGTCGCCCCGGTCTCGCAAGCATGCCGTCGCGCTTCCAGGAAGCTCTTCTCCGCCGCCACACCGGTCAGCTCGATAGCCTTGCTGAAGCTGGTGGCCGCTTCCTCCCGCCGGTCCATCCGCTCCTCGAAATCGCCGATCACCGCGTGGAAGAGATAGTAGGTTTCCAGTTGCTCCGGCTTCGCGATCGACCTCACCGCCTCCATCCCAGCCTTCGCCCCGTGCACATTCGCCACCGCCACCGCGCGGTTCAGCGCCACCAGTGGCGAATCACTGATCTGTGACCAGCGGTCGTAGTGATCCAGAATCCGTTGCCAATCCGTCGACTCGTAGTCCGGTGCGGTGCAATGGCAGGCGGCGATCCCCGCCTGCAAATGATACTCCGTCAGGTCCTCGCCCCGCGTGGACTGCGACAGGTGATAGAGCCCCGCGCCGATCAAGGTGGAATCCCAGATGCTGCGATCCTGATCCATCAGCCGCAGGATATTGCCCTCCCGGTCCTGCCGCGCCGGAATCCGCGCCGCGTCTAACAGCATCAGAGCGAGCAGTGCGTGCGTCCGCGGGTGATCCGCCGCCGGGTGAGCTGCCAGCAAGCCGCCGAGACGGATAGCCTCGCGACAAAGGTCCTCCTTCACCACAAGCTCACCGCTCGATGCCTTGTAGCCCTCGTTGAAGAGCAGATAGAGCACTTGCAATACGCCATCCAAGCGCGGCACCAGATCCGCCCCCGAGGGAATCTCAAACGCGATCCCCTGGTCCTGGATCCGCTGCTTCGCCCGCGTCAGCCGCTTCGCCACCGCCGCCTCGCTGCTCAAGAACACTGCGGCGATCTCAGCCACGCTGAAGGCGCAGAGCGTCTTCAGCGCGAGCACCGTCTGGTCCTCCAGCGAGATCGCCGGATGGCAGCAGGCGAAGATCAGCCGCAGGCGGTCGTCGCGGATCTCGTCATCGAAGCGCGGAGCATCGTTTTCATCCGGCAGCGCTTCCAGCGAAGCCGCGATTTCCGGTTGCTTCTCGATGAAAACCTTCTCGCGGCGGATCAAGTCCAGCGCGCGGTTCTTCGCGGTCTGCATCAGCCACGCCGCCGGATTCGCTGGCACCCCGTAGTAGGGCCAAGTCTGCAGTGCCCGGATCATCGCCTCCTGCACTACGTCTTCCGCGAGCTGCAGACGATGGATCCCGAAGATCCCCGTGAGGGTCGAGACCAGCTTCGCGGACTCGTGCCGGAAGAGGTGCTCGGTCAGCCGGGGAATCTCCGGGTTCTGCTCGGGCGGCACGCTCACAGGATCAGGCCATCGCGTGTTCGCTTACCTCATCGACCATCCGCTGCGCCGGACATGCCGGTGCCACCGGACGGACTTCCACGGTGATGCCATAGGGCAGGGCGGGGCAGTCCTTGGCGATTGCCATCGCCTCCTCCATGGTCTCGACTTTCAGGAGGAAGAAGCCGCCGATCGACTCCTTGGCTTCCGCGAAGGGGCCGTCCGCCACGCTGCGCGCCTTGCCGGAGATCACCGCGCCCTCATTCTCCAAGGGGTTGGCCGCGGCCAGCTTGCCCTGGTCGTCCAAGCCCTTGAACCACGCGCCCCAGTCGCCCATCACGCGCTGGATTTCCTCGGGCGAGAGTTGCAGGTGCCAATCCGTGCCGCGGAAAAGCAGTAGGTAACCGTTCGATGTCTTGTAGCTATTCATGGGAATTAATCTTCAGTGGATGGTGTTAGGAGAATCAAATCAGCCGCGGAATTGGAAGGCGCCTTTCTGGCTTTCCATCCGGGTGTCCTGCTTCCTGCGAACCAGCAGGCGGCCGCCCAGAAAGCCGAGCGAGAGCACACACAGGACAATCAATGTCACCCGCAGCCCCGCCGCAGCCGGCACCGATAGCCCCAAGCCCGTCGCCGCCGCGATGTAGGCAGCGAAGCACACCGGGCACTTCGGCATCAGCACCAGCAAGCCGCTCGGCACTAGCCAGGACGCAACTTCCTTGCCGCGTCCGCGCCGCTTGATGCAGCACGCCTTCACGCCTTCGCCTCCTTCCCGCAGCCACAGCTTGGTCCTTCGGTGCAGTCGTCCTCGTATTGATCGTGAAGCTGAACCCAGCTCATCGTGCCCTCTTCGTTCCGACCCTTCGGCGTCAGATCCATCATCATGAAGGTCCCCAGGATCTCCTCTCCGCCGCGTGCATAGCATGAGTAGGTGTGGAAAATCTCACCCTTCTCATTCTTGTAAAAGACGCTGATGCCATGCGACTCGCCGGTATCGGTCTCCGGCGCGTAGTTGTACATCGCCTTGCCTGCCGCCGCCTGCTCCTCGGTGAAGGACACATGGTAGTCGTAGTTGAAGTCGCTGCCATTCGACGACACCCAAGGGAACTTCCATTCCATCCGCTGCTTGAAGGGCGCGAACTCCGCCAGCGGCGCGCGCGATACCGCCGCAAAGGCCACATCCCGGTGTTCGAAGTGCAGCCGCGCGCTGTCGAAGTGATCCGCCAGGAAAGAGCATCCTCCACAGCCCTCTTTCCACCCCGGTCCGAACATGAAGTGATAGATGATCAACTGGCTTCGGCCCCGGAACAAATCTGCCAGCGTTACTTTCCCATCCGGCCCTTCAAAGGTGTAGGACTTGTCCACTTTCACCCAAGGCAAGGCGCGACGCTGCGCGGCGATCCGGTCGCGCTCACGGTAGAGCTCCTTTTCTTTTTTCAGCAGCGCCTTGCGCGCTGCCAGCCACTCCTCCCGCGACACCACCGCGTGATCGCTCAGATCCGGTGGTGCCGGCGGTCCTTCCAAGATTGCAGATTGCGTGCTCATGATTCTTTAGAGGTCTTCGGTTTCAATAGAACGACGAACCGGGAGGAGCGGCCGGGACACTTTTTTCGGATTACTTCACGCGCTTGGACTTCGCGCTCATCATCTGCGTCCACTTGCCGTCATCGCCCAGCACGGAGCTGCTGAAGGTCTTCTCGTCCTTGCCGGTGAGCTTCATCACCTCCTTGAACTTGCAGATCTTCCCGCCCTGCATCGGGCACGGGCCTTCCGATTCCAGGGTCAGCGTATCCCCTGCGGAATTCACGGTGCCGGTGTAGGTCCACATGTGACCGGCCATGCTATCCACCCAGGTGCCGATGTAGGTCTTCTTTTCAGGGCTGTAGCCGAGCGTCATCAGTCCGTTGAAGGGGCCGCCCATGATCTCGCCCTTGTTCTCCACCACCAGCCAGAAGCCGCCGATCATCCTGGCGGTTTCGGTGGCCTTGGCGGTCATCGGTTCTTGGCCGGGCATCTCGCACTTCATCTCGGTTTCCCAAGTGCCCGTGAACTTCGCGAGCCACTCGTGTTCGGTCTGTGGCTTCGGCATCTCTGGCATTTCCGCCGCGCGCAGCAGCGGCAGGGCAGGGGTGGCCAGCGCCAGGGCGCAGGCAGCAAAAATCGGGCGGAGGAGTGAGGTGGTCTTCATTTTTTTTGGTGGTTTGTTTTGATGTAAAACGAGGGTCCACAAGGAAGACGAACGGTGGCCCCATTTCAGGACACTGTCCGGGAGATTTTTTTCAGGGCTGCTTTCCTTGGGGGTTCGAAATAGCTCCTATAGGTCCAATCTACCTTTCTCCCTTATGCTTGAGCGCCTCTTCCACCTCCGCGAAAAAGGCAGCACTCCCGGTCGCGAAGTCGCCGCCGGCTGCACCACCTTCGCGGCGATGGCCTACATCCTGGTCGTCAATCCCGCCATCCTCGCCGATGCCGGCATGCCGCGCGAAGCTCTCGTCACCGCCACCGCCCTCGGTGCCGCCATCGCCACCTTGCTCATGGCCTTCATGGCGAATCTCCCCCTCGCCATGGCCCCCGGAATGGGCATCAATGCCTTCTTCGCCTATGCGGTTTGCATTGGCATGGGCGTCCCTTGGCAAAGCGCCCTCGCGCTTGTCTTCGTCAATGGCGTGATCTTCCTCGCGCTCTCCCTCGGTGGCATCCGCGAAAAAATCGTCCGCTCCATCCCTCCCTTTCTGAAGGCAGCCATCTGTGCCGGCGTCGGACTCTTCATCGCCTTCGTCGGCCTTAAGAATGGTGGTCTTGTCGTCGCCCATCCTGCCACCTTCGTCGCCTTCGGTGATCTCACCCGCGGCCCCGTCGCCCTCTTCGCCGTCGGCATCCTTCTAACTTGCGTTCTCGTCGCGCGCGGCACTCCGGCCGCCATCCTCATCTCCATTGGCATCCTCTCGCTTGCCGGCCTCTTCATTCCAGATGCGAAGGGCGCCATGCTCACCAGCCTCCCGAAAAATCCCGTCTCGCTTCCCGCATCCATCGAGCCGCTCTTCCTCAAACTCGATTTCGGCTTCCTCCTCCGCGAACCGTTCAAGGCCCTCCCCGTCATTCTCACCCTCCTCTTGGTCGATCTCTTCGATAACCTCGGCACCCTCATCGGTGTCACCAAGCGCGCCGGCCTCATGGATGAAAAAGGCCACCTCCCCGGCATCGCCCGTGCCCTCACCGCTGACTCCCTCGCTGCGATCATCTCCTCCCTCCTCGGCACCTCCACCGTCGTCAGCTATATCGAAAGCTCAACCGGCGTCCAAGCCGGCGGCCGCACCGGCCTCACTGCCGTGACCGTCGCCATTCTCTTCCTGCTAGCCCTCTTCCTCACGCCACTCCTCCTCGCCATCCCGGCAGTTGCAGTCGCTCCGGCCCTCGTCGTTGTTGGCATCACCATGTTCAGCAGCGTTGCCGAGATCGACCTGCACCGCTTCGAGATCGCCGCACCCGCCGTCCTCACCATCCTCGGCATGCCGCTTGCCTTCAGCATCAGCAGCGGCATGGGCCTCGGCATCATCGCCGCAGTGGCTATCGCCCTCTTCAGTGGCAAAGGCCGCGAAAACCTCACCCCCTTCACCTGGGGCCTGGGTGCGATTTTCCTCCTACACTTCGCCGAGCCCCTCATCTTCCGCTGGCTCGGTATGTGAGCCGACCTAACAGGGGCAGCTTGCGATCCAACCGACGTCGCCCCCTTTGCGGCGCAGCCGCTATCGGAGTGCGCGCGAGCATCGCCGCTTTGAGGGCAACCTTTCCCCACTCCCCGCCACAAAAGTTCTAGATCGATGCTCCCCGTTGCCTGGCGGCCCTTCACTCCTTCCCCGATCCTTTTCCGCTGCCTCTCTCCTCATCAGTCTCGGGAGCCCCTTCATCCCCATTCGATTCACCAGCCGTCCTCTTCTTCCCAAACCCCAGCCGCCTGAAGAACCTCCCAACCGTCGCTTTGAACCGCAGGAAATTCTCTTTCCCCATCACCGCGGCCCCAGCGATCGTTCCCACCTCCGGGGCGAAGAACAGCACGCTCCACAGCCCTGCCTTGAAGGCTGCGGGCCATGGCATCCACGCGATCCATGCGCTGGTGAAAAACAGCACATTCCCGCCCACCGCCAGCGCGATCCCAATTTTTAGCCGGGTATTGGCAGTCACGGCAGTGAATCAATACGACCCTTCAGTTCCCCACCGGATGCCACACCGTCTTCGCCTCGGTGAAGTCCCGGATCGCATACGGCGACTCGTGCTTCTCCGAAAACCAATCCGTCTTCACTTCATGAAGCTTCACCCGCTTGACGCTCTCCGCCGCTCCGCGCTGTAGCGTCACTGCATCTTCGCCCTCCGCCACTGCTGAAACCGCCCGCACGTGCTCGTGGGTTGCAAAGGTCGCCAGCATCTCTTTCCGGTCACCGGTCAAAAGATTCACCACTCCGCCCGGCAGATCACTCGTCGCCAGCATCTCGCCTAACAAAATCGAAGGGTAGGGGGCCTTGCGCGATGCCAGCGCCACCACAGCGTTTCCTGCCGTGATCACCGGCAACACCAGCGTCACCAAGCCCAGCAGAGATGCATTCTCCGGCGCCAGCACGCCCACGATTCCCACCGGCTCCGTCAGCGTGAAATTGAAATGCGGCGATGCCACCGGGTTCACGCTCCCCAGCACCTGCTCATACTTGTCCGCCCAACCGGCGAAATGAACGATCCGCCCGATGCTCGCGGTGACTTCCGTGTCCGCCTGGGTCTTCGTGCTGCCATCCAGCATCACCGCCTCCGCCATCTCCGCGGCCCGCGCCTCCAGCATCTCCGCCAGTCGATACAGGATCTGCGCCCGGTTATACGGAGTCCGCTTCGCCCATCCGGCGCCCGCCTTCGCCGCCGCCTCTACAGCATTGCGCAGGTCCTTCTTCGTGCAGCGCGGCACATTCGCATAAAAGGTCCCGCCCGCATCCTTCAGCTCGAACACCCGCCCCGACTCCGAGCGGATAAAAGCTCCGCCGACATAGCACTTGGGCGTCTTGGTGATCTTCAGGCTCATGGCAGGCAGGCAGGCGTGGGTCCGTGTTCCGTGTCCTGTCTATCCGAGCACCCGTAGCATGGCAATCCGCCGCTTCCGCGAATGCCTCAAATGCCGTGCAGCGGGCTTGGCTTGCCGCAACCCTGTTGCCGCGGTGCGCGGGATCGTCCGCAAACCTTCCCTAGCGTTCCCGAAGCAGGCTCGGTGTCACCGAGATCACCCCGGATTGCGACCCTCTGACGACTTTCGGAACGGCTGTGTCGTTCCGGCGGGGAGCATCGCACTCCAACTCACCGGAACGGCGCAACCGTCCCCGTGCGCCCATCAAAATCATCGCTCTACCGGCGGCACCTCCGGCACCCGCAGCTTCTTCATCTCCTCCTTCAGCCCATCCATCGCCTGCTTCAAGGCATCCGCGGACTTCTGGAGCTTATCGACCTTGCTCTCGACATCGCGGGTGTCGCTGGAAGCACTTCCGACCTTCGAGCTCAATTGCCGCAGTTCGTTCCTTAAACTATCCACCTCCCGCTCAAGCTTTTGGCTGTCGTTGCCGCGGCTGAAGATCATCACGATCAGCGCGATCAGGATCAGGGTCCCGCAGCCGAGGGAGACTTTGTTTTCGGGAACTTGTGCCATGGTTTGGCCCAAGATCAGACACGATCTGTCTTTCTGGAGCTATTCCAATCGCGGACGAGAATTCCAGTGAAGCCCTGCACAAGGCTCTCCGTGATTCAAGCCTCACTCCAGCACCCCATACTCCAGCAAGCCCTGCCGTCCCCCCTCTCTGCCAAATCCCGACTCCTTGTATCCGCCAAACGGCGAACTCGGATCAAACTTGTTGTAAGTATTCGACCACACCACCCCAGCCTTCAACTCAGCAGCCATCTTCAGAATCCGGCTGCCCTTGTCCGTCCACACCCCAGCACTCAAACCAAACGGAGTATTGTTCGCCTTCTCCACCGCCTCCTCAGGCGTCCGGAATGTCAGCACCGACAGCACCGGCCCGAAGATCTCCTCCCGCGCGATCCGATGACTCTGCGTCACATTCATGAACAGCGATGGCGCGAAATAGAAACCCTTCGACGGCAGCTTGCAGTTCGGCTGGTGCAGCTCTGCACCCTCCTTCACGCCACTCGCCACCAGCTCCTTGATCTTCGCCAGTTGCTCCGCCGAATTGATCGCGCCCACATCCGTGTTTTTGTCCAGCGGATCTCCTACCCGCAGCACCTGCAGGCGTCGCTTCAGCTTGTCCGTCACCAGTTCCGCCACGCTCTCCTGCACCAGCAGGCGCGAGCCTGCGCAGCACACATGACCTTGGTTGAAGAAGATCCCGTTCACGATGCCCTCCACCGCCTGGTCCAGCGGCGCATCCTCGAAAACGATGTTCGCTGCCTTCCCGCCCAGCTCCAGCGTCAGCTTTTTGCCCGTGCCTGCCAGGGCCTTCTGGATGATCTTCCCAACCTCCGTCGAGCCGGTGAAAGCAATCTTTGCCGCAGTCGGATGATTCACCACCGCTGCGCCGGTTTCGCCAGCGCCACTCACGATGTTCACCACTCCCGGCGGCAATCCCGCATCTATCAAAATACTCGCGAACTTCAGCGCCGTGATCGATGTGGTCTCCGCCGGCTTGATCACTACGGTGTTTCCAGTAGCCAGCGCTGGCGCGATCTTCCACGCCAGCATCAGCAGCGGGAAATTCCACGGGATCACTTGGCCCACCACGCCCAGCGGTGCCAACGTCCGGCCCGGTGCCACATAGGCCAGCTTGTCCGCCCAGCCAGCGTGATAGAAGAAATGCGCCGCCGCCATCGGCAGGTCGAAGTCCCGCGACTCCTTGATCGGCTTCCCGCCATCCAGCGTCTCCGCCACCGCGAACTCCCGCGCCCGGTCCTGCAGTAGGCGCGCGATCCGGAACAGATACTTCCCCCGTTCCTTCCCCGGCAGCTTGCTCCACGCCGGGATTGCCTTCGCCGCCGCCGCATAGGCCGCGTCCACATCCGCCGCATTCGCCAGCGCGATCTCGCTCAGCTTCTCGCCATTCCGCGGCGCGATCGTATCGAAATACTTCTTCGACTTCGGAGCCACATACTTGCCATCGATGAATAGCCCGTAGCGCGCCTCGATGAACGGCTCCGCCGACTCCGGTGCCGGATCATACTCCCACAAGTCCCCGAACAGGAGCTCACGCGGCCTGATGTTCCGTGAAGGTGTCTTCTTCGCTGCCATGGTCAAAACTGGGTGCGTTACTGGGTGCGCCGGCTTCAGCCGGCCCGAAAGGTGGGGTTGTTCAATAACCCGACGAATCATCACTAAACGTCCACGGAGCCTGATAAGCCCCCGTCCGCTGCGTCTCCAACTGCCTCAACAAATCATTCAACAGCGACGAAGCCCCGAAGCGATAGCGCCGGTTGTTCAACCACGCATCACCCAGCGTCTCCTTCACCGCGATCAAGAACTGTAGCGCTTGCTTCGCCGTGCGGATCCCGCCGGCCGGTTTCATCGCAATCTCCGTCCCCGTCGCCAGGTAGAAGTCGCGGATCGCTTCGATCATCACCTGGTTGTTCCCCAGCGTCGCATTCGCAGAAGTCTTGCCTGTACTAGTCTTGATAAAGTCACCCGGCCGCAGCACTCGCATCGCCAGGAAGGAAGCCGCGCGGATGTGATCGTAAGTCTCCAGCTCACTGGTCTCCAAGATCACCTTCAGTGTCGCCTCGCCACAGGCCTCCACCACCTGCACGATCTCCTCCTGCACGATCTCCAGCTCGCCTTCGAGGAAGGCCCCGCGGTTGATCACCATGTCGATCTCATCCGCGCCATCCGCCACCGCCTGCCGCACCTCCGCCAGGCGCGTCTTCAGCGGTGCCTGCCCGGAGGGGAATGCCGTCGCAACGGAGGCGATCTTCACCCCGCTGCCCTTCACATGCTTCGCCGCATGCTTCACCATCGAGGGATACACGCACACCGCAGCGACTCGCGGCACATCGCCTTCATGCGGTGCCAGCGCCTTCTGGCATAGCGATGCCACCTTGCCTGGCGTGTCCTTTCCCTCCAGCGTCGTCAGATCGACCATCGAAGCCGCCAACTTCAGCCCGAATACCTTCGAGCCCTTCTTGATGCTCCGCGTCGTGTAATTCGCGACCCGCTCCTCAATGCCAACGGCATCGACCGTGCCAATCTCATCCAACAAGCGACGCAGGGCCGGGCGGGTCATCGCGGCTTAGCCTGAGCTGCTCAGGTGTTCGCGGCAAGGAAGTAGTCCGGAAGTAGTCCGCTCAGCCCTCTGAGCGGACGAGGCCGTTATCGAGGCTCCCGGAGACCAAGTGCCCCCGGGCTCGTCTTCTTATCTCCTTCTCCGATGCCGAGATCAGCGCCAGCAAGGTGGGTTCGAACAGGGGGCTGTGCGGGCCACCTTTTGGCACCCGGTGATATCCACCGCCATCACGGCTTCATCCGCTCAGAGGACTGAGCGGACTACTTCACAAACTCACCCGCATGATCCTCCCCGGCGACCTCGCCAAGAACCTCCGCGACAGATCTTCAAACTGATCCGAAAGGTCCGTCAGGTGGATCTCCAGCTTCCCCGCCTTCTCTTCCTCTGCTAACAGATCCAGCTTGGTCAGCTCCTGCTTCACATGCTCCGCACAGGTCGTCGCGGAGTCCACCAGCCGCACCCCGTCTGGCAGGAACTTCGACAGCACCGGCACGAGCAGCGGATAGTGCGTGCACGCCAGCAGCAGCGTATCGATCCCCCGGTCCAGCATCGGATCCAGATAGGTGTGCAGCGCCGCATGCGTGGACGGATGGTCCAGCCAATCCTCCTCCACCAGCGGCACCAGCAAGGGCGCCGGCGTGGCGTGCAAAATGAGACCCGTCCGCCGCAGCGCCAGAGCGTGCTGATAGGCATGCGAGCGCACCGTCCCGCGCGTCGCGATAATTCCCACCCGCTGCGCCTGCGGATCGGCGAGCACTGCCTCCACCCCCGGCTCAATCACCCCGATGATCGGCACTTGGTAGCGCTCCTGCAGGGAGGGAAGGGCATGCGCCGTCGCCGTATTGCAGGCCACCACCACCGTCTTCACCCCGCGATCCAGTAGGAAGCGCACGTCCTCGTGCGCGAATTGCCGGATCGTCTCCGGGCTCTTCGATCCATACGGCACGCGCGCCGTATCCCCCAGATAGACAATGTCTTCCGAAGGAAGTAGCTGTTGGACGGCGCGGACCACGGTCAGCCCGCCGACACCGGAATCGAAGATCCCCAAAGGGGCGTTGCGCATGCCCGGAGAAAAGCCGGGAAACCGCGCAGCGGAAAGCGGAAAGAGGGCTTTGCCTTTGCATCCATGAGGTTTCGCCGCTACGGAAACGCCCGTGAACGGAACGATTGATGTCGCCATCGTAGGCAGCGGCCCGGCGGGCTGCACCCTCGCCGCCCTGCTTGCCCTCCGCGGCATTCGCAGCGTGGTCTTCGATGACGACAAGCGTCCGGAGTTGCTGGTCGGGGAATCCCTGCTGCCCCGCGTGGTCAGCCTGATGCGCCGCCTCGACATCGAGGACCGCAACAAGACCTTTGCCCAGCACAAGCCCGGCGTCGGCTTCATCGCCCGCGATGGCAGCCGCCTCGACTTCTTCTTCCCGCACACCCCGATCGGCGGCGTGCCGAATTACGCCTACAACGTCCCGCGCCCCCAGTTCGACAACCTGCTGCGCACCCGTGCGGAGGAACTCGGCGTGGTCTTCGTAAAACGCCGCGCCGAACTGGAAAAGGGCAGCACGCCCGAGCGCGAGATCCAGCTCAGCGCCGACTGCCTGGCCTCCGTTCCGGAACTGAATGGCCGTCATCCGAAGTTGCTTGTCGATTCCACCGGTCGCGCCCGCGTTTTCGCCAAGGTGATCGGCGTCGGATCCAAGCGCGGCAAGCGCAACGACGTCGCCTATTTCGCCCACTTCGAGGACTTCGATGTCCAGGCCAAGCGCGAGGGTCAGGCGGTCATCACCACCCTCAGCCGCGGCTGGAGCTGGCGCATCCCGCTCCCCGGGCGCCTCTCGGTCGGTGTTGTTGTGGACAAGGCCGTCGCGAAGGAGCACGGCGATACGCCGGAGGAGCGCCTCGAATCGATCATCAACTCGGAGAAGTTCCTCGCGCCCGCTGGCAAGAACCGCCGCCGCGTCACGCCGGTGATGACCTACACCAACTATCAGCTCATCTCCGAGCGCGGCCACGGCCCCGGCTGGGTCGCCGCGGGGGATGCCTTCGGCTTCGTCGATCCCATGCTCTCGCCGGGCCTCTTCATGGCCATGCACTCGGCCGATCTGCTCGACCAGCACGCCTTCTCGAAGGGCGCGGCCATCCTCGATCAGCCGGCCAAGCTCGCGAAGGCCTTCGACAAGGTCTTCGCGGAACTCCTCGATTGGCATGAAGCTTGGTCCGAGCTCATCGAATACTTCTACGATGGCCGCATGTATGCCCTCCACGCCGCTGGTGTGCAGCTCTCCGAGAAGTGGGGCGAGAACGCCCTGCCGCGCCTGATGGAGCGGCATCTCACCAAGCACATCACCCGTCTTCTTTCCGGCGTCGCCACCCGCAGCCGCTACGGCCGCAATCTGCTCAAGTTCTCGCTCAAGCACCTCGTCTGGGACGTCGAGCCCGCCGAGAACTTCGCGATCCGGGCCTAGCCTTTGGGGGCCGTTAGATTGGCGATGATCTCGCCGATCTGCTCGAACTCCATCTTGCCGCACACCGCCGAGGCCCCGGCGCGTAGCAAGGTCTCGTTACCCTCATCATGCGATGATACCGCGATGATCGGCAGCACTGGATGCGCGGCGCGGCACTCGCGCACGAACTCCGCTCCCTTGCCGTCGTCCAGATCGTAGTCGGAAAGGACCAGCTCGAACCTGGAGTCGAAGTCCGGAGCTGCCATGATCTCCCGCGCTTCGGCAATCGTAGGGACCACCGTGATCAGGTGATCACTCAGGAACCGCCGCATCACGAGCCGCGCGAAGACGGCATGGTTCTCGAGGTACAGGATCTTCACCGGGTGCGCGGACACTTAAGAGCATACTCGCCACTTGGCAAATGGTGTGTCCGATTTTGCGGCCCGATCAGAGGACCGGATGCCACTCGCGCTGCGAGGGCTGGAATTTTCCGGGATCCGCTCCCACTGCCTCGCGAACCGTGCGCTCTACCGCGACTTGATCCATCGCGTAGCTGCTGACCATGTGGAGCGGGAAGGGATTGAGCGTCAGCCGATTGGTCACCCGGACATTGGCGCAGATGAAGTGCTTTCCGCCATAATTGCCGTCACCCGGGGTGATCGAATTGAGGATGATGCGGGTCCCATCCGGAGTGAAGAGATTCTGCCCAACTTGTTCATAGGAAGGCGGTTTGGCGACTTCCACGGTCACCTCGCGCCAGCCTTCCGTGCGCAGGCCAAGCTGCGTGGATCCCAAGTAACTTCCTGATATTAGGCCCGCTGCGCCGAGGGGCATGAGGAGTATTTTGATCATGTGGCTGCTGTTTGCGGGGAAAGAGCAATGGGTGTTCCAAGTGCTGGCACCTGCGTGAATCCCCGGATGAGCCGGGCGGGTGGGTAGGCCGAAAACGCATAAGGGGAGTTCAGCACGCGGCTGAACTCCCCCAAAAAGCGGGCCTTGTCAGGGTATAAACCGGGCCTTTTTCGCCCTAAACCGGGCCTTTACTCGGGCTTCTCGATGTAATTCCAGAGGGCCTCGAACTGCTTCAAGGCATCGTGATCGTACTCGTCGCGCCTGGCCTTCCCGTCAGTTTCGTTGACGTAGCGCGGCATCTTCGTAGCGGGCGTAACCGAGGGCGGGTTCTGGATCCAGCGGACGAACCACTCGTGCCGCAGGCGCTCATGCGAGAGCGCGAAGTTGAGACCCTCCACCTCGAAGGCGGCGGTTGGACCCTTGGCTCCCACGCCGTGGCAAGTGACGCAGCCGTAACCTTCCGCGGCGGCGAGCTTCTTGCCGACTTCGGCGAGCGCGGGGTCGGGACTGGCGGGCTCGGCTTTGCCGGGAACCACACCGTGGATCGCGGCCAAGCCCTTGGCCAAGTCACCGGCGTAGTTTGGGAAGCCGGGCATGCGCATGTCCAGCCAGGGGCGGGGCTTGGCAGTCAACTTGCCGCCGACGATCGTCTCAATGTAGGACGCGTGCAGCATTTCACCGATGAAGGTCAGGTGCGGGCGGGACTGGTCGAGCTTGTCGTGTTCGCCCACGACATTGGCGACGAGGTCTTTGGTTTCCAAGTGGACGCTATCGAGCAGCGAGGGCTTGCCATCGATGCCGTGGCAGCTGGTGCAGCGCAGGGTCTGGAGCTTGGCGCTCGCGTATTCCGCGGGGACGTTGCGGGCCAACGATTCGGCGGCCTTCTCCTTCTTCACGAAGGCGAGCAGGTCCTTGCGGTCGTCCTCGCTGAGTGGAATCTTCGGCACCTTGCCACCGTGCTTGCCGGAGACGCAGCCCTTCGCGGACCAGTCGGCCTTGAAGGTGGCGGCGAGGCCGGGAGCAGAGCCGGGGTTCGGGATCAGTCCGGCGTGGCAGGCTCCGCAGTTCAGGGTCTGCGCGAGCGCGGCACCCTTGGTGGCATCGCCCTTCGGGAAGCCGGCGGGCTTCTTCTCGACCTTGCCGGATTGCTCTAACAAGAAGGCCGCGAGCGAGTTCGCTTCCTCATCGCTGAGATGGAAATTCGGCATGCCGATGTGCGGGTAGGTCGCTTCGGGTTCCTTCAGGAAGCCGACCAGGGCGCCGGGCTGGAACTTGGCAGCCACGTTGTGAAGGGGCACGCGATCCTTCACGCTGTCTTCAGCCGGAGCCGCGCCCGGGCTGGTGTGGCAGGCCGCGCAGCCGAGGCGGTGGAAGTGACCGCCGCCCTTTTCAGCCAGCGCCTTGTCAGGAGCGGCCGGGGCGGGGGCTCCCTTGAGGGTCATCACGTAAGCGGCGAGGTCCGCAGCCTGTTGTTTGCCCTCCGGGGTTGAGGCATCCACCAGCGCCGGCATGCGGGCATCGTGCCGCAGCGCGGAAGGATCGGCGATCCAGCGTGCCACCCATTCTTCATTGAGGCGACCTCCGGACATCACGATGATCGGAGCCGACTCCTGAAAGAGCGGGTTCATCGCGCTCTTGCCGTCAATGTCGTCCACGTGGCACTTGGTGCAGTGGTTCTCCGCCATCAGCAAGCGGCCGTGGCGGATCGGATCGGGAGTGACCTCGGCCTTGAAGGCGCCTGGCGGAACGCTCTGCAGCGGGAACAGCGCTTCCTTCCAGAAGAGGCGGAAGCGTCCCGTGCCATCGGCCTTCGACTTGTAGGTGATGCTGACGTCGTGCTCGCCCTGCGTCAGGCGGGTGACGGCGGAGGTGGTGGCACCGAGCTTGCCTTCCTCCTTGTGGACTTCCTTGGCGTCGATCGTGAGCGTGGCCGAGCCTTCGCCCTCGAAGGAGAACTCCAAGCGCTGGCGTCCGGTGCCGGGCGATACCAGCTTGCCGGTCCAGGTCACGCTGAACTCACCGGGCGGCAAGAAGGGCGTGGCGGATTCCCCGGCATTCACCAGCAGCGCTGGCAGGCGGTCGGCGCGGGTGTCCTTCATGCCGCCGCCTTCAAAAGCAGCGGTGAGTTCGGCACGGGCCGCCGTGGTCAGGAACGACAGCGGCAGCGCCAAGCGGGCAAGGAGGAGGAAGGATCTCATGCAGTATCGGGAAATGTAGCGCCTACGGGTGGTTTTCAAGCGGCGAATGGACGGAAATCGACGTGAATTTGGAAGGGATAGGGGGCGGGTTCAACTGCGAACTGGAGGTCCTGTGCTCACAGCCTTTCAAGCACAGGTGAACGGGATGCACGCAGATGAGAGGATGGGGACCGGGATGGATTGGATGGATGGGACCTGAGGAAGAAGTGCAGGACGGTCCGCTCCTCGCGGCCTGCTTGGTGACTGGGTAACGTCGAGAGACGCCGCGGAGTTTAGGCCTTTGACGGAATTGTTGGGCCTGGCGGAGGGTGGCGAGGGATGTCGCGGATCGCGGAAGAGAGCTCAGCCGGGAAAATCGTGAAAAGGTGAGAAATCAGGACGGCCTTCAGGGGTCGGTCTTGACCGAGGCGTCGGTGACGATGGAATGCGGATCATACTCGACCCTGAGGGTTTGGCCGCCGCTGATGCTGTTAGTCTTCAGGAACACGGAAACGGGCAATAGCACGACTTCGAAAAGGCCTGCGCTCCACTTCAAGCTCTCCAAGCACTGCTCGGTCTCTTCGCTGTGCCGCCAGACACCGGCGACCCGAAACCGATCGACGGAGAGGCCCTCTTCTTCACGATGATAGGGCCGGGGAGTGCCGAACTCGGCGAGGATGGCGCTGCGCTGCTTGCCGACAAGTTTCGCGGGATCGCGACCGACGTATGAGATCCCAGCGGAACAGGAGACGAGAGCGGCAAGCGGCAGGAGAAGCACGAAGCGGAGATGCATGGCATCCCGATCTAACACGCCGGTGGATCAGGCAGTCATTGAAACGCGGGAGCGGGATGATCGCTTTTCCCGATGGCGCGCGCAGAGGCGTCGCGGATGAGGCCATTCAGCTCATCCCGCGCCGCTGCGCATATCCAGGTGATCCAAGCCGCCTTACGGCGCCGCTGCATCAATCAATTCCTTGGCCCGCTTCAGCGCGGCGGATGAGGATAGGATCGAGACGTGTGTCTCATCATAGCCCTGGACACTCACGGCATCCGCCTTGGCCTCGGGCCGCAGCTCGCTGGCCACGCTCACGGTTCCATCGTTCTCCGCAGGCATGACGGCGGACCGCTTCGCATGGTGGCTGTAGAAGAGGTGGTGATTCACCCGGCCCTTCAGCTTGCGGTCGTAGAGGTGGGTGAGGAAGTCAGACCCCTGCTTCATGTCATACCAGGAAGGCACCACGGAGGGAGCCCACTTCACTCCCATCGCTGCAGCCTCGTGGCCGTTCCATGGGGTGGAGAAGGTGACCAGGGTGTTGATGTAGTTATTGCCTTCCGTGATCGCATTCTCCACCACGAAGCGGCGCGCGACCAAGCCACCCATGCTGTGCGCCACCACATGTAAGCGGTGGAAGTGATAGCGGTCGTGGAGTTGCTTCACCCCTTCGTTCAAGGCCAGTGCGGCATTGTCGAGGCGAGCCCCGGAAGGATAGAAGTAGAACCAAGCTTGGTAGCGCTTCTTGTCGATTTTCTCCATCGCATGGCGCCAATCCTGGGGCGATCCGGCAGCGCCGTGGATGAAGATCACCGGAATGCGCGTGGGATCGTAGCGTTCCAGGAAGTAGATGCCGAAGCCGCTCTTGATCGCCAGCGTAGCCGGGGTCCAGAGGCCATCCTCACCACGGGTGGCGGCGAAGCGCGGGTCATCCAGGTTCGCCACCTCGCCGACGGCGATCTTCACGCCACGATGGCTGATGAACTCATCTGCGGTGCGTCCTGCTGCGGCGCGGTCCACCGCCGCACGGAAGGCCGGCGGCATCTTCGCGGAAGTGGAAAGATTGCCGGAAACCTCGGCGATGCGTTGCGAGCCGCTGAGGCTAACCGGAGCCGGCTTGCCGTCTGCGGCGGAGAACACCCAGAAGGGCTCGCCATCATCGCGGCGGCCGTTGCCGTTGTTGTCCGCCAGGGCCATGACGTATTGATTGACCGGGCTTTTCACCAGGAAGGCGAAGCGACCACCGGCCTCCAGCTTCACCCGGTCTGCGGAGAAGACCTTGTCCGAGTTCTGGTCCCACTCGGCCACCGCGGCATAGACCGGCACCTTGAACGAGTCTGCATTCTTGATGACCCCGCGGATCTGGTAGTCCTCCTGGACCATTTTCAAATCGGAGGAAAGGTGGCGGAAGTTCGCACAGCCCGCGAGCAGTGCGACGAGCGACGGCAAGATGAGACGGGTAAGAAGCTTCATGGCGATCCGGCGATTCTGCTAGTTTAGGACCTTGGATTGTGGGGCTAGATATGTCGAGGAAAGAGGCACTTCAACACAGGCGCTCGTCTGAACGCTATTGAACTAAGGGTGGGGGTCCCGGGAGTGAGGGACACCTCGCGGCTGTGCGTGGGACGGGCTGCCGGGGAAAATCAAAAAGCCATCCAGCTCGGGAGCTGGATGGCTGTTTCGATTCGCGGTGATCCGCGCTTAGGATTTCGGGCGGACCAAGTCAGCCGATGGGCGGCTTACTTGCCCATCTTGCGGACGGTGGCGTGGAGGTCGCCCTTGAGGACCTCGCCGCTGCCGCTTTCCAGATCCCAGCCGACCTTGAGGGACATGGAGGGCTTGTGGCCTTCCAGGTCGAGCTCGACGGTCTTGCCATCGGCCAGCAGGCGGGCGGCGGTGACCTTCACGTTGTCGCGGGTGTGCTGTTCCTTGGATTCCTTTTCGAGGGCGATCTTCTGGGCCTCGAGGTCCGGCTTATCGACGGAGAACTCGCCGGAGCCGTATTGCGGGCCGCGGACGTAGTTCCAGCGGGAAGCGCTGTAGCTGGTAGGATCGGTGGCGAGATCCTTGGCGAGCTCCACTTCGAAGCGGATGCGGACGCCGGTCTCGGTGATTTCCAGCTTGTCCGGAATGGTCACCGGTGCGCCGGTGTAGCGGATGCGCTGGAAGGCGGTCTCATTCGCGGCATTCGTCTGCCAACCGCGGAAGCCGGCGACGTAGAGCGAGTTGTCCTTGTGGAAGCGGGCGCGCATGGCGGAGGAGCCGATGCTCACCGGCAGCTTCACTGCGCCGCCCTGCAAGGTGCCATCGACGCTGGCGGGCAGGATCCGGAACAAGGAGGAGGTGCCGTAGGACATGTGGATCAGCTCACCCGGCTTGAGGCCGAACTTGGTGTTATCCGCCGGGACCCAGACCTGCGAGCCACCGGAGTTGTCGGTGTCCATCGGGAAGTAGAGCATCGGCTCGGTGAAGGGCGCATCCTTGAGTGTCTGGCGGCTCGGCTCGGTGCCGAAGAAGGCCGGGCGCTGGTCGGGCGTAATGAAGTTCAGCTTGCAGCAAGGCTGCCAGGTGCCCTCGTTCTCACCGGTGGTGATTTCACCATTCGGGCCCACGCCCACGCCGCCGGGAGCGCGCAGGCCGGTCCCGATCACCTCGAAGCTGGAGGCGTCCTTGGACAGGCGCATGATCGTGCCGTGGTTCGGGAAGATGGTGTCGAAGCCGCGCCCACCGGGGCGCACCGGGGCGGCCTTGGTGAAGTAGAAGTTGCCGTCCTTGTCGGTCTGGAGGTCGAAGGCGAACTCGTGGAAGTTCGGCGATACGGCCACGCCATTGAAGAAGTTTTCGAAGTAGTCGGCCTCACCGTCCTTGTTCAGGTCGTGCAGCTTGGTGATCTGGTCGCGGCCGTGGACGTAGATGACGCCATCCACCACCTTCAGGCCGAGCGGCTGGAAGAGACCGGCGGCGCAGCGCTTCCACTCCAGCTTGGAGAGGTCGCCCTTCAGGCCCTTCACGGTCCAGACGTCGCCATTCCAAGTGGTGATCGCGGCGCTGTCTTCATCGATGAAGTCGAAGCCGCAGAAGCGGATGTTCGACTTCCAGGGATTTTCCTCCGGCAGGCCGAGGGTATCGGTCACCCAAGGGGACTTGGTGTCCGTACTGACGGTGCCCTTGGTGGTGATGGTTTCCTTCCAGATGCCTTCGCCGCCAGTGGTCAGGCCGACCAGTGCGAGCGGGGCCACGGTCTTGGCTTCGGCACCGCGGTTGTAGGTCAGGGTGAAGGTGGTAGTGCCGGTGGCCGGGGCCAGGGTGGCCAGCAGGCGCTTGCCTTCGGCCTTCAGCGCGGCGGACTCACCGCCGGCGGCCACGGAGAGATTGGCACCGGACTTGGCGGCAGCGCCCTCGACCTTGAACTCGCTGTCGTTCTCATCCGCGGCGAGCACGGTGAGCGGCTTGGCGTGGGCGGCGACTTCGAAGTAGCGGGTCACACCATTCGGGCCGGACTCGAGATGCTCAAGGATGCGGGTGCCATTGACGGTGTATTCGAAAACGATGCGGGTGCCGGAGCGGTAGAAGCCCTTGTACTTGGCCTGCGGGATATTGCCACAGGCGGCGGTCACGGCGCTGGCCTTGCGGTCGGCGGTGTAGACCGTGAAGGACATCTGGCTGCGGGCGTCCTCGAAGGAGCCGGCTTCATTCGCCCAGCCGGGGCCGGGGACGGTGTTGAAGACGAGGCCTTCTTCATTGGCGATCTTGACCAGCTGGCCGTGGGCACCGGTCCAAGGGGTGCCGCCCCAGTGGACGCCGCCCTTGTAGATGCTGACCACGCGCAGGGTCTCGGTATCGAAGAGCGCGCGCTCGCCATCGCCCAGGTCGAGCAGGACGCCCTTCACGGCAGCAATCTGCTCCTTGCCATCGAAGGTGCCGGCGAAGGACTCGCTCCAAGCCGGGCCGATTTGCATTTCTTCATACCACTCCTTGGCCTGGGTGGTGGTGATGGCGGCGGCAGCGGCGACGGCGGTGAAAACAAACGGTGCGAGATACGGGCGCATGAGCTGAAGTGCTTGGTAACGTCTGAGGTTGCGGACGGGTTTACCGCGGGGCCGGGAAAGTCTGCTTTTGGCAGGCGCTGTCCGGACCTCGCATGGACGGCGTCCATACCGTCGCTTCCAAACTGGTTTAGCAAGCCCCTGATTTGTTCCCAAATGGGGAGAACTTGCGGGGAATTGCTGGCCTGGAGCGGGGCGGTTCTACGAGCAATGGGCGGGCTTGTCACAAGATGTATGACATCTTTGCGGGGTGAAGTCTGGGGATAATGGTAGGTGGCTAGGGGAAGTGACGGGGTTTGGGGAGACTTCGTTTTTCAACCGCGAAAGTACGCGAAAAAACGCGAAATCTGAACAGCCGGAGGAACCACGAATGAAAACCCAATCCACACGAATGGAGATCCGATTCTCTGCCTTTGATTCGTGGGATCGGGCTTTATTCGTGGTGCCTGCTGCATTTTCGACGGATCCTTCGCCCTTCAAATTTCGCGTAATTTCGAGCTTTTCGCGGTTGGATTCCCAAAAGGCAGAAGGAACCACGGATGGGCACGGATTTGCACGGATGAAGAGTCCCGTTCTGGCTATTCTCTCTGTCTTTCATCCGTGCTCATCAGTGTCCATCCGTGGTTCCTTCCGCCAAGGCCGGGGGGACTTGGCGGTGGGATTCCGGGCGCTATTTGGAATCGGCCGGGAAGGGCTCGACCGGGAGGGAAATCCGGCTAGGCTGCGGGCGCGATGGAATTGGCTTGGGCGATGTGGGACACAGCTTGGCAATCGTTCCTTCATTGGGGCGGCTGGGGCACTGTGGGCACCGGCATGGCTTGGCTGGTCACCTCCTGCCTGCTGATCGCGGGGCTGGTGGGTTGCATCGTCCCGATCCTGCCGGGGCACCTGATCATCGTGCTGGCTGCGGTGGCGCACCGGTTGATGCTGGGCCGCGAGGGCTCCGGGATGGAGTGGTGGAGCTTTGTGATCCTGACGCTCTTGATGGCGACTTCGCAGGCGATCGAGTTTTACGCCGGGGCGGCGGGGACGAAGTACTTCGGCGGCACCAAGTGGGGTGCCTGGGGCGCGATCATCGGCGGGTTGGTGGGGATGTTCTTCTTCCCGGTGGGCCTTCTGGCCGGGCCTCTTATCGGGTCCTTTGTGTTTGAGAAGCTGTTCTCGAAGCAGGAGCTGAAACCGGCGGTAGTCTCGGGCGTCGGCTCGATGGTGGGAACTGTGGCCGGGATGGGTGTGAAGATGGTGATCGGGGCTGTGATGATCACGTGGTTCTTCGTGGATTGTTTTTGGGTGGGGTGAGGGGCCTTCCCCTCTAGTAAATCGATTCAACCTAACTGCCCTACCCGATGAAGCTCCACCGTGCCTTGGAGATGGCGTCTGCCGCTTCGGCTAGCGGGGGACTTGCAGGTGCGCGTTTGCTTTTGGCCATGCTTGTGATGTGCGGAGGGCTTGCGATAGCTGACTTGCCGGGTGATCCGGCGGAATATCGGGATTGGGAGGAAAAGTCGCTGGAGGCGATCGCTTCCTGCAAAGCATCTCCCGATGAAGAATCCCATCTCAGGCTAGGGAAGATGATCTATCGGTTGACCCTGTCCTTCAATCAAGAGAAGGGCGATCGGGCAGTGTACCGCGCGGCGCGAGAGGCGCTAATGTCGATGCCGGGCCACGGAGATTATTTGCGGCGTTCTATCGAGACGGCGATCCAAGCCGAATTTGCGGAGGTAGCGTCCAACCCGAAGGCAGCCGTGGAACGACTGGACCGCTACCAGAGTTTCGAAGTCTTGTCGCATCTTCCTACGCCGGCAACCGTGGCGGTTTTAGGCGAGTTGCTGGAGGACGAGCGGGATCCGTGGAAGGACGCGCCGCCAAGCGATGCCAGCTCTCCTCCACCCAATTGCGTTTTTGCTGCCGGCACTCTCAACCGGCTTGGCCTCGTGAATGCAGAGGGAAGCGAGATCAAGAACCTGGGGAACTCCGAAGCAGCTCGTAGCGATTGGAAGCTCTGGTATGCGCAGGTGAAGGCGGGCACTCGAACTTTTCGGTTCAGAGGGGATCCGCAGGAATACAATTTGAATGGGCCGGTTACGGTGTCCGTTTCGAAGACGGCAAAGCCCAATAGGTCTTCTTTGCCAACGGCAAACCCGGCGGCGAGCGGAGAGGCCCCAGCGCAGCGTTGGCCCTTGTGGGTGGCGCTTGGGGTGGCGCTTGGGGTGGCGCTTGGGGTGGCGCTTGGGGTGCTGGTGGCCGGGGTGGTAGTGTATGTGGGGAAGAGTAGAGCGGGGAGATCTGGGAATTGAAATTTGAGACCCATGTGAAAATGCGAGAACCGATCCCATGCATGAATCTCTCGAGAGCAGCAATTGGGCTAGCAACGCTGATCTTTGTGACGATGCCGTTGCTTGGGCTCGCCCAGCTCAGCTACGATATCCGCTATCTTGATTTCATTGGGGACCATACCAAGTCGGGAGCGGAATTCCCGGTGCTTTCGTCGTGGCTTTGGATTTTTGGGCCTCTCGATTGGTGGGGCTTTATTACTGCACTGGCTCTTGCTGTGGCGGCTGCGGCTCATCTGCGGAGTCCGCTTCGGCCATTCACTCTTGCCCTGATTCTGGGATCAGCGGGTCTGCAGGCGCTCGCTCTAGCCGCAGCAGCAAATCCCTACTTTTGGCTTACCGGTGTGATGGGGTCGCCTCCTCCTACGCCCTATCCAACAGTCCCGCTCGCGGCGAATCTATCATTGGTCGGGACGTCTGTGGGGATGGCCGTTTATTCCGTTTCGCGGTGCTTGGCCCGTGCCCGGCAGACGGAAGCCGCGAAGCTGGTATGAGAATTCGAAATTCCAGGACCCTCTCCTTTAAGAAGGACCGGCCCATTTTAAAAGGATGAGGCAAAAAAGAGGGCGAGAAGCACCTAAAGGAGAATTGAATTCAATGAAGGTTACAACAGCCCACCTCGCTGCAATCTTCGTGCTTTTGCATGCTGCTCGGTCTTCTGCTCAGCTTCCTTCGGATCCTTCGGAATATGGTTCGTGGAAAACGCGAGCGATAGCGAACATCGACAGCCGTCGCTCTGAAGGAGGTACGAAGGCTCGTGATGCTTTGGTATGGTGGGTGTTTATCACAAAGCCGCCTTCTTTTGGGAGTCGCTCCGAACAAGAGGATCAGATTATCGAGCCAGTGAGAAGAGCGGCTTCAGAGGCACTCGTATCACTCGCGGATCACGCAGAATATTTCAGGGATTCTCTTGAGGTCCATCTTAAGAGCGAATTCTCAGAAGCCTCGGGAGGAGAACGATTGCCCACAGGAGAGTTTTCGCACCGCGCCCATCTCTTCGAGATTATGGCGCAACTTCGATCGCCTCAGATTGTCTCGATCCTTGGTGAGTTGTTAGAGGACGAGCGTAATCCATGGAAGGACAGTCCGAGGGGGGATGCTGGTGTGCCGACTGCCAATTGGTTCTATGCTACCGAATCGTTGACCAAGCTGGGAATCGAGGGTGTGCCGATCATTTCGATGAAGGGGATGCAAAATCGCGAGGCTGCCCGAGAGCAATGGCGGCGATGGTATGCCCAAGTGAAAGCGGGAAACCGGACCTTCCGATTTAAGGGCAATCCGCAGGAGTATAATTTGCAAGGCCCCCTCGGAGCCGTGATTCCCGAAGTCGCTTTGACGGAAAGGACTGCAACTTCAACAGCGAGTCCGACAGTGGCGAGCGAAGAGGCTCCGGTGCAGCGCTGGCCCTTGTGGATTGCGCTTGGGGTGCTGGTGGCCGGGGTGGCAGTGTATGTGGGGAAGAGTAGAGCGGGGAGATCTGGAATCTGAAATTTGAGATCCATGTGAAAATGCGGGAGCCGGCCCAATGCGAGTGAATTATGAGAACTCTTTTTGTGCTGTTAATCTACCTTGCCGCGAGATGCTTTGGGTTTGAATACACTGAGCAAGAGCTTCAAGAGATGCAGGAAGGGCTGACCCACTGGAGCGAATTGGCTGAGAATCCTGATTCAATCCCAGATGGCGATCGAATTGCAACTTTAGCACTAGGTCTTCGAAAGACCGCAGACCCAAGTATCTATGTGGTTGATGGTCGGGCGGAGGTGCATCAGGCACTTCGTGACGCCTTGATGAAGACCCCCGGGCATGCGCTCTACTTCCAAGAAAATATTAGAGCTGCTAGGTCCCAAATGAAGTCCGAACCGGACATGACGACCAGACAGGGTCCCCTGTTGGTAAAATACAATTCTGCCCAGGGAGATGCGTTCAAAACTCTTGAGCTGCTCCCTAGTCCTGAAACTGTACGGGTATTAGGCGAATTTCTCTTCGATGTAGAGGACTTGGTCCCTCCCTCTCCTCCGGGATCTGTTGATGATCGCATCGCGCGTCAGCGTGACCAAGGCTATGTTGACAATTCCTTTCGTGCGTTTGCGGCTTTCTCGCGCTTGCCCTTGCTGTCTCCTCCTGCTCCGCAGAAGCGATTTGTGAGTGTGACAGACTATGAGAGAGACAGTAATGCGTGGTGCCTGTGGTTCGAGCAGATTAAAGCAGGCAAACGGACCTTTCGCTTCGAGGGAGATCCGCAGGAATACAACTTGCAGGGGCCTGTGGGAGTGACCGCTGCCGCAGCGGAAGGGTCTTTGAAATCTGTAACACCAATGGCAAACTCGGCTGCGGCAAGCGAAGAGGCTTCGGCAAAGCGCTGGCCCTTGTGGGTGGCGCTTGGCGCGCTGGCTGCCGGTGTGGTGGCGTATGTGGGGAAGAGGAGGGCTGGGAGATCTGGGATTTGAAATTTGAAATCAGTGTGAAAATGCAAAAGCCGACCCTATGCGATGAAGCGGGAAAATGGCTTAACGGCAACTACCATTGAAATACGGTGACTTCACTTATCGCGATTCTATATTTCGTTCTCTCTGTTTGTGCATTTGGGGCCGAGGATTTTACAGAGAGGGAGATCAGTGAAAGCACTGATGGGCTCCGCGAATTGCAAGAGCTGGCGAATTCACCCAATAGTCTTCCCGAGGACCAAAGGATCGAGAAGCTGGGATGGGGTCTGCGTAGAACTTCTGTCAACAACATCTACATCTCGGGTGATCGGCTCGGCACGCATGCGCAATTGCGGGATGCGCTCTTGGCAATTCCCGGCCATGCCGAATATTACGCGGAGAGAATCCGGGAAGCCCAAGCGAAGCGGTCCGAGGAGTCCATCCCTTCAAAAATAGGGCCGCTTCAAGTGGCTTTGACCAATGCTCGCCAAACAGGATTTTCTACTGTTAGCCTTCTTCCCAGTGCTGAGTCCGTTAGAGTCTTAGGGGAGTTTTTGTACGATGAAGAGGGCCGGGTCCCTCCTTCTCCTCCAGGGACGAAGGATGATCGCGACAAGCGTCAGTATGCGACTGGCGAAAGCCCTAGTGCATTTTATGCCCTGGACGCTATAGCAAAGCTTCCCATCATTTCACCGCCGGTGCAGAGACGAAGGCGGAATGAGACAAAGTACGATGAGGATATCGAATCATGGCGGCTTTGGTACGAGCAGATCAAGGCTGGGAATCGGACCTTCCGCTTTGATGGGGATCCGAAGGAATACAATCTGAAGGGGCCGGTGGGTTCTGCGGTTTCCGAAGCGTCTCTGCCCGGGAAGTCCGGAGCTCCAGCGGCAAACCCGGCGGCGGTGAGTGAGAAGACTCCAGCGCAGCGTTGGCCCTTGTGGGTGGCGCTGGGCGCGCTGGCGGGAGTGGTGGTCTATGTGGGGAAGAGGAAGGCGGGAAGATCTGGAATCTGAGATTTAGGATTTGAGATTTCAGATCGGAGGGAGAGTGCGACTGAGCGTGTGCTTGTCTGCGGACCGCGTGTGCATATTCTCGGGGCTTGTTAGATCGCGGTAGCGATCCAAGGCTGCGCTGTCGCTTGCCTGGGGCTATTGCCCCGGCTGGTCGCGGGTGAGCAAGCCGGCGTAGGGGCCGAGGCCTTTGGTCCGGAGTTCTTCGCGGTATTTGTCGAGCTGGGCTGGGTCGAGGACGGGCTTGAGTTCGTTGACCCGGTCTTCGATGAGCTGGTCGACCTTTTGGCGGAAGGCGCTCATCATGTCTTTGTTGTCGCCGCCGTCGGTATGGGCGCCTTGGAGTTCCTGGGCGGAGTCCATCATGAGCTGCTGGAGGCCGAGGTCGTAGGGGTCCATGTCAATGCCGCTGCCGGCGGTGAAAAGCTCACCGAAGTTGGTCGAGTTCCCGGGCTTGGCAAGGGAGTCGGCGGCAGACTCGGAGAGGATGCGGTAGGCTTTGTCACGCTGGCCGTCCTTGAACTCGACGATGCCCTGGAGGAGGGCGAGCTTCTTGAGAGCCTTGGTGTCGGCCTGGCGGGCTCGGTCCTTGGCCTTGTAGGTTTCGAGGGCGGCCTTTTGCTCGGGAGTGAGGCTGGCGGCGAGGGCCGCTTCCAAGGCGGGGGTGCCGAGCTCGGGGAGCTTGTCGAGGACCTGCTCCGGATCGCCCTCGTGGTTCATCATGCCGGTGAGCTCGGCGAGCTGGGCTTCTAGGGCAGACTGGAGCTGGGCCTTTTGCTCCGGGGTGAGAGTGAGGGTGGTGTCGAGGTCGGCAATGAACTGCTCGAGCTTCTTGCCGAAGCGGTCGATGGCGGCTTTCTTCATCTGGTCGGCCATCTTGCGTCCCTCGGCCTCGGCGGCGGGATCGGTCTCTCCGGCGGAATCGTCTCCGGCTGTGTTGTCGGCCTCGGTGATCGAGTGAGGGCGCTCGGTTTTGGCGGGGCGGGTTTGCTCGGAGCCCGGGGCGGGGGTGGAGGCGGCGGTGGTTTTGGCGGGGGATGGGATATTCGGCCCGGTGACGGCAATCGGGTCCGGCTTGGCGAGCCAACCGATGGCGATGCCGAGGAAGAGGGTGGCGATGGGGGCGAGGATGGCGGAGGGCTTCACTGGGGGATGGATAGTGGATATTGGATCGGGACGGGATGAAATTTGCGGGGACTTGTTGGATGGTTCGCCCGACTTTTCAGGCGGGGGGGATCGATCCCTAGTCGGTGTAGGGCCTTGTGGAGGGCTGCTTTCCTACGCGATCGCGTTAGTTCTGGGGCCGTTTTTTCGCAACTTCGGGAGTTGCCACCGCTGTTGGAAGGTGGTATTCCGGTGATGTCGCCTCCACCCCACCCCCGAAATATCAACGGAGTTGCAATGCCTAGGGCTTGATCCTCCTGAGCTAGCCCCTGGTATCCATCGGTCCCCCCCATAAATCCGATGAACAATGGATTCCAAACCCCCCCGATTGGAAGAAAACGAAGTTCCGTTTTGGAGCTTACCGTACCGTAACGCATCCGCTGTCGTCACTGAGGACGGCCGCAGTTGGTCCTACGCTGCACTGCAGCAGCAGGTCGATCTGGTCAAAGGCTCGCTGGCTGCGCCGGCGAAGTCGCTGATTTTCGTCCTGAGTGACCACTCGATTGCCACGCTCGCGGGCTATTTGGCCTGTTTGCAAGCGGGGCATGCGGCGTTGTTGCTGTCCCATGACATGGACAAGGGCCTGCTGGAGCCCTTGGTGGAGATCTATCGTCCGGATTTCATTTGGTCCCCGCAGGAGATCGATGGTGGCTTGCATGCCGATTCCGGGTTCGGGATCGACCGGCACCGCCTGTACCGTGCCCATGAGATGGGGCAGCATGCGCCGCTCTATCCGGAGCTGGCGCTGATGCTGACGACCTCCGGGTCGACGGGGAATCCGAAGGTGGTGCGCCTTTCCTACGCGAACCTGCAGGCGAACGCGCGCTCGATCGCGACCTACCTGGGGCTGGATGCCGGCGAGCGGCCGGTGACCTCGCTGCCGATGTACTATTCCTACGGCCTCTCGGTGGTGAACAGCCACCTGCTAGCGGGCGGCACGCTGCTGCAGACCTGCCAGCGGCTGCGGACGCCGGAGTTCTGGGAATTTGCTCGGACGCACGGGGCGACCTCGGTCTCCGGGGTGCCGTATGTTTACCAGATTTTGCACGAGATGGGCTTCGACGGGAGCGAGCTGCCCTCACTGCGGACGATGACGCAGGCGGGTGGTCATCTGGATGTGGCGCTGCAGGAGCACTTCATGAAGCTGGCCCGCAAGAAGGGGATCCGCTACTTCACGATGTACGGGCAGACCGAGGCGACAGCGCGGATGTCCTACGTGCCGCCGGACCGCCAAGCGGAGGGCATGGGCTCGATCGGCGTGCCGATCCCGGGTGGCAAGTTCGAGGTCGTGGAGGGTGAGCTGGTCTACAGCGGTCCGAATGTGATGCTCGGCTACGCGGAGAACCGCACGGACCTGGCGAAGGGCGATGAGCTGCAAGGCCGCCTCTTCACCGGTGACATGGCCAAGCTGGGCGAGAACGGCTTCTGCTATCTGGTGGGGCGCAAGAAGCGCTTCGTGAAGATCATGGGCCTGCGCATCAATCTGGATGACGTGGAGCGGCAGCTGACCGCCCATGTAGGCCGCAAGTGCGTGGTGATCGGCACCGATTCCAATCTGGAGATCGTGACCCTGAGCCACGGGCTGGAGGAAGAGATCATCGAGTTCATCCGCAGCAGTTACCGGATTTCGAGCAAGCTGTGCTCGGTGAAGGTGGTGGCGGAGATCCCGGTGATGTCGACCGGCAAGGTGGACTACGAGGCGCTGAAGGCGGCACCGGCGCTGCCTGCCAGCAGCGAGGATGTGGTCGTGCCCTTCAACTCCGATGTGCCGATTGCCGCGGCCGTCTGAGTGAGATCCACCGGGAAGTCCGCGGTGGATCCTGCTCACCCGAGCGCGGCCCGCTTGCCTTCCACCCGGTCTGCTGTTTTGATTTGATTCCCCGCTGTTCACCCCCCGCTTCGTTCACCCCAGTCATGAATCCCCCCCAAAATTCGCTGCATTCTGCCGTACCTGGCGGTGCAGAGGCCGCCTATGCGCCCGGCTCTGCCGCCGCGGCTGCAAGCGCCATCGAAACCCCGGCCGCCGTCGCGACGGGCTCTGAGCCGACGGTCAAACCGAAGGAACGCTTCGTCTATCTGGATGCGATGAAGGGGGTGATGATCCTCTGGGGCATCCCGGTGCACGCGTGTGTGATCAGCCACTCGAAATTTTTCCACCTAGTCTCCGACATCTCGAACTGCGTGCGGATGGAGGCCTTCTTCATGATCTCCGGTTTCCTCTCATACATGCTGGTGAAGCGCTACGGGGCGGGGACGATCATGAAGAAGCGGACGATCGCCACGGGCATCCCGTTTCTGACGGTGGTGCTGCTGCTGAACCCGATCACGAACTGGCTGATCCTGCACTATCAGGCGGGGAAGATGGGAGTCCCCGCGCCGACGCTGGGTGAGTTTTTCACGGGGAAGATCCCGGTGGAGTTTTTTGCCGAAGGGGCGCCGACCTGGAACTGGCATTTGCACATTTGGTTCCTGGCGGTGCTGCTGTGTCTGGCCTCGCTCTCCGCGCCGATCATGACGGTGCTGGACCGGGCGAAGGCGACGTTGAAAGGCGTAACGGCACGGATGCCGGACTGGCTGCTGCTGACGCTGACAGGAACGGTGGCGGTGGTCTGCTGTGTGGCGGCGCGGATGGGCTATGAGGTGGCGGTGAAGCCCTTCGTCTCGCCGTCCTTCCACTATCCACTGCGGATGGTGGGGTATTACTTTGCGTTCTTCGCGATGGGCATGGCGATGTTCACTTCATCGCGACTGCTGAAGATTTTCACCCGCTTCCATTGGATGCAGTTGGGGCTGGGCTGCGTGCTCTTGTGGGCGGCGCGGTTATTCCAAGCTGCGGTGAAGGATGGTGGCGTGGGTGCTTGGCCGGTGGCGGATCACCCGATGCTGAAGAAGCTGGCGGAGGTGGTGGGGCTCTCGGCGGAGGTGTATCTGGCGGTGGTATTCGTGCCGGTGCTGTTCACCTTCTTCAAGCGCTTCTGCTCCGGGACGGAGGGGACGATGCGGCTGTCCGCGGTGCACTGGGTGAATCTGGTGGCGAGTGCCGGGCTGCTGTTTGCGGCGACGAAGTTTGAGTATTTGCTGCCTTCCGGTGTGAACTCGTGGAGCGAGATTCCGCTGGCGATGCCGGCCTTTGTGGACCGGATCTGGCTGACGCCTGCGAAGGTGTCGGAGTTTGTGATGCTGGGGGTGGAGGGCTACTTCTTCGTGATGGTGTGCCTGGTGATCTTCGGGCTCTTCGAGCGCTTCGTGAAGAAGGCGGGCGCGCCGATGCACTTCGTGGCGGAGTCGGCCTTCTGCGTGTATCTCTTCCACTACCTGGTGATCTACCTGAATGCTTTCTGGCTGCGGGACTGGGTGGGGATCAAGAATGACTACGCGCTGTCCTTCCTGGTGGTGCTCTTCACCACCGCGATCACGATGCTGACCTATGAGTATGCGGTGAGCCGGAATCCGGTGCTGAAGTGCCTTTTCCTCGGGAAGATCCCGAAGAAGGAGAAGGCGAAGTCGGCGGCGTGAGGTTCCGCGGGCGATGTGAACTTGGGGCTTGGAATCCGGGGATTCCGGGTGCAGGTTCCGCGCGCCGCTCTCCGGGTGATCGCAGTCCTGCCTTCGGGCAGGGGTGAGGAAAGTCCGGACACCGCAGGGCAACGCGCCCCTTGAAAAAGGGGGACGGCAGCGTCAAGGCTGACGGACAGACAGTGCAGCAGAGAGCATACCGCCGATGGCCCGCAAGGGATCAGGTAAGGGTGAAAGGGTGGGGTAAGAGCCCACCGCGTGTCCGGGTAACCGGCGCGGCACGGTAAACCTCGCGTGGTGCAAGACAGAACAGGGGAAGGGCTGCCCGCCCGTCGTATCTCCGGGTATTAGTCGCAGTCCGCGCAAGCGGGCTCCCGCGCTCCGGCGCGGGGAGAGAAATGATCATCGAGCTCCGCAAAGGCGGGGTAGACAGAATCCGGCTTACAGGAGAGCGGCCGCCTTTTTCTTTTCGGAAACGCAGATAGGTCCTACGGGACTCATAGGACCTATCGCGGAATCGGGTGATCTGTTAGGGATCCTTATCGGATCGGCGGAGGCACCAGGCCTTGTAGGCCACTATCCTGCTTGGCAGTGTCCAGGATCTTCGCGAGGCCTGCGACGGTGCCGCCGATGTCGCTGAGATTTTGCGGGATGATCATGGTGTTGGTCTGCTTGGCGAGGTTGCCGAACTGGGTGACGTACTGCTCGGCGATGCGGAGGTTCACGGCGTCCTTGCCGCCGGGTTGTTGGGTCGCGATGGCGATGCGCATGATGCCTTCGGCGGTGGCGTTGGCGAGGAGTTCGATCTCGCGGGCCTTGCCCTCGGCTTCGTTGATCTGGCTCTGCTTCTTGGCCTCGGATTGCTTGATGACTTCCTGCTTCTGGCCTTCGGCGACGTTGATCTGGGCTTCGCGTTGGCCTTCGGAAAGGGCGATGGTGGCGCGGCGTTCGCGCTCGGCACGCATCTGCTTTTCGAGCGCGTCTTGGACCGACTGCGGTGGCTTGATGTTGGCGATCTCGTAGCGGGTGATCTTCAGGCCCCAAGGTTCGGAGGCCTTGTCGAGGGCCTCGATCACCTGAGCGTTGATGGTGTCGCGCTCCTCGAATGTCTTGTCGAGTTCGAGCTTGCCGATCTCCGAGCGCAGGGTGGTCTGCGCGAGTTGGCTGGCGGCGTAGTAGTAGTTGTCGATGCCGTAAGAAGCGAGCTTGGGGTCGAGGACCTGCATGTAGAGCAGGCCGTCGATCTCGATCGCGATGTTGTCCTTGGTAATGCAGAACTGCGGCGGCACATCCATGGCGATTTCCTTCAGCGAGTGCTTGTAGGCGACGCGGTCGATGAAGGGGATGGTGATGTGGAGGCCAGCGTCGAGGGTCTTGTGGTACTTGCCAAGGCGGTCGACGATGTAGGCCTGCCGCTGCGGGACGATGCGGGCGGTCATGAGCAGCGCGATGACCAGCACGGCGGCGAAGCAGATGGCGAGGACGGTGACGAAGGTGGTGCCGGCATCGCTCAGCGCGAGCAGGGAGAACAAGGTGTCATTCATGGCAGTGGAGGAGAGGCAGAGTGGGAAATCGAATCGTAGCGGGTCTAACAAATGAATCAGAGGCGGGGGCGAACGTGGAAGGTGAGGCCTTCGCGGCGCTCGATGATGACGGTGGCACCCGCGGGCACGGCGACTTCGCTACGGGCGTTCCAGTTCGCGCCCTTGATCTCGACCTTGCCGGGGCCGCCCAAGCCGGGCAGGGAGGTGATCACGCGGGCTTCGCGGCCGATGAAGTCGTCATCGCCGCCATTGATATCGCGGGAATTGCCGACGAACCATTGCTTCACGAAGCGGCGCAGGCCGAAGAGCAGGACCACCGAGCTAATGCTGAAGACGGTGAACTGCGAGCCGAGGCCCGTTGTCAGGTCTGCCCAGGTGGTGAGCGAGGTGATGACCGCGCCGAGGCCGAAGAACACGATGATCACCCCTGGGGCAGCGAATTCGAGGAGGATCAGCAAGACTCCGGCGAGGAGCCAGATGGTTTTCGGGTCGAGTGGCATGGAGAAATGAAGGGCTTTCGGTACAGAACCTAACACTGGGACGGGGAGCCGCGAATTACAATTTCGGCCGCGGGATGGAAGGCGGGCGGGCTTCGGAATTGCTTCCGGGAGCGGGGAATGGGATGGGTTTGGGCGATTTCCGCCAAGCGTCCATTCCTGATCCTGTTTTGCGAACTGGTCCCGATCGCGGGAGGAGGGTTTGCGGCTGCGGGGTTCTTGGCCTTGATCGGGCTGGGTCTGATCGCTCCCCCGTGGATCTGGGTGGCCGCAGGCTTGTTCATGATGAGCCTGACGCTCAGTGGGATCCTGAGCTTTTTGCGCATGAGGCGCGGTTCGGATCTCAAGGCGGACAAGAGCGACGAATTCGACGACGAGGACAGCGAGTTCCTGCGGCGGACCTCGCACCCAATTTACGGTGAGCAGGCGCGGCGCGACCTCCTCGCGGGCATTGCGATGTGGTGGGTTGCGGTGCCTGCGCTGATCTTTGGGGTATGGGCCTGGTCGGAGCCGGTGCTGGATTGGAGCAATCCCTTGGACTGGCGACAGGTGCTGTGCATTGCGGCGGGTGTCCTTCTATTCGCCAAGCTGGGTTCCGCTCATCTCTTGGAGCCGCAGAAACGCACATGGTTGCGGGCGATCCTGGCGGTTGCGGTGGTGGCTGTCTTGGTCGCCGGCTTGTGGGAGCGGCATCCCTATCTTCTGCCCGGCTATCCGGACGCTGCGCGGGTGAAGGTGGAGCAACTTTTCAAATCCGGGGATCTCAAGAGCTACCACTATCACACCGCTGCGCTGACGAAGTATGCGCAGGAACTTGAGGGCAAGGGGGAGATCCAGAAGGCGGGCGATCTCTTCAACATCGCGAGCCGGGTGGACGTGACCGATGCCGGACTGCAGGAGAACTTCGCCAAGTTCCTCACGAGGCATGCGCCTGCGGGGGAGGATGCGGTTTTCTATCAGAGGGCGGCGGAGATCCGCTCGGGGGCGGCGCTGAAGGCCTCGCGGGAGCCCTATGCGATCGATCCCCACGGTCCGCTGCCGATGTTGATGCCGGACAGTCCGCTGGAGCATGCGGTGGTGCTGGTGGCCGACCAGGATACGTCGCCCGAGTTGCTCGATCTCGTGGGCCATGTGTTGGGCGATGAGCTCAAGCTGCCTGTCTATCGTTACCCGTTGGGCGTGGATTTCTCGAAGGTGGCGGGAAGAGGCCGCGGGGAAGATGGGCCGCAGATGCGCATTGATCAGGCTTGGGCGGCGGTGGCGGCGCAGATCCCAATCTCCCCGTTGGAGCCGCGGCAGTACCTAGTGATCACGGTGCGGGATCTGTATGCCGATGGCGTGAACTACCTCTACAACAGCGCGACGATTCCCGGCTGTGGGATCGCTTCCTACCAGCGCTTGGGCAAGCGCTATGATCCCTGCAATGACCGCGATTTGCTGGAGGCACTATGCAAGCAATCGCTGGCCACGGTGATTAAGTCGCTGACGCTCTATCCCTGTCCGGATCTGCGGGATGTGACGGCGTATGTCGATGGTCCGTCGCAGCTTGGGCGGAAGGGGCGTCATGCGCTGCCGGCGACGCTGTCGGCTTATCGATACGAGGCGGAGAATTGGGCCGCAGCGAGGCGGAAGGCACGGGAAATGAGAGGGCAGTAGCAGCTTCTCAAACTACAATATCGGCCGGGGCTTGGAATGCCCGGTCGCGGGGCTGGGCTTGAATCGGGCAACGATTGGTGGGACTGATTGCGTATCTTCGCGCTGCGCCCATATCTCCTGAAGTTCTGTTGGATGCTTTTCGTCAAGGGGAGCTTGTTGGCGGCATGCATCGTTGTGTTTCTGTTAGGTGATGGGCGGCTCGGTGAATTGTGGGTGTGGTTTGCGGTGGCCCTTGTCTTGGTGTCATTGGCGACGGAGGGGATTTTCCAAGTGCTCAAGCTCCGCGAACTGAGGGCGATGGGCTGGGTCGGATCCGAACCGGGGATGGTGACCTACGGGCTGAGGGAACCGGAGCGGTCGAAGCGGGGTGAGCTCTACTATGCGGAGGAGCGCCAGGAGTGGAAGGTTCGGATCATTGCCCGGTGCATCGCTCTGCCAGCGCTGGTCTATGCGGTGTGGGTATGGACCGAGCCGGTGCTCGGTTGGTCCAACCGGACGAGTCCGGAGCAGGTGATGCTGATGGTGATCGGCGCGGTGGTGCTGGCTGGGATTGATCGGATCTTCGCCGACTATCCGCGCAAGGCCGCCTTCCTGAGAAACTCGCCGGTGGCGGCATTCTTGGTCTTGATCATGGGTGGGATCTACGAGCGGCATCCGTACTTGCTGCCGAACAATCCGGAAGCCAAGCGCGACAAGGCCGAGCGTTTGATTGCGTGGGGAGATTCCGTGGCGACCCAGCGGCATGTGGCGGCGCTAGCCGACTACGGCAACCAACTTGAAGCCGAAGGCAAGATCCGCGAGGCTGGCGAGATGCTCCAGATGGCGGCCCGGGTGGACAACACCGATGCCGGGCTCCAGGACGCCTACGCCGATTTCCTGGAACAGCATGGCAAGCCGGAGGAAGAGGCGATCTATCGCAAGCTCGCCGCGGACCTGCGCTCCGGCGCCGCTTTGCAGGTGTCGAATGCACCCTATCAGCTCGACGATGCGCCGGCGCTGCCGCTTCTAACAGCAAACACCCCGCCGGGCCATGCCATCGTCATGGTGGCGGATGCCTTGGTGCCGCGGAAGGAACTCGATGCCCTGGGTGCGGTGTTGCGCAAGGAGCTGGTGGTGCCCGTTTATCTCCATCCCCAGGTGATCCACCAGGGGAGCGTGGGATCCAGGCGCAGCGAGCCCAACCGTGAGAAGCTGTACGCGCAAGAGCAGTGGAAGGTCGCGCTCTCCTGCATGATAGAGCCGCCGTGGCAGGCTTCCCGGCAGTATCTGGTGGTGGTGGGATTTCAAACCTTCCAGCAAGGCAGAGAATTCGTCTGCGGGGTCACGGTGGCACCCGCGGCGGCAGTGGTCCATTACCAGCGGCTGGCCGGCGACCAGATCCCCGGATCGGATGCGCGCCTGTGGGATGAGCTGTGCAAGACCTCGATCGCTGCTGCGATCCGGACCTTCACCATCTATCCTTGCCCCGATACCCGAGACGTCACCGCCCAAGTATACTGGCGGAGGGATCTGGAGAAGCTCGGCCGGCGCCCGCTGCCGGCCACGCTGGGTGCCTACCGCCGCGAGGTGGCGCGTTGGCAGGCCAAGGAACTGCCGAGAGCGCGGGAAAAAAGCGCTCGATAAGTCCGTGCAGCGGGCTTGGCGCGGGCCGATTCTTCTCCCACGCTCGCGCCGTGACCACTTGGGAAGCCGCTTGTTCCGCCATCAATACCTGTTTGCGCCAGGGCGTTCGTGAATTCGTCGTCTGCGCCGGGGCGCGGAATGCGGCGCTGGTGGAGGTGCTGGCACGCGCGGAGGCGGCAGGTGAGGCACGGCTGTGGCGGCACTTCGAGGAGCGCAGCGCGGGCTTTTTCGCGCTGGGGCGGACGATGGCGACGGGCGAGGCCTGCGCGGTGGTGACGACCAGTGGCACCGCGGTGGCCGAACTGCTGCCAGCCGTGGTGGAGGCCTTTTATCAGGCGCGGCCCCTGCTGGCGCTGACGGCGGACCGGCCGGAGCGCTTCCGGGGCACGGGGGCGCCGCAGGCAATCACGCAGCCGGGGATCTTCGGCGAGCACGCGGGTGATGGCGATATTGCGGAGTGGCTGCAGCGCGGGCCATGGCACTGGAATGTGGAGTTGGAGGAGGATTTCCAGCCGGGCGAGTGGATCGCTCCAAGCGACGATGAATTGCGCGAAATCCCGCCGCCGAACTTCTCCGTTGCCGCGCTCGCCCACTGGCTGCGCGAGGATCTTTACCGTGGCCTGGTCGTGATGGTCGGTGATCTCGAGCCGGAAGATCAGGAACCCGTTTTCCACCTTTGCATCGGCTTGGGTGTGCCAGTGGCGGTGGAGGCGACCAGCGGCTTGCGCGAGGCGCTGGGTGAAATCTGCCTGCCCGATCCCGACCGGATGCTGCGCGAGTGCCCGCCGGGCAAGGTGCTGCGGATCGGAGGGGTGCCGAGCGGGCGCTTCTGGCGCGATCTCGAGGATTTGCCGGAGACCGAGGTCTGGAACATCACCCGCACCGGCTTCCCCGGCCTGGCGCGGAAGTGCGAGACCATCACCTCGCCGGTGGGACGGGCGATCAAGGGCTTGGGCGATGTTGAGAAGGCGGGCGACGCGCTCGACTATTTCCGTCGTACTTCGCGGCGCGCGGGCGAGATCGAGGATATGCTGGAAGCGTATCCGGACAGCGAGCCGGGACTGCTGCGGGTGCTCTCCGCCTATGCCTCCACGGGTTCCTCCCTGTATCTCGGTAACAGCATGCCGATCCGTGAGTGGAATCTCTTCGCGCAGCGCGGCAAGCCAGTGACCGATGTGCGTGCGAATCGCGGCGCGAATGGCATCGATGGCCAGCTTTCGACCTGGCTCGGCTGGACCGCGGATGTCGAGGACGCGTGGTGTCTGGTGGGCGATCTAACCGCGCTCTACGACCTCGCCGCGCCGGCGTGGCTCGGGCAGATCGAGCGCAAGGGGCGGGTGCTGGTGGTGATCAACAACGGCGGCGGACAGATCTTCTCACGCTTGCCGCGGCTTGATGCGATGCAAGACCGCGCGAAGGAGCTGATGCTGAACCCACACGAGCTGCGCCTGGAAGGCTGGGCGACGATGTGGGGGATGAAGTATCTGCGGGTCGAGAGCGAGGAAGGCTTCGATGCGCTGGAACCTGGTGAGGCTACGCTCTTGGTGGAGGTGATCCCGAATGGGGAAGAGAGCGCGGCTTTCTGGAAGGCATGGGACACGGCCCGTTGAGGGCAGGCCTATTCCGGGCTTTCTATCGGAGCAAAGGGATCGAATTCGTCGACGTCCTCGCCGCGCTCCATGCCTTGGATGGCAAGTATGAGCTGCTCGCGCCGGGCGGAATTGTGCAAGCCGCCGGCAATGGCTTTGGCTTGAGCATAGTTTTCCTGCAGGGTGAGAACCATCAAAGTGCCAATCCGTGCAGCATCCTGAAGCTCGGGGGTGGGCAGCTCCTGATAGGGAACCACGTCTCCCGGTTCACCCGCGGCCCAACGGGCGATTCCGGCTTGGCGCAGGTAGTCGCAACTACCGTCCGAAGGCAGTGCGAGCGCCCAATCCTTCCACTCCTTGCCGCTGGCGAGGGCTGCAGCGCTGTCCTCGCTATTGACGGCATCCTCCATGATGAGTTCCAAGATGTCGCTGCGCCGCTCGTCGAGCCAGCCGTGGCGGGCATATTCCGGCAGAAGACTGCGGGCCGTCTGGCCGGAATCTTCCAAGGAGTCGAGGCCGGATAGGATCTGGTCGATCGCGCCGGATTGGGCCTCGGGCGGGAGCGTGTCGAACTGCGCCATGCGTGCGGGATCGCAGACTACGATCTTCGCGAAGTCCTCCGCGATGCGCTCTGGTCCTGCTGATTCCGGATACTCGGCAAGCAGGGCGAAATAGTCGTCGTGGCGTTTGCTCTCCAACATGACCTTGGCAGCCGCGGAGAAGGCTGCTGCCCGTCCCGCGTCGTCCGGCAGTTCGGAGATCCGCCGGTGGAACTCAGGATCGAGCTGCTCGCCCTGCTTGAAGAGTTTCTCGTAGATCTCAGCCGGATAGGAATAGGAAGTGTTCGCCAGCAGAGTCGTCAGGCTTTGCCGCGGATCGCAGTGGTCCAGCAGGGTTTCGATGGCCTCGGTGCAGCCTTGCTCGCGCGCATAGCGGAGCAGCTCGGCCGGGCGCGTTTCGGCCAAGTTGGCGAAGGCGCTGGAGAGCGAGGCGATTTCGGGAACTGCCTTGCCTTTCAAGCTGGCGAGCATGCCCAAGGGATCGGACTCTGCCCATTTGTCGTACTGATCGTAGCGCAGGAGGTAGCGATCCGTGGGACTCATGGGAGTGGAGTCCACGGCTGCCAAGAGATCCTGAGACGTGATCCGGGTGGACGCCTTTTCTGCTTTGATCGGCTTGGGGACGCTGGGCGCTACAGCCGCGGAGGATGCTCCACTGGGAGCAAAGAGTCCCGCGAGCAGGTAGCTCGTGCCGAAGGCGAGCAGGAGGCCGGAAATGGGGATGATTTTCACTGGGATTCCTCCTTGGCTGTTTCGCCCGCAGCAGCCAAGCGCAGGGGGTGATTTATTGGGATGGCCTCCAGGGCGCGCCCCGCGGCTTCCGGATCAAGGGCTCTCCAGGCCGCGAACCGCGTGGCAATCGCCTCGGTCTTGGATTCGATATGCTCTGGATCCGCGCCGCTCAGGGACAGTGCATGCAGCAGCTCCGCGAGGCGGGAAGTACGAGGTTCAGCGTAGGTCTCAAGAACCTCCAGATTCAGCTCTGCTAGCTCGGCGGCACCCAGATGGGCAGATGCCCACCCCTGGGCCACCGCCGGCTGATAGCTTGCCAGCTCCACATACACGCGACGGAAGAGGTCTTGCCCGTAGATATCGCTGCCAGGAATGAGGCGGCGGATTTCCGTCACAACCTCGTCGCCACTCATGGTGCCTGCAGCGAAGCTCTCGCGATAGTCCTTGGAATAATAGAAAGCCGCGTGCACCCGGCTGCTGACGGCGTATCCCGCTTCTTCCGCACCGAGGCCGGGTTCGAGCGGGGTGATCTCCAGACCCTCGTCACCACCGCCGCCGCAGCCGCTGCCGGTGGGTACGTTAGTGGCTCGTTCGGCGATAGTTGCAAGTTCCTCTTGGCCCAAGGTCTGTAAAATCAAGGAGCTGGCGACGGAGCTGACCCAAGTGCTCGTCAAGTAATAGGATTCGCAGCCGGCCAGTTCCCGCAAGACCGTCTTGCGAACTTCCAAAGGCATCTCATTCGCCATGAAAGCGACTGCGGCCGCGCCATCTTCGGGCACCCAGTTGCTCCGTGCGAAGGTCTCGGCCAGTTCCTGCTGTTGCGGTGCCGTCAGCTGTTCCATCAGGCGGCTCAGGCCCTCCAGATCGTTGCTTTCACTGAAGCGCCAGGCCATGCCTCGCAGCAGCCTGCCTTTGAAATCGTCCGGGCGCAGGAGTGAAACCTGTGCGGCGATTTCCTCGGGGGTGAATTGCAGGAAGAGGCAGTCCTGCTCGCCGAAGATCCGATCCATGAGCGGCCGTCGTGCGTACTCGGCGAAGGCTGCTTGCGGATCGCGGCGATGCCATTCCAGGAAGATTGCCGCTGCTTCGGCCATGCCGTCATCCGCGCGCAAGGCATCGGTGAGGGCCGGTCCGAGATCGGCGCTGGACTGGAAGGCCGGGGACCGCGCGAGTAATTGCGCGAGAGTGTTTTTATCTTCCAGCAGGCTCTCCTGGCGGGAGCGGAGAGTGTCGCGGATTTCTTCTTCGCGGGTCTTGGTTGGAGCCTTGGCGTAATCCTTCTCGCGGCGCGCTTGGTCCTGTTGGCTCGCCAGATCCTCCGCGGCCTTGGCCCTGAGCTGGCGCTGGATCTCTTCCACTGCGGCCGGGACAGGAGGGGCCGCTGGCGGGGCAGAAGGAGTCTCGCGCCACGGCTGGCGGACAATAACCCCGGCTGCAATCGCCGCGAGGTAGGAGGTGGCAAGCAATCCCTTGCGCTGCATGGGTGCACTCTAGAAAGCGAGTCGCTGCCGTCAATCTTATATGCTGGAAAAACAGCATATTAAGGTCCGGTGGCAATCGCTTGCATCGCTGCTAGGGTGGCGCATCTCATCTCATGCCCCGCTTCTCAAATCCCTGGGTCCTCGATGAAGGCCGCAGTTTTGCCGATGTCTTCCGCTGGAAATTCGGGCGGATGCCGGCGGATGAATTCATCACCACGGACGATAATCCAGCCTCGCGGGTCCCCTATACGCCCCAAGCGCCGCCAGCGGAGGGCTGGCGGGTGACTTGGTTGGGGCATGCGTCCTTCCTCCTCCAGGGCTGCGGCAAGAGCATCTTGATCGACCCGGTATTCTCCGATCACTGCGCACCCTTCCGGATGGAGCGCTTCAAGCGCCTTGTCCCGCCTCCTTGCAAGCTGGAGGATTTGCCGTCGATCGATGCCGTCCTGCTCACGCACGCGCACTACGACCACCTCGATCTCGCGACGCTGCGGAAGCTGGGTGCGGACATGCCGCTGGTGAGCGCGGAGGGCCACTCCGCGTGGTTGCGGCGCAAGGGCTTCCGCCAGGTGCAGGAGCTGGCTTGGTTCCAGCAGCTGGAACTTTTCCCCGGCATCCGGATCACCGCCACGCCCGCGCAGCACTTCACCGCGCGCACTCCCTTCGACCGCAATTGCGCCCACTGGTGCGGCTGGCTGTTAGAGGGAGCCGGCCTGAAGCTCTGGCACGCGGGGGACAGCGGCTATTGCCCGGGCTTCCGCGAGATCGGTGAGCGTCTGGGTCCGATTGACTTTGCGATGATCCCGATCGGCGCCTATTCGCCGCGGTGGTTCATGAGTGAGATCCACATGGACCCCGCGGAAGCGGTGAAGGCATTCCAAGATGCGCGGTGCCAGCGCGCGGTCGCGATGCACTGGGGGACCTTCCGGCTTACCGACGAGCCGATGAGCGAGCCGCCGCTGCGTCTGCAGCTTGCGGCGGAGGCCGCGGGCATCGCCGACCGCTTCACCAGCGGCGCAGTCGGCGAAAGCTGGGAAATCGCTCAGCGCTGATAAGGCACGGAGGAGTTGCCCGGCGGCGGTTGATCGGCCGGCAGCGGCGGCAGGTAATCGTTGCTCGGGACTTGGCCGTCCTGGGGTGGCGGTGGCAATCCATTGCCAGCGGGACTTGGGTTCGCTTGCGGAAGGGCGGGCGTGGGTGTCGGGGCGGGTTGGGTGCCACCTTGGCCTTCCTTGGCAGCCTTCTCTTTCGCCTCCTTGGCCTCCTTTTCTTTCTTCTCCTTTTCCTTGGCGGCCTTCTTTTCGGGCGTGTCCTTGAAGGGCGCGGAGGAGGCGTCATAGGCCTTCTTTCCGACGTAGGCGGTGCCATCGACCACGGCCCCTGCCACCTTGAAGGGAGCCTTGATCAGCCCGCAGGAGGGCAGTGACAGTATCATCAGGATGCCGGTCAGGCGGAAGCGAAAGGAAGTGGACATGGCGGGACGCTGGGGAAGGGTATAGCTGAAAAATTCCCGCCGTCGCCAAGATTTCAAAACCGCCATCTGAAGCACCAATGTCATGAAGACCCTGCTCCCTGCCGCGCTCGGCGTGGCCATTCTCGCCGCAGCCCCGACACTTCGGGCCGAAACCCTGAAAGTGGACCAGCAGCGCAGCCGCATCCAGGTGGATGCCCAAGCGACCGGTCACAAATTTACCGGCACTTTGGCGGACTATGACCTCAGTGTGCAGGGAGATGCCCTGAAGCTCCAACCAATGGCGGTGAAGCTCACTTGGAAATTCGCCGATCTGAAGACCGGCGAGGAGAAGCGCGATGCCGAGATGATCAAGTGGCTCGGCGGCGGTGGTCCTGTGGGCAGCTTCGAATTCATCAAGACCTGGAAGGACGGCAGCAAGGACATGGCGCAAGGCAAAATCATCATCCACGGCATGTCGAAGACGATCGCTTTTCCCTACAGCGCGACCAAGGACGGCAACTGGGTGACCATCGATGGTACGGCGGCGCTGAACTACCAGGACTTCGGGCTACCTTTGATCCGCAACATGGCTGTGATGAAGGTCGAGCCAGCGCTGGCGGTGCGCTTTCACTTGGTAGGGAAGACCGAGTGAGGACTACGGTGCTGTCGTGACCTGGAGGCGCATGAAGCCGCGGTAGTCCGGGAAGTTCGCCAGTGGCACCTTGGCCACGCGATGTTGGATTCCATTCGCTTCCGTCGATTCCAAGCTGTCTTCGATCCCGCTGGTGGACCATGGCGCCGTGAGGTTGGCACTCCATTGGGCGCCGAGCGTGAGATCCGAAGCCATCGGGCCGGGGTCGCGGCGGTAGTGCAGGGTCATGAAGCCGGCTTCGGGGTTTGCGGTGGGTTGCTCGCTGACGGCGTCGCGCGAGGTGGGCAGGGTGCCATAGGCGCGCTCGAAGAGGTTGGGAATGTTGTCGCCATCGGGATCGGCGTCATCGGCGGCGTCACCACTGTTCTGCGGGGTGCCGAAGTAGATCATGCGCCATGCTGCAGCTTGGCCCCCGCCGATGCTGGCGGTGCTGGTCGCCACATTGTCGAAGGCCGCAGTGGCCACCGTGGCGCCGCTCGCCGGGGCCACGGTGAGCCCGAGCAAGGTATCGTTCGGCAGATCCAGGGTTTGCGAGCCGGCTGGCAGCCAATCGCTCTCGGTGGGGACACCGGCTGTCGTGGCGTAGCTGGCGCTGAAGAGGTTGCCATTGCGGGCCAGTCGCAGCCACAGCGGGGCCAGGGGCTGGAGCTCGAGGAACTGGCCGCTGACAGCACCGCCCGTGGCGCTGCGGTAGCGTAGATTGAGACCGGTGGTCCGGTCGTAGGTGAATTCGATGGCGGCCGGGTTGGTGCCGGTCGCGGCGCGGAAAGTGAGACCGGCACGCGCCGTGGCGGCGGTGGTGCCCGCGCTATTGGTGGGGTCTGCGCTGAGGCGGCTGATCATTGCGCCATCGCCGCTGAAGGGCTTGGAAAGCAGCTGCAGTTGGTCGCCGGTCGCGGCGATGCCATTGCCACCGCTGGTGAGGGTGAAAGTGCCGCCGTTGGTTGCGGAGTAGCCGGCGTAGCCATCGCTACCGGGATTGCCGATCTCGGTGGCGGTCCAGCCCGCGGGCAGGCTGCCGCTTGTCAGAGAGGTCGCTTCCGCGGGACTCAGGGCGTAATTGTAGATCTTCAGCTCATCGAGAGCCCCGGTGAAGAAGACCGGTCCGGCCAGGGAGCGGCCCAGCAGGATCGCATGCGGGATGTTGCGCGCGCCGGTGGGCCCGGTCTGCGATTGCTCGAGCACGCCATCGACATAGAGCCGCATGACCCCGCTGGAGCTGCTGCGGGTGGCCACGACGTAGTGCCAGGCGGCATCGTTCACCAGCGTGTTGGAGAGGATCGTGTTGTCCACGTTGCCAACGCCGAAGCCAACCTTGTCGCCAAGTAGCGCGATGCCCCAGTCCGCGGCGGCCCCGGGCACTTCGGCGTCGATGATCGGCTTGCCTGCCCACCACTGGCCGGTGCCACCAGTGGCGCTGGTCTTCATCCAGAAGGCGATGCTGAAGTCCGTGGAAATGGAGGCCGGGATCGTGGCGAAGTTTGGGTCGCCATCGAGCAAGAGCGCGTTGCTGCCGGTCTTCCCGGTAGTGAAGCCGAGCGCGGGGGTGCCAGTGCCGTGGTTGCCGTGTTTGCTGGCATCGCGGAGATCGTTCTCAAAGCCGTAGCTGGCAACGCAGGTCTGACCGACTCCGGCGAGGCGGGTGATCTCGGTGCTGCTCAGCGCGGTGTCGTAGATCCGCACCTCATCGATGCTGCCATTGAAGAAGCCGCCGGCCCCCCCGACGCTGCCGATGTTAAAGTTTGCCGGCGCGGTGCGGGCTCCGGTGGGGCCGGTCGCGGAGGCACGCTGCACGCCATCGACGTAGAGCTTCATCGCGCCATTGAGTTCGTAAGTCGCCGCGAGATGGTGCCAGACGCCATTGTTGATGGCCACCGTGGAGGTGATGGTGGTGTCAGGGCCGCCAATGCCGAAGGCGGCGCGGTTACTGATCATCGTGAGACCGAAGTCCGGCACCACGCCGCCGACTTCCGCATCCAAGATTCCGGAGCCCCCATACCAGGCATTCCCGAGCACTCCGCTACCCGTGGCGGTGGTCTTGACCCAGCAAGCGACCGTGAAGTTCCGGTCCACCATCGCGGGCACACGGATGTTGCCACTCGTGCCGTTGAAGGTCGCCGCCGAGCCATCCACACGGCCCGCGGTGTAGCTCACGCCCGCGGTGGCGGTGCCATGATACTGGAAGCCGCCACTGTCGCGGGCATTGCCTTCCATCTTGTATTCGGCACGCAAGCCGGTGCTGACCACCACACCCGGCGTGACATCATCGAAGGCCCAGTCCTGGTTGGTTCCGCCGAGGACATCGAAGTACTGCGAGATGGGCGTATTGTTGCCGGTCGCGCCGGTGCCGCCATCGACGTCGATCACCATGTTGCGGCTGCCGCGGTTGAAGATCTTCGAGTAAATCTGGCCGTCGGGGACGATGCGCCATTGCTGGTTGTCGTTGCCGAGATCGTTCCACTGCATGACGTCTGCACCGGCATCCCAGGATGCGCCTGCGACTTCGAGGACCTTGCCGCTGGCGACATTGGTGAACTTCCAGAAGCCCGCACCCCGATAGGAGGCGGTCCATTTCTGGAGATCGCTCCCGTTGGCAGGATTCTGGCGGGTGATCGCACCCGCGTTGACGTCTGCCGCTTCCAGCACCTTCTGGCTATGCCTGGCGCGGATGACGTAGGTATGGCCGTCCTTCACCGGGCAGGGCCGGATCGGATCGCCCTCGGTCAGGTATTCGTCGCGATTGCTGATGCCGTCGCCATCCGTGTCTCCCGCACCTGTCTGGGAAAGGTTGCCGAAGCGATACATCTCCCACTCGTTTGGCAGGCCATCGCCATCGGCATCGGCCCCGCCGTCGAGGCCCATGTCGTAGCGCATGGCGGAGACCATCTTGACCAAGCGGATGCGGGCCAGCGGGTTGTCCTCGCTGGCGTAGTTCAGGCCGTAGGGATAGTAGTGGACGCCGGACTTGCGCAGCTCCGCACCCGGACCGTCGAAGAGCTTCACGAAGTTCTTGGCCGCGGCACCGTTCCAGACGCCATCTCCGCCGAATTGTGCATCCCACTGCCAGGTCGTGCCGGTTCCCAAGGTATGGGAAATCTCGTGCATGGCCACCTGCGTGCTGATCGAGCCGCCGAACTTCAGGTAGTCCGGGTAATTCGCCTCCGCGGTCGGCACAGCGGGGTGATACTGGACGTAGATGTGCGTGTTGAAGTAGCCGTTGGCATTGTAGGTCGCCACGGCCTCGTCCATCGCGGCCACGATCCGGGCTCGGATATCGGCGGGCCACCCGCCGTCATCGACCAAGCTATAGGTCATGGACTCCGCCGGGATGGCCGCGGCGGACCATGCGAGAGCGGCTAGGGCAAGGAGACGGGGGGACGCAGACGCGCGACAAGTACAGCTCATCCAGTGGGTTTCTTGGGTAAGGCGAGGCGGAGGGCCGGGGAGTGGAGCAGGGAAAGATAGGGCAGCTTCGCAACTGCTTCCACCGTCCCATTGTCGATTACTTCCGTGAAATTGACAGAGTCTGAAACTCCGCATCTTTGCGGCGGCGCATCGGGCTTGTCCCTTGGAGCGGGGCCGGATTGGCTGGGGAGAATGAAGGGAATGCTGTGGTGCCTGCACGGAGCCGTCGGGATGGCGGGCGATTGGCAGGGCCTCGGGGTGGCGAATTGGGCCACGACCCGGGTCGATTTATGGCGATTCCTGGACTGCTGCCCGATGAGCATGGGGGAATTCGGGCGGGCCCTGAATCGGGAGGCGGAAAGCGGCAGGCGGCAGGCGAAAAAGGGAAAGCTGGTGCTGGTGGGCTACTCGATGGGGGCGCGACTGGCGCTGCACGCGCTGCTGGAGGGCGGCCCGTGGGATGCGGCGGTGCTGGTGGGACCTCACCCGGGACTGGAGACCGGAGAAGAGCGGTCCCAGCGGCGGGCGGCGGATGCCGAGTGGGGGAGCTTGGCACTGTCGGGGGACTGGGGAGAGTTCTTGGAGAAGTGGGAGGGGCAGGGAGTTTTGAAGCGGGCTTCGGATTCCGGCGCGGAGATGGGGGAGCGGCGGGGATTGGTCGGCCGCCGTCGCGAGGTGGCCCGGAGCTTCATCGATTGGTCGCTAGGGGCGCAGGAGCCCCTGTGGGAGCGGTTGGGGGA
>NZ_BATP01000043.1 GCF_000739615.1 Haloferula sp. BvORR071
GGACCAACCCCTAGTCCATTCGTTCGCCGATCAGAACTCCACTTGGAAGTTCTACGACGCCATCGCCGCGCCACCCGCCAACTGGAACACCGCAGCCTTCAACGACACTTCCTGGCAGCAAGGCCAACCGGCCTTCGGCACGGCAACCAGCACGCCGATCCTTGGCGTCACCGCTGATCTCACCGAACGCTATCGTGCCGGTGCCCTGATCGGCTTGGTGGACAATGCCCAATTCACCACTTGGCCGGACACCGCCACCGGGGATGGAGTATCCCAGAATGCGACCAATGGCAGTGAACCGCGCTTCGAAACCAATGATACGCCCTCGGGCCAGCCGGCGGTGAGCTTTGATGGCAACGATTCATTCCGCACCTCACTTTCGCCAGGCATCGGGCCGACTTCCGGATTCACCTACTTCGTCGTCTGCCGGGCGACTGCAGCGCCCGATAGTGGCGGCACCAATGGTGGCGACGGAGACTACATTTTCGACCGCGACCACCTCGCCTTGGCCCAGGATAATCCCTTGGCCTCCCTCAAGGTTACCAACGGGTGCTTCGGCTTCCAGAAGCGCTACGACGATGGCAGCGGGCTGGGCGGTCCCGTTTCCACCACCGCGCTCTCGCAGACGAATTTCCAGATCGTTGCCGTCCGGCGGAATACTACGCTCGGCCGCTTCGAAATCTGGGTGGATGGAAACATGGAGGGAACGGAGGCCGACAGCGGCGGTGCTCTGACGCCCCAGCCGATCGTGATCGGCTGCCACAGCAACAACACGGCAAATGGCTTCAAGGGTCATATCGCGGAGCTGCTGGTTTACCGCAGCTCGCTGACTGATGCAGAATTCAAGTCGGTGGGGACCTATCTGGAAGGTCGCTATGGCTTGAGCACCGCCTTTCCGGATTCATCGGTGCAGACGCCGATCTCGGCGACGGCTTCCACCTCCTACTATCGGCATAGTTTCAATTTCGCCGGTGAGCCTTCGCGCACCGTGCTGAAGCTGAATCACACGGTGGCCGATGGGGCGGTCTTCTATCTGAATGGGCAGGAACTCACTCGCACGAACATGGCGGGCGGTTCCGTCGGACACTCCACTCCGGCTCTGTCAGATCAGGCGGCTCCCACGTCCTCGGGCTTTCTGACCGTACCGTCTACCGCGTTGGTAGCAGGCACCAATGTGCTGGCGGTTTCCGTTCATACCGGAGCCTCGGACGATACGGCTTACTTTTCGGCGGAACTCCAAGGGCTGGAGTCGCCCTTGGATCCAGATCAGCCTTCCGCTTTGCAGCTGAATGAAATCGCCGCAGCGAATGCCGCGAACTTCTTCATCGAGCTGCGCAATCCCACCGCCGTGTCTTCATCCACAGCCGGCTTCAGCTTGGAGGTGATTGGCGCGCAGCCCGGGAGCTTTCCCTTGCCGGAGGGAAATGTGCCGGCCGGTGGCTTTGCGAGCTATACGGAGGCACAGCTCGGCTTTCGCCCGGCCGCGGGGGATAAGGTTATCTTGCGCAGCCCCGGTGGCTCCTTGGCGGACGTGCAGGCTGCCGATGGCGTGGTGCGAGGGGCCTCGGCCGCATGGCCGGGGCGCTGGCTTTTCCCCTCAGCCGCGACTCCCGGCGCAGTCAATGCGATCTCCCTTCAGCAGGACATCGTGATCAACGAGATCTGTTACCACCCGCCGGAGATCAATGCGGCCAGCGGGGACAAGCAGTGGCTGGAACTCTACAACAAGGGTGCGGGCCCGGTGAATCTCTCCGGCTGGAGTTTTGGCGCGGGTGTGGACTTCAATTTCCCCAATGGCACCGTGATGGCTCCCGGGGGCTATCTGGTGATCGCGAAGGACCCTGCGGGACTTCTCACACAATTCCCCGGCATCACCGTCGCCGGCCCCTATGGCGGAAGCCTTGCGGGGAGCGGTGAGCGCATCCTTCTGTTAGATGCGGCAGGCAATCCTGCGGACGATGTCCCTTACGTCGATGGCGGCCGCTGGCCCGGCACGCCGGATGGGGGTGGCTCGACTCTGGAGTTGCGCGATCCGCGCGCGGACAACTCCCTTCCAGAATCTTGGGCGGCGAGCAACGAAAGCTCCCGGCGCTCCTGGCAAACCTATACCTACCGCGCCACTGCAGGGGCGAGTGCCGTGGGACCGGACGGCCAGTGGCGGGAGTTCGTCCTCGGCATGCTGGATGAGGGTGAAGTCCTGCTCGACGACATCACGGTGACCGAGCGCCCCGGTGTCGCGCCGGTGGCGATGATCAACGGCGGGAATTTCGAGAGCGGCCTGCCGGTTGGCTGGCGATTCATCGGCAATCACCGGCACGTGCAACTCATCCAGGATCCAAGCAATCCTGGAAATACCGTGCTCTACCTCGCCGCGAAGGGGCCCACCGAGCACATGCACAATCATGTGGAGGCGACCCTGATCGGCGGGCGCAGCATCACCAACGGCTACGAGTACGAAATCTCCTTCAAGGCGCGTTGGCTCAGCGGCTCGAACCTGCTCAACACCCGGCTCTACTTCAACCGCTGCGCGAAGACCACCGCCCTGACCCGCACCGATAGTCCCGGCACTCCAGGTAGCGCGAACTCCACCGCGGTGGCAAACGCGGGCCCGTCCTTCACCGATTTCGGCCACTCGCCGGTGGTGCCTTCCCCCGGTGAGGCCGTCACCGTGACCGCCCGGGCCGCAGATCCGGATGGTCTGGGCGCATTCACCCTCAAATACTCGGTGGACGGTGGCACGACCCAGAATGTCGCAATGACCCTCGGAACTGACGGCCAGACCTTCACCGGCTCGATTCCAGGCCAAAGCGCCGCGAAGGTCGTCCGCTTCTGGGTCACGGGCAATGACGCGGCGCCAGTGCCGGCAAGCGCGTCTTTCCCGGCGGATGGCGCGAATTCGCACGCGCTCTATCAGGTGAATGACAACCTGGCTGCGACCAATGGCCGGCACAATGTCCGCATCATCATGGCACCCGACGACAAGGCGCTGCTCTATCAGACGAACAATGTGATGAGCAACGAGCGCCTCGGCTGCACGGTCATCTACGACGAGCGCGAAACCTACTACGATGCGGGCGTGCGCCTGAAGAGCAGCCAGCGCGGCCGGCCCGTCGCTTCCCGTGTCGGTTTCAGCCTCGGCTTCAACCGCGACCAACTCTTCCGCGGAGTGCACCGCACGGTCTCGATCGACCGCTCGGAAGGCCAGATCACCGGCTGCCAGGAGATCCTCTACGACCACATGATGTATGCCAGCGGCAGCGTGCCCGCGGAATACAACGACCTCTGCAAGGTGATCGCGCCGGATCCCGCGAATACCAGCTCCGCGATCCTGCAACTCGCCCGCTACGGGGATGTTTTCCTCGATTCCCAGTTCCCCAATGGCGGTGACGGCACTTCCTACGAGTACGAGCTGATCTACTACCCGACCACCACGGACGCGAATGGCTACAAGCTGCCACAGCCGGACAATGTGGTCGGCACCGACATCCGCGATCTCGGCGACGACAAGGAAAACTACCGCCAGAATTTCCTGATCGAAAACAACGAGGACAAGGACAGCTACGCGGGCATGATCGCGCTGGGCAAACAATTCCAGAAGTCCGGAGCTGCCTTCGAAAGCGGCCTGACGAATGTGATCAATGTCGACCAATGGCTGCGAGCTTTGGCCTGCTCCTGCGCCAGCGGGGCAGGGGACTCCTTCTTCGCGAATGCCAATCACAACGGCATCTTCTACACCGGGACGGATGGCCGCGTGCTCTACTTCCCACACGACATGGACTTCTCCTTCGACGCCACCCGGCCGATCGACGAGAACTCCGAGTTGCAGAAGCTGATCGCAGATCCCTTGCGCAAGCGGATCTACTTTGGGCACCTCTACGACATCTGCACGCGCGTCTTTAACAACTCGTACATGCAGGCCTGGACCACTCACTACGGCAGCCTTCTGCCGGGTGAAGACTTCGCCGGGCATCTGAGCTACATCAATACCCGTTCGAACTACATCCTCGGGCAGCTCAATTCGCAGCTTCCCTCGGTCCCCTTTGCCATCACCACCAATGCCGGCGCGAACTTCTCCACCGCCACCAGTCCGGTGACCCTGGCAGGGACGGGTTGGGTGGATGTCCGCGACATCCGGCTCGCTGGTGCGACCACACCGCTGCAGGTGACCTGGACCTCGAGCACGACTTGGCAGATTTCCGTGCCGCTCTCGGCGGGGCCGAATCTCATCGCGCTCGAAGGGCTGAACTATGCCGGCGACGTCGTCCAAACCGACAGCATCACCGTCACCAATACCGGCAATATCCAAGTGCCGACTCCCGCCACGCTGGTGGTATCCAAGATCTACTACAATCCTCCCGGCAGCGTGGAGACCACCGAGTATGTCGAGCTGATGAATGCTTCCTCGACCCTCACGCTCGATCTCAGCAATGTGAACTTCACCGCGGGTCTCACCTTCACCTTCCCCGGCGGCACCATGCTGGCTCCGAATGCGCGGACCCTGATCGTGAAGGATGTCACCGCGTTCAATATGGCTTTCGGCACTGGCAAGCCGATCGCCGGGACCTTCCCCGTTAATCTCGATAACGGCGGTGCTCAGATCGTACTGCGCAAGGCGGATGGCGGGATCCTGCACGACTTCAGCTATGATGATGAGCCGCCCTGGCCGACTGAGGCTGATGGCGGCGGCTACGCGCTGGTGCTGGTGAATCCCTTCTCAAATCCAGACCACGCCGATCCGCTGAGCTGGCGCGCCAGCGCGGTGACCGGCGGGAATCCCGGCAGCGCGGATACCCAGAGCTACGCCGAATGGAGAACCGCCAACGGCAATCATCCTGATGATGCGGACCTCGATGGCGATGGCCTCACTACACGCCTTGAATACTTTATGGGCGGCAATCCCGCGGCTCCGGACCAAGGTCTCGCACCGATGTTCTCCTTGGAGGAGGACGGATCGATTTTCGTGACGGTCTCACGGAGTGTCATCGCAGAGGACGTGGTGCCTGCACCCCAGTTCTCGACGCAGCTTTCCTCCTGGCAAACGCCTGCCAACCTCGAGTTCCTTTCTTCGGAGCGGGTGGCGGGGAATCCCGCGCGGGATCTGCTGACTTTCCGCATCGTGCCGCCGCCCGGCACGCCGCAGTATTTCGTGCGCATCTCCTTCGGACCTTGAGCTTGTTTCGCGCGCGCACCTGGCCATCACTGGTCCCGGTGCGCGAGCTGATCCTCAATGACGAAATCTACCGGCGGGTCATCGCCGAGCTGGTGCCGCAGGCATCGCGCTTCCTGTGGATCATCACTGCGGACATCAAGGACCTGCACGTCCCCGTGGGAAAACGCGCGAAGCCTTTCCTCGGGATCCTCGCCGATCTCGTGGAGTCCGGTGTGGCGGTGCGCCTGATCCATGCCAAGGAACCGGGCCCGCGTTTCCGCGAGGATTTCGACCGCTATCCGGTGCTGGTGGAGAGCGAGCTCTTCGAGCGCGTGCTCTGCCCGCGCGTCCACACCAAGGCGGTGATTGCCGATGGCAAGCGTGCTTTCATCGGCTCCGCCAACCTCACCGGCGCGGGCATGGGCGCGAAGCATGCGGACAAACGGAACTTTGAAGCCGGCTTCCTGACGGACGAGGCGGAAGACCTCGCCAAGCTGATGGCGTGGACCGACGATCTCTTCATCGGCGAGTATTGTGGCCGCTGCCGCCTGCGCGATCGTTGCCCGGATCCGCTCGACGGCGACTGATTTTGCGGAGTTTGGCCAGGCCTTTCGTGCTCGTCATTTCTGGGCGGGCTGTCTCAAAGTTCCCGTGATGACCGCCGCCGCCTTCCTTTTTCGCCCCTTGATCCGCACTTTTGCCGCGGCGGTTGCGGGCTGCGCGTTGCTGTGCAGCGCCCAAGGGGAGGACTTGAAGCATCCCGTCAAGCCACTCCTCTGGAAGATCGAGGGAGAGAAGGTCAAGAAGCCCTCCTATCTCTTTGGTACGATTCATGTCGGGAAGGGTCCCGCCTCCAATCTTCATCCGGCGGCGGTCAAAGCTTTCGCCGAAGCGACCGTCATTCATACCGAGGCCCCCATGGACGCGGCCAGCCAGCTCGGCGCCGCCGAGTTGGTGATGCGCGGCGACGGCTCTAACCTTGCCGACTCCATCGGTCCGGAAATCCGGAGCCAGCTCGATGCCGAGCTGAAGCAGATCAATCCAGCGCTCGATAGCGAGATCCTGGGACAATTCAAAACCTGGTACGTAGCGATCACGCTGCCCTTGCTCAAACTCCAGCTCGAGGGCTCGAAGCCGCTCGACATGCAGCTCTGGGAACGCGCCGAGCGGGAAGGCAAGAAGACCGCCGGCATGCAGACCATCGCGGAGCAATTGGCGGGCTTCAATAGCTTCAATGAGAACGACCAGGTCGCTCTCCTGTCCGAGACCCTGCGCAGCCAGCGTGAAGATCGCGAGGCCAAGCGCGATTCCATCCAGCTCCTGATTGATGCTTACCTCACCGGCGACACGCAGAAGATCGTCGCGGAGTTCGAGCGGTCCTTCCGGGAGACCATCAAGGGAGAGCACAAGGAGCTGGGTGAGCGCCTGATCAAGCTTGTGTTAAAAGACCGCGACGTGATCATGGCAGATTACATGGACGCCACGCTCAAGAAGTCACCGGAGGAGATCCACTTCTTTGCCGCCGGTGCTGCCCACTTCGCTGCTGGTGACAGCGTCCGCAGCCTTCTGGAAAAGAAGGGCTACAAGGTAACTCGGGTCGAGTGATTGATCTCGTAGCGGAATGGCTGCGCCATTCCGGCAGGGAAGATCCTCCCTCAAAACCAGCTTGCCTATGCGGACAATGCCCCGAGTTCCGCCACCTCCGCCACGATCCCGTAGCTGCGCTTGCGGTCTTCATGCCGGTAGAAGCCGGAGTGGATCATCAGCTCGTCGGCGCCGGTCGCGTCCACCAGCTTGTCCAGCTTCTCGCGGACGGTCTCCGGGCCGCCGATGATCGCTGCACCGAGATGCTCATGCACGGCCGCCTTTTCCGCCGCGCTCCAGCGCAGGTCCATGCTGGCCACCGGCGGCGGTACTGGTGTGGGCGCGTGCCGGATCAAGTTGAGAATCTGCTGCTGGACGGAGGTGGAAAGGAAGCGCGCCTCCTCATCGGTCTCCGCCGCGATTACTGGAACACCCACCATCGCATAGGGCTCCGGCCAGAGTTCCGTGGGTTGGAAATTGGAGCGGTAGATCTCCAGTGCTTCGAAGAGTAGCCGCGGAGCGAAGTGGGCTGCGAAAGCGAAGGGCAAGCCTAACAGCGCCGCCAGCCGTGCACTGAAGGTGCTCGATCCCAGCAACCACACTGGCACATTCGAATTCGCACCGGGGATCGCCTTCACCCGCTGCGCCGGATTCGGCCGGCCCAGAAAAGCCATCAACTCTTGTACCTGGTCCGGGAAGTCATCGGCTGCCGATGGATCGCGCCGCAGCGCTCGTGAAGTCGTCTGATCCGTGCCCGGTGCACGCCCCAAGCCCAAGTCAATCCTGCCGGGATATAGGGCCTCCAAGGTCCCGAACTGCTCCGCGATCATCAGCGGCGGATGATTCGGCAGCATGATCCCGCCTGAGCCCACGCGGATGCTCTTCGTGCCACCGGCCACATGGCCGATCAAGACGGAGGTCGCCGCGCTGGCGATGCCCGGAATGTTGTGGTGCTCCGCCAACCAGAAACGCGTGTAGCCGAGATTCTCAACATGTCGCGCCAGATCCACGCTATTCCTGAAACTGTCCGCCACAGTCCCGCCCTCGATGATCGGTGAAAGATCGAGAACCGAGAGCCGGACGTCACGGAGAGTCTTCATATCAGTAATGCGGTGGCTTCCTCAAGCAGGCTGCTGGAGCTCATCCAGCGTCGGGTAATCGAGATATCCCTCCGGACCAGTGCCGTAGAAGCTGGCCGGGATCGGCTCGTTCAAGGGCGCATCCTGCTCGAAGCGCTCCACCAGATCGGGGTTGGCGATGTAGAGTCGGCCGTACGAGATCGCATCGGCCTGATCATCCGCAAGCAGCGTTTCGCCCTCTTCCTTCGTCAGCGCTTGGTTGGCGATGAAGGCACCGGTGAAGGACTTGCGCAGGGCCGGGCTGAAGCGCGGCTGCGATTCCAGCGGCTCACGCACGAAGACGAAGGCGAGGTTGCGCGCACTTGCCTCGCGGATTACGTGCCCATAGGTCGCCGCTGGATCGCTGTCACCGTTGCCATCCGCCGGCAGGGCCGGAGACAGGTGCAGGCCCACTCGGTCAGCTCCCCACACCGAGATCGCCGCATCCACAGCCTCGAGCACGAAGCGGGCGCGGTTCTCGATGCTCCCGCCGTATGAATCCGTGCGCTTGTTGGTGCTATCGTTCAGGAACTGCTGCGGCAGGTAGCCGTTCGCGCCGTGGATTTCCACGCCGTCGAAACCAGCTCGCTTGGCGTTCTCCGCGGCCTTGCGGTAGTTTTCGATGATCCCCGGAATCTCGGAGAGTTCCAGGGCTCGCGGTGTCTCGTAGTTCTTCTGTGGGCGCAGCAGGCTGACATGGCCTTGCGCAGCGATCGCGCTCGCGGAAACCGGCAGCTCGCCATTCAGGTAGTGCGGATCGGAAACACGGCCGACGTGCCACAGCTGGGCGATCATGCGGCCGCCGGCTTCATGCACGGCCTTCGTCACCAGCTTCCAGCCTTCCACTTGCTCCTCCGACCACAGGCCGGGAGTGTCGGGATATCCCACTCCCTGCGGCGAAATCGAGGTCGCCTCGGAGAGGATCAAGCCGGCGCTCGCACGCTGGCGATAGTATTCAGCCATCATCGCATTCGGCACGCGGCCTTCGCTGGAGCGGCAGCGCGTCAGCGGTGCCATGACGATGCGATTCGGGAGGTCCCATGCGCCGATGCGCACTGATTGTTGGAGTCGTGACATGGTTGTCGTGTTCAGTTCTTCAAAGAGGCCATATCGATCACGAAGCGATACTTCACATCGCCCTTCAAGAGGCGCTCGTAGGCTTCGTTGATCTGCTGGATGTCGATCATCTCGATGTCGCTGGCGATGCCCTGGGCCGCGCAAAAATCGAGCATCTCCTGAGTCTCGGCGATGCCGCCGATTGCCGATCCAGAGAAGCTGCGGCGCGGCAGCAGCAGGTTGAAGGCTTCCACCGGCAGCGGATGCTCGGGCAGACCGACCAAGGTCAGATTGCCATCGAGCTTGAGGAGGGAGAGGTAGGCATTGATGTCGTGATTGGCCGAGACCGCATCGAGGATGAAGTCGAAGCTCGCCGCATGTTTCTTCATCGCTGCCGCATCGGTCGAGACCACCACCTCGTTGGCACCCAGCCTCAGGCCATCTTCCACCTTGGAGGGCGAAGTCGTGAAGAGCACGGTGTGCGCACCCATCCGGCTCGCGAACTTCACGCCCATGTGCCCGAGCCCGCCGAGCCCGACGATGCCGACCTTCTTGCCAGGGCCGACCTTCCAGTGATGCAGCGGGGAGTAGGTGGTGATGCCCGCGCAGAGCAGCGGTGCCGCTGCCGCCGGATCGAGGCCCGCCGGGATCTTCAGGGTGAAGGCCTCATCCACCACGATCGCGTCCGAATAGCCGCCGTAGGTAATGCCGCCCCACTTCTTGTCCTCGCTGTTGTAGGTGAAGGTGGCGGAGTTCACGCAGTACTGCTCCATCCCGGCCTTGCAGTTCTCGCACTCCCGGCAGGAGTCCACCATGCAGCCGACCGCTGCGATGTCGCCGATCTTGAACTTGCTGACCTTGTCGCCGGTCTTGGTGACGCGGCCCACGATCTCGTGTCCCGGCACGCAGGGATAGATCGTCCCCTTCCATTCATTGCGGGCCTGGTGCAGGTCCGTGTGGCAGACTCCGCAGTAGAGGATCTCGATGTGGACATCAGTCTGGCCGGGCTCGCGGCGATCGATGCTGAAAGGGCCGAGGGGAGTAGTCGCGCTCTGGGCGGCGTAGGATTTGGAGGAACTCATGTCGGGTAGGGAGAAGAGGCGATTCTCGTTTTTTGTTAGAAAAGGCTGTGAAGCAGGCCGCCTTCGGCACGAAGGGCAGCACCATTCGTCGCGGCGGAGCGCGGGCTGGCTACATAGGCGACGAAGGAGGCGATCTCGTCCGTCTGGATGAAGCGACGCAGCAACGAGTTTGGCCTCATGCTGGTGAAGAATTCCTTTTCCACTTGTTCGGCTGGCTTGTTCTGGTCGCGGGCGAGATCCTTGACGAACTGCTCCACGCCTTCCGACCAGGTCGGGCCGGGCATGATGGTATTCACCGTGACGCCGGTGCCGGTGGTGAGACCGGCGAGGCCGCGGGAAAGCGAGACCTGCATGGTCTTCGTCACACCGTAGTGGATCATCTCCGCGGGCACGTCTGAGGAAGACTCGCTGGAGATGAAGATGATGCGGCCCCAGTTGCGCGACTTCATTTTGGTGAGGTAGGTGCGGCTGAGACGCATGCCACTCATGAAGTTGGTCTCGAAGAAGCGATACCAATCGGCATCGGGGATCTCCTCGAATGGCTTCGGCTCGAAGATGCCGAGGTTGTTGACGAGGATCTCCACGTCCGGGAACTCCGTGGCGATGCGGTCGCTCTCCTCCACCTTGGCAAGATCGCCGGCGAAGCTTTCGAGGGATGCGTCCGGGACATCCTTCCGGATGGCAGCGATGGCTTCATCGACACGGGCCTGCGTGCGACCATTGATGATGACGCGGGCGCCTTCCGCTGCGAGAGTCTTCGCAATGGCGAGGCCGATGCCGGCGGTGGAGCCGGTGACGAGGGCGAGTTTGCCGGTGAGTTGGAGGTCCATGGTTGTGGAGGATTTGAGGTGTTCAGGAGACGGGCGAGGGATTCCGCTCAAAACCTGTTTGGTGGAAGTAGGGGTAGGCGAGGGGAGTGTTGCTCGCCGCATCCAGCTTCGCCACCTGCTCTGCGGTGAGATTCCAGCCCACCGCGCCCAGATTTTGTTTCAGTTGCTCCTCGTTCCGTGCACCGATCACGATTGTCGAAACCGTCGGCCGTTGCAGCAACCAATTGAGTGCGATCTGCGGCACCGTCTTGCCGGTCTCCGCCGCGATCTCGTCCAAGGCATCCACCACCTTGTAGAGATACTCGTCTTCTACGGGCGGTCCCACATCCACATTGAGTTGTGATTGCAGGCGGCTGTCCTTCGGCAGCGGCGTGCCGCGGCGAATCTTGCCGGTCAGGCGCGCCCAACCCAAAGGACTCCATACTACCGCGCCGACTTTTTGGTCCACGCCCAGCGGCATCAGCTCCCACTCGTAGCTGCGCCCGATCAGCGAGTAGTAAGCTTGGTGCGCCACATAGCGGGCCCAGCCATACTTTTCCGCAATCGCCAGCGACTTCATCAGCTGCCAGCCGGAGAAATTCGAAACCCCGATGTAGCGGATCTTCCCGGCGCGCACCATGTCATTCAGCGTCGAAAGCGTCTCCTCGATCGGTGTCTGTGCATCGAAGCCGTGAAGCTGGAACAGATCGATGTAGTCCGTGCCTAGCCGCTTCAGGCTACCCTCCACCGCCTGAATCAAATGATGCCGTGACGAACCGATATCATTCGGTCCCTCGCCGGTGCGGAAGGTCGCCTTGGTCGAGATCAGCACCTGATCGCGCCGCCCTTCAAGCGCCTTGCCGAGGATGTGCTCGGCTTGTCCGCTGGAGTAGACGTCCGCGCTGTCAAACATCGTCAGCCCGGCCTCCAGGCTCACGTCGATCAGCCGCCTTGCTTCGTCCACACCGCTGTTGCCCCAAGCCTCAAACAGCGGGCCTTGGCCGCCGAAGGTGCCGGTGCCGAGTGTCAAGACCGGGACCTTCAGCCCGGAGCCTCCTAAAAATCGATATTCCATGGTGGGGTAGGGTTGGTTGTTCGAGATTCGTCGAACATCTAAACCGGGATTTTACGGCGTCAAACGATAATTCGATCATTGTCGAACAATTCACCCGTGCTATCTTGTGTCGCAATGAAACCCTACACCCATCCGGAACTCGCTGATGTCACCCTGCCCGCGGTGATGCAGGCGCTTTCGGATCCATGCCGCATCGAGATTCTGCGCAGCCTGCTGGACGCTGGCGAACTCGCCTGCGGTGACATTCCGCTCACCATTTCCAAGGCCACCGTCTCCCACCACTTCGCGGTTTTGCGGGAGGCCGGTCTCGTCCTCACCCGCACCGAGGGCACCCGTTGCCTGAATACCGTACGGGAAGAAGAGCTGGAGAAGCGCTTCCCCGGCTTGTTAGGTCTGGTGCTTCGCGAAAAAGCGCCGAAAAAGACCCCTGCACGCGTGTCGTGAGATTGCCATCGCTGGAGTCTTGAAATCCGCGGCCGTGCTCCCTATCGGGAAGTCATGCCGATGACGCGTGATATCAGCGACGAAGACCGCCTCAACGCCCTTTACCGCTACCGCATCCTCGACTCCCCGCGCGAAGAAGACTTCGACCAGATCGTGCAACTGGTCTGCGAGGTCTACAAAGTGCCGATCGCCGCGATCAATCTCGTTGATCGCGACCGCCAGTGGTTCAAGGCCGAGGCAGGTCTGGGCTGCGACGAGACCGATCTCGAGTGCTCCATCTGCGTCCATGCCATCGACTCCGGGGACGAACTCTTCGTGGTCGAGGACACCACTAAGAACCCCATTACCGCGAACAATCGGAATGTCACCGGCCCGGTCGGCATCCGCTTCTACGCCGGTGCCACTCTGCGCACACCGGAGGGCCACGCGCTGGGAACCCTGCTGATCGTCGATACCTCGCCGCGCAAGTTCTCCAAGATGCAGGCCAAGTTGCTGCACACACTGGCCCGGCAAGTCGTGTCCATGATGGAGACCCGCCGCATCTCCGAATTCCGCAAGGACAAGGGAATCGGGCTCCAGTCGGACCTCGACCTCAACAAGGATGTCCTCTCCATCGTGAGTCACGACCTGCGTTCGCCGATGAGTGCGATCACCCTCGCCGCCCACATGACGTCCGAAATTGCGAAGGGTATGAAAGATGGTGCCAAGCTGGTGAACCTCAGTTCGATCCTCAAGACCTCGGTGCAAGACATGTCGCGCCTGATCTCGGACCTCACCGAATACTCAGCGATCGATGAGGGCCAATTACTGATGAAGTTCCGCAAGACCGGCCTCTCGGAAATCGCCCTGAGCCTCGACACCCGCTTCCGGGTCCTCGCCGAGCGGGCGGGCGTCCGTTTCTCCATTGAGGTGGACGATGGCTTGCCCGCAGCTCTGATTATCGATCCCTACCGCTTGCTTCAAGCCGTGGGAAATCTGGTGACCAATGCGCTCCAGTTCACGCCGAAGAAGGGCAAGCTGGCCCTCCACCTCCGTGCCCAAGACAGCTTTCTGGGCATCGACGTCACGAACAGCGGCGGCGGCGTCACCGCGGCAGCGATCGAGGACATGCTCAAGGGTATCTGGACCACCGATGCCGGGAGCAAGGGTCTTGGTATCGGCCTCTCGATTGCCCGGAGCATCGCCCGCGGACATGGTGGTGATGTGACCGCCACCAGCGTGGAAGGCGAATCCATGACCTTCTCGCTCACAGTCGCGATGAATCTCCCTGCCTCGCGGATGCTGGGCTAGCGGGAAGCCGCTTGGCGCCTTCGCGCGGCCTCGACAATTCCGGGAAGAAACTGCAGCCCCGCGGCCTCCCAGCCCTCGGGCCACCCGGCCTTGCTTTTTTGCTGCGCCGCCACGCCCAGCGGCTAGCATCCCCAAACTCCGGAAAATCTCATTCTGCTCGCTGCGATGAAAACCTTCACCATGAACGTCAACGGCCAGGCCCGACAGGTCGAGGCCGAGGAAGATACCCCTTTGCTCTGGGTATTGCGGGACCACCTCGATCTCGTCGGTACCAAGTTCGGTTGCGGCATGTCTCTCTGCGGCGCCTGCACGGTCCATGTGAATAGCGAGGCGGTCCGCTCCTGCGTCACCCCGCTTTCCTCGCTCGGCGACAAGAAGGTGACGACCATCGAGGGGCTCGCCAAGGACGGCAAGCTCACCGCCCTCCAGGAAGTCTGGTGCGATCTCGATGTCGCCCAGTGCGGCTATTGTCAGGCCGGACAGATCATGTGCGCCACCGCACTCCTCCGCGAGAAACCCAAGCCGACCGACGAGGACATCGACCTCGCCATGTCCGGCAATCTCTGCCGCTGCGCGACTTATACCCGCATCCGCCAAGCCATCCACACCGCCGCTGCCGTCCAATGAAAACGTCCTCCTCATCCCCGCTTTTGGATCGCCGCAACTTCTTTCGCATCAGCGGGCTGGTCGGCGGTGGCTTCATGCTTGGCGTTGGCAATGCTCCCGCTGCCGATGAAGCCGCAGCGGCCACAGAGGTCTTCTCTCCAAGTGCCTTCATCCGCATCACTCCGCAAGGCGCCATCACCATTCTCTCGAAGAACCCCGAAGTCGGGCAGGGCATCAAGACCTCGCTGCCGATGATCATCGCCGAGGAACTGGAGGTGCCGTGGGAGATGGTCTCGGTCGAGCAGGCTCCGGTGAATGAGAAGGACTTCGGCCGCCAGATGGCCGGCGGTAGCATGTCCACGCCCTCAAACTACGACAGGCTTCGTAGGTTGGGGGCTGTCGCCCGCGTCATGCTGGTCCAGGCTGCCGCCAATCAATGGGGCGTACCCGCCGCTGAATGTGAGGCCCGCGATGGTATGGTCATCCACAAGCCCAGCGGCAAAAAGCTCTCTTATGGTACGCTCGCCAGTGCCGCCTCCAAGCTTGAGGTGCCGGATGAAAAGACAGTGCCGCTCAAGGAGGTGAAGGACTTCAAGCTTCTCGGCAAACGCATTGGCGGCGTCGACAATCCCAAGATCGTCACTGGCCAGCCGCTCTTCGGCATCGACCAGAAGCAGGAAGGAATGAAATACGCCGCCTACGTCCGCTGCCCGGTCTTCACCGGCAAGGTCAAGGAGGCGAACCTGGATGAGATCAGGAAGCTGCCCGGCGTGAGCGCGGCCTTCATCATCGAGGGCAGCAACGACCACTACGGTCTCTTGCCCGGCATTGCGATCATTGCCAACGACACCTGGAACGCCTTCAAAGCCAAGAAAGCCCTCAAGGTCACCTGGGAAGCCAATGAAAGCGAAAGCTTTGCCGGACACGCCGCGAAGGCCGCCGAAGCAATCCAAGGCAAGGCTGCCAGTGAGATCCGCAAGACCGGCAGCCCGGACTTCCCCGAGGACGGCAAGACTGTGGCGGGCACCTACCACTACCCGCACCTCTCGCACGCCAATCTTGAACCGCAGAACTGCACCGCCGTCTTCAAGGACGGAGCCCTCGAAATGTGGGCCCCTAGCCAGAATCCCGGCGGCGGTGTCGACGGCATCGCGAGGGCCCTCAAGCTGCCGAAGGACAAGATCAAGGTCCACATGACCCGCATTGGCGGCGGCTTCGGCCGGCGCCTGATGGGCGACTTCATGGTGGAGTGCGCGGCCATCGCGCAGAAGATGGAAGGCACACCGATCAAGCTTACCTGGACCCGCGACCAGGACCTCGGCCATGACTACTACCGCGCCGGTGGCTGGCACCACTTCCGCGGCCGTCTCGATGATGCCGGCAAGATCGCTGCCTGGGGCGATCACTTCGTGACCTTCGGCCTGAATAGCGACGAGCGGCCCGGCAACGGTGCCGATCTCGGCGGTGATGAATTCCCCAGTCGCTTCGTGCCGAATCTCCTCCTGGAGCGCACCACCCTCGCCAGCAATACCCCCCTCGGCTTCTGGCGCGCGCCCGGGTCCTGCGCGCTCGCCTGGGCGATCCAGAGCTTCGTCGATGAGATGGCTCACGCCGCGAAGAAGGATCCGCTTCAGTTTCGCCTCGAACTCTTGGGCGACGACCGCGAGGTCCCCGCCAGCGGCGGCCGCGGCCAGTCCTACAACGCCACTCGCATGAAGGGCGTGCTCAAGCTGGTCGCCGAGAAATCCGGCTGGGGCGAGAAGCTCGAACCCGGCCATGGCCGGGGCATCGCCTTCCACTTCAGCCACCTCGGCTACGTCGCCATCGTCGCGGACGTCACAGTCAGCAAAGACGGTAAACTCAAGATAAACAAGCTCAGCGCCGCCGCCGATGTCGGCCCCATCATGAATCTCAGCGGTGCCGAGAACCAGGTCCAAGGCTCAATGATCGACGGCCTCAGCGCCGCATGGTTCCAGGAAATCCTCGTCGAAAAGGGCGCCGTCCAGCAGACCAACTTCCACGAATATCCGCTCATCACTATGAAAGATGCGCCCAAGGTGGAAGTCCACTTCGCCAAGTCCGACTATCCGCCCACCGGTCTCGGCGAGCCCGCGCTCCCACCCGTCGCTCCCGCCATCACCAACGCCATCTTCGCCGCCACCGGCAAACGCATCCGCACCTTGCCCCTCGCCAAACAGGATCTAAGCTGGAGCTAGGCATCGCCGCTCTCCCGATCGCGAAGCGCACTCCCGTTTGAAAATTAGTGCTTGGTCATTAGTCATTGGAACCATGAGCGACTGGCCCTTCCTCTTTGACTTTGCCCGCAGGCATTCCGGCAAGAGAATGGCCCTGGCCACTTTGGTTGCCCGCGAGGGTTCCAGCTACCGCCAGCCCGGTGCCCGCATGCTCATCGTTGAGGACGGCAGCTTCTGCGGCTCACTCAGCGGTGGCTGCCTCGAGGAGGGCATTGCCAATACCGCCCGCAGCGTGATGGCGGAGGGCAAGCCGCGCCGCATTCAGATCGATACCCGTCCGCATTTCGGGTGCCCCGGCAAGCTCCACGTCTTCATCGAGGAGATCGCCGCTGATCTGCCGAGCCGCATCGAAGCCTCGCTGCGCGAGCGCAAGAGTATCCCCATCGTCACCGGGTCTGCGGGCACCCGCATCGACTCCCATGCCGCCGCCGATGAGTTGTTGGAGAAGGTCGTTCCGCCACCCCGCCTAGTCGCTGTTAGTTGGACCCCGGACATCGATCCCGTCCTTGGCTTCGCCGCCTCCCTCGGCTGGGAGCGTCACCGCGTCCTTCGTGATGAGCGCATGATCGCTGAGACCCCGATCGTCGGTGGTGAAACCATCCGCGCCCTCGCGGCGGAGGATTTCACCAAGGAGTTCCGCCCTGACCCCGCTACCGCGATTCTGGTGATGACCCATCACCTCGCCACTGACTTGGCCTTCCTGCGCGAAGTCCTTCCCGCGGGCTATGGCTACATCGGCCTCTTGGGCTCGCGCCGCCGTCGCGAGACGCTCCTCGCGGAACTCGGCTCGCTCGGCTTGTTGGAAGACCCCACCGTGACTGATCGCTTCCATGCACCGGTCGGCCTCGACCTCGGCGGCCATCATCCCGCCACCATCGCCCTCGCGATTGTTGCCGAAATCCAAGCCGTGCTGGCTGGCGCTTCCGCCGGCTTCTTGCGCGAGCGCCGTGGCACGATTCACTCTCAGCCGCTGCCCGTCTGAAAATCGGTGCCATCATCCTCGCTGCCGGCCAAGCCAGCCGCTTCGGTGCACCCAAGCAACTGCTGGAGTGGGAGGGTGTCACGCTTCTCGACCGCGCTTGCGATACTGCTCTCGCTGCTCGCTGTAGTCCCGTCTTGCGCGTGCTCGGCGCGCACGCGACGGCGATCTTGGCATGCTCTTGTCCGGCAAACGTGGCAACGCTTGTCCACCCCGAGTGGCAGCAGGGCATGGGCTCGACTCTCGCTGCTGGCACCTCACGCTTGCTCGAACTCGCACCGGACCTCGATGCCCTGCTGATCCTCCTCCCCGATCAGCCGCTGGTCACCGTTCATCTATTGGATTCGCTCGTCGCGGCATCCGCGGGAGATGCCTCCATCATCCTTTGTGACTACGGGCCCGCCAGTGGTCCGCCCGCGCTCTTCCAGCGAGCCCACTTCCAAGAGCTCCTCTCTTTGCAAGGCGATGCCGGTGCGAAGGCTGTTGCGTCGCGGCATCCCACCGCCTTGGCCAAGATCCTATTTCCAGAGGGCGCCTCGGATATCGATACCCCCGAGGCATGGGACCGCTTCACTCGCTTGCGGGCCACCACTCCGCCGATACAAGGTCGGTGATCTCCAGCCAGTTCTTGCCGTCTTCGGCCGGATTCCTCTGGAGGCGCAGGATTACCTGTCCCGGCTTGCCCCAGTCGGTCAGACTGGCCAGCGCCTTGTGGAGTTCCGAGTCGCTGCGCACGAAGCCGTAGCGGTCGCGTCCCGCCATCGGCGGATCGAGCCGGAAGGCGGTGTAGCCTTCGCGCTTCGGAGCGAAATTCGTGATCCGGATCAGCAGGTGGAAGAAGCCTTCGGTATTGCCTTGGCCTCCAGCGAAGCGGCTGAAGTGGTCATCGTGCAGTTCCACGAAAGTGCCCCAATCGACTCGCCAGCCGTCCTCGGCTTTCATCACGGCCACTGGAATACCCTCGGGCATCTTGCTGGTAGTAACCTGATAGACATGTGTTTCTGCCGTGCCGTCGTCTCCATCCCGGCTTTCGAGCAGCTTGACTGAGAGCGGCGTGATCGCCCCGTCCGGTGCCGAGCTGTAATAGTCGGCCATGGCGGCATCCCTTTTCTTGAATTCCACCGAGTGCTTGGTTCTCGACTGCCAATCCGGTGCCGCCAGGAAAGCCCGCAAGGCCGCCTCGGGGGCGGTGAGGACCTTCATCGGCTCCTCCTCTTCCTTCGGTGGTTTCTCCGGCACCGCGGCGGTCTCCGCGATCTTTGCTTCTGGCGGCTTGGCTAGTTCCGGTTCCGGCATCGATTCCGGCGATTCCTCGGCAGGAGAGGGAGTGCTGGGGGTATCCGCTTGAAGCGGAGCGGTGTTAGCGATCGGTCCAGCCTTGGTCGCCAGCGCCTTGTTCCAGCCGATCGCGTAACCAACGACCAGTCCACAAGTGACCGCGAGGCCGGTGGATAGGATCAGCGTGTCCAAGCCCAAGCCGGTTCGGCGCGATTTTGGAGCAGCGCGCTGGGGTGCCGGGGCAGGGGGGGGCGGCGGTACCGAGGGCAGGGGAGTCGCCGGTGCCGGTGTCTCGTCGCGCGGCAAGGGCGCACTGCGGCTCGCAAAGGGCGATGCTTCGGGAGAATACTCGGGTGCTTCGATCGGAATCACCGGGCTCCGGCGCGCGGCCGTCGCTTGCGGAGGAGGCTCCACTTGGAGGGGGGGAGTTGGCGGTGGCCCAGCTGTTGCCTCGGAAGCCTGAACGTGAAGCTCCTGCGGAACGTGAACCTCCTGCGGAACGTGAACCTCCTGCGGAACGTGAACCTCCTGCGGAACGTGAACCTCCTGCGGAACGTGAACCTCCTGCGGAACGTGAACCTCCTGCGGAACGTGAAGCTCCTGCGGAACGTGAACCTCCTGCGGAACGTGAACCTCCTGCGGAACGTGAACCTCCTGCGGAACGTGAACCTCCTGCGGAACGTGAACCTCCTGCGGAACGTGAACCTCCTGCGG
>NZ_BATP01000042.1 GCF_000739615.1 Haloferula sp. BvORR071
ATCCGAGCATGGGCGAGCATCTGAGCATCACCATGGTCAGCTCGCTGCCGGAAGACCGCCTGCACATGCCGCGGACTTCCTCGCTGGAGCGTCCGGCGTTGCTGGAGCCGACGGTGGGTTTCGCAGATGATGCTGAACCTGAACTTGAGCCGGATCCCGAACCCGAACCCGAATCTGAGCCCGAGCCAGAACCGGCACCGGTAGTGATTCGTCCCGCGCCGCGCGAAAAGAAGCCGGCGATTCCCGCGTCTGCGACGGCGGCCAGCCTGTTCGCCGAACCTGAGCCGCGCCCGGTAGTGGCCGAGTTCACCTCCCGCCCGGCGCAGCCGCCAGTGGTGGAAGAAGCGCCTTTCGCCGAGCCAGAGCCTTCGCCTTTCACGATCGACCGCAGCATTTCGAAGCAGGTGGTGACGGAGAAGGATGATTTCGCGAGCTTTGCCGAGGATGACGAGCCGGTGACGTCGTTGGGCGAGGCCGAGCTCGACGATGAGGATTTCCCGGCCGCTGCGACTCCAGTGGCCGAGGAAGAAGACGAGCCGGCCTTTTCCTCCATTGAGAAAGAGGAGCCCGCCGCGAAGGAGAGCAAGCCGGAGGATCCGGTGGTGCTACCAGGAGTCTTCGACGAACTGGATGAAGACTTTGCAGAGCTGGAAGAGCCGGCGACTGCGGAGCGTCCGGTGGTTTCCAAGGGCAAGGCTCCGGGCAAGGCCCAGTCTGAAATGAGCTTCGAGGGCGGCCCGCGCGGAAAATTCGAAGGCGCTTCCAGCCTGTTCGAAGGCGAGGATCTGGATGTGCCAGCCTTCCTGCGCAAGAAGCGTTGAGGCTCAGGGGATAGTGCAGGTGGTATAGATTCTTATACCACCTGCGGGGCAGGCCGCGCACGCGGGCTTTGCAATCTCTCCAACAGAAGCCATGGTGCGGGGCACCCGATCCATGGAGTCCAAGCCTGCCAGCCTCGATGCCCTGCGCATCGACCGATCCTCACATGCACCCATTCATTCCCGTGGTGGCGGCGGAGGGAAGGGTTGGATTTTTATACTGATCCTGCTGATCGCCGGCGGGGCTGCCGCATACTGGAAGTGGGGTCCGAAGCCCTTGACGGTCAAGACGGCGGTGGCGCGCAAGGAGAGCACCAGTGGTGGCGGGAGCTCGGCCAAGACCCTGCTCAATGCCTCGGGCTATGTGACCACGCGGCTTGATGCGACCGTTTCTTCCAAGGTCACCGGCAAGGTGAAGGAGATCCTGGTCGAGGAGGGGATGAAGGTCGAAAAGGACCAAGTGCTCGCGCGTTTGGACGATTCGAATGTCCTGACTGCGTTGCGCCTCTCGGAAGCGCGGCTTGTGGCCTCGCAGCGGGCCCTTGCAGAAGCTGAGCCGGGCTTAGTCTATGCCGAGGCGGAACTGGGCCGCATGACCGGCCTGGAAAAAGACCGCGCGGTGAGCCGGACCCTCTACGAGCGCGCGGATTCGGAAGCGCGGGGCTTGAGGGCCCGGGTCGATCGCCTGAAGTCCGAGATCACTGTGGCCGAGCGCCAAGTGGATGACTGGAAGCAGCAGCTCGACGACACGATCATCCGAGCGCCGTTCGCTGGGGTTGTGACGACCAAGGATTCGCAGCCCGGGGAGATGATTTCGCCGATCTCCGCGGGTGGTGGTTTTACCCGCACCGGGATCTGCACGCTGGTGGACATGAACTCGCTGGAGATCGAGGTGGATGTCGGCGAAAGCTTCATCAACCGGGTCAAATCCGGGCAGCCGGTGCAGGCGACTCTGGATGCGTATGCGGACTGGAAGATTCCCTGCAAGGTGATCGCAATCATTCCCACGGCCGATCGCCAGAAGGCGACGGTTAAGGTGCGGGTGGGCTTCGATCAGCTCGATCCGCGGATCCTTCCGCAGATGGGGGTGAAGGTTGCCTTCCAGAGCGATGAGAAGGTCGAGCCGGTGGCTGCCAATGCTATCATCGTGCCGAAGGCCGCACTCCAATCTTCGACTGAAGGCAAGGGTGTGGTGTGGCTGGTGCGCGATGGCAAGCTGGCACGCAAGGCGGTTGGCTTGGGTCCCGCACGGGGGGATGAGCAGGTGGTGACTGCCGGACTCACGGCGGGAGATACCCTGGTGCTGAATCCACCGTCCGATCTTGCCGAAGGCAAAAGCGTCAAAGTAGAAAAACTCCAATGAGCGATTCCCGCCCCACCCTCGTCCTCATCGACCGGGTCAACCGGACCTTCACCCGCGGCTCGCAGAGTGTCGAGGTGCTCTCCGGTCTGCATCTCGAAGTAAAAGAGGGTGAGTTCCTTGCTCTGATGGGCCCCTCCGGTTCGGGGAAATCGACGCTTCTGAATTTGATCGGTGGGCTCGACCGGCCGAGCTCCGGGACCCTGCAGATCGGCTCCGACCGGGTGGACCAGCTTTCGGATTCGCAGCTCGCCCATTGGCGCGCGCGGCACATTGGTTTCGTGTTCCAGTTCTACAATCTGCTGCCCGCGCTGAATGCGGAGCGGAATGTCGAGCTGCCGCTGCTGCTGACGCATTTGAGCAAGGCGCAGCGGCGCGATCACGTGGCTGCCGCGCTGAATGCGGTGGGACTGTCGCACCGCACCAAAGCCTTCCCGCGGACGATGTCCGGTGGCGAGCAGCAGCGGGTGGGCATTGCCCGGGCGATTGTGACCGACCCCACGGTGCTGCTTTGTGACGAGCCGACGGGTGACCTCGACCGCAAGTCGGGGGATGAGATCCTGACGCTGCTGCAGTCGCTCAACAAGGACCACGGCAAGACCATCATCATGGTGACGCACGATCCGCATGCCTCGCACCGCGCGACGCGGACCGTGCACCTCGACAAGGGCCAGCTTTCCGACAATCCGGTGGACTGAACCGCGCCGCACCCCACCATGAAATTCTTCCACTTGGTATGGGCCGGCCTGATGCGCAAGAAGCTGCGCACGGTCCTGACCTTCTTCTCGATCATGGTCGCCTTCATGCTCTTTGCCTTCTTGGGCTCGCTGAAGGCGGCACTGACAGGCGGAGTGCAGATGGCGGGCTTGGACCGGCTGATGCTGCGGCACAAGATCTCCTTCATCATGACCCTGCCGCAGGCCTACAAGGCGCGGATCCTGAACGTCCCGGGGGTGAAGGCAGTCTGCCACCAAACTTGGTTCGGCGGCGTCTATCAGGACAAGCCGGAGAACAACATCGGGACCTTTCCGGTGATTCCCGAGGATTTCTTCGAGATGTTCCCGGAATTCATCCTCAAACCCGAGGAGAAGCAGGCCTGGCTGAATACCCGCACCGGCGCGATCGTCGGCCGCAAGACCGCCAACCGGCTCGGCTGGAAGCTCGGCGACCGGATTCCGCTGAAGTCCTCGATCTGGGGAGTCCCTGCTGGGATGAGCCAGTGGGAATTCGAGATCGTCGGGATCTTCGATGGTGCGAAGAAGACCACGGACACCAACAACTTCTACTTCCGTTACGACTACTTCGAGGAGGCGCGGCAGCGCGAGAAGGGGATGGTCGGATGGTACTCAATCAAGATCAGCGATCCCGCCCGCTCCGCGGAGATCGCGGCGAAGATCGATGAGGAATTCGCGAACTCTCCCTATGAGACCAAGACCGAGGCGGAAGCTGCCTTCGTGCAAGGCTTCGCCAATCAGATCGGGGACATCGGTGCGATCACCATGGCGGTGGTGGGAGCGGTGTTCTTCACAATCCTAATCGTCGCGGGAAATACGATGGGCCAGTCGGTGCGTGAGCGCACGGAGGAGCTCGGGGTATTGAAGGCGCTGGGTTTCACGAACTCGCGGGTGCTGATCCTGGTGCTGCTGGAATCTTGCTTGTTGGCCGTGATTGCGGGCTTCTCCGGCTTGGGAATCGCTTGGGTGATCGTGAATACGGTGGAGCCGCCGCAGATGCTGCCTTTGGTTTATTTGCCGCAGTCGACCTTGGAGGCGGGGGCGATCTTTGCCGTCGCGCTAGGTGTGGTTGCCGGGATTATTCCTGCCTGGCAGGCGATGCGGTTGCAGATTGCTGAAGCGCTGCGCCGAGGCGGTTGAGGTCTGCTGCTGCGCGAATTTCAAATCTCAAATTTCAGATCTCAAATACCCGATCTCTCCATGTCTGGCCTCCGCCAAGTTATTGCCGTTGCGCTCTTCAACCTGCGCTCGATTCCTGAACGCAAGGGGTCGGCCCTGACCGCGGTGATCGGGATCGCCGGGGTGGTGGGGGTGCTGGTTGGAGTCCTGGCGATTTCGGAAGGCTTCCGTAGCACGATGACGAATGCCGCCTCTCCGCAGGTGGCGGTGGTGCTGCGTGAGGGTGCGGAGAACGAGATGAGCAGCGGCCTGTCGCGGGAGATTACCCGGATTGTCGCCGATGCTCCCGGGATCGCGCGCAATGCTTCCGGGCCACTCACCTCCGCGGAGCTGTTCGTGATCATCAATCTGCCCAAGCGCTCGCTGCCTACGGATGCGAATGTGCCGCTGCGCGGGATCCAGCAGACGGCGTACGAGGTGCGGGGCAATATCAAGATGGTGGAGGGCCGGCACTTTGAGCCGGGGAAGAATGAGATCATCGTGGGTGCCGGTGCGGCGCGGGCCTTTGCCGGGCTGGACTTGGGCAATGAAGTAAAGATGGGCCAGGTGACTTGGACCGTTGTGGGCATCTTTACGGCGGATGGCGGGATCGGCGAATCCGAGATCTGGGCGGACGCTGATGTTCTGGCTCCGGCCTACAATCGCACAGAGAACCGCCAGTCGGTTTACGTCCGGCTCGAGTCGGAGAACTCCTATCAGGAGTTTGCCGATGCCCTGAGCAGCGATCCTCGCTTGAGCGTGAAGACGCGGCTGGAGTCGGATTTCTACGCGGAGCAATCGAAGATGGTGACCACCTTCATCATGACCATTGGCTTCTTCATCGCCACGCTGATGGCGGTGGGTGCGCTCTTCGGTGCACTGAACACGATGTACAGCGCGGTGGCCGGGCGCACCCGGGAAATCTCCACGCTGCGCGCGCTGGGCTTCGGGCGCGGGCCGGTGGTGGCCTCGATCATGGTGGAGTCGATTATCCTCTCGCTGGCAGGTGGAGCACTAGGGGCAATAGCCGCTTATCTTCTGTTCGATGGCTACCGGGCCTCGACGATGAACTTCCAGACCTTCAGCCAGGTGACCTTCTCCTTCCGCGTCACGCCGCCGCTGCTGATCATCGCGATCATTTTCGCGACGGCGATCGGCTTGGTCGGTGGGATTTTCCCAGCCCTGCGGGCGGCGCGGCTGCCGATTGCATCGGGTTTGCGCGAGTCGTAGTGGTAATGATTCGGACGGGCCTTGCGGGAGGCGGGCCGGAGGGCCTAAATCGCGCCCGCTATGGAACACCACGTCTATTTCTGGTTGAAGGAAGAGCGCAAGAACGAGGCCGATCTCGCCACCTTCGAAGCGGGGCTCGATGATCTCTTCAAGGTGAAGGGCTGCACCGGCGGCTTCTGGGCCGTGCCGGCCAAGGTGATGGAGCGCCCGGTGGTCGACCAATCCTGGGACTACGCGACCACGATGACCTTCCCCTCCGTGGAGGCGCAGGATATCTACCAAGAAGATCCGGACCACTACGTCTTCATCAACAGCTTCAAGGATTGGTGGGCGAAGGTGGAGGTGAAAGACCTGGAACGGAAGATGAAGTAAGATCGCCCTGATGAAAGCCCTGCAACTCGTCGCTCCTTCGGAGCTGGCCGTGGTGGATCTCCCGGTGCCCTCGCCCGGTGCCGGTGAAGTCCGCTTGCGCGTGAAAGCCTGCGGCATCTGTGGCAGTGACCTGCACGGCATGGATGGCAGCAGCGGCCGGCGGATCCCGCCGATCGTGATGGGCCACGAGGCGAGCGGGACGGTGGATGCGTTGGGCGACGGAGTGTCGGCCTGGAAGGCTGGCGACCGTGTGACCTTCGACTCCACGGTCTGGTGCGGCGAGTGCGGCTACTGCCGCGAGGGCCGGGTGAATCTGTGCGATTCACGGCAGGTGGTGGGCGTGTCCTGTGCTGAGTTCAAGCGCGACGGTGCCTTCGCGGAATACGTGACGGTGCCGCAGCGGATCCTGCACCGCTTGCCGGAGGGGCTCTCCTTCGCGGAGGCTGCTTTTGCCGAGCCGGTGGGCGTGGCGCTGCACGCGGTGCGGCGTGCGGGGGATATTTCTGGAACTACGGTGCTTGTCGTAGGTGCGGGGCTGATCGGTCTTTTGGTGATCCAGGCGTTGAAACGCGCCGGTGCTGCGAAGGTGATCGCCGTGGATCTCGATGAAGGCCGCCTACAGCTGGCGCGCGAGCTGGGTGCGGATGAATGCCATCTCTCAGCGAATGCGCGGGCCTTGCTGGTGGATATCGCGATGGAAGTCGTCGGCGCCGCGCCGACGGTCGACCTCGCCGTGCGCTCGGTGCGCAAGGGCGGCAAGGTGGTGCTGGTGGGAAATCTCTCGCCCAATGTGCCGCTGCCTCTGCAGATCGTGGTGACCCGCGAGCTGGACGTGCTGGGTTCCTGCGCGATTGCCGGCGAGTATCCGGATGCCTTGGAGGCGATTGCCTCGGGCGGGATCCGCGTGAAACCGCTGATCACGGCAGCGGTGGCGCTGGAACAGGGCAAGGAAGCCTTTGTGAAGGCGAAGGCACCGGGAGCGCTGAAGGTGCTGGTGGTGGATGAGTGAATTGTTTCGAGCTGAACCGATGGAATCCGAAGAAACCAAGGACGAAGCCGCCGCTCCAGCGGCTGCTGACTGCAGCTACTGTGGAGCAAAGGCGCAGGTGCGTGCGAATACGATCGATTCGATTCTCGGTGAATCGTCGAATCGCTTCGCTTGTCCTTCCTGCTTCCAAGAGCATCACCGCTTCATGTTGGAGAGACTCGGCACCATGGATGCGGAGCTGATGGAACTGGACAAGGCCACGCAAATGGAAGCGCTGCGGCAACTCTCCGACGAAACGGAAGCCCATATGAAGCAGTGGGTGAAGCAACGTGATAACTGACTTTGACCGAATGGACCTTTTCGATCTCAGCGGGAAGACCGCACTCGTCACCGGTGCCAGCCGGGGACTAGGCAAAGGATTTGCTTTGGCACTCGCACGCGCGGGAGCGGATGTGGTGGTGACCAGCCGCAGCTTGGAATCTCTTGACGCGACTGTCGCCGAGATTGAAGCGCTGGGCCGGAAGGCATGGCCGGTGGTGCTGGATGTCCGGGAGAAGGACAGCATCACCGCAGCGGCGGAGGTAGCATGGAGCGCGGCAGGAAAGCTGGATATTCTGGTCAACAACGCGGGTTGCAACGTGCGTAAACCGGCGCTGGAGGTGACCTGGGAGGACTGGAACCTGATCCTCGATACCAATCTGCGCGGGGTCTTCTTCGTGGCTCAGGCAATCGCGCGTCGGATGGTCGAGCGCGGTTATGGGCGGATCATCAATATCGGCTCGGTGACCTGCGTGAATGGCTATGCAGGCTTGGCTCCTTATGGCGCGAGCCGTGGCGGGGTGAAGCAACTCACGATGAGCTTGGCGGACGACTGGGGGAAACACGGGGTGACCGTGAACTGCCTGGCACCGGGATGGTTCAAGACCGCGCAGAACGCGGTGATGTACGAGGACCAAGCTTGGGTGGATTACCTCACCGACCGGATCCCGCTGAAGCGCCCGGGCGCACCGGGGGATCTGGATGGGACTCTGGTGTTCCTCGCTTCGGATGCGAGCGCCTACATGACCGGGCAAACGCTGCTGGTGGACGGGGGGATCTCCGTCGGCGCGGTGAAGGCGGTGCCGAAGAAGTAGCACGCCGTGAGGTGGGTGTCACACCCCGCGCTTCCAGAGCCACACGGGTCCATCTTCGGGATGATTCACCTCTCCGCCGAAGCTGAACCCGTTCTTTTCGCAAATGCGGGTCGAAGGGCCGGCCTCGGGCTCGGTGTGGGCAATGATTTCACGGGCCCCACCGTTGGCTTGGGCGAGTTTGACGAGCTCGGCGGCGATGGCGGTTCCGTAGCCCTTGTGCTCGTAAGGCGGGAAGGTGAACCAGGCGAGCTCGATCTGCCCTGCGGCATCAGGTGCTCCCTTGAAAGCTCCGGTGCCGACGACCATCTGATCGGGAGTTAGCGCGAGGTAGCCGCACCAGGGCGGGGTGGTGCCCATGTCGAGGGTGCCGTGGATCACGTCCATCAGGATGTCGGAGATCGCCTCGTAGTTGTGGCAGCCGAAATCGAGGTCCGGGGTGATGGGGAGAAGCTGGAGGGGCATGTTGTTGAAGCCATCTTCACGCCGGAATCGTGCTTGCCAAGTGCGATCCTCGGCACCCCGCGTGGCATTTTCCGGGCGGCCTCAGGGGAAAGCTGCGGCCCGGATGCCCCGGATTTCGGATTCGCTGTGGCCCAAATTGGCAAGCTGGGTGCAAAGGTTGTCGATGAGTTTGGCTTGATCCCGGTCGCCATTCCGCTGGGCAACCTCGCGGGCGTAGCGTCCCGCTTGGTCCAGTCGCTCGGCCGGATCTTGGAACAGCGCCAGGGTGCCGCGTAGTGTGTTGGCACCATCGGAGGAGAAGAAGCTGCTTTCGGCTGCCGCGAACATGGTATCGTACAAAAGCTTCGTTCTCGCCCCGCGATCATCGATTGCATCCAAGGCGGCGCCCAGCAGCGCCGGGTTGGCGAGTTCGGAATAGATCATCCTGCGGATCATGGACGGGTCGGGCTTCTCGGCGCTCACTTGCTGGGAGATGGTCTCGCCCAACCATGTGGCATATTCCTTCGCGGGAATGCCCGACTTCACGCTCGTGAGCAACTGCTCGATCGGCAATTCAAGGGCTCCCTTGCCGACGCAGTGGCTGAAGTAGAAATCGATGGCGGCTTGGGGTGAGGTCTTCGCCCAATCCTGGAGGAAATTGGAGGGAAAGATGTCGGGGAACTTGCCCTCGTCAGACTTGGCCTTCTCCAATACGGCCGTGGCGAAGCGGGCGAAATCAAAGTCGGAAGCGAAGTTGGTCGTGCACAAGGTGGGCATGCTCTTGCAGGGACCGAGATTCCCCAGCAGATAGAGTCCCGTCTCCGTGTCCATGGTCTTGTCGCGCAACCCGAGCTTGGAAAGCTCCTCGCGGGCGAAGCCACTGATCTCCGAGGTGGTGAAGTTTCTGCCCTTTAGGAACTCGAGCCTCTCCCGGATTGATGCGTTCCTCATGGAGTCGGCGATGATCGCGCAATAGAGCTTGGCACGCTGGCTGGGAAGATTCGCATCGATCCAAGCGAAGGTGGCGTCGCGGTCCTTGCGCGCCATGGTGATGAGCAACGCGTCGAGGCTCATCCGCATTACCGGCGGCAGGCCTTCAACGGGATCGGATTGTTCCAAGAAGGCCGTGGCCAAGATCCTCAGGTCGGGTAGGCTCCACTCGCGGAAGTCGACAGTACCCTTGGGGGCGGATGGGTCCTTGAGCGCCCGGAGCTCCGCTTGCAGGGCGGGATTCTGTGGCGTGTCCCGGCGTGCGGTCTTCTCTGGCTTTGCTGCCGCATGGCCAGATGCGGCGGGAGGCTCGGGTTCTTCTGCGGTGGAGCGAAGCGACCAGCCCCCGATCCCGCCGATCAGAATTCCGCTACTCAGAACCAGTAGGAATGGGGCCGTCTTCATCTCGCGTGATAACTCCTTGTGGCAGGAATCCACGGCGAGGAAAGGCCTCAGTCGCGCTTTTCCATCAGCAAGGTCCGGATGTCCGCCATGACCAAGCGGGGGTCGAGGGTTCCGGAGCTGTAGATATTTCGGATCGTGCCGCTTTCATCGATCAGGAAGACCCGCAGGCTGTGGTTCAGCGGGCCCATGGGGGATGCCGGGTCCTTCTTGCGGGAGACCGCCTGCCCGTAGTCCGCGAGGATGGGGGCAAGGGTGGACCGGGAGGCGGTGGTCAGGAATTGCCACTCGCAACCCTGGGGGAACTCCCCGGCGATGGCAGAGTAGGCGCTCATGCGCTCGGGAGTATCATGCTCAGGATCAAAGCTCATGCTGAGCAGGCGCAGGCCACCGGCGAGCGTGGGGTCGGCGGTGCTCTGCTCGTGCAAGCTGCGGAGCACGCCGGTGGCGTGGGGGCAGGCCTGGGGATCAGCACAGCGGGAGTAGATCAAGCTGAGCACGGTCACGCGGCCGCGAGTTAAATCCTTGAGCTGCCGTGCGGTGCCGGTCGCATCGATCACCGCGCCGCCGGGGGCTGGGCGGATGCCCGGCAGCGTGTAGCTGCCGGGCTCCGGTGCGGTGTAGTCAGGGGCTTCTTCCGCCCGCAGCGGCAGGGAAAGAAGAGCGAGGATGATGAAGGGGATGAGTTTCATGGCGAATTCCTTTCCTCAGTTGCCGACCTTGGTGGAGCCGAAGAGCATGTGGTGGGGGCGGCCCAATTTCAGCTCGTTGAAGTCGAGGGCGAAGCGCTGGTCGAGCTGCTTGCCGTTCCAAGCGTAGCCGCGGACGAATTGCTCGTTGTCCGCGCCGCCCTTGTCCCAGCGGGCGAGCAAGGAGCTGCTGAAGTAGAGGCGCTTTCCATCCCAGCTCTGGGAGACCATGTTCAACTGCCTACCGATCTGGTTCTCGTGGATCACCGTAGGGTGGTGGGGATTGGAGACGTCGAAGACCCGGCAGGTGCCATCGCCGAAGCAATCGACGAAGAGGCGCTGGTCATCCGCGCTCAGGCTGATGTCGACCGGCAGGCAGCCGCCCTTGCCGCCGATGTCGGCGACTTCCTCGGACTGCCACTCGCCCTTCTCATCTTGATAGACCAGCCACAGCTTTGAGGTGAGCGCAGTGGCGGTGAAGGCGTAGTTGTGTTTCGCGCCCCATGCCCAACGGATCTCCAGCGGCGCGCCGGGAACCTTGAGTGCTTTGAGCGGCTTGCGGGTGTGGAAATCCCAGACGACCATGCTGTTCCCGAAGTGCTTCATGGCTTCCGGATCACCGGCGACATCGCCGAAGGCGCGGGTGTAGTTGTCCCAGCCGGTGAAGGAACTGGTGAGCATCACGTTCTTTCGCGGCAACACGCGGGCATCGTAGCCGTAGCCATCGGCGAGTTCGGGATTCTTCACGCCGCGGGGATCGGCGGGGGAGGGCAGCCAGTGGGTGGCGATGTAGTCGGCCTCGTTGCTGTATTCGACCAGCGCGGTGCGGCCGCCCTTGTCCTTGGTATTCGAGAGACAGGGAATCAGGACGCGGCCGGGCAGGGCATAGGCACCGTGGGGCCCCATCGCGCCGCTCTTCTTCGCGAAGTCGGTGATGGTCTTCACAAGCTTGGGTCGCGCGGGATCGGTGTGGACGTCGAAGATGAAGATCCGGTTCGTCTCCAGGCCGGAGAGCCAGAGCTGGCGGCGGTCATCGGTGAAGCCGCCGTGGTGGGCCTCATTGCGGCCGCCGGTGCTGACGGAGTGGATGACCTTGCCGTAGTTCGTGGAGCCCGGGTTGACGTCCACGGTGACCAGCTTGTCGGAGCCATCGCCCTGACCTTCTATGCCGAGGGTCCAGACGTAGAGGAATTCCTCCTGGCCTTCGATGCGGGTGAGGTAGGGGGAGGAACAGGTTTCATCGCCACGCGCAACGACGCTGCAGAACAAGGCGATGATCAGAATGACGAGGAGAGTCTCAGCGGGAATGCCGCGGAAGTTCGAGGGTTTCATGGTAGAGGAGAGTCGTGTGGGGAAGAGAGGCCGGCGCGGGAGGGTCGCGCCGGCCGGAGGAGGAATGAGCAGATCAAGCCGCCTGGCGGCCAGCCATGCTGCCGAGCACGAGCCGCGAGGTCAGCGGGATGGAGTTCGAGACGTTGAAGTAGTTCGGCGAGGTGGCCATCACCTTGCGATGGATGCGCTCGAACTGCTCCGGCGTGCCGTCGCCCTTCAGGTGTACGGTGTATTTCAAGCCGTCGTAGCCGGGCTTCACCGTGGGATCGAGGCCAAGGAAACCGCGCAGGTCGATGTCGCCTTCGGTTTCGATCCGCAGCTCTTCGATGGTGATGCCCTCGAGGGAGCAGAGAGCGGTGTAGCCGACGACCATGCAGGAATTCAGCGCGGCCATCAGGTATTCCTGCGGGTTCGCATGTTGGTTGGTGCCGCAGAGTTCGACCGGTTCATCGACGCAGATGGTGAAGTCCTTCGCGAGACGCTGGCCGGCGAGGTAGGAGGCGCTCACCTTGGTGTCAGAGCGGGTGCCGCCCTTCCATTCGGTGCTGACCTGCCAAGTGGTCTGGCCCTGGGCGGGATCCTTGCTGATCGCGTCGATAGCGCCGAGGAGGCCAGCGGTGTTGATGCCGTTGATGACTTGAGGATTGGTCTTCATGGTTTTGGTGGTTTGATGTGATGTGGAGGTCCGCGATGTTTCGTTGGTGCGGATGCGGAAGCTAATTGCTTGCCGCGTGCCAAGGGTGTGCTGGTGGTGGTAGGCATTGAGGATAAAGGGTTCCGCGAATGGTGTGTGATTCCAAGGGTCTCACGGGATTTCGCGACTCGCGGGATCTCGCGAGGGGAAGACACGAGGATTCGCGAGTGTTAGAGGCGAGGTGCCGATGCCAATCCGATTGGCGTCCCATGGAGTGCTGCGGCACGACGCCGCTTTGGCTTGGTGGGAGGCCACTCCTCGCCAATTCGTGAACGCCTGCCGCAGCGTTACCAACCCGAAGCCAAAACCGCGTTGTGCCGCAGCACTCCACAGGGCCTTCGATCAGCTCTTCACCGCTCGCTCAATCCCGAGGGCCTTGAGGCGGGAACTGAAGGTGGAGGCTGGCACGCCAAGGAGCGCGGCGGCGCCGGTATTGCCGGCGATCTTACCGCTCGCGGCATTCAGGGCGCGTTTGAGGTTGGCGCGTTCGAGTTCTTCGAATTCCTTTGCAGTGAGGACGCCGCCTTCTTCCTCCGCTTGAACTACGATATGCTTCGTAGTTGCGGCGGCTGGCATGGCCTTCGCGAGGTCGGGGCGGGTGCCGGGGGAGAGGATAATGGCGCGCTCGATGACGTTCTGGAGTTCGCGGATATTCCCCGGCCAATCGTGGGCGGCGAGGCGGCGGGCGTCCTCCGGATGCAGGGGCGCGAGCTTGCGGCCCATGCGGCGGCCGAAGCGTTCTTGGAAGGCCGAGGCCAATTCTGCGATGTCATTGCCACGCTCGCGCAGCGGCGGCACGGAGAGGGGAAAGACATTCAGGCGATAGTAGAGGTCCTCGCGGAACTTCCCCTCCGCGACCATCTCGGCGAGATCGCGGTTGGTGGCCGCCACCACGCGAACATCGACCTTGCGGGTCTTGGTGCTGCCGAGCGGCTCGAATTCGCCTTCCTGCAAGACGCGCAGGAGCTTGGCTTGCAGGTCGAGCGGCAGCTCGCCGAGCTCATCGAGGAAGATGGTACCGCCATCGGCCAAGGCGAAGCGGCCTTCGCGCTTGGCCACTGCGCCGGTGAAGGCTCCCTTCTCGTGACCGAAGAATTCGCTCTCCATCAGGGTGCCGGGAATCGCGGCGCAATTCACCCTCACCAGTGGGCGGTCCTTGCGCGGGCTGGAGCTATGGATCGCGCAGGCCACGAGCTCCTTGCCGGTGCCAGTTTCGCCGTTGATCAGCACTGTGGCATCGGTAGCGGCGACCTGCTGGATTGCGGCTTTCAGCTCGAGAATCGGTTTGCTCCTCCCCAGGAGGCCGTTGATTCCGGTCTCTTCCGCCAGCATGTCGCGCAGGTATTCGGCCTCGGAGGAGAGCCGCGCGATGCGCTGCTCGGCTTCAAGCCGTTCGTCGATATTGCGGAGAATCAGCGTGAAGTAGCGCGTGCCGCGGAAATCGAAGCGCGAGAGCGTGGCCTCCGCGGGGAAACGGCTGGAGTCGGCGCGCAGCACGGTGAGCTGGGATGGCATCCACAATTGTCGCCCGCCGCTTTCGCAGAGTTCGCGGACGCATCCACTGAGGAGCTTCGCGCTTTCCCCGGCGAGGAACCACTTCGCTTCCTGCCCGAGCATCTGCTCGCTGCTGTAGCCGGAGAGGCGCTCGGCGGCGGGATTCGCGCGGACAATGCGTGAATTTCCATCGAGCACGACAATGCCGTCCATGGCGCTGTCGAGTAGGCTTGAGATTTCTTCCTCGCGGGCCCGGGCTTGCTGCTCCATGCGCAGGCGGCGGCACTCGGCGGCAGCGCGGGCGGCAAAGATCTCGAAGAGCGAGACCAGCCGCGGCTCGCCGGGGAATGGCTTGGTATCAAGGACCGCGAGGTGGCCGATAATCGAGCCGTCCGGATCGAAGAGCGGCACGCCCATGTAGCTGCGGACGTTCAGCGTGCGGACATCCGGCTCATTCGGGTAAAGCTCGATCATGCGATCCGGGAAGAGCACCAGCTTGCGCTCGCGCAGGACGGCTTCGCAGGGCGTGCCCTCGATGTGATGCTCGTAGTCCTCCAGGTAGCCGCCATTGATCCAGAAGGCGTGGGCGCGCAAACGATGCGTTTGGGGAAGGTATTCGGTGACCCAGGCTCCGGCGGTTCCCATCACGGCGGCAAGGTTCTTCACCAGCGAGCGGAAGAACTCCGTGCCAGTTTCGGAGACCGTGCCTTCGATCACCAGCCGGAGGGCGCTGGTATCGGCCGGGGAGGGATCGTCCATGTCCACCAGCTTGCGGGACTGGCGGCACAGCTTCAATGCTACTTTTGACCCATCCCGACTTGAAGGAAATCTGGCGGGAGGCACCCCGGTTTTGCGCATTGAAATATTGAGTGCCTTCCGAGCGTCGAATTACTTCCTATCCCCGCTTCTGCGGGGCGAATTGAGCAGTCTCCGCCGGAATGCGTCCAAAATCCCATGCCCTTGTCGCGCTTGGCCTGTTCTTGGCCATATGCCGCCTTGCCTTTCCGTGCATGCTCAGGGGCAGCTTTCACAACCCTGGCCGCTTCGGCTGGCTTGAGTTCACCGAATAGGCCTGCTGGAATTCTCCTCAAACCTTGATCCATGAAACCCGCCATCACATTGCGCCTCGCATCCTTCGCTTGTTGTTGTCTGACCTTTGCCCATGCCGCGGAGGAGCCGATGGCGCACAATGTGCCAGTCAACGAAGCCGCCGCCCACATGACCGTGCCGGCGGGCTTCGCGGTGGATTTGATCGCCGGTGAACCGGATGTGGTGCAGCCGATCGCGATGTGCTTCGACGCCCGCGGACGAATTTGGGTGGCGGAGGGTATGACCTATCCGATCCGGGCAGCGGAAGGTGAGGGGAAGGACCACATCCTGATCTTCGAGGACGCGGATGGGGATGGCAGCTTCGAGACCCGCAAGGTCTTCGCGGAGGGGTTGAATCTGGTGAGTGGGCTTGAGACCGGCTTCGGCGGGGTCTTCGTGGGCGCGGCTCCCTACATGATGTTCCTCGCGGACAAGGACGGCGACGACAAGGCCGACGGCCCGCCGGAGATCCTGCTCGATGGCTTCGGCTATGAAGACACCCACGAGACTTTGAACTCCTTCACCTGGGGCCCGGATGGCTGGCTCTATGGTTGCCATGGCGTCTTTACGAACTCGCGGGTCGGCAAGCCCGGCACCCCGGCCAAGGAGCGGGTGCCGCTCAATGCGGGCATCTGGCGCTACCACCCGGTGACGAAGAAGTTCGAGGTCTTCGCGTGGGGTACCTCGAATCCTTGGGGGCTCGACTTCAATGACCGCGGCGAGGCCTTCTGCGAGGCCTGCGTGATCCCGCACCTCTGGCACATCATCCCCGGCGGCTACTACCAGCGCCAGGCGGGCTCACACTTCAATCCGTCAATCTACGAGCCGATCGAGACCATCGCCGATCACCGCCACTGGGTGGGTGATATCCGCGAGCACGCGCACTGGGGGCATGAGGGCGAGATCGCGCAGAATGTTTCCGAGGCGGGTGGCGGCCATGCGCATGCTGGCTTTGTGGTCTGCCTGAGCGATGCCTTCCCGGCGGAGTTCCGCGACAGCGCGATCTTCTTCAATGTGCACGGGCATCGCCTGAACCACGACCTGCTGGAGCCGAAGGGTTCGGGCTACGTGGGCAAGCACGGCAAGGACCTGATGTTCTCGAATGACCAGTGGTTCCTTGGTGTCGGCCTCAAAGCCGGGCCGGATGGAGCGATCTATTTCACCGACTGGCATGACCCGACGAGCTGCCACCGCACCGATCCGCTGCGCTGGGATCGCAGCAATGGCCGGCTCTTCCGCTTGCGCAATGGCGAGGTGAAGGGATTTAAAGGTGATCTCGCGAAGATGTCCGATCTTGAGCTGGCGAAGCTGCAGGCGGGCCGCGGCGAGTGGGCGCTGCGGACCGGCCGTCGCATCTTGCAAGAGCGGGTGACGAGCGGCAGGGAACTGGATCCCGCAGCCCGCGTCTTCCTTTTGCAGACTCTGCTCGACCACAAGGATGAGACCCGTCGGCTGCGCGCGATGTGGTGCCTCGCTGCCTGCGGTTCGATGGTGAAGGAGCCGATGTTCGCCGATTCCAGCGAGGCCGTGCGAGGCTGGTCGGTGCGCCTGGCCGCGGAGTCAGGGCAAGAGCCGTCTGCGGAAGCGTGGCGCAATCTCGCCGACAGGGAGAAATCACCCCAGGTGCTACTGGCCCTGTGTTCCGCTCTGCAAAAGCTCAAGCCGGATCTGGCGATGGACCTGGCCGAAAGGCTCGCACCGAAGATGGATCCGAATGACGCGAACTTGCCGAAGATGTTCTGGTTCGGCTTCGAGGCGCTCGTGCCGCGCAACGAAAAGCGCGCGGTGCAGATCGCGATGACTTGCCCGGACAAGCGCATGCTGGCTTGGACCGGGCGCCGGCTGAAGTCGGCTGATGCGCTGGTCGATGACATCGCCCTGAACGGCGAACGGACGGGAGACTTGCTCGATGCCCTGGCCGGTCGCCTGGACAAGGTGGCGGATGAACGCCTGACTTCCGCGCACCGCGAAGTCCTCGCGAAAATCGCAGCCAGCTCTAACAGTGAGCTCAAGGCCAAGGCGGAAACCCTCCTGGCCCGCGCCGGTGACAAGGAAGCCATGGTCAAGCTCTGGGCCACCCTGGAAGACCGCAAGGCGGCCGCGCCAGCGAGGCTCGATGCGCTGCGCCTGCTCACTCCTTCATTGGGCAAGGACGACGTGAAACGCCTGAGCGGCATGATGGACGATGCCGACTTGCGCTTGCCGGTGCTCTTGATCAGCCCGCGCCTGCTGGATACCGATGCGGTGATCGATCGAGTGGCCGGCTTCACGCCCCAGGAAAAGCTCGCGGTGAGCCGCTTGGCCGCGCGCGAGGGCAAGGGCAGCCGCCTGCTCGAGTGGCTCGAAGCCAAGAAGCTCCTCGACAAGGACATTCCCGCCGATGCCGTCGCACGCCTGCGCGAGAGCAAGGATGCCGAGCTGGTGGCCAAGGTGGAAGAACACTGGGGCAAGCTGAACACCGACCAAGCGGCACGCCGTGCGGCAATCACGGAATGGCGCGGCAAGCTGGGTCCCGACGTTCTTGCGAAGGCGGAGCCCGCCAAGGGCCGCGCGATCTTCGACCGGACCTGTGCCGCATGTCATAAGCTCTTCGGTGAAGGCGCGGATATCGGGCCCGAACTCACCGGCGGTGACCGCATGAATGTGGACCACTGGCTCGACAACATCTTCGAGCCCAGCGCGCTGATCGGCCAAGGTTACGAGCTCCACCAAGTCGAGAAGAACGACGGCACGGTGGTCAGCGGTATGCTCTCCGCCCAGGACGACAATGAGATCGTGCTGAAGATGGTGGGGGTGGAGACCCGCGTGGCGAAGAAGGACATCAAGTCCGACAAACCGCTGGGCATGTCGCTCATGCCGGAGGGCTTGTTGAACGGCATGTCCGAGCAAGACGTGCAGAACCTGATCTCTTACCTCAGGTCGCCGGCGCAGGTGAAGCCTTGAGGCCTGTTAGGATAGGGCTTGTGGGATTCATGAGGCCTATCCTGCTCGCGGGGCGGCTCAATTTGGGTTTTCGCCCCCGTACCCTCCTCACGCGGAAGGCACGGGGGCGACAGCCGTCGGGCGAACGGATCGGATCAGATCCGGAATTGCCACATCGTCTCCGTGCCGCGGTCGCGCCATGCGGGGCGGCGGGAGATTGGATCCTGAAGGGTGCGGATGGCCTTGCGACCGCCGGTGTAGACGAAGCTTTCGACTTCGATCTCCACAACTTCGAGACCCATGTAGTAGGTATCCCGCAGGGTGGCGACGGCTTCGGCCCCGAAGGCCTGGGCGAGGTGTTGGCGCAGCAGTGCGGCTTCCTTCATGCCGAGGAAGAGGAAGGCCGGCGTTTCACCGTTTTCGCACTTCGAGCGGATCAATTCGGAAACGGCGGCCGTGTCCCAGATGCCGTTCAGTTCCAGCTCGGCGGCAACGGTAGTGCTGTCGGGGAGCGGGGTGTTGTTTGGTGTATTCATACAGGGTGTGTGGGAGATTGTGCCCCGTTGGGAGGCGCTCAAATTACGCGGTGCCCCCTTGGATTTATCAAATCAGGCCTGATGTTCTGCCTGAAAGGATGCTCGTTTGCCCTCGTATGGGCGCGCCGATAAAACGATGAAATGGGACTGAAAAAAATCTTCCAGCAGCCACGAAATCGCCACGCCCGGGACCCATTCCTCCATGAATGGCGTTTCTCAAACAGGTTTTGAGGCGGTTCTGTAACTCATTGAACCGCGCCGATTTCGTGACCTTCACGGTGTGGTAGATGCTGGGAAACACCGGTATTCCCGGCAAACATGAAGATTCTCTCCCCGCCCCGCCGCAGCTTCCAAGCCCGCCATCGTTCGTGGCACCGGCATTCTAACGGTCCAACGGGTTGGGGTGCATGGGTGGGTGAGGCCGGACCGCATGAAGAACGCGTCCGCGGGCTTGCCGGGTGGTTCATGCGCGCGGTCCTGTTTGCTACGGTAGTTATCGTAGTTGAACTGTGCTTGAAGTAAGCGGCGCCAGTGCAAGCGACTACCGGGGAATCAGGAGTTCTCCTTCTCCGAAGATGCCGATCACCGTCGTCTCTCCATGGACCGTGACCGTGTTCAGGTGCTGATGGCCGTGGATGAAGTAGGCCGGCTTGGCCCGCTCGATGTAAGCGAGGAAGGCGTCGAAGCCCTGATGGACCTCATCGTCGCGCTGGTGGATCCCGCGCGGTGAATTGTGGGAGACGAAGACATCGACGCGCGGGAAGTCCTTCAGCGCCGCAATGACTTCCTCCTGATCGTAGAGATGATGGCCGCGCGGCTTGTAGCGCCAGCAACCGCCGAAGCCTCCAAAGCGTAAGCCGCCATGTTCAACCACGGTGGTATGCAACGATGCGACACCGGGCGCAAATGGCGCATTGGTGTCATGGTTTCCGCGCACCGCGAGGACCCTGTCCGGAGAATAGCGCAACATCGCCTTCTCGATCGTGCCGTCCCAGAGGTCGCCGAGGGAGATCAAGACATCGCAGGGAGCCGGATCTAACTGGCCTACCTGCGAGTCGTCGTCAGCGATGAGGATGAGCTTCATGCCAGTATAAAGCCAGACGCGGCAGAGTTTGAGAGATCCTCAGGGCTCGGGTTTGGCCGGCAAGGACCTCCCCCGGATGTCTGCAGCGGCTTTCCGGACTTCAGGAGCGTCCATCTTGAGCAGCTTGTCGATCGCTCCGTTTGGGAAATGTTCTTCACGGACCCACGTCATTCCGAGGAAGCTTATGGCCTCCTGTCGCTCAGATGCATCCTTGGAAGATAGGGCTTTGATCGCGAGATCCACGACCGTCGTCAGCCGTTCTTTATCCATGCCCCAAGGGTTTCCGGAAGCCCGGTTCGCCTCAGGCTCTCCTTTGTAGTTGGGATTGATATAGGGCGACTCTCCAAGAGGGGTTGTAAGGCGACGCCAAACCAAAGGCCGGCAACGTTCTGGACCGCCGTAAGCGTAATTTTCCGAAGGTGGAGCCGCAAGCGCGGCGACGCAGCGCTCGAAGATTGCAATCTCGCCGGGGTTCTTGGGGGCCGGTCGGGCCAATGCTTCTGCCCCTGCAACTTTCAAGCGGCTTCGATCCTTCTCGGACATGGGCATGGTCTCCGCGCACTGCCTTACGGTCAATGACCAGCTATCTCGGTCATAGTGCCTCTCTAGTTCGACCAACGCGATGAATTCTTCCGGACCATGGGCGTAGGGGAATTCCTTCCAGTTGCCATCTTCGAGAGCGTACAATGCCTCGATCGAAAATTGAACGCGTGAGAAATAACGTCCGCGGAATGAGCCGGACGTCATTGCACCGCCGTGAGTAGAGTAGCGAAGCTCGGCTTCACGGTCTCCTTCCATCGCTCTGGGACCTTCCAGGAAAATGGCCTTTCGTGGGGGGATGGGACCAGGCGGTCCACCAGATGCGCATTCAAGTTCGCCAAGCTGGCACCGTTTCCAGACACCGCCGATCTTGGCTTCCATGGTGCAACGGGCAGACTCCCATATCCCGTTCTTCAGCTCTTCGCCGGTATCGTTCACCAAGAAGGCCCCCGCGGTTTTGCCGGAAGGATCGATCCCCAAGGATACCTCACCCTTCGTAAAGACGAATTTGCCCGGGAGTTGCGCGACATCAACAAGCTCCGCGACAAGCGTGGAAGAGAGTGCAATCCAGCAAGCAAGAACTCCGATTTTCACCAAGACACCTTGGGATCGGCCAAGAACGAAGTCGAGATCGTCTTCTTCCTCTCAATTATTTCTCTTTCTTCCCATATCCCTCCCACAGCCACTCCAGCGCACCGGGCAAGGTCTGCTTGGTCACCCGCCCATCGGTATGGCCGGCGGCCTCGCTGAAGACGTAACGGTATTGGTAACCCTTTGCCTTGAGGGCTGCCGCCATGCGCTGGTTGGCCATCACCCAATTGTGCAGGGAGGCCTCGTCCTTCTTGGAGCCATTGTCATTTTCGCTGACCTGGAGCCAGATCCGGATCGGCTTCGCCTTCTCCTTCGGGATGAAGTGCTCGTGATATTCCCAGGCTCCGTGTGGCGACTCCGGATTGAGCGGCGACTGCTGGTTCACGTAGGTACCGGAGTAGGTCAGCACGCGGTGGTACCATTCCGGGTGGAACCACGCCATGGAGAAGGCCGCGGCACCACCGGAGCTCCCGCCCATCGTGGCACGCGCATCGGGATCCTTGCTGAATTTCAGGTCGTAGTCCTTTTCGATCTTCGGCAGGACTTCCTTCTCGATGAATTCGGCATAGAGGCCGGAGACGGTATCATATTCCAGGCCGCGCTGGCTGCCCTGGGCATCGCCGCCGCCGGAGTTGATCATGATCGCCACCATGGCGGGCACGCGCTTCTCGTGGATCAGGGTATCGAGCGACTTCGGCAGCACGCCGAGGTAGCCGAGGCCGTCCTGCGCGACGATGAAGGGGGCGGGCTTCTTTTTGTCCAATTGCTTGGGCACATAGACCGCCACCTTGCGCTCGTAGGGGACCACGCCGGTCTGATTCTTCGCGATGCCCTTGTAGATCGCGCTGTCCTCCGACTTCATCACGAACTGGAGGATCTCGCCCTTCGGTACATCGTCCTTCACCGCCAGTTCGGGCGCATCCGCATAGACCGGACCGATGGTGAACTCGACATTGTCCGTGGTCTTGGCCGGAGTGGCGGGATCGGCGGCGGCGAGGAGGCTGGTGCTGGCGAGGAGCGTGACGAGGGAGAAGGATCTCATGGCTGGAGGAATAGGTCTGATCGGTCCTATGATGGGCCTTATAGTAGCAGGGCGGCGCTTCGGTTCTTTCAGGCGGGTTCGCCGGCCAGCCATGCCTTGCGCGCGGTTGCGAGGTGGATGGTGCCGGTCAGATAGGTTTTCGCGCGGCCGGTGATGATCACGCGGCCCTCACGAATCCGGCAACTGAGCTCGCCGCCGCGGGATGAAACCTGGCGGGCGGTCAAATCGTTGCGGCCGATCTGCCCGGCCCAGTAGGGTGCAAGGGTGCAGTGGGCGGAGCCGGTCACCGGGTCTTCATTTACGCCCGCGCGAGGGGCGAAGAAGCGTGAGACGAAGTCGCATTCCATGCCCGGTGCCGTGGCGATCACGCCGAGGGTGTCCAGTCGCCCGAGCTCGACGAAATCCGGCTTGAGGGCCTGTACCTCCTCCTCGGTTTCGTAAACTGCCAGAAAATCGCGGGACGACTTGGCGGTGAAGGCCGGGAACTTGCCCAGGCCTTTGACGAGTGCTGCCGGGACGTCGCAGGCGCTTGCTTCCATCAGCGGGAAATCGAGCGAGAAGAGCTCACCATGGCGGGTCACGCCCAGCTCGCCGGAGCGGGTGGCGAATTTCACTTCATCGCCCTCCAGCCCGCGGTGGCGGAAGAGGACATGGGCGGCCGCAAGGGTCGCATGACCGCACAAGTCCACCTCCAGCGCAGGCGTGAACCAGCGCAGCTGGAAGCCCCCGTTCAGCGGCACCACGAAAGCAGTTTCAGCCTGATTGTTCTCGGCGGCGATCGCCTGCAAGGTCTCGTCGGGCAGCCAGGTTTCCAGCAGGCAGACGCCTGCGGGGTTGCCGGAAAAAAGCCGGCTGGTGAAGGCATCGACTTGGAAATAGGGGAGGTCCATGGGTTTGCGACTGGGGTGGGTAAGGTGAAACGACGGATGGGTTTTTGAATGACCGTCCTCTCCTATCTAACAGGGGTTCACGCTGTCGTCATGAAGAAATCGTGGCCTTTCTCCGCAGCCACAAAAAAAGCCACCCGGCGACGAGCGCCGGATGGCTGGATGAATTGGCCTCGGGAGCCGGGATTCTGCGGAGCTTGATCAGGCGAGTCCGACCCAGCCCTTGCTGACCAGGAAGTTGATCACGTCATTGACCGCCACGCCCACGGTGGTCGCGCCGCCATCGTAGGCGAGCTTCATCATCGCCTTGTCGATCTTGAGGGTCGCCTTGTCGTGGGTGGAGAGGTAGAGCGCGCCGGGAGCCGGGGCGAAGGAATCAAATTGGTAGGTCAGCTTCGGGGTGTGGAAATCCACGGTGACACCGGAGAAGGTGCCGGGGGCGACCTTGCCGGTCAGCGAGCCGGTGCCGCTGAAGAGATCACGCAGGTCGATGCTGCGGATGTTGAAGAAGTTGCTGTTGTTGTTCGCGAGCTGGAAGCTTGCGGCGCCGCTGTGCTCGATGGTGAAGACCTTGGTCTTCGGGTTGAGGATCAGCAGGGTTTCCGCACCTTCGGTGCGGCTCTGGATGTAATAGACCAGCAGCGAATAGCTGCCCTTCTGGCTGGAGCCTGAGGCGAGCTGTTCGAAGTTGGTTTTGACCGTGCCCTTGAAGATCTGGACGGTGGTATTGCCGACGCCGCCAAGGGCGGAGAGGCTGCTGCCGGCCAAGGCGGCGAGGGCGAGAAGCGCGGAGGAGAGATGCTTTTTCATGTCTGGGAGTTGGGGCTTGCGTTGGGTGGGGATGCGCGTGGCGCGGGTCCTGATAGATCGGGAGTGAAGCTCCAAGCGCGGCTCTCCGGCAAGGGGATTTGTTTGCCGCCTGCGCGTGGCGGGTGTTTCATCCCGGTGCGCCCATGATCCGGAAAACCAGTGCCGCAATCGTCTTGCTTCTTTTGGTGGTAGCAGTGGCCTATTTCCTGTGGCCGCGGCAGGATGCGCAGCCGCCTCATACAGGCCCTGAGAAGCCGCCGAAGTCGAAGGTCCTTCCCGACACCACGGGGCGCAAATCCCCTACATCCAAGCCGGGCGATTCCACCGCTTCGCCGCGCTTGGGCGGAACTGCTCCCCAGGATGCCCGAACGAATTTCAATTCGGTAGAGGTCGAGCTGGAGCCGGACATGAGCGCCTTCGCCAATCAGGAGTTGCCCGCTCAACTGGATGAGGCGACCGCCGCCGCGCTGGCGAAAGGCTCGCTCGGCGGTGAGGATTTGCTCAAGGCGCTCGCGGTGTTGGTCAAGTCCGGGGAAGACGGCACCAAGAAGGCCTGGGAGGCGGTGAAAGATGAGCACGATCCGGCGGCGAAACTGGCAGTCCTGCGCGCGGCTGCTGCCGAGAGTGATCCGGTGGTTGCGGATATTCTCAAGGATGGTCTCAAGTCCAAAAACGCCCAGCTCCGCTACGAGTCGGTGGAGCTGGTGGAGTCACTGCGGGGGCGCGATGACGCGGCGCGCCGCAGCGTCCTCACAGCGGCATCCACCGCAGATGCCAATACCGCGTCCTCTGCACTTGGCCAGCTCGCCGACGATACCCGCAAGGATGATCTGGCAGTCATGTTCCACTACCTCGACAACCCGAATGCGGAGGTTGCGGATTCAGCGCGCGGCACCATCGATTTTCTGGTCAACGAGGAGTTCAAGTCCGCGGCCGAGGCACAGGCATGGTGGAAGTCACATGCCAAGGACTTCGACGACGAATTGCAGGAGAACGAGTGAGTCAGTGAGGCCAGGCGGCCGCACGCTCCAAGCGCATTTTCGAAGGCGCTTGCCGAAGGGTCGAGTTGTTCGCCAGTCACGACTGTCGGGGTGAGTTAAGCATATTTCTCCGTCCGGATTAGTCGGCTTCACAACGGCGGATGAGCAGGTCCCATCGGGCCCATCTGGCGGAAGCAGGGCTGCGTCTAGTTCTCGGCAAGCACCCGTGGAATCGTCCTTACCTGCTTCTTGAGGGCGCGGATGACTTTGGGTGCGGCGAGGACGAAGATGCGCACGCGGTCCTCGTTGTCGCGCGACCATTGCAGGTCGATCTCACTGCGCACGCCGCTGACCTTCACCGGGAAAAGGGCGTTCTTCGAGCCGTTCGGGCGTTGCTCCTCAATACGATCCAACAGGTGCTTCACCTGCTTGTCTTCAAAGCCTGAATCCACGTTCTCCAGAATGCAGCCGAAGACGTAGGGCAAGTATTCGCTCTGGGTGCGGATCTCGATGCCTCGCCGCGGCGTATAGGCGAGTTCCAGCTCATCCAGGATTTCTTCGGAGCTTCCGCGGCTGCGGCGCTCCAAGGAGCGAGCCAGCAGCCAACCCGCAAGCAACCCGCAGCAAATGATGGCGGGCAAGATCAGGTAAAGGTGGGACATTCCATTCGGCGATTCCAAGCATCTCGGGGGGAGAGCGGTTAGGGGGGCAAATTATATGACCAAGCGGAGCGGGCTGGCGTTCAATGTTCGCGCTGTAGGAGCTCGGCATGCAGCTTGCATTCCAGCGGCTGCCACTCTCTCTTGAAGGGACATGCTTGGCGGCAGACTCGGCACCCTCCTGATCCTGGCTGCGGCCTTGGCTTCGCCGGTCGCGGCGGCACCGGCATTCGTGCCCTATGGCAACGACCCGCAGACGCTGCACCTCTGGCATCTCGATGAGGCGGGGCCGCCCTTCAAGGATGACGGGACGAGCCCGACGCCTCTGCTTGGGCTGCTGAACGGAGCGCAGGCAGGGCAGGCACCCTTTCCGGGTTTTGGCGCGGCGGTGACTTTCGAGGATCCCGGCAAGGAGTCCTTGTTGAACTCCAACTACGGGCCGATCCTGCTGGCCAAGCCGGCCTTGGCCATGGGGCCGCAGGACAATGTCGATCCACCGTTCCCGATCGCGGGACCGGATGGCGCTTTCACCTTCGAGGCCCTGGTCAAGCTGGACTGCATGCCGCAGGACTCCTCCAGCCAAGCGCTGGACATCGTCAGCATGGATGATGAGGACTCGACCAAGCGCACCTTCATTTTCCGGATCGAGAAGCCGGGTTTCCTTTGCTTCGTGCCGATCACCGGGGCGGCGGTGCGGGGTGGTGGTCTGGCCACCATTCCCGTGACGGGGCCACATGCGATGGTGCCGGGGGAGTGGTTTCACGCGGCGGTGGCCTATGACGGCCGCGAGACCGCGGTGAACAATCTGAAGCTCTACTGGACCCGCCTGTCCGCGGGCAACGAAGTGGCCAACCTCATCGGCCAAGGGACGCTCACGGCGGACCTCGGGCATGGGCTTGGCGACTTCGCGATTGGCAACTCCGGCCAGTCCAACGGGGTGGGCCCGAACGAGTTCTTCCCTGGCGCGATTGACGAGGTGCGCATCAGCGGCATCGCGCGGCAGCCCTATGACTTCTGCTTCGTGAGCGAGGATGCGAAGTACCGGGCGGTCGAACTCTCGCGGCGGCAACCGCCCAAGATTCCGCAGCTCGGCATGAGCTTGGACCATGTGGCGGTGGACGACGAGAGGATTCCGCTGCCTCCGGAGGGCAAGCCGCTGGTGCTCGGCTGGGGCTTGCACCGGCTGGACTTCGACTTCGGCCTGGTGAATGCCGATCCGCTGGTGGTGCGCTCGCGCCTGGAGGGCCTCGATGACGAGTGGCATCCCTCCGCCCGCGGCATGACCATGGAGTGGCAGATGATCGATGGAGTGGGCAAGACGCTGGCGCGCCGGCTTTTTTCGGTGACTGGTGCGAGCATCGGCTGGGAGCTGGATGCGGTGAGCTCACCGCTGGTCCGTCGCTCCGAGCCATTGTTCATTCCGGAGGCGACGCGACGCCTGCAGGTCACCGTGTCTTCCGGCGAGAATGACACCACCGGGACCTGGGTGATCGATGACTTGAGCCTGACCAGCTCCCGGACTCCCGGCGTCAACCTTTGGCCCAATGGCAATTTCCGTTCCGGCGAGCGTACGAACCAGATCGGCGGCATTCCGGAAGGATGGACGCGAGCCGGTACCGAGAAGGCGATCGCCAGGGTGATGCAGCTTCCCAATGGCCCCGCGCTGGGCCTGCTGGATGCCGCGCAGGAGCGCAGCGCCTCGTGGATTTCCCAGCAGGATCTGAAGGAGCCACCGGCCAAGGGCGGCGAGACCTACCTGCTGTCCTGGTCGGAGGCTTATAACGTGATTCCCGGCGCCTCGCTGCGCGCCACCTACATCAACGTTCCGGCCGGGCACTACACTTTCCGCGCGATTGCGGTGGGGAACGACCCGTCTGGAGATACGACCCACCTGGCTTTCCCCTTGGTGGTGGAGGAGCCCTTCTGGCGACAAGGCTGGTTCATCCCTGCTGTGGTAGCCGGTGGCGTCTTGATGGTGGGTCTGGTGTCTTTCGTGGCTTATCGGCGACGCTCACGGCATCGCCTGGCCGCAATCAAGCTGCAGCATGCGGTCGAGCGCGACCGCGCCCGCATCGCCCGCGACATGCACGACGACTTGGGCACACGTGTAACGGTGCTCAATCTGGCCGCCTCCTTTCTCCGTCGTTCGATCGGCGGCGATCCCGACAAAGCACGGCAGCAGATCGTCCGGCTGGAGTCCGCCGCGCGCGACCTGGTGAATGCCATGGACGGCTTGGTGTGGGCGGTGAATCCGGCGAATGACACGCTGGATCACTTGGCGACGCACCTTTCCGCCGTGGCACAGGAGATCTTCCGCGACAGCCCCGCGAAACTGCGGATATCGATTCCACCCGACCTGCCGGCACTGCCACTGCGCTCGGATTTCCGCCATCACTTTGCGCTCGGCGTGAAGGAAGCACTGCACAATACGCTCAAGCATGCCGGGGCCTGCGACGTGCTCTTCAAGCTGTCCGTCAGCAATGGCGATTTGATTGCAGTGATCGAGGATAACGGCGCGGGCTTCGACCTCGAGGCACAGCGCGAGGGCAATGGTCTGCTCAATCTTGCGGCTCGCTTCGAAGAACTGGCCGGAACTTTCCGGATTGATTCTGAGCCCGGGAAAGGTACTCGCGCGGTGTTCAGTTGCCACCTGCCGCAGATTCCTGCATTGCCCCATCCATGACTCAGGCCAAGCGCTCCATCGCCATCGTCGAAGATGACTCCGCCCTGCGGGAAAGTTTCCGCGAGGCCCTCAACGCCTCCGATACCTGGCGCGTCATTGGCTGCTACGGTCGCGCGGAATCCGCCTTGCCGGCGATCCAGAAGGAACTGCCGGATGCCTGCTTGATGGACATCCAGCTTCCCGGGATCTCCGGAATCCAGCTCCTGCGCAAGCTCAAGCCACTGTGCCCGAACACGCAGTTTCTGATGGTCACTGTCTTCGAGGATGCGGATCGCGTCTTCGAGGCCCTGGCTGCGGGCGCTTCCGGTTACGTGCTGAAAAAGGACATCGATTCAAAGCTGTTAGAGTCCTTGGACGATGTGGTTGCGGGCGGTTCGCCGATGTCGAGCGGGATCGCGCGCAAGGTGGTGCAGCACTTCCAGATTCCCGTTGCTGAGCCGGATGAGGACTACCACCTGACGGCCCGCGAGAAGGAGACCCTCGACCTGCTGGCGAAGGGCTACCTCTACAAGGAAATCGCGCATGAAATGGGAGTGCGGATGGAGACGGTGAGTTTCCACCTCGGCAACATCTACCGGAAGCTTCACGTGCGGACCCGCACCGAGGCGGTGCTGAAGTACATGAAGCGCGACCCGGAGGCGTAAGGGCAATGGAAGCATGGCCATTGTGGCCACGTTGTGAGTAGTCCTCATCCTCTGAACTGGAAATTCGGGATCGCTGTGCGCTTTTTGTGATAAAAAGTGCTATTTTGTCTATTTTCCGGCGCACTTTTAAGACATTTGAGCGGGATAGCTAACCCACACTCGCGGGAGGCATCCAATATCCGCTTTCGGGTAAACCCAGATTCACGCAAAAATTTCGCGAATCTTCCAAAGTTCGTCGAGGTGTAAGTTGTTGGTTTTGAGTGCGTTTATCGTTTCCTATGGATACACCTAGGTATCCATCCCCCCGACCTTTGGATAAAGGGTGATGATCCGCCGGAAAGTCCCGGGGGATAAAACCCATGAAACTCCAGTCATACGATTCGTACTCCGACGATTCAGTAGTCGCGGATGCTCCGTCCGAGTCCCTGCGGGAGCTGGATCTTCCTTACGCCGGTGAGGAGGACTTCCCTGGCATCGCCAAGGTCATACGGACCATCCGCGAGGAATATTCCCGTCCGCTGAGCGTCACCACCCTCGCACGCGAATGCGGGATGTCGGTCCGCTCCTTACACCGGGCCTACCGTGCGGTGACCGGCAAGACAGTCGGCCGTGATCTCCTCAACCGCCGGATCGAGGCGGCGGCGGACATGCTGCGGGAGGACGACATCAAGCTGGAGCCGGTGGCGATGGAGACCGGCCTGCGCAACGCGAAGAACCTGTGCCGGCTCTTCAAGGAGCACTTCGGGGTTACGCCCGGCCAATGGAAGGAATCGTTCCACGGTTCCTGTGCCCGCAGTGCCTGACCAAGCACCAGCTGACCCTCAAAGAACCCAATGAAAAACCTTAGATCATTTCCGGGAAAGCATCGTTTTCCCAACCCGGCCGCAATCGGGCTGGGGAAGGGCACCGCGCGGTTGGGTTTTCCGCGCGGTGCCCGGCAACTTCCCGGCTTCGCCCTGATCATCACCCTGTCGCTGATGGTGCTGATGACGATCATCGCGGTCGGCCTACTGGGCCTCTCGTCGATTTCACTGCGTGGCAGCGGCCAGGGCGATGCGGTGGCACGGGCCCGCGCTAATGCGAGGATGAGCCTGATGCTGGCGATCGGTGAATTGCAGCGCGAAGCCGGCTTGGACACCCGGGTGACCGCACGGGCCGACATCCTCGACAAGAACAACGGACCGCTGCTGGGCGTGTGGAAAAGCTGGGAAGGCACGGATCACGATGCATCCACGGGCCGGCCGATTGCGCCGAGCAATTACAAGTCCCGCAAGCAGCAGCGCTTCCTCTCGTGGATGCTTTCCGGCGCGAAGCGAGGTGCCAGCACCTTGCCGGATATCGCCGAACGCAGGGGCAGCGTGCCTTTGGTCGGTGGCGGCACGGTGGGCAATGACCACAACAAGCTGCAGATTCATGCGGAGCCGGTGAAGATCGACGAGGGTAAGGATCGTGGCGCGGTCGCGTGGTGGATCGGCGGGGAGAACCAAAAGGCGCGCCTGCCAAAGCCCTTTGAACCGGAAACTGACTCTCCCGCCCGCTGGTCGGTCCTGGCGAAGTCACACGCGGTGGCAGACCCATCGATCTTCCGGATGGACAAGCTGATGGATGACGCTTCGCCAGCCGCGAAAGTGGTGAGCCACCAGCTCAGCGATTTCGTGGGAGAAGCCGAGGGCTCGACGCGGGTCTCGCGCGAATTCTTCCACGACCTTTCCGCTGTGTCGGTCGGCTTGCTGACGAACACCGCCACTGGCGGCTGGCGCAAGGACCTGTCGCTTGCCACCGAGTACTGGAGCGGCCTGAGCAATAACAACCTGCCCTTCTTCCGTGTCACGCCGGAGAAGGACCTGATGTACAACAAGCCCAGCTCGGCCAGCCCCTATCCTTCGCGTTCGGTGCTGTATCCTTGGTCAAGCTACCGCGGCAGCAGCCAGATCCCGATCTACCGCCACGCGGCGGTGAATACTTGGGAGAACCTCAAGAACTACGCGACGCTCTACAAGACCATCACCGCAAGCGCCAGCGGCCGCAACCGCATCACGCCCCAGTACGCGGCGATTGACGACGCCGGTAGCGCGAACTCTTACAACTTCATCCACAAGGTTCGCATCCTGCCGGTGGTCGCCCGCGTGCAGTGGGTCTATTCCCACTACGCCACCACCTCCCCCGCGGGGGCTTCGCTGGTGACGCCGCAGTTGCTCCTGACGCCGGTCATCACGATGTGGAATCCCTACAGCGTGGAGATGAATGCGCCGGCCATGAGCTTCTTGCTGCCGAAGCCGTTGCCCTCCGCCCTGCGCTACACCGTCAATGGCGTTCAGGATGCGACTTACAGTTCGCTCTTCAGCGGCTCCACGAACTATTCGGCGATGGCGCCGATCACCAGTGAGCTGCGCTACGAGATCAAGTCCGGCTACACGCTCATGCCCGGCGAAACCAAGGTCTTCAGTCCGGCTGCGAATGCGATCGTCACCTTGCCTTCGGATTCGACGATGCCACAGCCGAACCCCTTGGAACTCACCCCCGGCTATCGCGCCAAGGGTGGGCACGCCATTTCCTTGCTGGATCCGGTGACGAAGAAGGCCCGGGCGGTGTCAGCCACCGCCAAGATCCGGGCGGATGCGAAATTTGACACGGCCTACAATGACAATGCCACCTATACCGGCCCGCCGGGGGTGGGCATTTTCCTGGATATTTTCGTCTCCGGAGTCCGCACGCTTGCCTACCGCATGATCTACCCGGAGGCGGTGGCGAACAAGGTTTACAAGCCCTTGCCGAATCTGGCCGAAGCTTCGCTGAGTTCGGCAGCGAGCACACCGGTACCCTTCATGTCCACCATCTTCGGGGCGCGGATGGCCAGCCGCACTCACGTGCCTGCCAAGGGCTTCGTCCAGTCCAGCCCACTGGTGAATTACACCGCGATGGGTGGCAAGGATCTGATTGAGGAGACGATCCACCAGCACTACCGCGGCACGGGGCATCCGGTGAATTCACCTTTCGACTACAGCTTTGTGGAGCACTCCGCGGGCGGTGACAGCTATCTGCCGAATTCCAGCGACAGCTCGCAACGCGGTTACATTGTGACCGGGTTCCTGAAGGGCGACGGGCTCTCGCGCTGCGTGATCGCTGAGATCCCGGTGCGGCCGCTCCAATCGATCTGTGAACTGCAGAATTGGGATCTCCGCTACGAGAATCCAATCCCGCCCTTTGCCTTCAACCTGATCGGCAATAGCGATGCCACTCCGCTGATACCAGCCGGTGCGGTTTATAATTCCGGGCCTCCCTCGGCCGATCTCAACCTCCAGCACGACGACTCGTATTGCGCGAACCACGTGCTCTTCGACGACTGGTTCTTCTCGTCGATCGCGCCGGATCCGAGCTCTTACGGTGGCAGTGGCCGGACCACGCAGCAGGTTTACTCCTCCTTCCTCGCCGGTGAACAGCCGCTCGGGAATACCGCCTATCGCCCGATCCGCGAGGACGCCGGCGCCGACTCATCGAAGGCGGACAAGATCTTCACCTCCTTGAAGAGCGCGAATGGCTGGAAGAGCGCCGCGTCCCGCTTGGAAGTCGAAGGGATGTTCAACGTGAACTCGACCTCGGAGGCGGCGTGGCGGGCACTGCTCGGACATGCCCGCGAGCAGCGGGTGCCCTACATCCGCGAGTCCGGCACGAGCTGGAGCGTGGATTCCTCGGAGGCGAGCGAGCATCCCTTCAGCCGCTTCAGCATTGCGGGCGATGTGCAGGCTGGAAAGGCGACCGGTGCTGGCGGGTTCCCCGGGGCTTCCGAGTTCACTGGCTACCGCACGCTGGATGACAATTTGATCGAGGAAATGGCCCGCGAGATCGTGGAACAGGTCCGGGCACGCGGCCCCTTCCTTTCGCTCTCCGAATTCATCAATCGCCAGCTTTCCTCCGGAGACTTGGCCCTGGCGGGAGCCGTGCAGGCGGCGCTGAACAAGCTGGCGGAGAAGGGCCAGAGCGGTCCCTATGGAACCCTCGAAGGGCTTTCCAAGGACTCGGTGGCCGACCCCGATCAGGCCGCCGGTGAAGCCGAATATAGCTTCAAGCAAGCCGCGGTGGGCGAGAGCGCCTACGGCTTGCCGGGCTGGACCCGCCAGGCGGATGTGCTGCGGCCGCTGGCCCCGATCCTTTCCGCACGTGACGATACCTTCACGATCCGCGCTCACGGCGACGCCCGGGATGAGAAGGGCAATATCATCAGCCGTGCGGTTTGCGAAGCGGTGGTCCAGCGAACCCGCAACTACGTGGACTCCAAGGACTCGGCCGATCTGGCCACGGTGCCAACCTCGAGCGTGAACAAGATCTTTGGCCGCCGCTTCGAGATCGTCAGCTTCCGCTGGCTTAATCCCTCGGAAATCTGACAGGCTCTACACATGAGACAACTACTGGCTCTTCTGATCGCCCTCCTGCCGCTCGCGTCCTTTGCGCAGGAAAAGTCCAAACGCACCTGCCGGGTTCTGGTGCTGGGGGAAAACAACAGCGTGCCCTCGCCGCTCTACCTCTACGATGGCAAGGTCGCGCGTCAGATCGATTTGCCGCGCATGAACCTCTCGAAGTTCTACGAGCTGCCCGGCGGCGCACTCACCCTGCGCCTGCTGAAAGCTCCGCTGGCAGATAAGGAGGTCCCGGATCCTGCGTCGCCCTCGGCGACGGTGGGTGAAAATATCGGTGCCTGCTACCTGATGCTGAGCGCGGACCCCTCTAACAAAACTCTGCCGGTTCGACTTCAGGTGATCGATGCCTCCGCGGAGCACTTCAAGCCCGGCCAGATGCTGTGGTACAATCTGACCGGTGTGGAAATCGGCGGCCAGGTGGGCAAGCAGCAGGTGGCCGTGAAGCCGCGCTCGAAGGTGATTGTTGATGCGCCGACTTCGGGCCACGAGGATTACAACGTGAATCTCTCCTATCGCACTTCTGAAAAGAGCCCGGCTTATCCGGTCTGCGAGACCCGCTGGAACCACGATCCCTCGGCCCGCACCATCCTGTTCATCGTGGCGGAGCCGGGCAGTCCGATCCCCCGGGTGATGTCCTTTCCGGACAACCCGGAGCCTGAAGGAAAGAATCCCTGAGTATCGCCGTTTTGCTGGTATCCATCACATGCAACTCCGCCTGCTGACTCCGCTTGCCTTCGCTGTGCTTCCGCTCGGCCTGAACTGTGCCCATGCGCAGGAATGGAAACCGCTTTTCAATGGCAAGGACCTGAGCGGTTGGTCCGGTGATCCGCGCCTCTGGCGGGTCGACCAAGGCGTGCTGGTCGGCGAGACCGACCAGGACCAGCGCAAGGTCGGCGTGAATACCTTCCTCATCTGGCAAGGTGGCGAACCCTCGGACTTCGAAATCGAGTTCAAGGGGCGCGTCACCGGCGACAACAATTCCGGGCTGCAGTACCGCAGCAAGGTCCTGGACGCCGCGACATGGAGCGTCGGCGGTTACCAAATGGACATGCACCCCGCTGCGAATTACCTCGGCATGCTCTATGAGGAGCGGGGCAGGGGAATCGCCTGCGAGAGCGGTCAGCAGGTCGAGCTCGCGGACAAACCGAAAGTGACCGGCAAGTTCGACCGGCCGGCGGTGAAGCTCGAGGATTGGAACACTTACCGGGTGGTCGCCCGCGGTGATACCCTACAGCACTTCGTCAACGACAAGGAGGTGGCCGAGATCCACGACGTGGATGCGGGGCGGCGAGCCTTGAAGGGCAGTCTGGCGCTGCAGCTTCATGCGGGTCCATCGATGAAGGCGGAGTTCAAGGATATCCGCATCCGCACGGTAGCGCCGGGCAAGGTCACCGCGGCAGCCAAGGTCGCCGAGCCATCCGCGAAGTGGATTTGGCAAAAGCGCAATGCCGCCGATGGAGAGAAAGCCTTCTTCCGCCGCGAGTTCGAGCTGCCGAAGGATCTTGTCTCCGCCACTGTCACCGTAACCGGCGACAACTGGCAGCGCGTGTGGGTCAATGGCAAGGATCTCGGCTGGAGCAGTGAATGGTCGGTGCCGGCGAGTCACGACATCATCAAGCTGGTGCGGCCGGGTGAGCGCAACGTGATCACGGTGGAAGGTCGCAACCAGGAAGGGGTCGCCGCCATCGCCTTGCGCTTCAGCGCTACCTTGAAGGACGGCAAGAAGATCTTCCTGGTTTCGGACGACAAGTGGCTGGCGAACCTGGAAGGGACTCGCGGCTGGACCGAGGACCGCTTCGATGCGAAGGGCTGGACCCCTGCAGTGGTGATCGCGACCATGGGTGACGCGCCCTGGGGCAATGTGATCGAGCCGGAAAGCAGCGGCAGCAGCGCGCCGGAAGACGTGACGGCGGACTTCAGCGTGGTGGATGGCTTCCGCGTCGAGCGCCTCTACAAGGTGCCGGGGGTGCAAGGCTCCTGGGTCGCCATGACCATCGACGGTAATGGCAAGCTGCTCTGCTCCGACCAATACGGAAAGATCTACCGGGTCGAGCCGCCGGCGAATTCGACCGATCCGACGGTGGTCACGCCGACCGCGATTCCGCTCAGTGGTGCGCACGGCCTGCTCTGGCACAATGGTGTGCTCTACGTGACCGTCAACGAAGGCGGTGACAAGGCGGGCGTTTACAAGGTGACCGACAGCGACCACGACGGTGAGCCGGACAAGCCGGAATTGCTGCTGGAAGTAAACGGGCGCGGCGAGCACGGCCCGCACGGCCTGGCGGCCTCGCCGGATGGCAAGTATCTCTATGTGATCGCGGGCAATTTCACCGACCTGCCGAAGATGGATTCGTCCTTACCTCCGCAGGTGTGGCAAGAAGATCAACTGCTGCCGCGGCGTCCGGATGCGAAGGGCCACGCCCACGACCGCATGGCACCGGGTGGCTGGGTGGCGCGCATGAATCTCACGGACTCGAAGTGGCAGCTCTTCGCGATGGGCTTCCGCAACGGCTACGACCTCGCCTTCGATTGGAAGGGCGACCTCTTCACCTATGACTCGGACATGGAGTGGGACCTTGGTACGCCTTGGTACCGCCCCACCCGGATCTGCCATGTGGTTCCCGGCGCGGAATTCGGCTGGCGCAACGGCTCGGGGCCTTGGCCACAGTACTATGAGGATAGTATGTATCCGCAGCTCGACATGGGGCCGGGTTCTCCCACTGGTGTGCTCTCCGGCCGCGGCGCGAAGTTCCCCGCGAAGTACCAGAAGGCAATCTACGCGCTGGACTGGACCTACGCCACCATCCACGCGATCCACCTGACGCCGGAGGGCCGGGGCTACAAGGCCGAGCGCGAGGACTTCCTGGCTGGCAGCGGCCTGCCCGTCACCGATGCGGTGATCGGTAAGGATGGCGCGATGTATTTCCTGACCGGCGGCCGCCGCACGGCCTCGTCCCTCTGGCGTGTGACTTACAAGGGCGCCGAGCCAACCACTCCCGTGCCCTACGAGGCCAAGCCGCTGGAGCTCGCGAGTGCCAATGGAGCGTGGGAAGGCATGGGCTCGCCCGATCGCTTGACCCGCTACGAATCGCGTCTCGCGGTGGAGGCCGCAGGCGCGGCGGCGATTGTCGCTGAATTGCCCAAGGAGAGCGACTCATGGCGCGTGATCGAGGGCGCCATGGCCTTGGCCCGCACTGGCAGCGCCTCGCAGCGCAAGCAGATGCTCGATAGCCTCAATGGCCTCGATTGGGCCAAGCTCGACAAGCCGCAGCAGCTCAACTGGCTGCGTGCCGCCGGCTTGGTCTTTGCCCGTCACGGGCAGCCGAATGATGCCGAGCGCGCCGCTGTGCTCGCCAAGATCGATGCCGCTTTCCCTTCGTTGGACAGCGAGTTGAATCGCGAGCTCTGCCGCATGCTTTCCTACCTGCAGGCACCGGGCATCGTCGGCCGCACCCTCGCGCTGATGGATAACACCGGCCCGGCACTACCGCCGGATTGGCTGCAGACGGCCAAGCGCAATTCGAACTACGGCGGCATCGTCGAGCGCATGGTCGCGAACCTGCCGCCCGCCCAGGTCATCCACTATATCTACTGCCTGCGGGTGGTGAAGGGCCCGTGGTCGCCAGATGAGCGCAAGCGCTTCTTCGCCTGGTTTGACACGCTCCTGAAGAAGAGCGGCGGCGAAAGCTACGCCGGCTTCATCAAGGACCTGCGGAACCAAACCCTTGCCACCTGCACCACGGAGGAGAAGAGCTGGATCGAGAAACTCTCGCCGGCGACGACTCCCAATCCTCTGGCGGACTTGCCGCGGGTCACCGGCCCGGGTCGTGAGTGGAGCGTCTCGGAGATCGAGAGGCTTGCCAACGAAGGCCTGAGCGGTCGCAGCAAGGAGAACGGCAAGAAGATGTTCCAGGCCTCGCTGTGCGCCGCATGCCACCGCTTCGATGGCGAGGGTGGTTCGGCAGGACCGGACCTCACCGCGGTGGGTGGCCGTTTCAGCGTCCGCGATCTGGCGGAGGCAATCCTCGAACCCAGCAAGGTGGTATCCGATCAGTATGCCTTCGATGTCGTCACCAAGCAGGACGGCTCGCAGATCGTCGGCAAGCTGATCGAGGAGAAAGACGAACACTGGATCCTCGCCACCAGCCCCTTCGACTTCAGCGCGACGATGGAAATCGAGCGCAATCAGATCAAAGAGATTAAGCCCTCGCCGATCTCGCCCATGCCGGCAGCCCTGGTGAACCGTCTCAATCCGGACGAACTGAAGGACCTGCTAGCTTACCTGCTCAACAAATGACCTCGCCCTCCCGATTCCTGCGTGGTCGCGCGGTCTTTCTGGCTGCCGCGGTGTTTGCCGCTCCCGCCGGGGCTGCGGTGGATTTCTCCCACCAGATTGTGCCGGTGATCCGGCAGCATTGCGGCAAGTGCCATACCGGTGACGCCCACAAGGGCGGCTTCTCGATGAACACCCGCGAGAGCCTGCTGGCAGGCTCCGAGGACGGCGTGGTCCTTGAGCCCGGCAAGGCCGATGACAGCCTCTTCCTGGAGCTGCTCCACTCGGACGACAAGGACGACCGCATGCCGCCGAAGGGCGCGCGCGTGCCCGCCGAGCAAATCGAGTTGCTGCGCGCATGGATCAACGAAGGGGTGGCTTGGGAACCAGGCTTCACTTTTGGCAAGGACGCCTACGAGCCGCCGCTCAAGCCCCGCCGTCCGGAGTTGCCGCCGGTGGTGGAGGGGCGCGAGCACCCCGTGGACCGGATCATCGACGCCTATCTCCACGACAACAAAGTCCCCCGGCCGAAGCCGCTTGACGACGCGGCCTTCATCCGCCGCCTGACACTCGATCTCATCGGCGTGCTGCCGGCACCGCAGGAAGTGGAGGCCTTCGTGGCAGACCATTCGGCGAACAAGCGCGAACGGCTGATCTCCTCGACCTTGGCCCGCGATACCGATTATGCGGATCATTGGCTGAGCTTCTGGAACGACCTGCTGCGGAATGATTACCAAGGCACAGGCTACATTGACGGTGGCCGCAAGCAGATCACCGGTTGGCTCTACCAGTCGCTGGTCTCGAACAAGCCCTACGACAAGTTCGCCCGCGAATTACTGGCCCCGCCGACATCGGAATCCCGTGGCTTCATCGATGGCATCCAGTGGCGCGGCAATGTGAATGCCAGCCAGGTGCGGGAGGTGCAGTTTGCCCAATCGGTCTCACAGACATTCCTTGGTCTGAACATGAAGTGCGCTTCCTGCCACGATAGTTTCGTGGATCGCTGGAAGCTGGACCAGGCCTATGGCCTCGCGGCGATCTACGCCACCGCGCCGCTGGAGATTGCGCGCTGTGACAAGCCGACAGGCAAGATGGCCAAGCCCGGCTGGCTCTTCCCCGAACTCGGTGAAGTGGATGCGAGTGCCCCGCAGCCTGAGCGCCTCAGCCAGCTTGCCGCGCTGATGACGCATCCGGACAATGGCCGCTTCACCCGCACGATCGTAAACCGCCTCTGGCACCGCATGATGGGCCGCGGCATCGTTCATCCGGTCGATGCCATGGACACCGCACCTTGGAGCGAGGACTTGCTGGACTACCTCGCGGTGCGTTTCTCCGATGATGGCTACGATCTGAAAAAGGCACTCGCGCTGATAGTTTCCTCGCAGGCGTACCAGTCGCAGTGTGTGGGCTTGTCGCAGGGCGATGACCCGAAGGTCTTCCGTGGTCCCTTGCAGAAGCGCCTGAGCGCAGAGCAGTTCGTGGACGCGGTGTGGACTCTTACGGGAACGGCACCGGACAAGATCGTCGCCGCCGTTCCCCATGGCGGCGCAGCCGGTGGCGGACCGGTCTTGAGCGCCAAGTGGATCTGGTCCTACTCCACGGCCTCCGCTTCCTCTCCCGCCGGCGAGACCATGGTCTTCGCCACCGAGGTCAACTTGCCCGAGGCACCGGTGGCCGCCCCCGCGGTCTTCATCGCGGACAACGAAGCCGAGATCTTCGTGAATGGAATCAGCGTTGCCACTGAGAAGGGCTCGCCGGCCGGGCCGCAGAAGCGCCAGATCGAGCTCGCCCATCTCCGCTCCGGCAAGAACTCTCTTCTGATCGTGGCTCGCAACGGCGGCGAATTCCCGAATCCGGCTGGCCTGATCTTCGAGGCGCATGCTCGGATGATGGACGGCCGCAAGGTGGTGATCGCCAGCAGCAATGAGTGGAAGACCAGTCCCACCTTGCCGGATTTGAAAGGTCGCTACACTCATGCGCCTCGCGATTGGAAGCCAGCGGAGGAAGTCTCTTCGCCCGCAGTATGGGACCGTTTCTGCGAAGGACTTGCCGAGGGGCTGAATACCAGTTCCAAGAAGCCGATGGTCCGGTCTTCGCTGGTGAATGCAGACCTCCTCATGCGCGCCTTGGGGCGTCCAAACCGCGAGCAGATCGTGAGCATGCGGCCGGACAATATCACGACCCTCGAGGCGATTGATTTGGCCAATGGCGAGGCCTTGGCGGGCTTGCTCAAGACCGGCGCGGAGAATCTCGACCGCGAGATCACCGGCAGTGACCAAATGGTCGATGCCGTTTTCATGCGCGCCCTCGGCCGCCGTCCCACCACCACGGAGAAGAGCACGCTGACCAAGGAGATGGGCATCCGCCCCAGCCGCCAGTCAGTGGAAGATCTGCTCTGGACGGTCCTGCTCCTGCCCGAGTTCCAATTTGTCCGCTGACCCATGAACCAGCCCTTCCAGTCGCGCCGCGCTTTCCTGAAGGCGCTTTCCGCTTCGACCTTGGCCGCCACGATGTCCGGCGCTCCACGCGCCTTTGGTAACGTGGAGGAGGTAGTGCATCCAAAGGCGAAGGCCGACCGCTGCATCCTGCTGTGGATGGCTGGTGGCATGGCGGCGCCCGAGACTTTTGATCCGAAGGCCTACCTGCCCTTCACCAAGGGTGCACCGGTGGACAAGATCCTCAGCACCTTCCCGGCGATCGATACCACGCTCGATGGCGTGAAGATCAGCCAAGGTCTGGAAGAAATCGCCAAGCTGATGGATCGCGCGACGCTGATCCGCTCGCACGTCCAGCCGGACCTTGGCAGCATCCTTCATTCGCGGCACCAGTATCATTGGCATACCGGATATGTGCCGCCGCAGACCGTGGCCGCCCCCCACATCGGTGCGTGGATGGCGCGGGTGTTGGGCCCGGCGAATCCGGTCATGCCCGCATTCGTCAATATCGGCCAGCGCCTCGAAGGCATCGGCGAGAGCGAGGAGCTGAAGTCCTTTACCACCGCCGGCTTCTTGGGCTCGGAATTCGGACCATTCAATCTGCCTTACCCGGATGAGGCCGCCCGCTCGGTCCGCCCGCCCGAGGGAATGGACGCCGGGCGCTTCGCCAACCGCTACAAGCTCTACCAGAAGCTGGTGGACAGTCAGCCGGACCGCGACTTCATGAGCGACTACCAGCAGGAGTCGATGCTGCGCTCGCTGGAGAATGCGCACCGCCTGTTAGGCTCGAAGGAGAAGGATGCCTTTGATCTGACCCGCGAGCCGAAGGAAGTGCTGGATGCGTATGGGACAGGCCGTTTTGGCCGCGGCTGCCTGCTGGCCCGGCGTCTTGCCGAGTCCGGGGCCCGCTTCATCGAGGTCACCACCGAGTATGTCCCCTTCGTCCACTGGGATACCCACGAGAACGGCCACGAGACCGTGGTGAAGCTCAAGCAAGAGGTCGACCGGCCGATTGCCCGCCTGATCCGCGATCTTGAAGAGCGCCACATGCTCGACCGCACCTTGGTCATCATCGCCAGCGAATTCAGCCGCGACATGATGATCGAGGGCGTGCCCGGCTCGGTCGCGAAGGATCAGGCTCGCGTGAAATCGGACACCTTGGAGAACATGACCCACTATGGACTGCACCGCCACTTCACCGGCGGCTCTTCCGTGGTGATGTTCGGCGGCGGGATGAAGAAAGGCTATGTCCACGGTGCTACCGCGGACGAGCGCCCCTTGATCGCGGTCAAGGATCCGGTGAGCATTTCCGATCTGCACGCCACGATTTTCACCGCCATGGGTATTAGCCCGAAGAGCGTGTTCGAGGTGGAGAAGAGGCCTTTCTACGCGACCCAGGACGGGAAGGGGAAGGCTGTCGAGACGCTCTTCGCCTGAGACTAGGGAGACTGTTCTTCCCTCCCTTTCCTTAGCAGGGTCGGTTTAGCCGGGGCCCGCGCTTTGGCACGATTTGGGAATCCAATTTCGCGGCCCTTCCGTGACGAATCTGTCACAAGTCGTAGCTGCTAGGGTCTCCCGATTCCCATTCCGCAGTGGACGAGGGGGTGGACCTTGGCCGCCAGCGAACCCGTGCAGTCCTGCCGGGACGCGCGTCCCCACCCCGAAAACCCGATGAAACCCAGAACACTTGTTAGCCTGCTTGCGGCGCTAGCCGCTACCCCTGTTCCGGCCAATACCCTCCTCTTCGCGGACAACTTCAACGTCGCGAATTCCACCAATTTCGACGGCACCTCGTCGGCCGGTCGCTTGACCGGCAGCCTGGCCTCCAGCGTGGTCTTGCGCTCGGCCCGCGTGCAGCAGCAGATTCAGGACAATCAGCTGCGCCTGATTCTCCCCGCCAGTGGCGGCGGCGGCCGGGTGCGTTTCCAGAATCCTTCGCTTTGGTTCGACTGGGCGGCAGGGGCTACCGGGACGAGTATTCTTGCGGATGGCGGACTTCGCGTGGAGTTCGACTTCGTCGCCACGGACATCACCTCGGCCAACTGGGTCTCCTTCAACATGGGTCACTCCAATCAGGCCGCGGGTGAACCGGCGACCCGCGTGAATCACGCGGCCACCGACTACGGGATTCTCTTCCGCAACAACGGGGCCACCGAGCGATTTGATAATAGCGCGAACAAAGGCGCAGGCGGCAGCACGACTCCGGTCCTCACGGCGCGCCATATCGTGATCGACTACGTCTTCAGTTCCTTTGCCGACGCCGCCACCGTTCGTGCCCGTTCCAAGGTCGACGGAGTCCAAGTGGCGGACGATACCTTCAATTGGGACGGAAATGCCGGGGTCCTCTACATGGAACTGGAGACCAATCAGGTAGGCACCCTGATCGACAACTACTCGGTTTCCACCATCCCGGTGGAATACACCCTGGCGTCCTCCAAGAACACCGTCATCTCGGGAAGCGATCTTGGTGATCTGGTGGCGACGCTCTCGGGCAGCACTTTTGCCAAGGGGCCCGAAGCTTCCGTTTTCACGCTCGTGTCCGGGACGGGAGATGTCGACAATGGCAAGTTTCAGATCAACGGCGATCGCCTGGAAGCTAAGAACTACGACTTCACCCAGGACCCGGGCGGCACCACTTACCGGATTCGTGTCCAAGGCACTGGCAGCGTGACCGGCGGAACGATCCAGACCGAGCTGGTCCTCACCTCGATCAAGGATGATGATGAGGACGGTCTCCTGGATACCTGGGAAATCCTCCACGCCAATGACCTGACCTCGCTCAATGGCCTGGCCTCCGGTCCCGGGCCCGGTCCTGGCACCGGTGACTTCGATGGCGATGGCATCTCCGACCTGCAGGAGCAGACCTACGGAGCCGGACTTTACCCGGGCATGAGCCCGACCTCGAAAGACAGCGATGGCGACGGCTTGTTCGACAATGAGGAACTCGCCGGCGCGGGATTCCGTCTCCCGACGAATCCAGTTCTCGCGGATACGGATCGCGACGGTCTCAATGACAAGGCCGAGTCGAACAAACTCGCCTTCGTGGACGCGAATGACACGGGTTCGAATCCTGTCGATCCCGACACGGATTCGGACGGCTCGCGCGATGGCTTTGAGGTCGCGCATGGCAGCGATCCGATGGACAGCGGCTCGAAGCCGGCCCTGCCACCGGCATTCGCTCTGGTTCCCCTCACGGATGACGAAAGCACCGGGATTTCGACCACCAAGGTCTACAGCCATCTGATTAGCGGGGGTAACGAGACCACGCTCAACGGCCTGACCTTTTTGGAACTGAGCCCGACCACCACGCCGCCGAACTTCTCGTGGACCACCTCGGCGGTCGCGAAGTCCGAGGTCAATCCCTTCACCAATGGCGACTGGGTGCCTGACACCGGCAATGTGACCGGTGCGGATCTGACCAATCTTTTCGGCGCTTTCACCTATTGCTCGAATGGCAATCCGGGCGTTAGCCAGACCTTCACCCTCAGCGGTTTGACCGTGGGCGGACAGTATCAGCTCAAGATCTTCATTCGCCCTTGGGATACCGAGGGCTCAGGCCGCCCGATCGATCTGATCTTCACCAATGGCAGCTCGGTCGAGCAACCATTCGGTGCTCTGCGGGAAGACCGGCCGGGTGCTGTGCTGGGCAATGGCAACGAACATTCCGCCTATTACCTCAGCTACAACTACACGGCGCAAAGCAGCTCCCTGGTGATTGACGCGAAGGTTCACGAGAGTGCTGCCGCAGCCAGTGGTTCCTTCCACCTCTATGGCTTGGCCAATGAAGTGCTCTCTGTGCCAGCCAGCCTCAAGATCACCGGAGTCACCCGGAATGCCGGTGGCGATATCCTGATCAACTTCACGGGTGCGGGGGAAACCCAGTATCATGTCACCAAGTCTCCTGATCTAACAACTCCATTCGGCCCGCTCGTGCCGCCGGTGAATGTGACCACGAATGTTGCCGGAGCCGGCCAGGCGATCGTGCCTGCCAGCGAAGCAAGCGAGCGCCGCGAGTTCTACCGGATCGAGAATTGAATTCCCCAAGAGCCGGTACGTTCGAAATCCCGGAATCCATGCTGCCACGAGTCAAGACTCACAGATTGGCAGGGAATTGGAATCCAATTGCGTCGTCAGAATCCACCACCGGGCTAAAAAGCGTGCTGATAGATACCGGTTTCCACCCAAGGGCCGGCGCTTGGCGTTAAACCCTCCTGACGCCGGGGCCCTCGGTCTGGAACCGGGATCGAAGCCACCCGACCCTCAAAGGCTTCCTGATCAAAATAACCCACCACAATGAAAATGACCCCGACTCCGCAATGGGCTCTGCCAAGGCATTTCCTTGCCGCAGTGCTTCTTGCTGCCCTCCCTGCATCCGCCCAAGTCATCACCAATCCGAGTTTCTCGTCGAATAATTTCACGACGTCACCCGGATACGCCAATCTCAATGGCGGAGTGATTACTGGCTGGACTCTCTCGAACCCGAACTTCATCGGCCAGAATCACTCGGCGACAGCTTCGCCCTTCATGAACAACGGGCAAATCCCTACCGGGCCCAACGTTCTATTCATTCAGGCAGGTGCCAGCGCCGGATCGAACAACGTCAAGACCACGATCACGGGACTGACTCCCGGCGTGAAATACAACGTCTCGTTCCGGGTCAATGCTCGCTACCAGGGCACCACCAACCTACCCAACTTGGTCTTCTCGACCGACGGTACCGGTCCGACGGTGGCTGCCGAAGTGACCAACGTGGCCACAGCCCTCAACACTACGCCCTGGAAGTATGTTGGCTTTGAATTCACGGCCACCAATGCGAGCCACGAGATCACAATCGCGAACACCAAGACTGTCGGCGATCACACGCTGCTGGTGGATGATGTGACCATCGCTCCATCCACTGGGGCTTGGTCCTTCGCCCCTTGGACTGGTGATGCGGATTCGGGGATCGATTCGCAGTATGTTTATACCCATGCCCACAGCTTTGGCGGGGGCGCTTGGGTTTCCACCAAGATCAATGGAGTGGATTTTGATATCGGCGATTCTCCCGGATCGAACCGTTTCGCGATCGCCGATCTGGGCAATATCTTCTCCAACCGGACTCCGAACAACGTGACGGGGGTCAGCGGGAGCTTGGCGAAGGACTTCCGCTATGGTGGGCCCAATCCCTCCATCACGCTGCAGAACCTGAAGCCGAACACCCAGTACGTCTTCACTCTATACGGAATCGGTTTCGATGCCACGGGAAGCCAGCGCTCGGCAACTTTCAGCAGCAGCCTGAATAGTGAGAAGTACACGGTAAACCTGACCCATTACGGCCAAGGTAACGGGCTCAAGGTCAACTATGCCTACACCACCGATGCACTCGGCAGCCCGGTTGTGATCAACTATCCCAATCACGGTCCGGGATCCTTCCACACCAGTGGTTTCACCAACCGTGAGGCGGTGGCCAGTGCGCCGGCACCCGTTTGGACATCGCATGCCTGGTCCGACGACAGCACGTCCGGGATCAGTTCCAACCACCCCTATACCCACGCCTTCAAGTTCGGTGCAGCCACCAACTTCAATGTCAACGGGGTGAATTTCACCGGGATCGCCGGTGCCAACCCGGCCGGAACCGGCTATACGTCCTCCAACCTCCCCAGCTTCTACAACAACGATCCTAACAGTGTTACCGGCTATGGGGCGCCCTTGGCCAAGGACTTTGTGTATGGCGGCTACCCTGAAACCCACACCTTGTCCGGTCTTACTCCGGGCCAGGCCTACGTTTTCACCCTCTATTCGGTGGGTTGGGACGATGGCACCCGGCGAGTCGCCCTCATCGGCGGAACGGGCGAAGGATCAAGTGTCCTGAACCAGGATAGTGGTGGCGGCAACAACCAAGGGGTATGCTTCGAGTACCACTACACGGCGAGCGCAGCCGGCACGGCCACCATCACCGCGTCCGGAATCGACGTTGCCACCACGACGCCGTTCGACCGGAAATCGATGCACGTCTACGGCATCAGCAACCGCGCCGCTGATCCTTACGTGGCGAAGGCCCCTGAGTTCACTCTCCAGCCGACCGGTGCCACGATCGGCATTGGTTCGAGCGTGACCCTTCACGGCGAAACCGTCGGCAGCCCGAACATGACCTATCAGTGGAAGAAGGGGGTCACCGATGTTTCAGGTGCCACCACTCCGGTCTTGGTTCTCAACGATGTCTCCGGGGTCGATGCCGGCTCCTACACCCTGGTGGTGACCAACGGGTCCGGCACCACAACGAGCAACCCCGCCGTGGTCAGCGTGCTGGAGAATATCCCCGGATACAGTGGCTCCGGTATCGGCTTGGACGGCAATGTGCTGGCTGGCGGCCAGGTAGATCCGCACTACAAGCTCATCGTCAATCCCGATGGACCGACGGATACCGTCTACGTCCAAACAGGCTTGCCGGGTTCCTGGCTGGCAAACTCCCCGACTTCCCAGTGGATCGGGCCTCGTGCCAACAGTTCTGGAGCTGCTGGTGCCGGTTCCGATGCCGGTGCCGGTGCTGGTGTGTATGTTTACCGGCGCTCGCTGGATCTCACCGGGTTCGACCTGAGCACGGTGGCGATCTCCGGCAAATGGGCGACGGACAATGCAGGCGTGGAGATCCGGGTCAACGGCACTCCCGTGGGCTTCCCCAACACGACCGGCGTCACCTTCGGAAACTATGTTAACTTCACCATCACCAACACGGCCTTCCCGGGTTTGCTGACCACGGGAGTGAATACCATCGACTTCGTGGTCCGGAATGAGGATGCCGTCTCCGGTTTCACGGGCCTGAGGATCGATCAGTTCGCCGCGATTGGCTCGATCCCGCCGGGCACTGCTCCGCACATCGCGGAACAACCGGTGGGTGGCAATGGTCCCCACAACGGCGCTCTGACATTGGCAGTGGCTGCCAGCGGTTCCTCGCCGGTGACCTACCAATGGTACAAGGGCGTGACTCCCATCGTCGATGCCACCAGTCCGGTGCTCCAGATCCTGGTCGACGATGCAACGGTCGCGGGCAACTACAAGGTTCGCGTCACGAACAACGTCACCTCCGTGGATAGCAACGTGGCAGCGGTCACCGTCAACAACTCGAATCCGACCACGGAGTTCGACGCGGCGACAACCCCGAAGGATGTTCCACTTCAGATCGATGTGGCTGATCTCCTGTCCAACGATTCGGATGCGGATGGCGATGTGGTGGCCTTCACCAGCGTCAGTGCGACGAGCAGCCACGGTGGCACTGTGGCGCAGGCCGATGGTGTGATCACCTACACCCCGCCGGCCGGCTATACGGGTTCGGATACATTCACCTACACGGTGAATGACGGGATCTGGGGTGGCACCACGGTGGAATCAGTCTTGGTCACCGTGACGGCACCCAGTGCCAGCGCTCCGACCAACATCAATATTGCCTTCGTCAGTGGCGACATCGTTGGCACCTTCACCGGCGCACCGGGCGCGACGTACATCCTGCAGCGTTCGACGACCTTGGCCGCCGGAAGCTGGACCGATGTTGATACGAAAATAGCACCGCCTTCGGGCTCCGTCTCGGTGACGGACGGAGATCCGCCCGCTGGCAAGGCCTTCTACCGTATCTCGTATACGCCCTGAGGGCCGCACTTTAGGACCTGGTTATAACAACGGCTCCGCGAGCGCCCGGAAAGGGTTCTCGCGGAGCCGATTTCGGATTCACCCATGATCTCCCGCCCGCTGTTTCGTCCCCTTTGCCTTGTCGCCTTGCTCGGCGTTTCCCGATTGTGGGGAGATGCGGTGGTGACCATCAATGAGATCCACTACAATCCCTTGGTCAGCCAGGATGCGGAGTGGATCGAGTTGCACAACCAGATGGCGGTGAATGTGGACATCTCCGGCTGGTCGCTGGCAGACGGCATCACTTACAAAATCCCGGCGAATACCGTGATCCCCGGCGGCGGCTACCGGCTCATCGCCAAGATGCCGGCACACGCATCCCTTGCTGGCATCCCGGGGGTGCTCGGCCCCTTCACCGGCAATCTCTCCAATTCAGGCGAGACCATCGACCTGCTCAATCCGAGCGGGCGCCTGATGGACCGCCTCACCTATTCCGACTCCGGCGACTGGCCGGTAGCTGCTGACGGCGCGGGGGCAAGCTTGGCCAAGCGCAAGCCCGGGCTCGCCGCTGCCAATCCCGCCAACTGGCGCGCCAGTCTCAATCCCGGCGGTTCACCTGCGGCC
>NZ_BATP01000041.1 GCF_000739615.1 Haloferula sp. BvORR071
AGTCCGGAGCCGTTTGCCGCAACATCACCAACCCGGAGCCAAAGCGGTGTCGTGCCACCGCACTCCACATACCGCTCTCGATAGTCGTAGACCGGTCTTAGCTGCACGCCATTCGAGGCCGTCTGAAAAATGGTTCTCCGCCAGGTCTGATGATGGCCCTCACCGCAGACGAATCGGACTCACGGAGAGAACAGCCTGATTTTCTGCTTCGGCACCTTCCTAGCCGCTTCATTCCTCTTTCCTATCCCATCCATCGGATCCATCCCGGCCTCGATCCTCTTCATCTGCGTGCATCCCGTTCATCTGCGGTTGAATGGCTGACCCGGATTGTCAGGCACCCCAATCCGACCGCCTGATCCCTCGCCTGTGGCGGCGCGCCTCCTGCCACCAGGAATCACAGGCCATTTTGCTTCCGGGTGAAGCTGGATTCTAACAGATAAACCCCACGGCCGGGATAAGCCCTGTTATCTAACAAGATTTAATCTAACAGATATTCGGCGCGCGGAAATAAGCTGAGCCATAAAATTCCGCGCGCCCGGGTCCCGGGCAGAGAGCCTGGCGCCGGAATTTTCTGAAACGAAAGTTTCTAACAGATGAGCGGCCGCTTGCCCCGCGCGGCCTGTGCCCTGCGGTCCTTGGCAGAGTGGGCTACGGACAGGGGAGGGAAGGCGGGTAAAACGAAAGTTTCTAACAGCGCCTCTTCGACCGGATCACCGCGCCACCCGCTCCTCTCCACGTCGATCTGCCCAAAAGTACACCGGAGCGCACAAATCGGCTGCTCAGTACACCAAATCGCCCATTTGCCCCCATCCCGGCCCTTTCGCTTGCTCTTTGGGGGAGTTTTCGGCTAAAATCTCTGCCGAAATTTTGGAAATTTCCTTCTCAGAAGCCTTCGGAATGGCCACGAAATGCGAATTAACCAATTGAAAATCAACAATCTAAAATTTTGTTTGGAACTGTTTGATTTTAATTTGACGATTCGAGTGTACTTTGGTGTAGTTCACGGCACTTCAGCGGCACTTCCGCTTCCTGAATGTCCACCGCCCTCCACGAAAGTCACTTCGACTACAAGATGGACCCGAAATTCCGGGTCTCCATCCCAGTCGATTGGCGCCCGGAGACGGAGGAGACACCGATCCGCTTCCAGCTCTCAAAGGAGCATGAGCTGCCGGTGATCAAGGTCTTCAGCGAAGCGGAGTTCGATAAGAAGTTCGAGGCAGTGGAGAAGAGCGATCTGACCCCCGCCAAGAAGCAACAGATCGTCGGTCATCTGCGGATGATGTCGAAGAAGGCCACCGTCAGCAGCCAAGGCAAACTCACCGTCCCGAAGGACTGGAGCGAGAAAATCGGGCTGAAGGCGGACGGTCCGGTGATCCTCGCCGGCCGTGGCCCCTTCTACATGCTCTGCACCCAGGAGACCTTCGACAAGATCACCGACATCGAGCTTGGCATGGACGACGGCGATCTCGGCGTCCTCTGAGCCAGCGACCAACAGATTTCCCACACTTTCACCCACCCCGACTAGAAGCGACAACATGCTGTTCGCCCATCCAACCCCGGCATCCGCACAAGGCGGGCCCCCGACACCCATCGGGGGATGCGGCCGGGTGCAGGGGTTGGGCTTCATTTTCCCATCGGTCCGGACCGGCGCACTCGGGACAGCGCGCCTCTCCGGCCACATCCATACGGCCGTCCGACCTGCATTCCATGGCTGGTTGGCAGGGCGGCGGCCGGAGGCTTTCCTGGCTGGGCGGAAAGGGTTTCTCGGGACAGGACCCTTTTCGCTATTTGAACCGGTGATCCGCGCGGCTTCTGGCTGGTTGTCCGCGCGGGTCATCGGCACTTCTCCAGCGCATTCTGAATTTCCATGCGGAGGGACCGGCGCACTCGGGACAGCGCGCCACTCTCTCCATTTCTATACGGCTGTCCGCTTCGCGTTCCATGGCTGGTTGGCGGAGCGGCGGCCGGAGACTTTCCTGGCTGGGCGGAAGGGGTTTCTCGGGACAGTACCCCTTTCGCTTTTCAACTCGGCGGTTCGCGCGGCTTCTGGCTGGTTGTCTGCGCGAACCCCCGACACTTTCCATGCGGACGAACCGGCGTACTCGGGACAGCGCGCCTCTTCGTCCACTTCCAAAACGGCTGTCCGTTCCGCATTCCTTGGCTGGTTGGCGGAGCGGCGGCCGTTGGCAGATTTCCAAACTGAGGAATCCCCATCCGAATCCTACCACCTCTCGGTCCTTCCCGCGGAAGTGAACGAGTGGATGCAGGCGGGGGAGGGGATGACCATCATCGACGGCACCCTGGGTGGCGGCGGTCATAGCGAGGCTTTCCTGAAGGCAGGAGCTTCGGTGATCGGCGTCGACCGCGATCCGGAAGCACTGGCCTACGCGAGCAAGCGCCTCGCGAAATACGGCGAACGCTTCCGCACCTGGCAGGGCAATTTCGCAGATCTCCGGGACATCCCCGAGGTCCGGGGGGATAGCAAGGCTCACGCCCTGCTTTTGGACCTCGGGGTTTCCTCCCGACAACTCGACGCCGCGGAACGGGGCTTCTCGTTCCGCGGCGCCGGGCCTCTCGATATGAGAATGGGACCCAGTTGCCCCTTCGATGCCGCCCATGTCGTGAACACTTGGTCCGAGTCAGAACTGACTCGGATTTTCCGCGAACTGGGTGAGGAGCCCCAAGCGAAGCGAATCGCCGCGGCGATCGTGAAGCGCCGGACCACCCGCCAGTTCGATACCACCACCGACTTGGCCGAGTGCATCGAGAAGACCATCGGCCGCCACGGCAAGATCCACCCCGCCACCAAGGCCTTCCAAGCCATCCGCATGGTGGTGAATGACGAGCTCGGCTCCCTGCAGCGCGCGCTCGAAAATTCCGTCCACGTCCTGAAGCCGGGAGGCCGGCTTCTCGTCATTACTTTCCATAGCCTTGAAGACCGCATGGTGAAGCAGTTCATGCAGCACCGCGCGAAGCCTTACATCGACCGGCCCGACTGGCCGGAACCGCGGCCGAATCCCGATTGGTGCTTCCGGCTGCCTGTTAGAAAAGCCATCGCAGGTGGCGAAAAAGAGATCCGAGTGAACCCCAGGGCCCGCAGTGCCAAACTGCGGGTCGCCGAGCTTCTGGACCCCAGCACCCCACGCCCATGAACCGACTCCGCTCCGAACCGAAGACCCACGTCTCCGTTTTCATTACGCTGATTCTCGCCGCGATCGTGATGGTGGGCGGTGGGATCGCGCATGCCGTTTACAAGAACAAGCAGGTCCGCACCTATCGCCTGATCGACCAAGCGGAGAAACGCATCGAGCAAACCCGCACCAGGATCCGCATGGTGGACGTGCGGATGTCCGCGCTGCTCGACCGCTATGCGATCAAAGACCGGCTGAAGGAATCCGGCACGGCCATGCTGGACGTGAAGTGGGAGGATGTGGAGGAGATTTCGCCCAACGGCCCCGACTTTGCGGAGGCTCGCGAATTGCCATGACCCGACGGACCTTCCAGAGACGTTGCCTCGGATTGTGCTCGGTCACTGTGGCCGGGCTCAGTTTGCTTTCGTTTCGGCTCTTCCAGGTCCAGTCCTGGGACCGCAAGCAGGTCAACGGGAAGGCCAATCCTTTCGACCGCGCCGAGGTGCTGCCCGGCCTCCGTGGCAAGATCGTCGACCGCAATGATGAGGTGCTCGCCAAGAGCATGCCCGTCGGCTCGATCTTCGCGGACATCAACCTCATGACCGGCTCGGAGCAGATGGCCGGGGCCGTCGCTTATGAGCGCGTTAGCCACTTGCCGGAGTGGCAGAACGCGGACGGTGAGAAGCGCAAGAAGATGGTGCGCTCCGTGCGCATGGAGATCGTCGCCCCCTTGGAGGCTCTCGATGAAGATGATCCCCAGGCCAAGGAAATCCGGGCCTCGCTTCTCGAAGCGACCTTGGCCCGCTACGTGGCCCTCTTGGCCCGGCCGCTCGGCCTGAAGCGCGAGGAGCTGCGCAAGCTGCTGACCGACGGTCTATACCGGCACAAGGACGGCAAGCTCGTGCTGAGCGAGGACGGCAAGCCCGTGCTGCGCAAGAACGGCGAGTTCCCGATTGCCAAGAATCTGCCCGACGACGTGATCCGCGGGATCCAGGAGATCATCGACAACAACTGGATCGACGGCTTCACCTTCCGCTTCTCCTACCGCCGCAACTACTCTTCGGAGAAGCTCGCCACCCATGTCATCGGCTACACCGGTGAGATCGCGGAGACCGGGCCTACCGGTCGCCCCGGCTACCGCCAGATCGGGAAATTCGGCGTCGAGTCCTCGCTGGAAGAATATCTCGCCGGGCGCGATGGCTATCGCACCGAGCGCCGCGACACCTTCGGCATGCGCATCCCGGGTGAAACCCAGGAAGTGGTTCCGCCGCGCCCCGGCCTGGATGTCCAGCTCACCCTGGACATGGGCATGCAGGCGATTGTCGAGGAGGAGCTGGACGCGGGCCTGAAGGAGATGAAGAGCACCCGCGGCTGCGCAGTGGTGATGGACCCGAAGACCGGGGAAATCCTCGCGATGGCCAGCCGGCCGCACTTCGAGAACCTGAATCACCTGCAGAATCTGGACGAACCCTGCTTCGCCCTGCAGACGATCTACGAGCCGGGCAGCACCATCAAGGTGGTCGCCGCCGGTGCCGCGCTGAATGAGCGCATGGTCACCCCGCAGACCTCGATCTTCTGCCACAACGGTTTCTTCCAGGAGGGCAAGCTGATCGTGAAGGACGATCACCCTCAGGGCACGCTCACGGTTGAAGGGATCCTCCAGAAATCCAGCAACATCGGTGCCTTCAAGTTGGCCCGGCAAGTTGGCATGGATCGTTTCTACGATTACATGAGCAAGTGGGGCTACGGTCACAAGACCGGCATCATGCTCAGCGGGGAAAGCCGCGGCGTGGTCCGCAACTCGGGCAACCTCGTCGACTTCTCCCGCGCCGCCTATGGCTATGCGCTGGCGGTTACGCCCCTCCAGGTGGCGAATGCCTACTGTGTGATCGCGAACGACGGCAAGCTGCGCAAGCCGCACATCGTGAAGGCGATCATCGCCGGCGATGGCAAGCCGGTGCAGAAATTCGAGCCGGAGGTGGTGAATACCGTCATCCGCCCGGAGACCGCTAAAATGATGCGCAAGGCCCTGGAGCGGGTGACCGGTGAAGGCGGCACCGCCAAGCTGGCCCGCGTGCCCGGCTATCTGGTCTGCGGCAAGACCGGCACCGCGCTGCGCATTCACAACGGCCGCTACCAGCCCGGCCACTACACCACCTCCTTCGCCGGAATGATGCCGGCGGAGAATCCCGCTTTCGTCTGCGTGGTAGTGGTGGATGATCCCCTTCGCAAAGACATCAATCTCTACGGCGGCACCATCGCTGCGCCGATCTTCGCCAAGATCGGCGCGCGCCTCGCCGCCCACATGAACCTGACTCCCACCGAGCCCGAGGGAGAAGGGAAAGACAAGCTCGCCGGAAACCAAGAACCGTGATTTTACGCGATCTCATCGCAGCCCTTGATCGCCCGCTTGCAACGGGCCCCCTTGACGTCGAAATCCAAGCCGTCACCGCGGACTCGCGCATGGTCGGACCCGGCACCATCTTTGTGGCCGTGCGCGGCCACCAGCAGGATGGCCGCAAGTTCATCCCCATGGCACTGGAGAACGGTGCCGCTGCAATCATTGCGGACTCCGCTTCTGAAACCGGTCACCCGGAGGAGGTTCCCTACATTCACATCAGCGATACCCGCAGTGCCTTGGCTGTCATTGCCGGCCAGCTTGCGGGCCAGCCCTCGAAGAAGTTCAAGCTCGCCGGCGTGACCGGGACAAATGGGAAGACCACCACGGCCTTCCTGTTGCATCATCTGATGAAGCGCGTCTGGCACCGTGCGGGCCTGCTTGGCACCGTGCTGCTGGATGACGGCGAGGAGGTGAAGGCTGCGAACCTCACCACTCCGGGCCCCGTCGAGCTCAACCGCTTGCTGGCCAGCATGGTCGACCACGGCTGCCGTGGTGCGGCGATGGAGGTCTCCTCGCAGGGCCTCGACCAGCAGCGCGTCCACGGCATCGCTTTCGACGCCGCCATCTTCACCAATCTCACCCAGGATCACCTCGACTACCACGGCACGATGGAGGCCTATGCCGCCGCCAAGTTCGCCTGGTTCGAGACCCTGATCGCCGATCCGCTCGGCAAGAAGCCGGTGGCAGTGGTGAATACCGATGACGGCTACGGCGAAAAGCTCGTCGTCCAGATCGGTGATCGCCTGCCCGTGATTCGCTTCGGCTTCAACGTCCACTGCGACTTCCGCGCGAACAATCTCAAGCAGAGTGCCCGTGGCATGGAGTTCGAGCTCACCGCCAAGGGCAAGTCCTTCCTCGTCCGCGCCCCGCTCATCGGTCGCTTCAATGTCTACAATCTGCTGGGTGCGCTCGCCGCAGCCAGCGCGATGAAGATCTCGATGCGTGATGCCGTGGCCGCCGTGGCCGAGGCTCCGCAGGTTCCCGGGCGTATGGAGCATTGCGGCACCCGCGATGGGATCAGCGTTTTCGTGGACTATGCGCACACGCCGGACGCCTTGGAAAACGCCTGCCGCACCCTGAAGGAACTTAATCCCTCGCGCCTGATCACGGTCTTCGGCTGTGGTGGTGACCGCGACAAGGCCAAGCGTCCGCTCATGGCCAAGGCCGCCTCCACTTACAGCGATGCCTGCATCCTCACCTCGGACAATCCGCGCAGCGAGGATCCGGAGGATATTCTCAAGGACATTGAGGCCGGCATGGGTACCTCCCGCTACCGCAGTGTCGTTGACCGCGCCGAGGCCATCCGCATCGCGATTCATGCCGCGGGCAAGGGCGACATCGTCCTCATCGCAGGCAAGGGCCACGAGCCCTACCAACAATTCGCCGACAAGACCATCGACTTCGATGACCGCCGCGAAGCCCGCAAGGCTCTCGCCGAGCGCCCCGAGGACAATCCGCCCCGCAAGCGATGATCCCTCTCGATGCCACTACCATCGCGCAACATGCCGGAGGCGAGCTCGTCGCCGGCAGCGGCGGGGTATTGGCTACGGCGGCCTCCACTGATACGCGCACGATTCCTCAGGGTGCGGTCTTCTTTGCGCTGCGCGGAGAGCGTTTCGATGCGAACGAATTTGCCCCGCAAGCCTTGGCGGCCGGTGCGAGCGTTGCGGTGGTCGAGCGTTGGGAAGGGGAATGCCCGGCAAACACCGCGGTGATCCGCGTGCCGGATAGCCTCGCGGCCCTGCAGCGGCTCGCCGCCTGGTATCGCCGCCAGCGGGATATTCCCGTGCTTGGCATCACCGGCTCGAATGGCAAGACCAGTACCAAGGATTTCACCTTGGCGGTCATGGCCCGCGCCTTCGAGGTCTGTGCCAACCGCGGCAACCTGAACAATCACATCGGCCTGCCGCTCAGCGTTCTCACCATTGAGGAACGCCATCAGATCGGAATCTTCGAGATGGGCATGAACCATCCCGGCGAAATCGCCCCGCTCTGCGAGATCGCGCGGCCCAAGCTCGGCATCATCACCAATATCGGCAGCGCCCACATCGAGTTCATGGGCAGCCGGGAAGGCATCGCCGAGGAGAAGGGCGCGCTCGCCCGTGCTCTGCCGGAGGATGGTGCCTTGTTCGTGCCCGCAGGCTGCGATTTCCTGGAATACTTCAAGCGTCGAACCAAGGCCCGCGTCATCGCGGTGGGCAATGGCCGCGGACTCGTCCGTGCCGAAGACCTGCGCCAGGAGGAATCCTTCGCCTGCTTCAATCTGGTGATCGAAGGCAGCAGCGTGGAAGTCCGCCTGCCCGTCGCCGGTCGCCACATGGTGAACAATGCCTTGCTCGCCGCCGGCGCGGGCTGGTTCATGGGCATCTCCCCGGAGGAGATCGCCGCGGGCCTGTCGGAGGCCGTGCTGACCAGCGGCCGCTTGCGCCGCTTCACCACCGCAGGCATCACCATCATCGACGACACTTACAACGCGAATCCCGAGTCGATGCTTGCCGCTCTGGAAACCCTGGCGGAAACGCCGGTGGCTGAGGGTGGCACTCGCTACGCGATGCTCGGACGCATGGGCGAGCTCGGCCCGCTGGCCCCGCAGGCGCACCTGGAAGCCGGGCAACGCGCCGCCGACCGTGGCTTCACCGTGGTCGCCGTGGGCGAAGGCTCGCAGGGCATCGCCGAAGGTGCCGCTGGTGCCGCCGAATACATTTCCGACAAGGAGGCTGCCGCGGCGTGGATCGCGGAGCGCGCCAAGCCGGGTGACGTGGTGCTGTTCAAAGGCAGCCGCAGCGCCGCCCTCGAGCGCGTCATGAACCAAGCCTTCCCCTCCCGAGACTAATCCAATGCTCTACGCGATCTACGAATGGTGGAAGGCGGCCGCTGACGCCAACAAGGAATGGGCCCACACCTTCTCCTTCCTGAACCTGCTTGGCTACATCACCTTCCGCGCGGCGATGGGCTGCTTGCTCGCTTTCGTGATCAGCGTGATCGCCGGCCCGCGGGTGATTCGCCGCCTGATCTCGCTCAAGGTCGGCCAGCCGATCCGCACCGCCGAGGAAGTCCATAAGCTGGCGGAACTCCACGGCGGCAAGGTCGGCACTCCGACGATGGGCGGGGTGTTGATCCTGGGTGCGGTGCTGGTCTCGGTCTTCGTCTGTGCCCGCCCGCTCAATCCCTTCGTGGCAGTCTGCTCCTGCACCATGGCCGCGCTCGGCCTGCTCGGCTTCTGCGATGACTACAAGAAGGTGAAGCAGAAGAAGTCCGATGGCGTCAGCGCCCGTACCAAGCTCTTCTGGCAGCTCGTGATTGCGCTGGTTGCCGCCTGCTTCATCTACTTCAAGAAGGAGATCTCCGGCTTCGGCGCCAGCCCGGAAGAGATCCGCAGCCACGCCGCGGGCTTCTGCCTCGGCAAGCAGTCGCTGGGCATCGGTGAGATCTGCTTCCCGCTCTTCAAGGCCGATGGCGTGAAGAAGAGCATCATCGATCTCGGCTTCCTGATCATCCCCTTCTTCGCCGCGATCATCATCGGCTCGTCGAATGCGGTGAACCTCACCGACGGCCTGGACGGCCTCGCGACCGGTTGTACCATTACCGTCGCTCTTGCCTATACTGTTCTGGCCTACCTGGCCGGCCACCTCTACATGGCCACTGATTACCTGGTGATCCCCTACAACCGCTACGTGGGCGAGTTGGCGGTGCTGCTGCTTTCCCTGGTCGGCGCCGGCTTTGGCTTCCTCTGGTTCAATTGCCACCCCGCGAAGGTCTTCATGGGTGATACCGGCTCGCTGGCCATCGGCGGCGCGATCGGCACCGCGGCCATCTGCGTGAAGCAGGAGCTGCTGCTGGTAATCATCGGCGGGGTCTTCGTGATGGAGGCCCTCTCGGTGATGCTGCAGGTCGGCAGCTTCAAGCTGCGCAAGAAGCGGATCTTCGCCATGGCTCCGATCCACCACCACTTCGAGCTCCGCGGCTGGCACGAAAGCCAGGTCATCATCCGCTTTTGGATCATGTCGATCATGCTCGCCCTCTTCGGTCTCGCCCTTCTCAAGATTGCCTGATGTCGCTTCACGGAAAAACCGTCGTGATTCTCGGGGCCGGCCGTAGTGGCCGCGCCGCCGCCTCCCTCGCCCTGCGCGAAGGGGCGACGGTCCATGTCCACGACGCCAAGGCCGTCGAGGGCTGCGCGGAAGCGACCGAGGAAACCGGCCGTGCCACCACCTGCGACCTCCTTGTTGTCAGCCCGGGCATCGATACTTTCGGCCCCTTGGTCGCTGCCTACTCGGAATCCGCCGGTGAGGTGATCGGCGAGACGGAGTTCGCCGCCCGATATTACACCGGCCGCATCGTCGGCATCACGGGCACAAATGGCAAAACCACCACGACCGAGCTGGTCGACCGCATACTTCGTGCCGGAGGCTATGATTCTGTACCCTGTGGCAACTACGGCACCCCGCTCAGCGAGGTCGTCCTGCGCGATCCCGTGCCGACCGCCGTCGCGCTCGAACTCAGCTCCTTCCAGCTCGAAACGATCCGCACGCTCAAACCGGATGTCTCCATCTGGCTGAACTTCGCGCCCGACCACATGGACCGCTACCCCACGGTGCAGTCCTACTTCGACGCCAAGTTCCGGATCTTCGAGAACCAGACGGCAAACGAAACCGCGATAGTCCGCACCGGAGAGAACCTGCCACCGATCAAGCCACAGGTGGTCACCTTCTCGACCGAAGACAAGACCGCCGATTGGTTCTCCGACGGCCGCCAGCTCTTCCGCAAGGGCGAGCCGGTTTTTGATCTCGAATCGACGACCCGCATGCGCGGCCTGCACAATGCCGAGAACGCGATGGCTGCCATCGCTGCCTGCGAGGCCATCGGCATTTCTCTTGATGCCGCGCGCACCGCGCTCAATGGCTATGCCCCGCCGCTGCACCGTTGCGAACTTGTCCGCACTCTGGATGGTGTCGAGTATCTCAACGATTCCAAGGCCACCAATCTCCACGCGCTTGAGAGCGCGCTCCGCTCGCAGACCCGCCCGGTGGTGCTAATCGCGGGGGGCAAGGAGAAGGGCCTGGACTACGCTCCGGTTGCGCCGCTGCTGGCAAAGAAGGCTGTGGCTGCCGTGACCTATGGCCAGATCGGCAAGCCGCTGGCGGAGATCTTCGCTACCGCCGTGCCGGTTGAGCAGACCACCACCTTGGAGGAAGCCGTGAGTGCCGCCCGCCGTCTCGCGCCACGCGGCAGCACCGTCCTGCTTTCACCGGGCACCTCCTCCTTCGATCAGTTCTCCGGCTATGAACAGCGCGGGGATGTCTTTCGTGAACTCGTTCTCAACCTTCGCTGATACCACTCACCCATGAAATTCCCGAGCCTATCCGTGAAACGCCGCCCTGTGAAAAAGGGCGCACTCCGCACCTACTTCGCGAACATCGTCCGCACCAAGAAGGTGCGTGCTGCCACGGCCGCCATGCCCGCGATGCCGGAGGTCGATGGTGATGTGCCGAACCTCGGCATCGCTCGCGCCTTGGTCGTGATCCTGGTCATCCACGTGGTGGCCATCGCCGGGATTTTTGCCCACAGCCATTATGTCGAGGAGCCCAACCGCGAGGAATCCGCCCGGGCTGCGATGGCTGGCATCGAGCCGGTGAAAGAGCCGCGCGACCGCAGTGCCCCGGCTCCCCGCGTCTTGGATGGGACGGACTTCGCCAAGGAAGGCGATACTTGGGCCAGCATTGCGGAGAGAAATGGGGTGGACATGGAAGATCTGCGTGCGGCGAATCGCGACCGGACTCTGAAGAAGGGTGAGGTCTTGACGATTCCGCCGCTCACTATCGTCGCCAAGATGCCGGATGAAGTGAAGGACGCCGAGGAGCAGAACGTCATCCACGAAGGCGCCGCTCCGGTCGAAGACAAGATGCGCAATGGTGGTGATTTGGTGGAGACCACCGCTGCTGGCAGCCCGCAGTTGATCAAGCCGAAGGTGCCCCGCCCAGCGACTCCGCAGCCTGCCGTCGAAGCCGAGTCGGCAACGCCGCGCAACGCCCGCACCACTGCTGCTGCCGAACCAGTCTCCACGACCAAGGCAGCAGCCGAAAGTCCGGCCCGCAAGACCTACACCGTCAAGCAGGGCGATACCTTCTGGAAGATCGCCCAAGCCAACAAGACCACGGATAAGGCGATCATGAAGGCCAACGGCATCAGCGATGCGAAGAAGCTGAAGCCCGGCATGCAGCTCCGCATTCCCTGATCGCTTTCTCCAACTGATCTGATTCCCCCCGATCAACATGACCCGCAGCGCCACCATTGTCCTTTGCACCGCCGTCGCCGCCCTCACGGTGCTCGGCTTGGTCATGCTCACGAGCACCAGTGCGTGGGCGGTCAAAAGAGGCGACGAGTATCAGCTGGTGCTGAACCAGTGCAAGATGCTGGGGGTGGGCTTGATCGGGGCCTTTGTGGCGACACGACTTGATCCCGTCTTGCTGCGGCGCTTTTGGCCGCTTGCGGTGGCCGGCATCTGCGTTCTCCTGGTTCTCTGCTTTGTTCCCGGTGTCGCCGTCGCACGCTATGGGGCTGCGCGTTGGGTGAAGCTGGGCGTTGAATTCCAGCCCTCCGAGTTTGTAAAGGTCATCGGGATGATCGCGCTGGCTGGCTGGTTTGCCCGCTGGCAGACGGAAGTGCACACTTTTTGGCGGGGCTTCATCATCCCCGGCATGATCATTGGATTGCCGATCGGTCTGATCGCGATCGAGACCGATGTCGGTTCGGCGCTTTCGCTTTCGGTGGCTGCCGCTGCCATCTTCTTCTGTGTTGGGACACGGCTGCTCTACCTGATCCCGACTGCGCTTACCGGCATGGCTGGTGCGGTGTTCTTCGTTCACTCGAACGAGAACCGCTGGTCGCGTATCGTGGCTTGGCTAAATCTGGATGACCCGGTTCAGCAGCAAGGGAAGGGGATGCAACAGTACCGCGGCCTTCTGGCCTTCGGCAATGGGGGCCCGCATGGGATGGGCCTGGGCAATGGCACCGAGAAATTCAGCACCCTGACCTTCGCCTATAGCGACTTCATCTTCCCGGTGGTCGGGGAGGAACTCGGTCTGCCCTTTACGCTGGGCGTTGTCTTCTGCTTCGTGATCATCGCCGTCTGCGGCTGCTCGATCGCGATGCAGGCTTCCTCGATCTTTGACCGCTGCCTTGCTGTGGGACTCACCTGTGTGGTGGTGATTCCCGCAATGGTGAACATCGCGGTGACCACCGCGGCTTTCCCGAATGATGGCCTGCCCTTGCCCTTTGTGAGCTACGGTGGCACCAGCCTGATCGTCTCGCTTGGCGCCGTGGGCTTGCTCTGCGGTATCCACCGCCGCTCACGCTCGGTCGTCGACTACAAGCCGCTGCCCGTGGCCGGTCTCCGGTCCTACGCGGTGAAGCTGTAAGAGGGATAAGGCGAGCTACGGCCTCGGCTTCGCGAAGCGTCGCATCAGGAAGGGATGCAGTGCATTTGCCAGCAGGATGGTTCCCATGCCCGCATAGAAAAGCGGATGAAGTTGCTTGTGCTCCCCGAAGAGCAGCGCCGCCGCGATCATCCCGTAGACTGGCTCGAAGTTGAACGCTAGGTTCGTGGTGTAGGCGCTCAAGTGCCGCAGCAAGTGGATGTGGAAACCGTGCGCAAAGACTGTGCACACCCACGCGAGCAAGAGGATCCACAGCCAGTCGAGCTTCTGCCAGGCCAGCAACGAGACACCGCCACCGACCAAGGGGAAGAGCGCCAAGGCAATGGTGAAGGCCCCGGCCATTTCCCAGGTAACCATCACCAGCGGATCCCCGCCCATGGTTACCAGCTTGCGGTTCAGCACCGGGAAGATCGCCGCCAGCAGCGCCGCGAGCATCGCTACCATCAGCCCCAACAAGCGGCCGTGCTCAAAGCCCGCGACCAGCACGATCCCGGCCACCACCAGCAAGCCCAGCAACACCTCGAAGGGCCGCACCCGCCGCTTCTCCATCAGTGGCTCGGTGAAGGCCGTGAACAGCGAGATCGTCGCCATCCCCGCCAGCGAGATCGAGACGTTCGCCAGCTTGATCGCTCCGAAGAAGCAGATCCAGTGCACTCCCACGATCAGACCCACGCCGAAGAACGCCCGTGCCGCCTTCCAACCCGGCCACGGCGACTTGCGCCGCACCAGTGCCACCCATGCCGCAGCCCCTAGTGCCGCGAACAAAGTCCGCCATACCACCAGCCCCGCCGCTGGCAGCGAGATCAGCTCCCCCAAGATCGCCGTGGTGGCGAGCAGGAAGACCAGCAGGTGGAGTTGGAAGTAGTGGCGCAAGGGCAGGAAGGGTTCCGGAAGTGCGACCTCCGGCTTGCAGTCAATGTCGCTCTTCCTGCCCTGTCTTTTCGGATTCCGCGCCTTTGTGTGTCCTTTCGCGGTAAAACCGCCGATGGCTCAAACCTCGCCGGCGATCAGATCGTCGAGGGTCTGGCGCTTGCGTACCACCTTCGCCGTACTTCCATCCACCAGGATTTCCGCCGGCAGCGGCCGCGAGTTGTAATTCGACGCCATCACGAAGCCATAGGCGCCCGCGCTCATCAGTGCGACCACCTCGCCCGGCTGGAAGTCCGGCAGCTCGCGGTCCTGGCAGAAGAAGTCACCGCTCTCGCAGATCGGGCCGACCACGTCCACCTTGCGGCGGGCCTCGCCCGGCTCCTTGACTGGTGCGATTTCGTGGTGGCCTTCGTAGAGCGCCGGGCGGATCAGGTCATTCATGCCCGCATCCACCACCTTGAAAGTCTTGGTCGTGCCGTGCTTCTCGAAGAGGCAGCGGGTCAATAGCACGCCGGCGTTCCCCACGATGTAGCGACCGGGCTCCAGCAGGATCTTCAGGCCGAGATGCTGCAGGCGCGGCAGCAGTTCCGCGCCGTATTCCTCGATCGTCAGCGGGCGTTCGCCTTCCGGCTTGGCGGCCCACCAGGAGGGGCTGCCGGATTCCAGTGAGCTGTGATAGACGATGCCGATGCCACCGCCGATCGACCAGAATTCGATCCCGTAAGTGTTCTTCAGGTGCGTCGCCAGCGGTGCGACCTTTTCCACGGCTTCCACGAAGGGCTTCACCGAGGTCAGCTGCGAGCCGATGTGCATTTGCAAGCCGCGCAGCTTCACGTGCGCCAGCTCCCGCGCAGCGCGGGCATAAACGTCGGCGATGTAATCGAAGTCCACGCCGAACTTGTTTCCGGACTTGCCGGTGGAGATGTACTTGTGGGTCTTCGCGTCCACGTTCGGGTTCACGCGCACCGCTGCCGGGGCGATCACGCCTAAATCGGCGGCCACTTCATTCAGGTAGCGCAGCTCCTCTTCGCTCTCGACGTTGAAGGAGTAGATGCCCTGCTTCAGGGCATACTCGATCTCCGGGCGGGTCTTGCCGACGCCCGCAAAGGTGCACTTCGCCGGGTCACCGCCCGCCTTGATCACGCGAAACAGCTCGCCGCCGGAAACGATGTCGAAGCCGGCGTGTTCCGCCGCCAGCAGCTTCAGCACGGAGAGGTTCGAATTCGCCTTCACCGCGTAGGCGACCTCGTGGTCGATCGAGCCCAGCGCCTTGTCCAAGCGGCGGTAGTGATCGAGGATCGTGTTCCCGGAATAGACGTAGAGAGGGGTGCCGTGCTCCTCGGCCAAGGCTTGGAGATCGACGTCCTCGCAGTGCAGCGAGCCATGGCGGTAGGCAAATCCGTGCATGCGGGGCCTTTAAACGCTCCCCGCCCCGCCCGCAAGGGCCACGTGCGTTACCCCATCCAGCCGATGACGAAGGACAGGAGGTTTCCCAGAAAGGCCAGGGCGAAGGCATGCTTCAGTTTGGGTGCCTTTCCCGACATTGCCGCGATCAGGAAAAACAGGGCGATCGACTCCGCCACCCAGATCATCCCCTCCGTGGCCCACACCCGCTGCACGAAGCGATGCAGGCTCAAGATGAAGACCGAATAGGTGATGGCATTGATGATCGAGAGAGCGGTCAGGAAACCTCGGCGGTCCTCTATCTCGTAAATCCACGAGGCCAGATAGCCGACCAGTGCCACCTCAAGCGCAAGGGCGAGCGCCGCCACGCCGAATGAAATGGCCTTGTAAACCCCGGGATACCCGAAGCTGACGGGATTTCCCCAAGCGGTCTCCATCAGTGCTACAATCGCGAGCGCAGCGGCGGTGGCGGGGGAGAGGGCAGAGCCTTGGAACCGTTGTCTCAAGCGGCGATACCTATTCGGATGGAGCACCCGTGGGCAAGCTCCCCTTGAGTCCAGCCGCCGTGTGGGGATTTCCCTGCTGAAACTTCAGCACTCAGTCTTCTTTCCATCCTTCCATTCCCCGGAAATAATCGTATGGATACCTGAATGAAGAGGACCTTGGTGCTTCTTGCCGTATTGCTGCCGGGAATCGCATCGGCGCTGCCCAATTCGATCACCGGGCCGGTCTTCAATTCGCAGAGTCCGCTCAATGGCAAGGACCTCACCAAGGAGCTGATGGGCCCCGATATCTGGGATGGCTCCACGGCGCTGCCCGGCGAGTGGACCGATGAAGGGCAGATCGCCTCGTCCTCAGTCTCGTATCTGATGGCGCGGCCGAAGCTTTTCGGGCGTGACCTGATCCTGCTGCGCGCCGTGCGGCGGGACGGCAAGCTGGATTCGCTGGAGGCCACCTTCGTGGATGCCGGGTCCTACTTCGGCTACTTCGATGAGGAGGTGCCGGAAGGCATGGGCCGCCGCGAGATGCGCAAGGAAGTAGAAAGCCGCCTAGCCGAGAAACAGGCTGAATTCACCAAGCTCTACACAGACGCCCACGCCGAGCTGCGCAACTCGATCGCCGCCACCACCGGCAACGACAAGCCCGAAGAAGTAAAGGTCGGCCGCACCCGCGGCCTGCGCACCCCGGTCGAAGAGTGGCACACCGACCAACTCCGGGTCCGCTTGCTGGCCGGCGAGAATCGCCTGCTGCGCGTCAGTATCTTCAAGACAAGCTCGGAGTCGGACCAGTGGCTCGACCCCGCGGTCTCAGCGCTGCCGCCCCGCGCCAAGCTCGACAAGCTCGCAGCCGAAGTGGAACGCGATGCCGATGGCACGGTGCTGATTCCAAACCTGCAGCCGATTCCCCAAGGCTACCGGCCTTACTGCGGACTGAATTCCCTCGCGATGGCAGCGCGCCACTTCGGCCTCCACCTCGATGAGGATTGGCTCGCTGTCGCTGGCGGCTTCCAGAATACCGGCCGGGCCGATGGCTCGAATCTGGTGAAACTCTACCACACAGTCGCCGCCGAGGCGGGCTTTGGCCTCGACCGCACCACGAAATTCGATCCCTCCGCCGCCAGTCGAGCTCTCTCCGCCGGTTTCCCGGTGATCGTCTGGCGTCGCTTCTCCCAAGAGCGCAATACTCTTCATAGCCGCTTCATGCGCCAGTTCGACGCCGATCCCTCAGCGACCTTGCCTGATCCGGCCAATCCGGCTGAGCGAGCCTCGTGGCCAAGCGCGGACGCACCGCTGCACGCCTCAGTGGTGGTCGGCTACAATTCTCCCCGCAAGGAGGTCATCTTCCTCGAAAGCTGGACCGGGAAGGACAAGCCACGACGCATGCGGGTGGAGGAAATGATCGCCACCACGGACCTCTGTTTCGTTTTCCGGCCCTGAGAAGAGCGAGAGGATCTCTGGCCGTTCCGGGGAAAGGGGGCGGTCTATTCACGCAGTCCGGAGTCCCGGCGCGGTGCGCTATCCTCTTTGGCAGTCCGCCCGGCGGATCGGGGGAAGTGACCCGCCGGGCGGCTGACAACACACACTAACACACACACTAACTATACCGGGGGAAATCTTCCGGCCCCAATTCTCGTTGGGGGACTGAGGCCGGTGTTTTAGGGCGAACCGGCCTGAGGATTTGGGGGGCTCCTTTCGGTCGGTTCGTCGTTTCTCCTTTGCTTTGGCCGGGGGGAGCTTCGGGCTCGGGAGGTTCGCTGGGAACGCCGCGATACAACACTGGAAATTCCGGAACGACAAGATGTTTCGCATCACGTCATCGCGTGTATGAGTTATGGTTTCCTTTTTCGGCTCCCTGTGATCGCAGCGCCAAGGAAAATCCCAACTCGCTGAAATCCAATTAAGAGAGGAAAATGGTAAAGATATCCAAATCATTCTGTTGAGGTGGGCTTCTTTGGTCCTGATTGCTAATAAATCCAGACATTCGATATTGTTCCCAAAATCCGCCACTTTCCCTTGGTGCCGGGAATGAAGTCCGTTTTTGTGGGGGATTGGGGCTCCGCTCGGGAGGGGATCCGGTTTCTCATGGAGGCCTGTCCGTTCGGACCGGTCCTGTTCCTCGCAAGTCCGGGATTTTCCAGCGAGAAACCTTCTAACCACCGGTTTTCGGTATTGCCTGATATTTAAGAAATGTTGCATTCTCTAGCGTCGCCGCTCGACGCCTATGGCTGGGGGTCTCGGGACATGGAATATGCAACGTACTGGCGGCAAGGCGTCCTTGGTGATCGCGTGCGGCGGCACGGGCGGACATTTGTTCCCTGGGCTCGCTGTGGCGGAGGAATGGTCTGCCCGCGGCGGGCGTGTTCTATTGCTCGTTTCCGAGAAGAAGATCGACCAGGAGGCACGCCGAAAATACACTCAGTATCAATTTGATACAGTGCCGGCAATGGGCAAGCCCGCGACCTTTTCGCCCAAGATGCTGCCCTTCCTGTGGCGCCTGTGGCGAACCATGGGCCGTTGCCGGACCATCCTGCAGGACTTTGGCGCGGACGCCGTGCTTGGCATGGGCGGTTTCACTTCCTTGCCACCGGCATGGGCCGCGAAAAATGCGGGCCTGCCAGCCTTTATCCACGATTCGAACGCTCTCCCGGGGAAGGCGAATCGCCTGACCGCGCGCTTCTGCCGCAAGGCCTTCATCGGCTGGGAAGCCGCCCGCAAGTTTTTCGGCAACCGCGAGGTCGTCCAGACCGGCACGCCGGTGCGCGCCGAGATGCGCCAGCTTCCGGATCGGGCTACTGCCGCCGCGAAGTTCGGCCTCGATCCTGCTCGCCCGACCTTGATGGTCACCGGTGGCAGCCAGGGCGCGCGGCGCTTGAATTCCTTGGTGGCGCAAGCCTTCCCGCAGTTTCCTGCTGGGACCCAGGTGCTTCATATCGCCGGCCCCGGCGACCAGCAGCGCGTGGAGGAAGAGGCCGGCCAGAAGGAAGGCTACAAGGTTGTCGGCTTCTGCGATGACATGCCCTCCGCCTATGCCGTGGCGGATGCGGTGCTGTCGCGCTCCGGTGCTTCGAGCATGACCGAGCTGTCCTTTCTGGGCCTGCCCTCGATCCTCGTGCCTTTCCCCTTCGCCGCGGACGATCACCAGACGCGGAATGCGGAGGTTTTTTCAAACGCCGGAGCCGCATTTTTGGAGCCGGAATCCGCGCTCGACGCCACCAAACTCGCCGCCCGGGTATCTGCCCTGATGAGCGACTTGCAAACCCGCGAACGCATGGCACAAGCGGCCCGTTCGCTCGCTGTGCCGGATGCCGCCGCACGCGTTTGCGACGCCATCGAAGCGACCCTTTCCCGGAAATGAACGACCTGAGCCACAAGCTGACCGACCGCGACCATCCGCTACGCGTCCACCTCATCGGGGTGGCCGGTTCCGGGATGAGCGGCTTGGCCTTGCTGTTGCTTGGCATGGGCCACCAAGTCAGCGGTTCTGACAAGGTGACCTCCGCAGAGACCGAACGTATGCAGCGCCTCGGCCTGATCTTCTCTTCCCCGCACACCGCGGAGGCGGTGAAGGGCGCGGACGTGGTGGTCTATTCCTCCGCGATCCGGCCTGAGAATCCGGCCTACGCCGCCGCCAAGGCTGCCGGTACCCCGGTGATCCGCCGCGCCGAATGTCTCGCCGCGATCCTGCACACCAAGAAGGGCATTGTGGTTTCCGGCACTCACGGCAAGACCACCACTTCCTCCATGGTTGCTCACGCCTTGCGCGAAGCTGCCTTGCAACCGAGCCACTACGTTGGCGCGGAAATCCCGGTGCTGGGCGCGAATGCCAAGTGGTCGGAAGACGGCGAGTGGATGGTCGCTGAGGGTGACGAAAGCGATGGCACCTTGGCGCTCTACAAGCCCGCTTGCTCGATCATTCTCAATATCGAGGCCGAGCACCTCGACCACTACAAGGATCTCGACGAGATCAAGACGGTCTTCAGCACTCTGGTGAGCCAGACTTCGGGTCCGGTGGTTTATTGCAAGGAGTGCTCCGTGGCCACCGAGGTCGCGACCCAGTCTCCGAATGCCGTGAGCTACGGTTGGTCCGGTGCGGACTACACCGCGGCGGAGATTCGCGAACTGCGTGGTGCCACTGCCTTCACCGTGGTGCGGCGCGGCGAGATGCTCGGTGATGTCGAACTCGGGATTCCCGGCCGCCACAATGTGCTGAACGCCCTCGCGGCGATCGCCACCGCGGACAGCCTCGGCGCGGACTTCATTTTGGTTTCGCGGGCGCTCAATTCCTTCGCAGGAGCCAAGCGCCGCTTCGAGACCAAGTATCTTTCCCAGCGTGTTCGCATCGTTGATGACTACGGCCATCATCCGACCGAGCTCGCGGCGACCCTGCAGACCGCGCGCTCCCTGAAGCCGGGCCGGGTGGTGGTGCTTTTCCAGCCGCACCGCTACACCCGCACCCAGGCTCTTGCTGATGATTTCGGCAAGGTGCTGCAAGCGGCGGACGAGGTCTTCGTGACCGATGTCTATCCTGCCAGCGAGCCGCCGATTCCCGGTGTCAGCGGTGACACCATCGTGCAGGCGGCCAAGAAGCTCGGCGGCGATCACGTCGTCTCGTTGCCCTGCCTCACCACTGCCCACCACACGGTTGGCAACTTCCTGGAGCCGGGCGATCTGCTGATCACCCTTGGCGCTGGGAATGTTCACGAAGCGGGCACCCGCATCGCCAAGGATCTGAAGATTCTTGAAGAGATCGTAGGCCAGGCGCCGCGCGGCGAGATCGATGCCAAGCTTTACGAGCCGATGCGCCGCCATACCACGATGCTGGTCGGTGGCCCGGCGCAGTATTGGATTGAGCCGCACACCTTCGAGGCCTTCGCCGCGGTAGTGAATTGCTGCCGCGAGCGCGGGATCGCGATGCGCGTGGTCGGACGTGGCTCAAATCTGCTGGTGCGCGATGGTGGCATCCGCGGTGCGGTGATTCATCCGACCGGCGGTGCTTTTTCCGAATGCTACGCGGAGGATGGCAAGATCGTCGCGGGAGCCGGCGTGCGCTTGAAGAAGGTTGCCAGTGTCGCGCAGGCCGCGGGCATTGGTGGCTTCGAGTGGATGGAAGGCATCCCCGGGAATGTCGGCGGCGCACTGCGCATGAATGCCGGTGCCATGGGTACGGAGACTTTCGACCAGGTCGTCAGCGTCACCTTCCTCGATGAGGATGGCGAGGTCCGCACCCGCTCGCGCGAGGCGATCGTCTCCAACTACCGCGACGTGCCGGAACTGCGCCGCAACTTCGCCTTGCAAGCGGTCTTCGAAGGCAAGCCCGACACGGCCGAGGCGATCCAGCAGCGCTGGGATGCCTCCCGGGCCAAGCGCCGTACCAGCCAGCCGGTGGCGGCCAGTGCGGGTTGCATCTTCAAGAATCCTGCCGAAGTGCCGGCGGGCAAGCTGGTCGACGAGCTCGGTCTGAAGGGCTGCAACGAGGGCAAGGCACGGGTCTCCGAAGTCCACGGCAACTTCATCGTCAACGGCGGCGGCGCGACGGCAAGCGAAGTGCTTGCGATGATCGACCGCATCAAGGCGCAGGCTCGTGAAACCCGCGGCATCGAACTCGAAACCGAGGTCAAGGTGCTCGGCGAGGACGACTTCACTTTCTAAGGCATGATCAACATCTCAGGAAACACTTGGAATTCACGAAAGCTTGATCGGGCTTTCGCGGACTCGCGCTTTCCTGCCCCGGTTGACCAGTTACTACCATGATTGATTCCAGTCTTCTCATCGCTGTCCTGATGGGCGGCCCCGGTTCGGAGCGCGAAGTTTCCCTGGCTTCCGGCAAAGCCGTGCTCAAGGCACTGCAAGCGGCTGGCTGCAATGCTGTCGGTGTTGACGTCACCAGCAAGGAACTCTCCCTGCCAGAAGGCACCGGCTTGGCCTACAACGTTATTCACGGCACCTTTGGTGAGGACGGGCAGCTTCAGTCCATTCTTGAAGGGATGGAGATTCCCTACACCGGTGCCGGCGTCGCCAGCAGCCGCTTGGCCTTCGACAAGAACCTCGCGAAGGACCGCTTCGTCGCCGCGGACGTGCCGACTCCTCACTCGGAGATCGTCGATGTCTCGAATGGCGTGAAGCTGCCCTCGATCCCGGTGCCCTTCGTGGTCAAGCCACCGCGTGAGGGCTCCAGCGTTGGCGTCACCGTCGTGAAGGATCCAGCCAAGGCGATGGAGGCCATGGAGACTGCCGCGAAGTATGGTAACGAAATCCTCGTCGAGTCCTTCGTGGAAGGAAAGGAACTCACTGTTGGCATTCTCGATAACGTCGCGATGCCGATCGTTCACATCGCTCCGCGCGATGGCTTCTACGACATGTCGAACAAGTACCCCTGGCTCACGGGCGGTGCTGGCAGCGATTACTACTGCCCGGCTGATCTTGATGCCGCCACCACCCGCCGTGTCCAGGAGGCCGCGTTGGCCGGTCACAAGTCGCTCGGCGTTGAGGTCTATTCGCGCGTCGATGTGTTGCTGGATGCCGCTGGCAATCCTTTCGTGCTCGAGGCGAACACCATCCCGGGCATGACCGAGACCAGCTTGCTGCCCAAGTCCGCTGCTGCCCACGGCATCGATTTCACCACTCTCTGCCTGAAGATCGCCGAACTCTCCCTCGCCATCCGCTCTTACTGAGCGGTCCACTCTGAACAAACGCACCCATGTTCAAGAAACGCACCACCCGAGTCCGTCACAGCAAGGAGCTCACCCGCCTGCAGGTGAACATCCTGTCGCCGCGTATCGTCTGGTTCAGCTTCCTGAAATCGTGCCGTCGTCTGTTCAAGTTTGCGATGATGGTGGGCCTCGGCATCGGCCTGTTCTGGGGTATCCGCGAGCTGATTCATCGTGGTCTGGTCGATAACAAGGAATTCAAGCTGACTGCGATCGAGCTGACGCCGAATGCGGCACTCGACGAGCGCCTCCTGATCAAGGTGGCCAATATCGACATCAAGGGCAGCCTCTTTCAGTGCGATCCGGACAAGATCGAATCCATTTTGCGGGCGCTGCCCGAGGTGGCGGGCGCCTCGGTGCGCCGCGAGTTCCCCGGCACTCTGGTGGTGGAGGTCATTGCCCGCGAGCCGTATGCTTGGGTCTCTGGCACAGATCGCAATATTCCTGCCCGCGATCCGGACAAGGGCCTGGTGGTTGATCGCCTCGGCTTTCTCTTCCATTGCCCGGAGCCGATGGAGTCCAAGGCCGCCATGCTGCCTGTCTTCCAGCTTGGTGAGGGCGGCGAGCCTTTGGCTGCTGGCAAGCGGATCGAGCATCCGGAATTTGAGCGCTTGCGCCGTCTCTATCAGGTCGCCTGTCGGCAGATGCCTGGGTCTGAGGCTTGGATCTACGCACTGCGGCAGAGCCGTGTGTGGTCGCTGGAGCTGGAGTCTCGCGACGGCACGACTGCTACCTTCGGTCTCGGCGATCACGAGCGTCAGGTGGCCACCTTCAAGGATATCCTCGACCATGCCCGGGAGGCTGGAGACCAGATCGCTTCGATCAATCTGATCCCGGAGCGGAATATTCCCGTCGTGCTGCGTGGTGACGCCCCGCCGCGTGCGATCCTGATCAACGAACCCGGCCCCGCGGTAGTCCCGCGCGACCGCCGTTCGCGTGACCTTCAAAATCTTCTCAACCGCTGATTCACCCTCACCCTCATGCCCCGCACGAAGATTCACGTCGGCCTCGAAATCGGCACCAGCAAGATTTGCATGGTGGTCGGTGAAGTGAAGTCGGATGGCTCGGTCAAGATCCTTGGCGTGGGCCAGTCGAAGTCCGTGGGCGTGAAAAAAGGGGAGATCTACGATTTTCCCCAGGTTCGCGCCTGCGTGAAGGATGCTCTCGTCAAGGCGGAGGACGCCAGCGACGTGGAGATTGGCAGCGTCTATCTGGCCATCACCGGCGCGCACATCCACGGCGTGAACAACCGCGGCAGCTTCCGCCTGCCGGACGATGAGTCAGTGATTGCGCCGGCCCACGTCCAGGAGGCGAAGGAGATCGCCCGCGCGGTCGCGATTCCTACGGAGAATGTTTACCTGCACCACATCATCCGCCGTTACGGTGTGGATGGTTTTGAGCACGCAACCTCGCCGATCGGCCTGTCCGGCAAGACGGTGGATGCGGACTTCCATGTGATCCACGGCATCCGCTCGCGGATCGAAAACCAGATCAAGTGCGTGCGTGAGATGCCGCTCGATATCGACGATCTGGTCTTTTCGCCGATCGCCTCCGCCCAAGTCGCGCTCGACCGCGAAGCCAAGGAGCGCGGCGCGCTGGTCATCGACATCGGTGGTGGTACCACCGACTACGTGCTCTACCTCGACGGCGCGGTGGAGGCCGCTGGCTGCATTCCGGTCGGTGGTGACCACGTGACGAATGACATCCACCTTGTCACCGGCCTGGCCTTCTCGAAAGCGGAGATCCTGAAGGTTCGCGAAGGCGATGCCTCTGCCGATCCGGCCCGCTCCGTCGGCCTGATCAAGGTTGCGGACGAAAAGGGCTTCGCGGAAGCGGAGGTGAAGCGCCAGCTTCTGAACGACATCATCCGCCAACGGCTGGAGGAGACGCTCAAGTTGCTTTTGCGCCGCCTGCCTCAGGGTGCGATGGAGAAGGTCGGCACTGGTGTCTTCTTGTCCGGTGGCACGAGCCTGATGCGCGGCTTCGGAGAGCTTGCCCACGATGTCTTCAAGCGCGATATCTATCGCCCCGAGCCGCCGGAACTCAGCGGCGTGCAAGCGAATTTCAAGGATCCTCAATTCACTACCGCGATCGGCCTGATCCGCTACGCTCAAATTATCGAGGCCGAACGCGAACCCAAGCGCGGAGTCTTCCGCAAGATCGGCAACGTCCTCTGGCCCTTTTCACGCTAACTTACTCCTCATTCCGCGGCGGCGCCGCCCCACCTTAAAACGCCATGATCGAATTCCCACGCGACCTTCAGAATACCATCCCGTCGTCTTCCGTGAAAATCGTCGGCCTCGGCGGTGCGGGCACCAACATGCTCGACCGTGTCGTCCTGGACGGCATGGACGGGGCGGAAATGCTCGCGATCAACACCGACATCCGCACGCTTTCCGGATCGGTCGCCCGCGACCGGATCCAGCTCGGCCGCAACTTGACCAAGGGTCTGGGCGCCGGCGGTGATCCGGAGCTCGGCCAGCAGGCAGTCCTGGAAGCGGAGAGCGAAGTGCGCGCTGCGCTCAAGGGTCGCAAGATTGTCTTCCTCTGCGTTGGTCTAGGTGGTGGCACCGGCTCCGGTGCGGCGCCGATCGTCTGCCGCATCGCCCGTGAGGAAGGTGCCTTTGTCGTGGTCTTCGCGACCATGCCGTTCAGCTTTGAAGGCCGCCGTCGCCGCGAGCAGGCGGATACCTCGCTCAACGAGCTGGCCGTTCTTTCGAACGCGTTGGTGACCTTCGACAACACCCGCATGGGTGACCTCGTGCTGGCCAAGCAGGGGATCCACGAAGCCTTCGCCGCGGCGGACCGCATGATCTCGGAGAGCATCAAGGCGGTGATCCGCCTGGTGATCCGCCCCGGCCTGATCAACGTGGGCTTGGACGACCTGATGACCGCGCTGCGCACCACGCGCTCGCGCTGCTTGTTCGGATCGGGCATCGCCTCGGGCAAGGACCGGGCCCAAAAGGCCCTGCGCAACGCCCTGAACAGCCCCCTTCTCGACCAAGGTGCGCTGCTCCGCGATGCCGAGAGCGTGCTCGTCCACCTCTGTGGTGGCGAGGACCTGACCCTTTACGAGATC
>NZ_BATP01000040.1 GCF_000739615.1 Haloferula sp. BvORR071
ATGTGGTGGGTATGGCAGGCGCGCGTAGGTGGTCCGGGCAAGGTAGTCCGCACACACCGTGTGCGGACGAAGCAGCCCTCGCGGCTGGTAATAGCAGGTGCCCCCGTGGCGGCTCGATCTGATCGGTCCCTCTAAGGGGTGCGATGATTGCTCCGCGGGCGATCGTGTTTGTCCAAGCTCACCTAGAGCTTATTGGGTTTGGTGGGAATGGCGGGGCGCGGGGAGCCAAGGACGTCGGATGGTGGGCGAGCTTCGGCCGAGGCACGAGGTCTCCATCGGCCACAAGAACTGCTTCGCCGCACAGGGGCTGTGCGGACCACCTTTTTGCCGACCCGGTGCTAGGGACAGTAAGATTAAGATCGCTGCTCCTCATGGCCGGCGAGCTGCACGCGGCGTCAGCAGAAGATTTCGGGCGGACAGAGTGTCCGCCCTCCGCAGTGGCGTTGGGGTTCTTCGGGGCTGGGCTTGGGAAGGTTGGACTTGAGAGCCCAACGCTACATCCGCACGGCAATATACGACTTCGGCACAAAGGGCACCAAGTACTCCACCACGATCCGGCAATCCGGGAACAGCTCCGTCATCTCACGGCGTGAGATCAGGCGTGTCCAATCCACCATCTCCTGGATCTCCTCCTTGCCTGCCTTGGCGGCCCAGCCCCTTGGCGTGAAGTATTTGACGAGGAAGGGCCGCCAGCGTCGCGGGAGCCAATGGACAAAAGGTGCCAGGAAGTGGGGCTCGATCGGGCATTCCAATGCCGGCGTCTGGCACCACACGCGTTTTCCCACCCGGCATAACTCCGCCGCGAAGCGCTTTTGGTCCTCCCAGGATCCGACGTGCTCGATCACACTGTTGGAGAAGGCGATGTCGTAGCTTTTATCGGGAAATTCGAGAGCCCGGCCATCCCCCTCCAAGGGGCGGATATGGTGGCCCGGGAAGTTTGCTGGATCGAAGCTCGTGGCATGCAGGTTCAGGGTGTCGATCCTGCCGACCATCGGTGCATGCGCCGTCCAAAAGACCGGGTAGCCGCCGACATCCAGTAGGATGTCCCCCGGTTCCGGCGAAATGTAGCGCTGAAACAAGGCCAGCCGCTTCTTTCGCCAGACTTTGAAGACCTGCCGATAGATCGTGTAGACCGAGAACGCCATGCCCGCTCAGTCGATTGGCACGATCCGGATCTTCCCCGCGGGCTTCTGCATCTCTTGGGAGAGAGTGTTGCCGACTGGTGCCGTGGCAGGTGCTGGCGTGGAGGTCTGATCGAGAGCGTTTTTCAGCGCGCCTTCCACCAGCTGGCCGCAGTGGATCTTCATCGGCGGCAGGGGGCCGAGGTCGCCGGTGAGCTCGTTGGCGGAGAGTTCGCGGGCTTCCTCGGCGGTTTTGCCTTTGAGGAGTTCGGTGGCCATGGAGGCTACGGCGATGGCGGTCTGGCAACCGAAGGATTGGAAGGAGGCGCGGTCGATCACGCGCTTGCCGTCCTTTTCGGTGAACTTGAGCCACATCCGCAGCATGTCGCCGCAATCGGGCGAGCCGACGGTGCCGACGGCATCGGCATCGGCGAGTTCGCCTTGGTTTTGCGGAGAGGCGAGAGCCTCGCGGACCTTCTCTTCGAAATCGCTCACGCGGGGACGATGCGGCAAGCCGCCGCGGATTCAAGCGATTCAAGCGCGGGCTTGCCAAGGCGACCCTTGGCAGGGGAGTCTAGCGCGTCCGACCGCCCCCGCGACACCCGGAGTCCGGTTGGAAGGCTTGCATGCATTTCCTGGGAATTGAAATCGGCCATGCGGCGACCCGTGTGGTGGCGCTGGATCTGGAAGCCGCGACGGTGTCGGCGGAGGCAGTGGCCGCACACGCTTGGGTGGAAGGCTTGCCGGACGGTTACCGTGAGCAAGATCCCTCCTCGTGGATCGCTGCGGCGGATCAGGCGATGCGCCAATGCCTTGATGGGCTCGGTTCGCATCGCGGCGCGGTTGCTGGAATCGGGATCACCTCGCCGACTGGCGGAATGGTGGTGCTGGACGAGAACAACCGCATCGTGCGTCCGGCGAAGCTGGGGATCGACCGCTCGGCGCAACGCCAGGCGGATGAGATCGCGCGAGCCTTTGGCGGTGCACCGGGCTTGATTGAGCTGTGCGGGAATCCGGTATCGGCCGGTTCGCTGGCGGCACAGTGCCTGTGGCTGAAGCAGCACGAGCCTTATCATTTCCAACGCACGGCGCGGCTGATGACGCCGCAGGATTTCATCGGCTACTGGCTGACCGGCGAGGCTGGGATCGAGGCGGGATCGGCGGCGACGACGGGGCTTTTCAATGTGCCGCAGCGGCGCTGGAGCGCGGAGCTGATGGAGTTCATCGATGGGCGGCTTTTCGACATGCTGCCGCCGGGGATCTCGCCGGCGCAACCGCGTGGCTTGCTGCGCCCGGCGTTGTGCAAGGCGTGGGGGCTGCCGGAGGGCGTGATCGTGGCACCGGGATCCGGTGCTGCGGCGCTGGCGGCACTGGCCGTCGGGGCGGCATCGGATGGCGCGGTAGTGGCGGATCTCTCGGCGGACGGCTCGCTGGCCGCGATCTCGGATCAACCGGCGGTGGATTTCCGCGGTGAGGCGGCGACGCTCTGCGATTCCTCGGGGCGCTGGCTGGCGCGGCTGGGGATGTCGAACGCGGTGGCGGCGCTCGAGCTGGTGCGTCGGCACTACGGCTGGTCCGGTGCAGAGTTCGAGCGGGCGCTGGAGGCCACGGCTGCGGGCGCAAATGGTCTCCTATTCCTGCCGTACTTGCGAGGAGAGGTGACGCCGCGGCTGCCGGATGCGAGTGGCGTGCTGCATGGTGTGACGCTGGATAATTTCACGCCGGGGAATCTGGCCCGTGCGGCGGCGGAAGGGCTGGCGCTGGGCTTTGGCTATGCTTTCAGTCGCTTGCGCGATCTCGGCTTTGAACCCGCGGGTGTGCGTGTGGCGCGTGATGCGGGACCAGCTTTCCAACAGCTCTTGGCGGATGTCTTCGGCGTGCCGGTGGTAGCGGTCGCGGGCAGTGGCGGGCCTTTGCTGGGCGCGGCGATGCAAGCGGCGGTGGTGTATTTCCGCCTGAACGGCGAATCCTTGGGCTTCGATGAGATTGCGGGCTACATTGTGACGGTGGATGATTCCACGCGGCGCGATCCGGATCCGCAGCGGCACGAGTTTTACGAGAGCCTGCTGGCTCGGCAGCAGTACTTGGTGGAGACCTTGCACGCGGGAGGTTTCCTGTAAGAGAGATCATGGCGGGCGATCGGAGTGAGATCCGCGAGAGCGGAAAGGCGAGTTTTCTCGGCAAGCTGGCGGGCCGGCTCATGCAGCTGTGGTGCTTCACGTTGCGGTTTGAGATTGAGGACCGTTGTGGAATCACGCGGCCAGGAGCCTTCCCGGGGCCGGTGATTTATTGCCTGTGGCACAACCGGATTTTCACGGTGCCGGCGGCGTGGAAGCGTGCCTGCGGCAAGGACCGGCGGGCGGTGGTATTGACCAGCGCGAGCCATGATGGTGCGACCTTGGCGAAGGCGATCGGTGTTTTCGGGATCGGCTCGGTGCGCGGTTCTTCCTCGCGTCGCGGGGTGGCGGCGTTGGTGGGCATGCGCAAGGCGCTGCGGGAGGGTCTGGACGTGTGCGTCACGCCCGATGGGCCGCGCGGGCCGCGCTATGTGCTCCAAGGCGGGATGGTGAAGCTGGCGGAGGCCAGTGCTGCGCCGGTGATCCCGATCCACGTGGAGTATCCGAATTGCTGGCGGCTCAAGACTTGGGACCGGTTTGCGATTCCGAAGCCCTGCAGCACCGTGCGCGTTATTTTCGACGAGGCGCTTGCGGTGCCGGACGGGCTCCCGGAAGATGAATTCGAAAGCTGGCGCCGCCGCATCGAGGTCTTGATGCGGCAGGGGACCGGTGAAACCTTTTCCGACGACGAAGTACGATGAGTTCCGTAATTGATGGCAAGGCAGTGGCTGCGGCAGTGCTGGAAGAGTGCCGCGCCGAAACGGCAGAGCTGAAAGCCAAGGGCATCACGCCCGGGCTGGCAGTGGTGTTGGTCGGTGATGATCCGGCTTCGCACGTCTATGTGAGCTCGAAGGTGAAGACCTGCGGCGAGCTGGGCCTGCACTCGCGGAAGATCGTGCTGCCCGCTGCGACGACTCAGGAGGAGCTGCTGGCCGTGGTGCGTGAACTGAATGCGGATCCCGCGATCCATGGCATCCTGGTCCAGAGCCCGCCGCCGAAGCACATCAACGAGGAAGAGGTGGTGCGTGCGCTCGATCCACGCAAGGACGTGGATGGCTTCCATCCGGAGAACGTCGCCAAGCTTGCACTGGAAGATCCCACCGGCTTCGTGCCCTGCACTCCGGCGGGCTGCATGCGCTTGCTCGCTGCTGCCGGGGTGAAGACCGCAGGCGCGGAAGCGGTGGTGATTGGCCGCAGCATGATCGTCGGCAAGCCGATGGCCCTGCTGCTGATGGCGAAGGGTTCCGATGCGACGGTCACCGTGGCGCACTCGCGCAGCAAGGATTTGCCGGGGATTTGCCGACGTGCCGATATCATCGTCGCGGCCGTGGGTCGACCAGAGATGGTGAAGGCGGATTGGGTGAAGGAAGGCGCGGTGGTGATCGATGTGGGCATCAACCGCGTCGATGATCCTTCATCGAAGAAGGGCTACCGCCTGGTGGGTGATGTGGCCTACGATGAGGTTGCGCCCAAGTGCTCCGCAATCACACCGGTGCCGGGTGGCGTGGGGCCAATGACGATTGCGCTGCTGATCAAGAACACGCTGCAGGCGGCGCGGCAGTTGGGCTGAACGGATGCTAATTCTGACCGACGAGGAGATTGCGCGTTGGCTCGAGCAGCACTCGATCCAGGCGAATCCCTACTCAAGGAACTACCATCTTTTTGGGGGGGGTTACCAGCAGCGCCCGATCCCGGAGAGCGGGAGCCGGGTGGCTTTCTCGGAGAGCTTGATCCGGGCCGAAGCTGGGTTTTCGTCCGCGCTTTTGCACTTCACCGATTGGTCCGGCTACCGGCCGGAGGACATGGCGGCCATCTGCGCGATCCGGGCCGAGCAAGGAGAGCAGCGCTGGCTAATTGAGGCACCGGGGCATCTATTCGTCCGCGACCAAGCGGATGAGTTGATCCGGATGTTCGGTCTCGCGATGGAGTTTGGATGGACGGCCTATCTCTACTTCGAGACAGAACTGACTTACCTCGCCTGGGAGGGCGAGTTGCTCGATGAATGGAGGATCGCGCCGGGTCAGCGGGGCTTCAGCGTCCCACCGGACGAAACGCCTTAGACCGGCGGATCGCCAAGGATCCACTTCGCGCGCTTCGGGTTCGGGTGCGGGCGCAGGGTGGCGAAGTCGTCGATGAGGCCGGCGCGGGGGAAGTGGGGCTCAGCGGACTCGCCCTTGGGGAGCTCGATGTTGATCTCCAGCTTGTAGAGGTCATCCTCGCCGCGGAAGGCGCTGAGTTTGCCGAGGAAGCCTTTGCCGTCGAAGGTCTCATATTCGACCATCGAGCCGGGCAGGTCTTGGAAGGACTTCACGCCCTTCGGAAGGGGGATCCAGTCGTCGTCCAGGATGTCTTCGACCTCTTGCTCTTCGTCTTGCACGCGAGCCAGCTTGGCGGTCAGCGGGGATGGCGTCAATGAAGGCGCGTTAGCTTTCGTAAGCCGGGTGCCTTACTTGGCTTTGGCGGGCCAGAGGATGCGGTTCGGTTCCTCGGCGTCGGGGAAGAAGGCGTTCTGGAGTTTGCAGGTGATTTCGCGGCCATCTTCGGAAGCGGAGACGTGCACCAGATTTGGCGAGATCGGGGCGTCCAAGCCGTCCGAGCGCTTCATCTCCTGGCGGATGAAGTTGGCCGAGACCTTAGTCAGCGGAGCGGGGGCGCCATTGAAGCGGAGATTCGAGAATTTCACCTCGAGCGGCGGCAGGGAGGCGATGTCCGGCGGAGTATGGAGTTTTTCGGTGGAGTAGAACTCCATGAAGGCGGCGTTTTTGCCGTTGTGGACCATTTTGTCCCCGGGGAAGCGCAGGGCGTTCACGAAGATGTCCTTGCCGGTGCTGTGTTCGTGCACGAAGGCGCCGACCCAAGTGAAGGGCTTGCCGTCCTTCAGCTCGGTGTCCATGGCCCGCAGCGAGAAGGTGTACTTGCCAGCCGTCCACGCGTAGGGCCGGCGGCCGGAGACGAAATCGCCTTCATAGCCCGCGGCCTCGACGAAGCCTCCCGGTGTGGCGCGAACGTCGCCGATCGAGAGGTCCTTGTGATCGCTCCAGCGGGAGAAAATGAAGCCGTGCCCGCCATGCAAGCGCTTGTGATCGGAGGGATTCATCGCGTCCCAGCCGTTGCAGTTGCTCTGGATCCCGCCGTAGATGGAGGAGTCGTTGATCTTCCCGAAGAAGGGGGAGATGTAGAGGTTGTATTTGTCCCCCGGCATGTCCGTGGAGATGTCGATATCCACGGAGAATTCGGTGAAATCTTGGACCGCTCCCGGGGTGTCCCACCAGATGTTCACCATGTGCCATGGCAGCTTCGGAAGCTTGGCGGGCGCTTGGGTCGGTGCGGGTGTCGGAGTTTCCGTGCTTTCGTCCGCTCCGTGGGCAAGCGTCATCGAGAGGAGGGTGGCTGCCAGCAGGGATCGGATTTTCATGAGCAGTGGTGTGAGATTGGTCGATCTACACACTTTCGGGAATGATTTTTGCGGTGATCTGCTCGATATTGGAGTTTTTGACCGCGCGAAATGAACTTCGCGCCAGATCGGTCAAGAGCGCGACAAAGAAAGGCCGGACGGTTTCCCGTCCGGCCTTCTTGGTAATTTGTCGATGATGACGGGGACTCTTAGAAGTCGCCCATGCCACCGCCGTGGTCGTGGCCGTGGCCACCGCCGGCTGCCTTCTCTTCCTTGATCTCGGTGATCAGGGCTTCGGTGGTCAGCAGGAGGCCAGCGATCGAGGCGGCGTTCTGCAGCGCGGAACGGGTCACCTTGGTCGGATCGACGACACCGGAAGCAATGAGGTCTTCATACTTGTCGGTGGCGACGTTGTAGCCGTGGCCGTCCTTGTTGGTCTTCACGTTGGAGACGATCAGAGCACCTTCGCGGCCGGCATTGGCGGCCAGCTGGCGGAGCGGGGCTTCCACAGCACGGGCGATGATGCCGGCGCCGGTGAGTTCGTCACCGCTCAGGCCGAGGTCGCCAACGGCGGCCTGGGCGCGGATCAGAGCGGTACCACCGCCAGCGACGATGCCTTCTTCCACAGCAGCGCGGGTGGCGTGCAGGGCGTCTTCCACGCGGGCCTTCTTTTCCTTCATCTCGGTTTCGGTAGCAGCACCGACGTTGATGACGGCCACACCGCCGGCGAGCTTGGCGAGGCGCTCCTGGAGCTTCTCGCGATCGTAGTCGCTGGTGGTTTCCTCGATCTGGCGGCGGATCTGGTTCACGCGGCCCGTGATCGAGTCGCTGGAACCGGCACCTTCGACGATCGTGGTGTTTTCCTTGGTGATGGTCACGCGCTTGGCGGAGCCGAGGTCGCTGAGCTCAACGGACTCCAGCTTGATGCCGAGGTCTTCGGTGATGACCTTGCCACCGGTGAGGATCGCGAGGTCTTCGAGCATCGCCTTGCGGCGGTCGCCGAAGCCCGGGGCCTTGACGGCGGCGATGTGGAGGATGCCGCGCAGCTTGTTCACCACGAGGGTGGCCAGCGCTTCGCCTTCCACGTCTTCCGCGATGATCAGGAGCGGGCGGCCGGTCTTGGCCACCTTCTCAAGCAGTGGGAGCATGTCCTTCAGCGAGGAGATCTTCTTCTCGTTGATGAGCAGGTAGGCGTTGTCGAGGGACACTTCCATCGTCTCCGCATTGGTCACGAAGTACGGGGAGAGGTAGCCCTTGTCGAACTGCATGCCTTCCACCACGTCGAGCGTGGTTTCGATGCCCTTGGCTTCTTCCACGGTGATGGTGCCGTCCTTGCCGACCTTGTCCATCGCCTCGGCGATGATGCTGCCGATGGTCTCATCCCAGTTGGCGGAGACGGTGGCGACCTGGGCGATTTCCTTGGTGTCGTTGACTTCCTTGGAGAGCACCTTGAGCTGGGCTACGATGGCCTCGGTGGCCTTCATGATCCCGCGTTGCAGCGAGATCGGGTTGGCACCGGCGGTCACGTTGCGGAGGCCTTCCTTGTAGATGGACTCAGCGAGCACCGTGGCAGTGGTGGTGCCGTCACCGGCGATGTCGGAGGTGCGGGAGGAAACTTCGCGGATCAGCTGGGCGCCCATGTTCTCGTAGGGGCACTCCAGTTCGATCTCCTTGGCGACCGAGACACCGTCCTTGGTGATGGTCGGGGAGCCGAACTTCTTGTCGAGGATGACGTTGCGGCCGGCAGGGCCAAGGGTCGCCTTGACCGCACGGGCCAGTTTTTCCACGCCGCGCAGGAGCGCCTGGCGGGCGGCTTCGTCGAATTGCAATTGCTTAGCCATGATCTGTAAATTGGTGGGAAGTTTGGATTAGAGGATTCAGGCGACGATGCCGAGGATGTCGGACTCGGAAATGATGAGCACCTCCTGGCCGTCGACCTTCACTTCGGTGCCGCCGTACTTGGAGATGAGGACCTTGTCGCCCACCTTCACGGTGAATTCGATGGTCTTGCCATCTTCATCCTTGCCGCCGGTGCCGAGGCTGAGGACTTCGGCTTCCTGGGGCTTCTCCTTGGCGGTGTCCGGGAGCACGATGCCGCCGGCGCTGACAGCTTCGGCGTCGAGGCGCTTCACGAGCACGCGTTGACCGAGTGGTTTGATGCTGGCCATGTGGTTGGTTGGTTTGGTTTGCGTTTGGTTGGTTGAGAAACCGGGGCCGCTTGGGGACGGCCGCGGAAAGTGTGAGAAAGACTCAAAAAATCAAGACCTTAGAACGAGCTCGTCCGTTGGTAGGACTTGCCGTGCTGCATGGTGATTTCCACCAGCTCCGCGAGTGAGCGGATCGAGGTTTCCGTGGCGATCTTCGGGAAATGCGGGCCGAGCAAGCCGAGCACGCGCATCTCGATGATGTCGTCCAAGTCCACCTTGTCGCCCTCGGCGACAGCGTCGCGGACCTCTTCCAAGGTCGCCACGCGGCGGTTGGAAAATTTGGCCCGCAGGGCGGACTTCGCGACGCCCAGAAGGCGCCGCGCTTCGCCGATTGCATTGCGCAGCGGAATGCCGGGCTCGCCGTAGAGCGATTGGTCGACGATCCGCTGGGCGATCCAAGGAGTCTCGTCGGGGAAAACGACGAGATACTCCCGGATCATGGAATTGCCTTGATAGCCTTCACCTTCGTGCTGGCAGGCACCGATGAGGAGGACGTGACCACCGAGGTGGTCGATCCATCCGGTGCGGAAGCACACGGCCGCCGAGTCGTTTGGGGTACTCATTGCTGCTATCGCGCGAGGTGAAGGCTGGAACGGCTTCTTGTCGGACGATTACTTGTCCACCACTTCGGCCTCCACGACCTTGCCCTTGGCTTGGCGTGGCTCGGAAGACTGGCCTTCGCCGGCCTCGACATCGACATCACCGCCGCCATCGGGATTACCTCCCATCGCACCCTGAGCTTGCTGGGCGGCGTTGTAGAGTTCCTGCAGGGCGGATTCGAGGGTCGAGGTGGCGCCCTTGATGGCGTCGTTGTCGTCGCTCTTCAGCGCTTCCTTCACCGCATCGACCTTGGCCTGGATGCCGGACTTGAGTTCGGCGGGGGCTTCGGCCGGCAGTTCGGCGAGCTGCTTCTCGACATTGTAAACCAGGTTCTCGGCCTTGTTCTTGGTGTCGATGATTTCGACGCGCTTGCGGTCTTCCTCGGCGTGGGCCTCGGCTTCCTGCTTGGCCTTCTCGATCTCGTCCTTGGAGAGACCGGAGGAACCCTGGATCGAGATCTTCTGCTCCTTGCCGGACTCCTTGTCCTTCGCGGAGACGTGCAGGATGCCGTTGGCATCGATGTCGAAGGTCACTTCGATCTGCGGTTCACCGCGGCGCTTCGGCGCGATGCCGTCGAGCTTGAAGTTCCCCAGCAGCTTGTTGTCGCTGAACATCGGGCGCTCGCCTTGGCAGATGCGGATGTCCACGGCCGGCTGGTTGTCGGAAGCGGTCGAGAAGACCTGCGACTTCTTGGCCGGGATCGTGGTGTTGCGCTCAATCATCGGCGTGGCACGTGAGCCTTCGGTTTCGATCGAAAGCGTGAGCGGGGTCACGTCGAGCAGGAGCACGTCCTTGACGTCGCCCTTGAGCACGCCGCCTTGGATGGAGGCACCGATGGCCACCACTTCGTCCGGGTTCACGCCGCGGTGCGGCTCCTTGCCGGCAAGCTCCTTGGCGACTTCGATCACCTTGGGCATGCGGGTCATGCCGCCGACGAGCACCAGCTCATCGACATGCGTGGCGGCCACGCCGGCTTCCTTGAGGCACTCGCGCACCGGCTTCTTGGTGCGCTCGAAAAGGTGATCGGTGAGTTGCTCCAGCTTGGAGCGGGTGAGCGTGAGCTGGATGTGCTTCGGCCCGGTCTGGTCGGCCGTGATGAAGGGCAGGCTGATGTCGTAAGACTGGCTGCTGGAAAGGGCGATCTTTGCCTTTTCCGCCTCTTCCTTAATCCGCTGCAGCGCGTCCGGCTGGGTGGAGAGGTCGATGCCTTGGTCCTTCTTGAACTCGCCGACGATCCAAGCGATCAGCGCGTTGTCCCAGTCGTCACCGCCGAGCTGGGTGTCGCCATCGGTGGCAAGCACTTCGAAGACGCCGTCGCCGATCTCCAGCACGGAGATGTCGAAGGTGCCGCCGCCGAGGTCATACACGGCGATCTTCTCGTCGGACTTCTTGTCCAGGCCGTAGGCGAGTGCCGCGGCGGTCGGCTCGTTGATGATGCGGCGCACGTTCAGACCGGCGATTTCGCCTGCGGCCTTGGTCGCGTTGCGCTGGGAATCGTTGAAATAAGCCGGCACCGTGATCACCGCGTCGGTGATGGTTTCGCCGAGCTTGGCTTCGGCATCGGCCTTCAGCTTGCCGAGCACCATCGCCGCGATCTCCTGCGGCGAGTAGGTCTTCTTCTCGCCGCCGACTTCCACTTCGATGTGGGCGTCGCCATTGGCTGCTGCCACGATGGTGTAAGGCAGCTTCTTGTCCGCCTCCGAGAGCTCGGAGAACTTGCGGCCGATCAGGCGCTTGGCGGAGAAGATCGTGTTTTTGGGGTTGGTCACCGCCTGGCGCTTGGCCGCTTGGCCGACAACGCGCTCGCCGCTCTTCGTGAAGGCGACAATCGAGGGCGTGGTGCGTGCACCTTCCGAGTTTTCGAGCACGACCGGCTCGCCGCCTTCCATGACGGCCATACAGGAGTTCGTCGTGCCGAGGTCGATACCGAGAATCTTAGACATGATGAGAGTGGGTTAGAGGTTGGATGACTTGGGTCGCGCCTTCCTTGGTTTGTTAGAGACGCGCGGAAATTGCTGCCCGCCCTTTCGCATGGCACGTGCCACAGACATCGAAAACGAAACAGCGGGTTGGTTGTCAGTGGTTTGCGGCCTGTGGAACTGTTCCCCGAGAGTGCGGCGCTGCGACATTTTGTGACAGTCTGTCGCAGGTTGCGGCGGCATTTTGGCGCAGTGCGACACCTGCGCACTTTGCGGTTGGGGAGGGACCAAAGCCGAGGATTGGAGTCTCCGCAAATTCTCCCCGAAAATCGGGTTGCCAAGCGCGGGGACGGCCCCTAGGGTGCGCGCCCTTCCGCTTAAGGGCAGGTGTCAGAGTGGTCGAATGAGCACGCTTGGAAAGCGTGTGTGCTAGCAATAGTACCGAGGGTTCGAATCCCTCCCTGTCCGCGGGAAGATTATCCCCACCATCGTGGGGCCATTGGGTTCGCCCGATTCCGCCTATCGAGGCGTGGCACCGGGAGTCGGTGCCGTGGGCAGTTTCCTTGCTTGGGAAAACAAATTGCCCGCAATCCCACCGAATCTCGTTCTACTGTTTCGCCATGACGCGGGAGGAAGAGGACGAGCTGTTTTATCGGGACACGGAGCGGATTGCTTTCCCTCCGCTGAACGACCATCAACTGGCGCAGCTGGAACCCTTGGGAGTCCGGCGGAAGATCCGCAGCGGTGAAGTGATCTTCGCAGCAGGTGAGCGGGGATATCCCATGGTCCTGGTGCTGAGCGGGCAACTTGAGGCCTACGAGTCGCGCGATGGCGTCGAACAAATCCTGGCAACGCCGGGGCCGCGGGATTTCGTCGGCGAGGTTTCAACGCTGACCGGGAACTCCGCCATCGCGAGCGTGCGCGGCAAGGATGCCGAGTCGGAGGTGCTGCTGATTCCGGCCACCGAACTGAGGAAGGCGCTGGCGGACTTGCCCGGAGTGGGGGAGCCGATCGTCCAGGCCTTCATGATGCGGCGGAAGCGGCTGGTGCGTGATCCTGACTTCCTCGGCTTGAGAATCATTGCCTGTGACGGCTGTCGGGCGGGGCATCTCATCGATGATTTCCTCGACAAGAATCACATTCCGCACCGCCTGATCAGTTCCGCGAGCGAAGGAGGCGTCTCCCTCCGTGATCGCTACCAGGTCGCTGAAGAGGACCTTCCGGTGCTGATTGCCAGCAATGGTACCGTCTTCAGGCAGCCAACGATCCGGGAGATCGCCCAAGTCGCCGGCTTGCTGCGTCCGCTCTGCCAAGTGGGAGAAGCAGACGTGTGGTGCGACCTGGCGATTGTCGGTGCCGGCCCCGCGGGTCTCGCGGCTGCGGTGAACGCAGCTTCCGAAGGGCTCAAGACCGTTGTCTTGGAGAGCTTTGCGCCCGGTGGCCAAGCCGGGTCATCGTCGCTGATCGAAAATTTCTTCGGCTTCCCGACCGGCATCAGCGGCGGCGATCTCACCAATCGCGCCCAGCTTCAGGCCTACCGCTTCGGGGCGAAATTCACCACGCCATCGCAAGCGCTCTCGCTCGCGTTTGCGGAGGGCGAACATTGTGCCTCGATCCGCATGGAAGGCAGCGAGACCGTGCTCCATGCCAAGACGGTGATTATCTCCACCGGCGCGCAGTACAACCGGATCGAGGCCGAAGGCCGCGAGCGCTTTGAAGGCTTGGGCGTCTATTACGCGGCCACTGTCATGGAGGCGAAGTTCTGTCGCGGCGCGACGGTCGTCGTCGCCGGTGCAGGTAACTCCGCGGGGCAGGCGGCGATGTTCTTGTCCGAGCAGGCCAGCCGCGTGATCATGGTAGTCCGCGGCGGAGATCTGGCCAAGAGCATGTCGAGCTACCTCTCGACGCGGGTCATCGCGAAGGACAATATCGAGGTCCTCTTCCATTCGGAGATCCGGAAGATGGCAGGCGAGGTCCGGCTCGAAGCGGTGGAGATTGAAGACAAGCAAAGCGGCGAGCGGCGGACTGTGGAAACGGTGGCGGTGTTTTCGATGATTGGCGCGAAACCTTGCACCCAATGGCTGCCGCCTGAAATTCTATTAGATGATCGCGGCTTTATCAAAACCGGTGCAGCGGTGGCGGATGCTCCGGCGTGGAAGGGCGCGAGCCGGCCGCCTTATGCCTTCGAGACGAGTCGCCCGGGAATCTTCGCCGCGGGCGATGTACGCTCGGGTTCGGTGAAGCGCTGCAGCGCGGCAGTGGGGGAGGGCAGCATGGCGATCGAGAACGTGCACCAGATGTTAGGGACCTACTCTTAAGGGTGAGGGGGATGGCACTTTGCCGCCGGATTTCGCCGATTCGGTGTCTTCTGGTGATGAAGCTCGGTAAACGGATAGCTCGGTAAATAGGTAGGTATTCGGGACAAGGTTTCCCTGATATCCAGAGGATTGCGTGCTGGGCCATCGGTTTCCGGGGTTTGGCATGCGAAACCCAAACCCAAATCGGAGGTCCGTCTCTTGCCTGCTGCCAGCGGGGACGTGGCTCGTCTTTGGGCTTGGTGTGCTTTCGAGACATCCTCAACCCAAGTCTGAACTCCCGTGGCTTCCTCATCACTCCTCTCTCGCCGGGCGCTTTCGCTCGGCCTCGTCGTGGCGCTCGGCGCTGGATCATTGCTTTGGCAGGAGCAACAACAGCGGAGAAGCGGGACATCTTCCTCGGCATCGGAATCGAGGCCCGGCTCGAAGTCGGCCGACAAACACCCCGGCGCTGATGTGACTGAAGCGAGCCAAGCGCCGCTTTCTCCCTCTGCTCCCGACGCGATCGCTTCTCCGGGACTTGCGGAGAAGTTCTCGCAGCTTCGCGAGATGGATCTCGCGGTGAACCCCTATGCCGCGAGCTTGCAAGGCTCCGGCAAGTCGAAGCGCTCATGGGATGCGGACTACATCGCGAGCTTTCGCCATGCGAAGAACGACGATCCGGTGCGCTTCGAACTCACCAATGGCGTGGTGGCGGAAGGCAGCGTGAAGCTGATCCAATTTAACGGGGGCCTCGTCTCCTATGTCTCCGGCGAGCTGAGCGCGCCGGAGACGGGCAAGTTCTTCTTCCTCACCCCGCCCGAAGGCGGCAAGGCCGGCAAGGCGGTCGGGGTGGTGGAGTTTCCGGCGAGCAAGACCGCTTATCGGGTCGAGCCGACCGGTGCCAACGGTGATCCCGAGCTGTGGCAGCGGCGCTTGGACGAAGTGGTCTGCATGAACATGGCGGAAGCGGACCCGGAACACGCGCACGGTGAGGTTGAGGAGATCGTGCCGCTGCGCCCTGACCAGGTGCCGGACTATGTGCCGAGCTACAATTCCGAGATCGTCTCGCTGCAGAGCTACCCGGGATCGCAGGCGGTCATGCTGTTAGACTTCGCTGGCGGCTACACCAGCACTTGGGGTGGCGTGAATTATGCGCGTCCCGCGATCGGCAACGATACCATCAAGGACATTTGGAAGCGGGTGGCCGAGGACTACATGCCCTTCAACATCAACGTGACCACGGATATCAAGGTGTTCCTGGCTGCCCCCGCTGCCAGCCGGCAGCGCTGCTGCTATACCACCACGCCGGTCACCGCTGCCGGTGTCGCCTACTTTGGTTCGTGGAACTGGGGCAGCGACACGGTCTGCTGGTCGGTCTACTACGCCGGCAAGGCGGCCGCGGAAGTGGGCTCGCACGAGGTCGGCCACACGCTGGGTCTCGCGCACCAAGGGCAGAACGGCGGGAATGAATATTATGGCGGCCACGGCGGCGGCGAGACCGGCTGGGCCCCGATCATGGGCGTGGGCTACTATCAAGCGGTCACCACTTGGGCGAAGGGCGAGTATGTGAATGCCAACCAGCCGCAGGACGAGCTGCAGACGATCACCACGACCAACAACAACGTCGCTTACCGGAATGACGATACCGGTGCCACGCTGGCGACCTCGCGCTACCTAGATGTCGATGGCAGCAACAACGTCTCCGCGGAAGGCGTCATCGAGCGCACCGGCGATACCGATGCTTTCCAGTTCACCACCACCGGTGGCGCGGTGACCTTGAGCGTGAATCCAGTGGCGCCGGGGGATTGGGGCAATCTGGCGACCAGAGCCACGATCGCCGATGCGGCGGATCTTGTCGTCGCTACCTACGATGCGCAGGATGATGTCTCATCGAGCATCACCACGACTTTGGCCGCGGGCACCTACACCTTTCGCGTGACCGGCGTGGCCAAGAATGATCCCGTGAGCACCGGCTTCTCGGACTACGGCAGCCTCGGCTACTACTCGATCACAGGCAATGTGGCGGGCGCCCGCAAGCCGACCCGCCTGACGGTTGCGGAACGCGCCGCGAACAACACTGTGGTGGGCTCAGTGCCGGCCTCCAATCCGAACAGCAGCCCGCTGGTCTACACCATTACCTCGGGCAATACTGGCGGCACCTTCTCGGTGGACAGCAGCGGTACCGTCCGCGTGGCGAACAATGCCCTGCTCGACTACTACACTCTGGCGGCGAATCCGAATCTCTATGCCGCGCAGTTCGAGGTCTTCATGACCATCACCAACGTCAACAACCCGGCGCTCACGGAAACCAACCGCCGCGTCGTGATCGGCGTGCAGCAACTTTATCCACCGCTGCCCACCGAGTTGGTAGCCGCCTTGGCCAGCAGCTTGCGGGTCGACCTGAGCTGGACCGAATCTTACGGCGCGACCGGCTACAGCCTGAAGCGCTCGACCGCCAAGGGTGGACCCTACACCTCCATCGCCACGACCAGCACCGGCAGCTACACCGATAGTGGCCTGATCAGTGGCGTGACCTACTACTACATCGTCACCGCGGTGAATGCGAACGGGGAGAGCAATCCTTCCTCGGAGACTGTTGCCCTCGCTTCATCGGTGGCCGGCGGCTTCGAGTCCCCGGCGATCGGTGCCGGTAACTACAAGTACAATCCCGGCAGCGGCAGCAGCGGCTGGACCTTTGGCGGCATCGCTGGAGATGGCTCCGGCATCGTCTCGAATGGCAGCGGCTTCAATAACCCCGCGGCCCCAGAAGGCACCCAGGCTGCCTTCCTGCAATCGCACGGTTCCGTGAGCCAGACTTTCTCCGGCTTCGCGCCCGGCTCGTCCTACACCATCAGCTATCTCGCCGCGCAACGCCCCGGCAATCAGCAGAGCTGGGACCTTGTCCTTGATGGCAACGTGATCCAGTCGAATACCCCGGGCTCCACCAGCTACTCGGTCTACTCGGCGACCTTCACCGCCACTGCCGCGGCCCATACCTTGGCCCTCGTGGGGACGAATACCGCAGGCGGCGACAACACCGTCTTCGTCGACAACGTGCAGATCAGCATCGTAGCGCCTGCGACCCCGAATTTCAGCTTTGAAGCTCCGAATATCGGCACGGGTTCCGGGGCCTATCGCTACGCTCCCACTGGCGGATCCTGGGCTTTCAACGGTTCGCCGGGCAATGGCTCGGGCATCGCCGCGAATGGCAGCGCCTTCTCGCCTCCCAATGCTCCGCACGGCACCCAGGTCGCCTTCGTGCAGAGTTTCGGCACCATCACGCAAACCCTCTCTGGCTTCACCCCGGGCAAGGCTTACACGCTCAGCTATCTCGCTGCACAGCGTGCGGGAAGCGGCGGCGAGACTTGGAATGTGAAGATCGACAACACGGTGATCCAATCCAATCAGCCGGGCCCTGACAGCTTCGCCACCTACACGATCAATTTCACTGCCACTGCGGCGAGCCACACGCTGGCATTCGTCGGGACCAATCTAAACGGCGGCGACCGCAGCGTCTTCATCGACAACGTCAGCATCAGCGCCCGCGACTCGCTACAGCCGGTGGCCCCTGCCATAGCGATCAGCAGCCCCGCAAACAATGCCGTGTTCCTGGCCAATGCCCCGGTCGATCTGACCGCATCTGTCACGGCGAATGGCAATCTAGTCAACGGCGTGCAGTTCTTCATCGATGGTGCGATGGTCGGCCAGAATAACAGCTCGCCCTACACCTGCGCATGGGGGAATGCCACTTCGGGCAAACATAGCGCCTTCGCCCGCGTGCTTTTCAATGGCAGCAGCATCGCTGACTCCGCGCCGATGAGCTTCGTCGTTGGCAGCAGCAACATGAACCTCGGCTTCGAGGCTCCGAGCATCGGCGGCTCCCAGTATCGCTATGACATCACCGGCAATCCCTGGAAGTTCTCCGGCACGGGCATTTGCTCGAATAGCAGCGCCTTCGGCAATCCGAATGCGCCGGAAGGCTCGCAGGTGGGTTTCGTGCAGTTCAGTGGCACGACCTCGCAGCTCCTGACCGGCTTCGTTCCGGGCACCAATTACACGCTCACCTATTCCTCCGCCCAGCGTTCCGGCAACCAGCAGACCTGGGACGTGAAGATCGACAACACGGTGATCCAGTCCGGCTCGGGTGGCGGGTCCAGCTTTGCGGGCCGCACCGCCAACTTCACCGCCACTGCCGCAGCCCACACCCTCAGCTTCACCGGCACGAATCTGAACGGCGGTGACAACACGATCTTCATCGACAACATCAGCTTCAATCCGCCACTAGGGGGCAATCCGGGACCGGCCTTGGTAGCGAATGTTTCCCCCGCCACCGCGGTGGATGTCGTGGGCAGCGAAGTGACCTTCACCGCCACCTTCGGCAGCGGTCTCGGCACCACCAGCTATCAGTGGCAGAAGCTGGTAAACGGTCAGGCGATCAATATCGTCGGGGCGACCACGCCGACACTTGCTCTCTCCAATCTGCAATTGGGCGACGCCGGCGACTATCGTCTCAAGGCATCCAGTGCCGCTGGCGTTTCTGTCAGCAAGGTGAGCACGCTCACGGTCACCAGTGTCCCGGCGGCCGTGGACAATGTCGTCGCCAGCTACGCGGCGCAGACCAGCCGTGGCAGCGAGATCCCGATCTTCTCGCCCACTTGGTTGGTTTCACCCGGTAGCCTGATTTGCGCTCAGTCGCCCGCAAGTGTCGGCACCGGGGACTTCCACCAGGCCACGGCCATCCTGACTGATGGCAATGCGGGCAAGTCCACCTTTGGCGACGGCGGCTCCAATGCCAGCCAGGTCACCTGCGGCAATGGCGGCGGTGCGGGGCAGTCCGTGACCTACAACCTCGGGTCCGCTTCCGGTGGCTACAACGTTTCGAACATCGTGGTCTACGGCGGCTGGACCGACGATGGCCGCGATCAACAGGCTTACACCGTCTCCTATTCCACCGTGTCGGATCCCGCGACCTTCACCCAACTCGCGGTGGTGAACTACAATCCGGCGAATCCCGCGGATGTCCCGGCCGCCACGCGTGCAACCTTGAAGTCGGCGAGCAGCGCGCCGCTTGCCAGCAATGTCGCCGCACTTAAGTTCGACTTCACCACGCCTGCCCCTGAGAATGGTTGGTGCGGTTACACGGAGATCGCAGTCTATGGCGCTCCGCTTGGGCCTGCGGTGGTCGCGAATACCTCGCCCGCCACGGCCCGTGATGTGGTGGGCAGCCAGGTGAGCTTCACTGCCTCGATTGTCGGTGCATCTACCTTGACCTATCAGTGGCAGAAGGTGGTCGGCGGCGTGCCGAGCAATATCAGCGGGGCCACCGCGCCCACCCTCACGCTCAGCAACCTGCAAACCAGCGACACGGCAAGCTATCAGCTCAAGGCGACTAATGCGCAGGGCTCGGTCACCAGTGCCCCGGCTTCTCTCACTGTGAGTGCCGTGTCTGCGCCGGTGAACAACGTGATCACCTCCATGGCCGCGCAGACCGGCTTGGGTGGAAACACAACCTTTCTCCCCAGTTGGGCACCTAACCCCAGCGATAGCTTGATCGGCGGCTTGAGCCCTTCCAGCTCAGGGGGCAACTTCAACCTGAACTCGAACAACCGGCCGCTCTACTCGCTGACCACCCCGCGCAGTCTGTCGATCAGTCCGACCAGTGGTGGCGACAACAGCATCAACTACCTGAGCTGCGGCAATGGCAGCGGTGCCGGTTCCTCGCTGGTCTACACGCTTCCCGCGAATTCCAACGGCCACACCCTTACCAAGATCATGGTTCACGGGGGCTGGGCAGATGCCGGGCGCGATCAGCAGGCCTACACGGTGTCCTATTCCAAGGTGGCCACGCCCACGACCTTCGTGACTTTGGGCGCAGTCAACTACAACCCGCCCAATCCCACTGGCGTGCAGTCCACCACGCGGGCCACTCTGACCGCCGCGAACGGCGTGCTAGCCACCAACGTGGCAGCGGTGAAGTTCGACTTCACCACGCCTGGATCGGAGAATGGCTGGCTTGGCTATGGCCAGCTCGCGGTCTACGGCACGCCCACGCTCTCCTCGCCGATCAATCTAGCCGCGACCGCAGGAGATGCGCAGGCGAGCTTGGCGTGGACCGCCTCGCCCGGTGCCACGAGCTACAACGTGAAGCGCTCGACGGTGAACGGGGCCTCCTACACGACCGTCGGAACGGTCACGGGCACGGACTTCGTGAACACCGGCCTGAACAACGGCACGCCCTACTACTACGTGGTCACCGCGCTTAATGCCACGGAGGAGACCGGTAGCTCTGCCCAGGTTTCCGTGACCCCGGTCGCGACCGGCTACGAGGGCTGGCTTGCAGGCTATCCCGCCATCACCGGCCCGAACCGCTCGCCTGACGCTGACCCTGATGGCGACGGCCAGCCCAACGGCATCGAGTTCATGACCGGCACCTCGCCTGCGAGTTCGGCCAGCTCGGCTCCTGTTACCGCCACCCGTGACGGCTCGGGGAATCTGGTCCTGCAGTTCAAGCGGATGGACGCTGCCAAGGCCTACACCGTGACCGTAGAGAGCACCTCGGACTTCAGCGCTCCTTGGACCTCGGTCACGGTTCCTCTCGCTTCCATCGCCGGCCCGCCAGTAACCGTCTTGGAGAACGGCAGCGCGGCCGACGATATCACCGTGGTGATCCCCGCCAATGGGGCCGCGGAGAAGTTCGCGCGGGTCCGGATCGCGATCCCAGCGAGCCCTTGAGGTGAAGATATTGAAAGAAACTTTTCTAGTTACGGAATTGGCACCGCTTCTTCTGGAAAGAGTTCCACAAGCGTCTTACTCCACTCCCCAATACGGGTCATTTTCGGCCACGAATGCCCGTTTCACGAAGATCGCGGGCTGCCAAAGCGGCAGCCAATGCGAATGGGGATTATTGCAACTTGCATCGTGATGAGTGCAAGTTGCACTTTTCCGGCGATTTGAGATAACTCAGGGCTCCGCGGAATCCCCGCCCATCAAGGTTTCGTTGGGCGCTCGGACTGGTTTATTTTCTGCTAAGAGGGCGGGCTATGGCTACCACTCAAGTTGAAGAGCCGCAGAACGAACTCCTCTCTGCGGCCCTCTCCTTTCTGGAGAGCTCGGCATGCCCCGGACATTCGATGCTGGTTGCTCTGCCAGGCGGACGAAAGCTCGGGATTGAGCTGGAGTTGATCCCGGCCGCTGAGCTTTCGAAGCAGCGGGAAACTGAGCCAGCGGGGATCGGCGCCTAAGCCGACACCTTCGGCGGTCCGTCGCGCTTGAACTCGGGTCCACGCTTGCCCCACAAGGTGGGCGCAGCCGCATGTACCTTCCTCCCCCCTTCAGAATCGAGGATCCCGCCAAGCTCGGGGCCTTCATCGAGCGTTATTCCTTCGCCACGCTGATCAGCCACGCGGGCGCCGCGCCCTTTGCCAGTCATCTCCCCATGCTCTTCCGCGCGGAGACGGGCGGCCATGGGACGCTCGTTTCGCACATGGCACGGGCCAATCCACAGTGGCAGCATTTCACCGCGGGAACCGAGGTGCTGGCCGTCTTCCACGGGCCTCACGGCTACATCTCCCCGTCCTGGTACAAGGCCGAACCTGCCGTGCCGACATGGAACTACGCGACCGTCCACGCCTACGGCGTGCCATCGATCATCGATGACCACGACCGGATCGTCTCGCTGCTGGAAGAGACCGTGTCGCGCTTCGAGTCCTCCTTTGAATCGCCTTGGCCGGGCATCCTTCCCGAGGACTACCGCGACAAAATGATCCGCGGCATCGTCGCCTTCGAGATGCCGATCTCGCGGATCGAGGGCAAGTTCAAGCTCGGCCAGAATCGCTCGCCGGAAGATGTCCAAGGCGTCTTCGAGGCCCTGTCTCAATCCAATGATGCCGATGACCAAGCCCTCGCTCATTTCATGGCCGGCGAATGCGGGCTTTCGTTACTGAACTTCACAAGCGTCAGCGAAGACGACTTCGAGGAACTTGTTACCCTTCGCATCTCCGCCATGCGAGATAGCTTGGAGCGCGTCGGCCGCTTCGATCCCGAGCGCGCCCGCCAACGCTTGCGCAATTCATTCTACCCCGAGCATACCCGCGTCATCATCCAAAACGGCCAGCGCATCGGCTTCTACTCTTTCCGTCCCGCGGATGATGGCTTCCATCTCGACCACCTCTACATCCAGCCCGGCAGCCAATCCCGCGGCCTCGGTTCGCAAGTCATGAGCCGGCTTCTAACAGAAGCGGACGCGCAGCAAATGCCGGTCCACGTCGGCGCCCTGCGCGACAGTCCTTCCAACCGCTTCTACCAGCGCCACGGCTTCGTGAAGGCGAAAGAGGACGAATGGGACATCTACTATGTGAGGATCCCTATCCCGGCGTAGGCGCCTTCAGTCCAGTAGGCGTCACCCGACCGCCCCCAGCCCCGGCTTATCGAGTTGCTTCGTCGCCAGCTTCCCGTCCCTCGTCTCAAAGAGCCCGGGGAACTTGTCCACCCAGCCCACATTCGCCGATGGCACATACTGCCGGGCATTGCCCTCGATCGTCGAAAGCCCAGGCACATGCGAAGCGATCCCCGCGGAGTGAACGAATGAAGCGCCCGGGCAGGTGAGGTCCTGCACGCAGAGGAACATCCCGTACTTCTGCCCCGCAGCGGCCATCAGCATCGCGTGCGATTGCCCCTTGCAGGCCTTCAGGCAGGCGCCGCTATAGCCCATGTCCCGGGCCAGCATCAGGTTCTCCAAATCGGTCAGCGACTCATCGATCACCACCGGCCTTAGCTTGGCGGCCTCGTGCATCAGGTTGCTGCGGTCGGCGCGCAGATCGCGCTTCGTCGGTTGTTCAAGGTAGAGGATGCTCTCGAAACCCTGTGGCGATTGCTCCTTCACCTTGCGGAGGAATTCGAGCAGGTAGTTCACGTCCGGACAGTGCTCGTTGAAGTCACAGCAGTACTTCCACTCCGCGTCCGGCCGCGCCTCGCGGGCCACGCGATCAATCATCACGGTGCGGTTGATGTCCCACTCGAGATTCTCGCCCTGCAGCTTGATCTTAATCCGCTGCAGCCCGTCGCGCTTGATCCAGTCCGCCAGCGTTTCGGGCATGTCGTCATTCACCGGCTCCTTCAGCTCGCCCCGCGTCACCGGATCGAGCCCGCCGACCGAGTGGAAGAGCCAGATCCAATCTCGTGGCTTCGGTGTCACGTATTTCGCCAGCGACTCGCCTTTGAAGTCCGCATTGAGGTAGCGCGACAAATCCTGACCCATCAGCTCGCTACTGTAGGTCTCGTAGCAATTCAGCCCGAGCACCTTGCCAAAGGCATCGTGCAGCGCCGCATCGAAGGGGCTCGCGGTGACCTGCGTGCAAAGCTTCGGGATCGGCTCCGCCAGGCCGAGTTCCTTCGAGACATCCGCCGCAGCCTTGAGGTAATCCGGCTCCAGCACATGGTTGATCTCGATCGGATGCGCGGTCTCCTTGAAGTCACCCGTGATCTTCGCGATCCGCTTCGCCAGCTCCCGCATCGCCCCGAGCGTCGTCTCATACGACATCGTCTTCGAAGGGAAGGACCAGATATTGCCCATCGGCATCGACCCGAAGCCCTTCGCCGATTTCCCGTCCGGCGTAGACACTCGCACCGTCACGTTCAGGAGCGTGACCCGGTCCACCGCCGTTCCGCCGAACTTGTACGGCGCGCGGTACTTGAAGTCTTCGAAAGCGAACTCGACCGACTCGATCCGCAGTCCGGTCTTCGGCCTTCCGGGCAGAATCTGCGGCACCTCTTGGGCACCAGCACCGGCGCCCAGCGTGAAAAGCGAGGCGGTCTTGAGAAAATGGCGGCGATCCGAGGGCATCTTCCCTCTCATTTCACGGATCGCCCCCGGGATGAAAAGCCCGGAACTCGCGGGCACTGCGGATTCATGTAAGCGCAGGGCAAGCGCAAAGCCTCCGCCGTCACGGAAAACCAGAGATACGACATGTAGGCCACCTAGGACCTATTTCTTCCCCGCCTATCCCTTAGCGCCGCGGCGGCTCTGGCGGCAGGGCGGTGGTGCCGGCGCCTCCGTCTGGCGAGCTGCCCGAGCGCGCGGCTGGCGGGGCTTGCACCGCGCCTTCATCCGGCTGGGTTTGCAAGGTGGCCCGGCCGTAGTTTGAGCACATCGGCAGCAGGGCACAGGCAGCAGCGAGGAGAAGGAATCTGGAGGTGGCGATCATCGGGATGGGAAATGCAGCAATATGTGTTCCCTGACTTTGCCGACCGCGGCGCTTGCTGCAATAAGGAAAGTCGCCACCACCTTGCAAATTGCGAGCAAGCCGCTTCCTCAAGCGATTGGCACCACAAAACTCTCCTCATCCACCCGATAGCCGGCAGGCAATTCAATCCCTTCCGGTGCGGCTGGCCCGCTCACCCGCCAGCGCCCGTCGCGCTCCTCCACCGTGAAGCCCGGCAGCACGATGCCCAGTGCGCCCGGCTTGTGGCCCGCCTGCGGCTTACCGCCGGGGGTCGGAGGTTCCGGATCGGGCATCGACATCGCCACCACCACGCCACCGATCGCCAGACAGGGGCAGTGCAGCCAATCGCCGCGCTCAAGCGGCACATGGGCCCGTTCGCTAAAGTCAAAGAAGACTCCGCCCTTGGACGTTTTCGCCTGCTCAATGTGCCGACGCAAGCTTTCGCCCCCGAGCCAGAGCACATCCCGGGAAGGATCCGCTTCAAAGCTCTGCCGCCGCATCGCGCCGAAGAGCTCCTCATACTCGATCAATCCGGGCAGCGAGTCGGGTAGGGGATCACCCTCCAGCACGCCGAAATCCCCGCGCCGCTGCAGCGCATTCACATGCGCGATCTGGAGCGCATTCGCCCGCTCCGTCCGCTGCGCCTCGGGCACCGCTGCGACCCGCGCGGTGAGCGCCAGCGCCGAGGCATTAAGCATGCCGTGGCGGATGACTTCGGTATCCGCTGCCTCAGGCGGGATCGGCGGGCCGAAGCCAACTGAAATCCCATAGCGCAAGCGCTGCGGGACCTTGGTGAAAAAGCGGTTGCCCTCGAAGGAGAAGATTGAGCCCCAGGCACCGTCCGACCACACCGGGATCGAAGGGCAGCCCGCCTGGCGGGCGATCAGCTCGAAGCCGCGCTTCAGCTCGCGCAGGCTGCCGGTGCGGGTGAGCTGGCCTTCCGGGAAGAGGCAGACCACATCGCCGCGCTTGAGCGCCTCAGCCGAGGCCTTGAGCGCCTCACGCGGCTTGCTGGACGAGATCGGCACCGTGTCGAAGAGCTGGCAGAAGACCCGGATCGCGGTCTGGCCCATGAAGCCCTGCTCCATCACAAATCGCACCGGTCGCGGGCAGGCCGCGGTGAGGAAGAAGGCATCCGCCCAGGTCACGTGGTTCGGCAGCAGCAGCACGCCACCCTTCGCGGGGATGTTCAGCTCGCCGGTGCTCCGGATCTTGTAGAAGAAGCGCAGGATCGCCAGCCCCACCACCCGCACCAGCTCGGCCGGCACCAGTCGTGCGCTGTGGACCGTCACCGCGGCGCAAATCAGCGCCATCAGGATCAGCGGCGCGTGCATGCCCAGCCACCACGGGTGGTGCAGGTGAAGGCGCATCGAGCTGATGGCCATCAGCCCGCCCGCAGCGAGCATGGCTCCGATGCACTCGAGGAGATAGGCGGCCGCGAGCAATTCGCCGCGGTGCTCCGCCGGGCAGCGATCTTGGAAAAAAGCATTGAGCGGGGCCAGGAACAGTGCCGCTGAGAACGCCGTCATCACCAGCAAGCCCAGGAACATGGTGCTCTGGGGATCCGGTGCTGCCAGCAGGAGCGTGCCGGCGGTCATCACGATTCCGGCCAGCGGCACCCAGCCGAGTTCGATCCGCCGCCGCATCAGCAGGGAGGCCACGCCGAAGCCGCCCGCCATCCCCAGCGAATTCGCCATCATGTACTTCGATGCGATCGTGCCGAAGCCGGTCGCGCCGCCCGTCAGTTCCTTGGCCACACCTAGCGACCAGACGTGCATGAAGGTGGCGAAGCCGACGAAGAAGGCGATGCCGATCGAGCTATGCCGCAATGCGGGAACCCGCCACAGGTCTTTGAGCTGCTGGAAATGCTGGAGCGCCAGCATGGGTCGGAGCGGTGCCGCCTCGCCCTTGGGTGTGCGCGGAATGACCAGGCTGGCCAGCAGCGGTGGCACGGCCAGCACCGTGATGAGCAGGATCGGGCCGAGCGCCGCTTGCCAGCCATCCCCGCTTTGCTTCAGCCGCAGGTCAAAGGCCAGCCCGGCGATGATTTGTCCCGAGAGAAAGGCCAGCATCCCGGTCATTTGTTGGATGCCGCTGGCGAAGCCGAGATGACGCGAGCCCACCAACTCCTTCACGATCCCGGTCTTGGCGGGATTGAAAACGGCAGTGAGGGTCGCAAGCGCGAAGAATCCCGCCATCGCCAGACTGAAATTCCGCATCGAGATGGCTCCAGCCAAGCCGACGAGGAGGATCAACTGCGTGATCGCGCAAACCACCAGCACGTTCCGTTTGGAGAAGCGGTCACTCAGCCAGCCGGCCAGCGGCGCGAACAAGAAGAAGGGCAGCGCCAGGATCACCGCCGCCAGCGTCTCCATGGAGGAAGCCTCCCCCATGAGTTTCCCGCCCAGCACGATCAACAGAAACTGCGCCCCCTTGTCGTTGAAGGCACTAAGCGTCTGCTGGACGATCAAGCTCCAATAGCCGGTCCATTCACGACGCGTCGGCTCCCGCTGCTCATCGTCCACCGGCGAAGGCTAGAAGGCGATCCCGAGGACGCAAGAGCAGGGAGTAAAATCCACTGGCTGGTATGTTTGCGTCAAAAGTGTCGGGAAATTAAGCATCGGTAAGGGGTGAGCCTTACAAGGAATGTTCCTAGAAACTTTCCGGCGTCCTTGGTGTTCGAATTTGGCGTCCAGTGAACGCAGGGTAGGGCTCAGCATTTTCCCCGGAATGACACTCATCTGAGGAAAAATGGCGGAATCATACACGGACTGAACTTGTAAATACAAGCGCATCGGAGAAGATGTCATACAGTGCGAGCTAGTCCGTAGAACTGGCGTGCCCTCCTCCGACCCCGAATTTGACTTGGGGAATCACGCCGGAACTCACGGTTCCACAACGGAGTTGCCGCAAAACCCAAGGCAAATCCGCTGGTGGACTTGGTGGCATCGCTGTCGCCGGGTACTTCCAGCGGGCTGGCTGTCCGGGTGATCAGGCGGAACTCCGTCAAAACCTAAGACCCGCCCACGTGAAACCCATACTACCGAATACTCGCCGCAGCCTTTTGGAAACTGCGCTCGGCTGCCTCCTAGTTTCGTCCGCCTCAGCGTCCGCCGCGTCCATTTATTGGAATGGACCCACGGCCGGTTGGGACGCTGTCGCCAACTGGTCCACCGTGCCCGGTGCCACCACCCCGAGTCCCGCAGCCGTCCCCGGAGCCGCGGATACCGCGATTTTCAATATCGATCCAGTTGATGGTGCCACCACCGTCAACATGAACGCCGCCCAGTCCGCGGCCGGGCTGGTCTTCAATAACACCGGCACCACCCTGATCCAGGCTGGCGGGACCAACCGGATTCTCAATGTCGGTGCCGGCGGCCTGATTGTGGATGCCGCGGCCGGAGCACCAACCATCGGCTCGGTTACGGCAGGGCAGAACGTCACGGTGAATCTCTCGGCCAGCCAGCCTTGGACGAACAACTCGCCCAATGCGCTGGTGCTCGCCAATCCCTTCACCTCATCCGCCGGGGTGGGCGTGACCAAGACCGGCACGGGCACGGTGTGGATGAGCAATACAGCCAATACCTCGAACTTGACCGGCATCCTGGATATCCAGGCTGGCAAGATCCAGATGTCCGGCGACGTCACGACCGGTGGTTTGACCGGCGGAGGAACGATCGAGAACGGCGGCCCGAATTCGAAGTGGCTCTTCGTCAACAATGCCACCGACAACGTCTTCTCCGGCAGCATCAAGGATCTCAGCACCACCGCCCGCCTCGGCCTTGTGAAGCGCGGCGTGGGCATGATGACGCTCAGTGGCACGAATACCTTGGGTGATAACTTCGCGGTGGAGAACGGCCTCGTGAAGGTCACCGGCACCACCACCGTGGGCGTCACCACCACCGGCCAGGCTTCGGCTGGCACGGTCGGCAACCAGAACGGCCGGATCTTGATCGATGGCGGCACCCTGACCTGCAACCGCACGACTTCTCCGAGCGTGGGTATTGCCACCGTCGCGAACGCCCAGGGCTTCCTCAAGATGAACTCCGGGACGATCACAACCCTCAGCGAGTTTCATATCGGCCGCGGCCAGACCGGATCTTTCTCCGCCTACACTCAGGCGGCGGGTTCTCTGACCTCCGGCAGTTGGCTGGTGGTCGGCTTGAACAACGACCGCGCGGTGTTGAACCAGACCGGTGGCTCGATTCAGGTCAATACCAACCGCATGACCATTGGCGCGGGCGGCAATGGCTCGATCGGCGTGGCGAATCTTAGCGCTGGCACCTTCAACGTGGCCGCCGGTGGCAACACCGGTGCCTTCATCGGTGAAAACGGCACTGGCACCCTGAACATCAGCGGTAGTGCCGCGGTGAGCTTCGCGACCAATGGCACCGTGAACAGCGGCACTGCTCAATTCGCTGGCAATGCCACCTCGCTGGCGGGCAATCTCAACCTCCTCGGCGGCTCGCTTAACGTCTTCGGCGTGACCAAGGGGGCATCGACTGCGACCGGGGTCTACCGCTTGAACTTCAACGGCGGCACCTTGAAGGCCCAGGCGGATAACACGACCTTCTTCGCGGACCTGGCTAATACCGACGCCTATGTCTATTCCGGCGGCGGCACGATCGATAACAACGGCAAGAAGATCACCATCAACGAGCCCCTGCAGGCTCCTCCAGGCAACGGCATCAGCGCAGCCACTCTGGGCGTTAGCGGCGGTGGCTACATCGACACGCCGATGGTCATCGTCAGCGGCGGCGGCGGCACGGGTGCCACCGCGGTGGCCACCATCGATCCCGCCACGGGCGCTCTCACGGGGGTGCAGATGACCAGCCCGGGAATCAACTACACCAGCCCGGCCATCTTCACTCTCGCGGGTGGCGGCGTCGGTAATACCGGTGCCATCACCGGTACCTCCTCCGTGGTCGCAAATACCAGCGGTGGCATGACCTTCACCGGTAACGGGGTCACCCGCCTCGGCGCGGCTGGCACCTTCACCGGACCGGTGGCGGTTGCCCAAGGCAAGCTCGGGGTCGGCGGTGTCTTCAATCACGGCATGGCGATTTCCCCGGGCGCGGGACTTGAGGTCTACGATTCGGCCGGTTCGCCTTCGAGCCTGACCATCCCCACCTTGAACCTGCCGAACGGCAGTACCGTGGACTTCGACTTCTCCACCGTCGCGGGGATCAACGACTTCATCCAGGTTTCAGATGCTTCCGGCCTGACCTTGGGCACGGTGGGCATCAATCTCTACGATGATGGCACCACCACTGCCTTCACCGGCACCGGGACCTTCACCCTCTTCAAGTACTCCGGCACCCTGAACGGCGGCACCGCCGGCCTCTCGGTGGCGAATGCCGTGCTGGGCTACAACTACGTCTTCAGCGCCGTGGGTGGCGAGGTGAAGGTGACCATCTCCTTCACGGATAGCGATGGTGACCTGATGCCGAACCTCTGGGAAACTTCCAACGGGCTGAACCCGAACAATCCCAACGACGCTACCGGCACCATCACCTTCCCGCCGACGATCACGCCCTTCAATCTGGACGGCGACTTCATGACCAACCTGGAGGAATTCCAGGCTGGCACGAATCCTAACAGCGCCACCTCGGATGCGTTTAACACCGACAACGACCTGTTGCTCGATAGCTGGGAGATCTCGAACTTCACCAACATCACCACCGTCACCGGGACCGGCGACTACGATGGTGACTTGGCCACCAATGCCGCGGAGTTCTACGCCGATACCAATGCGAAGGGCGCCAACCCCAACAATACCTTCGACTGGCCGGACTCGGATACCGACCAGATGAATGACGCTTGGGAGGTCAAATACTTCGGCAGCATCAGCGCCAAGGACGGAACCGCCGACTCGGACGGAGATGGCTTCACCGACCTCCAGGAGTTCCAAGCCCTCACCAATCCGACTGACGCTGCATGGACGCCGACGAAGGCGCAACTCATCCACCGCTGGGACTTCAATGGCAACCTCAACGACTCGGTCAGTGGTGTTACCGGCGTGACCAATAGCCCGGCGACCATCGTCGATCCAAACGGCGCGACGGCCAGTTCCGCGGTCACCCTCTCCGGCACGGACGTGCTTCTCACCGGCGGCGTCAACGCCACCTCTGACTACGTCCAGCTCGGCACCAACCTGCTGAATGGCCGGGCCACCCCGGTCACCATCGAGATCTTCGCCTCGGAGGTGTCGGTGCAGAACTGGTCCCGCATCTGGGACTTCGGCAGCTCGGATCTGGAGAACTTCTACATGTCCTGGAGCCAAGGCACCAATGCCGCCGCCCAGCGTCAGGAGTGGAAGGACTACCTCACCGAGCGTTCGGATACCACGGCTCCGGCCTATGCGCTGAATACCGAGTATCACGTCGTCTGCGTCGTTGAACCGGGTGCCGGCTCCGGCCTCACCAAGGTGACCTTCTACTATGCCCCCACCGCTTCGTCGGATCTGGGAGCCCCGCGCGGCTTCTACGTCACCTCGAACAATATGGTGAACCTGAACGACACGATCGACTCGCTCGGCCGCTCGTTCTACGCCGGGGATAATGTCGCCAATGCTCGCTACAACGACGTCCGCATCTGGAACGGCGCCCTCACCGAAACCGAGCGCGAAACGCTCCACGACCTCGGCTCCGGCACCACCACGGTGACTGATACCGATAACGACGGTTTGGTTGACTCGTGGGAAATCGCCAACTTCGGCAACTTGGCCCAAGTCGGAAGCGGCGATCCGGACGGTGATGGCTTCACCAACCTGGAAGAGCAGGCGGCCCACAGCATTCCGAATCCACCCAACGGGGCGGCCTCGACTCCCACCGACCGGGATGGCGACGGCTTGCTTGACACCTGGGAGTTCGCGAACTTCGCCAACCTCGATCAAACCGGAACCGGTGATCCGGACGGTGACCTGGCGACCAACGAGCAGGAGGAAACCGCGGGCACCAACCCGAACCTCAATACCTCGTGGCCGGACTCGGATGGCGATGGGCTGAAGGACGCATGGGAAATGGCCTACTTCGGTGACCTCGATGCCGATAACAACGGCATCAACGGCGACGATGCGGGGGTGGATTCCGATGGTGATACCTTCACCAACATCCAGGAGTTCACCAGCGGGACCAACCCGGCCTCCGCTGCCAGCTTGCCACCCTCGATCGTGCTGCTGCCGAGTACCGGAACGGATGCCGCTTCCGACATCTCCAGCACCAAGACCTACACCCATGCCATCGACTTCGGTGCCACGGTCGCGAGCTCGATTGTCAATGGCGTGAGCTTCCACCAGGCGAACGTGCCGCCCACCGGCAATGACGGCACCAACAACGATCGCTGGGATACCGCGGACAATACCGGCGGACGCAATGGTGCCTTCACCATGACCAAGTCCGTGGCCGATGACTGGCCACAGAACGTCAACAACCCGCAGAACATCGGCTCCGACGGTGTGATGGGCACGATGTACACCGACTTCAGCCACATCAATGGCAGCGTCGTCGGCTCCACCCAGACCATCACCCTTGGTAGCCTGACTCCGGGCACGCGCTACAGCACCCGCCTCTACTACCGGACTTGGGGTCTGGCAGGAAACCGCAGCACCACCCTTACCTTCAATGGTGACGGGAACAACGTGGTGATGACCATGAACCCGGACGAATCGGCCTCGCCGCAAGCGGGCTACGTGAAGTTCGACTTCACCGCCAATGATACCGACGAGACGATCATCTTCTCGGTCAATTCGGCGGGGAACTCCTGGCACCAGTACTTCCTCTCCAACGAGGTAGTGAACGGCGGTGACTCCGACAACGACAACCTGCCGGATAGCTGGGAGGTCGCCAACTTCGGCAGCACCGGCGCCCAGACCGGGACCGGTGATGCCGACAAGGACCACACGGACAACCGCACCGAATATCTGCTCGGCCTCAGTCCGACGGACGGCAAGCAACGCTTCCGCGTTACCCAGAGCAGCGTTGTTCCCGGGACCGGGGTGACTCTGACTTGGCCGGCGCAGAACGGGCTGACCTTCACGGTCTGGCGTTCGTCGAACTTGGGCAGCGGCTCGTGGACTCAGCTTGGTGGCACCATCACGGCCACCGGGGCCACCGCCACCTACACGGATTCGACGGCTCCGGTCGGCAAGTCCTTCTACAAGATCCAGCTTACCACGCCTTGATGGGTTAGGCGTCGCTTGAGGCAGCCGGGAGCATCACTGCTCCCGGCTGTTTTTTGTGGGGAGGAGAGATCGCTTGTCCGGGAGATTTGTCCCCCAGGATGTTCGGTAGGTCAGGTGAAACCCGACCTCGCGGGTAAGGTGAACCTGACCGCTTGAGGAGAATCCCTCTTTGTTTCCCAACTTGGCCGAAAATCCCCCCTTGAGTCGGAGAGGGGAGGGGAACCTTGCCGAAATTTCAAAAATCTTGGTCCGCTGAGAAGGTTTCCTTTTCCTAAGAATCGGCTCCTAGGGCGGGTTTTCTACCCGCGAAAATGAGCATTCGGGCGTGATTCGGGGTGGTGCCGCTCAGGTGTGCAGGAATGTACATGGTGGAATCATGCAAGGCCGCCAAGGGATCGCCAATGCTGTCGGACAAGTCCGGTGATGGGGCGCTGAGAATAGCCTGAAACCGCGATCAGTAGCCCTGCGAGGAACCTGCGCAAGCTGGCCTTCCACAAGGGATTTCAAGCCAAGAGGGAGCAATTTCCCTCCTCGTCACACCTTGTTTACGTAGATCACGCCATTGATGGGGAGAGCCTCTTCAATGAGCTTGGGACAGGAACCGATAGCACCTGGATGCTCGTGGCGATTCGATACAAATGTTAACCCCTTCGATACAAGCATTCGTGAAAACCCATGATAGGTTTTGCTTCGGATTCCGGCAACGCGCGCTGAAACCCTTCCCTAGTGCGTTTGTAGCATCGAACAGGTTCGCTCAATGACGGAAAACTTGTTTGATGTATTCTCAAAGTAGGTACACACTTCTCGCGATGAAACCCAACAAACCCAATCGCCGTCGCGTTGCTGCCCATCAGCGCGGCTTCGCCTTGGTGATCTCTCTCTCTTTGATGGTTCTGCTCACGATTTTGGCCGTGGGACTGCTGAGCCTGTCCACAGTCTCGCTGCGCTCCGCTGGGGCCGGCCAGGCCCGTGCCGAGGCGGAGGCAAATGCCCGCATGGCCCTGAACCTCGCCATCGGCGAGCTGCAGGTCACCATGGGGCCGGACCAAGCGATTTCCGCCCGCGCCAGCTCGATCGATCCTGCCTCTTCCGAGCCAAATTTGCTCGGTGCCTGGCATAGCTGGCACTGGAAGCCCGGCTCCACCGGCCCGAATTACTCGGACAAGTCCCAGAAGTTCCGCCGCTGGTTGGCCTCCATCGCTGACAAGAATTCCTCGCGCACGGTTGCCGGTGCCAAGTCGGGTTTCAAGAACCCAGTCTGGCTGATCAATCCGGAGACGGTGAACAAGCCCGATAGCAAGGATAATCCGGGTGCCGGCCTCCGCGGCGATCGCATCGACATGGAGCTCTCCAAGAGCCAGCGTGGTGGTTTTGCCTGGGCGGTCATGGACGAGAGCCAGAAGGCCCCGATCCAACTCCGCGAGCCTGAGCTTGAGCCCAATGCCAAGCAGCCGACCAAGGCCGACCTCATCGCCCGCCGGGTCGCACCGGTGCGCGCCCGACCGGAAGAAATCCTGCCGGTCCTGGCTCCCTCCACTCTGGGTGATCCGAACAAGATCGTCTCCTTGGACAGCGCCGTCGTCGCCGCCCCGGACCAAAAGGAAGGCAAGAAGGTCCTCAGCTATCAGGCTGATGTGACTCCCTATTCCGTGGGCCTGCTTTCGGACGTCGCGGAAGGCGGCCTCAAGACCGACCTCACCACCCTTTTCGAATCGACCTCCGCTTCGCCGAATGTGAACGGCCAAGCCACGGTCTACAACACCGCCGCTGATGGTGCCCCGCGCTGGGACTACATCCGCGACCACTACCAGCTCCACCGCAAGCTCGGTGCCGGTGCTGCGACCGGTGCTCCCAAGCTGAGCCTCACCACTGCCGATCTGAAGCCTGCCACCATCGGCACCATGGCCGCTCCTGCCAAGGAGCGCCTCCTGCCGGTGATCTCCAAGCTGCAGCTGATGTTCTCCGTGGTGACCCACTACAATCACCTCAGCGACCGCATCCAGTTCTTCAACGACAAGGGCGATCCCAAGGGCAACCAGAACTACGCCGCGCCCCACTTGGCCTATGACGCCGTAGTGACGCTCTACAATCCCTACGACGTCGCCCTCACGCTGCCCAAGCTCCGCGTCCGCGTTTGGGATCCGCCGGTGCTCTTCGGCTTCAAGAAGAACTCCGACTGGCTGCGCCAGGAATTCGCCAGCGGCGAGTACCACAACCTCGCCCGCTTCCAGATCGCCAACGAACACAACAAGGACGCCCGCCGCTGGTTCACCATGCTGCTGACGGATGCGACCAAGTCGCAGCCTTACGGTGGGTCGATCACCCTCATGCCGGGTGAAGTCCGCGTCTTCTCACCCTACGTCGAGAAGGACTGGACCTGGGGCATGGAAACCGCCGGCGGCTACACCGTCCGCAGCTTCTTCGACTGGAACCAAGGCAACGACTTCGGCAACGTGGACGGCCGCACCAAGAACCAGTATGGCATCGAGACCGTCCCCGGTTGGGACCCGCGCGCCGGCCTGCAGACCGACCACTTGAGCTACTCGACCCGCCCGGATCCGACCCGCTACAATTTCGAGATCTCCAACAACTGGAATGGCGGCTGGCTGGCGATCAAGAAGCAGGACACCTTCACCGTGGTGGCCAAGCCCGGCCGTGGCGTGACTGCTGCCAACGTGCCTGACTTCGAAGTCGACCTGCTCGCCGGTTCGGTCGCGGACGTGACCCGCGATTACCTGCGCTCCTACAAGTTCCGCTTCAGCAATCCGGAAGCCGAGATCAGCACCAATCCGACCAACCCAAAGATCACCCGTACCTATCAGGTCGGTGACCTCTTGCAGGATCCTTCCGACAAGACCGCCGGCGGCAAGGCACCCTTCGCGCTGCTGACGATGGGGGCCAAGACCACCTCGGACCAATACGATGCATCTGCTCCCTGGCTGCACAACCAGCCGGTGGTGGAAGGGATCGAGCAGAACTCCTCCCGCGTCGGCAATGCCCTCGACACTTATGACGTCCGCCTCACCGAGGTGACCGGCTTCAACCAGTCGCCCGGCGGTATCGAATTCGATGCCACCACCAAGAAGGGCTACTACGGCGCCAGCCTGACCGCCAACAAGGGTGTCTCCAACGTCCCGATGTTCCGCGTGCCGGTCCTGCCCGCCGCCAGCCTGGGTGAGCTGATCCCTGCCAACCTGGTGAGCACCGCCGCTCTGCCGCGCGTCACTCATCCCTTCGGCAATTCGCGCGCTCATCCGCTGCTGCCTTCCACCGCTGTCAGCCGCTCGCTCTCGGGCGGTGTCACTGGCACCAGCGGCATGATGCTCGACCACTCCTACCTGCTCAATGATGCGCTGTGGGACAGCACCTTCTTCTCCACCGCTGCCAGCTTCTCGGGCAACTCGATGATGCCTTCGACCGATCGCAAGAGCCTTCTGACGGAATTCCTCCAAGGGAAGACCAAGCTCTTCAACGCCCGCTTCATTCCGCTGCCGGGTGGCAAGGGTTCCTACGAAGACCAAGCCAAGGACCTCGATGGTCTGGGCGACGACGTCCTTGCCAAGCGCATGGCCAGTGTCATGGGCATCAAGGGCCCCTTCAACGTCAACTCCGACTCGGTGGATGCCTGGAAGGCCATGCTGACCTCGCTGCGCGAGCAGCAACTGCTCGGCTGGAACAACTCCGACATGGCCCCGACCAAGGACAAGACCGGCTTCTCCCGCATGGGCCTGCCGATCGCCGGTGACAACAGCGACGGTGCCAACCCGCCGACCAGCATCGACGTGAAGGGCAACGCCGTCACTTGGGCCGGTTTCCGCGCCCTCTCCGACAAGGAGATCGAGAGCCTCGCTCTCGCGATCGTCACTGAAATCCGCGCCCGCGGCCAGCAGGATAGCGCTCCTTCCTTGACCCTCAGTGAGTTCGTCAACCGCCGCCCCGGCAGCGCTGGCAGCTTGCATGCCTTGGAAGGCCTCTTGCAGCGTGCGATCAACCAGTCGGGCGTCAACGATGCTGCGAATGGACGCTACTCCAAGAAGCTTGGCTCGGTCTCCAGTCCGACCCTGCTGACAGGGATCTCCACCCCGCAGGCCCGCAGCGGCTATGACTCCAAGACCGGCTACTCCGCGGAAGGCTCTCCGCCGCTGCTGACCCAAGGCGACCTGTTGATGGCCCTCGCCCCCGTGATCACCGTCCGTGGCGACACCTTCCGCATCCGCGCATACGGCGAAGCCCGCGACCCGGATGGCAAGGTCACCGCCAAGGCTTGGTGCGAAGCGATCGTGCAACGTGTGCCGGAATACCTCGACACCACGGATACTCCGGACGTGAAGCCGGGCCTCCTGAAAGACGTGAACGAGAAGTTCGGTCGTCGCTTCAATATCACCTCCTTCCGCTGGCTTTCTCCGGAAGAAGTGTGATGGTTTCCGCCTGAACCCATGAAATTCGTTCGTTTCGTCTTTCTCGCCCTGCTCGCTTGCGTCTCGCCGTCTGCGTTCGCCCAAGAGCCTGCTCCCGCTCCAGATGGCACTCCGGCCAAGGAAGAACAGGGCTATAAGATCAGAGGTCTGTCCTTCCTCGTGGACGCTCCGGCCACCGGAGTCTTCATCCACGATCCCACGGCCAAGCCGGGCACTCCGGGAACGGCTTTCGGCATCAAGAACTACCTCAACCACGAGTTGAGCGTGGTGCCGAGCACGGCGGACAATCTGGTCGTCACCAAGAGTGGTGATTCAGCCAGTATCAAGGATCCCGCCAGCGTCCTGGCCAAGATCAAGCTGCCCGATCACTTCAAGAAGGGCATCTTTGTCTTCCTGCCTGGCACCGGCAAAGCCGGAGATCCCATCTACCGGACCTTGGTGATCGACGATGCCGTGCGGGTCTTCCCGCGCGGTTCGATCAAGGTGATCAACCTCAGCCCCTCGCCGGTGAAGATCACCCTCGAGAAGGAGGAATACCCCTTCAAGCCGGGCGAGAGCAAGCTGATCGAGAAGCCGCCCGTCAATGACCAGAATGCCTCCAGCATGACCGCCATGGCCTTCAAGGACAACCAGTGGCAGCGCTTCGGCCAGACCCTCTGGCCGCATCCCGGCCAGAAGCGGGTCATCCAGATCATCTTCGAGAACCCGCAGACCAAGAGCATTGAGCTCGTCGGTATCAACGACATCGCTGTCCGCGACAACTGAGCTGCAACCCACCTTCAAAAGCCGCGTCCCTCACCGGGCGCGGCTTTTTTTGTGCCCCTCCGTAGCGGAATGGCTGCGCCATTCGGGCTGGGTAGGTTTTCGGGGTCTCTTGCAGGCGGACAGGATTCCGCCAGCTTCCGCCATGCCCCAATCGACTTCAATGTTGTAGGCATCCCGGAAGAGGAGGAGAGTATACCCTGAATCGTGGCTCTCAGGCGGCAGCACCGCTTAATCCAAATAAGGTATGAAACCCATCTTCTCCACTGCCTTGTTCTTGGCTGTCCTTCTTCTAGCCAGCGTCTCCGCTGCGGAGAGGGCAATCGAGATCCGTTGCGCCCTAGGTGGCGACGATGCCCAAGCGGCAGCCTTGGCGGCAAAGCTCCCGCGCGAGTACTACGTTCATGATCCCGCCGGTAAGAGGAAGTTGGGCCGCATCATGCTCCGTTCTCTTGGTCTGGATCTCCGGGCTGAGAGCTTCGTCGCCGCGGATGGGGCACTGGTCGTCACCAGCGACCCTGATCCCGCGAGCGTGAAGAATCCACAGCAGGTTGTTGGTGGCTTCGACGTTCCTGCCGGCTCCCAAAAGCTAATCCTGCTGGTCATCCCGCGCGGCCCCACCGTGATCGGGAGTCAAACCTTCGCCCTTGATGAGGGCCCCCAGACCTTTCCAGTAGGCTCGTTCAAGGAGGTGAACCTCAGTCCGGAACCGGTCAGGTGGGTGACTACTGGCCAAAAGACCGAGCTCCCACCCGGGCGGGCCCTGACCATGATTCCGGTCCCGCCTGCGAATGCTGGCGGCCTTGGCAGTGTGATGTGCTATCGCCGGAACAAACAGTCTTGGTTCCCGTTCTACACCGGCATGTGGCAGATTGCGCCGAATCTGCGAGGCATCCAGGTAGTGTATGCTCTCGCCGGAAAGCCTGACTTGAAGGTTGTAGGATTCGTCGAGTAGGTGGACATTGAATGCTGAATCCAAATGTGACTCCCGCGGAGGGCGGCTCCCTTTCCAACCCAAGCAATCCATGAAATCCATTTTCTCCGCCGCCGTGTTGGCGGCTTTCCTTCCCATCCTTTGCCCGCTTGCCTCGGCTCAGAAAAAGGAGGCGCAGCCCAAGGGTGACTGCCGTGTCCGCTGCGTCGTCGCACAACCGGGCAGTATGCTGCCGGAGGAACTCCACATCCACGATGCTGCCGGCTCCGCCACTGCCGGCAAGATCAAGGTGAAGACCTTCCTCAACCACGAGTTCGATCTGCTGGTGACGAAGGGTGGCCCGGTGGTAATCACCACCAAGCCCGAGCCCGCCAGCGTGAAGACCGAGGAAGATGTCGTCGGCAAATGCGAGCTGCCGGCCAAAGCTCCTTCGCTGATCCTCCTCTTGGCTCCCGAAGCGGCGGACAAGATCCAGAGTAAGGTCACCGTGCTGGATGCCACCGCCAAGGCATTCCCGCCGGGATCCTTTTATCTCGTGAACCTCAGCACGGTGCCGATCACCGTCGAGCTTGAGACCGAGAAGTTCGAGTGCAAGGCCGGCGAGTCCACCGTCATCAAGAAGCCGCCCGTCGGGGAGGGCAGCATGTCCTCGATGAAGGCCTTCCGTGAGAAGGACGGCAAGCAGGAGCAGATCAGTTCCGGCTCTTGGCCATCACCCGGTCAAAAGCGAGTCCTCCAGATCTTCCTCGAGAATCCTTCTAGCAAGGACATCGAAGTCTCCAGCATCCAGGACCTCGCCAAGCCCTAAGCCACTTGGCTTCTCCGGAGATCACGCGGCGTGCGCCCTTTTGCGGCGCAGCCGCTGTAGGAGTGAGCGCGGGCATCGCATCAACGCGGCGTAGAAGTGCTTGGCAAATTCCCTCAGAATCCGATGCACTCATGGAGCGCAGGCCTTTTGAGGGATTACTCCCTCTTCTCCCACCAAGCCTCCCGAATGTTAGCTTTGCCGTCCTTAGGTGTCCGGGAAAGCGAAGGATCGGCGGCGATCTTGCTTTTCTAACGCCGGCAAGCGCACCATAATGCGATGGTCGCACTCACTGAAAACGGTTCGGAGCAAGCGGATCCAAGCGCTTGCGCGGTGGGCGATTGGGTGAAGGCACCCAATTTGCCGAAGTGGAAAATCGGCATGCAGGAATATGCTCCGGAAGGCCTTCCGGACGGCGACATTCCCTGGTTTTTCGGTCCCGTTTTCAATGGTCCCAACCTCCTCGGTTGGCAGCGACTCGAGTGAGTCGCGCAACTGCGTTGCGAGCTCTCTTGTTGGATCCAGGACTTCCCAAGCTCTCTCCGGAGCGCTTCCCTGCGGCATGCGCATCCGCGTAATTGCCGTCCCGAATGCGAGGGCCAATGAAGTCCTCGGCTGGGAAGAGGACCCGCGTGCCGGGCGGGTTCTGCGCGTGAAAGTCGCCGCCCCGCCGGTTGAAGGAAAAGCGAATGCCGCCCTGCGGGACTGTCTCGCCGCGCACCTCAAGATTTCTCGTTCCCAAGTCTCCCTGGAGAAGGGTGACAGCTCTCGCATCAAGACCTTCACGGTCCCTGACGACGTGAAACTCTAAGCCCGGAATCTTGCTCTGGCCCCTGCCTTCGCTCACGCCTCTAACCACCGGGTGGAAATTTTCCGCGCGCAATTTTCTCTGCCGGATTGCCAGTTGGCTGCGGTCTTGCTAGGACGCCTCCGGATGGCGTGGTCGTTTCGTCAGTTGGAGTTAGCCTGGGGTCGGAAAGCCCGGGCTGTCCCGCCGTCCGCAGCTCTCCGCAAGGGTGCGAAGATTGATGGTGGCCTGACGGAGTGGTGCCGCGAAACTGCAGCCACCTTCGGCTTGCCGGAGCTCGCGCGCCGCGTCTGTGTCGGTTGGAACGCCCGCATGCAGACTACCGCCGGTCGTGCCTGGTGGCCGGACCGCTTGATCGAGCTGAACCCGAAGCTCAAGGAGCAGCCGCCCGAGGAATTGTGGCGGACCCTGCGCCACGAGCTCGCCCATCTCATCGCCTACGAGCGCGCCGGGCGCCGCCGCATCGAAGTCCACGGCCCCGAATGGCGCGCCGCTTGCGCCGAACTGGGCATCCCGAACGAGCAGCCTTTCCACAACCTGCCCTTCAAGCGCAAGCGCATGAAGCGCAACTTCGCCTACGTCTGCCCGCAGTGCAGCACCACCATCCGCCGGGTGAAGAAGATCCAGCGCACCGTCGCCTGCTACGCCTGCTGCCGGAAATACAGCGGCGGCATCTTCGACAACCGCTTCCGCCTCCACGAGCAGAAGCTGTGAGGAGCATTCGGCATTACCTCCGCAGTTCCGGCGCTTGATTGTCGCGATAGAGTCGCTCGATCTGCTCCGGCGTCAGCGCGGAGGGGAAGAGGTAGACCTCGTCCATCTCGCCGCGGAAGGTGCGGAAGTAGTCGTCCGTGTCCAAGCGCCGCCCGATCGTCAGCGGTACTGCCTTTTCACCGCTGGTCTTGGTGTCCACCTGGCGCGACAGCACCGCAGTGGTGCCTTCCAAGCGCCCATCCACATAGTGCCGCACTTGGCTCGCCACGTCCGGATTGTCACCGCCGCTGAAGACGGAGACGACATGGTGCCAGCGTCCGGTTTTCAAGTTGGTGGAGCCCACGTGGAAGCCGAGTTCCACCTCGGTGCGAATCGCTCCGACCACGCCGGAGTTGTCGTTGCCGCGATTCCAACTGAGCTGCCACTTGGCGCCGCCTTCCTTGGTTCCCCAAGAGAGAAAGGAATAGGCCTGCACCTCGGGTGTATCGGGATCGATCCTCACCCAGAAGGCGATCGTGCGCGGGCTGCTGCCGGAGATCCCGGGGAAATCGGTGGCCAGGAATCCGCGCTGGCCATTCATCCGCACCGCGTTGCCAAAGCGACCGGGCACCAAGGATACCTCCGCATCCGGATGCGAGAGGTGGACCTGTGCGGGGAACTTCGGCTCGCCCTCGCGCTGCTTGCCGGTCTCGTCGAAAATCCCGGTCTTGGTGTCCAAGGTGTCGAAGCCCCAGTGCATGAACCACTCGGGCAAGAGGTCCGCGCTTTCGGGCAGGGAAGTGGTGAGTTGCTCCGGCCGATAGCGGGTGCCCTTGACCACGCTGCCGCCCTTGTCGACCTGCAGGGAGCTGTTCTTGCCGAGCTCCGGCGTGCCGAGATCGCGCAGCTTGCCGGAAAGCTGGATTTGGCCGTCGAGCACGTGGATCTCGGTATGGCCATCCACATCCACTGCCAGCGCGAAGCGGCTCATCCGCCGGCTGATCTCGGTGGTCGGGGTCTCGAAGACGAAACCATAGGCCTGCCCGGGAATATCCACGGTCGCCTTGCCCGACTCCAGCAGGGCACGGGTTGGTGAAGTGAGATGAAGCTTCGCAGGGCCAGTGACTTGCACCGCGGCGCCGCAGTCGAAGGTGATGCCGACGGTGCCTGCGGAGAGCTCGACAGGTCCGGTGCCGATCCAATCACCCACGGCATAGGGCTTGCCCGTCCAGGTGGTGCCCTCGCTGGCGGTGATGCGCCCGACGGTCTCGGTCCCGTAGGAGATATTCACGGCTGGCTTGGTGGCCACTGCGGGCGCAGGCGCGTGCGAGTGACCCAGGATCCAACCCAAGGCCATCCCGCCGGCCAGGATTGCGGCGGCTGCCCCCCAACGGGCCATCAGGGGGCTTTTAGAAGGCTTTTGCAGGGCAATCGGAGGCTCCCCGGCGGCAAGTTCCCACTCCAGTCGCCCGTGAATCTCCGCCTGACGGCACCAATGATCCAGTGCCGCGGGATCCTCGCGCAGCTCCTCCTGCAGGGCCGCGAATTCCGCCGCGTCCAGATCGCCGTCCAGCGCGCCATCGATCCGTTCCATGGTGCGGCGGTTCATGCGTCCCCTCCTTCCACAATCATGCGCTGCTCGATGCAAGCCCGCAGTTGGTTGCGCAGGCGGAAGAAGAGCTGCTGCAAGGAGCCCTCGGTCTTGCCGTCGGTCTTGGCGATGTCGCGCACCGAATGGCGCAGCGTGTAGCGCCGGTGTAGCAGCTCGCGTTCGTCCGGGTCCAGATCCGCCAGGCAGCTGCTGAGGGCCGCTTGGGCGTCTGCATTGCTGGCTTCCTGTTCGCTCTGGCGCTGGGAGATTGCTTCGAGCAGGTCGCTGTCGAAGACCAGCCAGGCGCGGCGCTTCGAGGTGCGGAGAAATTCGAGGGTCTTCAAATGGGCTATGCGGAAGGCGAAGGCCTTGAAATGGGTACCGGGCTCGAAGCTGGCAGCGCGTTCCCAGAGGATCACATTGGTCTCCTGGAGGATGTCGTCCACGGGCGCGCCGGGTGCGATGCTGCGGATATACCCGAGGATGGCCGCCTGATGGCGGGTCACCAGTTGCAGGTACTCGAGCTGGCGCGCGTTCATGGGCTCATGGCTCCACGCGGAGCCGCACGTAGCAGGGATTGTTTTCCGGCAGAGGCACGGTCACCAGATCGAAACCCGCGAGCGTGGGATGGTTGCTGGCCGTGGCACCAGCCAGCGGGGACCAGGAGCCGGGTGCAAGTGTGCCGCTGGTCTCGGGAAAGTAGGATGCCGGGGAAATCCCATCGCGGCGGCGATTGAAGGAGAAGGTCCGGCCCGCCAGCGCCGGGGCGATGGAGATCTCGGCGGTCGTGGGGTTGCCGCCCAAGGCATACTCGAGGGTGTTGTTCATGCCGTCGCCATCGAGGTCCATGTTCCAGTCCGCCGGACCGGGAGACGGGTTGCCGGAGCTGCGGAAGAACCAGCGGTTGCGGGAATCAAGTTCCGGCGTGGCGGCGGCGAGTGCAGCGATCTCCGCGGCATCCAGTGCCCGCGGGTAGATCCGCACATCATCGATCAGGCCGCCGAAGGCGCGCGCGGTCGTGCCGTCTGAGATGCGCCCGATGGCGATGTCATTCGCGGAAGTCGTATTGATTGCCACCGTGCCGGAGCCTGCGGGCTCGATGGTGGTTGTCGCCGCGACTCCATCGAGATAGGCGAGGATCTGCGAGACCGTGCCGGAGGCCGGGACTACCACGGCGCAATGGACCCAGCCTGTGCCGCGCAGGTCCGAGCGGCTGGCGGTGGTGAAGTTCACCCCGGCGGAGTTGAACTCCGCGCGCAGCTTGTAGCCGTTGGTATGGTTGAGATTGATGTCGAAGCGGGTCCCCGCGGCGGCGCCGTTGGATGCGCCCCATGAGACCATGGTCGGGCGAGTGCCGGCGATCTGGCTGCCGCTGGCATTGACCCAGAAACTCACCGTGCGTGCGGCATTGCCGGTCACGCCTTTCTTGCCGCCGAGGGTCAGGCGGTCGTCGGTGCCGTCAAAGGTCAGCGCATTGCCGAGCTTGCCCGCGACCCAAGGGCTTGGCGGGAAGCCATTGAGGGTGCCGATGGCTTGGTCGAGGGCATCGTGCACCACGGTTCCCTCCGTCTCATCCAGCGGCAGCCAGATCAGGTCGGTGGTCGGCAACACCGTTATCGTGACGGTGGTGGTGCGGGTGTCCTGGCCATCCGTGATGCTGTAGTCGAAGCGGTCCTCGCCAAGGAAACCGGCGACCGGAGTGTAGCGGATGGAGCTGCCTTCGATGCTGGCAGTGCCGTGAGCCGGGAAGCCCACGTTGCTGATCGAGAGGGGCGCGGGATCGCCGTCGTCGAAGTCATTCGCCAGCACGTTGATCAAGGCGGGGCCGCTGGTGGAAACAGTGTCCGGATTGGCAGTGGGCGGCACGGGCACCGGGATGCCGGGGCGGTAGAAGGCACTCGCGGGGATCGCCTGCTTGGCGATGCTGGGACCGGACCATTGCAAGGACAGGCTATTCGTGGCGGCACTACCATGACGATAGTAGATGCGGAGCGGATGACGGCCGGCCTTGAGCTTGATGCTGCCAGAGTTCACCTCGCTGCCAGCGGTGTAAGCGAAGTCGGCATCGATGAGCTGGGCATCGTGCAAGCGCACGAAGGCGGCGGTGTCGGTGCTGAGGTAGAAGGTGTAGTCGCCATCCGCGGGCACCTGCAGGTAGCCGCTGTAGAACATGCCGATATCGGTGGCGCGCGTGCGAAGGCCGAGATCAAGGCTTGTGGTTATTCCAGAAGCCGCGGCGGTTTGGCGCTCCCAATCCGGGACGTAAGGCGTGGCCATTTCGTAGGCCTTGTATTCGAGGCCATTCACCACTTGGAGGCCGCTGATGCCAGGAACAAGCTCGCTATCATAGGGGCGGGTGACGCCGCCACCCGCGCGGCGGACTTGGAGCACGCGATCCTTGAATTGCTGCTGGGTCGGAACGCCGGCTTGGCCGGTAAGGTCGGTGGTTTCCTTTGGATCCGTCGCGACGTTGTAGATGCGGAAATCCGTGGCCTGGGAAGTGGTGTCGTAGCGCACGCCCTTGTAGTTGCCGAGCTGCAGCATCTGCATCTGGCCGCGGGTGGTGATGTGGCTGCTCTCGAAGTTCGCGTAATTCGGCGTGCTGCCGCCATAGCTGTATTCAGAGTAGATGATGCCGGTTTGTTGGGTGCCCATGCCGGTAAGGGTCGGCACCAGCGATACGCCATCGGAGCGCTCGGGCTTCGGCACGCCGGCGAGTTCGGCGAAGGTCGGCATCCAGTCCTGGAACTGCGAAGGTGAGGCATTCTGTGAGCCTGCGGCGATCTCTGCCGGCCAGTTCACGATAGTCGGCATGCGCACGCCGCCTTCCCACATGTCGCGCTTGATTCCATCGAAACCAGCATAGGAGCGGAAGAACGTCGGATTGTAGGTGTAGCTGCCACCGGTACCCGCCTCGTTGTGCGGGCCGTTGTCCGAGGTGAAGACGATCAGGGTATTGTCCGCGATCGAGAGATCCGCGAGCAAGGTGCGGAGGTCCGCCATCGCGTCGTCGACGCGGCGGATCATGGTGGCGTGGCGCTTGGCGTAGTCCGGCCAAGCGACCTCGGCGGTGGCGGCGTTGTTGTCGTTGTCCCAGGTCGCGTTGGCGTAGTCGGGATGGATCCAGGTATTGATCGTGCCGCTGGCGGTATTGATTGCGGCCCCGGGTGTGCCGGTCCACTGGATGCCGCCGCTCAGGCCGCCGCCGGCGGGATAAGCCTGCGTCGGGACATCCAGACGCGCGTGCGGTGCAGTATAGGCGAGGTAGAGGAAGAAGGGTACGGTGGGCGCAGTGGTGTGGAGCTCGGTGATCCACTTCTTCGCCTGCGCTGTCAGCAGGTCGGTGGAGTAGCACTTGTCGAGCTGCGCGGTGACATCGGTGAAGCCGTCGTGAACCTGTGCGCCTTCCTCCTTCGGGTAGTGCAGGTGGCCGTCCTCGTGGGAAAGGATGCCGAAGAACTTGTCGAAGCCGCGGTTCTGCGGGTGGCCGGGGAAACCGCTGCCGCCTTGGAGGCCCCACTTGCCGATGTTCGCGGTGGCATAGCCGGCCTGCTTGAGCACGGTCGCCAGCGTGTGGTTGTTCTCCAGCTCCTTGTCGAACTGGTTGTCGCGGACATTGGCATGACCCTGGTGCACGCCGAGCACCAGCGAAGCGCGTGATGGCGCGCAGACCGGAGCCGGGCAGTAGTGGCGCGTGAGGCGCATGCCTTCATTGGCCAGCTGGTCGAGCTTGGGCGTGACGAATGCCGGCAGGTTGCGGTTCACCGCGAAGTTCCGCGAGTTCTGGTAAAACACACCCAGGTCGCCGTAGCCCATGTCGTCCACAAGCACGAAGATGATGTTGGGCTTCGGGGCCGCAGCCTCGGCGGCCGTGCCCGCGAGGCAGACCGCCAGGGCGATGCGCAAAAAGGGTTTCAACATGAGATGGCGAATGAATGAAGAAGGGAACGAAAGCGGATGGATGAAAAGGCGCCCGGCGGTGCCGGAGACCCGCCGGACGCATGACCTCATGGACTGCTCCGGCAAGAGTCCATCATGCGCGCCGGCGACGCAAAAGTAGAAGCAGGCCGGTGGCTCCGAGCAGCGCGCTGGCGGGTTCGGGGACTACGCTGCCGTTGAAGCTGATATTATGAAGGTTCACGTAGGCACCGGTGGACTCCGCGACGTTTTCCGCCTTGAAGCGGATCCATAGATCGGAAGACGACGAATGGTCGACGACCAGCGGGCTGGCGAAGCTGTAGGTCTGGCCGAGATCGGGTGTGGCCGTGATGCTCGGCGTGATGTTGACCGTCTTGGCCACATCGACGTTGAACCAATTCACGCCGCCATCCGTGCTGTATTCCGCGGTAAGGAGGACTTGGCGGAGCAGGCCATCGCTGGTGGTGGCAACCGCGCCCGCGCTGCTGGTGCGGTTGACATCGAAGGTGATGCTGTCGAGCGAGATCGTCTGGCTGCCGCCGGTGTAGCGGAACTCGCTCTGCCAGGAGCCGCCATTTTGCGGGGCTGCCGCGGCGGGGTTGTCGACGTTGGTGTTCGGGCTGAAATAAGTGCGCCCGCTGACATTCACGAAGGCGCTGCCCGTGAAGCTGGTATCGGAGAAAGTGAGGTTCGCGTAGGTTCCACTGAGGGTGTCCGTGAAGCTGGCGTCGACCGCGGTGTTGGTCAGGCTGCGCGAGGTTTCGGCGGTGCCGCTGAAGCTGGTGGTCCAGAGGACCACGGCGTGGGCTGGAGCGGCGGCGAGAAGAAGGGCGAGGGCGGGGAGTTTTTTCATACAGCTGGCGGGGAAGCCGGGCGTGAAAATCCCGGACTCGTGCCAGCCAATGACCGGAACCCGCAGGGTATTACGAAAAAACTTCCGCGATCAGGCGCCGAAGGCCGCGGCGTCGTCTTTCCAGACGGCTTGGCCGTCCCAAGCCATGCCAAGCAGCACGGTGGCGACCAGGGGAGTGGTCATGGTGACCGGCTTGCCGAGGTAACCTGCCAGCCACAGGCTGAGGGTGGCGAGTTGCAGGGGAGTGGTGGCGGCGGTAGAATCGTCCAAGCGTTTGCGGATCTCGTCGAAGTCCTTGCTGCTGTCGTCTTGGAATAGAAGGCGCAGGACGGTCTTGGCGGAGAACCATTGGAGCTCCGGGGAGTCCGTCGACCCGCGGCGGGGGCGGGCAGAGCTGTGCTGGCGAGAGCCGAAGCGCTGGAAGTCACGCAGCATGGCGAGGCCGATTTCATCCCAGCTCGAGCCCTGCTTCATCATTCGCGCGATCTCGGGAAACTTCTTCAGAAGGAAGGGTGAATCGATGTGGCGGGGAGTCATCGCGGCGGCCAGCAAAGGACGATTGCCGCCGGCGGCAAAGGTTTGGTGGCTGACAATCTCGTGACGACGCCACACTTCTGGCGGCTTCCGCGTTCTCACGAAGGCTCCCCTATGGATAGGATCACTTCACCTGCTCGGGCATCTGCGCGCCATATTCGGTTAGATGCTGGTCGAGGGTCTTCGCCATGGTGGCGCTGCGTTCGGGCTCGGTCTTGGCGAGGTTGTTCTGCTCGTAGGGATCCTTGGCGAGATCGTAGAGTTCCAGGGAGCCGTCCACGTAGTTGTGGATGAGCTTCCAGGTGCCCTCGTGCAGGATGGAAAAATACTCGTTGTTGTGTGCGTGGGGATAGTGGGTCACCAGCCATTGCGGGCGGTGATAGCTTTCGTCGCCGCGCAGGTAGGGGCGCAGGTCTGCACCCTCGAAGACTGGGACGTCCTTTGCTCCTGCCAGACCTAACAGAGTGGGGAAGAGGTCGGTGACGTGAACAATGTCGTTGGTCGAGGAGCCGGGCTTGATGGACAGACTGGCTTGCAGGGGATTGGTCGCATCGGGCTTGGCCCATGCGGCGATCATGGGCACACGAATCCCGCCCTCGTAGCGCATGCCTTTCTTGCCGCGCAAGGGTGCATTGCCTGAGGCGATGGGATTGGTTCTATCGTTGGGGATCGGTGCATCCCCGCCGTTGTCTGACAGGAAGATTACAAAGGTATTTTGCGCGATGCCGAGCTGTTCCAATTTTGTCAAAATATCTCCGAGCGAGCGGTCCATCCCTTCGATCATGCTGGCATAGGCGCGCTGGGGCGGGCTGAGGTTCGGGTAGTTCATGCCGAAACGCGGATTCTCCTGGAAAGGAGAGTGGACCGCATAATGCGCCATGTAGGCGAAGAAGGGCTTGTCCTGCTTGGAGGCGGTCTCGATCGCGCTGCAAAGCTCCTTGGTCAGGACATCGGTGAGGAAGCCATCGGTGCCGTTCCATTGGTCGAGGCCGGTGACGTGGTTGCGGCCATCGCCAAAGTTCTTCTTCGCGAAATAAGAAGCAGGATGGCCGATCTCACTGCCGGCGATGTTCACGTCGAAGCCGATGCCCTTGGGATCTGCGGCAAAGGTGCCCTTGCTGCCGAAGTGTGCCTTGCCACAATGGATGGTCTGATAGCCAGCGGCTTTCAGCAAGGCGGGCAAGGGTTTCTCGCTGGCGGCCATGCCCTTGCGCAGCCAGTCCTGCGGCGGGGCAAGGTGCGGATCGCCCTGCTCGTTGCCATCTGCACCATCCGGGGTGGTCCAGTTGGTGACATGGTGGCGGGCGGCGTTCTTGCCGGTCATGATGGAAACACGGCTGGGCGTACAAACCGGGTGGGCATAGGCGCGCATGAACTTCATGCCACGGTCGGCCAGCTCCTGCATGTGTGGCGTGTGGTAGCGCTGGTTCAGCTCGGAGCCGCTGGAAGAAAAAGGCACGGAGGTATCCATCGCACCCATGTCATCCACCAGGAAGACCAAGAGGTTAGGGTGATCGGCTGCGGAGCCCAAACCGGTGAATGCGACAAAGATCGAGAGAACGGCCTTCATGAAGAGGTAGAGTTCCTTGCGAGGCTTGGTGTGACCGCAAGGAAAATTCGCCTTTCCGCAAACATGCCGCGCAACCCTCCGAATGGGGGATGGTTCTTTCCTACGCAACCACACTCTTCCAGCCATGCTCCCGGCCGCACCCGAAGAATGGACGCTCCAAGAAGCCTCGCACCTGCTCCGCAGGGCTGGCTTCGGAGGCGCTCCCGATGAGATCAAGAATTTCCACGCACTCGGCCGCAAGAAGGCGGTGGAGGCACTGCTGACTCCGGAGGAGGCGCTGGATGCCTTCCCGCTGCCGGCATGGGCCGAGCCTGAGACCGCGATGGCCGAGGCGCGCGAGTATATGACGCAGGCGCGTGAGATGCGCCGCAGCACTGAAGGCATGACGCCAGAGGAGGCGGACAAGGCGCGCCGTGAGATGAACCGCAAGCGACAGCAGACCTCCCGGCAGCACGGGATCGATGCGCAGGGCTGGTGGTTCCGCCGGATGCTCAAGACCAAGGCGCCGCTGCGCGAGAAGATGGTGCTCTTCTGGCACGACCATTTCGCGAGCTCCCTACAGAAGGTGAAGCAGCCGGTGCTGCTGGTGAACCAGAACGATCTCTTCCGCCGCCACGCGACGGGCTCCTTCAAGGAGCTGACGCACGCGATCGTGAAGGATCCAGCGATGATGCTCTATCTCGACACGCAGAACTCGAAGAAGGGCATGCCGAACGAGAACTTCGCCCGCGAGGTGATGGAGCTCTTCACGCTGGGAGAGGGCAACTATAGCGAGGCTGACATCAAGGAAGCGGCGCGTGCTTTCACCGGCTATCAGATCAATCGCCTGAACGGCACGGTCTACTACAACCGGCGAGAAGCGGACAACGGCGAGAAGACGATCTTCGGCAAGACCGGTCGCTTCGATGGCGATGGGGTGGTGGATCTGCTCTTCGAGCAAAGTGCCGCGAGCCGCCTGATCCCGCGCAAGCTGTGGGAGTACTTCGTGGCGGAGAATCCGCCGCAAGAGGGAGTGGATGCTCTGGCGAAGTCCTTCCACGAGGCGAATTTCAAGATCGAGCCGCTGCTGCGCGAAATCTTCCTCTCGAAGGCCTTCTATGCCGAGAAGGTGATGCACGATCAGATCAAGAGCCCGATCCAGTACTTGGTGCAGATGCTCAAGGAGCTGGAGATCGACGAGGTGCCGGTGGCCTACGTGCTCAATGCCCAGCAGCAGCTCGGGCAGGTGCTCTTCGCGCCGCCGAATGTGGCGGGCTGGGACTGGGGCAAGGCATGGATCAATACCAACACGCTGCTGTCCCGCTACAACACGGCCGGCTTCATCACCAAGGGGTCGCAAGAATCCGCGGATCCACCCAAGAACGACGAGATGATGGCGGAGGGCCAGAAGCGCCTGGGCAATGCCATGCGCCGTGCCGACCGGACTTGGTCGGGCCCGGACTACGAGAAGATCGCCCCGCGGCCGCTGCGCGAGGATCCGGAGAAGCTGGTGGCCGCGCTGGTCGAGCGTTTCTTCCAGGCTCCGCTCACGGACAAGGAGCGAGGTGTCTTCGTCGAGTATGCCATTTCCAAGAAGGGCGCGATCTTCACCAACAAGGAGACCAGCGAGCTCTGCCACCTGATGCTGAGCACGCCCCGCTACCAACTCGCCTGAACGAATCTTTTTCCATTACTTCTCCGATGAAAACGCGACGTGAATTCCTCCGCTCCACCCTTCTCGGGGCTTCGGCGACCTGGACGGTGCCGATGTTTGTCGAGCGCACCTTCGCCGACCTGCATGTGGGGGCGAAGGACCTGGCCACCCAGGCGGTGACCGGCAAAGATGGTACGATCCTCGTCGTACTTCAGCTTGCCGGCGGCAACGACGGCCTCAATACCCTGATCCCCTACGGCGACGATGCCTATCACAAGGCGCGCCCGCGGATCGGCAAGAAGGACAAGGAAATCATCAAGCTGAGCGATTACGCGGCGCTGAATGCCTCCATGCCGCACATGGAGAAGATGTTCAAGGAGGGCAATCTCGGCATTGTGCAGGGGGTCGGCTATCCGAATCCGAACCGCTCGCACTTCGTCTCGACCTCGATCTGGGAGACCGCGGACACGACCAACCGCTCCAGCACCGGCTGGATCGGCCGCTATTTCGACAATGCCTGCTCCGGTGCCGATCCGACGGTGGGCATCAGCCTGAACAAGACGCAGCCGGAAGCCTTCGGCGCGCTGAAGAATCCCGGGGTCTGCCTGAGCTCGCCGGAGCTGTATCGCTGGATCCACGGCGGCGGCGAGAAGGCACAGGCGGAGGAGTTCTTCGCCTCGCTCAATTCGCCCGAGGATGATGACAATCCGGCGGACGGCGCTTCGATCGCGATGTCGGCAGGAGGCAAGGTGGGCGGCGTCCAGGGCGAGAGCAACCTGGCCTTCCTGGAACGGGTGGCGATGGATGCGCGGGTCAGCTCGGCGAAGATCCTGGAACTGGCTTCCAAGTATCGCACCAAGGTGAACTACGAGGGCACGCCGATCGCGCGCAGCCTGAACATGGTCTCGCGTCTGATCGCGGGCGGGATGCCGACACGGGTCTACTATGTGAGCCACGGCGGCTTCGATACCCACAACCAGCAGGTGAATTCGCACGACCGCTTGCTGGGTCAACTCGACAGCGCGCTGAAGTCCTTCTTCGCCGACCTGAAGGAGCAGGGGAATGCAGAGCGGGTGGTGCTGATGACCTTCTCTGAATTCGGCCGCCGGGTGAATGAGAACGCCAGTGCCGGCACGGACCACGGACGTGCTTCCTGCCTCTTCGTGGCGGGTGAGGGCGTGAAGGGCGGGTTCTACGGCAAGTATCCGAGCCTCACCGATCTGGATCAGGGCGACCTGAAGCACACCGTCGACTTCCGCGGGGTCTATGCTTCGGTGCTCGAGGGCTGGCTGAAGACGAAGTCCAATCCGGTGCTGAAGGGCGATTTCCCGACGCTGCCGATCATCGGGTGAGTTTTCCGGTTGGCGATACCCCCTCCAATGAGGGAGCGCGATCTTGCAAGCTTGGGTCTCATGGATCTGTAATACAGGTGACATGAAACCCATTCTGCTTGCAGGTCTTGCCTGCGCCCTGTCCTTGGCCGCCGTCCGTGCTGCGGATCCCCTTACCGTCGCCCGGGAGGGCAGCCAGATGGTCTTCCGCAGCGGGAAGAGCGAGATCCTGCGCTATCAGGCGGAGGCCGGGGAGTTGCCGCGGAAGGACATCAAGGAGATCTACCGCCGCGGCGGCTACATCCAGTCGCTGTTCACGCCGTCGGGCAGGCTGGTGGTCGATGACTTCCCGCCGAATCACATCCACCACCACGGGGTGTGGAGCCCGTGGACGAAGACGGAGTTCGAAGGCCGTGACCCGGATTTCTGGAATATGGGCGATGGCAAGGGCCGCGTGGAGTTCGTCTCGATCGGCGAGACCTGGGCGAAGGACGGCAAGGTCGGCTTCCAAACGAAGCACCGCTTCGTGGACATGACCGCGAAACCGGAGAAGGTTGCCCTGTTAGAGACTTGGGATCTCAGCGTGGGCAGCGATGACAAGCGGCGGATCATCGACCTGACGATCACGCAGACCTGCGCGACGGATTCGCCGCTGAAGCTGCCGGAGTATCACTACGGTGGTCTGGGCCTGCGCGGCAACCGGGCATGGAACGGGGCGGAGAATTGCCGCTTCCTCACGGCCTCCGGGATCACGGACCGCAACAAGGTGAACACCTCGAAGGAGCCCTGGTGCTGGATCGGCGGCAAGGTGGATGGCGAGACCTGCGGCGTGACCATCCTCTGCCACCCCACCAACTTCCGCGCGCCGCAGCCAGTGCGCGCGCATCCCACCGAGCCCTTCTTCTGCTACGCGCCCCAGCAGGGCGGTGCGATGGAGATCGTGCCGGGCAAGCCCTACGTTGCGCGCTATCGCTTGATCGTGACCGACGGTGAACCGGACGCGGAAGCGGCCAAGAAGTGGGCGGAGGAGTATGCCGCGGTGAAGTAGGCAGCAGCCCGGCGCGCTTGACGCCGGGGCTCAGGGAAAGGGAAGGTCGCGGCGTGACCGATGAACTCCGCGCCAAGAGCGACCGCGGCCTCGCCCTTTTCGATCTCGATGGCACGCTGATCGCCTGGGATACGCAGATGCTGTTCTGCGATCACGTCTTGAAACGCGAGGGCTGGCGCCGGGCCTATCTGCTCTTCTTCGCCGCGTTCTTGCCTGCGGCGAAGGTGCTCGGCGACGAGGGCATGAAGCGCGTCTTCCTCAGCTACCTCTGGGGAACGGACCGACCTCAGCTTGAGATATGGGTGCGCGATTTTGTGGCCGAGTTCTTTCCGGCGCGCTGCTATCCGGAGATGCTGGAGAAGCTGCAAGCCCACCGCGATGCCGGCCATCTCACGGTGCTGGCGTCGGCGAGTCCCGAGTTTTATGTGCAGGAGGTCGGGCGCGTGCTCGGCTTCGATCTCGCCTTCGGCACGCCGGTGGAATTCGAGCGGCGCGTGCCCCTGCTGCCGGGCTTGGTGAATCACAAGAGCGGCGAGAAAGTACGACGTCTCTCGGAGATCATGAAGCGCTCCGCCGATGGCCTGTGGCCGCGGAGTCACGGCTACTCGGACAGCTCCGCGGATCTGCCGATGCTGGAGTGCTGCGTGGAGAACACCCTGGTGAATCCTTCGTCCTCTCTGACCCGGATCGGCGAGGCGAGAGGCTGGGAGATCGCGCGACCCGCGAAGCCGTGGAAGAACCGGCAGGGGCAAGCGTGGGAGATCCTGCGGCGGATCAGCGGGCTGGGATGAGTTGAGCCCACTAAAAAAGAGAGCCTCCCGGCTTGCACCGGAAGGCTCCCAGCAAACGAACAACCCATGAAGGGTGTCCGGGTCCGAATTAGAACTTGAAGCGCAGGCCCAGCTCGATGCCCACGTCGTCGCCGTTGTCCACGGGGAAGTTGAAGACTTCGGTGTCATCCACCCACAGCCAGCGCACGCCGCTGTAGATCTGGAAGTTCGAGGTCACATCGTAGCCGAGGCCAGCGAAGACTTGAGCGGCGAACTCGGTGGAGCTGTCGCCGAAGCCTGCAACGTCGGTGTCGATGAACGCTGCACCAATGCCAGCGCCCGCGTAGACGGAGAGCTTGTCATTGATGGCGTAATCCAACTTGTAGTTGAAGGTCACCGGGATGATCTGCGAATCGAAGCCGTAGTTCGGCTCCCACTCGGTGTACAGGCCTTCCAGGAAGAGCGAGTGCGACACCGGGCCGGTTTCGGCGATCTTCATGCCGAAATGGAGGGTCCAGAAGTCTTCCTCGTTGTCGAAGAAGTAGCCGCCGGAGGCGCCGACGAACCAGGTGTACAGCGAGGACGAACTCGCCGGAGGAGTGTAAGTGTTGTGGGAGGAAGTCACCTCGCCGGCGAAGGCGGTGGCTCCCAAGAGAAGGGCCAAGCCCATAGTTGCAGTGGTCTTCATAGCGGCGCCAAGTTCCGTAGTATCCGCCCCGAAGCAAGAGGATTTTAGTCGGAAAATCGTTTTAAGCGTTATACTAAAGTGTTACGACTCCCTCATAATAAAGGAGGTGTTTCACCTGCCTCCGGGGCTTGGACGGGTCTGGCGAGGATCCCATCGATCTTGGTAAGGAGGTCCAGCGAAGGCCTCGTTTCGTCTTCCAAGACCATCCGCAACCAAGCACTCCAGTGCTCCGGGGTATTGCCCTCGTCGCGGGATAGGATCAGCGCGATCTCGGTCAAGCGGCCGCTCGCAGCGAGCTGCCGGCGCGTGCGGCGCAGCCAGCTCTCCAGATAGGGCCGATCCTGCTTCCCGGGAAACACGGGCCGGAGTTTGCCGCTAGGCGTGCCCGCCCGCAAGGCTCATCCAGCCCGCTCGACCAGCGCCACTGCCATTGCCGCGATGCCTTCGCGGCGACCGACAAAGCCCATCGTCTCATTGGTGGTCGCTTTGATCCCGACGCGTGCCGGATCAAGCCCGAGCGCCTTGCCGATGTTCGCCTTCATCGCATCGCGATGGGGCAGGACCTTCGGTGCCTCTGCCACCAGGGTGCTGTCGATGTTCACCAAGCGATAGCCTTCCGTGGCACAGAGTTCCGCCGCCTTCTCCAGGATCTTCAGCGAGGAGATATTGAGGCAGGAAGGATCGCCCGGCGGGAAGTAGTGGCCGATGTCTGCCAAGCCGAGCGCACCCAGGACCGCGTCCGCAATGGCGTGGCAGAGCACATCCGCATCCGAGTGGCCGTCGAGCCCGTGGGTATGCGCGATCTCCACGCCGCCCAGGATGAGGGGGCGGCCTTCCTTGAAACGATGAACGTCGTAGCCGAAACCTACCATAAAATCAGAGGATTTCTTCGATGGGGATCAAGCCGTTGGTCGCGACGATGGACCAGGCATCAGCATCCTTCGCCGGCTCCAGGCTGACCTTGCCGCCCGCGGCTTCCACCAGCAGCTTGCCGGCAGCGATGTCCCAGAGGGAGATACGGGATTCGATGTAGCCGTCCAGGCGGCCGCTGGCGATGTAGGCCATGCCGAGCGCGGCGCTGCCCATCATGCGCATCTTGCGCGCCTTGAGTGAAGCCTTGCGGAAACGCTCCAAGCCGGTGGCGAGTGCTTCCTCATCCTTGCCGCAGCCGACGAAGAGCGCGCACTCGGCGAGCTTGGTGCGCGAGCTGACCTTGATCGGCTTGCCATCGAGCATCGGCACGCCTCCCTTCTCCACGGTCCAAGTTTCACCCACGATCGGATCGTGGATCACGCCGACCACCACCTCGCCCGCCACGCGCAGCGCGATGGAGACGCAGAAGTGGGGGATGCCGTAGTAGAAGTTCACCGTGCCATCGATCGGATCGACGATCCACTGGCGTTCGCTGTCTTGATTGCCGCCCAGCCCTTCCTCGCCGTAGAGCGCATCGCCGGGGCGGGCACCGAGCAGGATGTCCTCGATCAGCTTCTGCGACTCCTTGTCGAGCGCCAGCTTGATGTCGTGGTGCGTCGCTTCATCGACGGCCGCTTCCTTGCCGAAGTTCGCCTTGAGCAGCTTGCCCGCTTCCAAGGCGGCGTGGACGGTGAGTTCGAGATCGGTCACGGGGCAGACACTAGGCACCGGGGAAAAAGTGCCAAGTGCCAAAAGGTTGCGCGGTGGTCATGAACCGGCGCGTTCCGCCGCCAGCCTCTCGATCTCCCTCACCAGCCGCGGCGCGAGATGATGCTTCTCATCCTCCGGCAACGCTTCCGTGTGCTCCGGGAAAACCAGCAGCACTTCATTGCGATCCGAATCAAAACCGATGCCGGGCTTCGAGACATCATTCGCGATCACCAGATCGCAGCCTTTCTTCTGCAGCTTGATCCGGGCGTTGGTCGCGAGGTCCTGCGTCTCCGCAGCGAAACCTACGAGAGTTCCCGTAAATCCGAAATCCCCGCGCACGGAGCCGAGGATGTCCGGCGTCTTCACCAGCTCCAGGGTCAGGGTCTCGCCGCTCTTCTTGATCTTGTGCTCGGAGACGGCGGCGGGCCGGTAGTCCGCCACCGCCGCGGCGAAAACCGCCGCATCCATCCGCCCGATGTGGCGCTTGACCGCCTCGAACATCTCCTCGGCGGTCTCGATCGGCAGGAAGTCCACTCCATCCGGCACGTCCAGCACCGTCGGCCCGGAGACGAGCAGTACGCGGTGGCCCGCCTCCGCAAAGGCCGCGGCCATCGCATAGCCCATCTTGCCGGACGAACGGTTCGTCAGGTAGCGCACCGGATCGAGCGCCTCACGGGTAGGACCGGCAGTGACGAGGACGCGCATCGGAATCGAAGACAACTTGCTTACTTGTCCTTCTTCTCGTCCTTCGGCTTCGGCGTGGCGCCTTCCTTGGGAGCTTCCTCCTTCGGCTTCTTCAGCTCATCGAGCTCCTTCTTCGCCTGCGTAAGTTGGCCTTCGCTCAGCTTGCTGGTGATGTCGCCCAAGAGAGTCTTCGCCTCGTTGTCACCGCGCTCAATCGCCAGCGATGCCAGCGCCCATGCCTTCGGGAGATTCTGGTCCGTGCCCAGGCCGCTTGCGTGCAGGCGGGCGAGACCGGTGGTGGCTGCAGCGTGACCTTGGTTCGCGGCGAGCGAGTAGAGCTGGCCGGCGTTGTTGTAATTCACCGGCACACCCATGCCGCGCTCATAGAGCGTGCCCAGGTTGTTCTGCGCCGCCGCATGACCGGACTTCGCCGCCAGGGTGAACCATGCCACACCCGCCGTCGGATCGCTCAGGCCGAGATTGCCGGAGACGTAGAGCAGGCCGAGTTCGTTCTGCGCGACCGCGAGGCCGGCGTTCGAGGCGGAGAGCAGATACTTGTAAGCGCCCAAGAGATCCGGCTTCTCATCCTTGGAAATCCGCGAGGCCATCTCCAGCGAGGCCAGCGCGCTGCCGGCTTCCGCAGCCTTGGCCAAGGTCTCGCGGCCCTTCTCCTCGCTCTTCTCCAGGCCGCCCTTGCCTTCGAGTTGGAAGGCGGCCACGCGTAGCAGGCAGTCCGGCTGCTTCTCCTCCGCACCCTTCTGGTACTGCGCGAGCGCGGCCTTGTCTTCCTTCTTCACGTTTTCCTCGAAGTCACCGAGCGCGAGATAGGCGGCGAATTGCTTCTTCTCGATCGCCTTGCCCAGCCACTCGCGGCCTTCCTTCTCGTTGCGGAACTTCTCGTCGCCATTCAGTAGGCGTGAGCCCAGCGGGATCAGCGCGCTTTCGTCGCCAAGACCAGCAGCCTTCTTGTAGAGATCGAGTGAGCGCTTCGCGTCGGTCTTCTCCGGGAAGCCGAAGGCACCTTCGTAGAAGCGGGCGAGGATCAGGATCGAAGGCGTGTCACCGGCCTCAGAGGCCTTGCTCCACCAGTCCGCCGCCTTGTCAGCATCCGGCTTCTCGCTGAGCAGGCCGCGCAGCCAGGCCTCGCCGAGAATCCGGCCGGCATTCGCCGGATCGGTCTTGGCGGCGTTCTCCAGGCCTTCGCGGCCTTCCTGACGGTCCTTGTCTTCCTTGGAATTCAGGAGAATCAGCGCGCGGCGGTAGGTCGCGTCCTTGTGACCAGCGGCGGCGGCTTTCTTGTAATACTCCAGCGCGGCGTCCCGTGAGGACGGCAGGCCCTGACCGGTCTCTGCGGCGAAGCCCAGCAGGAAGAGCGCATCGGCATTGCCTTTCTCGGCAAGAGGCTTGGCGAGATCCACGCCGATGGATTGGCGGCCTTCGCGGTAGGCGTCGATCGCGGCCTTGGCCGGACCTTCCGCCACCGTCGGTGGGGCGATCGGGGCATCGGCTCCGGTGCCGAGGCTGACAGCGGCAGGGGCGACCGTGGCGGTCGAAAGGGACAGGGCAAGGGCCAGCAGGAGGGTTCTCGTCGTCACAGCGGCAGTGTGCGGGTGGACGCCGCCGGGGCAATCTTGAAAAGCCGGGGCGATGAAAGTGCGAAATGCTGCCTACACCCCCTCAAGCCGCCCGCTTGCCCGCCCCCGCGGCATCGAAGCATGCCTGGAGAACATGAGAAAATCCGGGCAGCCCGGCGATCCAGCCCAAGACCGCATAGGGCAGGGCGAGGTGCTGGAGCGCCATGGCGATCCCGGCGATCCCGCATTCCCGGCGGCCGGATGCGGGATGATGCCAAGTCACGCGCTGCAGTGGCGCCGGCCCCGGCCAGTTCGCGGCATTCCGGAGCTGCAGGCCGGGTGGCTGCTTGCGGGCGAACCACGCGGAGATCTCCGCGCAGGGTCCGCAGGCTTCATCCAGCCAGAGTTCGCAGGGCTCGCCCACCGCCGGCTGCCAGCGCGGCCACCAAGCACGCACGGCGCTGTGATAGTCCTGCCATTTCTCGCCGAAGCGGTCGCGCATGTCCTGATTCTCCGACCAGCGGGCCAAGCCTTCCGAGTAAACGATCCCCAGCACTGCCAAAACGAGCGGCCAGCAGCTCCCCAGCAGCACCGCTTCCATCATCAGCAGCAGGGTCATCGAGACCTGCATGGGATTCCGCACATAGGCATAGATCCCGTGGGTAACGAGTCGCTGCGGCGGGTCGAGCGGAACCGGCGTGCCACCACCGCTGAGTGCCAGATCGCGGAGTGCCGTGAGCCCGGGCAGTGCCAGTAGGAAGGAGCTCACCGCTAGCAGCGGCCGTCCCACTCCCGGCAGAGCCTGCCACAGCGCGAGTATTCCCGGCAGGCCGCCGCCGAGCACCAGCAAGGGCAGCCCGAGGAAGATCCCGCCAAAGGCGGGTGCCAGCATGGCGCAGCGCAGGCCGAGGTGGGTGCGCGCGGTGGTCCGCCTCGCGAGGGAGACCGAGGGTAGCAGCAGCACCGCCACGACCACGATTTCACCGATCCACCAGCGCGGCTGTAGCACCAGCACCGGCTCCATCTCCGGCATGGCCCGGAAATCGAGCGCCACCAATAGCGCAATGGTGGTCCACGGCCGTTCACCTAGAGCGGCGGATAGCAGCGGCGCCAGCACCCCCCATGCGATGCACCAGCCGAAATAGAGCGCCAGCGGCATCCCGCCGAGCGCGGGCGAGCCGGAATGAAACTCCCACAAGCCGGCCGCACGCGCGATGCCATCCAGCCATGGCAGCAGCGCGAGATTCCAAGCCAGCGCGAAGAGCAGGCCGATGGCGAAGCGCCGCGATGGCCGGCACCACGCGGCGAGCAGGGCCGATCCGAGTAGCGGCCCGTAGAGGCAAGCCAGTTCGATGATGCCTTCCCGGCTCACGGGGTGCGGTAGGTCTGTTCCAAGAAATACTCGCCGGCCTTGCGGACTCCGTAGCGCTCGGCGGGCTTGAAGTACCAGGCGGGATCGAGCAGGCGGCGATAGTGCATGCTCAGGGTGACCCGCGAGCCGGCAGCGCTCGGCTCGATCGTCCACGTCGCATCCTGCCAGTCCATCCAGTGGGAGATGTGGCTGCTGTCCGAGACGCAGGCGACCACGATCCGCTCCGGGCTGCTCTCGGTCACCTTTGCCAGCAGGTCGCCGGGCTTGCCCTCGCCACCGGCGAAGTGGATCTGCCAAGTGTCACCCGGTTCCAGTCCCGTGCCTTGGATGCCATGAGGTGCCGGGAAGCCGAGCTTCAGGAAGCCCGGCAGCTCGGCCAGCACGAACTCCGGTCCGCGGGCCAAGCGCGCCCGCGCTTCCGCCGGAGAGAGTCCTGTTTCCTTGCTCACCACCACGGTCTCATCGCGCGGGAAGGAGAGAGAGCCAGTGACGCCCTCCAAGCTCATCAGCATCAGCGCCGGCAGCACGACCAAGCGGAAGCGCTTCTCATACTCCCGGCGCGCCCGCGCTTTGTCCATGAAGATGCCGACGATGAACCCCACCGAATAGAACAAGGGCGCGGCCATCAGGATGCAGATGAAGCCCTCGATAAACAGGATGCCCAGCAGCAGCAGGAACAGCGAAATGCCCTTCATGATCGTCCCCGTCGCGCTCTTCGGCTGTGGCAGCAGTGCCAGCAGGAGGGCCATTGCCAGGGGCAGGCCAATGAACATCATCGCCGATTGCTCCTTCTGGCCGAGCACCAGCACCCGATAGCCGACCGAGCCCGCTCCCGCCGCCAGGCACAGCCAGAAGAAGAGTCCCAACTGCCGGGGTGGGAGATTCTGCGAGGGCGGTTCAGCGGCAGGAGGAATGGGGCCCTTAATCATGTGTCAAAAGTTTCAGTAAATTCCGAAACTTCAATAACAAAATGAAATGCGCTGTGGGTGACTGGAGGGATGCCGCTGGGGCCCTCCGATTTCGGCTGGGCGGGAATGATGAGCCAATCCCGCTGCGGCGCCCGCATGCTTAATGACTCCGTGATATTCGGATCGACTAAGGATCGGCTTGCGGATTAAGAATGGTGTGCTGCCTCGATGGGATCGCTGTTTGCCAAGATCATGCACATGGCCAGCGGCCCGGTCAGGCCGATCCGTGAATGGAGCATCGTGCGCTTTGTTCTGCTGGCGATGTTTTGGGCAGCGGCGACCCTCATCGTGGGATTCTGGTGTCTCTTCTACGACAACAGCGGGGTCTTCAAATCCTTCGAAGACGTCGTCTGCTGGATTGGCGGGAACTTGAAATCGCCCATGTCGATCCTCCGGCCCCTCGCCCTGTTAGGTGGGATGGTTCTCGGCGGCGGGCACTATCTGATTCTGCGGGCCCTTCCCTTCGAGAGCAGGCTGGTATTTCGCTCTGCCGAAAAATGGATCACGCTTTCGGCCCTCGCTCTTCTTTCCATCGTTCCCGCCTGTCAGGTCAGGTGGTGGTTTCGCGCCCGCGACCTATACGTCAGAGTTTGTCTCTCCGGGGATGGGATCTGGTCCGATCTGAAGGTGATGGAATCGGGGGGAGACTACGAAGCCATGGTCGCAAGAATGGAAAGAAGCTGCTTCGCCTTCCAATCTGCCAAGGCCGAACTCGGGGATTGGTTCATCCCGCGACAACCTTCCGGTAGTGGAACCAGCTACCTGTTCACGACCTTGGTGGGTCTTCACGGCGATCCCTTCCAACTCAATTCCCCGGACTCGCTGACCAGCTATCTGTGCGAATACGAGGCTGGTCCCCACGGTCCGACTGCTCCGAAAAGCAGCGAGCCGCTCGCCAAGGCGATGGTCAAGTCGGAGATTCCGATCATCCACATGACTGGCCTGTGGTGGCTCAACCAGCGGAACACCCTTGCGATGGAAGCCCGCGAGCTGAGCGATCGCGGAGATCCAAGCTTCGCGGCTTGGAAGGATGCGATGACCTTCTAGCACTGCACTACATCCTCTCGATACTTGCTAGCCTTCTCCACCTCGCCACCGCATTTGTGCGACCGGTCCGGCGGTGGCCGCTGTTGAGGTTCTTATACCTGGTCCTGTTTTGGGCGGGCGTCGGGTTGACCTGCGTCATTGGCTATGCAGCCCTGCTTGCCGGTCCCGGAGGATTTTCCTTCAGCGATTTGGCCCGTGAGCTTGCTTCGATATTAGAGGACAAAGGCTACCTGCTTGGCATCTTGTGCCTGCTCGCGTTCGCGCTCCTTGGCAGCCTTCATTATTTGGTACTACGCCTTATGCCTTTCGAGAACAGGAAGCCTTTCCGGTCTCGCGAGAGATGGCTTACCTTGGGTGCCTTCACGCTCGTTGCCGCAGCCTTCGCCTTCCAACTGAAGAAAACCATTCGGATCAGCGAGTTGGTCAAGATCTGCTGGGGCTACGAGATTTGGTCTCATTGGGACTGGGAGGCCAAGATGGCGGCTGGGCGCCATGCCGAGGTGGCGCGAGAGATGGACGAGGCGGTAAGAGCTTTTCGAGGCGCACGGCTTGAACTCGGGGATAATTTTGCGCCGATCCCTTTATACGGCGGTTCGGGAATGAGTTACATGTTCATCACCTTGGGGGCATCCCATCCAGAGCCCTTCACCTTGAACGTCCCGTCAGCGATGGTGGATTTCTTCTGCAGTAGTGGAGTGGATGACGATCCAGGAGACGGGATCACTCTATCAAAAAACTGTGCGCCCTTGGCCCGCGAGATGATCAAGTCCGGTGAGCCCATTGTCCGGATTGCGGGGCTGTGGTGGCTTGGTGAAAGGGAAGCCTTTGATCGGGAGGTGGAAGAGCGGCTAGGCTCGGGGGATACGAGCTTCCAGAGTTGGAAGGGGCTGGGGACCCATTGAATCATGAGTAGCGTTCCTTCCAAGACTTGCCGTGGTTTTCACGTCGTCCGGTGCTTTGGCCGCTACCTTTTGCTGGCCGGCTTCTGGGGCTTTGTTGTCATGATCGTGGCTTCCCTATGGATCGCCTTACGGTGGCATCTGCCGATTCCGTGGCCGCGGCTGTGGGGCGAGTGGATGTCGGGGGCAATCCCAGAACGCACGAGTTTGCTGCGTCCGGTGGTCTTGCTCGGGGCAGTGGTTTTGGGCGGTCTTCACTATTTGGCCCTAGGGGTTTCTCCCTTTGAAAAGCGCATTTCGATGCGGGCAGGCGAGCGCTGGGGTGTCGTTGTCACATGCGTCTTTCTCAGCGTGCTGCCTGCGCTCCAGCTCAGGAAGTGGTTCCGCTGCCAAGAGGCGTTCGAGATCTGGTATGGGTCCAAGCTCTCGTTCGAAATTCGCGAGTTGAATGACCGGAAAGACTATCGGGCGATGGTCGTAAAGATGGAGGAAGCTTGTTCTTTCATGCCATGGGCGAGGGCGGAGCTGGGGCAATGGCTCGAGCCCTACCCCATCACCGGGGGTGGTTGCAGCTACCTCTACACCACCTTGATGGGGTGGCGTGACGAACCCTATCAGCTGAATATGCCGCACATGCTCGGCTGCTATCTGGGTGACTTCGAAAAAGCTCCTGACGACGGGACCCCTCCCAAAAGCAGCGAACCTCTCGCAAGGGAGATGGTAAAATCTCACGTTCCGATCATCCGTCTCACCGGCCTCTGGTGGCTCAACGATCGTTACACCTTCTTCGATGAAGTCGACGAACTGGCGAAGAACGGCGACTCCAGCTTCAAGAGCTGGGTGGAGATCCGGAGCTGGAATCCTCCGAAGCCCGGAACCGCGAAGCGTTAGATTGGCCTCCCATGCACATCCCGGATCCGCTCGCCGCTGTGAATGTAAAAGTGCAGGTGCTTGGTCGTCTGGTGATCGCCGCAGTTCGTCGACAGTCGGCAGCCGCCGTGTTCCGCGGTGATCTTCCGGCATAGCTCCGCGGCGACCTCCAGCATCTTCTGGACGATGGCCATCTCACCTTCCTCTAGCGCGGCCAGCGAGGTGATGTGTTGCTTCGGGATCACTACCACATGCACCGGCCAGTAGGGCTGGGTGTGGTGGAAGGCGAGAACCTTGGGTGTCTCCAGGATGATCTCAACGGCGGTCCGGCCGCTGAGCACTTGGTCGCAGTAGAAGTCAGTGGGATTCATCGGCAGGCGGGGTCGATCCGTAGATGGGGCTGAAGAGCACTTTCCCCTCAGCATCGGAACTCATGATGGGCTCCCGAATAGCTCCCCGCTCTTTGGCTTCCTGATGGATGGCACGAAGGAGCTTCCAAGCGTTGCTATCGCTTTCCGGAAGGAGTCGGGGCAGCCAGTAGAGAGCCTTGTCCGCAGTCGTGGGATCGCTTTCCAGAAGCGCATGCACTTCGCGCAGGACCTTCTTGCCACCCAGTTTCGCGATCGCGAAGGCGAGCCAGTATTTGATGCTGCCCGCGTCCGGATTGACGAGGCCCAAGCGCAGGATGGCAAGCGCATGAGCCGGCCGGCGGATGCAGGAGTTCGCTAGGTCGAAGGCGCGCATCTCCTGGCCATAGTGCCCCTTGAAAGCAAGGCAGGCCATGATGAAGGCAAGGCTCTCTTCGTCAGGCAGACTCCGCAACCAGCGCTTCACATCGACATCGCCGCGAGGCCCGCGGCGAGTGAGCATGAGCTGTTCCGAATCGTAGGCGTCCACCGCTGATAGAGTGCCTGCCAAGCTCTTGGTCAGCAATCTTGAAGCGAGTGGTCCTGCACGAGACCGGCTCATAGCGTCGCGCACAGCCCGGATCTCGCTATAAAATGCCTACGCTTTTCAAGGCGACGCTCACAGCGATTCTGCTTAGACGGAAGCTGGATCTCACCGTGATGAACCTACTCTCCATAACCTGCCGCATCCTCGGCATCAATCGCCCTGAGCCCAAGACCCGCTTGGGGCGCAATCTCCGCCGGGCGAATCGAGCGCTCAGCGGGCTCGCCTGCCTCTATCTGGGCCTCCTGCTCTTTCCGCAGGTGTTGTTTGCCAAACAGCTTTCGGTCGATGGGGTGACGCTCTACTCGCGCGACCCGTTACCAGCGGAGACCTCCGCCTGCGTTCACAAGGCAATGGAGCTCGTCGGCAAATCCGAGCTCGCCGTGCCGGGCCGAAAGGAGCGGATTTTCATCTGCAACTCGGAGGGCCTCTACCGGCTCTTCACCCCAAGTGGCGGGTCCTTCGCAATTTCGATGCCCTTCACCGATAATATTTTCGTGGCTTCCGCCGATTTCGCCAACGATATCGCCCGCCCCCACGCTGCGTCTCCGGTCAGCCGCTCGCTCTCCGGCACCCTCGCCCATGAGATCACCCATGGCCTGATCCGGCACCGCATTGGCAATTGGAAATCGATCCGTCTGCCCGAGTGGATCGCGGAGGGCTACTGCGACTTCGTCGCGGGGAGCGGCAGCTTTCCCGAGGCCGAGGGGCTGCGCATCATGATCGCTGGCGACAGTGAGCCCTCGGCTTCATTCCGCTACTTCCGCTATCGGCAGATGCTGCGATACCTCACGGAGGGCCGTTCGCTTTCCTTCGATGAAGTGGTCGCACGCGCCAAGGGCGAGGGCCTGGTCGCCGCAGAGACCCGGGCATGGCTCCGGGCCTCGCAGGCACCTTGATCAACCCGTGGTCCGCAGTCCGGAAGCGATCGCATTGATCGACAGCAGCATCTTCGGGAACATCGACTCCGCCTCTGCTTCCTTCTCCGCAGCAACCAGCTCGCGCCACTGCTTCAGGATCGCGATCTGCTGGTGGTGCAGCACCTTGAGCGGGGCCTCGCGGATCGCCAGGGTCTTGGCCATGCGCGGGCGGCGGTTGTCGATGCTGCCGGAGTAGAGGCCCTCTAACAAATCCCGGGTGCGGTGGAACTCCGCGACGATGATGTCCATGAACTTCTTCCGCAGCGCCGGGTCTTCCACCAGCGAGGCATATTCGTTCATCAGGTCGAGGTTGGCCGAGGCGAGGTTGGTCTCCACATTCGTGAAGACGTAGCCGAGGAAGGTGGACTCCTTCAGGACCGACTGGAGTTCCGCGAACTTCTCCGGCTCGGAAGTCTTGAGCGCCTCAAGCGCGGAGCCCACACCGAACCAACCCGGCAAGTAGAAGCGCGCCTGGGTCCACGAGAAGACCCAGGGGATCGCGCGCAGGTCGGCGATCGAGTGGCCTTTCTTGCCGGTGCGGCGTGCGGGCCGCGAGCCGATTCGCGAGTTCTCCAGCGCATCGATCGGCGTGGCCTGGCGGTAGAAGGCGATGAAGCCCTCTTCCTTCAGCAGCGCCTGATAGGCCTGTTGGCTCTTCTCCGCCAGGAAGGGCATGAAGGGCTCCGCAGGATCCGCCTTCGGTGCGGTGTGGCGGTGCGTGGCGGTGGTGATCGCCGCGCCGGCGAGCAGCAGTTCGAGATTGTAGGTCGCGTTGGCGAGGTTGCCGTACTTCTGCGCGATGGTCTCGCCCTGCTCGGTCATGCGGAATTCACCGCTCATCGAGCCATGCGGCAGCGAGGCCATGAACCAATGCGTCGGGCCCGCGCCGCGCGAGATCGTGCCGCCACGGCCGTGGAAGAAGCACAGCTTCACGCCGTGCTCATTGCCGGTTTTGGTGAGATTCTCTTGCCCGCGATGCAGCGCCCACTGCGCGGCGAGGATGCCGCAGTCCTTGTTCGAGTCGGAGTAGCCGAGCATCACCTGCTGGCTCGGCTTGGTGCCCCCCGCGCATTTCTGGTTGGTGCGGATCGTGAGCGGGTGCTCGAGGAAGGCACCGAGGATCCCCGGCGAGCGGTCGAGGTCATCCATGGTCTCGAACAGCGGCACGACTTCCAGCGCACACCAGGAGCCCTCTTCATCGTGATCCATCAGCCCGGCCTCACGGGCCAGCAGGAAGACGCCTAACAAGTCGGAGAGCTGTCGCGTCATCGAGACGATCAAGGCACCGAGTCCGGCATCGCCCCACTGCTTGCGGTGCTTCACCAGCACGCGGTAGCAATCGAGCACCGCATCCGCCTCACCGCCGATCCGTGCGGTGTCGTGCAGGAAGGGCCGCGGCGACTTCAGTTCCTCGTTGAGGAAGGCCACGCGTTGCTCCTCGCTCCAGGTAGCGTAGTTCGCGCCATCCGGAATCCCCGCTGCGTTGAGTAGCAGCGCGATCGCCTTGTCGTGGAACTCCGAGTTCTGGCGCACATCGAGCAGCGCGAGGTGGAAGCCGAAGATCTCCAGCTTCTGCCGCAGTGGACGGATGATCTGCTCGTTGATCATGTCGCAGTGCACGCCGCGGATGCCGCTGGCCAGCAGTTCCAGATCGGCGTCAAGTTCCTGGGGCGACTTGTAGCCCGGCTTGCCGTCAATCTGGCGCTTTAGTCGCGCTGCGATCAGGCCGCCGAGATGCCGCCATGGTTCCTCGTGGTAGCGGTCGTGCAGCTCGTTCGTGACCTCTTCATCGGCCAGCGAGAAAGTGATCTCATCGATTCGCCGGTCGAGGGCGTCCGGGATTTCATTCAACTGCCGCGACAGGGTGAGCTGCCCGGCGACATTCTCGATCTCCTTCTTGATGAGCTGGAAGGCGGCCCGGCGCATCATCTCCAGCGCCTTGGTGGTAACCTCCGGCGTCACCAGCGGGTGACCATCGCGGTCGCCGCCGATCCAGGTGCCGAAGGACAGGCGCGGGATATTGCCGGCCGCGCGCAGCATCTCCAGAGGGAAGCCGGAGTCGCGCCATGCCTCCGTGAAGTGCAGGTCGAGTCGGTTCAGAGCGGAAGGGAAGAGGTCGCGCAGGTAGTGGATCGCATCGCGCAGCTCGCGGAAGATGTCGGGCCGCACCAAGTGGATCTCCCCGGTCCGCCACAGGGCCTCCAGCGCCGTGATGATCCGCTCGCGGATCCGCCGCCGCTCGCGGTCGGTGTATTTGGGATACTCGTTGCGGACCAGCTCCTCATAGAGCGCGCGGTGCCGCTCGCGGACGGAGGCGCGCTTCGCCTCGGTCGGGTGGGCGGTCAGCACCGGCTGGACGTCCACATCCTTGAGCACTTCCAGAATCTGCTCCGGCCCTAGGCCGAGGGTGGTCATGTCCCGCAGCGCACGCGGCCATAGACCGCGGATCGAGTCCGCGCCCAACACCTTCTCGCGCTCGCGCCGGATCGCCGCCGCGACCCGCTCCTCCACCATGTTCAAAAGCTGGAAACCAATCGAGTAGAGCTGCTGGGTGCCCTCCGGCGGATGGTTCAGCGGCACCGTGCCCGACCAAGGCAGGTAGGGAATCAAGGCGTCCTCGCCCATGCCCTTGAGCGCATCCCCCAGACAACCCACGAGAAATGAGAGAGTTTCATCGATCAGTTCAAAGCCTTCGAGGCGCAGCTGCTCGCGGGTGGGTGGGAGTTCGGTCATCGGCGCGGCCAGTAGAGCAGGCGCGATGCCGGGGCGGAAGGGCGATTGCGTCAGCGCCGAAGGCAGTCACTCTCGGGAACTGTTTTACAAAATGAGAAACAAATGTTACCTGTATCGTGAATGAAAACGGTTTCCGTCCGGGAAATGAAGGCCAACTGGTCTGAGATTGAGCGCCAAGTCCAGCAGGGCGAAACCTTCGAGGTCCTGAGCCACGGCAAGCCCTCGGTGCGAATCGTCCCCGCGACTCCCCGCCAAGTCCTCAAGTGGGACAATCACTTGGCGACTGCGGTTGAAGCGAAGGGTCGGAGTGGCAGTGAAGCGGTTGATTTTAACCGGGACGGACGCTGGTGATCTACTTGGACACCAGTGCCTTGATCAAACTCTACCTCCTCGAGGCGGGCTCGCAGGAGGTGCAGACTTTGCTCAGTTCCCAGAATGATCCGCTTCCGATCTGGGAACTCCACGAGATGGAGCTGACCAATGCCCTGCGCTTGAAGGTCTTTTGGAAGGAGCTGTCCGAAGCGGATGCGGATGCCCAGATAGACTACTTCAAGCGGCGGAAAAGCTCAGGCCTCTACTACACGCCCGAGATCAGCCGGAGCGACTTACTCGACCGTTATCTGCGCCTGACCACGCATACCGCTCAGCTGGGGTGCCGAACTTTAGATATCCAGCATGTGGCCGCGGCTGTGGTGCTGGGGGCGAATCTCTTCGTGAGCTTCGATCAGCGACAACGGCAGCTTGCCGGGCTGGCGGGGTTGAAGGTTCAGGCGATTTGACGCCATCTGCTACTCTCCCACCACCACCGGCAGCAGCACCGCATCCTTCATCCCGTGGATCTTCTTCTTATCCGCGGGCGCAAGGGTCGCCAGCACGCCGGCGAGGGAGGTGTGGCCCTGTTCGTCGGTGAAGTAGTAGGGGCAGATGCGGACCCGGCCCTTGACCATTTCCACGCTGCCGTCCTCGCGGAAGACCGGGTGCTCGACGATCCGGCCCTCGCGGAATTCCTGCATGATCCACGGCTGCTGGCCGAAGTCCGCCATGGCGGCGTGGACCTTCTCGTCCCAGTCCGGCTGCGACAGGTCATGGCCGATGTGGACGCCGCGCGAGCCCCAGGCGGTTTCGTGGAAGCCGCTGATCTTCAGCACCAATCGCCGCTGTTTCTGACTGAACTTGGCGACTTCTTCCCAAGAATTGACCTCCAGACCCGGCAGGGCGGCCTGCGGGGGGAGGGGTGAGGGGTCTACCACCCAGCCCCGCGGGACAATCTCCCGCACCCGGGTCAGGTGGCTGCCGCGCAATGCCTGCTCCCAGATCGGCTTGAGCGCCGGGGTCCCGAGCAGGGCGAGCCAGAGCTTATCCTCGAGGTGCGGCTTGCAGGGTGGAGTCAGAGCCATGCCCTCCGCAGAGGCCTCCGCCAAGGTCCGCGCCATCGGGATCGACTTCCAATCGAACCACTCGAAGAAGCGGTAGAGCGGGCGTCCGTCCGGCTGGTATTCCTCCGCAGCTTCCACGGTCCGGCCGCCGCCGGTCTCCCGGGCCAGCCATTCCATCTCGCGGCGGTAGTCAGCGGATTCTTGGGAAAGTAGGATCGCGCCGTCCTCCGCAAGCACCGAGGCGAAGCCGAAAATCATGCCATCGCGCCCGCCGAGCACCGGGAATCCAGCGTCGGCGTAGAGCCTTGACAGCCAGGCGGTGATCCCGATTCCGCCGGGCACCGAGTCCAGCTCGGTTAGCGCAAAGCCACCCTCCGTGAGGATCAAGTCCGGGCGGATCACGCGTGGCAGGGACTCGCGCAGTCCGGCGGAGCGCTGAAGCTCCACCATCCAGGCCGGCTTGCCGGTATCGAGCGTTTCGGCGATCCACTTGGGGATCTTCCCGGCGGCGCTGCGGCGGTAGAGTTCGTCGCTGGTCTGCTGGAATTGTGCCAGCGGATGGCCCAGCGAGCCGAGGAAGCGGACCTCCGCCTTGCTCAGGCGCAGCGGTTCCGGCGAGTAGCGCCAGCCGCCTTCGAAGAGTCCGCCCTCCGGCAGGGCGGCTTTGATCTGATCGAGAGTGAGGCTCATCGGTCTTTATTGCAGGGACCGCAGCGCGCCGCGGATCAGTTCCTCCGTGGTCGCCCCCGGCTGCTCTTCCAGCACCTTGCGGACCGCCTTGCGGGCATCGACTTGCTTGTAGCCGAGCGCCACCAGCGCCAGCTCGGCATCCGCCGTGGCCGGAGCGGTCTGGCCGCTCGCGACCTCCTGCCAGGTATCGGCAACGCCCACTTTGTCCTTGAGTTCCAGCACAATCCGTTCGGCGGTCTTCTTGCCGAGCCCCTTGATCTTCGAGAGCTCCGCGACCTCGCCGCCGACCACGCAGGCCTTGAAGCGGCCGGTGGGCATCCCGCTCAGCACTGCCATTGCAATCGCCGGGCCGATCCCGCTGACGCGGTCGATCAGCAGCAGGAAGAGGTCCCGCTCTTCCTCAGAGGCGAAGCCGTAGAGGGTGTGGGCCTGCTCGCGGATGTGCAGGTGGGTGCGCAGATCCACCTTGAGGCCCTCCGCGGCGTGGAGCTTGTCAAAGGTGGAGAGCGGGACGTGGACCTCGTAGCCCACCCCGCCGACATCCACCACCAGTCGATTCGGATACGCCTCCAATACCGTCCCGCGCAGCCGTGCGATCATCGTGTGGCCAGCTTGGACGCGGTCCGCCAGCTGCCAAGGGTGAAGTTCCGTCATGCATTCCGCGCGAAAAGGCCCGACTATTGCTCCCGAAAACCCCTCTTTACATGGGGCTTCCGGCTCCTATAGTCCCGCCCCCATGACTGTCCTTGCCTCTACCGGGCTCGATATCACCATCAACCTGCTGCTGGTGGTTTTCGTCCTCGTCTGTCTGCTGATGAGCATGATTATTCTCATGCAGCGGCCCAAGAATGAAGGTCTCGGCGCCGCCTTCGGCTCCGGTGCGACCGACCAGCTTTTCGGTGCCCAGACCACCAATGTCCTGCAGCGCGGCACGGTCTACCTCGCCAGCGCCTTCTTCATCCTGACGCTGACTCTCGCGGTCCTGATCACCAAGCGGAACGCCAGCCACCAGTCGCTGGTCGGCCAAGTCGCGCCGCCGGTTCCGGAAGCTCCCGCCACGGAAGAGAAGAAGGCGGAAGATGAGACGAAACCGGAAAATAAGCCGCTGGAGTCCAACGTCGCCACCCCTCCGGTGGAAGCTCCGAAGCCGGCTGAAACTCCTGCACCAGCACCGGCTCCGGCCCCGGCTCCTGAGGCTGAGCAAAAGCCGGCTGAGCCCGCTACGCCGCCTGCGGAGAACAAGCCCGCCGAGCCGGAAACTCCTCCGGCACAGGACAAGCAGTGAGCTGGTAGCTCCTTTCACGAACGGCGCGCGGCGGACATCGCCCCGCGCCGTCTTTCTTTGCAGATAGATCCGCCGATCGAGTCACCGCATGAGCCCCGATGCCGAGCTTCCCGTCTGGGAACGGGATGATGCCTTTCCTCCCGCGGGACCGGGGTGGGGTTGGGTGGACCGGCGCGGTGGCCGGCATGAATGCCCGAGCTTCGAGGAGCTCACCGAAGCGATCGTCAAGGACGCCGGGGCGCGGGTCGATCTGGTGTGGACGCCGGAGTCGAAGGGCTGCGTGCTGCCGGAAGAAGTGCGTGGATTATTTCCGGCGATGCGTGAGGCGCGGGTGCGCTGGGCGCTCTGGGACATCGAAGAGGGCAAGCGCCAGATGCGGGTGTTTGGCCTGGTGATCGGGGTGCTGGCCCTGTGGCAACTGCTCCGCAATGGCTTCCGCCCGATTGGTCTGCTGTCGAACGGAACCCTTGGGCTTACGCTGCTACTCTTCTTCATCCTCGGGTTCTTCCCTTGGTACAAGGGGCGCAAGCGGCTCAAGACCGCGCGAGCCTGGGCGGCGGAGGAGATGGCGGCGGATGCCCGTGCCTTCCGCTTCGAGATCTGGCTGGACCAGCAGCGGACGCCGGTGACGCGGCTGATGTTCGGCCTGCTGGCGATGGTCGGGCTGGTGCAGCTCTTCGTCGAAGTCCGGACCTTCAATCTGGCCCACGGACTGAAGGGGATAGAGTGGCTGTCAGGCTTGAAGGAGTTCTTTTTCCGTGGCTTCGATGAGACGATCAAGAGCGCCGGTTTGACCAAGAAGCTGGATGGAAAGCCCGCTGATTGGTGGCGGCTGTTCACGGCTCCCTTCCTGCATGGCCACTGGGTCCACTGGGCAATGAATGCCTCCGCGCTCGGATATTTGGGCAAGCGGGTGGAGGTGTTTGCGCGCTGGCCGCATCTGGTGATGGCCTACCTGATTTCGGCATGGGTCGGCGGCGAGACTTCGGCACGCTTTACCAAGGCGACCTCTGTCGGTGCCTCGGGTGGCTTGATGGGTTTGTTGGGCTTCCTTTTGGTCTTCGAGTCCCTGCACCGGCGCTTGGTGCCGGAGAGTTCGCGCCGCCGTTTGGTGGCGGGGGTGGTGGTGACTCTGGGGATCGGGCTGGTCTTCAGCCACTTCATCGACAATGCCGCGCACCTTGGCGGATTGGTTGCGGGGATGGTGTATGCGGCGCTGGTGTTTCCGAAATCGAGCTCACCGCACCGGCCGGGCACGACGATGTCGGATGTGCTGTTTGGCGGCGCGGCGATCGGCGTGCTGGTCTGCGCTGCGCTGATGGCGTGTGGGAAGATGCTGTAGAAGTGTCGCTCTCCGGGCGCCGTGTTGCGGGGAAGCTTCTTTCAGAAGCGATCGAGAAGACGCCTGTCTGGGACGCTGTTAGTTTGATCTCGCGTGCAGGAAAGTGTTTGTTCGGCCGCGTGCGAGGTCGTGCCACAGTGGTGATTTTGGCGGTGGTGGTCGCTGCGGCAGCGACGATCTGGCGAGCCCGTGAACATCGATCCGAATCTGCTCCGCCCGTGGCACCGGAGAAATCGGCCAAGGGTGGCGAGCGCCTTTCGTCGAAGGAGGCGAGAGACAAGCTGGCGCGTCTTTTGGACGGCAGCTTGAAGGAGCCTTCTGGAAAGGAGGGCATTGAAGCTCACTCACGCTATTACAAGACCACCTCAACGTGGATCGAAGCACTATCCCTGACGGACTGCGTCGCTCTGATCGACTCGGCTGACGAGGCCAAGTCGCCTTCCTTAATACTCGAAAAACTCTATAGGTTCTATGGGGAACTGGCCCCTCAAGCAGCAATGAAAAGGCTCAGCGGGGAAGCGTCCACACCTCCCCGCGAGGGGACTCTCCACTTCCAACTGTACGCGGAAGTGATCCGCGGATGGGGCCACAAGGAGCCCGCCAAAGCGTGGGCCTACTACCTAGGCCTAGGGTATGAGAACGGAGGCAATCCCTTCCTGCAATTCCGGGATATCTGGTGGGAGGCCTTCGACGTTTGGTCGAAGGAAGACCCGGATGAGGCCTACAAAGCGATGTTCTCAGCTCCCAGGTTCGAAATCCAGCATGCGTCCATTGGTTACTATCGCGGTCTGCCCGAGAAGGCGGATTTTCCCAAGGAGGCCGCGCGACTCGAATCGCTTTTGGCGGAAAGTAAGAATTCGGAGCGCATGGTGTGGAGCACTCCCGACTGGCCTCCCGAACAGGCTTTGCCCCTTCTGCTAACCCGAAAGTGGGCGGATCGAGATCCGGAGGCCGCGCTGGCTTGGTGGATGAAATGCACGCCGCCGAGGGAGGCGGATGATGATGGAGAAAATGCGTCCTATCGCATCGGCAAGTTTGTCGAATCTTGGGCGGGCGAATGGGAGTCTAACAGTCCGGACGCGGCGCTTCGTTGGCTCGCGGGGCGATCCGACCTGCTCCAATTTGGGTCTTTCAGATCGGCAGCGCTTCCGGCACTTGCCCGACACCGCCCGAGCGAGACGATCTCGCTGATTGCTCGGATCGAATCTGCCGATCAGCAATCCTACTGGGTTTCGCAACTGGTAGGGCCCCCCGCATTTTCAGGCGAAGGCAGGTATGAACACCAAGTGCCGTCGAACCTTCTGAAGCCGGATCTCGTTGAGAACTCGCTGGCCGGCTTCCACTTTGACGAAGAGCAAGCGGCCCGTGTCCGCGAGGCAATCGAACGCCGTCGAAAATACGATGCAACGAAACCGCCACCCTCGCCTTCTGTGTGGTGACGAAGCGATCGGCAAGATCGCTCCAATTCGCACGTTTCCTCCATCATGACTTGGCCCAAGCTCGTTCCGCTGTTCCTTTCTTTTGCGTCCATGGCTATCGCCGCTGATCTTCCGCTTCTCGTTGGGCATCGGGGTGCTTCGCATGTCGCGCCGGAGAACACGATTGCCTCCTTCAAGCTGGCCTTTGAGGAAGGGGCGGATGGGATCGAGGGCGACTTCTATCTGACCAAGGACGGCGAGGTGGTGTGTATCCATGATGCAGACACCAAGCGGGTGGCGGGGACGAAGCTGGTGGTGAAGGAGAGCACGTGGCCCGAGTTGTCCAAGCTGGATGTGGGCTCGTGGAAGGACCCGAAGTATGCGGGAGAACACATTCCACGACTGGGGGATGTGTTGGATGTCCTTCCCGCCGGTAAACGTTTCTTCCTGGAGATCAAGGATGGTCCGCAGATCGTCGGGCCGATCGGAAAGATCCTGGCGGAGAAGCATGCCGACCCGGCGCGAGTGATTTTCATTTCCTTCAACGCGGATGTGGTCAAGGCCTGCCGCGAGCAGCTTCCGGCGTTTCAGGCGCACTTGATCTCGGACCTGAAGGAGTTTGCGGATCCGGCGAAGCGGGCGGGGTACGAGCAGCAGCTTGAGACCAGCGGAGCACAGGGTCTGCAGTTCAATGCCAAGTCGCCAGTGGAGGCTGAGTGGTTGGCCAAGGTGAAGGGGAAGGGTCTGCTGCTCACCTCGTGGACGGTGGATGATGGGGAAACGGCGAAGAAAATGATCGGCTTCGGGGTGCAGCACATCACGACCAACCGGCCGGGAGATTTGAGGAAGGAGCTGTCTCGTTAATTGGACGGAGCTGCGGTATCCGGGGTGTCGGCCGCATGCCGACACCCGACTGCCGTGTCCCCGAATCCTTCATCCTTCAGGATGGAAGGCTCGCTAATGCCCCGCTACGATGGCGGCAATCTCTTCGCGATCGCTCTTTTGAGGCGGAGTGGGGGAGGGATTGGGCGCTTGAAGGGTGATGACGCCGGTGTAGTCGGGGCAATCCGTCTCGCAGTTGACGGCGGCCATGGTCATCCAAGTGGAGAGCATGCCGGCACCGGCGATGAGGACGAGGAGTCTGGGGTCTGCTTTCATCAGAAAACCTGATCGCAAGCGGCGTGCCGTGGTCTAACGGTTTTCGGGAAGGTTCTGTTAGTCAGTAGGTTGAGGGCGGGATCACGGGGTGGGGGCTACGGGCGCCAAAGCGAATTGATGCAAGATGCCATGCTCAACGAATGGCATTCCGCAATCAAAGGGCGCCGCCTTATTCGACCGGGGTCAGGGTGCGTTCGGCCTCCTTGAAGAGAATGCGGGCGACGGACCAGTCGTACCAGTAGAGGCGGACTTCCAAGGCGGGATCGCTGGGATTGAGTTCGCCCTTTTCCGCGAGGGCGCGCGCGAGTTCCAGCTTCTTGGCGGCAGCTTCCGTGTCGCCGAGATGGTGCAAGGTCATCGCCTGCAGGCTGTAGATGCCGGATTTGCAGGCGGTCTTGGAGCGCAGGTCGTTGGCGCACTTGTCGCCCCACGCGAGGGTGCCCGGATAGTCGCCGGCGCGATAGCGATAGAGTGCGACGGAGAAGGCTTCCCAGGCTGGGAATTGCGACTTGCCGCCTTTGCCCTCGACGGCATCGGAGCAAACCTTGGCGGTGTTCCGCAGACGTTCGATCATCGCCTCATTCGCCGGAGCGAGCAGACAGGCCTTCAGGATGTGCTCGGCTTCGATCGCAGCCTTTGCCGGGAGGAAGCGGTCGAGAGCCTGAGTACGGAATTCGTCGTAGATTGCCCGGTCGCCATTCTCCATGTACGCGGGACTGGAGGCGAGCAGGTCAGAGCCTTCGAGGACGCGCTGGCGATCATCCAAGAGATTGGCCTGATTGAGCAGCACGAAGCACTCCACCGCTTGGGGCCAGCGACCGCAGATCGCATTCCAGTCGCCCAAGGAACGGAAGACGTCCGCGGCCTCCCGCGAGGGCTCGATCGACTGGAGCGGATTGCGATGCAGCAGGGCATCCGCATCCTCGGTGCGGCCTTCACTGAGGAGCACGGCGACGCGCGAGACATTGGCGCGGGCTTGGGCTTGGCTGCGGAGACGGGCTTCCTCCACGCCCAGCCGCGCCTGTTCGCGCAGGGCATCGCGTTCGCGGAAATACAGCAGGGTGGATGCGCCGAGCCCGACCACCAGCGAGAGCGCCACGGCCGCACCGGAAGCGCAAGCGACACGATTGCGGCGCGCGAACTTGCGCATCAGGTAGAGCCGGCTCGGGCGGCGGGCGATGACGGCCTCGTTCGCGAGATAGCGCTGCAGATCCATCGCCAGACTGTTGACGGTCTGGTAGCGGCGGTTGCGGTCCTTCTCCATCGCCTTCATGACGATCCAGTCGAGATCGCCGCGCAGCAGCGAGACGAGGCGGGATGACTCCGCGTGGCGCTTGCCGGCGATCTCCGCAAGTTCTTCGGGCGTGGCGGTTTTCAGCACGCTGGAGGGCCGCTGGGGCTCGCGCTCCAGCAAGGTCTTGCGCATCTCGGAGATGCTGGACTTGGCCAGTTCATCGCCATCGAAGGGGGTGCGACCGGAGAGCAATTCGTAGAGCAGCACGCCGAGGCTATAGACATCGCTGCGGGTATCGACATCAAGCCCGCCCATATCGACTTGCTCCGGGCTCATGTAGGCAGGCGTGCCGAGGAGTTGGTCCGCCACGGTGAACATGGTCTGACCGGTGAGGCGGCCACCGCGAGCCTTCGCGATGCCGAAGTCGATCACCTTCGGCACGGCGACACCATCATGGGTGGTGACGAGGATGTTCGAGGGCTTGATGTCGCGGTGGATGATGCCCTTCTGGTGGGCATGCTGGATAGCGTGACAGACCTGCAGGAAGAGCAGCAGGCGCTCGCGGGTATTGAGATTCCTAGCGTCGCAGTAGGTGGTGATCTTCTTGCCGGCCACCAACTCCATCACGAAGTAGGGGCGGCCCGTGGCGGTCGATCCGGCATCGAGGACGCGGGCGATATTCGGATGGCTCATCAGCGCCAGGGCCTGGCGCTCCACGCCGAAGCGAGCGATCACGCCCTCCGTGTCCATGCCGAGACGGATTACCTTCAGGGCTACGCGACGGCGGAAGGGCGTCTCCTGTTCCGCTTCATAGACCACACCGCAGCCACCTTCGCCGATGCGCTCGATCAGACGGTAGCGATCGATGCGCGAGCCGGGACCCTCCTGTGGACCCTGGGCGGTATGGGGAACTTCCTCCGCGTTGATCTCCTTGAGCAGATCATTCGCCATCGCGGTGCGGCGATCACGGGCCTCGACGAAGAAGGTGGCGGATTCGCGCGCCGCTTCTAACAAGCCCTTCATCCGCTCCAAGCCCTTGGTGTCGCCCTGGAAGGTCCGCTCAAGAAAAGACTGGCGGGCCCTCGGGTCGTCGAGGGAGAGCGCGGTCTCGATGATCGCGCCCTCGATCTCCTTCGACATCGGGATGGGGCCGATGGACGTCATGATGCCTTGAGGTCGCGATGGAAGCCTTCCTCGCGGATCATCTGGTAGAGGCGGGCCTTCGCCATGGTCCATTGGCGCTCCACCGAACGCACGCTGCAGGAGTTCATGCGCGCGATCTCCTCGCTGCCGAGGCCACTGAAGAACTTGAGCAAAACGATGCGCGCAGCCTCCGGATCTTCCTGCTCCAGGCGCTTGAGGCTCTCGTGGATCATCAGGATGTGATCCTCGGTCGGATTGGTGAGCATGTCGCTGCCTGGGGCGTCTTCGGTGGCGCGGCGCTTGATGGCGGCGCGGCTGCGCGAACGATCGACGAGAATGCGGCGCATCGCCTGGGCGGCGGCACCGAAGAAGTGCGCGCGGTTCTGCCATGAGCACTCGCCCTTGCCGATGAGGCGCAGCCATGCCTCGTGAACGAGGGCGGTGGGTTGCAGGGTCTGGCCGGGCAACTCTTTCATCATCCGCGCGGCGGCCAATCGCCTCAATTCTTCATAGACCAGAGGGAGCAATCGCTCCGACGCCAGGGCGCCGCCATTGCCATTCGCCGCGAGCATTGCGGTCACTTCGCTCATTGTGGCGTACCTATTGAAAATGCGGGTCTGCGGCAAGGCGAAAGCAGCTTTCCGGCGGCTTCTACGCAGGCTTTCCGGGCTTACGATTTCTTTCGGCAAAGATCTGAAAAATCGTGGCGGATTCTCTGCCGCGAATCCGCATGTTTATAAGAAGACCGGGAATCGGTCCGACCATCTTCGGCTCCGGCAACCCCGGAGAAGCGGAGCTCTCCTTTAGGGTTGAAGGAGAGTCATTGATCAGTGGTTTCAACACTGCCGGGCGCCCGTTCGCGAGACGGGCGTCCGGCCCCCGCATGTACCTGCGGGGAAATGACGGCAATCTTCCGCTTGGTTGACGTCCGCCTGCCGTGTCGCTAAGCCGGAGGCCGGGCAAGCCATCCATGTCGATCTACTATCTCTGCTTTTTCGTCGCGGTCATCCACTTGATCGCGACGCTTTCCTACGGGGTGCGGATCGCCGGTGCCCGGACGGGCAAGGTGGCCTTCTGTCTTTCGCTCTTCAACATCCTGGTGCTGGTGTCGCGGACTTCGAACACCTTGCTCACACCGGCGCTTTCGAAGCGCGTGGAGTCCAGCCTACACGCGGACAGCTCAGGGCTGCAGCACGAGTTCCACCTGCTGATCCTCTCGGCAAGCGTGGCCACCTTGGTGGGTGCGGTATTGATTCCGATGTTCCAGCGCTATGTGACGGCGGTGGTGGGTTCCTTCGATCGCTTTCCCTCGCTGCCGCGGATGATGAAGTTCGCGTTGAGCAAGCCGGGCATCGAGGCGCTGGCGGCTTCATGGACGGTGCCGGCGAAGGGCAACTTCGAGTTCCTGCGCGCCGGTCACCGGCTGCCGTGGAATATCTTCGCCATGAACGTGATTGGCTCCTCGCTGCTGGCGACCGGGGTTTTGAGTTCGCTCTATGCGGGACTGCTGGCTCCCGAGCTGCGGATGACGACCGGGCAGCTCTCGGCGGTGGTGAATTTCTTCGGCACGATCATGCTGTTCGCCTTCGTGGATCCGTATCTGTCGTACGTGACCGATGGCGCGGCGAAGGGCGGGGAAGGGGATGCGCGCCTGCGTGCGGCGGTATTCGGGATGGCCGGGAGCCGATTGCTCGGAACGGTGATGGCCCACTTCCTGATGGTGCCGGGCGCGATCATGATCGCGAAGATCGCGCGGGTGATCCCGGCGTAGCTGTAAGGTTGCCACGCTGCTCCTTCCCGCGGGTAGACTTCCCGAGCCGGAATGGCGGAGTCATTCCGCTACCTGTGTGGCCGGCGCAGCTGGTGGGCTCAGCTTCCGACGGAGACCGAGAGATCCGGCCCCAGCTTCTCGATGGCAGCGATGAGCGCGGCAGGATCGCCCTCGGCGGCGAGGGAGACGATGCCCTCGGCGTGGAAGATCGGGTGGCCGGACATCGGGGCGCTTTCGAGGGAGGTGGAGAGTTCCTCGACGTTGGCACCGGCACCGGCGATGGCGGCGGACAATTCGCGGATGATGCCGGGGCGGTCGTTGCCGACGATATCGATCGACAGTGTTTCACGGGCAGCGGCCGGTGCTGCTTCCTGGCGGCGGGCTTGGACCGAGATTCCTTGGTTTCCCAAGTCGGCGAGGGCCTTGAGGAGAGACTCGGCTTGAGCTTCCGGGCACTCCACCCGCAGAATCCCGGCGAACTGCCCTGCGAGGTGCGCCATGCGGCTCTCCTGCCAGCTGCCGCCGTGGCTGGCGATCGCTTGGGAGAGGGTGCTGACCAGACCCGGGCGGTCTGCTGCGAGGACGGTCATGACGACGGAGGCGTGCATGCCTCCATCCAATCATCGGCCCGCCAGCCGAGTCAGGTCTTTTTTGGATTTTGGCGCTTGTATTTAAAAAAACTAGATCATTGACCAAAGGTGAGGATTCACGCTACACCAGCCCGGAATACTGTCCCGACCGTGATCATTCCAAACTCCCTCAGCCCCCTTCCGGTGAGCCCGAGCGGCGAAAGTCCGGAAGATTCTGCCTCCTTTGAGGACTTCGTGGCGGCCCACGATGTCCGGAAGGTCATTCTCGGCACCGGTGATTTCCCCGTGGAGGGGCTGCCGGCCGACGATTTCGATTGTTTCGCCGGCCGGTCGGATATCCCGCTGCCGAGGCGGGCAGCAAAGTGGAAGCCAAGTGGCAGGCCGCATGTGGCCGATAGGCCGAAGGAGATCCCAGTAGCGGATCTGGCCCTGGAAATCCCGGTGGTACACCCCGCTTTCGATGTGATTCCGCCCGTGCGCCGGGCCGCGCCACCGCAAATGCGTGAGCGAGCCGATTGTGAGGCCAGCTATGGCAACAAGCGACTGAGCCGCACCAGTGAACGCTGGTGGGTGATCGGGATGGGCCTGGCAGCCACGGCGGTGCTCTTCTCCGGTACTCTGGTGGATTTCATCGGCCGCGAGGCGATGCGCCGCAGCCACGTGGAGACAGCGCCCGCGCCGTCTGCATCGGCCCGGGGCTTCAAGCTGAAGGCGGTAGTGCCCGTGCCTGCCCCTGCCAGCGCTGCGCAAGGCCAAGAGGAGAAGGAGAAAGCGTTGCCGCTGGCTTCCAAGGTCGAGCGCGAAGAAGATTGAACAGGATCAGGGACCGCTCCGGCGATTCTTTGCAGCGGAGGCTTTACAAGCCGAAGGCGGTTGCTACTTTCCCGCCCCCAGCCGCCAAACAATAAGGAGAGATGGCTGAGCTCGGTTTAAGGCACTCGACTCGAAATCGAACGTGGGGTTAAACTCACCGAGGGTTCGAATCCCTCTCTCTCCGCCACTTTTAGAAACGGCCCGCAGGATTCTGCGGGCCGTTTTGTTTTTCGGCGGGCGAGAAATTCTGTCGCCGGGGACAGGTGCGCGTCTCCCGGATGGCCTTAGCCGCTCTTGCGGATCTCGCCGGGGGTGGTGCCGGTGACGCGCTTCATGAAGCGGCACAATTCGTCGCCACCGGAAAATCCGCAGCGCTCGGCGAGACGCTCCAAGGTCCAATCGGTGCGCTTGAGGAGTTCGCCGACCTTCTCCGAGCGGATGCGGTCGATCTCTTGCTTGGGCGTGCGGCCGAGGGTGGCGTGAAAGCGCTGGCGGAGTTGTTCGCGGGAAGCGCCGACCTCCCGGCACAAGGTCTCGGCATCCAGCGGTAGATCGAGCGCGCGGTTGCGGATGAAGTTCATCGCGCGGGTCACCACGGGATCGGCAAGCTCCACGCGGCCGGTCGATTCGCGGACGCTGATGCCCGGTGAGGGAATCTGAATGCGGGTCTCGGGATCGACCTTCTCGCCGCTCATCATCCGCTGCAGCAGGCTCGCGGCGCTGTGGCCGAATTGCTTGCCCGGGAAGCGGATGCTCGACAGCGCGGGGGTGGTGGAATGGCAGAAGACGATGTCGTCGCTCACGCCGATCACCGGAACGTCCTCCGGCACGCGATGGCCGGCTTGCTTGAGTGCGCGGATGGCGATGACCGCGGCGATGTCGTCTTTCGCGAAGAGCCCGCAGGGAGTTGTCAGGCCGGCCATCAGGCGCCAGGCGATCTGCTCATTCTGCCGGGCACGGATGCGGGGAGCAAAGGTGGAGGAGGCCATCTCCAACACGCGGCAGTCACGGCCGTCTTCCCGCAGGCGCTCGCGGTAGCCTGCCAGGCGCTCGGAGGAATAGTTGCGGGTGGGGTCGTGGAGGTAGGCGAATTCGCGCAGGCCCAAACCTAACAGGTGCTCGGCGGCCATGCGGCCCGCGGCGAGGTTGTCGAGGGTTACGCGCGGGAAGACCGCTCCTCGCCGTGGTTGCTCGACGCTCAGGTTCACAACCTTGATGCCCTTCTTGCGCCAAGCCTTGGCCTCAGTCGGGGTGTAGCGGAAGACCAGCAGGCCATCGCCCTCCCAGTTTTCGTCGATCAATGCGGGATGCAGGTCGCCGCCGCTGGGCTGCACGAACTCCAGTTCGAAGGAATGACCTTCGCGGAGGAAATCGAGAATGCCACCATAGATGCGGTTGCCGAAGCCTTGGGCCCAATCGACCAGTCGCACGCCGACACGCCAGGTTCTTGGAGAAGGGGGCCTGCCCGCGGTGGATCTCATCTGGGAATTCAGCGAGCGGCACTGGCAAAAAGCAAGCCGGGCGAGGTGAAGGCTTCCGGTGAAATTGCCAAACAATCTTGCGTTTCGCCTATCGACCGCGGAGCGCCAGCTTTCCTAGTGTGGGCACTAATGAGTCGCAAGCCGGCCCGGTGCTGCGCCATCCTTTCTTGTAATCCATGACATCATCGCAACCCCATGTCGCCATCGTTGGCGCGGGCATCGTCGGTCTGGCTCATGCTTGGGCTGCGGCCCGCGCCGGCTACCGCGTCACGGTCTTCGAGCGCACGGACAAGGCCCGCGGAGCTTCGGTGCGGAACTTCGGCATGTGCTGGCCGATCGGGCAGCCGGCGGAACACTTCCCGCTGGCGATGCGCAGCCGCGAGCTGTGGGTGGAGTTCACCAAGGCGACGGGTGCCTATGCCCGGCCCTGCGGCAGCATGCACGTGGTGGCTCACGATGACGAAGCCGCGGTGCTGGAGGAATTCGTGAGGGCGGCGCCTGACGGAGGCTTCCAAGTCGAGTTGCTGACCCGCGCGCAAGTCGAAGAGCGCTGCCCCGGCGTGAAGCGCGGTGTGGCGAAGGCGGGGATGTTCAGCACCACCGAGATGAACGTCGATCCGCGCGAGGCAATGGCCTTTTTGCCCGGCTTCCTCGCGGAGAAACATGGTGTACGCTTTCACTGGAATACGGCGGTGACCCAGGTGGGTGACGGCAAGCTCCACACCGCCCGCGGTGAGGTGCATGCCTACGACGAAGCCTTCGTCTGCTCCGGGCATGACTTCGAGTCGCTCTTCCCGGAGATCTTTGCCGCGAGCCCGCTCAAGCCCTGCAAGCTGCAGATGCTCCGCACCGTGCCACAGCCCGGTGGCTGGCAACTGGGGCCGATGCTGGCCAGTGGCCTAACACTCCGCCAGTATTCCAGCTTCCTCGGCTGCCCCTCGCTGGCGGAGGTGAAGGCGCGGGTCGCGTGGGACATGCCGGAGCTGGACCGCTACGGCATCCATGTCATGGCCTCGCAGGATCGCTTCGGCGGCATCGTACTGGGAGACTCGCACGAGTACGGCGAGTTCGAGATTTTCGATAAGGCGGAGGTCGATGAACTGATGCTGCGCGAATTGCGCAAGCTCTTCGACTTCCCGGACTGGACCATCGCCGAGCGCTGGCATGGCATCTACGCGAAGCATTTCGGGGACGTGGAGTACCGCGCCGAGCCGACGCCTGGCGTCCATATTGCCGGTGGCACCAGCGGCTCCGGGATGACGATGTCCTTCGGACTGGCCGACCGCTTCTTCGCCAAGCGGGAGTTGGCGGTGTGACGTGATTGTTTCTTTTGAGAAACTTTGTTGAAATTTGGCGCTTTCTTTCCCAGTCTCCCTGCATGAGATCCTTCGAGGCCAATGGCCGCACTTATCCCCTTCCGTCGAATCCGATCGCAGTCATTTGCCTGGACGGCTGCGCGGACGAATACCTAAGCACCGCGATTGCCTGCGGGAAGATGCCGCGCCTGGCCGCCATGGCACGCGAGGGCTATCGCGGGATGGTCCGGGGTGCGCTGCCGTCCTTTACCAACGTCAACAACAGCTCCATCGTCACCGGGGTCGCACCGCGCGTTCATGGCATCTGTGGGAACTTCTTTCTCAATCCGGAAACGGGCGAGGAAGTCATGATGAACGGTCCCGAATTCCGCCGCTGCGGGACCCTGCTCACTGCCGCTGCCGATGCCGGGCGCAAGGTCGCCTTCATCACCGCGAAGGAGAAGCTCAGGACCGTCCTCGGCGATGGTGTGGTGGAGCGCGGGGGAATCGTCTTCTCCTCGGAGAAAGTGGACGAGGCCAAGCTCGCAACGCATGGCATCGACGATGCGACCGCGATCATCGGCAAGCCGCGTCCGGAGATCTACTCCGGGGATGCCTCGATCTACGTGCTCGAAGCCGGAGCCGCCTTGGCGGAGCAGGGGAGGGCGGACTTCCTCTATCTTTCCACGACTGACTTCATGCAGCACAAATTCGGCCCGCAAGCGCCGGAGATCCTCGATTTCCACGCGAAGATCGATGCCGCGATCGGTCGTCTGCTGGATGCCGGATGCGTAGTCGCGCTCACCGCCGATCACGGCATGAACGCGAAGAATGACAGCGCGGGGAATCCCAAGGTGATCTTCGTCGAGTGGTTGCTGCACGGGAAGTTTGGCAAGAAGCTCCGGGTCATCTGCCCGATTACGGACCCCTACGTGGTTCACCACGGCGCGCTCGGCTCGCTGGTGATGGTCCACTTGGAAAATCCTGCCATCCGCAGCGAAGTGGCGGAATTCCTCTTCGCCCAGTCTGGCATCACGGAGGTACTCACCCGTGAACAAGCGGTGGAGAAGCTTGAACTCGCTCCTGACCGGATCGGCGATCTGGTCATCCTCTCCGGCCGCGATGTCGTGGTTGGAAAGTCTCCCGAGCATCATGATCTCTCGGTGCTGAAGGGGGGGCTGCGCTCGCACGGAGGCCGTTACGAGGAGATGGTCCCGCTCGTCATCTCGAAGCCTCTCACTCCCGAACTCTGCCGCCTCGCCGAAGGAGACCCGAGGAACTTTGATGTCTTCCACTTCGCCTGTCATGTCTGAGCCCTCGCGCCGCCGGTTCTTGGCCTCCGCAGTGACCGCGGCCTTGCCGTTCAAGGCTGCCGAAGCCGCGCCCGCTGGTGTGGCGGGCAGGCCGCTCACGGTGCTGCATCTGACCGACATCCACATCCGGCCGGAGCACGATGCGCCAAAGCGGTGCAGCGAGATCCTTCGCGAGGTCCGCAGGCGCTTTCCGGAAATCGACCTGGTGGTGAACACTGGCGATAGCATTTACGCCGCGGACTACGGCAACATCACCCGTGAGCGCATGCTCGAGCAGTGGAAGATCTGGGATGAGACGGTGATGACTGCGCTCAAAGGGCTGCCGGTGGTCCACTCCATCGGTAACCACGATCCGTGGTGGGCTGGAGCGGAGGAGGATGAGATGCGCGGCATCCCCTACGTCTGCCGGCGTCTCGGCCTCAAGGAGCCTTACTCCGCATCAAGCCACGGCGGATGGGAAGTCATCACCTTGGAGAACTGCCGGGGAAGCATGGACGAAGCCCAGCAGAAATGGCTGTTTGCGAAGCTCGATGCGCTTCCTGACACAGTGCCCGTGCTGCTCGCCTCACACCTGCCGCTGTTCTCGCTCGCAGGGGACTATGACGGCGGGAACATGAAAGGCGCGAAGGCAGTGGTCGACAAATTGGCGGCCCGCAAGGCCCCCGTCGTCGCCCTCAGCGGCCACATCCATATCCAGAGCAGCGAGACGCTCTGGAACATCAAGTTCCATTGCAATGGCGCGCTCAGCGGTTCCTGGTGGGAACCCGGCGACGCGGGGGACGGCAGCTACAAGCGGACTCCCGCCGGTTACGCCCTCCTGCGCCTGTGGCCCGATGGCCGCAGCGAATCCAACTATCTGCCGCTCACCGCCTGACGCAGCCGCGTCTTTCTCCGATGTCCTTCACTCCTGTCCATCTTCCGTCCTACATCGCCGGCGAGCCGGTCACCACCGGCCGCACGCTGGAAGTGCGCTACCCATGGGATGATTCGCTGACTGGAAGCGCCGCGCTGATCGGGCCGGAGCATCTGGAGCAGGCGATCACCAAGGCGCTGGCTTTCCCCAATGAGTCGCTGACCCGTCACCACCGCTACGAGATCCTGCGCAAGGCCGCGGCGATCCTGGCCGAGCGGCGGGATGAGTTCGCCGCGCTAATTACCCGCGAGACCGGCCTGGCCATCCGCGAGGCCAAGTACGAGACCACCCGTAGCTCGGACGTGCTGGAGTTCGCGGCGATGGAGGCCCTGCGCGACGATGGCCGGATCTTTTCCTGTGACATCACGCCGAACGGCCGGCCACGCAAGGTCTTCACCTCGCGCTATCCTGTTCGTTTGGTCGGAGCGATCACCCCTTTCAATCACCCGCTGAACCAGGTGGTCCACAAGCTGGCTCCGGCGATTGCGGCGGGCGCACCGGTGTTGCTCAAACCCTCCGACCGCACGCCGCTCACCGCGCTGAAGTTCGCCGAGGTGCTCTACGAGGCGGGCCTGCCCGGCCCGATGCTCAGCCTTTTTGTCGGCGGCATTGATGACATCGTCACGCCGATGATCACCGATGATCGCGTCGAGGTCGTGACCTTCACCGGCTCCGTGGAGATCGGCAAGAGCATCGCCCGCACTTGTGGCTACAAGCGGATCTGCCTGGAGCTTGGCGGGAACTCACCACTGATCGTGCTGAACGACGCGGATCCGGATCTCGCCGCGAAGTTGGCTGCGGAGGGTTCCTTCCGGAATTCAGGCCAGCGCTGCACGGCGGTGAAGCGGATCTTGGTGCAGGAGGGCATTCTGGCGGCCTTCACCGAGCGCTTCGTGAAGCTTGTCCGCGAGGAATACTCCTGCGGCGATCCCGAGGATCCGGCCACGGTGATCGGCACCGTGATCCACGCGCCCGCCGCGGTGGAACTCCAGCGCCGGGTCGAAGCGGCTGCGGCGATGGGGGCGAAGGTGCTGCACGGCGGCTGCCGCCGGGGTGCCTTGTTAGAGCCGACGATCATCGCCAATGTGCCGCGCGAGGCGGAGATGGTCGCCCTCGAAAGTTTCGGGCCCTTGGCTCCGATCATCCCGATCCGCGACCTGGATGACGCGATCCAGTGTTACAACTCTGGCCCCTTCGGCCTGAGTGGCGCGATCGTCACGAATGATCTCTCGCTCGCCCTGAAGGCCTGTAAGGAATTGAAGGCTGGCACGACGAATGTTAATGAGGTCCCCGGCTACCGGCTGGAATTGACCCCATTCGGAGGCACCCGCGACTCGGGACTGGGGGTGAAGGAAGGCGTGATCGAGGCGATCAAGTTCTTCACCCACGAAAAGACCTGGTCGCTCCCCTGGTAATCTAACGAGAGCATGGACGCACAACGGCAGAGCAATTCCCCCAACCTCGCCGTCGCTCCACCGCTCTCGCTCCAGACGCGGATGGTCGTTTTGACCTACCTCGCTTATTTCTTCTACTACTTCACGCGCAAGCACCTCGGTGTCGCCACGCACGCGCTGGTCAAGGACGGCTTCTCGGAGGACCTGATCGCGACCGTGCAGACCGGTTACGGCGTTTGCTATGCCGTGGGCCAGTTCCTCAGCGGTGCCTTGGGTGACCGGATCGGGCCGCGCATCGGCCTTTGCGTCGGGATGATTCTGTCTGCAATCGCCTCGATCGCATTCGGACTGTTTCCCTTCGCGGGCGTGCTGACGATTGCTTTGACCGTGAACGGCTTGTTCCAAGCCACCGGCTGGCCGAACTGCTGCAAGCTGGTGACCCTGTGGGTCAGCGATGCCAAGCGCGGGCGGGTGATGGGTTTCTGGCTGACCTGCTACATCTTCGGCAGTCTCGCAGCGAACTGCTTTGCGGGCTACGTGTTGGAGCATTACGGCTGGAAGCAGGTCTTTCTCTTCACCGGCATTACCGTGGCCTTGGTGGGCATCGTGCAGGGGCTTTTTCTGATCTCCACGCCGGAGGAGGCCGGCTACTCTTTCGCCGACACGAAGCCGACCGGGGATCGCGCGGAAAAGAACTCGGGTGAAGGTTTTGCCCGCATGATCCGAGAGCCCGCGGTGCTGCTTTTAGGCTTCAGCTACACCGGTCTCAAGTTCGTCCGCTATGCCTTCTTTGCCTGGCTGCCCTATTACCTCGCCACCGGCATCGGGCTGAGCGATAGCAATTCCGCATACGTCTCCAATGGCTTTGAGGTCGGCGGGGTGATCGGCTTGCTGGCGGGTGGCTTCGTGGCCGACCGCTTCTTCGCCCAGAACCGCTGCCGTCTCGCCTTTATCGCGCTGATCGGCATGGTGCTCGCACTGGTCGCCTATCGTGGCTTCAGTGTGACCGGCGGCTTGTGGGGAAATGTCGCGGGGTTGATGACCATCGGCTGCTTCCTCTACATTGCGGATGCCATCATCTCCGGCACCGCCGCACAGGATATCGGCGGGGAAGGCAGTGCTGCCTCCGCCGCCGGTATCATCAATGGCATCGGTTCGACCGCCCAAGTCTTCGCCGGCTTCCTCCCGATCGCGGTGAAGAAGCACTGGGGGTGGGACGGCGTTTTCGTGTCCTTTATCGCTCTGGGCGTGCTTTCCAGCCTGGTCTTGCTGCCGCTGGCCCTGCGCAGGAAAGTTGGCCGCGCCTAGTCGACCTGATCAATTCAAGAAGCTCCGGATCGTCTCCTGCGCGTGCTTGAGATCGCCCGTGGGATCCGGCTTCTCTGCCTGCTCGATCTCCTCTGCATGCTCGAAGTGGATCATGAAGAGCTGCTTTCCGTCGTAGGTGTCCTTCATCGAGAAGCTGTCGCGCTCGCGCAGCACCTTGTCCCAAGTCTCGCGCACATCCTTCCAGTAGCCATTCGTCTTCACCCAATAGGCATTGAAGGGCGTTGCGAGGTCCGGTGAGATGATCTCCTCATAGCGATCGACCCCGATTTCCTGACCAACGTATTGGCGTGAGCCGTCCGGGTTGATCTGCAGCTTGCGGTTGCTTTGCACGTGCACCCATCCATTCGGTGTCAGGGTGATCTCGTCCGTGCCCTGCTGCACGTTGTAGTCCTTGCGGATCGAGAACTCGCGGCGCGGCAGCGGTCGCTGGCGGAGATCGCTGCGCCACATCGAAAGCCCGCCATCATGGCTCCACTTGCCGGAGGACTCGTAGCGCGGCGAATCATCGACTTGGAAGACCGCCTGGGTCCACTTTCCGGCGGGGCTTTCGGTCGGCACCTTCTTCCATGTGAGGTCGCCTTGGAAGACCTGCATTTCCGGGTCCTGATAGGTCCAATCCTCGCGCCAGTGCTTCATCACGTGCGGGCCTTCCATTTCGCCCTTCTCGTTCTTGAAATACATCACCAGCGAGTGCTGCAGGGAGATGAAGCCGCCGCGATCCTCGAGCGTGGTAACGTTTTCCGTGCCCCAGGAAAAGTAGGGCCGGGTCGGCTTGAAGTTCTCCGCCAGCCCGGCGGTTTCGGTGAAGTCGAAGCTCACGCGATAGTTCCCGGCCAGCGCCAGGATTGCCCGGCGGTCCTGCTCGAATTTGTCCAAGCCGGGCTGGTGCAGGCGCTTCCAGGATTCCTTGCTGCCGGTGAAGAGCGTGACCTCGGTCCCTTGGGTCGTGCCGCCGCGGGTCTGCATCTTCTCCCAGTCCATGAAGCCCCAGGCGAAGACGTGGCCGCCGGCGGGGGCGGGCTTTTCCTCCGCTACTGCGGGGGCTTGGGGTTGCTCGGCTTCCTTTTTGGGCTCCTCGTCCGCGTAGGCCTGGCATCCCAAAAGGGCGGCCAGCAGTGCGAGCTGTCTGATCGATTTCATGATCGTGTCATTAGGTTCGAGGAGGAAACGGGCTCTACGTTGATTCCCGCACTCCATTACAACAAGTCCGGCCTTCTTCAACCGGATCTAGCCCGGGCCGCATCCCGCCATCGACAGGCCGGGTCGCCGGGGCCATCTTCCCGCGCGTGAAGCCAACTGATCTGACCCTCCTCGGCCACTCCGAGAACCGCCTGCCTGCCAGCCCGGACGAGGCGACGCTCGAGACTTTCCCGAATTGCCGGCCCGGTCGCCGCTTCTGGATCACGCTGGATTGCCCGGAATTTTCCTCGCTCTGCCCGGTCACCGGCCAGCCGGACACGGCCCATCTGGTGATCCGCTACGTTCCCGGCGAGCGCTGCGTGGAGACCAAGTCCCTGAAGTTCTACCTCGCCTCCTTCCGCAATCTCCCTGCCTTCAACGAAGAAATCGTCAACCGCGTGCTCGACGATCTGATGGCGGCAATGAATCCGCTGGAGATCGTGGTGAGCGGCAAATTCTCCCCGCGCGGTGGCATCCAGCTCACCGCCGAGGCCCGCTACCCGGAGGCGTAAGATGAAGACGGTGGTTTTGCTCAGCGGCGGCATGGATTCCGTGACCGCCTTCTATGAGGTCCTGCAGGACCATGAGGTGGTCGCGGCCCTGTCCTTCGACTACGGCTCGAAGCACAATGCCTGCGAGATCCCCTTTGCCAAGCTGCATGCGGAGCGAGCCGGAGTGCCGCACCGCGTGATCGATCTCGGCTTCATGAACGAGTGCTTCGCCTCCGATCTACTGAAGAGCGGCGGCGAGATTCCCGATGGCCACTACGCCGAGGAGAACATGAAGCGCACCGTGGTGCCCTTCCGCAATGGGATCATGCTTGCCGTTGCCTGCGGTTTTGCGGAGAGCGTCGAGGCGGAGGCGCTCGCGATCGCCGCGCATTCCGGCGACCACGCGATCTATCCGGACTGCCGCGAACCTTTCATGCAGGGCATGGCCACCGCGATGGCCGAGGGCACCTATGCGCGCATCCAGTTGATGCGGCCTTTCATCGATACGGACAAGGCTGGCATCGCGCGACGGGGTGCGGAGCTCGGTATCGATTTCGCAGAGACCTGGTCCTGCTACAAGGGCGGCGAGATCCACTGCGGCACCTGCGGCACCTGTGTCGAACGCCGCGAGGCCTTCCTGCTCGCGGGCGTGCCCGATCCGACGATCTACCTCGCTACGCCGGAGATCCCGGCCGCTCCGCTCCAAGAGTGAGGGGCTTTGCGCCTTATTCCTTGGCCTCGAAGAGATGCCGGTAGCGCTGGCCGATCTCAAGGGATGAAGCGGCGTGCTCCTCGCTGGCGTCTTGGCGGGCGGGGGTCTGCGTGGAGTCATCATCAATCGACTCCATGAGGTCGGTCTCCGAATTGTAGGCGTTGATGGAAAAGCTCTCTTGAAGCCGATCGGCTTCAAGGCGCCTGAAGACGAGCAGCTTGAACTTCTTCGGGTAGTTCAGGTAGGTGGCGAAGTACCACTGCTTTTGCCTTTCAGCATCCGGATCACCTGCGAAGGCCGGGGAGGCGAAGGCTTCTGAAATGAGCATCCGGATCGCCTCCGTTTCCTTCTCATCGGGGGCACGCACTACCACCGTCCTCAGCTGCTGCAGGGTTGTCTTCAGGTGTGCGGGAAAAGCGTAGCTAGCCCGCAAGCTGTCCGTAATCGGAACATTCCGGGCTCCCGTCGTGGTCTTGACGATCCTGCCGCGCTCAAGTTGGCGGAGATTCTGGTGCAATTCCCCTAGCTGGCGGGACTGCTCACTCTTGGGATCATGCGGTGCCGACCCGGTGGGCGGAGCGCTTTTCGTCTCTTGCAATCCTACTGCCGGAACCTTGGTGATCGCCAGAGGGCCGGGTTGTTGAGAAAGAAAAATAACCAGTGCCCTCCCACCGAGGAAGCCGAGCAGGAAGGAAACGATGGCTACGACTGGCAGGGCTCGCCATCGCATGGACATGGGGTCACGAGATTTCAGCAGGGGCGCAATCCGCCCGCCTTATTTCTTCACCGCGTAGCGCGCCGGGCCTTCGGAGGGCTTCGGGATGTGGATCATCTGGTCGTAGTCGCCTTCCTCGCAGCAGCGCACGAAGCCCTCGGCGTAACTCTTCAGCTTGTCCCAGCACTCACGGATGTCCCTTGCTTCCTTGGTGTCGATCGTATGGTCCAAGGCCGCAGCGGAGATCTGTTGGAGCAGTGCGGAGAACTGGCCGATGATTTCATTGGTCGCGGGCAGGACCTGGTAGCCCTTCTCGCAATAGCTCTGCGGATTGCGCACGAAGTAACCGCCGGTCTGCTGGCAGAGCCACTCGATCACGGCGAGGTCGCCGCTGAGTTCGACGATCTTGAGCAGGCGATCCAGCGGGTTGCGGCTGCCGCTGCCGTCCTCGCTCTGCTTTTCCGCCCACTTGTAGACGAGCGACAGGGAGATCCCCAGATCCGCGGCGACGGCCTTCGGACTGGTTTTGGAGAACGCTCGGCGCAGCACTTCGTGGCTTTCCATGGGCCGCACCCTAGCAGGACGCGCGGGCATGCAAATCGAAATTGTAATGACTCACGCCACCATCGATTCGGCCGCCTCAAGTGAGGCCGCGGCGATATCTTCGACTTCCGCTACGGATTCCACCCGGGCGAGCCGCTGGCGCAACTCCTTGGCACCCGGGAAGCCCTTGCAATACGCCATCAGGCGGGCACGCATCGACATCATGGCGTGCCGCTCCGCGCCGTAGCGGGCGCTGGTGACAGCCAACCGGCAGTGACGCAGGACCAAGGCCCAGCGCTCTTCGAGGGGCACCGAGGGCAGGGTCTCGCCGGTTTCCAGGAAATGCTTCGCTTCGCGGAAGACCCAGGGATTTTGCATCGCCGCCCGGCCGATCATCACGCCGGACACTGCGGTTTCCCGCTTCCGGCGGGCCAGATCTTCGCCGGTGGCAATATCGCCATTGCCGATCACCGGGATTTTCACCGCCCGGGCGCAGGCGTCGATCACCTCCCAGTTTGCGTCGCCGGAGTAGCCCTGCGAGCGGGTCCGGCCGTGGACGGCGATGGCCTCCATGCCGCAGTCTTCCAAGATTTTGCAGACCTCGACCGCGTTGATGGTCTTGTCATCCCAGCCGATGCGCATTTTCGCGGTGACCGGGACCTCGCCGCCGACTCCCTTCTTCACGCCGGAAGCGACGGAGGCGAGGGTGGGGCAATCCTTCAGCAGCGAGGAGCCGCCGTTCTTGGCGACCACCTTGTTCACCGGGCAGCCGAAATTGATGTCGATGAAGTCAGGGCGCTTCCAGCCGATGATCTTCTTGGCTGCCTCCCCCATGCGTTCGCCGTCGCCGCCGAAAAGCTGCACGCCCACTGGCCGCTGCTCCTCGGTGAAGTCGGTGTATTTCCGGGTCCGCTCGTCGGCCTGCATGATGCCCTCCGCCGAGACGAACTCGGTGACCATCACGTCGGCCCCTAACTCCTTGCAGATCTGGCGGAACACCACATCGGTGACCCCGGCCATGGGGGCCAGATAAAGGGGGAACGCGCCGTTTTGGAACCAAGGAAGCACGCGGGGAGCATACCGGCCTGAGCGCCAGTGCCAAAGGCCAATTTCGCGAGGCGGGCGGCGGTTCTTACGAGCTTGCCCCCAAGGTCCTGAGATCGTTTTCTAACGGTATAAGGCCTGCTCCTGCCGTGCCTCCCCTATATCTTCTCCATGAAACGCATTGCCCTTCACTGGCAGATCCTTGCCGCGCTGCTCTTGGCCACTCTTACCGCGGCGGCCTTCCGCGGGATGTTCGCGGAGGGCGATCCACCGGCCTTTGTCCGCGGGGCGATGGAGTTCTGCAAACTGGTGGGGGACCTCTTTCTGCGGGCGCTGAAGATGATCATCATACCTCTGATCGTCACCTCGGTGGTCGGTGGCATCGCCGGGCTGAAGGATGCCGATGGATTCGGCCGGCTGGGGCTCAAGACTCTGGGCTTCTACATGTCCACCGGCCTGCTGGCGATCCTGCTCGGGCTCTTTCTGGTGAACACGATCCAGCCCGGCTTCGGCCCGGATGGTGCGCCGAACGAGGCGATCCGTGCGGCCTTTGACCACAAGGCCGGCGTCACTGCTGGCGATATGGCGGCGGTGGAGGCGGCCTCCAGCAACGTGCCGGAAGGGAAGGGGATCTGGGCCAGCATCTCGGGGATCTTCCGCTCGATGCTGCCGGAGAATGTCTTCGGCGCCGCGGCGGTGAACGACTCGGTGCTGGGCGTGCTGGTCTTCAGCCTGCTCTTCGCGGTGGCGGTCACGCGCTTGCCGCAGGAACAGAGTGCGCCGCTGCGGGGCTTCTTCATCGCCGCTTCGGAGGCGGTGGGAATTATCGTCCACTGGATCATGGCCTTCGCTCCGATCGGCGTTTACGCGCTGATCCTGCCGGTGGTCTATCAGACCGGTTTCGGGCTCTTCGCCAACCTCGGGAAATACATCGTCACGGTGGTGCTGGCGCTGGGGATCCACCTTACGATCACGATGCCTCTGGTGCTGGCCTTCGTCGCGCGGGTCAACCCGCTCAAGCACTTCAAGGCGGTGAAGGAAGCCATGATCATGGCCTTTTCGACCTCCTCTTCATCGGCGACTCTGCCGCTGACGATGGAATGCGTGCGTGATCGCGCGGGCGTCTCGCAGCGGATCACCTCATTCACCCTGCCGATCGGCACCTCGATCAATACCGACGGCACGGCCCTCTATGAGTGCGTGGCAGTGATGTTCGTGGCACAGGTGATGGGCGTACACATGGACTTCGGGCAGATGTTCTTTGTGGTGGTGGCGGCGCTGCTGACCAGCGTGGGTATCGCCGGTGTGCCTCACGCCAGCCTGGTGGCGATCCTGCTCATCTTGAAGAACTCCGGTATCCAGGGCGCGGAGGCCGCGGTCGGTGTGCTGCTCGCGGTGGACCGCTTCCTCGACATGAGCCGCACCGCGGTGAATGTCTTCGGAGACACCTGCGTGGCTGTGCTGGTGGCGCGGAGCGAGGGCGAGAAGCTGCCGATTCAGGGATGAGCATTAGGACAGCGGCAGGATCCGGCTCTCCCAAGGCTGTACAGGTGCTAAATCCCCCTGCCTGTGCCTATCGCCAGCGGCCGGATAGGGGCATCGTTCCGCTGTGAACGCTCTCATCCCTATCACGGGCCTCTGGAAATGGATCGTCGGTCGGCCGAGCGTCGGTGCGGCGGCCTCTGTGATCCGATTGGAAAGGCGTGCGCTGGAACGCCGCGCGCTGTGTCCCGGCGGGAAGCTACAGTGCTTGAGGGGGATGCTGTGGATTACCGTCGATGGCGATGAGCGTGATGTAATTCTGCGGGAAGGCGCAACCTACGCCACGGAACGCAGGATCCACGTAATGATCGAGGCCCTGGAGGATTCGGTGCTTGGCCTTCGGTCGGAGTGAGGGGCGCGCAATCCCGAGGGACTTATGCAGCTACCTGCCAGCGGCGTGCGATCTCTTCCAAGATCACCGGATCCTGCGGCACGTCATCGCGGCCGAAGTAGCGGGTTTCCAGAATCGCGATTTCCTTGCCGATGGATTCCTTGGTGGTGGCCTGGACGCCTTCGCGCTCTTGCAAGCGCTTGAGATAGCCGATCACGCTCACCGCGTTGATGTGGGTAGGCAGAGGGATCAAGTTCGGTCCCTCAGGAGGGAGCTCCTTGCCCTTGCGGAAGTGGGCGAGCAAGCCGGTGGCGAGGGCAATGAGCGCCACGATCGCACCCACCCCCCAAGGGTTCACCTTCTTGTCGACTCCGGTCAGGGCGACGCTGGCATCCGCCGGGACGAGATCGACATCGACGTAGCGCTGCCTCACCAAGCCGTCCTCCTTCGCCAGCTCCGGCTTCACCACAGGGAAGGCAAAGTTGTCGGGCATGCGACCGCGGACGGGCTTCAACTCGACGCGCCACTCGTGCTCGGAAACCGGGGCGAGGTCATCGGACGCGCCATCCAGCTCGACCACGCGCAGGCCCCGGTCTTCAATGTTGCCGGTCTCGAAGCCATCAACCTTCAGGTCGCACAGCTCCTTGAGGGAAGGAACGAGGCCGTGGGCGGATGCCTTCATCTCGAGGTAGAGGCTGCCCTTTTCGGCATGGCTCCGTTCATCGAGAGTCTGGGTCACCTTCAGATCGTGGAAAGGCCGCGGGCTCGTCTTCCCGGCATCGAGCGGCACCTCTCCGGAAGTGATCGGCAGCACGACGTAGCCGGAGGTATCCGTGAAATCCAAATCGATCTTCAGCGGTGGCACCTTGTCAATCTGCGGACCCTTCGGCTTGAGCAGTAGATAGGCGTAGGGCGTGAGCCGCCAGCCGAATTGCGCATCGGTGCGGGACTCGGTCTTGTCCGAATGGAAGGTCACCGAGACGACCTCGAATTGCTCTTCCAATGCAGCCCGTGCGGTCTTTTCGAACTTGTCGCGGTAGTCCTCGGTGGGGCGGCCGTAGTTGAAGCCGTACATCGAGTTGGTCTGGTTCTGCAGATACTTCTGGAAGCCACCCGACTCGCGCTCGATCTCGCGGGTATGGCGGAGATTGATTCGCAGGCCGAAGGGCGATTCGGTGCCGACTTCCGCCGGGCCATCGACCTCGGCATCCAGCTCGATCTCCTTCACCAGATCGCGGTAGTAGGTCAGCACGTCTTTCGCTTCGGTGAGCGCCTCCTGCTCGCCCGCGACGGCCGTTGCACCTTCGAGATAGCGCAGCTTGAGATCCGGCGCGACGTTGGCGAGACGCGTGTTGAGCGTCGTAGCGAAGGCCTTCAGGTGGCGCTCACGGCATTCCTCGGGAATCGCGGCCAGCGCGGCCTTGATCTTCGGATACTCATCCGGCGTGGCGACGTGGTGGCTCTTGAGCGCTTCCAAGGTCGGCGAGCCGAGCGCGGCGAAGAACCAAGTCTCGAAGACGCCGGAGCTTTCCTTGGACGAGTCCTCCAGGGGCAGTGTTTTGGTGTAGGCCTTTGCTGCCTCCGCCAAGCCGTCGAGCGCCTCACGCTTCACCTGCGAGTGGGCATTGTCGGGGTTGAGCGAACTCTTGAAATTGCTCTCCTCAAAATGCAGCGCGGCGAGTTGCTCGCCGAGTCGCCAAGCTTGCTGCGGATTCTTCTTCAACGCCCGCACCAGCACGCCTTTGGCGGCCTCGTAGCCGGTCAGGATCTGCTCGTTCAGCTCCTTATCCTTGCGCTTGGTTTGGTAGGCCTGTTGCAGCTTCGGGTTCGGCCACAGTCCGGCGAGGTTCATGCGCATGCGCGACGCCAGAGTGGCGAGGGTTGCGGAGTCCAGCGCATCGGTGCTGCCGAAGACCGACTCCACGGCCTCGACCCGCCAGACCTCCGCCTTGCTGTGGCAGGTGATGAAGGCGTCGGCCAATTCGGTGTGGAAGTCGTCGCCGAGCTTGAGCTCGCGGATGCCCTTCACCAGTTCGGCAAGTTCGACGAGATTGCGCTCCTGCTTTGAGCGTGTCAGCGGGATCGAGCCCGACTGGTTGTTGAAGCCGTAGAAGTAGAAGTAACGCGAGCGATAGTCCTGGGCCTCGTTCGGATTGTGGTTCTCGGTCCACACCCGGATCATCTCGCGGACCAGATCCTTCGCTTCGTCGCGGTCGGTGGCGGCCAGGGTCTTCACCAGGGGCAGGGCCTTCGACTGCTCCTTCACTTTGAGCAGCAGCCGCGCCGTGCCCAATACGACCTCGTTGCGCGTCGCAGGATCGATCGCGGCAAGCCATGCGCCATCCGGCTGGCACTCGAGCAACTCGCCCGAGCCGATGGGCTGTGTGCCCGGTCCTTGGTAGCCGGTGTTAGGGCGCGTGAAGAAGAGATTCCCCCAGTCATCGAACTGCTGGACCATCCGGCGGGAGTTGCTTTGGTCCTTCTCGCGCGTGACCTCCGCCTCATGCTTCCACTGGCGGGCGAAGAGCGTGAAGATGCCCGACCATGCCTTGGGATCCACGCCTTGGGCCGCAAGCAGCGTCTTCACCGCGGCATGTTGCAGACGGAGTTGTTCAAGCCGCAGTGCGGCGTTGGGATTCTCACGGCTCTGCGCCGTCAAGGTGCCCAGTGAGGCCAGCAGTTCCAAGCCCTCGCCCTTTGGATCCTTGAAGGTTTTCTCGATCCACTTGCTGCCAGTGTCGTCGCCCAATTCCGGAATGATCGAAAGTGCCCGAGAGAGTGCTTCGGCTCGCTCCTGCGGCGGCGCCTCGGTATCGGTGAGGAAGGACGTCGAGATTTCCCATGCTTGCGGCAGCGCGTCCTTGCCAGCAGCAAGCTTGTCGCGTGCCGCCAACTCGGCGCGGTGGCGGGCAATCAGGTTGAGGGCGGCGTAATCCTTCTTCTCACGCGACTGTGCGAGGTCGGGCAAAAAGGCTCCGGCATCCTTCACGAAACCGGCTTCGATCAGGAGCTCCGCGGCGCGACGGCGGTTGGCGGCATCTTCACCGCCGAAGTGCTGCACGCCCTTGCCCAGCGCAGCGAAGAAATCTTGTGGCGGCCGCGGATCCTTGGTCACCAGCTTCGCCAGCATCTGGATCACCTTCTTGTCCGGTGGCGTTGGCGAGGCTGCGGCGAGGCCCAGCACATCGGCAGGGGCGAGGTAGCCGGCTTCATTGTAAGGTTGCGCGCCTTGCAGCATCAGCTCGGGCGGCGGCGCGACCTGCATCGGCGCAGAGAGCATCTGCACCAGCAACTGGTAGGCCTGCGCCGAACTATCCTGCGGCAGCGCGGCCAGGAACTCGCGGACCTTGTCCCAGCGCCCGAGGACCACATCGCGGCGGTAGAGCTGGGCCTCGCGTTGGAAACGAGCCGCGAATTCCTGTGGCGACTCCGGGCCGAAGACCCGCTGCGGGGCCGGCTCCTTGTCGCGGGCTTCTTCCAGCTGCGTCGCCAGAATGCCCGCCGGGCTGCGGTCGAAGCGTTGCTCGCGGAGTATGTTCACCATCTGCTGCGCGGGAGTCAGCGCGGGCCGCTTCTTGCTCCGTTCGATGAGCTGCCGCAGCCGGTTGAAGTCAACTTCTCCTCCGGGGCCTCCGCCTTGGGGCATCCCCTCGATCATTTGCACCGCGCCGTCGGGCATCGGCACCGCTCCGTCTGGAAGCACGAAGCCCGAACCTTCCTCCCCTTCTCCAGCCACCACCGAGCCGATGATGGCTCCGGCGGCAGCTCCCCCCGTGCTGGGGCTGATGGTAATGCTGTTCTGCGCAGCGCCTTCACCAGTGAGCAGGGCGAGCGAAACGAGCGCGAGTCGGGTGGGCGAAATGGTGAACATGATAAAAAGGGGGGCGTTGAAGATTGACCGGGCAAAAGCAGGCACGATCCCTGTGGGTCCGCGTGACGAGGTACGTAGTCCCGCCTTCAGGCGGACGAAGTAAGCCTAAGGTTCCGCTCCAAGACTGGAGCGTAGGCGTGCGAAAAGGCTCAGGAGCCTTCTCCATCCAGCGGTGCGCCGGCACCGGCACCGCGGCCGTCCTTCGCCTTCTGAGCTGGCTTCTTGCCGGGCTTGTTCGAGGCGCACTTGCCGGAGCAGCAGCCGCTGCACTGCTTCGGGATCGCCTTGCCGTAGAGCTCTTCCGGGGTCATGCGGGCGAGCTTGATCGAGGCTTCCAGATCGTCGGCGTGCTTCTTGGCGGCCGTGTTGTCGCCGGACTCGCTGGCCCGTTGGGTCAGCAGCTTCTGCTCTTGGCGCGCGGCTTCGATCTCAGATTCCCACTCGCTGTCGGGCAGTCCTTCCAGCTTCATGAGATAGGTCATGTAGAAGCGCGAGCTGGCCAGCGTGGCGAGAGTCTCATCGCGGAGCCCGGCAGGCGCATTCGGATCCTGCGCGAGTTCATCGGAAAGCGCGGAGAGTTCCTCGCGCGCCTTCGGAAGCTGCTGGGCTTCCATGCGCGCCTTGGCAAGTTCGAGGCGGATGCGCCGGGATTCCGTGACGCGGTCCTTCGGCAGCTTCGCCAGGGTATCTTCGTAGCCGGTGATCGCGGCTTTCCAGTCGCCAGCGGTCGCCTGGGTCTTCGCTCCGTCGAGTAAGACGGCGGCGTCATCAAGCACCATCTTCTCTTGGCCGGGTCCGTAGTGGTAAGCCAGCAGGCCGACCGGAACCAGGCACCACAAGGTGAGGACGAGAATTTTCATGGCTTTGAATGAAGTTGGAACATGTACGGATTTATCAGGGAATGGAAGCAGTGAGTTGAGTCGGACGGGAAATCGTAGTTGGCACGCGCTTCGGGCCGGGCTGCCAGCGCGAGCCGGCGAAATGGAGGAGCAGGGGCAGTCCGGCCAGCAGCGTGGCACCGAGGGTAGTCAGCAGCATCGCCAACTCACGCTGCCCGGGTAGCTTTGTCGCGCGGTCCGTCACGAGGGTGCCGAGTCGCTGGAGCATCGCGGTCGGCACCAGCTTGGCATTGCCATCGTGATACTCCCCACCCAAGCGCGTCGCGATCTGGCGCAGCGTGGAGCCATCCTGCCGCGAGTGGTGGCCGTCGATGAAAGTCCCCTTCACGGGATCGCCTACGCCGGCGACGAGCACGCCTCCGACCGCTGGTGGCATCTTCGGCATGCCGCTTGCGGGTACCGAGTCGCCATCGCTGATCAACACCAGGGTCGCCGAGCCACGCGGCCACTTCTTCGCAATCTCCGCGGCTTCGCTGAGGCCTTCAAGCAGCTTGGTCTTCCCCGGCTCGAAGGCTTGGTGCATCGGCAGATCATCCATCAGGTTGTGGAGGATCTCCAGATCGCGGGTCTCTTCGACCACCGGCCGGGCGCCGTTGTAAACCGCGACCACCGTGGTGTGCAGCTTGTCATGGGCGGTGCGGGCGATGATCGATTCCACGATTGCCCGTGCGCGGGACATCCGGCTCTCCTTGCCGCCAGCGCCAGCATCTCGGAGGCGCATGCTAGGGGAGACATCCAGCACCAGCAGCAAGTGCTGGCGTTCCTTCGGCTCCACTTCCTTGACCACCGAGCGATGCGCGGTGGGCGGCAGCACTAGCAAGGTCGCGATGCCCCAAGTCAACATCGTCAAAGCCGCCACGCGAATGAAAGGTGCGAGCTGCCCCGGTAGCCCCGCTTTCTTTCCCGGCCCGAAGGCCAAGGCGGCCACGCTGCGCACCCGCGCGGTATGAATCCACTCCGCGCCCGCAGAGAGCACGAATGCGGCAGCAGCCAGCAGCAGCGGAGTGGTGGTCACCATGGCGTGTGTCTCAATCCGAAAAGGGTAAGAAGATAGAGCCCGCCGATGCTGAGGGCGGCGATGGCGAAGGGCTGGAAGAAGTCGATGGGATCAGGCGTGACCCGTTTCATGGGAGCCTTCTGCATTTCATCGATCTTGGCGAAGATCGCCTTCAGCGCGGCGGGATCGCCGGCATTGAAGACCTCGCCCCCGGTGATCGAGGCGATCACGGCGACCGAGTCAGGCACACCTCCTTCGGCCACGTGGACGTCGTAGAGCTTGATGCCGTTGGCCTTCAGGCTCTGCGCGATCTTCACATCATTGCCGTCGTTCAAGTCGAAGCTCTCGCCGTCGGTGAAGAGCACGATCATACGGTCGCCGGAATTGGCGGAGAGCAGGGATTTCTCCGCCTCGTGCAAGGCCATTCCAATCATCGTGCCGCCGCCGATCCGTGGCAGCATCTCCGGACGCAGGAAAGGTGGCGCGCACTTGAATGCGGAGGGGTCGCTGGTCAGCGGCACCCAGTTCAGCACGTTGCTGCCGAAAACCATCAGACCGAAGGCATCGCCCTTCCGGAAGGAGATGAAATCATTCACCGCCCCCATCGCGGCATCGTAGCGGGTGGTCGAGCCAAAGGGTGACATCATCGAGCCCGAAATATCGAGGCAGAAGAGAATATTGGTCAGTTCCCGCTCGCTGCGCGGCTGCTCAAAGCGCCGTGGTCCTGCGAGGATCGCGATCGCAATCATTAGCAGCAGCGTGGGCAGGAGATCGGCAGTGCGCAGCAGGAAGCTGATCAGGCGGGCGCGCGGCAGCGGTTGGTGGTCGAAGGGCAGCGGCACCCGGCGTCCGCCGCGCTTCCATAGAAACACCGCCAACCCCAGCGGGAGCAGGAGCAACGCGAGCAACCATGGGTGGGCGAAAGTCATTCGTGTGTCGAAGATACCCGGGTCGGCGGGAGATAGATTTTGACCGCGAAATAGCGCGAAAATCGCGAAATCTGAAATGCAATGAACGGCAACGCGCATTCCCCGCAGGGCTCTGCGATCAGACGGTTTTCTGTCTTTGGATTTCGCGTCATTTCGCGTTTTTCGCGGTTAATTCGAAAGGCCGGTAGTTTGTAGGTGGCAGCCATTCAGCTGGCATAAGGGGCAAGCAATTGCTCGATGTCCGTGGTCGAAGTGGTATTCGCAGGGGCGTGCAGCCAGCGCTCCAATGCCAGGACCAGTGGTGCTGCCTCGGGGTCGGTGCGGAGCTTCACCATGGCCTGCGCCGGTGGCAGTGAGGCGATGTCCTCGCGCTTTTCGCGCCAGTGGCCGATGACCAGGCGTTCGAGGCGGGCACGCTCATCGGCGGAGAGTTCACCTTTGGACGCAGCACCCACCAACGGGCGCAGGCGTTCGGCCAGTGAGGCATTTGCCGCCGTGGCATCGCCGTCCGCGACTGGCAGCTTCTTTTTCCAAAGAAGAATTCCGCCCAGTCCCACGACCCAGAGCGAAGCAAGTACGATCATCGTCGTACGATAGCCGCCGAGTTTCGGAAGTTCTCCTGCCTCATTCTCGTGTGGACGGACCAGTCCCGGCGGCAGCTCGCCGGTGATTTCCAGCGGGATGGCGGGCAAGGTGCTGCCCTCCGGAGCTTCCAGAAAGTCGGCCAGATTGTATTTCCCCGCTTCCAGTCCCTGCACCTCGATATCGTAGCGGCTGCCGTCCTTGGCGGGCTTCACCTCCAGAATGCCGACCATCAGCGGCGGCTGGCGGTCACGCCTTGGCTTGGCCTTCACCTCGCCGCCGGGGATGTAGATTTCCGTGACCTTCAGCGGCTGGCCGACGCGTTGGGTCGGCACGACTTCATCCGCGGCATACATGCTGCCGGACACTAACAGAAAGCCGATGGCGATGATGCGGATCATTGGCGGTTGCGGCGGGAGACTCCGCCGCGGGCGCGGAGGAAGTGGCGGAGGCGGCCGAGGAAAGGTTGGCCAGGGCGAATCAGAAAGTGATCGAGCGAGGCTTTCTTGAGCGCGGCTTCCAGCTCCTCGGTGGTGGAGAGCAGCTTCTTGCCGTGCGTCACCACTTCACGGCCCGACTCCACCTCGCGGCCGCGGAATAGACCCGCGCCGGACAAGTGGTCCTCCGCCGGATCGCGGAAGATCAGGCAAATGCAGTCGTGCCGTGCCCCGATCACCTTGAGCGCGGACAAGGCATCCGGATCGTGGAAATCGCTCAGCACGACCAGCAGCGAGCGCTGTGTCAGGCTCGGCTCCAGCGCCAGCAGACGTTGGCCAAGAGTGGTCGGCTCGTCGAAGCGATAAGTCCGCAGTGCATGCAGCCATTGCAGCAAGACATCGCGCGAAAGACTCGGCTGGATCCGCAGATCGCGTCCCCCCGCGCCGAGCACACCCACAGGACTCACCCGGTCCAAGCAAGCCAAGGCAAGCCCCCCTGCGACCTGCAAGGCCAGCCCGTATTTTCCCGGCGGATGAGAGGCCAGCGCCATCGAGGCCGAGGTATCCACCACCAGCCACACCGGCATCTGCTTCGGCGTCTCGAATTGCTTCACATGCGCCTTGCCCGTGCGCGCGGTCACCCGCCAGTCGATCGACTTCACAGGGTCGCCCGGCTCATAGCGCCGCGACTGCACGTACTCGATGCCTTGCCCTAGGAAAGGACTGCGATCCGTGCCGTAGCTCAAGCTGTCCGCCAGCCGCTTCACCGCCAGCATGAATTGCCGACTATCGAGAGGTTCGCAGTTCTGGAGGGTGGATTCCATTGGGAAGAAATTTCAAACCGCGAAAAACGCGAAATGCCGCGAAATTTGAGGGCAGGAAAAGGCAGATGGATTCACGGCTGTTAGGCTGTTAAATTTCGCGCTCTTTCGCGGTTAAAAGACAAACGCCTCCATCGCCTCACGACACCGACTCCTCAAGGATGCCGCGCAGCACCGCCTTTGCGGTCCGCCCTTCTGCCAACGCCTCGTAAGTCAGCCGGATGCGGTGCAGCATCACATCCTCCGCCAAGGCAAAGAGATCTTCCGGCACCACATAGTCACGGCCGTGCAGCAGCGCCCGCGCTCGCGATGCCTTCAGCAGCGAAATCCCCGCACGCGGTGAGCAGCCAAGCTCCAGCTCCGGATGCTTGCGGCTGCGCTCCACCACATCGACCACATGCTTGAGGAAGACATCGCTGACGTGGATGTGGTTCGCCGCTTCCATCGCCGCGACCAGATCCGTTTCGCTGCCGATCGCCTCTTCCTTGATCATGTCGAACTCGGTGCGGACCACGGCACCGGCTCCCTCGCGCTTCACGCCGAGCTTCAGGTTGCGGCGCAAGATCTCCTCCTCTTCGCCGGGGGTCGGGTAGCCGAGCCGGTGGCAGAGCATGAAGCGGTCGAGCTGCGCTTCCGGCAGTTCGAAGGTGCCGCTCTGTTCGATCGGGTTCTGCGTCGCGATCACCACGAAGGGCACCGGCAGGCCGTAGGTCTGGCTGCCGATCGTGACCTTGCGTTCCTGCATCGCCTCCAGCAGCGCGCCCTGCACCTTCGGTGCTGCCCGGTTGATTTCGTCCGCCAGCAAGAGGTTGGTGAAGACCGGCCCTTGGTGCGTCCGGAAGCCGCCGCTGCGCTCATCCAGGATCTCCGAGCCCAAGATGTCCGAGGGCAAAAGGTCGATGGTGAACTGAATGCGCCGGAAGTTCAGGTGCATTGCCCGCGCCAGCGTGTTTACCAGCAGCGTCTTTGCCAGGCCCGGCATCCCTTCCAGCAGTAGGTGGCCGCTGGTCAGCAGCGCGATCAGCATGCGCTCCACCACCACGTCCTGACCGACGACGATGGTCCCGACCCGTTGCCGGATCGCCTGCAAGTATTCCGTCGTCTGCGAGAGTGGGGTATGGACGGTGCTCATGGAGATTGGCGGCTGATAACGCACTAACTCAGTGCCTCAGCCGCCAGCCTTTGTCTGCAAAATCCATGCAAAACCGGATGAAGATTCCGTGAAGCCCATACCATGTTCCGACAGGATACATGGGTTCGCGTGACGGCTGGACGCCGCCCAGAGGCACGAAATTTCCTCCCGGAAGCCTTACCTTTCCACTCCGCCTACGAAGGTCTTCGCCACGCTGAAGTCAGCGTTGAGGAGCACGAGGTCGGCGAGGAAGCCGTGGACGATTTTGCCCACGTTCTTGAAGCCCAGTGAGCGGGCTTGGTTCCAGCCGGTCACCTTCACGAGTTCGCTCAGGGGGAGGCCGGTGATTTCCACCAGATTCCGCAGGCCCTCGTTGGCCTTCAGCGCGGAGCCAGCCAGTGCCCCGCCTTCCTTCAGTCGGGCCACCCCGTCCTGCACCACCACGGCCAGGCCGCCGAGAGAGGTCTCGCCATTGCCCATCCAAGATGCGGCCATGGAGTCCGTGATCATCATCAGGCGGTCGATCGGAATGGTCGTGAAGACCAGCCGGATCATGTCAGGGGAAAGGTGGATCCCGTCGGTGATCAATTCCACCATCAGGCGCTCATCGATCATGCCCGCGCCGATTACCCCGATCTCGCGGTGGTGGAGCGGCGTCATCGCATTGCCGTAGTGTGTCAGGTGGGTTAGGCCCAGATCGGCGGCTGCGAAAACCTGCGCGGCAGTGGCGGAGGTGTGGGCGGCCGAGCAGGTGATTCCCAGTGCCCGGCAGCCTTCGATCAGGTTCAGCGCCCCCGGCATTTCTGGAGCCAGCGAAAGAATGGTCGCCGGTACGATCGCGTGCAGGTCCTCCACCTCCGCGTAGTCCGGCGCGCGCACGAATTGCGGATTCTGGGCACCGGCGCGCTCCTTGTTGATGAAGGGGCCCTCGACGTGCATGCCCGGACAGCGGGTGAATTTGTCGTCCGCCTTGAACTTCGCGATCTTGCCCGCGATCGACTTCAGCCGCTCCTTCGGCTGCGTCAGAGTGGTCGGTAGCCAGGTGGTCACGCCCTCCTCCAGCTTGCGGCGGCCGATGTGTTCGAGAGCCTCCAGCGTGTCATCGCAAACGTCGCAGCCGTCCGCGCCATGGCTGTGGATGTCGATGAAGCCCGGCATCAGGATCCTGCCCTCGCCGTCGATCCTTTCGGCCGAGCTGGGCAGGTTGTTGCCCTCGATCACGGCGGAGATCTTGCCGTCCTCGATCAGGACGGCGGCTTGCGGCAGATCGAGGTCGGGAGAGACGACCCGGACATTGGTGATGAGCTTGCGCATTGTTAGGCGTGGAAAGGCTGCGTTTTCTAGCCCCCGTCATACGGGCTGACCAGCCGGGATTTTTGCGGAAACGCGAAGCCCCGCCTTGGCAGGAGGCAACTTGCAGCTATGCGTGGGGCATGCTTCGCAAGCTCTGGAAACCGCTCGGCCTGACTTCCTGCCTCTTCGCCCTCGCCAGTTGTGGCAACGGTGGCAGCGACGCTTGGCAAAAGGCGACCAGTGCCCGGTCCGAGACCCTGAACGAGAGTGCCGACCTGCTCGGCGTGACCGTGCCGGTCCTTCGCGCGAAGGGCCTGGAGCAGGTCTGGGGATCTCCCAAAATCAAGCGCGACGGCCAAGGCGGCTACCTCCTGACCTACGCGGACCCCAAGCAGCCATTCACCCGCCTGATGATCCACGGCATGGCGGCCCCCCTGCCGCGCCTCTCGCAGCCCCCCTTGCTTTCCGGCGAGCACATGGTCCGCGACACCCTGACCGGCTACCAGAAGAAGCAGGAATGGCGTGAGGTCACGATCCTCGACGAGAAAGTCCGCTGGTTCCAGGAATCCGCCTCCGGTGGTGCGGACGGGGCCTATTTCAGCACGGAGGGCTTCACGCTCAAGGCCTCGGACGGGCGCAAGGGCCACTATCGGCTGGTCGCCGAGCACGGCGACGACGAGGCAGTGGAGGTCGCCCGCTGGTTCAGCAGCGTTTCGTTCTAACAGTAAAAGTGTCACCAGAGATTGCCTGACAAGCCCGTCGGGGCTGCTAGGATCTTTGGTTCCATGTCCCAAGACGGCGATTCCGACTCCCTTATCCCCTTCATGGGAGCCCGCACGGCCTTGGTTGGCGCGTGTGAGGAAATGGAACGGCGCCTCCACGGGCTGCGGGATTCCCACGGCCGGGTCGCGGATGAGATCCACCAGTTGCGCAAGCTGGGCAAACGCCTGCGCGGCGGCCTAGCGGTAATCGGGGAGGCCAAGCCCTGCCTGCGCTGGATCGCGGTGATCGGCCGTATGCTCGGCGGTGCCCGGGATGCCGCAGTCCGCGCCAAGACCTGGAAGGGCCTCGGCGTGGAATCGCCCGCCATCGGTGCCATTGAGACCGCGATTTCCGGAATGTTGGAATTGGCGGCTGAGTCCTCGGCCCGTCGTCCTCCCCAAGGTGTGATCGACTGGTCCTTGGCCGCCGTGGCCCAAGTGAAAGCCCGGCTCTTGGCCTTTTCCGAGGAAGAGCTGGCAGAAAGGGCCTTGAAAGGGTCCCACCAACTCAAGCGCCGCCTCAAGAAACGTCTCAAGCAGGCTCTGCAGCGGGTGAAGAACGAGGACTTCCACGAATGCCGCAAGGCGGCCAAGGCTTGGCTGGGCGGGATGTCGCTGGTGGCTCCCGATCTCCATCTGCCGGGTCAGGACGAGACCGAAAAGCTGGCCGGGAATTTGGGCGACGAGAACGACCTCGAGGTCCTCTCCCTCTGGCTCAACGAGCACGGCTTTACCCAAGCAACAGCCAAGGCCGCTTGGAAGGTGCTCCACCGCAAGCAGGAGAAGATTCGCCGTCGCTCCCTTTCCTTGATCCGCAAGGACCTGCTGCCGGCCCTTGCGGAAAAGGAAAAAAGCTAGGCTATCAGCGGGTTGCAGCCGTCGCCTTCCGTTCCGTGGAACCTGCGGCCAGCGCTTCGACGCGCTTTTTGTAGGCCATGCCGAAGCGATCCGTGCTCACCAGGCTTTGCCATGTCAGGGCCTGCTGCTCCTCGGTGCTCTTGGACATGGTCAAGTATCCCTGTTCCTTGGAGGGGCGCAGGACCTCGCTGCGGCCGACGATCACCCGCACCTGCTTTTCCGGGGCGGGAGTGACTTCCAAGGGCAGGATCTGGGCAGTCTTGGCTTCAGGCACCACCCAGAAGACCCGCAGGCCATTGGCGCCGAAGTAGCTGGTCCACCAGGTTTCCACCATCGCCCGGGCCTCGCTTTCCAGCAGTCCGGTGGATTTCAGGCCGGCGACCATGTCGCGGTAGACCGCTTCGTTGAATTCCCCGTGGCCGAAGAGTTCCGCAGCGTCCGGCTTGTTCATGTCGCTGTTGCGGACGGTGAAGTCGGTCATCTTCACCTCGGCGGCCGCTCCGGCATCCACCCCGTTTTTCAGGGTCCGCCAGCGGGTGTAGGAACCGAGCTGCTTCTCATAAACGAAAACGAAGGGGATCGCACTGCCGGTGTTGTTCGAGAGCTTGATGGTGTCGTCGTTGCCGACGGTGATTTTCAGGCCGGGGTCGAAATTCCCGATGCCGCGGTAGAAGAGGAAGCCCTCCTTCTCGCCGTTGGGTGTCTGGACGACGTTTGCCTCGGGCACCCGTGGCTGCACCCAGTGTTGGGTTTGGCCCGGTTTGAAGAGAATCGCGTCCTTGGATTCGGCGGGGGAGAGGACCCGGGCCTTCCATTCGATCGAGCCCTTCCAACCCTTGGAAAAATCGACGCGGATGCGCTCCATCCACTGGGCAGGCGTGAACCCGTCCGAAGAATCAGGAATAGCAGGCAGCACCTCCCCGCCGCTGCGCTCGGGATACCACTGGCTGATGGTCCCGCCCTCGAAGCCCACCTTGACCGTGGCGTCGAAGGCCTTGTCGGAGTGGAAATAGATCACGGGGGTCTCCATCTTGACCGTGACTCCGGCGACCGGGCGGCTCATGCCCTTCCCGAAGCCGTTGCTCATGGAAACATTGCCGTTCTCCAAGCCGAGGTGGGAGTGGGCGAAAATCGGCAGGGCGGCTTCTTCCCGCTCCAAGCCGGTCAGCAGCACTCCGTCGGAGCCGGACACGGTGGTGAAGGTGCCCCACTCGTGGAGCTCGTAGGCGGAAACCGGCCCCGCCAAGAGTAAAAGTGCGGTGATGGCTTTCATAACAGGTCACGATTGCCGGACTTTTTGCCGCCGGGCAAGAGTGCTCGGCTTGGTTTACCTAGAATTTACCGGCCCGGGCGTGGGCGAAGCTGCCAGCGAAAAGGGTTTCCCATCCGCTTTGCCCGGTGCTACCCATCGGCATCGTCCGCACGGAAACCATGAAACGACTGCTTGTCCCCTTCCTCGCCCTCGCCGTCTCTTTCGGCGGAATCGCTACTGCCCAGCAGGGCCGCTTGAAGGTTGCCACCGTGGACATGCAGGCGCTCTTCCAAGCCTACCACAAGACCAAGGAAACCCGCGACACCATCCAAGGCGATGTCGAGCGTGTGAAAAAGGAGCAGGAAGGCCGCATCACCAAGCTGGGCGATCTTGAGAAGGAGATCATGAGCCTCAAGAAGCAGAGTGAGGACCCCTCGCTGGCGGATGCCAAGCGCCGCGAGTTGCAGAACTCCACCCAGGTGAAGAACCAGGAGTACCAGAGCCTGCGGACCGAGATGGAAGAATTCCTCAAGCGCAAGGACCGCGCGGTGAAGGAGCAGATGCTTTTGCAGATGAAGGAGATCCTCGAGGAAATCCGCGGCAAGGTCCAGAAGCACGCGGAGTCCGAGGGCTACGACTACGTTCTCGACAAGACCGGCACCAGCACCTCGCAAGTGCCGATCCTTCTCTACACCAAGGACGCCACGGACATCACCGAGTCCCTCCTGAAGACCATCAACGACGGTGCCCCGGCCCCGGCTGAGAAGAAGGAAGAAGGGAAGTGATCTCGTCGCCCGCGCCTCGCGGGATTGACGCGGCTCCGGTGCAGGGCTTACACCCGGATCATGGGTGAAGAAATCCAAGCGCTGGAGCAGCAGATACAGGAACTCGGGCGGAAGCTTGCCGAACTCCGCAAGGCGGCCCCGGCCACGGAAGTGCCGGACTATACCCTGGAGAGCCTCGCCGGACCGGTGACGCTCTCCTCTTTGTTTGCCGGAAAAGAGATCCTGTTCGCGATCCACAACATGGGGCAGGGCTGCCGCTACTGCACCCTCTGGGCGGATGGCTTGAATGGCTTTCTCCCGCACTTGGAAGACCGCTTCTCGGTGGTCCTGCTATCCAAGGATTCGCCTGAGCTCCAGCAGCGCTTCGCCCATTCGCGGGGCTGGCGTTTCCGTATGGCCTCCCACGGCGGCGGGGCCTATGCCTTGGAGCAAAGCGTCATGCCGGGTGAGGCGAACTACCCGGGGATCGTCTGCTACCAGCGCGAGGGCGGGAAGATCCTGCGCAAGAACTCCGCGGTTTTCGGCCCCGGCGATGAGTTCTGCTCGATCTGGCAGATGCTCTCGCTAGGTGGCTTCGGGGAGGACAACTGGACGCCCCAGTATTCCTACTGGCAGCGGCCGGAGGCCGAGCAGATGGAGGACGGCGGGCAGAATCTGTGCTGCTGTAGCTAGCAGTGGAAACGGCTTCAGTTACGGCGGCGCTTGCGGACCGCTTCAGCAAAACGGTCGAGCACCTTCACGGTATCATCCCAGTTGATGCAGGCGTCCGTGACAGATTGGCCGTGGGTGAGCTTGCTAAGGTCCGGCACGAGCTTCTGGTTCCCTTCCACCAGGTTCGATTCGACCATGGCTGCGACGATCGTCTTGGACCCGTCTTCGATCTGGTTGGCGAGGGCGTTGGCGACCAGTGGCTGGTTGCGGTAGTCCTTGAGCGAGTTGCCGTGTGAGCAATCGATCATCACGTGCGGCGGCAGCTTTTGCTCGCGTAGCATCTTCTCGACCTCGTCGATTTGCGGCTTCTCGTAATTGGTGCCGGACTTTCCGCCGCGGAGGATGATGTGGCAGGAGTCGTTGCCGGTGGTGGAAACGATCGCCGAGACGCCCTGCTTGGTGACGGAGAGAAAATGGTGCGGGCGCGAGGAGGATTGGATCGCGTCGAGGGCGATCTGGATCGAGCCGCCGGTGCCGTTCTTGAAGCCGACCGGCATGGAAAGGCCGGAGGCGAGTTCGCGGTGGACTTGGCTCTCGGTGGTGCGGGCGCCGATGGCACCCCAAGCGATCAGGTCCGCGATGTACTGCGGGGAAATGGTGTCGAGGAACTCGGTGGCGGAGGGGACCCCCATGTTGGCGAGGTCCAGCAGCAGGCCGCGGGCGACGCGCAGGCCGTGGTTGATGTCGAAGGAGTCGTCGAGTTTCGGGTCGTTGATCAGGCCTTTCCAGCCGACGGTGGTGCGCGGTTTCTCGAAGTAGACCCGCATGACCACGAAGAGGTCTTCCTTCAGGCGCTCGGCCTCGGCCTTGATCAGGCGACCGTATTCGAGGGCGGCTTCGGGGTCGTGGATCGAGCAGGGGCCGACGATGACCAGCAGGCGGTCGTCCTCGCCCTTTAGAATGGCATCGCACTGGGCGCGGGCGGCGGCCACCAGCTCGGAAGCTTCCTCGCTCACCGGCAGGAAATAGTTCAGGATCGCCGGTGAGATCAGAGGGTTGAGGCCTGAAATGCGGAGATCGTCGGTGCGGTGGCGGGTCACGCGCGGGAGGAAAAGGGAAGAAGTAGCCGGTAGCAAGTAGCGAGTGGCGAGGGGTTTGAAGGGATTCCGGCCTTGCCCGGACCGGGCGGCGGCTTCCTACTCGCTGGCAGAATGAAGAAGGAGCGAGTCGATGCCCTCTTGGTCGCCCGCGGCCTGTGCGAATCCCGGGAGCTGGCCAAGCGCCTGATTTTGGCCGGGGAAGTGAAGAGCGGGGACCGGGTGGTGGACAAGCCGAGCACCAAGTTTCCGGAGGATGCGCCCTTGGAAATCAAGGAGAAGCCGAAGTATGTCGGCCGCGGCGGGCTGAAGATGGAGGGCGCGCTGGCGGCCTTCGGGATCGTGCCGGAGGGCTGGACCTGCATGGACGTGGGGGCCTCGACCGGTGGCTTCACGGATTGCCTGCTCCAGCACGGCGCGGCGAAGGTCCACGCGGTGGACGTGGGGACGAACCAACTGGTCTACAAGCTGCGGATCGACCCGCGGGTGGTGGTGAAGGAGCAGTTCAATGCCCGGGGCCTGAGCGAGAAGGAGATCGGGGAGAAGGTCCGCCTGATCGTGATGGACCTGTCCTTCATCTCGCTGACCAAGATCCTGCCCGCTGCTTTCACGGTGCTGGAGGAGGGCGGTTCGGTGGTGTGCCTGATCAAGCCGCAGTTTGAGCTGGAGCGGGAGGATATCGGAAAGGGGGGAATCGTCCGCGACCCCGCACTTCATGACCGGGCGGTGGAGAAGATCCGGAAATTCGTGACCGAGGAACTGGAGCGGGAGTGGAAGGGGCTGATCGACTCGCCGATCACCGGGACGGACGGGAACCGGGAGTTCCTAGCTTGGCTGGGGTAGGTGCGAGTCCTATCGAAAGCGGCGAAATCTTCATGGCTCAGGTAGAAAGATCAGCAGCGTGCCTGCGCATTCATGGTGAGGACCTCGATCCCGGTGAGATTACCCGGCTGCTTGGCGTGACTCCGACCTACACCACGCGGAAGGGCGAGAAGCTCGGTGGCGAGGTTGGCGGGCGCGTCAGGATCGCCAAGGCGGGGATGTGGAGTATCGAGGCCTCGGAGCGGTCGCCTGAAGATCTGGACGGCCAGATTGAAGAAATCTTGAGTCAAGCGACGGGCGATCCGGCGGTTTGGCGGACCCTTGGTGAGAAATACCCGATGGATCTCTTCTGCGGGCTGTTCCTGGGTGTCACCAACGAGGGGATGTCGCTGTCGGCGAAATCGCTGGCCGCGCTCGGTGAGCGGGGGATCGAATTGGAATTGGATATCTACTCTGGAGGCGACGAGGACGAAGAAACGGGTAATTGACCCTTGGGCCGAGGCCGGGTGGTCCGCGAGATGCCAGCTTTCCCGCGCCGACGCCTCTTGCGCGCAGCGGCATCAGCCGTTAGAAGGGCGGTCATGAAGGTTGGGATCATCGCCAATACCGGGAAGCCGGGAGCCAAGGCGACCATCGAGCGGTTGTTGGGGGTCCTGACGGCGCGGGGGATGACCGTTCATCTGGATCATGAGGCCGCGACCTTCTGCGGGCTGCCGGATGGGCTCGATGGCCCGGGTTTGGCCGAAGCTTGCGATGTGGTGGCGGTGCTGGGCGGGGACGGGACGATGCTCAATGCGGTGGCCAAGCTGGGTGCCAGTGCCAAGGTGATCGCCGGGGTCAATATCGGCACCCTTGGCTTTCTAACCAGTTGCACCGACGACGAGGTCGATATCTTCGCGGAAGCGCTGATTTCCGGGAACTACAAGACCAGCCGACGGACTTTGGTGACTGCGACGGTGACTTCGGCGGATGGCAGTGAGCGGGACTTCCATGCGCTCAATGAGGTGGTGCTGGCCCGCGGCCAGACCGGCCGGCTCGTTTCGCTTTCCGCTTATGTCGATGGCGAGTTGCTGAACCACTACCGGGCGGACGGCTTGATCGTCTCCACGCCCACGGGTTCGACTGCCTATTCGCTTTCGGCCGGTGGTCCGCTGATCAGCCCGGCGGCGGCGGTCTTTGTGATCACGCCGATCTGCCCGCACACCCTGAGCCAGCGCTCGCTGATCATCGGGGATGATGCCGAAGTCGAACTGGCCCCGGAGAATGCCGATGAGGCACCGATGCTTTTCACAGTCGATGGCCGCGAGATCATCACGATCCACCACGGCGACCGGATCCGGGTCCGCAAGGGGGCGCATGCGCTGAACCTGCTGCGGCTGCCGGGGCATTCCTTTTATGCGGCGCTGCGGCAGAAACTGAACTGGCGGGGTGGCTGATCGATCATAGGTTCCCTGCGCGCCATGCACCTTCCCGAACCACTGCCCGATTACTTCCGCGCCGCGAATGAGGGGAATGCGGAGGAGGGCGCGGCCTGCTTCGCCGAGGAGGCGGTGGTCCGTGATGAGGATGAGGAGTATCGGGGACCGGCGGCGATCCGCGGCTGGATCGAGGAGACCACGGCCAAGTATTCTCCCCGGGTGGTGCCGCAGTATGTGGCGGATGACGGGAAGAGTACCATCGTGACCGTGCTGGTTGCGGGGATCTTCCCCGGTAGCCCGATCGAGTTGGAGTACTGCTTTGAGATCCGCCGGGGCCGGATTGTGCGGCTGGAGATCCGTTGACCGGGCTTCCCGCCGATTCCGCAGCTTTTGCCAAGATTTCGGCGGGGCCTCTGAATGGCGTTGCGGCCCGCCGGGGCATCCGCTGGAGTGGGCCTCATGCGCTACGAGCCCATCGATCCGCAGCTTTTCGTCCGTAACCGCGACAAACTCCGCGCCCTTCTCAAGCCGAATAGCATCGTCATCGTCCTGGCGAATGACATCTATCCGACCAATGCGGACGGCTCGATGGCCTTCAAGCAGAACGCGGATCTCTTCTACCTCACCGGGGTGGATCAGGAAGACACCGTGCTGGTGTTGATGCCGGACGCGAAGGACCCGAAGGAGCGCGAGATCCTCTTCGTGAAGGAGACCAGCGAGCATATCGCGATCTGGGAGGGCGAGAAGCTCGACAAGGATCAGGCGAAGGCGAACACCGGCGTCGAGCGGATCGAGTGGTTCCAGTCCTTCGAGTCTTGGATACATCGGCTGGTGCCACAGGCGGACCATATCTATCTGGCGACGAACGAGCACCTGCGTGCGACCACTGTGGTGGAGACGGCGAATGACCGTTTCATCAAGAAGTGCCAGTCGCGCTATCCGCTGCACCACTACGAGCGCCTGGCTCCGCTGATGCACCGCTTGCGGATCACCAAGGATCCGGTGGAAGTCGATATCATCCAGAAGGCCTGCAAGATCACTGAGGCGGGCTTCCGTCGTCTGCTCGGCTTCGTGAAGCCGGGCGTGGGCGAGTGGGAAGTGGAGGCCGAGCTGCTGCACGAGTTCGTGCGGCGCGGTTCGCGTGGCTTTGCTTACGGGCCGATCATCGGCAGCGGCAAGAACGCCTGTGTGCTGCACTATGTGGAGAACGACAAGGTCTGCCAGGATGGCGACATGCTCTTGCTCGACGTGGCTGCGGAGTATGCCGGCTGGGCTTCGGATTTGACGAGGACGATCCCGGTGAATGGACGTTTCACGGATCGCCAGCGCGACGTTTACAACTCGGTGCTGCGGGTGTTCCGCGGTGCGAATGAGATTTTGCGCCCGGGCAACACGCCGCTGGAGTATCAGAAGGCGGTGGTGGAGCTGATGGAGGCGGAGTTGGTGAGTCTCGGCCTGATCGGTGCGAAGGAAGCGAAGGAGCAAGGTCCGGACAAGGCGCTGGTGAAGAAGTACTTCATGCATGGTACTTCGCACCACATGGGCCTGGACGTGCATGATGTGGCGCCGCCGCATGAGCCCTTTGCGGAGGGGATGGTGTTTACCATTGAGCCGGGGATTTATATCCGTGAAGAAGGCCTTGGCATCCGGATCGAGAACGATGTGCTGATCGGGAAGAAGTCGAACTTTGACTTGATGGCGGATATCCCGATCGAGGCGGAGGAGATCGAGGAGTTGATGAATGCGAAGAGGTGATCCCTCTTGTGTAGGCGCGGTGGTGACGCTGCGGAAGGGTTCTGAAGAGCTGTCGGAGGATGACGGCTCTTCCCTTGCTTCCGCGTTCTTACGAACGCGCCTACGGTTGGTTTGGGCTTATCGCGGCGTTACCTTCAGGCGGACGAACCTCGCGCGTGAGTTCGCTGGGAGTAACCAATCCTGGCGGCGGATTCCTTGGATGGTTTCTTCTTCTAACAGGCTTGCTCCAGTCAACGCGCCCCATTGCGCTAAATCTGTGGATGTCTCGATCTCCACGTCGGCATCCGCGGCTAGCACGTTGCGGAAGATCCGGACCACCGGTCCCTCGGGAGCTTGGATCATTTCCGGTAGATGCAAGGGGCCGCTGCCGGCCAAGGCATAGTGGGTGAAGTCGCTGGCGCTGCCGCTGAAGGTTTGCCACTCGCTGGTGTTGGGCTCTCCTCCGGTTGTCAGGCTGGTGGCCCACGAGGCGGCCGCGGAGAGATCCATGCCGGGGCGGGGCGGCAGGAGGATAAGGGTCTTTCCCCCGCCGCTGGCTTGCTCGGACCAGGCGGCATCGTAGCTGAAATCCAGAACGGGAGAGCCGGAGGCGTCGTTGAGGGTGAGCTCTTCGCCATCGTTGCTGAGGTTGCCGCGATACACGCCGGCGATCGGCTCATCCCAGCCGTGGAGTCCGCGGAAGGAGAAGTCACTGTCCGCGAGCACGAGGCGTTGGCCGGGCTCGAGGATGGTGTCGCGCCATGAGGAGAAGGCGAACTGGATGCCGGAGCTGAAACTGGCGCCGCGGAGGTTCACGGCTTGGGTGGAGATGTTGGCCAGTTCGATGAATTCGCCATTGCCCTCGCCGGTGGGCTGGTAGTTGAGCTCGGTGGCAAGCACGGAGCCTGCGGGTAAGGCATTGCCGCCGGGCGGGAGGAAGAAGGCTTCCGTGAGGGCGGACCATTCGCCGCCCGCAGCTCGCGAGCGCAGCTTGAGGCGGGTGGGTTTGGTGATGGCGATGCTGCTGCCGCTGATTGCTGCTAGGGCAGTGGGATTCTGAGCACCTCCCGGCAAGCGCGGATCGCTGCCATCCTTGGTGTAGAAGATCGTGGCGGTGCCACTGAGCGAGACGCTGCCGGATGCAAGAAGACCGGATGTGGGGGTCAGCGCAGGTGCCGAAGTATTCGGGACGAAGCCGGCATTGCGGAACTGCGTGAGCACCGTCTGAGTGCGGGTGGGCAGCCACTGGTTCAGGCACACGTCGCGGGCTCCGTTCCAGCCATCGGGCGTGCGGAAGTTCCAGCGCGCGGACTCGGCGAGGTGCGGGCGCGCAAAGGCATTCGCCATCGTTGTTAGACGCGCGGCATTGCGTTCCGGGCTCAACGCACCGCCCGGACCGAGATGACGATGGATGCGGTCGGCGAAGCGGATCTTGAAATCGTTGCCGCCGCTCTGCAGCCAGGCGGAGAGGAGGCTGGCGGGTCCGTCGCCATTGTCGCGGCCGGGGATGCTGCCGGCGCGGGCGGTGTTGTTCTGGCTGCCATCCCACGCGGCGACCTGGTTGCTCTCATTCACGGAGAGCCAGCCGTCGGCATCGTTCAGCATGAACTTGAAGCCGCTGCCGCCGTCCTCGCGCCATGGCCCGGTGGTGCGATACTCGTTCTCCGCATTCCCGAACATCCACATGATCATGTAGTCGAGGTAGTTGTCGACATCGACGTATTTGGCGATTGAGGGGTAGTCGCTGCGCATCGCCTTGATCCGCTCCCAGGCCGTGCCATCGCCATCGTAGAAGGAACCTTCGGCCCAGCCGCCGACGTTGAGGTTGCCGTTGATCGACTCGTAGTCGGCCTTGTCGCCGCCGAGATAGCTGGACGCCATCGCCGCGCCCCAGCGTTCGCGGAGGTGATAGACGCCGTGGTACACGCCATTCAGGTAGAGGTGCACCATCCGGCCGTGGGCCTGCATGCTGCCCATCTCGCCGACGATGTCATCGGTGAAGGGATTCGAGAGATAGAAGCCGCGCATCCACATGTCGTGCGAGCCGCTGCGCAGCTCGATCGAGTCGAAGGAATCCGCGGGCAGCCAGCCATCCTTGCGGTCGGGGAAGAGGTTGCCGTTGAGCTTGCCATCGCCATAGATGCCGCGGAAGGCGAGGCGGAAGTTCTTCTTCTCGAAGTCGGTGAAAGCCCCGCCGAAGTACTTCACGCCGGCATTCGCAGCCGGTGCGACGATGGTGGGCAGCCCGCCATTGGTGGTGAGGGCGGGATCGAGGAACTCGATCGAGGCTGCGGTCTCGATGTCACCGTCGAGCGGGCCCGGGGCGACCAGCGACATGCTCGGCAGATCGAGCAACGCAGCACTCATCTCCGGGCCGTAGGTCGGGTTTTGCGTGATCGAAGTCCGCATCACGCTGCTCGCAATGACGCCCGCGGGGAAGATGTAGGTGTTCGTCTCCACGCGCGAGGGCACGAAGTTCGGCGCGAAGGCGGCGGCGCGCAGGATGGTGGTGTTAGAGAGGCTGAGCGGCGTGGTGAAGGTGCTGCCGTTGCTCTCGGTGGGCTGCGTACCGTTGGTGGTGTAGCGGATCGTCGCGCCCGCGGTCGCGCAGCTCAGGGTCACGCCCTGGGCACTGCTGTAGAAGCCGCGGCGCTTGCTGAAGACCGGCTCGGCGACGAAGCCGGTCTTGGCGGTGGCGGGATTAGCCGCGCCGGGTGTCGCCGGTGTGAGGTAGCCGAGCGGCCCACTGCCGGGATAGCCGTAGCCGACGCCTTCCTTCTGCGCGGGGAAGGAGGGTGCGAATTCCGACCAGGCCGGCGATCCGCCGGGAGCATTCAGGCCAAGGTATTCGCCTTCGTCCGAGAGCGAGAAGTTGGTGTGGAGTTCGCTGCCTTTTTCGGCGCGATCCTTGCTGGAGGCGAAGACAACGAGATAGCCGTTCGGGGGGACCATCGCATCGGGGAAGGTCCAGCGCTGCGGCTGGTTGCTGCGGTCGGTGAGGTGGGCGCCTTTGAGGTTGAGCGAATAGGTGTTGGGATTGCGGATCTCGATCCAGTCGGAGTCCTCGCCATTCTCGTCTTCAAAGGAGCCGTCGTTCGAGGCCGCGATCTCGTTGATGCGCGGCGGCGTGAAGAAGGCGTCGACGCCGATGGTCGCCGTGCTCTGGACGGAAGCCGCGCCGCGGGTGGCGGTCAGCGTGTAGGTGGTCGCCGTGGCGGGTGCCACGATGAAGCTGCCCGAGGGACCAGGTACGACGCCCACCGTAGGTGAGATGGAGAGGCTGGTGGTGTTATCCACGATCCACGACAGCGTGGTCTGTGTCGGCAGGCCTGGATTGCCAGTGGCGCTGATGTTGCCCGCACTGGCACCGAAGTAGCGGATCTTGGGCCCCGGTGTGCCATAGGCCGCCACCTCGGCGATCTGCGGGTTGAACTGATCATCGCTGACATTGACGATCCGCAGGAAGCGTCCGGCGAAGCTGCCGCTGCCATCGGCGGGCAGGATGGTATCGCTGCCGCCGACCGGCGGATGGCTGCCATCGGAGCGCATGATCCCCATCCAATTGACCGCGCCTGGCTGGCCGTTGTTGTCGGCACGCAGCTCGACCTGATAACGGCTCAGGCGCTCGACGCAGCAGCCGTCGCCGCGGCCGGTGAGGACGATCCGCTCCAGCTCCTGCGTCGCCCCGAGGTCGATCTGGAAGTAGAAGCCGAGGGTGTTTGAAGGCAGGTTCGGGTGCGCGAAGGTCTCTGCCGTGCCATCGGTGAGATTGGAGGCCGGATAGCCGGGGTAGGTGGGACCGGTGGCGAAGACTGGCTTGCCCGTCGCGAGATTGGTCTGGGCAGCGGCCAAGGGCATGATGCCCATGACCACGCAGAGAATCGCGAATGCGGAACGGAAGAGACGCATGTCGGTCCTTCCTAGCCAAGCGCTTGCGGGCGGACAATGGAATAGGCCTGCGGGAGTGTACGCAGTTTTACACTCGATTTCCGGGCATCTTGGCATCCGGACTGCGGCTTATGTGTCTACGGAGAGGTCTTTCCTCGAAAGGGCCGGGATGTCTTTGCTGGCATCAATCAGCCAACCCAAGGGTCGGCTGCGAACCCACTCATCAGCCGATTTGCCGAACTTGTCGATGGCCACCAGATCAGCCCCGGCGCAGTCGAGGACGCCAAGTGCCGGGTAGATGTTGGCAGGATGGTGATGGCAGAGCGCAATCACCTTGAACTCCCAAGTCTCAGATTCCGGAGCGAAGGTCGGGATATTCCGGAGCAACAGTTCCAGGCACCGAACCACGAAATCGCAGTCGCGGAATCCGAGTAGGCTCGGGATTTCGACCGGAGTGCATCCCTGGTTGTTCATACTTTCCGGTAGCATAAGTTGAGGGGATTTCCGCGAACCGAGGCAACCTCTTCGAGGTTGAATGATCTTTTGGGCCATACCCAGGGTAGCCGGCCGCGTTCATCTTCGCCCTCCGGGCTGCGACGGACGCGGCCGGCAACCCTGGGCTATATGAGGGAACGGCGTTGCCGTTCTCTGAGGGAGCGGGAACGCCGTTTCTTAAAATGCTCTATAGTAGGAGCCGATCTACCTTGGTGCCTTATTCGGCCGCGGTGGCGGCTGCGGCACTGGGCGTGGATCCTTCGCGATCAGATCCTGCAAGTGCTTCACCCCCGCCTCAAGCTGCGCGTCCTTGCCGAGGAAGGTCTGGTGTGGGGCGTTGTCCACCACTTCATCCGGCTCGACGCCGGTGCCTTCGATCAACCATTGGCCTTCGGGGCCATAGACGCCGAATTCCGCGGCGGTGCACATGCCATTATCCACCAGCCAGCGTTGCGAGCTGAGCCAGATCTGGCCGCCCCAGGTGCGGGTGCCAATAACCTTGCCGAGGCCGAGGCGGCGGAAGCCTTCCGAGAAGGCTTCGCCATCGCTGGCGGTGAACTCATTGCAGAGTACCACGACGTGGCCGCGGAAGGCGAACTGCATGTTAGAATAAGGTTGGCCGGCGCGCGGCGCCCAGTGGAACCAAGCCTTGCGCAGGAGCCGGCCGAGGATCCACGAGTCGGTATTGCCGCCGCGGTTGTGGCGCATGTCGATGATCAGGCCCTGGCGGTCGAAGATCGGATAGAAATTCCGCGCCCACTCCAGGATGCTCTCCGCCCCCATGGCCCGCAGGTGGACGTAGCCGATGCGGCCTTTGCCAAGATCCTCAGTCGCCAGGCGGCGGGTGTATTCCCAGGAGGAGTAGCGCAGGTCCGCCTCTGCGGGCGGCGAGAGCGGCTTCACCAGCACCTTGCGGCGGATGCCGCCTTCCTTCGCCTGCACGTCTAACAAGACCTGTTGGCCAGCCTTTTGTTCGAGTAGCTCCTGGGGGAACTCGATCGGGGCGAGGTCGCGGCCGTTGATGGCCATGATGATGTCGCCTTCCTTGATACCCACACCGGGGCGCGAGAGTGGGCTGGTCTCGCCGGGGTAGTCCGGATCGGTCTGATAGATCTGCTGCACTGCCCAGCCGCTGGTGGCGGGATCGCGGGCGAGTTGTGCGCCGAGCAGCGAAGGCTGGATGGAGTCCGGCGTATCGCGCAGGTCACCGAAGCGGACGAAGATGTGCAGCGCGCTGAGCTCGCCGGACATCTCGTGCAGGATGTCACCGAGGTCCGAGCGGTCGGCCACGCGGTCAACCAGCGGCTCATACTTCGCGCGGATCGCGGTCCAGTCCACGCCGTGCATGGCGGGATCGTAGAAGTAGTCGCGCAGCATCCGCCAGGATTCGCGGTAGATCTGGTGCCACTCCTCCTTCGGGCTGACGGCGAAGTCCCAGCCATCGAGCGGCACGGATTTCTCCAGCTTTGCGGGTGCTTCACCGCCGCTCTCCACCACGTGGAAGTTGTTGCCGTTGCGGAAGGCGATCCACTTGCCGTCCTGCGAGAGATTCCAGCCTTTCGGATCTTCGGCGAAGAGCTTCGGCTTCGGCGCGTCGGAGTTGATGTCGAGGCGCATCAGGCGCGGCTTGCTGTCGCCGCCGGTCGCTTCCGCCATGTAGAAGAGCTGCTTGGCGGTCGCGGTCAGGCCGGTGAGATTGCCGGAGACACCGGGGACCTCGTAGATGCGGGTCTGCAGGCCATCGGGATCGATGTTGATGGTGACCGCGGCCTTCGGCTTGTCGTCCTCTTCCTTGTCCTTCTTCTTGTTGGCTTCCTGCTCGGCCTTGTCGGCCTCCGCGCTCAGCTCATCCGGCGGGGTGAAGGGGAAGCGGCCGTTCTTCTGCAGCGCCAGGGCGTAGATGTGGGTGCTTTCGGCGAAGTAGGGCTCCGGCTGGCGCGGGCCCCAGGGCGATTTCACCAGCGACTTCAGCTCACGGTCGCTGAGGAACCACAGCCACTTGCCATCGGGCGACCATGCGGGGAAGCCGCTGATCACGCGGTCGCTGGTGGCCTCGATGGTCTTGCCATCGGTCACGTGATAGAGGCGGATGCGGTCGAAGCTGTTAGGCGCGGGTTCGACGAAGGCCAGCCACTTGCTGTCCGGCGACCAGACGAGGTCCTCGAAGCCTTTGCCCGGCGAGGTGCTGACCTTCACGCTTTGCTTGGTCTCGAGGTCGCGGACCCAGAGCTCGTTGTTTTTGTCCTGCCAGGTCACCCACTTGCCATCCGGTGAGGTGATCGGCGCGAAGCGGAAGATGGTGCCGTCCTGAGTCAGTAACTCGGAGGTGCCGATGCCATTGGCGGGTAGCTTGACCAGCTCGATCTCGCCGGTCTCATCGGTCTGGGCGATGAGCGACTTGCCGTCGGGCATGAAGTGAGCCTCGCGGTAGCGGACGCCTTGCTTGTGAGGAATCTCGACGAAGCGGCCGCCCGGCTTCACGGGTGCCACGAAGACACTGCCGCGCGCGGTGAGCACGAGGCGGTCGCCATTCGGCGAGACATTGAACTCGGTGAGATACTCGAAGGGGTTCTTCACCCAGCGCTCGCGAGTCTGGTCGAAGTCGGAGCTGAGGCTGACTTGGATCTCGCGGTCGCTGGAGTCCTTGAGGTCGAAGGCGTGGAGGTTGCCGGCTTGCTGATAGACGATGCGGCCGTTGTTCAGGTCGGCGTTGCGGATATCGAAGTCGGTGTATTTGGTGAGCTGCTGGCGGTCGGTGCCTTCCGCAGTCATCGCCCACAGGTTCATGGTCCCGCTCTGGTCGCAGAGGAAGTAGACGCGACCCTGCCACCACATCGGGTTTTTGGAGGTGCCGCGGTAATCGGAGACCAGCGGCAGGGCTTCCGGCGTGCCTTCGTCGTAGCGCCAGAGGTTTTGCACGGTGCCGCCCTCGTAGCGCTTGGTGCTGCTCCCTTGGAAGGGCAGGCGGGTGAAGAAGAGGCGTTTGCCGGTATCGTCCCATGTGCCATCGCTGGCCTGGGCGAGAGGGACCAAGGTCTCGGTGCCATTCGCCGGATCGATCGCGACAAGCTGGTCGTTAGGGAGAGTCGAGTGGGCCTTGGTAGTACAGAGCACCTTTCCATCGCGGGTCCAGCCGACCGGGACCGTGCCCTCGCCACTCCAGGTGAGGCGCTTCGGAAGGCCGCCGGCGATGGGCATCACATAGGCCTCGATGGGGCCCTCATACTGGGCGGAGAAGGCCACCTGGGAGCCATCCGGCGAGATCGTCGCGGAGGTCTCGACACCCGGGTGCGAGCTGAGGCGCTGTGCCACGCCGCCGGTGAGCGGGATCTTCCACAGGTCGCCCTCCGCGGTGAAGACGACCGTGTCGCCGCTGAGGGCGGGGCTGCGGTAGTAGCCGGGTGCGGCGCTCGCGGTGAGCGGGGCGAGGGCAAGGAGTGCGAGGGGGAACATCCGAGGCGTGTACATGGCGGTGGCATGCCCGAAAGCAGGGCGGGGGGCAATACCGGTCCACGGGGGCCGCTTTTTCGCGGGAAAGGGGCGGAATCGGTCTTTGGGGGAAGATGGCGGGGATCGATGCGGGATGGACTGCTTGCCAGGATGCTGTTAGGAAGCGCCCCGCATCGTCGCCGTTGCCGCAGATCCATGCTCGTGGAGGTCGCCACTCCCTATTCCTCGCAGTATCCCGTCGCGATCCGCTTTGAAGCGGGCGAGCCGGTGGCGGTGGAGCGTGCCGATCCGGAATATCCCGGCTGGTTTTGGTGCAGGGCCCGCTCCGGTGGTGAGGGCTGGGTGCATTGTTCTTTTCTCAATTCGCTGGTGGGCGAGGCGATCGCGCTGGATGCCTATTCCGCGCGGGAGCTGACCGCGATGGAAGGGGAGCGTGGCACGCTGATCCACCTGCTGGACGGTTGGGCCTGTGTCCGCCTGCACCGTGGGGAGCAGGGCTGGTTGCCGGGCAGCCACTTGCGGATGCTGGAGGCGCGCTGAATTTCGCGGGAGCTTCACACGGGGTTCATGCGAAGGGATCCCACTGTGCGCGTGAAGTTGATCGCGCCGTTCCTGTTGTTTGTAGGCACCGCTGCGGTGTGTCTGGGCATGTTGGAATCGGCGTTCGAATTGCGGGGCGCGGTGGAGTTCGTGAAGCCTTATCACAAAGCCGGGATGCTGGCTGCGGTGGGCGTTTCGGTAGTGTCCTTTTGGCCGTTCTACCGCCGCCTGCACTTGCGGCCGATGCTCGCCGCGCTTGGATTCGTCACGCTGCTCCTGCTGGTGTGGGCGATGGTGCTGCCGCTGGGTGATCGCCTCGCCGTGCGCGCCCAATTGGCGGCAGCGAGCGAGCCGCTTTCATCCGAGGAAATCGCTTGGTTCTATCCCGGTGACTCGGGCATGGGACGCGATCCGATGCAGCTTTGGCACCTGCTGTGGGCGGTGATGTTCCGCCCGTGGTTGGCCATGCTGTTCGTGGTGTTCCTCCTGGCCTTCTTTGGTTTTCATCGCAGGCTCGTTGTCTTGGCGGGCGGGTTGAGGCAGCTTCCTTTGGCATGAACTCGCCTTGGAAGATAGAAGCGGCCAGTGATTCCGAGGCCGCCGGTTGCGACCTGGTCCGGCAGTGGCTGCGGGAATTCAACTGGCAGGCGAATCCCGACTTCATGGCGGAGATCAGCCAAGCACATCAACAGGCCAAGCCACTGGTCCTGCTGGCCAAGGCAGATTCGCAGGTGATCGGCGGATTGCTTGCGGAAATCCAACTGGCGTGGCTGCGGATCTCGATCATGGCGGTGGATCCGGCGTGGCGCTCCCGCAGGATTGGCTCAGCTCTTCTCGTGGCCGCGTGCGAGGAGGCGCTCCGCCGCGGCTGCCGGCATGCGTATGTGGACACGATGGAATACCAAGCCCCGCGCTTCTACACGGCCCACGGCTTCGAGATCGTGGGCCGGATTGCCGATTGGGATTCGCACGGCCATGCGAAGCTGTTCCTGACCAAAGAGCTGGGGTGAGAGCTTCCGACTAAGAATGGACCGGGCCGCGTGTCTTGCAGAAGCAACCCCATCGATCCCATGAAGACCTCTCTTGCTTGTGTCGCCTTTGGCCTCGCCTTGCTCACCCGCGTGATGGCTCTGGCCGGGGATCTGTCGGAGCCGGGGATTGCGTTCCCTTCCGATTTCTCCAAGCCCGCCCAACTGCGGATCATGGAGGCGCTCAAGCATCCGGATTGCAAATTCCTCGGCGGCCGCTTCGTGAATTCCTTCACCAGCCTCAACTACGCTGGCGAGACCAAGGCCCTGAACCTCTTCATGGAGCAACTCGCGAAGTGCCCGGGAGTGGTGCTGGCGGTGCGCTTCAAGGCGGAGGGCTTTGCCGAGGGCTGTGACTGGATGATCGCCCACGAGGCGGGTGATCCTTGCAAGCTGACGGTGCACGTGAATTTGAAATCTTCGCGGGTGAAGCTGGAGGATCTGGTCATTCCTGAGGTAAAGGGACCGCCGGTTGAGCCGGAGAAGTAAATCGCATGCCTTCCGCCACCATCACCCAGGATATGTGCTACCCCTCATGGGAAGTATTCTCCCTGCTGCACGATTACTCGCGGCGGCTGGAGTGGGACACCATGCTGTGTGAGGCCCGCCTGACCCAGGGCCATGAGTAGGCGGCGAAGGGCGCGACCTCGCTCTGCGTGGGCAAGTTCTTCTGGGGCCTGATCGGCATTGAGACCCGCTATGTGAGCTTCACTCCGGACTCACTTGCGGCGGTGGAGATGATCAATGCCCCGCCCTTCTTCGCCGAGTTCGCGGCCAGCATCCGACATGTCGATCACGAGGTGGGTGGCTCGACCCTGACCTACAAGCTGCGCTTCGTCGCCAAGCCCCGCTGCCTGCGCTGGCTCTTGCACCCGATCATGTTGCGGTTGCTGCGCTACGAGACGCAGAAGCGGCTCAAGGCGCTCTCGGATTATTTGCAGAGGAGGGAGTGGGAAGCGAAGACGGAGACCGCCCGCTGGGTGGGTGACCGGTGGGGCCAAAATGGAAACATCGATTCTCGCGATGATTGATGGAGTCTTTCCGATGACCATCCGGACAAGTTCCGAGGCATGCTGATGGAGGATCAGCCATCCCCGCGTCCCGCGAAGTTGGCAAAGTGTTGGAAAAATAGCATATCGGATTGACCCGCGGGCATCCCGAGTGTGTTGTTTTTCCAGCATATCCGGACACACACCGACTCTCCCGGGCATGAAGACTCACTCTCCCAGCGACACCGCCATCCTCATCGGGCGCAGCATCCTGCTGTCCGCCCGCGACGCTTCACTTGCGCCCTTGTTGTCTGCCGGGGAGGAAGAAGCCACCCGGCGGATTCTCGGCGAGCGTGCCAGTGAGGGCTGGTTCGGTTTTGCGGAGCAGCAGCCTTGGTTCAGGAGCTGTCTGATGGCGGCGAAGCACTTGCTCCTTGGCGGGATCTTTGCGCACTACCTTGCCCGGAAGCGCTGGATTGAGGGCGAGGTGTTCCGCGCTCTGGAGGCAGGCGTCCGCCAAGTGGTGATCGCGGGTGCCGGCTACGATACCCTGGCATGGCGGCTCCATCGGGATTGGCCGGAGGTGCAATTCTTCGAGGTCGATCATCCTGCCACCCAAGCGCCGAAGCGAGAAGCCTTGGGGGAGTCCGAGAACTTGCACTTTCTTCCCGGCGATCTATCCGCGCTGACACTGCCAGAGATCCTGGTGCCCGACGCACGCTATCGCCGCGACGAGTCGACGCTGCTGATCGCGGAGGGGTTGACGATGTATCTGCCCGAGCCGCGGGTGCGGGCCCTGCTGGCCTCCGCGGCCATGCTCGCGGGAACGAAGGGTCGGGTGATCTTCACCTTCATGGAGGCGGGGGAGGATGGCTCTATTTCTTTCCGCGGTGAGAATCCCTTGGTGAGCCTCTGGCTGCAGCTGCGCCGCGAGCCCTTTCGCTGGGGCTGCTCGCGGGATGAGCTTTCCAGCTTCCTCCGCTCTACCGGACTGCGTGCTGAATCGGTGGCGAACCACCGCGAACTCCGCGCCCGCATCCTTGCGCCGCGCCGGGCTCCCTTTGTCCGCTTGGCGCGCGGCGAATGCCTTTGCCTGTGCGAACCCTTGGTACGATGACTGCCGGAGTTCTGTGCAATGACGTCCATTCGCGGCTGAACCCGGTGCGGGTGGCAGGGGTCAAACAGCCGCGCTCGACGGCGGAAGTGGCTGACTTGTTGCGCCAGGCCACGCGGATGAGGCAGTGCGTTTCGGTTTGTGGTGCACGTCATGCGATGGGTGGGCAACAGTTCGGCGAGGGCACCCTTTTGCTCGATTGCCGGGGCTTGAAGGATCTGGGCGAAGTCGACCGCGAGCGTGGATTGGTCGAGGCTGGGGCAGGTCTGACTTGGCCCGAACTGATCGCCGGATTGCACGCGCAGCAGGAGGGGATGTCTCCGGTGTGGAGCATCCGCCAGAAGCAGACCGGTGCCGATGACCTGACTCTCGGTGGGGCCTTGGCCGCGAATATCCATGGCCGCGGCCTGCACATGGAGCCGATCATTGGCGACGTGGAAGCGTTCACCTTGGTGGATGCCAGCGGAAGGACCCTGCGCTGCTGCCGGGCGAAGAATACCGAGCTCTTCCGGTGTGCGATCGGAGGCTACGGTTGCTTCGGCGTCATCACCTCCGTGCAGCTCCGGCTCGCGCCGCGGGTGAAGGTGGAGCGTCTGGTGGAGATCACGGAGATCGGCAAGGTGATCGAATTGTTGGAGGAGCGTGCTGCGAGCGGATCGAGGTATGGCGATTTCCAATTCTCGATCGACGAGTGCTCGCCGGACTTCCTGAAGCTTGGAGTCTTGTCCTCCTATCGTGTGGTCGAGGAGTCGCGGCACATGGAGCCTGCAGCCGAACTCGGGACGGAAGATTGGGAAGAGCTCATCCATCTGGCCCACACTGACCGGGCCAAGGTGTTCGAAGTTTATTCCCATCACTACCTGCGCAGCCATGGCTCGCTTTACTGGTCGGACACCCACCAGCTCAGTGTCTATCTGCAGGATTACCACTGCCACCTCGATGCGCGCCTGGAGGCTCCGGCCGCCACCGAGATGATCACCGAACTCTACGTGCCACCGGCTCAGCTAGCGGAGTTCATGGGCAGGGCCGCGGAAATACTACGATCTTCGGAGGTCCCGGTGATTTATGGCACCGTGCGTCTGATCGAGCCGGATACAGAAAGCGCCCTGCCGTGGGCAGGTGAGCGCTTCGCCTGCGTGATCTTCAATCTCCACACCGAGCATCACGGCGCTGGCATCGAGCGCTCGGCTGAGACTTTCCGTCAGCTCATTGACCTCGCCCTGTCCTTGGGCGGGAGCTACTTCCTGACCTATCACCGCTGGGCCCGGCGGGACCAGATTGAGAGGGCCTATCCGGCCTTCCGCGAGTTTCTCCGCACCAAGGAGCGCCATGATCCCGGTGGCCGCATCCAGAGCGAGTGGTGGCGGCACTATCGCGATCTCTTCGCCGCGCCATGACGCTTTTCGAGCCGGCGACCTTCGTCACCGATCTCTTGCTCGCGGTGCTTGGGATGGTCTTCGTCTTCCTCTTGCGGAAAGACGAATCGGCTGGCGACGCGAAGCGGTGGTGGATCCGGGCGATGGCCTTGATGGCAAGCTCTGCTCTCCTTGGCGGCTGCTACCATGGCTTCGCGCCGAATTTTCAGCCTGCCGTGGACGCGATCTGGTGGCGCTTGGTTTTAATCGTCATCTGCGGTCTAGGCTTCGCGATGGGGATGAGCTTGCTCTGCGAGCTCAGGCGGGAAGGGGAGAGGCGTGGGTGGAAGCTTTTGCTAGGCTGCAAGCTGGGGGTAGCTGTCCTAGTGGTCACACTCCGGCCGGAGTTTGTGGTCGCGATGGCGGACTACGGGTCGGCGATGCTGGCGTGCTTGGTCGCCGCGATCGTCTGCAGGCGTCCTTGGTCAGTGGCGATGATTGCCGGTGTGGCGCTATCCATTGCTGCCGGTGTGGCGCAGCAGGGGCAGTGGGGTCTTTCCCCGAGGTTCAACCACAATGATGTGTTTCACCTGATCCAAGCGATGGCGCTCTTCGCTTTTTACCGGGGAGGTAAGCATCTCTCCTCCAGTCAGGGATGATTTCGAGGTAAGGGCGACCCGCTGCAACCCCTTCAGGGTTGAATGATATTTTGCGCACGCCCCAGGGTAGGCCCCCTGCGTTCCTCTTGCCCTTCGGGCTGCGAAGGACTTGTCGGCCAACCCTGGGCTTTGGGATGGAACGGCGTTGCCGTTCTCAGACGATTAGCGCGATGCCGTCTCCTTGGTCTTCGCCCGGATGATCTTCACGGCCACAGCGGTGGAAGCATCTTCGAGCATGCGGCGGCGGGCCAGGAGGCCGGCCTTGGCTTGGTCCGGCGGCGTCCAATCCTTGCCGGCGCTCATGCTTTCAGAAGGGCTCAGCAAAGCTGGGGCGAGCTTGTCCAGCCAAGGCCCGAGCTTCAGGAGTTCCATTTCCGTGAAGCGCTGGAACACCGGCTCCTTGAAGCTGACGATCAGATCGCCCTCGGCGGTCTTCTCGGGAATGAAAGGCGTGTTAGGATCGGCGCAGGCTTGGAGCACTTTGCGGGCTTCGGCCAGAGGATCCTGACAGGGCTCATTCACGACCACGCAGGTGCCCCGGCTGAATACCACGAAGCTCCGCTGGCCGGTGACATGACCCGCACAAAATTTTACCAATTCGTCGGTAATGGGCGGCGGAACCGCTTCACCACTGCCCACGCCGGAAGAAGAGATGCTCCGTCGCGGCGGCTCGGCTTTCACCGCGTCTGCCGACTGCCGCGGGACCAATAACGCCACCGCCAATCCGAAGGAGCCCGCAATGGAGAGCGCAACCCCCAAGGCAATGCGCGAGGACCACGGCATCTTCGAAGCGTCTTTTGGATTAAGCATGATTAATTTTTAAAAAATCTTGACGCTTAAGCAAGCTTTAGTTTTCATGGCGACGCTCTCACCCCAGTCCTCTCCCATGCAAATTGCGACACTCTCAAGTCGCGTCTCCATGTGGTCATTCCGTTCCTTGCTCGCGATGTCAGTTGGCATCGCCCTTGTCGGACTGACCCCCCAGGCGGACGCCGTAGCCGTGGACAGCGAACTGCTGTTCTTGGTGGATATCAACCAAACCGGTCTGAACAACAACCAGTTCGACCGCTTGCTGCAAGGTTATGGCGATGCCATGACCAGTTCCCAAGTGCTGGATTCGATCCAATCCGGAGCCTTGGGCAAGATCGCGGTCTCGCTGGTCTTTTACGGTGGCACTTCTTCCCAGACCGTCGGCATCCCGTGGATGAAGATCGGCAGCCTGGCGGACGCTCAGCAATTCTCTAACATGGTGCAGGCGCTGTCGCGGCCCTTCAGCATCAGCTCGCCCTCAATCAGCTCTGCCTTGGGTTTTGCCACCAATTACTTCGGCACGGAGACAGGTGGCGCGAGCAACGGCTTTGAAAGCACCGCCCAAGTCGTGGAGGTCGCGGTGTCGACCCTGCCGCTGATCCCGAATCCTGCGGCTGACAAGGCGGCCCGCGACGGGGCACTGGCTGCCGGAGTGGATGTGATCAATTCAATCGCCGTCGGCAACCGTTCGAACACGGTGGCGAGCTACTTCGCCTCCAATGTGATCGGCGGCGAAGTGGGCGGCGTCGCGGCAAGCAGCGATCGCGGTAACATCAACGGTGGCTTCAATGACTTCGTGGCAACGCACGTGGGGTCCAGCGTCGAAGGCGCTGCCGTGGAATCGCAGAGCGCGGTTCCCGAGCCCACCAGTGCGATCTGTTTGATCCCCGCGGCGGGAATCCTGCTGCTGCGCCGCCGGCGTGAAGCAAGCATCAGCTCTGAACGGGCATGAAAACCTTCACCCTTGCGGCGGCCGTTCACAAGCTGGTCTCCCCCGAGATCCAGTTGGATCGCGAGATCGCGGAGCGCGTCGGCCAGGAGATCCTGCGCGACGATCTCGAGCCGGCGGCTTGGGCGACCGCGCTTGCGACCAGCGGTGGCAAGCGTCAAGAAGCGCTGGCCGCCTACGCACGCATCCGCATGCGCAAGCTTGCCAATGAACGCCAGACCCGGCAGGCGAAGTCGAAGTCCTTCGAGGCGCGCCGGCTGAACACCTGCCTGGGCATCAAGACGGTGCAAGACTTGCTCAACCGCTCGAACCAAGGCGGCCGTATCAACCTGTTACGCCCGAAGGTTTCGGTGATCTGGCTCTTGCTCCTGATGATCGGCAGCACGGGCAGCATTGCCTGCCTGGCGCGCCTGCTGGAGCCGGTGATGCCGGATCGCTTCGAGAGTGCGGCTCTCTTTTCCGCCCCGGTGGCGGGTCTCGCCATCGTGATTTTCGCGATGGTGCTGCGAGCCTTGTTGCCCAAGCACTGGGTCATGCAAGGCTGGAATACCGGCATCGCCTTGGTCGGTACCATGTCCTGTTTCGGTTCGCTCTACTTTGGGACGAAGCTCATCGCACGCACCCCGCCTGCGGTGATCCAGCAGTTGACCGGCAGGGCAACCGCTCCGCGGCCGACTCCCGCCAACAAGCAAGCAACGGTGCCGGTGACGGCGGTGGTGGTGAAGCCGAAGACGCAGCTTGAGAACTCGACCGCCGCGATCGACAAGCGGGACTGAGATCGAAGGAAAGAAAGAAGGCCCGCCGATTGGCGGGCCTCTTGTTTTTCAGCGGACTTGAGCAGGAAGCGGCAGCTTACAGTTTCTTGATCCGGATGTTCCGGAAGGAAACCTTGTCGCCGTGGTTCTGGAGGTCGATGTGGCCCTTCTTCGCCTTGTTGAAGAACTCCCAGGTCTTGAACTTGGACTTGTCGAGCGCGGCCTTGAATTCGTCGGTCTTGGTGTCCACGTCGGCGGTCACGGTGCCATTCAGGTAGAGGGTGACCTTGGTGCCCTTGATCACGATGCGGGTCTCGTTCCACTCGCCCACCGGCTTGGACCACTCGGGTTTGCCGGGGTAGATGTCGTAGAATCCGCCGGCCACGTTGCCCTTCTTGGTCTCGTGGGCATACTTGTGGCCCGGCTTGTCGAAGGAATCGAGGATCTGGTATTCCGGGCCTGATTCGTAGGGCGCACCGTGGTCTTCGGTCACGTGCCACATGATGCCCGAGTTCCCTTGGTCGGAGATCTTCCACTGGCAGCGGAAGTCGAAGTCAGCGTACTCGTCATCGCTGGTCAGGTCGCCGTCCTTGCCGGGGTTCAGGACGATCGCGCCGTCTTCCACCTTCCAGTGGTCACCGACTTCCTTCTGCTTGTAGGTGTGCCAGCCCTTCAGCGTCTTGCCGTCGAAGAGGAGCTTGAAGTTGTCCTTCTTTTCCTCGGGCGTGAGGGTGTTCGGAGCTGGATCGGCGGAGAAGGCGGGAACGGCCATGGCAATCAGGAGCGGGATGAATTTCATCGGCTTGGTTTACGTCGCGAATCCGGGAGCGGTTTAGCGGAGATCCCCGTTCGCTTCAGGGATCCCCGCTGGCATGGTCGTCGATTGGCGCTCAATTTTCCGTTGCCTGGACCCGGAACAACTTCTGGGGCTCGTTGATCGGCGCGAGCGCTTGCTTGCGCTTGTAGTCCGGCGCGACCCCGCTCTGGTCGCCATCCGTCACCGGCAGACCGCTTGAAGGCCAGGGATTGGAAAGATCGTTGCTTTCCAGCAATTGGTAGCTGGCTCCCGTGTTCCTTTGCAGCCAGCGGATGAGTAGGCCATCGGGAGTCATCTCGCTTTCCGTCAGTGAAGCTGTGGGAAGGATCGGAGAAGTTCCGAAAAGATACTCCATGAGATTGCTGAAACCGTCGGCGTCCGGATCGGCCGTGCGGCCGCGCTGGGCGGGGTCGGCGATGATCAGGCTCCAGGCCTCGTAAGGATCCGTGGGGATCACACTGAGTTGAACCAGAGGGCCCGCGATCGTGAAGGCGTAGTTGTAGCCGGGAAGCGTGGTGCCGAGGATGAAGGAATCCGCGGTGAGATTGGACATCGTCGCGCCGCTGGCATCGATGAGCGTATAGGTGCCCGCGGTGAAGCCACCGGCATCGGAAAGGTTCACCGTGATCTTGCCGGATGCCGGGCCGGTGAGGGCACCGGCGGAGACACGGATCAGGTCCGTGGCGGGCGAGCCGAGCTGCAGGTCCAGGACCGAGCCGCCGGCCAGCGTGAGTCCATTCGTGAAGCTCAGGGTCCCCGTCGGGCTGCCCGGCGCGAGATGGGCACCGCCTTGCAGTGTGGTGGCTCCGCCGATGCTGCCGCTGCCGCCGAGCGTGGCACCACTGCTCACGGTGACCGCACCGCTGCCAAAGGCGGAGCCGCTGCTGTTAGATGCCAGCAGCTTGCCGCTGGAGACCGTGGTGCCGCCACTGTAGATGTTGGCACCGGAGAGCGTCAGCGTGCCGCTGCCGGTTTTCTCCAAGGAGCCGGTGCCGTCGGTCGTGCCCGAGAAGACATCGTCCAGTCCCAGCGCACCGAGCGTCACCTTGGAGCTGCCTGTCTGCAAAGTGCCGCTCCCCTTGAGCGAGCCGATGGACAGGGCCGAGAAGGCACGGACATCGCCTCCCTGGTTGATCACTTTCGCGCCGCTGGCGGTGGCACCGCCGGTGCAGAAGGAGTCGAAGGCACTGCCAGCCCCCTGCAGGGTGATGGTGGCGGTGCCGGCATTGGCAGTCTTTTGCATGCCGAAGGTCGAGCCATTGCCGAAGGAGAAGCTTCCTGAGCCGGCCGTGGCGGCATCGTCGAAGGAGACGATACTGTTCACCCCGGCGGTGTAGGTGGCAGCTCCGGCGGAGGAGTTATCGTAGAAATAGATGTAGCTGAAGTTGTCCAGGAAGAGGTTTTGGGGAGTCCCGCTGCCGTTGCTCACCACGGCGTTGCCGCGCACATGCATGTGGGAAGTATCGGCCAGACTGTTGCCGTGGAGGATATAGGTCGGGCTGTGGGGATAGCTCACTTCCAGGGTGCCGTGGTTGATCCGGGTCGCGCCCTTGTAGGTGTTTTGTGCGGGGAAGTTCAGTGTTCCCAGGCCGTCCTTCACGACTTCCACCCCATCATCACCGGTGACTGCGGCCGTGACGTTGAGCGTGGCGAGCGTGTTCACATCGAAGGAGGCGCCGGGTTGGAGCTCGAGACGGCCCGCGATCGTCGAGGTCTTGGCGCCGCCGCTTGCCCCGATCGTCCTTCTGGAAATGAAGCGGGAAGCGGCGGTGGGGCTGGAGGTTCCGCCGTTCGAGCTGATGGTGCCACCGGCGAGCGTCGTATAGTAGGGGAGCGTGATGGCGCTGCCACTGGTGTTGGTCATGGTGGCACCATAGAGCGAAACATTGTCGGTCCCCACGCCCTGCCCGAGTGCGCCGGCATCGGCGAGTTCGACGAAGCTGCCTTGGTTAGCCACGAGATTGCCGCGGATCGCGCCGGTCCCGCCGGAGGAAGTGGCCAGGAGGAGCTTGCCTTCCTGCACCGTGGTGGTGCCGGTGTAGGTCTGGATCGAGTTGATCTTGAGCACGCCGGCCCCGGTCTTCTGAAGTGAATTTGCGCCGGAGATGATGCTATTCAGCGTGAGCGTGCCGGAGGAAGGGGAGAGGGTGCCCGTGCCATTGATGATGCTGACGGGGCGGGTGAGAGTCAGGTCCGCGGTGGTCGTGAGGCCGCCGCCGGCCAGGGTGAGGGGGACATTGTCCGTGCTGAGATTCGCGTTCGACGCGATCGAGATCGAGCCGGTTTCGATGGTGGTGCCGCCGGTGTAGGTGTTCGTTCCCGTGAGCACCACCGTGCCGCCGCCGAGCTTCTTGACCGTGCCGGGGCCGGAGATCGCACCGGGACTGGTGCCCCCGGATTGGAAGATGAGCTGGGTGTTGTTCACCGTACTGCAGGATATGCTGGAGCCGCCGGCAACTACGGCACCTTCCGTAATTGTCAGGGTGCCAGTAAAGGTATTCGCGGCGTTGAAGGTGAGCGTGCCCGGGCCGAGCTTCCTGATCCCGCCGGTGTTGGTGATCGCGGCATCCACGATCAGGTTGCCATTCGATCCCACCGTGATGTCGGTGTTAGGATTCAGCAGGTCGCGCAGGTCCATGCGCCCGCTGATGTGCGGCGCGGCACCGGCCGGGACGGTGAAGGTGGTGAAGTTGCCACAGGCGAACTTGCCCGGGGCATTCGGATCGGCCACGCCGTTGTTGCTGCGGATCTCGCCGCCGTTCAGCGTGTAGGCCACGCCCCAGCCCTGGTCGCCCGCCGCGGTGGAGTTGATCAGGCCGGCATTCACGGTGATGGCATTCACCTTCTCGCCGGGGAGATATCCCAGCGCATTCACCGCGTTCAGGTCCATGCGCCCGCCATTGATCACAAGCGGCGAGCGGATCCCGCCGGTGCCTCCCGGGCCGGACTTGTTCACGGTGAGGACCCCTTGGTTCAGAGTGGTGGTGCCGGTGTGAGTATTGGTCCCATACAGGTTCAAGGTTCCGGCACCGGTCTTGGTAATGCCCGCATCCCCGGTGAGGCACGCGTAGCAATCCATCCACGCGGGCGTGGATTCGTTCCCGAAAAGCCCGATATTGAAGGTGGCCGCGGTGTTGCCGTAGTCCGTGCGCAGGTCGATCCGGCCGTAGGCCCTCGCGACCGTTCCCACATTGCCGCCGCCCACCGTCAGGCTGGTATTTCCGCCAGCCGGGCCGCCGAAGGAGAAGCGGGAGGGAGCGGTGGGGACATTGGCGTTGGGGTCGTTGTGACCGTTGTTAGAGCTGATCATGCTGTTGCCCTTCATCGTGTAGGCCACTCCCCAGCCTTGGTCACCGCTGGCGGTGTTGATTACGGTCCCGTCGATCAGATCGATCTTGTCGACCTTCTGCCCGGTGATCCAGCCGAGCGCATTCGGAGCGCTCGTCTGGAGGGTCCCGACGGAAGCACTCACGAGCACATTGCCACGGATAGTGCCGATGCCGCCATTGCTGGGGTTGTCGAGAGACAGCGTTCCCCAAATGATGTTCGTGCCCCCAGTGAAGGTATTCTGCGCGGTGAGATGCAGGGTGCCTGCCTGCGACTTGAGGATGCCCCCGCTGCCGTAGATGACCCCGCTTTGCGTGGCCTGAAGACCGGAGCCGGGGGCGTCCAGCTGGAGGGTGCCGCCGGTGGTATCATAGGAGTTCGCATTGTTCTGGTTCGCGTTGTAGTAAATCGCGTGCAGCGGCGTGGCGGGGCTGGCCAAGGCGGCGATGGCCAACAGGTGGGTGCGGGTGACGGTCATGTTAGAGGAGGAGTGAGGAGCTTAACTGAGCCTGTCATTCAACAGCTCCGAAGCGTCCCGGCAACCCGGCAAAACCCGTACAAGTACGGGGGCGGCTCCGCGGAGGCTTGCCTCACCGGGGCGGCTCTAACGAAATGCCGCCGTGCCCTTTCCTCGCTCACTCACCTGGCAGCCTCCGGCGCTCCTGCTCGTGCTGGCGGCGGCCCTGTCGGGCTGGCTGCTGTTAGGTTTCGCGGGCCGTCATGAAGGAATGCGGCCGCTGGCCGGATGGGATGGCGGGGAGGTGGCGGTCCTGCAGGAGAAGGCTCCTGCCGGGGATGCGACGGCGGCGGAAATCGCGGCGCTACCGGAGACCGCGTGGCTGCCATGGGGCAAGCCCGGCTTCATCCGCGAGCACGGGGAGGGCAGCGCCTGGGTGAGGATCACGCTGCGCAATCCCGGCGCTGCGCCGCAGTCCGGCGTGCTGATGGATGCCGCCCGCTATGCGGATCACGTGGACTTCTTCTCCCCGTTGGATCCGGCGCGCGATCCTCATCCAGAGGGAGCAGGTGCTTGGCTGCAACAAGTCTCCGGCGAATGGGTGCCGACGGCAGATAAGGCGATCCGCGGACGGGAGACCGCCTTTCCCCTCGTCTTGCCGCCGCATGGATCGCGGGTCATCTACCTGCACTATCAGGATGCCATTGCCCTGTGGCTGGAGCCCGGTTGGTGGCGGGATGCCGGAGACTTCCATGCGGCGATGCAGCGCGACCTCATCGCGGAGAGCTTTTACTTCGGCACGCTGCTGGCGCTCTTGCTCTACCACTTCATCGTGTGGCTGCGCCTGCGCTTCCCCGCCACGGGCTACTACCTCCTCTACCTGGCCTTCTACATCCTCCAGCTCTTCGGGACGCGTAGCGGGGTGCTGGTGTTAGGGAGGCCTCTTGGTTCACCGTGGATGGAGACCATCGGAGCGATGTCTTTGCCCTTGAGCGGGGCCTTTCTTGCGGCCTTTGCCCGCCATTTCCTGGAGCTGCCGGATCGGGCTCCGCGGGCGGATCGCACGGTGCGGGGCGCGGGCTACTTGCTGGGCGGGCTCGCGGTGCTGGCGCTGCTTGCCGTTGTCAGCGGGCATGCCTACTTGCTGAACCTGATCGTGGCGATCGGTGGGCTCGCACACATCGCGCTGTTAGGGGCGGGGGTGGTCGTATGGCGTTCGGGTGGCTGGGAAGCGCGCTATTTCGTGTTGCTCTCCGGCTTGCTGCTTGCGGGCCTGGTGCCTCTGGTCGTTTTGATGCGGGATGCGCCCTTTGAGACCGTCTGCCGCGTGGTGATGCTCGGCTCCGCGCTTGAAATCTTGGCTCTCTCGCTGGCACTCGGCGAACGCTTCGCGCGCTTGCAGCGGGAGAAGCTGGCGGCGCAGGCGCTGGCGGTGGAAGAGGCGGAGCGGCGTCACCAGATCCAGGAAGCTTATGCGGATGAGCTGGAGCATGAAGTGCGCTCGCGCACCCGTGAGTTGATGGCGGCGGATGCGGACAAGGACCGCATGCTGACCGTGCTGGGGCATGACCTGCGCAGCCCGCTAACAGCTTTGACACTCTCCGCGGAACAGGAAGCCGTCGCAGTGAGACCGGACTTTGCAGCCGAAGTGGCGCAGACGGGAAGGGCACTCCTGCTCCTCTTGGAGGACGTGCTGCTCTGGACCCGCCTGCGGGCCGGCACGGTCCGGGTGATGGAGCATGCAGCGGAGAGCGTGGTGCGGCCGATGGTGGAGCTCCACCGTAGCGGTGCTGCCGGGCGGGAAGTGGGGCTTTTGTTAGAGATGGCGGAGGATGCGCGAGTGAAGACCGATCTGGTGCTGGCGCAGACCCTGGTGCGCAATCTGGTCTCGAATGCGGTGAAGTCCGCGCGCCACCGGGTGAGCGTGAAGGTCACCGCAACGGACTTTGTCCGCATCAGCGTGAGGGACGATGGGCCAGGCTTGCCGGAAGCTGTGATGGCCAGCTTGAGGGATCCGGCGGTTCCGCTGCCGCTTGGGAATGCGCGTAGCGGGCTGGGTCTGCGGCTGTGCTTGGAGATTACCCAAGCTCTGGACACGAGTTTGGAGAGCGGGACCCCGGATGGCGGCGGCACGGAGATTTCGTTTACTTTGCCGCGCGCGGAAACCTAGGGTCGGAGGCGTGAGCCCTCCCCGCACACGGACACTTTTGGTCGAAGACCAGGGGATCTTCCGCGCATTCCTGGAGAACTGGCTGGCGCCGCATCCGCGCTTCGAGGTCGTGGGTGCCGCGGCCTCGGGAGAAGATGCCCTGAGCCTGCTGGCCGCTTCTCGTCCCGAGCTGATGGTGGTGGATCTGCAACTGCCGGGTATGGATGGACTGGAATTCGCGCGCGCCGCGCGGCAGGCCCGTCCTCAGGCTCGGGTGCTGCTTCTTTCCTCGCTGATCGATCCGCTCACCCTGACCCGCGTCCGCGAAAGCGGGGTGGAAGGCTATCTGGAAAAGGACACGCAGCCCGAGCGCTTGGAAGAGGCGATGCATGCGGTGGCGGATGGCCGCCCTTTCTTCTCCGCGCGTTTCGCCGAGGTGATCAGCCGTGAAGGCGTCAAGGCAGAGGCACTCGGCAAGATCCTCTCACGTCGCGAACAAGAGGTGCTGAGCCAAATCATTGCAGGCAAGACCAGCCGCGAGATCGCGGACTTCTACGGCATCGGCCTGCGCACCGTGGAATTCCACCGCGCGAATGTGATGGCGAAGTTCGGTGCGACGAATACGGCGGAGCTGCTGTCTCAGGCACGGGCGCGCGGGGTGACGTAGGCACTTGGCCTCGGCAAAGCGAAATCGTCGACATAGCGTTGGGACTGTGCTTTCCCTTGATGGTGATGGTTGGGACTAGATTGCTTTCCGGCCTCCTGGCCACAGTCTTGATTGTGCTGGGAGCCGGATGTCGCGACCGGGCGTCCTCGAATGGGGCGTCCGGCGCCGCGCCCCAAGCGGAACCCAGCTCCGGGAAGTCCGGCTCACGGCCGGCGAATTCAAAGGGCACGAAGGCTTCCGGGGATGCCGGGACTGATACCGCGAAGCCCAGCCCTGCCGAAGTTCAGGAGCAGATAGTGGAGCAGTTGCGTCAATCGAACGACTACCGTGGCGCCGTGGCCGCTCTGGAAAATACTTCCCTGAGTATCTTGGCGGTTTCACAGATCCGGGATGCCAGCGTGCGAAGTGCGGCGGAAAGCCACGACTTCAGTTTCCTGCAGGAGGAAATGAAGGAAGTGGGGCCCGGCGACCTGAGGATGCAATTGATCAACACCTATTTTCAAATCGGCGTGACGCCGGAGAATGTTAGGGAACAGATTCCCATTCTCGCGAAAATGGATCGTCCCGAGGAATTCGACCAAGCTGCGTGGGCATTTGTTGGCAAAATGTCCAAGGCGGATCTCGACTGGATGCGTTCGAATGGTTACGAGAGTTTGGTTCCACGATTGCTTGCAGCGGACCGGAAACGCAATCAGCCACGACTGCAATAGGGTGAAACTCTCCAAGTCCAGCCTTTGGACTATTTGCGCCGCGGCCCTTTGCGTTTCGGCGGTAGTGGTCGTCGTTAGTTCGCAGAAAGGGGATACTTCTCCTGATCCGCTCACGCCGGAGCGGGGAGTTAGTGGTACCGGCAACTCTGCCGGTACCACCGATAGGAGTGGGAAGCCTTCGTCTCTGCCGGTACGTGATCCTCGCGCATTCATTGCCGCCTCCCTTCAGCAGCCGCCCGGCAAAAACACGAAAGCGGACCTGGAGAAAGCAATCCGACAGGATCCTGACGCCACGATTGCTTTGTTGCTGGAAGCCTTCAGTGCAGCGGACTTTTCCAACGGACAGTTCAGGGATCTTTCCTTGGATGTTATCGCTGCCTATCTGGCCGAAAATCCGCGCTATGCGGATGAGAATTTCGAGCGCCTGAAAACCCTTTTGGCAACCGACAGCCTGCGCGTTGGCCTTGTAGAAAGGTTCTTCGGTGAACTCGGGGCGCATCAGGTTGTTTCCGATTCGCTGTATGAGAAGTTCAGGGGCCTGTACCCGCAAAGCTCCGGAAACCAACTGCAGCTCACGCTGGCCTATATGAACGGGCTGGCCAGGGCGAATCCAAGTGTGGCGCTGCAAGCTTACCTGGATTTGGCTGTGTCCGACCCTCAGTTGGGTGGGTGGGTGACCATGGACTTCAGTTCGTCCGAGGTGACGGAGGGCTTCTATTCCCAAGCGATCAAAGCCGGCTTGGCGGAAGCCAGCCTCAAGTCCATCCGGAAGAAGCTGGCCAGCGATGTGGTGAAGGTCGGCCGTGATAAGGATCTTGCCGGCTATTTCTCCGATAAAGGGCGCACCGATGATCAACTCAGATTGGCGATTCTGAACGAGATGGCCGCGCGGAAAAAGCTGCCCGGTCCTGAAGTCAAAAATGCATTGCAGGCGGGTTCGGGTGGCGACCTCTCTCAAAAGTTCGTCGAGAAGCTTGCTTCCCGGGACCTGGATGCCGCGATTGAGTGGAAGACCACCCTCGGCCTTGAAGGAGCGGCACTGGCGGGTGCAGAGCGTTCAATCGTCCGCAGTCTTGCCAGTTTGAGCACGACGCAAGCGTCCAATTATCTTGAGAAGATTTCGGACCCGGCACTTCTTGAGGCCGTCTACCCTGAGTTCATCAAGGCCTTGAAGGACCGCAATGAGCTTGCAGCGGCGGAAGAGTGGTCAGCGTTCTTCAAGAGCAAGGTCGGGAAGTAGCCTGCTCCGGCCAAGCGTAAGAAAAGGGGCGCGGCGCACGCGATGCGCCGGACCCCCTGTGATTCAAAACCGCCGGCAATCCTCAGCCCAGCACATCTTCCATCGCATCGATCAGCTCCTGCATGGTGGCTTCGGTCTCGTTGCCCATGTTGGAGATGCGGAAGGTGGTTCCTTTGATCTTGCCGTAGCCGCCGTTGATCAGGAAGTTGTGCTTCGTCTTGAGCGCCTTGATGAAGCCGGAGAGATCGAAGCCCTCGGGCGTCTTGAAGCAGGTCAGCGCGGTGGAGCGGTAGCCTTCCGGCGCGAAGTGCTCGAAGCCGCGCTTGGCACCCCAGGCGTGGATCATCGCATTCGTCTTCGCGTGGCGGGCGAAGCGGGCCTCCAGGCCTTCCTTCTCGATCAGGCCGAGGATGTACTGCAGCCCGTAGAGGATGGAGATCGCCGGGGTGGAAGGCGTGTTGCTGAGCGCCGCATTCTTGGCGAACTCCACGAAGTCGAAGTAGTAGCCGCGGTTCGGCGTGCCCTTGGCGCGCTCCATGCCAGCCTCGGAAACGGCGAAGACCGCGAGGCCCGGCGGCAGCGCGAGGGCCTTCTGGACGCCGGCGAGCATCACGTCGATGCCGTTGGCATCCATGTCCACCGGCACGGTGGAGAGGGAGGACACGGTGTCCACGATCAGCATGGTGTCCGGGAAGGACTTCACGACCTTCGAGATTGCGGCGAGGTCGTTGAGCACGCCGGTGGAGGTCTCGCTGTGGATGAAGGTCACGGTGTCGAAGCCACCTTCATTGAGCTTGGCGCGGACCGCCTCGGGATCGATCTGCTGGCCCCACTCGACTTGCACGGAGTCGGCCTCGTAACCGCACTTCTTGGCGACATCGAGCCACTTGTCCGAGAAGGCACCGCAGCAGAGGCAGAGGACCTTCTTGCGGGCGAGGTTGCGCAGCGCGCCCTCCATCACGCCCCAGGCGGAGGAGGTGGAAAGGAAGACCGGGCGGGAAGTGCCGAAAATGGCCTGCAGGCCGGGCTGGAGGGAAGCGTAGAGGGCTTCGAATTCGGAACCGCGGTGACCGATCATGGTGCGGGACATCGCCGCGAAGGTCTCGGGCGAAACGTCGATCGGGCCGGGGCTGAACAATTTGGGCGAGGACATGGCGCGGGGAAAATAGGCGCGGACGGCTGATCGCCAAGAGCGAAGCGCGTCCCGATGGCACTGCGCTGGTGTGTTTGGGACATAGCGCGGTGAAATTTGTCGGATTTTCAACCCCGGGTGGCACCTCAACTGCAATGAATCGCTCAGCCCAAGGTATGAATCGTCAAAATTATGCGAAAAATATTGTGTTTAACGACTTCCTTGGCAGCCGCGGTGGGAATGACCGCTCATGCCGAGTCCTTCGGCCCCACGGGCCCGGATAGCGGCGATCCTGCGATTGTCTCGACAGAATCTTCCAGCGATCCGACGTACGATCCCTTTGCCGTGGCGCTGGCAGTTCTCAATGGTGAGGCGGCTAGTGAAAGCGATGATCGCCCGGCTGCCACGGTTCCGGTCGATTGCTTCCGCGAGCAGGGGGACAGCTCGGTTTCCGCCGCCGACTTGGCGGATGGCCGGATCTCCTCCTTCCGCATCGGTGAAGGTGGCTCCGACAAGGTCAGCGTGAGCGAAAGCGGCGGTCTCTCAGTGGGCACCAGTGCCGTGGATACCCACGAGATTGAGATCACCGCGAATGGCCGGATCAAGGCCGGCACCTACACGCTGATCGATTACAAGGGTTCCATTGGTGGTGCCGGCTTCGCGGGTCTTTCGCTGCGCACGGATCCTCATCTCCATGCGGAACTGGTGAACAACGCCGCCGAATCGAAGATCGAAGTGATCGTTACCGGAACCGATGCCTTGGAGCTGGCGTCCGCGGTCAAAAGCATCTGGAGCACTGTGACCCAGAGCGACTGGATGCTGCTGCCGCGCCTGCTTCAGCGCCCGGCCCAGCAAGTGCAGTGAGCATGCCGTAGGGGCAAGTGGACCTCGCGGATGCGAGCGTTCATGCTAGGGTGGACCGCGAATCCACCTTCAATTAACCACTGCCCGTGCTCCATCAGCTCCGTCGCGAACAAGTCCTCCCCATCACGCTTCAAGAGGCATGGGACTTCTTCTCCTCGCCGCGGAATCTGGATGCCCTCACACCGCCGGATGTCGGCATGGAGATCCTCCGCTGCGACTCGGAGCGGATGCACGAGGGGCAGATCATCTCTTACCGGATCCGGCTCGCGCCGCTAATCCATGTGACCTGGGTCACGGAGATCAAGGCGGTGGAGGAGGGGCGCAGCTTCATTGATGAGCAGCGCTTCGGGCCCTACAAGTTCTGGCACCACCGGCACAGCTTCGAGGCAGTGCCGGACGGGGTGAAGGTGGGCGACATAGTCCACTACATGATGCCCTTTGGCCCGCTGGGCGAAGTGGTCCACACCCTCTTCGCGAGGCGGAAGCTGGAAGCGATCTTCGACTACCGCGCCAAAGCAATGGGGCGGCGTTTTGGAACGCCGCCCCGGTAAATCGCAAAATCTGTTACTGCGAACTTAGAACGGGAAGGGAATGCCACCGCCCGCGCGGATGCCGAATTCCGTCGGGGTCAGCGTGCCGGTGTTGTCCTTGTCCTTCTTGTCGAAGGACCTGAGGGCTTTGGGATAAGCCGAGCCCGAGGGCAGGGTGTTCACATACTCGGTGGGATCGAGGACGTCGTCGTCATCCGCGTCCGCCAGCAGGAAGATGTCCATCTTGGTCGGCTTGCCGCCGGAGATCCCGCCGCGGCTGATCCGGAACTCCTCCAAGCTCACGAAACCGTCGTTGTTGGTGTCCGTCTTGTTGAAACGGAAGAGGCTGTAAGCCACGCTAATCCGCTTGCTTTGAGTGGCTTGGAACTCCGCTGGGCTCAGCTGGTGGTCGGCGTTGATGTCGGCACGGTTGAATTTGCCATCGAGCTTCCGGGTGCCGGCTTGAGCGCCAGGTGTAACAATGGCGAGGGCGAGCAAGGCGGGCAAAATCGCTTTCTTCATGAGGAATGCTTAAGAAATGTTTAGGAGTTCCAAGGTAACCTGCCCCCGGGGAGTGTCAAGGCAGCCAGCCTAACAGCCCGGGCGGGGATCTACGTGCTTTTCTGGCAGATTCCCCTTCACAGACGCTTCAAGCCGGTCGCCTATTCATCGAAGCTTTGCCGTGGTTTTGTTTGAAAAGGGGAACCCATTTCACATGTAAATCATCAGCCGCACGCCGAATCCCCAACCGATCCAACCCAATGACCCGTCTTTCTCTCCTCGCTCTCGCAGCCCTCTCCATCTGCCCCGCCTCCGCCCGCGATGTCCTCATTCAAGGCAAGGGCAAGCTTGCCCTCTGGAGCGATGGCAAGATCGCTTGGGAGATGCCGTGGGGTGGCATCCATGACATCCACCAGGACAAGGACGGCCTGATCTACGTCCAGAAGGACATGCACGAGGTCTGCGCGATCGATCCCAAGGAGAAGAAGGTCGTCTGGAGCTACGATTCCACCAAGAGCAACGGCAACGAGGGCAAGCGCCTCGAAGTCCACGCCTTCCAGCCGCTGGGCGAGGGCAAGATGATGATCGCGGAGAGCGGCATCGGCCGGATCATCGAAGTCGACAAGGACGGCAAGCTGCTCAAGGAAGTGCCGCTCAAGCGCGATCACCCCGAGCCTCACCGCGACACCCGCCTGGCCCGCAAGCTGGATAACGGTCACTACCTCGTCTGCCAGGAAGGCGACGGCACCGTCCGAGAGTACGACGCCCAGGGCAAAGTCGTCTGGGAATACGCCGTCCCGATGTTCGGCAAGGAGCCCAAGGACGGCCACGGCCCCGAGGCCTTCGGCAACTGCACCTTCAGCTCCCTGCGCCTGAAGAACGGCAACACCCTGCTGACGACCGGCAACGGCCACTCGGTGCTCGAGGTCACCCCGGAGAAGGAGATCGTCTGGAAGATCGAGCAGAAGGACCTGCCGGGCATCACCCTCGCCTGGGTCACCACCTTGCAGATCCTGCCGAACGGCAACTACATCATCGGCAACTGCCACGCCGGCCCCGGCCAGCCGAACCTGATTGAGCTGGAGCCGAAGACCAAGAAGGTCGTCTGGCAACTCGATGGCTTCGAGGCCTTCGGCAATGACGTGTCGAATACCCTGGTGGTGAAGCCCTGAGTCGGGCGGCTCCGGGGAAGCCTCACGAAGTTTTAGCAAGGGGCAGGGCGAAATTTTCACGCCCTGTCCTTTTTGCGTACCGCCGTCCGTCGGTGTATTGAACCGGGCTGCCGATTGGCCCGGAAATTCCCTCATTCAAAAGCACTCCTCCAATCCAAGGAAACCATGAGCACCACCGCCACCGCCGCTGCCCCGATCACCGTCCAGAAGCTGTTCGTCAATCTCCCCGTGAAGGACGTCCAGGCCTCGGTCGCCTTCTTCACAGCCCTCGGCTTCAGCGTCGACCCGAACTTCTGCGGTGAAGGCGGCGCCAGCATCTCCATCAACCCGCAGCTCACCGCGATGCTGCTCAGCCATGAGATGTTCCGCAACTTTGCTCCGGGCGGGATCGCGGACACCAGCAAGGTCAACGAAGTTCTGCTGACCCTGCAGCTTGAATCACGCGAGCAGGTCGATGAGATCGTGCGCCGCGCCCGGGCTGCCGGCGGCACCACTCATGGTGAGCCGACCGATCACGGCTTCATGTATGATCACGACTTCATCGATCTGGACGGGCACGGCTGGGGCGTCTGCTGCATGAGCGGCACGCCGTCGCAGGGGTGAGGGGGCGCCAAGCTCCTGCTTCGCCGGGAGACGCGGGAATTGCGACATGAAAGCCTCCAAGGTCGGCCCTTCAGGGGCCAACCTTGGGCTATATGAGGAAACGGCCTTCGCCGTTTTGTTAGATCCATCCCGCGCGGTTATTCCGCTTCACAAACTGCGCGGCTTGCGGGCAGTTCGGGCTCTTCATATTCGGCCCGTCCCATTCCATCTTCACGCCCTCACCCACGCGCAGGGCGATGCAGCCTAACAGGATGATCTCGGTCAGGTAGGCGGAGATGTCGAAGTTCGAGTAAGCGGGGGCGCCGCCCTTCATCATGTCGAACCACTCCTGGTTGTGACCGGGGGAGCGGGGGATGGACATCGGGATTGCCTTGGCGGCTTCGTGCTCGTCGCCCTTGGTGAAGCCCTTCTCGCCTTTCAGCTGGAGGAAGAACTGGCCACCGTAGTCGTCCGGCGAGAACAGGGTGCCCTTGTCACCGATGATCAGGGCTCCGCTCTCCGGCATCTTGCCGGCCATGGCGACGACGTCCTTCACGATCCCGGGGTAGGGGCGCAGCGGCTTGAAGTCGACATTCGGCGCGCCGTCGTACCACCAGAACTTGAGCGGCGGCAGGCCCTCGCGCTCGGGGAATTCGAAGCGGATGCGCGAGGTGAGGGGATAGGTTTCGCTGTAGATGCGCGAGGCCATCTCGCACTCGACCGCGGTGGGGTAGCCGAGCTTCAGCGCGCGGAAGGGCATGTTCACCGTGTGGCAGGCCATATCGCCCAGCGCGCCGGTACCGAAGTCCGTCCAGCCCCGCCACGCGAAGGCATGGTAGGCACCTTCCACGTAGGGGCGCAGGGCCGCGGGCCCAAGCCAGAGATCCCAGTTCAGGTAATCCGGCACCGGATCGTTCTTCGGCGAGCGGTCCATGCCCTGCGGCCAGATCGGCCGGTTGCTCCACACGTGGAGTTCCTGCGGCGCGCCGATCACGCCGCCCTGCACCACTTCCACCGCGCGGCGCAGACCATCGCCGGCGCTGCCCTGGTTGCCCATCTGGGTCGCCAGCTTCTTCTCGCTGGCCAAGCGGCGCAGTTCGCGGGCTTCCCACACGGTCTGGGTCAGTGGCTTCTGGCAATAGATGTGCTTGCCCATGCCCAGCGCCATCATCGCGGCTGCACCGTGCATGTGGTCGGGGCCGGAGATGGTGACCGCATCGATGGAGGATTCCAACTCCTTGAGCATCTGGCGGAAGTCCGAGAACTTCTTCGCCTCGGGGAATTTCTGCGCCTTCTTGGCGAGGTTACGGGCGTCCACGTCGCAGAGACCGACGATCTGCCCGCCACACTTCGCGGAATCGTCCACATCGCTGTCGCCCTTACCGGCCACGCCGATGCAGGCGATGCTGATGCGGCTGTTCAGGTTTTGGCCGCGGACAATGGCCGGGAAACCGAGGATCCCGCCGGCGGCGAGACCGGTGCGCTGGAGGAATTGGCGACGTTGGAGTGAGGATGGCATGGCGTAAGGTCGATTCGGGGTTTCAGGTGATTCGGGCGGATACCTCGTTTGAGTGGTGCGTCTTTCGTCCGGATTTTCCGCCAATCGGATTGCTGGGCGGTCGAGGTGCATGCCAATGCTTGGATTGATTCTCACGATATTCCCGCCGTGGATATCGAATGAGTGAGTGGAAGGGTTTCTGGCAAGCTGATGCCGATCAGCCCTTCTGAATCATGAGTATTTCTGCCTCCGAGCCGTCCTCCTTGCGAAAGCAGCCCTCGATCCTTCCCTTGGCGATTAGCGCCGCCGTCTTCACCTCCCTTTGCTGGGTGCCAGGCCTCATCGCTGGTCCGGATAGTCTAAGCCGGATGTCGATCTGCGGCTTCCTTCCCCGTGCCGAGTGGAAGGAAGTGGGGCATTTTACCGGTGGATTGCTGTTTCCTCCGCTCGTTGCGGTCGTGATGGCGATACAAGCTGCTGTCTTCCGCTCAAGATGTCTCGTGTCCTGCGTCTTCCTGATGCCATTGGTCGGTTTCGGGCTCTTCATCCTCCGCTGCTGGGGCGGGATGGGTGCATTCCGTTAGGAGCGATGGATTCCCTCTGGACGGCCCGCCACTCCGGGTTGAAACAGATATCGATGCCAGAGCCCGGGAAGAGCGGTGGATTGTCCCTGATCGATTGCGACGTGCACTGCGTGCCGCTGCATTCGGATGAGATCGTCTCACGGCTGCCCGCCTACTTCCGGACCCTGGGGCTATCTTTGCCCGGTGGTCCCGGCCTACCGCATCCCACCGGCGTGCGTCGGGTGGATGCCCGCGGGCCGAATGGCGAGCCGGCGGGCTCCCTGCCCGAGTTGATGCGCGAGCAATTGCTGGATCCCTTCGGCGTGGACTTCGCGGTGCTGATCGAGGCGAAGTTTCTCACGGTGGGGGTGATGCCGGACACGCATTTCGGCAATGCCATCGCCAGTGCCCACAACGACTGGCTGCGGGAGAAGTGGCTACCCGCCGATCCGCGCTTCCTCGGCAGCATGATCGTCAATCCCTTGGACCCAGAGGCTGCCGCCAAGGAGATCCGGCGCGTGGCCGGCTCGGAGCGGATCGTGCAAGTGGTGATGACCAGCGCGACGCGAATCCCCTTGGGCGACAAGTTCTATTGGCCGATCTATGAGGCAGCCTGCGAAGCCGGTTATCCTGTGGCCGTGCACCCCGGTGCGGAGGGCAAGGGCGTGGCCGGCGCCTTCACCGCGGGTTTCCCTTCCAGCTATCTGGAGTGGCACACGAACTTGCCGCAGAACTTCATGGCCCAGCTCACCAGCCTGCTCACCCGAGGTGCCATGAGCCAGTTCCCGGAGCTCCGCTTCGTCATGGTTGAGGGTGGCTTCGGCTGGGTTCCCCACCTGCTCTGGCGCTTGGACAAGAATTGGAAGGGCCTGCGCTCGACCGTCCCCTGGCTCGACCGAGCGCCCAGCGAGTATGTATTGGACCGCGTCCGCTTCACCTCGCAACCGGTCGAGGAACCCGAGTCCAGCGACCAGCTCCTCGAACTCCTGCACATGATGCACGCGGAGCGCACCCTGATGTTCTCCAGCGACTATCCCCACTGGGACAATGACTCCCCGCACCGGGCCTTCCCCAAGAAGCTTCCGGACGAACTCAAGCAACGCATCTTCTGGAAGAACGCCGCGGAGCTTTACCGTCTCATTTAGGACCAGGATGAAACGGCATTTGGAGTGCGGTGGCTCGACACCGCTTTGGCTGCGGGGGGGGCTTTGATTCGATCCCTTCGTGTCCGCCTTACGCAGCGTCGGCGAAGCGCTCACCGCGAAGCCCACTCACCGCCAATCCGTAGCCGTCCACGCTAAAACATCGCCGACCCCAAGCCAAAGCGGTGTCGTGCCACCGCACTCCATAAGCCCATGCCCGAGAAGCGCCCCATCGTGATTTGTCCCGCCGCCGAGTTTCCGCCCGGCGAGCGCCGCATCGTCGATGCCGGCGACGGCCGCTCAATCGGCGTCTTCAATGTCCACGGCAAGTACTATGCCCTTCGTAATCTCTGCCCGCACGAAGGAGCCGAACTCTGCCGCGGCCTGATCACCGGCATGAATGAAACATCGGAGGTCGGAGAATTCCGCTGGGGCAGGGAAGGGGAGATCCTGCGTTGTCCCTGGCACGGCTGGGAGTTCGACATCCTCACCGGCCGCTCCGTCTTCAACCCCAACCAGGTCCGCGTCGCCACCTACGAGACCACCGTCGTCGAATCCTTCGAAGTCGGCGTGGACGAGGGCGGGATGGTCACGGTGCTGGTGTGAAGGGTACCCACCCAGAACAGGAAGAAACCGCGGATAGCACGGATAGCGCGGATGAAAATGTAACTTCTGACGAAGTCGGATTCATACATCCGCGATATCCGAGTTATCCGTGGTCAAGTCCAACGGCTTCGGCGTGTCGGAAAAAGCTCGCCATCTTCGTCGGCCTTGGTCGCGATGGGCGCGTGCAGGAGCCTTTCCTCGAAATCCGGAACGCCACCGTCTGGCGCGGCGAGACCGCCGCGTTGCGCGATTTTTCCCTGACCCTCAGCCACGGCGAGAGTGTCGCCATCCTCGGCCCCAATGGCGCGGGCAAGAGCACCCTGCTGAAGCTCCTGACCGGTGAGGTCCGTCCGGAGGCGGATCCGCGCACGGTCTGCCGTCTCTTCGGGGAGGATCTCTGGTCGCTGGAGGAGCTCCGCCACCGCATCGGCGTGGTCATGCCGGAGGACGTTGCCCGCTTCCACCCGGAGGAAGTGGCACATGACGTGGTGCTGTCCTCCTTGCGCGGCGCCTTCGGCCGCACCCGCGACATGCGCTTCAGCTCGAAGGAAAAGGCCGCCGCGGATCAGGCGATTGCCCGCCTCGGCATCACCGCGCTGGCTGGACGCGATTTCGGCACCCTGTCCTCCGGCGAGCGCCGCCGCTTTCTGATCGCCCGCGCCTTGGTCCATGACCCGCAAGTGCTGGTGCTCGACGAGCCCTCGACCGCCCTCGATTTCGCGGCCGCCCTCAGCCTGGTTGCTGCCCTTCGCGAGCTCGCGGCCAGCGGCCACACGCTGGTGCTGGTGACCCACCATCCCGGCGAGATCCCGCCGGAGATCGGCTGGGCCATTCTGCTAGACCGTGGCCGCATCGTGGCCGATGGTCCGAAGCGCCGGGTGCTTACTGCGCCGGCCCTGAGTGAACTTTTCGGCCTGCCGCTCGCGGTTTCGTGGGCGGGCGGTTGGTGCGGGGTAAAACCGGCGTGAAATGACAAGTATCCTTGTACATTTGCTTAGCCTCTCGGGGGTTTAGTTCGAATCCTTACCTTTTCCCCTTTTTTAAGCTGGAGCGCCGGAGCCAGTCGCTTAGCAAGTAATTTGTGAAAAGGACTACCACACTTGGGCTTCTAGCCTCCCTCCTCATGGTCCCTGCGCTTCACGCCGGGGAGATGCGTATCTGGACCTCACGCAAAGGCGGCACCCTCGAAGCTGAATTGCTTCGTGCCGACGACACCAATGCCACCCTCCTGACCAAGGAGCGGAAGGAGACGCTGGTGCCGCTCGCCGACCTCAGCATCGCCGACCGCCAGTTCATGGTCGAGAACACCGGCGCCGATCTCAAGATCCTGGCCCTCGGTGAAGTCGGCAAACCGGAGCTTCAGGTCAAATTCGATTCATCTTCCTTCAAGAAGCTCAAGACCAGCAACCTGACCTTCAGCGACGAGAGCGAGAGCGACTTTGAGTTGATGGAGACCGAGCACTTTCTGGTTGCTACCGCCGGCGGTGTCCGGCCGCAGGGCATCGCGGAGACCGCGGAGCGGATGTGGCACGGCATGGCCTTCCAGCACATGAACTTCCGCCAGGATTGGGGCGACAAGCGGATGCTGATCATGATTGTGGAGAAGGACGAGGTCTACAAGAAGCTCGGTGCCTGGTACAAGACGAGCCTCAAGGAGCGCGGCAAGGACGAGGAAGCCAGCAAGGTGGCAGCGACTTGGGATAAAGCTTCGGGCCATGGTCTGGCGATGCCGGATAAGATGACGGAGAAGCACAATATCTTCCCGGAGGCCTTCCTGCTGCACGTGACCCCGGAGTCATCCCACCTCTACAAGAAGCCGATGGGACCCTTCCTGGTGAATGTGTTCGCTTCGCTGCTTCTCGACCGCCAGATGGGCAATGTCAGCTCCTTCGGTGGTGAGGGCCTGTTCGCTGTGCAGAGCGGACATTCCTTTTACAAGGAGATCTGGCTGACCGGCGAAAGCGAAACCAACTTCCTCGCCGTCGAGGGTTCGGACAACGGCACCGTCAGCCAAAAGGGCGGCTACCAGAAAGCCTCTCAATGGGCCCGCGAGCTCCGCGGCGCGGTCAAGAAAGGCGAAGTCCACTGCGAGGTGGAGTCCATGTTCAAATGGAAGGTCGAGGACCTGAAGCCGGAGAAGCTGGCGCTCGTCTACTCCTTCGGCAGCTACATGGAGAGCACCCCTGCCCGTCTGGCGAACTTCGCCGCGCTGGTCCGCCGGGTCGAAACTTCCAAGCAGATTCCCGCGCCGATTGAGGTTGCGAAGATCTTCGGCTTCGAATCCGTGGCCGACTTTGAGGCCGATTGGAAGAAGTTCATCCTCGAAGGCAATTTCAAGTGAAGTCCGTTATGAAAAGATCTCTTACCGCCGCATTCCTCCTGGCACTTGCCGCGCTCGCGCCAGCTCAGGATGCCTCACAAATCGAATTCCGGGACTTCACCGGTCCAGATGGCAAAGTCATTCAAGCCGCCGTTGTCGATAAGAACGACACCGCAGTGATTCTGGCCTTGGCGAACGGCAAGCGCACCACGGTGCCGCTCGACAAGCTGAGCCCGGCCGACCAGGAGTACGTTACCGGCTGGAACAAGGAGAAGGCGCTCTTCCTCCAGAAGTGCCGCAATCTGCCGATTCGCCAGATGCTGGAACTGCGCGGCTACGAGCCCTTTCCCTTCACCTTCGAGAGCAACTCGATCTTCATGAAGGGCAAGCTCAACGGCACGCCAGGCAAGTTCCTGATTGATACCGGTGCGGGTACCAGCGTGATCCACATTCCCTTCGCGCAAAAGGCGAAGTGCGAGGTCGGCCCGCTCGACGAGGTCATCCGCGGGGTCGCAGGCGAAGCGAAGGCCGGCTGGTGCGATGTGCCGACCATTTCCTTCGGTGAAGCGGTGTTCAAGGGGCGCAAGATCCTTGCCACCGATCTGGCCAATGGTCTGCCCGACGGGCAACAGCCATCGGAGGATGCGATCCTCGGTGCGGATGTGATGTCCCAGCTTGATGCCGTAATCTCCTATCCGGATCGCCTGATCTTCCTGCGCCCGGACAAGTCCGACGAGGCTGCGGTGGCTGGTGCTGCCGAGGCCAAGGAAGGCGACGAGGCGATGTCCTTCCGGATCTTCAAGACCAAGGAAAACCAGACCTACCGCGGCAATGTCGTCTCCAAGACCACCAACGTGGTGACACTGAAACTGGTGGGCGGCAAGACCGAGCAGATCCCGGTGGCCAAGCTGGTGCCGGCGGATGCCGAGTATGTGGCCAACTGGAGCGAGGCCGGCGCGATCTTCCTCAATCACTGCGGCAGCCTCACCATCCAGGAAGTGCTGGAACTCCGGAAGTATCAGTCCTTCCAGTATGAGCGCCGCGGCAACCACATCTTCGTCGATGGCACGCTCAACGACAACAAGGTGACCTACATGATCGATACCGGTGCCGATGGCACCAGCCTCGACGTGGATGCCGCCAAGAAGTACGGCTGCGACGTGGGCCCGATGGACCAGTGGGTCTATGGTATCGGTGGCAAGGCTCCGGCCGCGATCACCACGATCCACAAGCTGACCATGGGTGACGCGGTCATGACCAACCGCAAGATCCTGTCCTGCGACCTGATCCGCGGCACGGGGGTGGAAGACTACGTCGGTCTCTTTGGAGCCGACTTCATGCGCGAATTGGAAGCGGTGATCACCTATCGTGAGAACCGCATCTTCCTGATCCAGCGCAAGATGGTCGCCGCCGGGACCGAGCCGGAGAAGAAGGGCGGAGGCAGCAAGCTCGACGACAAGAAGAAGTAAGTCGCCGACTACCCCTGATTGATTTTAGCCCCGCGAGGTCATCGGCCTTGCGGGGCTTTTTGTTGGCCGGGCTTCGGACAGCCGGTAGCCGTGGCCTGGTTTCTCTGAGAACGGCAAAGCCGTTCCCTCCTAAAGCCCAGAGTTGGCCGGAGTCCTACCCTGGGTAAGCGGCAAAAGAATATTCAACTCTGAAGGGGTTGCCGCAGGATTCGATTTGTCTAAGGGCTTCCCCGCAATACGAAGCCGCCGCGCGCGGGCATCTCGTGCTTCCAACTTCCCTTGGCTTGGATCTCTTCCGCCTTGAGTTCATTCAGCGCATCCCCGCCTTCACGGACGAGTTGCCATTTCCGCGTTGGAAAGTTGGATAGATCGATCTCCACCGGCAGCACATCGCCAGTCCCGTTGATGCCGGCGATAAACCAATTCTCCTTCTCGCGTCGTGCCACCACGACCACCTTTCCCGGCTCGCCGATCAGGCACCGCGTCTCATCCCAACGAGCCGGCGCATCCCGCAGGATCCCAATTGCAGCCTCGGGAAAAGCCGCGTAAGTCTCCGGCTTGTCTGCATAGTGGGTGATCCCCGAGGTGAAGATCAGGGCCGTCGCCAACTCGTGAGCTGCCGTAGTCTTCCGCTTGTAGCGCTTCTCGCCAAGGCCCAGCGGCGTGTAGTCCATCGGCCCCGCGACGTTCCGTGTGAAGGGCAGGATGGTGTTCAGTTCCGCTACTTTCTCCGGGTAGCGCTCATCGAACATATAAGACTCCTCGCCCAGCACTGCTTCCGCGGCCATGAAGTTTGGCCAAGTCCGCTGCCAACCGCGCGGCAGGCTGCAGCCGTGGAAATTCACCATTAGCTTGCGTGCAGCTGCTTCCCGCAGGGTCTCGCTCATCGCCGCCATGGCGTCCTGGCGGTCGGTGCACCAGAAGTCGATCTTCACACCCTTGATCCCGAGCTGTGCATATTCGTCCAGCCGCCGCGTTCTACGGTCGGCATCGTAGAAGCTATCCGCATGTGCCCAAACCAGCAGGCCTACCTTCTCCTGCGCGGCTTGGGTTGCCAGCGCCTTCGTGTCGGCCTTCTGCCAGCCCGCATCGAGCAGGGAGTATTCCCAGCCCATCTTCGCCGCCGCACTGATGTAGCTGGAGTAGAGCTCCGTGCCGTTCTGGCCATTTGGATAGGCCCACCAGCTCCATGAGACGCGCCCCGGCTTGATCCACGAGACATCCGCGAGCTTCGACTCTGGGGCGAGGTCCGTCACGAGTGTCGAAGTGAGGATGTCGCCCGCCTTGTCGCCCATGGCGATTACGCGCCACGGCATCGTCCACGGCAGCGCGTGGTGGGGCTTCGTGCCCGGGGCATGTTGAACACGCTTTGTGCCTTCATCCTCGAAGGGAAAGGCGATCCGATAAACTCCTTTGCTGGAATCCGCCGCCAGATGGCAGGCGCAGTAGTTCGCATCCGTGCCTGATTCACTGAGTAGCACCCAAGCCGCCGGTGTCTGGAAGAGCGCGGGGAAATACCATCCACGTGTGTTTCCGCCACGCGAATAGGGCGGGGGATCGCCCGGCTTCACCGCGAAGTAATAGTCCTCATAGGCCGGGCTTGATGAACTGGATGCATTGTAGGGAGAGATCCAGCCCTTCGCTTCCGCGGGCAGGTGGAAGCCCGAAAGCTCTTCCTCCACCGTCGCTTCCGGGGCTTCGGCTTCGATCCGATAGCGGAAGGCTACGCCCTCGTTTCCCGCATCCAGATCCAGTGTGATCTGCGCGCCGCTGGCATTCGCGAAGCTCAGGCTCCGGCGGTGGTGCGGCTGATCGACCTGCGGCTTAAGGCCCGCGAAAAGTTCGTAGCGCTCTTGCTGTTTTTCCTGTTCGCCGCTCGCGGTCAGCTTCAGCCCCTTGGTGAAGTCCTGGTCCGCCAGCTTCAATCCTAGCGGGGACTCGCCCAGCACTTCCCGCCCCTTGCGGGATACGGTGTAGGATAAGGCTCCTGCCTCATCCAACTGCACCGCGATCGCATTGCTGCCATCTGGCGAGGCCAGAGACGCGAGCTCCGCGGCTTCTGCCGCTCCACAAACAAACACCAGTAGCCATCCATACCGCGCCATCGCCATGCGATCACAGACGCAGCTTCGCCCGCTCTGCTTTCGGCAATGACGCGACCACCAATTCATACGAGTGATCGATCAGCTCCCTCACTAGCTTGGCTGACAGCGAGTTGTCGAGAATCACCGTATTCCAGTGTCGCTTGTTCATGTGATAGCCGGGAATGATCGCCTCGTGCTCCTCACGCAGCATCACCGCCCGTTCCGGGTCGCACTTCAGGTTGATCCGAGAGGGGAAATCCTCCGGCACCGCCAGCCCGAACATCTTCCCGCCCACCTTGTAGACCAGCACATCCGGCCCGAAAGGTGTCGTCTCCTCCGCCGAAGGCTTCTTCAGGAAATACTCGATGACGTCGGGCAGGTCCATGACTTCAAACCAGCGTCCCCTCCGTCACCCCCAGCTTCTCAAACGCCTTCACATTCTCGAACAAGGTCTCCGCATCCGTCTTCCCGCTCAGGAAGTCTTGGTAAGCTTGGATCGTGCGCAGCGCGCCAAGGTCATCCTCGTCCAGCAGCTCCACTCGGAACTTCGCCAAGCCCGCCTCGCGCAGCTCGCCAAAGAAGCGCGCACCGGTTTGCGCCCGGCCATTGAAGAGGGTGTTGCGGCAACCCACATCCGCCATCAAACGGTGCATCTGGCCGACGCGGTCGCGCAAATGCACCACGTGGCTTTCGCAGGGGCGCCCGCAGTCCTTGTAGGTCGTGCCCTTGCTCAGGAAGGTGCAGAACACGCAGTGCTCCATATGAAACATCGGCATGTGCTGGTGCAGCGTCAGCTCGAACCACTCCGCGGGCGCACCACGCACAAGATCGAGCACCTGCCCGATATTCAGGTCATACGAAACCGTCAGCCGATCCAGCAACGCGTGCTCCTTCAGCAGCCGCGCCGTGATCGGATTGGCCACGTTCAATGAGAAATCGCCGACCCTGAGAAGATCGGTACGATCCCTGTAGTACTCCAGCGCGGCCAAGTTGCGCAGCAGTACGCCATCCGGCTCCATCCGCTCGATCAACTTCAGATAGCCGCCTTCACCCGGCTTGAGGATGCGCGGAGTCGCCAGCACGATTTTCGATCCCTCCGCGCGCAGGGCCACCGCTTCCTTGTAGCGTCGCGGGTCTTCGAAGTCGCAATAGACCACGCCGATCCCGCTATCCACCGCGGCCTTCACCTGTTCTTCCGTGCGGCACAGCACTGCCAACTCCGCCGGTGACTCGGTCTTCTGGACCTCAGGCATCAACTCGCGGAAGCTCGTCGTCGTGCTCTCCCGCACGGGCGCTTCTTCCGCTGTTCCCAAGGCAGCCACCAGGTCACGGCGCATCCGGTTCAGTTCGGAGAGCCCGATGTGGCACTCGCCTTCGACTTGAAAATCCACGGCTTCCAGCTCGAAGCCCGTATCGCCCAAGCGCCCCAGCTGCTCGCGCAAGGTCACTTCGGAGAGCGCATGCTTCGCGGCTGCCTGCAGCGGCATCGCGGATTCCACCGCGGCCGCGTGCTTGCCATGCGTCGCCTCGATCCGCAGCGGCTCGCCCGGCTTGCCGCTCGCGATGAAGCGCAGTCCCGCTTTCACCTCCTTGAGCTTCGCATTCTGCCAAAAGCGCCGGATCTCGGACTCCAGCTTCTCGTCGGAAGTCTTGTAGAGCTTCTGCCCCGGCTGGATGCGGGTGAAATTGAGACCGCTGAAAGTCCGGTGGAAGACGATCCTCTGGCCCTCGATCTTCCAGACCCGGCCGCCCTGCTCATGATCTCGGTTCTCGCCAGCGTCGAAGACCACGCCATCGCCTGGCTTGAGCGGCACGCCACTGCTTTCACCCAGCTCCACCCAAGTCCCGCCGCAGGCGGTGATCGTGCCGAGCAGCGGCCCGCGCTTCTTTCCGAAGCGGCCGTGGGTTAGGTAAGGATGATTCGTGCCCTTCAGCCATCCGCTGGTCAGCCCGCGGGAAAACGTCATCTCCAGCTCGTAGCGATCCTCTGCCGTCACCGGGTCCGCGTTTTGCGCGAGCGCCGCATCCAGTGCCTTGCGATAGACCCGCGTCACCGCCGCCACATACTCCGGCGTCTTCAGTCGGCCCTCGATCTTGAAGGACTTCACGCCCGCCCGCACCAGATCCGGAATCACGTCCACTGCCGCGAGGTCCTGCGGGCTCAGCAAGTAGCGCACCTCGCCCATGTCGCGCTGGGTGATGCCGTCCACCACCAGCTCATAGGGCATGCGGCAGGCCTGCGCACATTCACCGCGGTTCGCCGAACGCTGGCCCAGAGATTCACTGGTCAGGCACTGACCTGAGTAAGCCACGCACAGCGCCCCGTGCACAAAGACCTCCAGCGGCGTCGAAGGCACCGTGCCGAAGCGCTCGATCTCCTTCACCGAAAGCTCCCGTGCCAGCACCGCTCGCTCCATCGGAAAGAGTCGCTCGATGCAATGCAGTCCCTCCGGCGAGGTGATCGTCATCTGTGTGGAAGCGTGCAGCTCCACCGCCGGCGCGATCTCCCGCGCCATCTTCGCCAGCCCCAGATCCTGGATGATCAGCGCATCCACTCCGGCCGCCGCGATCAGGCGCAGCTGCCGCTCCGCCGCCTCCAGCTCGCCGGTGAAGATCAGCGTGTTCATCGCCACGAAGCCCTTCACCCCGTGCTTGTGCAGGAAGGCCATCAGCTCCGGCAGGTCCTCCTCCGTGAAATTGTCCGCCCGCAGCCGCGCGTTGAACTTGGGCATCCCGAAGTAAATTGCGTCCGCACCCGCAGCCACGGCCGCGCGCGCGCAATCCCAGTTCCCGGCGGGACTGAGCAATTCGGGTCGGTAGGCGGAATCCATGGGCGAGGGGACCGATGCCACGGAAATCCGGCTTTGGAAAGCCCCGCCACGTCTTAAAACCACTCGACAGCCACCCGGGCCGATCCACCATTTCCCCAATGCAGCAAGTTTCCGCATGAGCGAGCCGGTGCGCGTGGACAAATGGATGTGGGCGGTCCGCCTTTTTAAGACCCGCGGCCTCGCCGCCAAGGCCTGCGAGACCGGGCGGGTGAAATCCGGTGAGCGAATCCTCAAATCCGCTTCGGAACTCCGCGGCGGCGAGCTGCTCGAACTACCCTTCCCGGAAGGCCCCGGCACCCGCACCGTCCGCGTCCTCGGCCTGATCGAAAAACGCGTCGGTGCCCCGGAAGCCCGTGCCGCCTGCGAGGAGATCACCCCTGCGGAAGTCACCGAGCAGCGCAAAATCTGGAGCGAAGCGCGCGGCCATCGCCTCATCGGCGAGCAAGGCCGCCCGACCAAGAAGAACCGCCGCCAGATGGACGACCAGCGGCGGGGCTTCTTCGAGTAGTCGGGAGCTTCGCGTTCTAGTCGACGCCGGTATGATGGAAATAGACGAGCCCCTTAGCTGCGTCATGTGCGAGAACGGCCACTGAGCCCCCAAAGTCGGATCTCCATTTCTCAGCCCGGTAGAAATACACCATCGACTCCTTGTCCGGCTGCCACCAAGGAGGCACATTGTCCCCGACAGAGGAATCGTCGAAATCGAGTCGATCGCTCGGAGTGAATCGTCGCAAGAGCTTGTCGACCGTTTGGGGGGAAGCTTGGAAACGGAGCCAAGCTGACATCGTATCGGCCGCGGAACTATGGCGACATTGGATCGTCGAGACATCCGGTGGTGGATCCTCCGCGAACTCCGTGTGGTAGGCATCCCGCAGGTCTGCCGGATCGGACAGATCTGTAGACCCGAAAAGCGAAGAGATTGCCACGATCCCCAAGGCAGCGGGAATGTAGCAGGCGAGCAGCATCAGGCCCCGCGCCATCCAGGATTTCTTGCGCCCGAACCAGAGGGCGAGCACGCCGGCCACGGTTCCCGCGAACAGCGCAAAGACGACGAATAGGACGAGCAGGGTGAATTGGTTCATGGCGCGCCAATCGACTCAAGCAGGGGTGAACTTCCTACCTGTGTGCGGGGCGAGTCTGTGGCGCGCAGCACTGCGATCAAGATCGATCACCGCCTTCTCCGCAGGAGCATCAGGAAGCCGAGCGCCCCCAGCAGCGCCGCCCGCGGTTCCGGCACGATGCTCACGTTCACTTTGCCGCCACCGCTGCTCAGCTCCCAGCTCCGGCCGTTGTCCAGGCCGGGCATGCTGCCGAGGCTCATTCCATTGTCCACCAGCGAGCCGCTGTAGGTGAAGATCGTCCAAGTCCCGGAATCCAGCCCCATGAAGTTGGCTGCCGTTGCTCCGCTGACATTCAGCGTGCCGTCCAAGGTCAGCACGCCACCCACCGTCACCAGGTCGTTGACCCCGAGGCCGAGGCTCAGTGGATCGGTGGCATTCAGCTCCATGTTGACCACGGCGCTGGAGCTGAAGGTCAGGTTGCCACCCAGCGCCAGGGTGCCTGCGCTGCTGCCGGGAGCCAGTGTGCCATCCACCGTCACATTGCCCGCGATCGTGCCGGCCGTGGCCGAGCCGCCGCCGAGCGTGCCATTGGTGCCGACAGTCACCGCTGTAGCCCCCAGCGCACCATTCACCAGCAAGGTGCCCGCGGAAACGAGCGTGGCACCGGTGTAGTTGCTGCTTCCGGTCATCGCCATCGTGCCGCCGCCGATCTTGGTCAGGCCGCCGGTCCCGCCCACGTCGGCCGAGGCGTTGCGCAAGCCCGCGGAGACCAGCAGGTCGGTGCCGCTGGTCGCATCGGCCACGTCGAAGGTGATGTTGCCCGCGAGATGGTGACCATAGCCATTGGTGCCGGCGATGGTCGATTGACTCGTGCCCCCGGTAGTTACCGTGCCCTTAAATTCGAAACCCTGGTAACCCGAGGGCGTGCCCGTGCGGTTCACGCTCACCGTGCCGCCGTTGATGTTCACCGCGCCGAGCACGTTGTAATTGTTCGTCGCCAGCGTGCCGCCTTGGTTGACGGTGAAGGAGGTCAGGCTGGCCAGCGCGGTCGCGCCGTTGCCCATCACGTTGTTGGTGTTGAAGTTGACCGTGCCGCCGTTGTTGATCGTCACCGTCCGCGCGGAGCTCGCGCTGCCAAAGGCAGTGGTGGTGGCGTTGCCCTGCACCGCCACGTTCACGCTACCGCCGTTCACCGCCAGATTGCCGGTGAAGTTGTTCGCGGCCATGCCCAGATTCAGGGTGCCGGTGCCGATCTTGGTGAATCCGCCAGTGCCGGTGATCAGCGCGTTCACGTTCAGGGTGCCGTCGCCGCCCACCTCGTTGTTCGTGCCGCTCAGGATTAGCGATGAAACGACCGCAGTCGCCGTGGCCCCGGTGCCGACCCCGCCGTTCAGGGTTACCGTTGGCGCGGAGGTATAGCCACTCCCCGCCGCCGTCGTGGTGACGGATCCCACGGTAGCGCCGCTCAGGGCGGTCGTTGCCGTCGCCCCGGAGCCGCCGCCGCCGCTGAAGGCCACCGTCGGCGCGGAAGTGTAAGCGCTGCCGACCGCGCTGACCCGCACGCCGGCGATGCCGCTGGCCAAGGTGCCCGCCGTCGTGGTGTTCGAGTTGATCAGCTTGCCGCCATTGAGCGTCACCGCCTCGTTCACGCTCACGCCGTAGATGTCGAGCGAGGCGTCGCCGCTGACCGTGGTGCCGTTGACCGCGGCATTGCCGATTGCGCCGCCCCAGCCGAGCGCCGTTGCGGAAGCCGCTTGGAAACTACCGGCGCTGATGTTGAGCGCGGAGGTGAAGGTGTTCGTGCCGCTCACCCGCATCGTGCCGACGCCGGTCTTGTTGACCGTGCCGGTGCCGATGATGTTGCCAGAGACGGTCAGGTCTTCGGCCGCATTGCCGGTGACATTCGCAACGTTCCAATTCGCCGCGCCGACCGTGTTGACCCGCGCGGATACGGTGGATGCCGTGCTTCCCGTCACCTGCCAGTTGGTCGCGTTGCTGGAGCGGATTTCCGCGCTGCCGTTCACCGTGCCGCCGTTCAGCGTCAGGTTGTTCAGATACTGCTCCTGGTTCACGGTCAGGATACCGCCATTGAGGGTCAGCGACTCCGTCATGGCGCTGTCGCTGCCGCCGAGCGAGTGGGCCGAGCCGGCGGCAAGCACCATGGTGCCACCGTTGTTCACGGTGATCACCCCGGCACCGTCCAGGCGATTGCCGCCGAAGCTGCCGCCCGTCACCGTCAGCGTGCCCGCGTTCACGGTCACGTTCCGCGGCAGCAGCTGGAAGCTGCTCAGGGTGAGGTTGCCCGCACCTTCCTTGATGAAGCTGCCCGCGCTGCCGGCCGCGAAAGCGCGGTTGAAGCTCGTCGCGTCGGAGCGGTTCATGGTCAGCGTCGTGCCGCTGGCGAGGGTGACCGTGCCACTGCCGAGCAGCCCACCGGTGGTCCCGCCGTTGCCGAAGTTCACCGCGCCGGCGCTGATGTTCATCGCACCCAGGGTTGCATCGGTCAGCACCGTCAGGGATCCGCTGCCGGCCTTGCTGAAGGCACCTCCACCGATGATCGAGCCGCTGCCGCCGAAGGTGTAGTTGTTCGTCGCATTGACGCTGAGCGAGGGCGTGTTGAGCGTGCCCGTCAGGTTAATCGGCACCCCGTTGTTGCCGGCATCGGTGAAGGAGACGCTATCCGTTTGGTAGAATTTGTCCGCGCCACCGTTGGTCCAGTTGGCGCTGTTGTTGATGTTCCAGGCGTTCGTGGTCCCGTCGCCTGCCCACACCAGATTCGCGGCAGAGCCACTCACCGACATCTTGATCTGCCCGGCGGTGGATGTATCCAGCGCGAAGGTCTGCCGGTGGCTCGCCACGAAGGCGGAATCCAGCACCGGCGTGCCGCTCAAGGTGCCGGTGTAGGTGAAGAGTGTGTAAACGGATCCATTCGTCAGCGCGCCGCCATAGACGTTTGCTCCTACGGTCGAGGCGCCGCCGAAGCTCAGGTTGTCGTTCACCGCCACCAGGTCATTGCCCGTCGATACCGAGGCTGCGTTGAGATCGAAGGTGGAGAGACCATTGATGGTCGCGGTCGTCGTCGTCGCGCTGGCGTCACCGAGCGTCAGGGTGCCGGCCGAGCCGAAGGCCGATGTCGCGCCTGCGTTGAGCATCGAGTTCACGGTCACGTTCCCCAGGATACTGCCCGTTCCGGACATCGTCCCGCTGTTCACCGTCAGGTTGCCGGTGAAGGTGTTGGCCGCCGTATAGGAAATCGTGCCAGCCCCGCCTTGCGCCAGGTCGCCTGATCCCGAAAGTACGCCACTCACCGTAGCGGTGGCTCCCGCATTCGCCTCGAAGGTCGAAGTAGTCGCTGCGTTCAGCGTAAAAGGGGCCGACCAGGTGCCGCCGCTGCCCGTCGCGCGCAGCAGACCGCCGTTGAGGATCACCTTGTCGTTAACGCTGCCGGAGTTCAAGGTGCCGCCTACTTCCACCACGCCATTGTTGGAAATGGTCAGCGTGTCGTTGAATGCCGCCGTATCCCCGCTGGCATCCACGGTGATGGAGCCTGCCTTCAGCGTCGCGCTACTGGCACCGCCACCCACGATCATGTCGCCCTTGCCATCCCAGCCGACGTTCACCGCTACGGCGGAAGCGTCTAGGCTGCCACCCGAAAGGTTGTAGAGGCTGCCCGGGCTGGAGCCATTGGCCCAGTGGCCGATCCGGATCCCATTGCCACCGCTTTCAACGGTCACGTTGCCACCGGTTTGGTTGATGTTGCCCGAGGTGTTGCTGGCATCGCCCAGGCCGATGTACTTCGTGGTCAGGCTGGCTCCGTTCTCAACCACCATCGTGCCGACCGGAGCGCCGACGGTATTCGAGGGTGTGCTGACCAGTCCGACCGAGGCCACCTTCACGTTTGCCCCCGAAGCGAGGGTCATGGTACCCGAGTTCACCTGCACCCGGCCGAGCGTCGAGTTGGTGCCTACAACCCCGTTCACGGTCATCACGTCAGCGGCGCTGGTGCCCTGCCAGATCAGGTTCGATCCGCTGTTCAGGAAGCTCACCGCTTGGCCAAGCGTGAAGGAGCTATCCACCTGGTAGCGCAAAGTGCCCGCGGTGCTGGCGGTGCCCAAGGTGATGCCGGAAGCATTCGCCACCAGATTCGAAGTCTGCAAGCCGTCGCCGATCTGCAGGGTGCCGGACTGGATGTTCAGCGCACCGGTGAAGCCGCTGCCATTGCCGGTCAGCACCGTGGTGCCGCCATCTGTACGCCTGAGCTCGCCGTTGCCGGTCAGCGCGCCTTGCAGGCGGAAATTCGTGGTGCTGCCGTAGTTGCGGATCACCCCGCCGGCCGCGCCGATCTCGATGTCGCGGGTGATGATCCCGTTGGCGTTGGCATCCACGATCCCGCCGCCGTTGAGGATGATCTTGTTCGTCGCATCGCCGAAGTTTGAGGCTGCGTTCACGATCCCCGAGGTGATCGTCACGTTGCCGGTGAAGGTATTCGTGCCGGTCAGCGCGAAGACGGTGTTCGAGCTGCCGCCCGAGGCGGAAAGGTCGCCGTTCACTGCCAGCGTGAGCCCGCCGGTGCCGACGATATTGCTCGTCCAGGTCAGGGACCGGCCGGTCGCTGTGCCCAGGACGGAGGTGTTGAAGGTCGAGCCGCCTGTGATGTCCAGGCTGCCACCCGTGAGGTTCACCAAGCCGAGCTCCTCCAGGAGGATCGATGGAGTCAGGACCGTGCCGGCGATGGTGACCGCCTTGGTGGCGGTTCCGTCCGTGCCTGCGGAGAATACGACGTTTTCGCCGTTGACCCATGCGGCCGTCGCTGCGGTGCCCGCGGCATTGGTGCTCCAGTTGGTGCCACTGTCCCAGGTGCCGCCGACGTTGCCGGAGCCGGCGGTATTGCCGTTCGTATCCCAATAGAGGGTGCCGGCATGGGCGTTCAGGATCGAGGCGGTGGCCGTCAGCAAGGCGGCGCGTAGTAAGGAGACGCGGGAAAAGGGCATGGGGAGTGCGGTCGAGATCGCTGACTAACATGAGCATAAACCGCACCTTTGAAATAATATTGTGATTAAATGTGATTAATTGATCTTTTGAGACGCTTCTCGGTGTCGCGCAATGATGCTAATAAATGAAAAGTATGCGTAAAAATGCCTTTTATGATCACCCGATCACGTTCGCTTCCCCAAACGAAAAAGCCGCCCGGGGATTCCCGGGCGGCTTTGCGAATTAATGGAACCTAGGCTCAGGGGATATCCACCCGCAGGCGGGTGAAGAGACTGCCTCCGCTCGACAAGGCGCGCGGAATGCGCACCACCACGCGGTCGATGCCGGCGCCGTAGAAGTCGAAGGTTTCGTCGATCGTCACCGGGTTCTCCACCGGTACGCCCGGCTCGGCGGTAGTCCAACCGTTAAGCGAGGAACTATACTGCACATAGGGATTGTTACCGGCCGAGGCATCGGTGCGCCGGAAGGTGAACTCCACGTACGCAGGATTGCTGTTGTCCAAGGTCGGCAGCAGCGAGGTGGAATCGGAACTCGGCCCGCTGGGATCACCGCCGATGACGAATTCGATCCCGTTCGGGATGCCGTCGCCGTCAGAATCCGCAATGCCAGAGGCACCCGCGATTCCTTGGTTGGCGGCCCAGACCTGATAGTCGTTGGCGCCGACCGTCACGTTGAGCATGCCCGTGCCGCTGAAGCGGTTGTCATCCTTGTTGGTCGCGGCCGAGGCGGTGGAACCGTAGGTGCCGGCAGCCACCGGGACGCCGTTGATCAGCAGTTGCGCCACCGAGTCGGACAGGCCGTGCGGCAAGTCCAGCTTGGTGCCCGCGGTATTGGCGATCGAGACGGTGCTGCTATCGGCCAAGGTCGCGCCGCTGATCGTCAGGATACCAGCGCTGACCGTCGTGTTCCCGGTATACTGGGCATTCGCAATCACAGCGGTTTGCCCACCGGTCTTGGTCAGGGAGAAGGCCCCCGTCACGTTGCCGTTCAGCGCCATGGCGGCATTGCCTGCTTCCACCGTTGCGTCGCCCTCGAGGGTGACATTGCCGGTCCAGGTGCCTTGGCCGCCACCTTCGTTGTAGAGCTTGGCTCCAGCTTCCAGGACGACCGGTGTGGCGATGGTGCGGACACCGTAGGTGCCGGCCATTGCGCCATTCTTCACGCGCAGGTTGCCCGTGGCACCGCCCCAGGCTGCGTCGGTGTTCTCACCCCAAGACTTGCCACCGGCGATGACGATGTTGATCGGCGAGCCGCTGGCGTTCGAGCGGAAGCCAACCGCTGCGCTGCCGACTTTGGTGAGGGTGTGGCCGTTGCCGGTGATCGTGCCGGTGCCCGCCCCGTTGCCGAGGTCGAAGCGCCCGCCGTTGCCGCCGATCGAAGCGTCTGCGCTCAGGGTCACGCTGCGGAGTCCGGCGTTTTCCTGGATGTTGTTGGCAGCGCTGGTCGTGATCGCGCCCAAGCTGTCCGGGCCGTTGCCGGCGATGGTCCAGTCGTAGTTACGACCGGCTCCTCCGGGAGTGTTGCCATTGATGTCGACCTGCGCGCCGCTGGCGATCGTGACACCCGAGTTGTTGCCGAGGGCTTCGGCATTGCCGCCATACTTCAGGCGGCCGGCATTCACTACCACGGGGCCGGTGAAGCTGCTCAGCGAGCCGCCCAGGGTGAGGGTGCCGGTGCCGTTCTTGGTCAGGCCCGTGCTGCCACCGATGCCTGCACCTGCGCCCGTCACCGTGTAGTCGGAGGTGTGGTTGAAGCTGAGGCTGCCCGGATTGACGAGGCCGACGATGGCCAGGGTCTTCACCGTCGCGGCTTCCGTGAAGCTCACACTGTCGCCGTTGAAGAAGCTGGTCGCGGCGCCGTTGTCGAAGTTCAGGTCGGCGTTTTGGGTCCAGTTGGCATTCGCGCTGCCGGTCCAGGTCAGGGCCGCAGGCGTGAAGCTTACCAGCACTTGCGAGTTCGCCGCGTCATTGCTGGCCGTGCCGCCGCGGACGCCGCTGACGGTCAGGTTCGTGACCGGACCGGTGAGGCTGCCGTAGGTGAAGGCCGTGAAGGGCGAGGCCGATGCTTCGGTCACCGCCAGGTTGGTGGCGCCTCCGGAGAGGTCCACTGCACCGCTCACCACCATGGCCGCCGGGGTGTTGCCGTTGATCACCAGGCTGGAGGCCGTGGCCGCACCCGTGGTCAGGTTTCCGGCGATGGTGCCTTCACCACCGAGGCTGGCACCGCCAGCAACCGTGACTGAAGAGCCGAGGCTATTGTTCACGTTCAGCCGTCCGAAGGAAACGGTCACAGGGCCGGTCATGCCCATGCCGCCGCCATTCAGGTTGAGCGTGCCCGTGAAACCGGTGACGCCGATTTCAAGCGCGTTGCTGCCGGAAAGGGCTCCGCTGATCGCGCCGCTGACGTTGTTGTTCACCGCCATCCGCGAGTCACCGGTCAGGGTCACCGAGCCGGTGACAGTGGCTGCGGATTCGAAGCGGATCGCGCCGATCTTCACCGCGCCTTCCGTCCAGCCCAAGCCTTCGATCTGGAAGGATTGGCCGAAGTTTCCCGCAGCGGCCAAGCAGGCCTGCGAGTTGGCGCCCAGCACCTTTACCAAGCCGGTGGTAGCACCGTAAGCGCCGGTGTTCGTCGCACGCAGGCGGCCGTTGTTGATGTAGGTGCCGCCGGTGTAGGTGTTGGCATTGGCCAGGCCCAGAGCGTCAGGGCCGGTCTTCACCAGAGTCAGCGGCGTGGTGCCGTTGAAGTCTTTGATCGTGACCCCGTTGATCTGATAATCGCCGGAGCCGCCGTTTGCTACTACGGTCAACTGGCCCGCGGCCGAGGTGATCGAGCCGCCGCCCTTCACCCAGTGGCTGTTGTTGTGGAACAGCAGGCCGCCCTTGGTGACGTCGAGCGTGAAGCCGGTGTTGATCGCGAAGTCGCGGGCGGTCTCCACAAGGCCGATGGATTGGTTCGCGGCCAGCGTGGTGCCCGCCGCATTGTCGTAGTAGGTCGAGGCCGCCGTTGCGGTGCCCAGCAGGGCCGTGCCCAAGATCTTTTCCGCATTCGGAATTTCGACGACATTCGCGCCGTCATATTTCAGGAAGCTCCAGCGGGTGTGGGCCCAGCCGGGCAGAGAGCCGGTGGTCGGGGTTGCGCTATTGATGGTGCCGAGCGCGATGGCGGCATTGGTGTTCGCGGAGTCGAACCACACGGTATCACCGGTGGCGACATTGATATTCGCTACGCCTGCATCCACCACTTGTTCGGCGGCGTGGGCCGCCGTGGCGAGCACGGTAAGCAGGGCAGCTTGGGTCAGGGAGGACCTGACAATCGGGTTCAACGATTTCATGGGTTGGTCTTGGGTCGCGCCGGGGTCGGGGGCGCGGGGGATGGGTTCTTGCCGGTAGTTGAGATGGAGTCAAACTACCGTTCGGGTAGAAGTTGCTACGAAAAGGGGAGAAAAAGAGCCAAGTGGCTGGGCCGGAGCGACTGCCGCCATATGTCGGGAACAAAGCTGGCCGTTACGGAAAAAAAAGCCGTCCGGGGAAATCCCCGGACGGCTCTGAGCCCAATAACCCAACAAGATCAGGGAACGTCCGCGGTCAGGCGGCCGAAGAGCTTGGTGCCCGGAGCAGCCAAGGCGCGCGGGATCTTCACCGTCACCCGGTCGATGCCGGTGGCGAAGGCGTCGTTCTCCTCGGTGATGACCACCGGCGTGCCACTCGGCTGTCCGTTCACGGCGTTCGTCCAGCCTCCCTGCGCCAGCGCGGTGCTGTATTGCACGCGCGGGTTGTAGGTGACGGAGGCGTCAGCACGGCGGTAGACGATGGTCAGGTAGTTGGCGTCCGTGGTGACCGTCGGCAGCAGCGCGCTCGAAGCCGAGCCCGGGCCGGAAGGATCGCCGCCGATGACGAACTCGATGCCGTTCGGGATGCGATCGCCATCGGAGTCCACATTGCCACCCGCACCGGTGATGCCGTTGGCGGTAGCCCAGTTGCCATACGGAGTGCCGCCGCTACCGGCGGTGGTGACCACCAGCGAACCGGAGCCGCTGAAGCTGGCTGGATTGGTGGTGGCGTTGTAAGTGCCGGGAGCCATGCCCACGCCGTTGATGAACAGCGAGTGCACGGTGTCGTTGGCACCGTGGGTCAGGTTCAGGATTGCACCCGCGGCAATCGAGACATCCGACGCGTCCGCCAGCGAGGCGGTGCCCAGCGTGAGGCGCCCGCCGTTGACGGTGGTGTTGCCGGTGTAGGTGTTTGTGGCCGCCAGCACCAGGGTGCCGGTGCCGCTCTTCACCAGGCTGCCCGCGCCGCTGATCACGCCGGTGAGCGTGACATCGCCGCCGGTGCCATTGCCATCGCTGCCTGCGACGCCCGGCTGGCCGACCATCGTCGAGGTGTCGAAGGTGCCCGTGCCGGTGAGGGCGACCGTATTGCTGAAGCTGAAGCTATTCACGCTCACCAGGCGGGTGCCCAATGCGCCGTCGGTAAGCGCGACGTAGTCGGCCACGTCGGTGCTGCTGGCACCCTTGCGGATACCGATGCCGATGCCGGCAGTGCCCCACGCGCCGTTGCCACCTGCGGCTCCGGCTCCTTGGTAGGCGCGGACGTCGATGCTATACCAGCCGTCGTCCGGAGCATTGAAGGTGCCGGTGGTGGTGGTGTTGTAGACCGCGTCGTTGAACAACTGGGTGCCGTTGACCACGATCGAGGCCCCGTCGTCGAAGTTTTCGCCGAAGGACCACTGGCCTGCGGTCAGGTAGATGAACCCGTTGTAGATGTGCGTGGTCGCGCCCGGTACCACGTCACCAGTGACCGCGTGAAGCGTGGCCAGGTTGTTGGTGGTGGTGTCGGAGCTCAGGGTGCCTGCGGTCAACACGCTGTTGGCAAGCGCGGTGAAGTAGGTGCCGGAGTTGTCGAAGCGCAGCGAGCCACCGTTGATGGTGACCGGTGCGGTGGCCAGCGCCAGGTTGTGGCCCACGGTGGTCGTGCCGCCCGCGAGGGTGATCCCGGCGGTCAGGCCGGTGCTATTGCGGCGCAGCGTGACATCGGCGCTGCTGCCAGCCACCCGGATCGTGCCGCTGGTGCCTTGCAGTGCGCGGGTCGGCATCGCCGAGCCTGCCTGCAGGTTGCGGCCGAAGGCTGCCGTGCCGGTCAATTCCAGGATACCGCCGCTGACGGTGAAGGAACCCGGCGACTGGATCGAACCGGAAAAGGTCTCCGTGCCGGTGCCCGTCTTGGTGATGTTCAGGTGGTCCGAACCCTGCGGGCGCAGCGTGCCGGCGAAGGTGCCGCTGGCGTTGCCGCTACCCACGGTCAGGGTCGGCTTGCCGGCGATCGGCTGCATGAAGCCGGTGCCGGTCAGCGCACCCATGGTTTCCGAGGTGTAAACCTGGAAGATCGCATCGGGTCCCACATCCACGCTCGAAGCATCCGGGATCGGATTGCCGCCGAAGGTCTGGAAGATCGTGCCAGCGTCGCGGATCGCGACGTTGCCGGTGAAGGTATTGCTGCCGGACATCGTCACGCGCTTGCCGCCGTCGATGGTCAGGTTGCCGGTTCCGGAGATCACCCCGCCGAAGTGGAGGCGGTCGGTGGTGCCGGAGCGCAGGGTCACGTCGCGCTGCAGCGCGACCGGACCGGTGAACTCGGTGTAGTTCACACCGGTGCCAGCGAAGCCGATGATGGCCTGGCCGGTAGCCAGCGAGCTGACCGTGATCGGATTCGCCATGCCGCGGCCATTGCCAAGCAGCAGCGAGACACTCGATGCCCCGGTGGCGGCATCACCCAGAGTGACGCTGCCGGTGCCAAGGCCACCGTTGGTGCCAGTGACGGCGATCGCGCCTTCACTGATGATGGTTCCGCCGCTGAAGGTGTTCGGGGCGTTGATCGTCAGCGTCGAGCTGCCGGTCTTGTAAAGCGAGCCGATCCCGGAGATGAAGTTGCCAGCGCCACCGGTGATGGTGAAGGCATTGGTATCCGCATCCACCGTGATCTTGCCCGGAGCCAGTTCGCCGGTGATCGCCACCGCGGTGACCGCCGCGGTATCATCGAAGCGGGTGTTGTCACCCCAGAAGAAATTGTTGGCCGCAGCACCTGCGTCATTGAAGCCGCCGGTGGTGTTGAGGTCCCACAGTCCGCCACCCGTGCCGGTCCAGACGAGATCCTTGTTGTTGATCGTGAGGCTGATGACGCCCGGGCTGAAGTTGACCGAGGCGGAGCGGTAGTTCGCTTGTCCCGGCAGGGCCAGATTGCTAAGGTTGCCGGTCAAGCTGCCGCCATAAGTCAGGATGTTGGTGGTGCCGCTGAAGGGCACACTTAGGGCGATGTTGTTGATGCCGTTCAGGCTGAGCCCGCCGCCCGCGTGGAAGGCACCGGGAGTGGTCGGATCCACCGCCAGGTTCGCACCGCCGCTCACGCCGAGCGACAGCGTGCCGGTGGTCGAGCCTTCACCACCGAAGGTGACGCCGTCGTTGACGTCGACCTTGATTGCGTTGGTGCCGTTCAGGTCGAGGCGCCCGGCGTCCACGTAAACCGTGCCCGCCAAGGTGTTGTTGCCCGTCAGGTTCACGCTGCCAGCACCGGTCTTTCGCAGATCCAGCGTGCCAGCGAGGCCGGCGGTGATCGTCCGCGAGCCGCTTGGCTGGCTGAGCTCCAGCATGCCGCCGCCAAGGCTATCCGTGAGCGAAAGCGTGCCGGTGCCAGTGATAGGAGCGGTCAGAACGCTGGTCGTGCCGTTGAGGTCGAAGGTCGAGGTGGTCGACGCATTGGCGACCATCGGCGTGGCCAAGGTGGTGGCATTGGCCGCCACGATCTTGCCGCCATTGAGGTACACGAAGTCGTTCGTCCCGGCGGCGAGCGTGCCGCGGGTGCCGATCTCGAAGGTCCCGTTGGGGGACAGAGTGAAGGTCGAAGCCGAGTTGCCCGTGCCTGCACGGCTCTGGTCAAACTGAAGACCCGGGGCCTTCAAGACCGCAGGACCAGCACCGCCGCCGACGGTCATCGCTCCGGCACCGTCCCAGCCAACGCTGATGAGCTGGGCCGCGCCGGTGTTGGCATTCAGGCCGCTTGCATCAAGCGTACCGCCGGAGAGGTTGTAGATAGAGCCCGGGGTCAGACCGTTCGCCCAGTGGCCGAGACGGAAGCCGCTGCTGCCGCTGGCCAAGGTCACGGTGCCACCGCTCTGGTTGACCACGCCTGCCGTATTGGCGCCGTCGCCGATGTTGAAGAAACTGGTGCCCAGCAGCGAGCCCGGCAGAATGTTGAGGTTGCCGACCACTGCCGTGGCACTGTTGGCCGGGGTGCTCGTCACGCTGACCGTGCCGAAGAGGGCATCGGCGCCGCTCGCCAGGTTGATCGCACCGGAGTTCACGCGCAGGCTGCCGCTGTTATTGGCGGGGCCGGCAGCGTTGTTGATGGTGAGCACGTCGCCGGAGTCCGTTCCTTGCCAGGCCAGCACGGATCCGGTGTTCGCGAAGATCACCGGCGTCGCCAGCGTCATGGAGCCATCGAGTTGATAGCGGAGCGTGCCCGCGCCACTTCCGTCACCCAAGGTCACAGAGGCGACATTGGGAATCAGGTTGGTCGTGGTGGTGCCGTTGCCCACCTGGACGGTGCCGCGTTCGATCAGCAAGCCACCGGAGAAACCAGTTCCGTCGCCGGTCAGGATCGCGGTGCCGCCATCGGTGCGGCGGATATTACCGGTGCCGCTGAGAGTGCCGCTGAGCGTGGAGTTGGCCGCACCGTAGTTCCGCAGCACGCCACCGGACACTACGGCCTCGATGTTGCGGGTGAAGTTGCCCGTCGTGTTGAAGACGATACCACCGCCGTCGAGGATGATCTTGTTCGCCGCATTCCCGAAGTTCGAGGTGTAGCCGACGACACCCGAGCTGATGGTCACATCGCCGGTGAAGGTATTCGTGCCGGTCAGCGCGAAGATCACGTTCGAGCCACCGCCGGTATTCGTGGTGTCACCGTTCACGGCGAGGTTGAGCGGGCCGGTGCCGGTCACCGCCGAGGTCCAGGTGAGCGAGCGGCCGGTGGCGGCACCCACGACGGAGGTGTTGAAGACCGAGCCGCCGGTGATGTCGATCGAGCCGCCGGTGATGTTCACCATGCCCGCTTCCTTGAGCTGGATGAGGGGTGTTGCGACAGTGCCCGTGATCGTCACCGCCTTGGTGCCAACACCATCCGTGCCCGCGGAGAAAATCGCCGATTGGCCGTTGGTCCATGCCACGGTCGCGCTGGCACCCGTCACATCGGTGGTCCAGGTCGTCCCGGTATTCCAAGCACCGGCCGCATTGCCGGAGCCGGCGGTCGCACCATTGGTGTCGAAGTAGAGGTCAGCCGCCGTGGCGGGGAGAAGAGACGCGCTGGCCGTTAGGAGCGCGGCCCGGAGGATCGAAGCACGGTTGAGAAACATTTTTAGGTTGTTGTGAGGTCGGTAACCCCTGCAACATGGATTTTTCGGGCACTTTTTGAATCAAAATATGATTTTTACAGCAAATTGATCTGAGGTGACGCGTTTGATTGCACAACTATGGCCGAATATTGGAAAATCAGTGCTTTTACGCCGCAGCAACGATGTCGGTATAATGTAAAGTTTGCCGAAAAAGCGGCAAAAATGCGCAGTCCGTGGCCGCTTGGCGCGCAAATGAGGGGGCGCGCTGCCTTGGAACCGCTACCCGGTTCTGTCCTACATCCCGCCATCTCCGGCACCTGTCGGCATGAGCGCCGCCGGGGAACTTAGGACGCCAGCGCACGCGCGATCTCCAGCCACTCGTCTTCGAGTGACAGGCCGCGCGCCGGCACCGGCTTGCGGGCCCGCGCATACCAGTAGGCCGCGTTGCCCTGGTCACCTTCCTCGCGATGCAGCCACGCATGGATCCATGCACCCGCCGGATCGGGCAGGTTCTGGCAGTCGTCATGGGCCTCATCCCAGTGGCCCGCGCGTGCCAGCCACAGGACCCGCAACTCCGCGCTCAGTTCAGCGGGAGGCGTGCTGTCAGTCGTGGCAGAGCGGGCGAGGCTTTCGGCGTCCATGGATGTGAAGGAAACGCCTCGCAAATTAGGCGGCAGGCGTCTTTCTCCAAGGCTGTCATGAAGGCGATGTTTCCACTGCTTCTCTGCTCCGCATTGCCTTTGTTCGCCGCCGAATTGCCCCAGCTCACCAAGGAGCCTTGGCTCGGCATGTACGCCGGTATGGAGACGCGCGACTATCGCTTCCGCATCAAGCGGAGTGGTGAAGCGGAGCTTATCCTCAGGAAGCAAAAGGGCGATCTCATGACCGACAAATATGCGATCCGCTTCGTGCCCTTGATCGAGGACCTCACTCCGGATGGCAAGGTCGTCAGCAAGACCGTGCCGGACACCGGCTGGGAGGCGGTGACACCCGCCACGGCGGATGCGAAGAAGCTCACCTTCCGCGGCACGGTCGCGGGTGACGCCAGCTTCGAGGTGAATTTGGAAATGGAAAAGGGCGTGATCAGCGCCGGCGGCAAGCTGCTGGAAACGGGCAAGCTCAACAACCCCCGCTTCGTGATGCGGGTCATGGTCCCGAACCTTTACGTCTACGACAAGGACCCCGGGAAGCTGAAGGAGAAGGTGAAGAAGGACCGCATGGATTTCCTCCGCACCAATGGCAAGAAGATGAAGCTCGAGCTGGTCGAGGCCGTGGACGCGGAGACCCCGGAAGTCAGCGGTCCGGGCCTCACCCAGGCACGCATCGAGATGGCCGGCTTGGACGGTCATCGTCTTGACGTGGCCACCACTACCGGCGGGTCCTTCGAGCTTTGGAACCGCGAGGCGAAGGCCTTGATCGAAGGCTTTACCCTGGGCTGGAAGCACGACCCGGCGAAGGATCCCGATGGCAAGGCGCGGCTCACGGTCCAAGTGAAGTAATGTCGGACCCAGCACCGGATGGCGTCTTCTAACAGATTAGCAGGTGCCCTTTGCTGCAAGCGGGTGACCTTTCACTCTCGAAGGCTGTCTGGAATGGCACTCAGTTAAGGCGGTTTCCGTAGCCGGGCGCTCCAGCAGATGCCGAATCCAGGGAGCGTCCTATGGAGTGCGGTGGCACGACACCGCTTTGGCTGCGGGGGCGCTGGCATTCTTCAATTCGTAGCCCTTTCCCGCAGCGTGAACGAAGCGCCCACTGCCAGGCTCACTCCCGGATAGTCCGGAGCCGTTTGCCGCAACATCACCA
>NZ_BATP01000039.1 GCF_000739615.1 Haloferula sp. BvORR071
CCAATCCGGGCTCTGGAAATGCTCGACGCTGGACGCGCGCTCTTGGCGCTTCTGGAAGTCCACGGTGAGCTGGATGCCGGAGGCCGCGTCGGCAAATTCGTCCGGTTCGGTCATGATCCGATGCAGATGGCGGAAGCCGGGGGGGACTGTGACAGAGCGGGCCACGGCGGGATTTATGCGCAAAACGGATAGCAGGGGAAGGAGGCGTTTTGGCAGCCTTGTAGTGTCTTTCCCCTCTCTATGATCCGTAAGTTCCTTCCCCTGCGGCGCTGGCTCGCGCCGCTTTGCGTTCTCGCTTTCTCCGCTCTTGGCTCATCGCTCCATGCCGCGGAGAAGGCCCCGAACATTCTCTACATCGTTGCCGATGACCTCGGCTGGAAGGATGTCGGCTTCCATGGCTCGGCCGACATCAAGACCCCGAATCTCGACAAGCTGGCGGCGGAAGGTGCGCGTCTCGAACGCTTCTACGTGCAACCGATGTGCACCCCCACCCGTGCCGCCCTGATGACCGGCCGCTACCCCTGCCGCTACGGCTTGCAGACGATCGTGATCCCCAGCAAGGGCACCTATGGCTTGGCCACGGATGAAGTGACCCTTCCGGAGGTCCTCAAGGGAGCCGGCTACCGCACCGCCATGATCGGCAAGTGGCACCTGGGGCACGCGGACCGCAAGTACTGGCCCCGCCAGCGCGGTTTCGACTACCACTACGGCGCGGTGCTCGGGGAGATCGATTACTTCACTCACTCCGCCCACGATGTGCTCGACTGGCAGCGCGACAACCAGCCGGTGAAGGAGGAGGGCTACGTGACCCAACTCTTAGGCGCGGATGCGGTGAAGCTGATCGATGGCCACGATACCACGAAGCCGCTCTTCCTCTACCTCGCCTTCACCGCGCCGCACGCGCCCTATCAGGCACCGCCGGAATACCTCGAGCGCTACAAGGGCATCGCCGATGAAACCAAGCGCGCCTACGCCGGCCAGATCACTTGCATGGATGACGAGATCGGCAAGGTGCTCGCCGCGCTGGACAAGAAGGGCATGCGCAAGGACACCCTGATCGTCTTCCACGGCGACAACGGCGGCACCCGCGATGCGGCGATGACCGGCGAGAGCAAGGTCAAGACCGTGCCCTGTGACAACGGTCCACTCAAGGCTGGCAAGGGCACGCTTTACGAAGGCGGCACCCGCGTCCCGGCCTTCGCCAATTGGCCCGGCCATGTGACTGCCGGTGAAACGACGGAAACCATCCACGTGGTGGACATGCTGCCGACCCTCGCGAAGCTCGCGCAGGCCTCCACCGCCAAGTGCAAGCCGCTCGATGGCATCGATGTCTGGCCCGCGATCTCGGCAGGCAAGCCCTCGGGACGCGAGGAGATGCTCTACAATGTCGAGCCCTTCCGCGGTGCAATCCGCCAAGGCCCTTGGAAGTTGGTGTGGAAGAACATGTTGCCATCTTCGGTCGAGCTGTTCGATCTCTCGAAGGATCCCAACGAGACGACCAACCTTGCCACGGAGCAACCCGAGAAGGTGAAGGCCTTGCAAGCGCGTCTGGAGAAGCTCGCCTCGGAATCCGCCAAGCCGCTCTTCATGGAAACCGCGATGCAGGCGGTCTTCAGCGGGATCTTCGGGCCTGCGCCGATTCCCACTGAAGATAACGCTGCCACTGCGGAACCCTGAGAAGCTCGGTTCACCCTCATCATATCCGCACCCGCCAGAGGGAACGGAGGCAGCTCGAAGTCGCCAGGCCGCGGTCCGGGGGGACGCAGTCAGCCCGGTGTTTCGGCTCCCGCCACTCCGTTCCCTCTATCTATTTCCTTGTCGCGCTGCCCAACGCATGACTCGACTCTCCTGATCTCTCTGACAATAAGCACTCACGTGAAACAGATCCTCTCTTCCCTCAAGACCGCCGTCGGACTCGCCATCGCCGCCCTGACCCTGAGCCAATGTGCCACCGGCCCGACCAGCAGTGGTTCCAGCGCCTCGCAGATCGCCACGGACTCGCGCGTCGCCCTGCGGTCTCTCTATCAACAGAACCCGAAGGCCCGCCAGCTCGGCGCCCACGCCAAGGGGATCCTGGTCTTCCCGGCGATAACCAAGGGCGGCTTCATGCTGGGTGGCATGGGTGGCAACGGCGCCCTGGTCCGTCCCGATGGCAGCATCCACGACTTCTATCAGACCGGCGGCCTGTCCTATGGCCTGCAAGCCGGGGTCCAGAAATACGGCTACGCCCTCTTCCTGATGGACCGCGAGGCCTTCGTGAATATCAACCGTGCTGAGGGCTGGGAAATTGGCAGCAGTCCCAGCCTCGTGATCGTGGACAAGGGCAAGGCCAGCTCGCTCTCCACCACCACGATTGACAAAGGCACCTACGCTTTCTTCTTTAATCAGACTGGCCTCATGGGCGGGCTCGGGCTGCAAGGCTCGAAGATCACCCGTATCCATCCGGCCCGCTAAGCTGAATCCAAGTTCCTGCACTCATGAAAGCAGCTCTCGCTTCCCTGTCTCTTCTCACCACACTGGCGTCCGCCCAATCCGGCACGGACTCTTCCGACTGGGAATTCACCCTGGCGCTCTACGCCCCGATGATGGGCTTGGACGGCAACATCGGCGTTGCTGGTTTGCCCACCGCCAATGTGGACATGTCCTTCAGCGACGTCTTCGATCAACTTGATGCCGGCCTGAGCGGCGCCTTCGAAGCGCGCAAGGGGCCGTGGTCGATCACGGCGGATGCGATCTGGATGAAGGTCTCCGCCTCAGCGCCAGGAGGCATCGGCCAGTCCTACCTCCGGCTGGGCGAGGATCAGGTCACGGCCTCGCTCTCGCTGGGCTTCGAGTTTTATGGTAGCGAGACGAGCAGCCTCGATCTGGTCGGCGGTGTCGCGCTGAGCAGCATCGATGCAGACCTGGACCTTATCACCCCGAATTTGCCGGTGAAGATCCGCTCGGCCTCCGGTTCGCAGGAGTGGCTGGATCCCTTCATCGGCCTCCGCTATCGCCAGCAACTCGGCGACTGCTGGACCATCTTCGCCAGCGGCAACTACGGCAGCTTCGATGTCTCTTCGGAGGAATACTGGCAGGCCGTCGCCGGGGTCAGCTACCGTCTCAACGATTGCACCTCGCTTGCTCTGGCTTACCGCGCGATCTCCGTCGACTATCATCAAAGCGGCTTCGTCTACGATGTGGTGAGCAGCGGCCCGAATCTCGGTCTGGTGTTCAATTTCTGAAGAACCCGGCAAAAGAAACGGCATTTCCCGCAAGGGAAATGCCGTTTTGCATTGAGGCTATTGTAAGCCGTTGAATCACTCCGCCGTCAGCGGCGCGTGGATCTTCTTCAGATCCTCCGCAGAGATCTTCTGCACTTTGCGGTCGTAGGTCATCAGACCGTTGATCTCTTCCTCCACATCCGTGGTCTGGGTGTAGACCCCGCCGGAGACGCCCTTGGCCTTGAGCTCGGTCAGCACCTGGATCGACTTCTCGTAGCGCTGGCGATATTCCTCGATGCTCTTCGGCAGGCCACCGTAGCCCCAATTGCCCTTGCTCTCATCCCAGAGGTGATCCTTCACCGGCCAGCCGTGGCCGCCGAATTCACCGACCACCTTGATGAAGTCCTTGTAGCGGGGATCGTTCGTCGGATAGCCCGGATCGGGATAGTGGTGCAGATCCGCGATCGCACCCACCGGCCAGAAGTTGCCGCCGCTCGCGATGTTCACCAGGCGGGTCGGGTCGCGCTTCACCAGCCATTCGCCCACTTCCATGGTGCGGTGCTGGCCCCACGCTTCGTTGAAGGGCGTCCACACCACGATGCTGGGGAAGTTCCCCAAGGTCGTGATCATCGCATCAAGCTCCGCCATCCATTGCAGATGGTCGTCCTCGTTCCACTCCGCATCCTTCGGATTGAGATCGAACTTCGTCCACGGCGGGCTCTCGCCACCGCTCACCTGGTCCTGCCAGACCAGCATGCCGATCTGGTCGCAGTGGTAGTAGTAGCGGCGCGGCTCCACCTTGATGTGCTTGCGGATCATGTTGAAGCCCGCGTCCTTCAGCCACTTGATCTCGAATGCGATTGCCTCGTCGGACGGCGGTGCCAGCAAGCCATCAGGCCACCAACCCTGGTCCAGCGGACCCCAGTGGAAGATCGGCTTGTCATTCAGCGTGAAGCGCCAGTTGCCATCCTTGTCCTGCGCACGGCCGACCTTGCGGATGCCCGTGTAGCTGGTGACCTCATCGCCACCGGGGATGCTCACCTTGATGTCGTAGAGGAAGGGGCTGTCCGGCGACCACAGCTTGGGATTCGGCACCTTCATCTTGATCAGGCCGCCCTTCGATTCCGCCACCACCTTGCCGCCATCCAGCACCTCCGCGTGCAGGGAAGTATTTGCGGAGTCCAGGCCGATGAGCTTCGGCACGATCTTGATCTCGCCGGTCGCGATGTCAGTCGTGATCGCCAGATCCTCGATGCGCTTTTCCGGCACTTCCTCCAGCCACACCGTCTGCCAAATGCCCGAGTTGCGGGTGTAGAAGATGCCGCCGGGATCGAGCACCTGCTTGCCGCGCAGCTGCGCGCCGCCGGTCGCGTCTTCCACCCGCACCGTGATGGTGTTGTCGCTGTCCTTCAGCGTGTCCGTGATGTCGTAGCTGAAAGGCAAGTTGCCGCCGGTGTGGGTGCCGAGCTCCTGTTCGTTGCACCAGACCGTGGTCTTATAGTCCACCGCCTCGAAGCGGATGAAGGTGCGCTTCCCTTCCTTGGCCTTCGCCTCGATCGGACGGCGATACCACAGCGCCTCATGCGGCTGCAACATGCGGCTCACGCCGGAGAGCTTCGATTCGATCGGGTAGGGCACCAGGATCTTGCCGGCCCAAGTCTGCGGAGCCTTCACCCGCAGGTTGGTGATCGCATAGTCCCACTTGCCATTGAGATTGGTCCACTCCTTCCGCTGGAGCTGCGGCCGCGGATACTCGCGCCAGGCATTCTCCGCGGTGACCTTCTCACCCCACGGCGTGATCAGCGGCGAGCGCACCGCACCATCGCTGCCCACCAGACTGCGCAGGTCCGGCGGGGAATCAAAGTCGACCACATGCGCATCGATGTATTGGCCGCCGCTTCCCTGATGACAGTGCACCGCGATCAGATTCTCTCCCGTCTTGAGTGCGGAGCGTTCCGCAGCATCCAGCAGGACGAAGAAGTAGGAGGTCGAGTATTTCTCGAACTTCCGGATCTCCTTGCCGTTCAGATAGACCTCCGCTTCGTCATCGTGGTGGATGAAGAGCGCCGCATTCGTTGGCACCTCCTTCAGCTCGAAGCCGCGGCGGAGCCAGATGTCGTTGGTCGTCCACTCGGTGTTCACCACCCCGCCCGGGGCGCGCTTCTCGCCTTCCTTGCCGCCGAAGCCACCGGGGCCGGATTTCCAGGCAGCGTCGTCAAATCCCGGGGCCTCCCAGCCCTTCGCGGGTTTGTCGGTCGTGTATTTCCAGATGGCGGCGGTGGTCTGCTGCGCTCCGGCCATCGCGGGCAGGAGGGCGGCAGCCGCAGCCACGGCAGGCATCAGCCAGCGGGGTATTCTCAGCGTTCTCATAAAATGGGGATGGCGAAAAGTTGGCCCGTGATACGCGTTTGATGGGCGAATCTTCCGTCTTCTTTGTGACATTCTGCCGCAGGAGTGCTCCCGGGCCTGCCAGCGGGCTGGGGGATTTGAGATCTGGAAATCAGCTAAACACGATTGGATCTCCCCTCCCGCAAGTTCTTTCCCAACCCGGGAAATATTTCCGCACTCCACCTTGTCCCCACTATCGGGGATCGCTGAAAGGGGCAGGCCAAGCCTCCCGTTCCGCCGGTCGATCATGACCAAACATCCCGCGCTGTTCCTCCTTCTGCTGCCCTTGCTGGGTTCGGCGCCCGCCGCTGAAGCCCCACCCGACTATCGCTTCAAGGTGGAGTCCCTGCTCGAGGGAATGCCGCAGCCGATGCAGATGCAATTCGCGCCGGACGGGCGGATCTTCTTCAACGAGATCGCGGGGAAGGTGAAAGTCTTCGACCCGAAGACCCGCGCGATGAAGGAAGTCGGATCGCTGAAGGTCACCAACGCAATGGAGAACGGTCTGCTCGGCATGACCCTCGATCCGAAGTTCGCATCCAACCACCGGATCTATCTCCTCCACTCGCCCCCGGATTTCGAGGGCCAGATCCTCAGCCGCTTCGAGGTGAAGGACGACCAGCTCGACATGGCGAGTCGCAAGGACCTGCTGACCTACGCCGAGCAGCGCAAGGAGTGCTGCCACCACGCCGGCGCCCTGCGCTTCGGTCCGGACGGCTGCCTCTACATCTCAACTGGCGACAATACCAACCCCTTCGGCTCGGACGGCTTCTCGCCGCTGGATGAACGCGACGGCCGCAGCCCCTGGGACTCCCAGAAATCCGCCGCGAATACCAATGACCTGCGCGGCAAGATCCTGCGGATCCTTCCGAAGGACGACGGCAGCTACGAGATCCCCAATGGCAACCTCTTCCCGAAAGACACGCAGGGCACCCGCCCGGAGATCTACGCCATGGGCTTCCGCAATCCCTGGCGCTTCTCCATCGATGCGGCCACCGGCGTGCTCTACGTCGGCGATGTCGGCCCCGATTCCGGCGAGACCCGTGCCGACCGCGGGCCGAACGGCTTCGATACCCTGAACCGCGTCGCCCGGCCGGGGAACTACGGCTGGCCCTACTCGCGCGGCAAGGAACTCTACCACGAGTTCGACTTCGTTGCGAACAAGGCGGGCGCGGCCTTCGATCCTGCGGCTCCGCTCAACAACAGCCCGAACAACACCGGCCTCAAGAAGCTGCCGCCGGTCCAGCCGCCCATGATCTGGTATCCCGGCCGGCCGACGAAGGATTTCCCCTTGCTCGGTGGCGGCGGTCGGACGGCCTGCGGCGGCCCCGTCTTCCATTACAAGCCGGAGTTCGCGAAGAGCGGCGGCTTCCCGGCCTACTATGACCGCAGTATTATTTTCTATGACTGGCAGCGGCCGGGGATGTTCTGGCTGCGGCTCGATGACAAGGGCGGCCTGAAGGAGATGGAGCCCTTCACGAATGTCATTCGCCTGGCCCAGGGCGCCGATGACAAGAGCGGGCGCTTCCAGATCAAGCGCCCGGTGGACATGTGCTTCGGTCCCGATGGTGCGCTCTACGTGATGGACTACGGTGAGACTTGGGGCGCGAACAAGGACGCGCAGCTGGTGAAGATCTCCTTCCAGTCCGGCAACCTCGATCCGGTGGCGAAGATCAAGGCGGAGAATACCAGCGGCCCCGAGCCGCTCACCGTCGCCCTCTCCGCGGAGGAGTCCTATGACCGCGAAGGCCAGCCGCTGCGCTACCAATGGAGCGTGGAGCCGGGTGGTAAAGTGGTGGGCTCCGGAGTGAAGGCCAGCGTCACCATCCCCCAACCCGGCAACTACAGCATCAAGCTGAAGGTCGCCGATCCGCAGGGAGCTCTCGCGGAGACCACCGTCGCCGCGACCGTGGGCAACCACTTGCCGGAAGTCCGCTTTCTGGAACCTGTGGAAGGCAGCTTCATCGATCCGGGTCAGGCACTCCGTTACCAGCTCGCGGTTCATGATACGGAGGACGGCGATAGTGGCCAGAAGGCCGCCGAAATGGATTACCGCACCTTGGTCAATGCCGCATGGAAGTCCTCTAACAAGGATGCCGGCGTGGAGACCGGCCTGGCACTCATGAAGCAGAATGACTGCTTCAACTGCCACTCGGTCGACCAGAAGCTGGTCGGCCCGCCCTTGCTCGATATCGCCAGCCGCTATCGCGGCAAGACGGATGCCGTGGAGCCCGCCGTGCAGCGCGTGATCAAGGGCTCCTCCGGCGTCTGGGGTGAGGTCGGTATGCTGCCGCACCCGCAGATCAATCTCGATGAAGCCAATATCATCGTCCGCTGGATCCTCTCGCTGGAGCCCGGCAAGGCCACGCCATCGCTGATGCGCGGCTTGAGCGGTGAACTGAAGGTGCCGAAGGACACGGCGCTGGAGGGCGGCGTGATTGAGGCCACCTATACCGATACCGGCAAGTCACCCGCGGGACCGCTCGCGACCACCGCCACGCTGCATCTGCTGCCGCGCCGTCTTCAAGCCGAGTCCGGCAAGGTCGAAGGAGCGAAGATCCTGGGTGGCGAAGGCTCCCAAGCCCAGTTTGTCGGTTCAATCGACCACGGCCACCGGATCTCCTTCGGCCGGGTGCAACTCGACACCAGCAGCGGCGTGACCTTCCGCGCCTCCAGCGGCAATGTCGGTGGCAGCATCGAACTCCACGACGGCTCGGCCAATGGTCCCCTGATCGCGAAGGTGGACGTTCCGAATACCGGAGCCTGGGCAAACTGGCGCGAGTTCAAATCCCCGCTCGCCGTCAAAGGCTCCGTCGATCTGGTCGTCGTCTTCGTCAACCCCGGCAAGGGCGGCCTGATGAACCTGGACTGGCTGCAATTCGATCCCTGAAGCGACCTGCTCCCTTACCTGTAGCGGTGTCTATGACCTTCGCACTTCGGCGGCCACAAGCCGCATCGTCAGATCCCCGCCTCACCCTCATCGTAGCTTCCTAAGGAAGGTTCCTGCTATCCGGATTTTCAGACAGCCTCGAATGACACTCACCCAAGGCGTTTCCCTCGGGGGTTTTTCGTCCCAACGGGACGGCTCATAATAGCCCGGCACGAGGAACGAAGCCGGGGAAAGGTCCCTCACGGAATCGGCCTTTTCTCCGCGCCATCAGCCGCCTTGCTCCGCAAGTTGCAACTTTATCGGGCAATAAGCCACCGCAGCGCGAGGCCCGCCCCTATTCCCACGCAGCCCACTGCCATCACGGTCGTCACGGGTGCAATCTCGATCATATCCCCGAGGCGTGCGTGCCACAGCCCTTCATCGATTCCTATCCGCAGCTCGCTGCCGGGCTGCTTGTCTTCGTCTCGTTCGCTTGCTGCAACGAAGGGGCGGGGGTCGCGTGCTGGCACGAAAGGGCGCGGGTCCGCCGCTGCCATGGAAGGGCGGGGGGCCTCGCTCGCCGCGTTGGATTCCAGCAAGGGGCTTTTGGGATAGGCAGGTACGTTGGACATAGTCGTAGTGGATTGCATTTCTGCTTTCGCAGCACCTGTGCCACCCGCTGGCACCGAGTTCCCAGTGCCCCCATCTGTTCCTGATGGGGACGATGCTCTGCAGGAAGCAGAGGATCTTCACGAAGGAGCCTATCTCCCACCCCTGCCGTGATCGTCAAAAGAAGGTCCAGCGAAGGGAATCCCCGGCCGCTCGCCCTCGTGACATTCACGCACCGACCCACCTGCGGCCTTTACAAGCGAAAGATTTCTGCGACTTCTCGCGAGTTTCGGCGTTAAAACTCAAAAATTGCATGAAATCCAAGCTTTCGTGTGTCTCCTCCCTAGGCCTTGCCCTCTCCTCTCTCTTGCTCGTGGGGAAGGCAGCCGCCGAGTATTACAACTTCAACACCGAGGCAGGCTCCGACATCCTCTATCAGGAGGTCCGCTATCCCTATTGGGCCCAGAGCACTTATAACGCCCGCTACTACAACAACGTCCAGGATGAGTCCGGCCACAGCGTCTTCTTCTATTCCGGCACGACCTACGATTCCGCCGTGGCCACCGGCTCCTCCACGCCGCGGAACAACGGCTACATCTGGAGCTTCTGGCCGGTCAGCAATCCGGTGAGCGCGGGGGATGCCGTGGTTCCCGGATGGTGGAATCCGCCCTTCTACGACGTCCCCTCGGTGGGTGAGGGCGCCTCGGGCAAGATCGAGACCACCACCGGCCTTGCCAACATGAACACCAATGTCTGGTACGCCTCCGCCATGCGGGTCTGGCGGCCGACCGGGAATCCCGCGAATCAAGGCAAGGTCGGCCAATGGTTGCGTGATGGCGTCACCGGCCAGTGGAACCACATCGCCACAATGAATGTTCCCTTCGCCGCGACCAAGTTCGACGGCACGATGTCGGGCTTCCTGGAGGACTTCAGCCACGGCAATGCCAACCCGCGCCGCGCGGAGTTCAAGAACATCTACTATCGCAAGGGCAGCTGGAAGCCAGCGACCACTTTCCGCCCTTCGACCCGCCAGGCCACCGAGAAGGGGACCTCGGGAACGATGGAGGATGGCACCGTGGGTTTCTTCGAGACCTGCAGCGGCACGACCTATACCGGCAACATGGGCCCGGGTGCGGTGGAGATGACTTACACCCTGAGCACGCCTGCCAATCCGACTTTCGATCCGCTGGTGGTGGACAACGTCACGGCGGAGGGCAGCTCCGGACAGGTCCACGTGAAGTGGAATCTGCCAGCCACCAGTGCGCCGCAATTTTCCTACAAGGTGGAGGTCTTCCCTTCGCCGGATACTTCGGGCACGCCGGCCTTCACGCTGGCGAAGATCGATCCGGATGTCCGCGAGTGTGTCGTCACCACACCGGGGCAGGGCAGCACCGTGCGCCTGACCATCACCGATATCTTCGACCGCCAGTCCACGCCGGCAGTCGTGAGTGCCGCTGCGGCCGTGCTTGCGGATGCTGTCACTCCCGGCGGCACGGTTCCGGGCCTGGGCTACAAGTACTATGAAACTAGTTTGTCGGCGCTTCCCGATTTCGCTTCGCTGGCGGGCTCCACGCTCAAGATGCAGGGTGCGGTGAATATGCCGGACCTCACCGTGAGGAAGAAGCACACCTCCTATGCCTGCCAGTTCAGCGGCTACGTGAATGTCCCGGCGGACGGCCTGTGGATGTTCTCCCTCGCTTCCTGTGATGGCAGCAAGCTGCTCATCGATGGCAGTCCCGTGATCACCAACGATGGCGTGCACTCCGGTGGCTCGGAGGCGGGCGGCACGCTTGGCCTGAAGGCCGGGCTTCACGCCGTGGAGTTGCAGTATTTCAAGAATTCCTCCACTTCCGGCGACAACGATCAGCTCAGTCTCTCATGGGAGGGTCCGGGCCTCGCGAAGACCTTGATGAAGGAAGCCTGCTGGGCGCGGTTGCCGTCCGGAGGCGAGCCTTCGGTCACGCTGACCTCACCATCCCCGGGCGCCATCATTCCAGCCTCCGCTGCGCCCTTGGCGGCGAATGTGAGTGCGAATGGCCAGACCCTGAACTCCGTGCGCTTCTTCAACAAGGACACGGTCTGGGCGACCAGGACGGGGACCAGTTCACCCTTCAATACTCCCGCCCTCCTCGGCGGCGGTGCGAATCATCTCAAGGCGCGGCTGGTTTATGGTGCAGGCTCGGCCTTCTCCATCGATTCCCCACCCATTGATGTCACCGCGGTGCAGCCGGTGCTTTCGCCATGGAATTTCTCGGCCATCGGCCAGCACGCCTTCCAGTCCGCCGCGGGCTACGATGCCGGCACCTGGTCGCTCGTGGGCGATGGCATGAACATGGCATGGCAGGAGATCAGCGGCGATGAAACGATCATCGCCCATGTCGCGGGCAAGCCGGTGACCGGCTCCGCAAATGGCTCGCAGTTCGATGCCGTTGGCTTCGACACCTCGTGGAATGGCGGGATCATGTTCCGCGAGAACCTCTCGCCCAGTCCGGGTTCGGAACTCGGCAGCCGCTTCGTGGCTCTCTACAAGGAGAACGGCAACTCCACCCGCCTGCAATCGAGCGACGACCAGAATGCCGGTGGCCCGGTCGTGGGTGCAAACCTCGGTAGCAACTACACCTGGTTCAAGCTGCAGCGCGCCGGAACGCTTTTCACTGCTTCCCTTTCTACCGATGGCCTTACTTGGACGGAGGTCGGCACCCGCACCATGGCTACGCCATTTGCTGCCAAGATGTATGTCGGCCTCTTTACCCTAGCACGGCCGAGCACGAATCCGAATCCCCATTGGTGGAAGTTCGACAACGTCAGCCTCGCCAGCATTGGCAGCGGCTTCCAGATCACCACACAGCCGCAGTCGCGCACGGTGTATGAGGGCTCGACCGTGAACTTCTCCGCCACCGTCGCCAGCGCCAAGCCGCTCAGCTTCCAGTGGCAGCGCGGCGAGACCGATATCCCCGGTGCGACTTCCGCCACGCTTACCCTCCCGCAGGTCGATGCCGCGGACGCCGGCAGCTATCGCGTGATCATCTCCGATGGCACCACCACCCTCACCAGTGATCCGGCGACCCTGGCGACGAAGCCCGCCGGCACCGGCTTCCGGCGCGCGGTCGAAGTGCAAGGCCCCTTGGCTTACTGGCGCTTGAACGAAACCGCGGGCCCGACCGCCGTCGATTCCGTGGGATCTAACAACGGCACCTTTGTTGGCTCCTTGACCGTGAATCAAGCGGGGCCTCGGCCCGCGGCCTTTCCTTCCCTTGAGGCCAACAACACCGCCTACAAGTTCAACGGCAACGGTTCGCGCGTCACGATCCCCGCGCTCAACCTGAACTCGAATACGGTCACCATCACCGCATGGGTAAAGCGCAGCGGCAATGCGGCCTCCTTCTCCGGCATCGTCTTCAGCCGCGCCGGAAATACCGTTGCCGGCCTGACCTTCGGGAATAGCAACGAACTCCGCTATACCTGGAATGACACGGGCGGCAGCTACAACTGGAATTCCGGTCTCATTCCGCCCGATGGCCAGTGGACCTTCGTGGCCTTGGTGGTCGAGCCGGGCCAGGCGAAGATCTACATGGATCCCGGCACCGGCTTGGTCTCCGCGACCAACGGGATTTCTCACGCCATTGAGGAATTCAACGGCCTGACCTGCATCGGCCAGGACACCAGCGGCAGCAGCCGCACCTTCAATGGCTGGATCGATGAGGTCGCTCTCTTCAACCGTTCACTTTCCGCCGCCGAGATCGCCGCGATCGATAATCCCGATGCCTCGGTCTCCATGTCCGCGACGACTCTGTTGGCGAAGGAATCGGGCCTCCTTCCCGGCCAGTTTACCGTGAGCCGCGCCTTGGCCTCCACGGCAGCGCCCTTGACCGTGAGCCTTGCGTCCGCTGGCAGTGCCACCCGCGGCAGCGACTACGCCCTTATCGGTGACAGCGTGACCATCCCGGCCGGCGCGAGTTCCGCGACCATCGCGGTGACGCCCTTGGCCGATACCATCGCGGAGGGCCCGGAGACCGTGCAGCTCGGCTTGGTGAAAGGCGGCAGCTACTACATCGCCTCGCCTCCCGCCACGGTCACGATCGAAGACCTGCCCATGGATGCCTGGCGCTTCGGCAAATTCGCGGCCGAGGCGAACAACCCGCTGATCTCTGCCGACGACGTCGACTCCGAGGGCGACGGCATGAACAATCTCCTCGAGTACGGGATGAACACCGATCCCGCGCTTTCGGACTACCAGCTCGGGCCGCAGCTCTCCTATGCAGACGGCATCCTCGCCCTCACCTATCGCCGCAACCTCGCGGCCACGGACATCACCTACACCGTGGTCCAAAGCGAAGGTCTCGGTGAATGGGTGCCCGCCACTGTCAGCGAGCAGATCATCTCGGACGACGGCGTGACCCGCGTGATCAAAGCCAGCCTCGCGCCGTCAGCAGATCCGCTGAAGTTCCTGCGCCTCCGCATCACCCGGCCCTGATTCTCCTGCCTTTCATCTGTGTCCATCCGTGTTAATCCGTGGTTCCTCTGCCTTTGAACCCAAGCCACTTGCCTCATTGGATCTGGTAGACTTGCTCGTGGGATGCCCCCGCGTTTGACCTCCACCCAGTATTCGGCTTGGGTTCGCACAGCGCATGAAACCCGCCGTGCTTCTCATTCTCGCCGTTCCGGCACTCGCCAAGGCGGACCCGAAGCTCGACTTCGCGCTGGGCATCCTCGCTGGCCAACGCGGCGACCGTCTGGCCGCCAATGCCGCGATTGAGAAAGCCCAGGCGGCGGATCCTACCGCCTTTCCCCTCATGACCCGCGTCGCGCAAATGCGCCAGGCCGCTGGGGACGTCGCAGCGGCATCCACCTTCTACCGCGACTTCGCGAAGGCCGCGCCGGAACGCCTCGACGCCCAGATCGCCTACGCCGACTTCTTGCGCGATGTCTCCCCGAATGACGACTTCGCCGGAAAGATCGCTGCCGAGACCTTGGAAAAGGCCGCCCTGCGCTTCCCCCGCAGCCTCGCCATCGAGAAGCGCCTCTTCCGCATCTACGAGTCCATGGAGCAGCGCGAGAAATCGCGCGCGATCTTCGAGGAACTGGCCCAGCCCGGGCTCGGCGATGCCGCGACTCTCGCCGCGGTGGACATGGCGCGGACCCTCTTTCCGAAGGACAATGCCGCCGGTCGCGCCCGGATGGATGAGCTCTTGAAGCAGGCGGTCCAAGCCTCGCCGGACAACCCGGTGCTGGCCCGCACCGCCAGCGAGCACTTCCGCAATACCGGCCGCTTGCCGGAGGCGATGGAGATGCTCGCCAAGCATGTCGCGGCCGATCCTTCCTCGCTGGAACTCCACACCCGCCTCGGCATCCTCCAACTCGCCGCCGAGCGCCAGGCCGATGGCGAGAAGACCTTGAAGGAGGTCCTTGCCATCGATCCGCGGCAGGCCCTCGCCCATCAATCCCTCGCCAAGCTCTACCGGAACCAGGGCAGAATCCCGGAGGCCCTTCCCCATGCCGCGGAGACGCTCAAAATCCGCGGTGGCAGTCCCTCCGAGTTCCTCACCCTCGCCGATGAATTCCTGGCCGCCGACCAGCCGCGCGAGGCCCGTCTGCTGCTGGAGAAAGCGGTCTTCTTCAATCAATCCGATCCCGATCTCGCGGTGAAGCTCGCTGTGGCCACTCGCCGCGATCCGGAGACCCACTCAAGCGCCTCCCGCCTCTTCCGCGAAGCGGAGACCCTCGCGGGCACCGGCGGCGCCGCCAAGGATCCGGTCTTTCTCAGCGAGTTCGCGGAATCGCTTCTGGAAGGCGGCCAAGTGCCCGCCGCCGAAGAACGCCTGCGCGCAGCCATCCGCAGCTACAAGGCGGACCAGAAGAAGGAGCAAGCCGCCGCCATGCGCCGCCTCGCTGGGATCTGGGAGCAGGGCAAGAAGAACGCGGATGCGGCAAGATCGCTGCGGCAGCGGGCGGATGCCTTGGATTCGCCGCAGTAATCACGGTGCAGGACTGAACCAGCGGCACAGCGCTTCCTCCAGTCCATCGCTCGCACCCTTCTCTCCGACCCACGCAAGGCAGGCATCCGGACGGATCAGCATCGAGGGGCCCTTGTCGACGTCGATGCAACGGATCCTCTGCGTGGTGTCGGTAGCAAGCCGGGAAGCCAGTCTGTTAGGCGTGGCGTCGAGAAGGACTCCCATGCCGTCCTGCATCAGATCGTAGAGTGAGCTCTCGGGAGTGATCGCTCGGTTGCCCATCAGTCGTCCCACCTCATCCAGCTCCGATCCCAGATCGTAGCGGATGGCGAGGCCACTCGTCATCTCGCCGATGAACCCGTTGACCTCATTGAATTGCATGAGCTTCGCGAACAGCTCCCGCAGCGCACCCGTTTGTGGATCGGGCCTGAGGATCGCGATCTGGGCCAGGGTATTGGCCAGCACGGCCTCCGCCACCGGCCGCCGCTCGGCTGTATAGGTATCGAGGAAGCTTTCAGGCATCTCGCCACGAACCACCGCGGCGAGCTTCCAGCCGAGGTTGGAAGCGTCCACCAGCCCCAAGCTCAGGCCTTGCCCGCCGAAGGGCGAATGGACATGCGCTGCATCCCCGGCGAGAAGCACCCGGCCCTTGCGATAGGTGTCGACCAGCCGCGTGTTGTCCCCCCAGCGGCTGCCGCTGCTCAGCGCCTTCACCCGGACCTCCTTGGCACTGACGCGGCGCAGCACGGATTCAACCTCCTCTCGTGTGACCGGGGCCTCGCGATCCTCAGGCGGGCCACTGAAGTCGATCAGGACCAACCGCCCGGGGATCGGGCCGTAGGAGAACACCCCGCCCGCCGTGCGATTCCAGCCATTGGGCAAGAGCAGCTCCGGATGATCGATGTCGGCGATCACCTGATAGAAGGTCGTGGTCGGCGGGGTCCCGGGAAAATCGAAACCGGCGCTCTTACGGATGAAGCTGCGACCGCCATCGCAGCCCACCAGCCACCCGCAGCGGATGCTGCTGCCCGGAGACAGCTCCACCTCAATGCCATCCCCATCTTGCCTGAACCCGCGGACCTCACAGCCACGGCGCAGCTCGACCCCGAGAGCCCGGGCTCGCTCCGCCAGCATGGCTTCGAGGCCCTGCTGGTCCACGGCCCGGGTGCGCCGTTCCGGCTCACGCTGTCCATCCTTCCGGATCGGCAGCCCGGCGAAATGGCCGCTAAGCTTCGACCCGCGCCCGCGGCTGTCGGCTACGTTCCGCTCAATGAACTGCTGGATCACCGCAAAGCTCCGCTCTTCCTCGGCAGCGATGGCCACGGCCATTCCGCGACGCAGCAAGGCTTCGGCGGCGAGGGGGCCGATCGACTTCGCCTTCATGGCCGTGTTTGGGGCGGCCAGCCGCTCCAGCACGAGGACCTTTGCGCCTCCGAGTGCCAGTTCGATGGCAGTCAGAAGCCCGACCGGCCCCGCACCCACCACGACCACATCAAATTGCATTTTCATATACTCTATCCAAAATTGGACTGAGTATATTTTTGGCGGCTTGCAGCACCGGGTCAACAGAAATATATACTGAGTCCAGAAATCTGAGCATGCCAGCATCCTCCGACCGCCGCTCCCGCAAGCGCCAAGCCACCCGGCAGGCCATCTCCGACGCCGCCACCCGCCTCTTCATCGAGCGCGGCTTCGACCAGGTGACGGTGGACGAGATCGCCGCCGCCGCCGACGTCGGGCGGATGACGGTCTTCAACCACTTCGTCCGCAAGGAGGACATGTTCTTCGACCGCGACGAAGAGGGTCGTGAGATCCTGCGCGAAGCCTTGCAGCAGCGCGATCCCGGCGTCGCTCCTCTCGAAGCCTACCGCCTGCTCGCCCATCGCCTGGTGGCGGAGCGAAGTCCGGCGATCGAGTTCTCTTCACGGAGCCGAGCCTTTGTAGAGGCGGTCGAAGCCAGCGAAACCCTCAAGGCCCGCGCCCGGGCGATCCGCGATGAGTTTGCGCAAGTCGTAGCGCTCGCGCTATCCGCTGGTGCCGGACGGCCCGGCGACGATCCTGAGGCCCAACTGGCCGCGAGTTTGCTTCTGGCGACTTGGAGCGTGGCCTTCATCCAAGCACACCGGACCTTCCGGCAGGGGCAAGATCCGGAGGCGGCACAAGCGGTCTTCCTCGCGATCATCGACAAGGGCAGCCTCGGCCTGAACGCCACCATGGCGGGCTCTCCCTACGTGTGAGCGCCACAAAAAATGAGTCCGCACAGTTTCCTGTGCGGACTCGAAAGCGAGGCGGGAGCTAGTGCGTGGCTTGGCTTATTTCTTCCCCTCGGTGATCCCGGGCCAGTTGTCGGTCCGGAAGGGCTCGGCGGGCAGGCCCTCCTTGTTGAAGAGGGTCGCCACCGGGTTGGAGGCCCAGGCGTAGCGCACTGCCACCGGGGCGCTGACCTGCGGGGAGGACACAACCACCGTGTTCCCATCGATCTTGGCGTCCGCCCAGACGAACTTTTTGTCCTCACCGGCGATGGCGAAGCTCGCCAGCTCGCCGCTCTTCGCGACCAGACCGCCTCCGATGCTGTCGAAGCTCAGGCGCATCGCGCTGCCTTCGACCTTGGCTTCCTTGAATTCCGGACCGGCGGCCACGACCTGCTTGCCGTAGGTCTTGGCCAAGGCCTGCAAAGCCAGACGCTTGCCCACGTCCTGCTTGTTGCGCGGGTGGATGTCGTTGGCCTCGCCGATGTCGATGATCGTGGCGATCCCGCTGTGCGGCACCTTCTTGGCGGTCAGAGACTGGGCCTCGCGGAGTTCAGCCCACTCGGACTCACCGGGCTCGGGCAGGATCTTGGTGAAGTTCGCCAGTTGGACGATGTAGAAGGGGAAGTCACCCTGGCCGAAGCGCTTGCGCCAGTCGCCGATCATCGCCGGCAGGAGCGTGCGGTACTGGGCTGCGCGGGAAGCGTTGCTCTCACCCTGATACCAGATCGCACCCTTGATGCCAAAGGGCAGCAGCGGGGAGATCATCGAATTGTAGAGGACCGTCGGGATGTTCGGGTTCTGGCCCATGCGCTTCGGAAAGGCGGGAACCTTCTGGAGATCGGCGCTGGTCTTGTAATGCCAAGCTCCGGCGAGGGAGACCGGGGACTGGCCGTCCATGGTCAGCTTCATCGAATCAGGAGAGCCGGTGAAACCGCCGTTGCCATTGATGTCGAGCACCCGCACGGCAATCGAGTTGGCCCCGGCCTTCAGCACACCGGCGGGAATCTTGTAGGAGCGACCCTTCATGAAGCCGTCGGTCGCGCCGACTTGGCGGCCGTTCACCCACGCGGTGTCCTCATCATCGATCGGGCCGAGGTTGAGGACAGCCTCCTTACCCGCGGCGGCGGCAGGAATGTCGACGCTGCGGCGGAACCACGCCACACCGTCGAAATTGGCCAGTTCGGCCACATTCGAGCCGCTCCACGCGGCTGGTTGGGTCATTTCCGGCCAAGAGCTGTCGGCAAACTCCGCAGCGGACCACTTCTTGGCATCTGGGTCATTCTTCGCGTACCATTCCTCTTGGAGGGCAGCCTCGCCGGAGGAGGATTTGGACTGCCGTTCAAGGTCTTCCATCGCCTGGTTGAAGTCCTGGAGCGGGGTCAGGGCCTCCTTGCTGGTCCATGCTTCGGCAATGGTGCCGCCCCAAGACGTGTGGAGCAGGCCGATTGGCACGCCCAGTTCCTTGTGAAGCTCACGGCCGAAGAAGTAGCCCACGGCGGTGAAACTCCCGGCGGTTTTTGGAGAGCAAACCTGCCAACCGTCACTGGAGAAGCTAGCCTTTGGGTCGGCGGAGGTGACGTGAGGAATGAGGAGATGGCGGATCTGGGGGAAATTGGCCTCGGCGATTTCTGTCTGGGCGTTGTTCGAATTGGAGAGCACCCATTCCATGTTCGACTGGCCGGAGCAGATCCAGACGTCACCTACCAAGACATCCTTCAGCGTCACGCTTTCCGGGCCTTCCACGCTCAGGGTGTAGGGGCCGCCGGCTGGAAGCGCGGGGAGGGTGGCAAGCCACTTGCCGTCGGCCCCGGCCTTCGCCTCCGCAGTTTTCCCGGCGATGCTCACTTTCACGGTCGAGCCCGCCTGGGTCCAGCCCCAGACCGCGTCCTGCTGGTCGCGCTGGAGCACCATGTTGTCGGTGAAAACCGGGGATAGGAAGGGCTCCGCGGCGGAGGCGATCGAGATGGCAAAAACAGCGGCGGCGGTCGGGTACAGAGGTCTCATGAGCACGAGCTAAACGCGCCCGCGGGGAAATTCCTTCACCAAGCGCCGGGCAAAGTGGGACATCAGAGTTCCCCGCTTCTTGATGCTCGTTAGACCTTAAGGGATTGCAAAGCTGAAATCCGGTGTATATACACCCGCGCCCCGCCAGCCACATGAACCAGCCGTCGTCCCTTCTGAGCATTATTGCGGCCTCGCTCGCCCTGCTTCTCGCCAACTGCGCCAACAAGTCTGTGACCATGGGTCCGGACGGCAAGCCCGTGGATGCGAAAGGCAAGGCGACCAATCCCTTCCCGCCGGGAACCTACGATCATTTCAAAGCCGAGCCGGACTACCCCAAGACCATGCAGGTCTGGAAGAACGACAAGCTCCTTGCCGAGACCAATGCGGAGAACTCGCACATCGAGATCTCGCTGTCGAAGCAGCGCGGTTTCTTCATGAAGGGCGATGAGGTCGTGATCGACTACCCGGTTTCCAGCGGCGTGCCTTCGCGGCCGACACCTCCGGGCGACTACAAGATCCTTGAGAAGCAGATCGACAAGGCCTCCAACAACTATGGCAAGGCCTTCGACGCCGAAGGCAACCAAGTGGATGGCGAAACGCCAGCCGCAGTGCCGGAAGGCGGCAAGTTCGTCGGCTCGCCGATGCCCTACTGGATGCGCCTGACCTGGGATGGTGTGGGCCACCACATCGGGCCGCTCCCGAAGTCGCGCCGCCCGGCCTCGCATGCCTGCGTCCGCGGTCCCCGAGCCGTGATCCCGATCGTTTACGACAAGGTGAAGGTCGGCACGCCGGTCTCCGTGAAGGAGGACTGATAGCTGGCGCTCCGGAAAAATTTCCAGAGCTTCGCGGAACTCGCGTGTCTTGAAGGGCAGCGATGAAATCCCCGCGAAGCTTTGGGTGGTCGCCGTTTATCGGCCAGCAGGCAAGGATGGCCCAGGCTTCTGCAGCGATGAAGTGATCGTGCAGATTCCGGAGTAAGAAAAAGCCCCGGGCGCTGCTGCGACCGGGGCGGGGAATTTTCGGGAAATCCGTGAGGGGCGGGGCTTACTTCTCCTCTTCCATGAAGGCTTCGTGGCCTTCCTTCTTCTGGCCTTTGAGGGTGTCGACCAGCTTGGCGACGGCGGGCATGTCCTTCGCAAGATAGGCGGATTCCACTTCGCAGAGCGAGACGTAGAGCTTGCCCATCTGGGCTTTGTATTTGGCCAGCGCCTTCTCCTTTTCTTCCCCGGCCGGCATCTTCTCGAGCATCTCGGGGGTCATTGTGATCCCCTTGAGGACGAATCCCTGGGCTTCGCGTGCGCTGGCAGCGCCCTTTGCGGAGTCGGTCTCCTTCTTGAAGCTCTTGTAGACGTCGTTCAGCTTCTCCATCTCCTTGGCGAGCGGGGTGTCCTTTTCTTCGGCACCGGCACGCACCGGCCCGAAGACCGTGGCAACGAGGAGGATTGCGGGGAAAATCAGTTTCTTCATACGCACGCGCATACAGCGTGGAGCGTGCCGAACTGTCAAGGGAGTGAGCCCGCGCCAGTTCGTCCAAGGTCCACGAGGCCTATGATTCACCGGGAAATCGCCACTTGATGATAAATCCTGCCATCGGGTGGCGCTCTCTCCACGATGAAAGCAATCGTCCCCTGCACACTGGCCGCACTCACCGTCGGAATCGCCACTGGTTGGATGCTAAGGGGAGACGGCGGTGCCGCTAAACCAGCTGTTGAGGTTGCCAAGGAAGCCAAGGCCGAGGATCGGACGGCTGCGCCGGGAGGGTCCGCGATTGCCGGCGATTCATCCGGGTCGGGCGAGAACCAGAAGTCACAGATCCGCGGCCCGAAGGACAAGCCGAAGGACATTTCTTCCGCGATCGCCGACGAGCACCTGGCGAAGATGATGGAAGGTATTAAGGAGCAGCACACGAAGCGCTCCGAGGCGCGGATCGCCGCGCTGACCGAGAAGCTGGGCCTGGATGCAGGGCAGCAGGCGAAGCTGCGCGAATACTTCGAGAAGACCAACCCGGCGACCACCATCACGAAGGCTGGCGACGGGAAGGGCATCAAAATCGAGAGTAAGTCCACGGATTCCCCGGGCTCGCTGGAGGATGTGATGAAGAACCTGCTCAGCGCGGATCAGTCGGAGAAGTATGAGGAAATGAAGGAGACCGAGCGCAACCAGAAGATCGAGGCGCGGACCCTGCGCGAGATGGCCTCGCTGACCCAAGCGGTCGAACTCCGCGATGACCAGCGTCAGGCGGTTTACGATATATTGGAGAAGCAGGCGCGGACTGATGTGGAGGGCGGCGGTGCAGGCTCGCTTGCCATCGGCGGTCTCATGGCCGGAGTAGCGCCGGTGATTGAATTCTCGGATCTCGGCGGCGGCGCGGCGATCGGTGGCGCGACGGTGACCTCGAATGTGGATGTCATGGCCATCAAGGCCGATGGTGGTCCCGAGGGCGGGAATATCGATCACGAGGCCACCATGAAGCAGATGGAGGAGCAGCGTAAGGCGAGCGTGGATAACAAGGTGAACAGCCTCGCCGGCGTGCTAGATGCCTCACAACTGGCGAAATACCGCCAGAGCCTGGAGCAGGGGCCGATGTTGTTCTCCCGTTGAGTGCTTCTCAGTCGTTGCTCCACTGCCACTCGGCATCAAGCGGGAGCCGGAGGGCAAGCCGGGGTCTTCATGGAGTAGGACTGACTTGCTTCTTTGGCTGCGGGACGGACACTTCAGCCCGTGATTCAGGAGGGCGACGTGGTAACGGCAGAGGTCATGCGCCTCGAATCGTACGGCGCCTACTTCGACCACGAAGGTATCTCAATCCTGGTGCTGGGGCCGGACGCTTCTCCGGGTGGTGATATTTTGGTGGAGGATCTCTTTAAAGTTGGCCAGCAGGCGAGGGTTCGGGTCGGTCACTTTGTTGAGAGCGATCAGCGATTTCGTGGCTACATCCACGCGGAGTAGGGATTGGATTCGGAAAGACCGGGCGCGGGTTGCCGCTTTCAGCGCAAAGGAGGCAGGTCTTCCCCTTGCCTCCGGGCGCGGGGCTCCCCAAACTCCCGGGCAGATGTCCGCACCGACGCTCACCCCGATGATGGCGCAGTATCAATCGATGCGCCGCTCGCTGCCTGACGACGTGCTGCTGCTCTACCGGCTGGGCGACTTCTACGAGATGTTTTTTGAGGACGCGAAGACCGCCGCGCCGATCCTCAATGTCGCCCTGACCAAGCGCAACCTGATCCCGATGTGCGGGGTGCCCTACCACGCCGCGGACAACTACATCGCGCGCCTGGTGAAGGCCGGCAAGCGGGTTGCGATCGCCGAGCAAACCAGCGAGCCGAAGCCGGGGAAAATCGTGGAGCGTGAGATTGCACGGATCATCTCCGCCGGCTCGATCGTGGAGACCCATCTGCTGGATGACCAGCGGCCGAACTACCTCGCCGCGGTGTTCCATCTCGGAAAGGTGAGGGGGCTTGCCTGCGTCGATCATTCCACCGGTGAGTTCACGGTCGCCGAGTTTGCCGACCAAGGCTTGCTCGATGATGAACTGGCACGCCTGACGCCTTCGGAGCTCCTCATTTCCGATGAGCAGATCGCGCTCTTCGGCGCGCTTGGCGCATCCCAGCCCTACGATGGCTACGCCTTCCTGCCGGATCCCGCACGGCAGATGCTGTGTGAGCACTTCGGGGTTCACTCGCTGGATGGCTATGGCTGCGGGGATGCCCACGCCGCGGTGGCTGCGGCCGGTGCGATCCTGCACTATCTGGTTCACCAGCTTCGCCGGCCCTGCGATCACCTGCGCTCGCTGCGGGTGCGTGAGAATGCCCGGCACGTGCTGATCGATGCCGCCTCGCAGCGCAACCTCGACCTGATCGACTCGCGCTCTGGCAAGAAGCATACCCTTCTCGGCGCGCTCGACCGCACCAAGACCCCGATGGGCGCGCGCCTGCTGCGCGACTGGATCCTCCATCCGCTGCGTGATCGCGAGACTCTGGACAAGCGCCACGACTTCATCGCCGCGCTGCTGGCAGAGCCCTTCATTCTCTCGAAGTGCCGCGAGTCGCTGCAGGGCATCCGTGATATCGAACGCACGGTCGGCCGCCTGTCGCAGAGCGCGGGGAATGCGCGTGACCTGCAATCGCTTGCCTTCTCGCTGGGCCAAATCCCGGAATTGCTGGATGACTTGGCCTCGCTGTCCGCGCCGCCTTCCTCGCTGCCGCAGCCGCAGACCTTTCCTGAACTCGTCATTCACCTGAAGAACTCGCTCGTCGATGAACCACCCGCGATCCTCCGCGACGGTGGGATGATCCGCGACGGCCACTCGACCGAACTCGACGAGCTGCGTTCACTCTCACGCGATGGCAAGTCGTGGATCGCCAAGCTCCAGGAAGACGAGCGCAAGCGTACCGGCATCGAGTCGCTGAAGGTGAAGTTCAACAACGTCTTCGGTTACTTCATCGAGATCACTTCCTCGAAGCTGGCCAAAGTGCCGGACGACTACACGCGCAAGCAGACGATGGCGAACTGCGAGCGCTACATCACCCCGGCGCTGAAAGAGATGGAGAACAAGGTGCTGGGCGCGGAGGAGCGCTCCAAGCAACTGGAGATGGAACTCTTCCTGCAACTCCGCGCGGAAGTCTGCGCGCACCTCGAGCCTTTGCAGCGCACGGCAGCAGCCATCGCTGAGATCGACGTGCTCTGTGGTCTGGCGGAGACGGCGCAGACGCACGGGCATGTGCGCCCGCTGCTGGACGATTCTCGTTCGCTCTCGATCGTGGACGGCCGCCACCCCGTGCTGGAGCAGACCCTGGTGGAAGAGAAGTTCGTGCCGAACGACAGCACTTTCGATCCGGCCGATAGTCTCCTGCAGATTCTCACCGGGCCGAACATGGCTGGTAAGTCCACCTACATCCGCCAAGTCGCCTTGATCACACTGATGGCGCAGGTCGGGGCCTTCGTGCCGGCCGAGAGTGCCGCGGTGGGCATGGTCGACCGCATCTTCTGCCGCGTCGGTGCTTCCGATGACCTCTCGCGCGGTCAATCCACCTTCATGGTGGAGATGAACGAGACCGCTCTCATCCTGAACCACGCCACCGACAAGTCGCTGGTGATCCTCGATGAGATCGGCCGCGGCACCGCGACCTTCGACGGTCTCTCCATCGCCTGGGCCGTGGCCGAGCACCTGCACGATATCATCGGTTGCCGCACCCTCTTCGCCACCCACTACCACGAACTCACCGACCTCGCGAACACCCGCCCGGCGGTCGCGAACTTCAACGTGGCGGTCCGGGAGTGGAACGACGAGATCATCTTCCTGCGCAAGATCCTGCCGGGTGCGGCGGACAAGAGTTACGGGATCCAGGTAGCCCGTCTCGCCGGCCTGCCCAAGCCGATCATCGAGCGGGCAAAGGCGATCCTGTCGCACCTTGAGCTGCACTCGACCAAGCCGGATGCGAAGAAGCAGGGCCCGAAGGCGAAAAACACCCGCCAGCCCGCGATGCCCGAGCCGAATCCGCCGCAGATGGACTTGTTCGGCGAAATGTAGCTTAGCGCTGAATTGCGATTGCCCAAGAGCGAAGAAGCAATCTCAGGCCACCATGCGCAGCCTGCGCTTTTCATCCGGCTCGTGAACTGTTAGCGCTTCTCCCGTTCCGCGCGCTCCTCCCCGGGCTAGTCCACAGCGCACCCATGAATGTATCGGTCGTGATTCCCGCGCATGACGCGGCGGAGACGCTTTCCCACACCCTCGAATCGCTTCTTGCGCAGACGCATCCTCACTGGGAAGCGATTGTGATCGATGATGGTTCCCGCGATGGCACCTTGGGAATCGCCCGGGAATTCTCGGTCCGCGACGAGCGGATCCGGGTGATCAGCCAGAGCTGTGCCGGAGTGAGCGCAGCACGGAATGCCGGAATCAGTTTGGCACAGGGCGAGTGGCTGCTGTTCCTCGATTCCGATGACTGGCTGTCGCCCTCTCACCTCAAGCGCTTGACCGGCGTGCTCGCGGCCGATCCCGGCCTCGATGCTGTGCACTGTGGGTGGAACCGGGTGCTGCCCGACGGAACGCTGGTGGAGAGGGGCGAAGATCCCTCCCTGCAAGGAGATCTGTTTGGGGTGCTAGCGAGGCGCTGTTGTTTCGCGATCCACGCCTGCCTGATCCGCCGCACGCTGGTGCAAGAGCTGGGTGCTTTTGACGAGTCGATGCCGACTTGCGAGGACTGGGACTTGTGGCAGCGGGTGGCCCGCACGGGCGCCCGCTTCGGGTGGATTCCAGATGTCCTGGCCTATTACCGGATGCGTCCCGCCTCCCTGACCACCGATGGAAGGCAATTCCTTACCGATGGCCTGAAGGTGATCGAGAGGGGACACGGTTCTGATCCGCGGGTGAACAACACCGCGGCGGGGAATCACGCGGGATCTCCCGTGGGGCAACTCTCCGCCGTGAAATTCATCTTCGCCACCTGGCCGGCCGCCGTGGTGCTCGGCCACGGAAACGATGCGCGGCCTCTGCTGGAAATGCTGGGTGACGCGATCGATCCCACGCTTGATCCGGCATTGGTGGCGGCCTGCATTTTCGAAGCGGCGCTGCTGCCCAGGGCTCTGGCTGCATCCGCATGGCCAGAGCTGTGGGCTGAACTGGAAGGGAACGTGCTCAGCTATCTCTCCGCCTTGGAAGTAAGGGCGAAGGTTCCTCTGCTCGCGAGCCGGGCGCGCCGGATCTTGGAGCGCATGATCGTAGAGCAGCCGGGTTCACCCCGTCCCCTCACCATCGGCCTGACCCACGCCTCCGAAATCGAGGTCACCGGCCCGCTGCACGGCCTCACGCCACCTCGAGGGGTGGAGCGGGTGCGCTGCGACGTGCTCATGGAGGGGGTGCGCATTGGGCGGGTCTGGCTTCCGGTTTGTGATGGAGTGGTGACGCCACAGGTTGTCGCCGATGCCATCGCCGCCGAATATGCATGGCCGGTTCTCGGGAAGTTCCTTGAGAAGACCGTGTATCAGGATCTCCGCGCCGAAGAGACGGAAGCTGGGATGTCGATATTCCGCGGCGAGCTTTGTCTCGCGGATGGACTGCCAGCGGGCGCGGCTTGGTCGCTATGCCACGACACCATCGGCTGGACGGTTTTCCTTCAGGAGCTGTGGGGCTGTCCGGAGCTGCCCGCGGAAGCTTTCTATGAAACCGGGGAAGCCATGGGTCTTGAGGGGATTGCTCCAGCCGGGCGACGGATGATCGAGGTGAGTCGGGGATTGCGCGACCTCGTGGCCGCTGGCGATGCCGTGGAGCTTGTGCTCACCGCAGGAGGGCAGGTGGTCGGCACTGTGAATACGCCCAGCCTGCTCTCTGCCACGGAGTTGCGAGCCCACCTGACAATAGCAGGCGGATTTGAACTCTGCCGCGTGGCGGTTCGGGAAGGACTGCTAGGCAGGCCGATGGATCAATCGGCATCCCTGCGCGCGAGGCTGGCGGCGAGCTGCGATGATCTTGCCGAGGAGCCTGAAAGAGTAGGTATGACCTTGGGCCGTCAACCGTCCGGAATCACGGGCACCAGTGCTTCCCGGCACGCGCGCTTGCCGGTAGAGGCGTTTCAGGAGTTGCTCGAGATGGCGCAGGCAATCGGGCAGCCGGTGCTCAGTCCAGTAGACTTGGAGGAGGCGCCGCGTGAGATCGTCTACGCGCCGGATCATCTTGCATGGCCCTTGCCGACCTCGCCTCCCCGCCTCTCGGCAAAGGCGTCCCGCGAGGTCTCCAGTGGTAGCAGCAGCACCGGGCATGACGGGCATCATTTCGAATCCCTTTTCGCTTCAGGAGAGGATCCCTGGGGATACACGAATTCCTACGAGGAGAAGAAATACGCCGAGACTCTTTCCCTCCTTCCGGATCAGCCGATCGGAGAGGCGCTGGAACTCGCGTGCGCGGAAGGGCATTTCACCGAGCGACTTGCCGGTCATGTTGACACTCTGGTCGCCGCCGACATTTCCCGGATTGCCCTGACTCGGGCAGCCGAACGCTGCGTCAGCCTTGGGAATGTGCGCTTCGAGCATTGCGATCTTACCAAGGATCCGATCCTCGGATCCTACGACCTGATTGTCTGCAGCGAGGTCCTCTACTACGTCGGTGGAGTAGAGGATCTGGAATCCGTCGCCGCCAAGATTGCGCAGGCGATCCGTCCGGGCGGGCACTTCCTCTCGGCCCATGCGAATCTCATCGCCGATGAACCCGAGCGGACCGGTTTCGACTGGGGACTGCCTTTCGGAGCGAAGCGGATCGGGGAAGCTTTCGAGCGGGTGGAGTTTTTGGATCTGGTGAAGGAGCTGCGGACTCCACTTTACCGGGTGCAGCTTTTCCGGCGCCGAATGGAAGGGGAGGGGACGCCTGTCCGGGAAGCGGAGATCATTGAAGCCGAGCTCTTGCCAGAGCTTCCGGAGTCGGTGGCCTCCCACGTCAGTTGGGAGGGCCAAGAGTCCCGCCGCACTCCCAATGCCAGCGCGGTGGTGACGGCGCGGTTGCCCGTCCTGATGTATCACCGTGTGGCCCCGGAAGGCTTCGCCACCACCTCGCGCTGGCGGGTGACTCCGGAGGCATTTGAGGAGCAACTGCGCTACCTGCGCGGGGCGGGCTTCCACAGCGTGAGCTTGGAAGAATGGCGGCTGGCTGCGGAGGCGAGACGCCCCCTGCCGGGCCGGGCCATCCTGCTGACCTTCGATGACGGCTATCGGGACTTCGCCACCCATGCGTGGCCCCTCTTGAAGCGCTACGGTTTCACCGCGATCGTCTTCCTGGTCGCTGGTCGGATCGGCGGGACCAATGAGTGGGACTCGGCCCTCGGGGAACCCTTGGAGTTGATGGACTGGGATGAGATCCTGGCCTTGCAAGAAGAGGGCGTGGAATTCGGCTCCCACACCTGCACCCACCCGCCCCTTACCGGGCTCACGCCGGCAGGTGTCGTGCGCGAGTTGGCGAAGTCGCGGACCATTCTGGAGAGCCGTCTGGGGCATCCCGTCACCGCCTTTGCCTATCCGTATGGGGACAACGATCCCGTGGTGCAGCATCTGACGGGGGCCTGCGGTTATCGGTTTGGCCTGACCTGCCGCTCGGAATCGGTGCGGTTCCAGGATTCGCTCTTGGCTCTCCCGAGGATCGAAATACCCGGAGATCTCGATCTGCCGGGCTTCGTGTCGAAGCTCAGGCTGTGACTCGCGCGAGTGCCTCCCCAATCGCGCTGACGGCCATGCGGATCTCCTCCTCCGTGGTGCACAGTGGTAGCATCAGCACCACAGTGTCGCGGATCGGTCGCGTCAGCAGGCCATGCTCACGCATCGCCAGGCAGGCCTTGGTGCCCAGGCCCTCCGCCAACTCGATCCCGGCGACGAAGCCACACTGGCGCACGGCCTTCACCGCGGGATGCTTCAAGTCTCCCAGCAGCTCCGCCAGCAGCGAGATCTTCGGCTCCAGCTTCTCCAGGGTTCGCTCTGTCTCGAAAACCTCCAGACTCGCCAGTGCCACGGCGCATCCAAGTGGATTCGCCGTGTAACTATGCCCGTAGTAGAAGGCGTTCTCCGCGGGTCCTAGAAAGGCATCATATACCTCTCCCGTGGTCAGCGTCGCTGCCATCGGCATGTAGCCGCCGGTGAGTCCCTTCGCCACACACAAGAAATCGGGGATCACCTCCTCGTGATGGCAGGCGAACATCTTCCCGGTTCTTCCAAAGCCGGTCATCACCTCATCCAGGATCAGGTGGACCTCATGGGCATCGCACCATGCGCGCAGCTCGCACAGCATGCCCTTTGGCCATGGGCGCATCTCATTCACGCCTTGGATCAGCGGCTCGATCACCACTGCGCAACTCTGCCGGATCGCCTCGCTTGGCAGATGTCGCAAGGCCTCTATCCCGGTCACGAAAGTCACCGGCGTGCCGTGCTTGCGGAAGCGCTCATGGAAACGCGCGACACCACCCAGTGAGGCCGCGCCCATGGTGTCGCCATGGTAGGCCTGCTCGAAGGCGATGAAGCCGATGCGCTCGGGCTCGCCGGTCTGCTGGCGATACTGGATCGCCATCTTCATCGCGCACTCGATCGCGGTGGAGCCGTCGTCTGAGAAGAACACCCGCTCCAGCGTGCCACCGGGGAAGAGCCCGCAGAGCCGCTCCGCCAGCTCGCTGGCCAGCGGGTTCGCGAAGCCCAGATAGGAGGTGTGGGCCACCGCCGCGAGCTGGCGGGTGATCGCCGCGTCCAGCGCCGGCTGGTGGTGGCCGTGGATGTTCGTCCAGATCGAGGAATTCCCGTCGAGATACTTCCGGCCTTCCGAGTCCCATAGCCAAGCGCCTTCACCGCGGGTTAAAACCAGCGGATCTCCTTGCTCCCAAATGCCTTGTGGGGTGAAGGGGTGCCAGCAGTGCTTCTTGTCCGCTTCGATCCAGCGTCGCGTGTCCTCGCGCATCGCCGCCATCCTCGGCCACCCGCGCGGTCCTGAAAACGGCGAAATCACCAATCCGAGGGCCCCTACGCGATCAGGGAATACGCGGGGCCGAAAATTCATGTCAGCCTGTGCTCGTTCCTCAGGGAACCACACTGACGAAACGATCTCCCTCTCTGCGGGCGGTCGGCACCACTGGGGAAGGCGACCCCCGGTGAACATGCCGGCCGCCCGCTGCGTTTTCAGCCGTTTGGCTCAGGTCAGGTTTTGAAATCCCGCAGGCGGAAGGCTGTGTAGCCGATCAAGAACAGAGTCGCGTTCAGCCCGAAGAGGAAGGCATAGGACCCCGCCAGCTTGGCCCAGGAGATATTCATCTCCAGCAGGTAGACCCAGTTGCTCATCCGCCAAGTCACGAAGTACTGCTCGTAGGGCTTGAAGAAGGGGAACTCCTGCAGGACCAAGTCCACGAAAAGAATGCTCAACGAGACAATCGCCGCCGACGCCGGCTTCATCTTGAAGCAGGAGAACATGAAGGCGATCGACGAGAGAGTGATCATGCTGATCCCGATCCCGAGCGCAGCTAGTGAGATCCGGCCCATGCCCTCATTCCAAGTGCCGAAGACCCCGAAGACCTTCATCTTGTAATTCCAGACGAAGAGCCCTCCATCCCATCCAAGCGCCGCGACGGCCATCGCGTAGCCGGTGATGCCGACGAAGAGAACGAAGGTGATCGTGTAGATGGAAACCGCCGCATACTTCAGCAGCAGGATCCGTAACCGCGAGACCGGGCGAGCCAGCACCAGCCGCAGGTTTCCATCTTCCGACTCCTTCGCGACGATGTCTCCCGCGACCAGCGCGAAGTAGATCGAGCCCAGCAGGAACATGCTGAAGCCCATGATCCAGTAAGTCACCGTCAGCGAACTGTAATAGTCATTGAAGCCAAGCCCATTCGTCTCGATCAGCTCGCGCATGCTGCGCTGGCTGCGCGGTAGCTTGAAGACGAAGAGGATGATCGCCTCCATTGCCAGGAAGACGACATAGCCCATGTAGGTCCGGCGGCGGCCGAAGAGCTTGCGGAGTTCACCTCCCAGTTGGCTGAGGAAATTCATGCGCTTGGGATGAAGGGCTGGGCCTGCTCTTTCGAGTGCCGGTCGGTGATTTCGAGATAGAGGTCCTCCAGCGATCTCCGCACCGGCGCGAAGGAGGAGACCCGGATTCCAACTCCCACCAGTGCTGCCACCAGGATCGGTGCTTCAAGCTCCGGAGGCAGGGTGATTCGTCCCGGGCCCACGACCTTCACGCCGTTCAGTTCGAAAAGCCTGCACGCGCCCTCCCACGGCTCCAGGTCCACCTCATAGACGACAGCCTCTCCTTGGAGCGAAGCCAAGTCGCCGCGGTGAACCAAGCGGCCCTTGTACAGGATCGTCACCCGGTCGCACATCTGCTCCACCTCGGCGAGCAGGTGGGAGTTGAAGAGCACGGTCATCCCGCGCTCCTTGCGCAGATCCAGGATGAAGTCGCGGAACCACTTGATACCCTCGGGATCCAAGCCATCGGTCGGCTCATCAAGCAGCAAGACCTGAGGCTCCGGCAGCAGGGCTTGGGCGAGTGCGAGTCGCTGCCGCATGCCGTGGGAGTAGTGCCCCACCTTGTCGCGGATCCGGTCACTCAGGCCGACCCGCGCGATCACCTCCCGGGCCGCCTTCGCATCGAAGGAGCCGGAATAACCGGCCAGGATCTTCAGGTTGTCCCAGCCGCTCAGATACTCGTAGAAGGCCGGGCTCTCGAAGATGGCCCCCACCTGCCGCAGCGCTCCCGAGTGGTCCTTCTGCACCGAGACACCGCCCACCAGCGCCTCGCCCCGGTCCGGCTCGACCATCCCGAGGATGATTCCCAGCGTGGTACTCTTGCCGGCACCATTGTGCCCGAGAAGCCCGTGGATCTCGCCCTTCTCGACGTGGAAAGAGATATCGTGCAGCGCGGGTTTGCCGCCGAAGGATTTGCAAAGACCGGTGACGCTCAGCATGGCTCGATCGAGCTAACGGTTGACGCCGAACTTCACCTTGTTGGAAGCGGAAAGGTCGGCATAGAGGAAATTCGTGCCGGTCTCGCCGGGGTGCCAGTCTTCCTTGTCGGTCACCAGCGGGATGCGCACGTCCGCGCCGGTCTTGCCGAAGAACTCGAGCTGGAAGCGGTTCCGGCCACTTTGCGTGCTATTCCAGATGTAGCTGCTGCCGCTCTTCTCGAAGATCTCGTGATCAGCGGGGCAGTGATAGCTTTCGGGGTCACCGAGATAGGAAGCGAGTTCCGTTTCGAGCACCGGCGTATCCTCCGCCTTCGACTTCCGGCCCGCGGCCACGTTTGGCATCGTCTGCGCGTGGTCTTGCAGGTAGCTCTCCAGAGCGACTCCGATCTGCCGCAAGTTCGAGAGGCAGGCCGCGCTGCGCGTGCGCGCCATCACCGAGGTGGTGATCGGAAATGCGATGGCGGCCAGCACCACGATGATCAGCAGCACGACCATGATCTCAGTCATGGTGAAGCCGCGGGATTTGACGCCGGGTTTCCTCATCGCGATCCGGGACCCAGATCCTGCCCCCGCAGATTCTGCATCAGTTCATTCGTGGATTCCATCAGCGGAGCCAGGTCCAGCTTGGTATCAGCGCTGGCCTTCTCGAAGTAAGCTTTCATCCCTTCGGATTGAACCTTCTCCACCACATCCTTGCCGAGTTCCTGCAAGCGGGTCATGTCCTCGCCGGTCTTGCCGGTCTCGATGTCCTTCAGTGCCTTCTCGACGAATTGCTTCCGCTTCTCCGGTGGCAGCTTGTCGATTGCTTCCATGAAGCGGCCCATGGACTCCCGCACCGTCAGGTCGATAAAGAGGATCTTCTCGTCGTGACTCATTCGCTGGGTCATGTGATCCAGCGAGCGGTCGTCGCGGGCCTTCTCGCGTTCCGCGAAATCAAGCCGGTTCACCAGATCCGCCATTTCGCGGATCTTCTTCTCCCGCTGCTGGCCACGCGCAGAGTCCGGGGCCGAATTATTCTGCGACCAATCCTCGAATCCCGAGGAGTTGGCCTCGGCCGCGATCTTTTCCGCGGTGATCTGCTTCGAGCCTGCGAAGGCACGTACGGCGGTGACCGCTCCCCACAGTAGAACGAGGGCAAGCAGGGTCTGGATCAGAACTCTTTTCCGGCGCATGGCAGCGTGCCGAAAATAGGCGGGATGCTAACACGCGCAAGTGTGCAGGGTGCCTTGGAAAGGGCTTCGCCGATTCTTCGCCGGTCTTTCAAAAAGTAGTCCGCCAAATCCGGCGGGCAGTCAGAAGTGCTTAGTCCGCTCAGGGGGCTGAGCGGATTACTTCGCGGAGGCCCTTCTCAGCCGGTCCATGATCGCCACGCCCAGACCGGTTTCGCTCACCGGCTCGGCCACGATCGCGTCCAGTCCCTCCTCATCCAGCACCCGCATCACGTGGAAAAGGCGGACTGCTGCCTCCATCAGCTTGCCGCTGCCGGGGCTAAGTTCCTCGACGGTTTCCCACTCGTGCAGGTCCATGTAGCCGGCCTTCGGATCGCCACGGTAGCTCAGCAGGCCGTATTTCTTGCCCGGCTCCGGGCGGAAGTCCTCCGGCTTGTCGAACATGAGGAGGGGAGTCCGCGGCGCGTAATGGCTCTCCAGTTGGCCGGGAGCATCCGGGCGCTCGGTGACGGATTTCTTCTCGATCACCACCTTGCCGAACTTCTGCAGCTCCTCCTTGGTCACCGGCCCGGCACGTAGCACCCGGATCAGCGGCTTCTGCTCGCCGCCGCGATTCTCGATCGTGATGATCGTGCTCTCCAGCCCCTCGCGGCAGGCCCCTCCGTCGATGACGAGGGGGATTCGGCCCTCCAGCTCTTTCAGCACCGCGCTGGCGGAGGTCGGGGAAATCCGGCCGAAGCGGTTCGCACTCGGCGCGGCGATCGGGCGGCCCAGCTCCTTGCCGACGTTGCGGAAAATCAGGTTCGCGCTCTGCCGCACGGCGACCGTCGGCAGCCCGCTGGTCACCAGATCCGGCACCTTGTCGGTTTTCGGCAGCACGATCGTCAGTGGGCCCGGCCAGAAGGCCCCGGCCAAGCTCTTGACCGTGGCGGCGATGTCTTCCGGCACCACGGCAACTTCCGCCAGTTCCTTGAAGGAAGAAATGTGAACGATCAGCGGGTCGAAGGCCGGACGCTCCTTGGCCGCGAAAACCTTGGCCACCGCGTCCGCATTGAAGGCATCCGCGCCCAGTCCGTAGACCGTCTCGGTTGGCAGCGCCACGATCTCGCCCTTGGCCAGCAGCGCCGCGGCTTCACGGACGGCTGCCTTCATATCATCTTCTTGGGCGGATAGGATGCGGGTCTCGGACACGCCCCCAGCCTGTGCCGCCGGGGGAGACTTGGGAATGGCATTTTTGGGCGGATCAGCGTCCTTCTCCGGTGCTGGTAGTTTCCGCAGCGCGGATTTTTTCCTTCAAGGCCTCCCTGCTTGCCCGATCTCCGATGAGCGCGGCCCATTCCCGCGCCGTGGAGAATTCGCCCCGCTCCAGAGAGAGTTGGGCCACCCCGCTCTTGATTCCGTCCCCGGCGGCTGGGGCGAGGTTTTCCGCATGCCCGGTGATCCAAGCCCTCGCGGCCCTGCTGTCCCGCCCGTACCAGCCGGAAATTGCGGAGGCCAAAACGCTTGGATCCGCAGGATTGCTGGCTCCCGAGCAGAGGAAGGCCATGGCGCGTTCGGCGTCCGAATTGACCATTTGCCCGGCGACGAAGGACTGGAGATTCGCGACTTGGTCAGCCGTCATCTGACTATTTTTCAAACCGGCGAGGAGCTCCCACTTGAGGAAGCCATCGTTGCTGCTGTCCAGGTTCAGAATGTGGACGAAATGGCCGTAATCCAGCGTCCCTTTGCCCGCGAGAGCGATGCACTTCTTGAGGAGGATCTCCGGGGTTTCGCAGTCTTTGGGGTCCTGTCGTTTCGATCCGGCGATGGCTTCTGAAATCCCGTCGGAAAATGCCCTCATCTCTTGGGGCGATTGCAGCCTGATCTGATCGAGGTCAAAGCCGGCGGCGTCCCGGGGGCGCGAGCCGATGATCGCCTGCAAAGCTTCGCCGCGTTCCTTTGGGCTCCTTAGTCCTTCCAGCTTCGCCACCAGCGAAGCCAGCGGTGCCGGATCCTCGCGGAAAAGGGTGGCGAGCTGTCGCTCACGGACCATCCCGGGCGCCGCTTCGACCAGCGCCCATGCCTCTGCCAAATGCCCCTGCTTTGCGAGGGTCGAGAGCACCCCCGCGGAAAATTCGGCGCGGCTTTCGATGCCGGTGATCTCGGTCTTTGCCCGATCCAGCAGTTGGCGCGCGGACTCCGGGGTCAGCGTCGTGCGGGGCAGCTTCCGGAGACTGTCCGCAGAAAGCGGAACGCCTTCCCAATCGCCGGTTGCCGGGCTGGGGTTTTTCGGAGTGGATCCCGTGAAGCGTTGGGTGCGGTTCTGCCCGGTCGAGGCCCCACCAGGCAATCGGCTGCCGGGAGAGAAGCAGAGCCAGATACCGATTCCCGCGGCGACCACGGCCGGGATCCCTGTCATCACGGCCAGTTTGGCGGATCGGATCATCTGGGGCTCATTGCTTCGGCTTATCGCATGGCCGGTGCATTGGTCTTGGCGAATGCGTCGATCTGGTCGGTGAGCTGCTTCTTGACCTCCGGGTTCAGCACTTGGTCGACCCAGCGTTGAGCGGTGGTAAAGTCTTTCTTCATGGCGGCAAGCTGCGCCAGACTCACGATGAGTCGCTGGCCCGTCGCGGGATCGACCTTGGGAAGCTGGGTGCTGACCCATTGGTCCGCATAGGCGGGATCCGCCTGATAGATGGTGTCCAAGCCGGCCATAAGCACCTTTTGGGAATACTTGGTCTCAGGATTCGAGCAGATGAGGTTCATCGTGCGGCCGGCATCCGCCTTGATCATGGCAGGCACGATGGCGGCGTGGAGACGGGGGCCGTTCTCGCCGAGTGTGCCCTTGGCTTGGGCCAGGATTTCCCAGCGGTCGAAAGGGGCCACGCTTTTGTCTTGGGCCAAAATCCGAAGCAGATGATCGGCGCTCAGGGTGCCGTCCTTCATCAACTCCAGCGACTTGGCGAAGATGGCCTTGGCGTAGGGAGCGGCACCCATCGCCACGCCGAGCGTGATGGCAACCTGATCCGCCTCCTCCTTCGTGCCGTTGAGAACCCTCTTGAAATCGAGATTGGCGATCTCCCCCGGCCTCCCCGCCAGGATACCATGAACGGCACGGCTGTGGTCCGAGGGGTCGGAAAGCGTGGCCAGACGGCCGAGTAGGGAGTCTAGGGGGGCGGGGCTCTGCAGGAAGTAGCAATTCAACTGCAAGTCCCGCGCCAGACCTGGATCCGTATCGATCAGACTCCAGGCTTCTTCGGTGTAGCCTTGGGCGCAGAGGTAGCCGATGACGGCTGAGGCGATGCTCGCCCGGTCGGTGATGTTTTTGATCTCGGCCTTGGCGCGTTCGAGGATCAGGCGGGCAAGTTCGGGATCGAGCTTGGACTTGGTGAGTTGTTCTTGCACATCCGTCACCGAGAGCGGGCGGGTGCTCCAGTCCAGTTCTTGCTTGGACTCCCTCGAGCCGGTTGCCGCTTCCTTGTCCCGATCGGGCGTGGACTTCGCAGGCACCCCTGCTGCTGGTCCCGGCACTGCCACCGTCCCTGGTTTCAGCCACCACAGGGCCCCGATCCCAACCGCTGCGGCAAGCGTGAGACCCGAAATGGCGGCGAAACGTGCATTCATGATTGGGGACTATGGGGGATTGCTAACGGGAGGGAAGCTCTTAGCCCCGCCTTGAAACAGGCAGTGGGGTCGTATTTACAAAACCTATACTTGGCACTTTGCGGGCCGCGCTCCCCTGTGTACGATCCCGCCATGAATTCCGCCGACGGCCTGCCGAAGAACATCGTGCTGATCGGCTTGATGGGCAGCGGCAAGTCCACCGTCGGCCGCAAGCTCCAGACCATGCTCGGCTATCCGATGATCGATACCGACCATCTGATCGAGGAGAAGACCGGGATGACGATTGCGGAGATCTTCGCCCAGAAGGGCGAGCAAGCCTTCCGCGAAATGGAGAGCGCCGTTCTTCAGGAACTATCCGCCCCCGGCACCCCGCGCCGGATCATCGCCACCGGCGGCGGCATCGTCGGCCGCCGCAGCAACCGCAAGGCCCTCTCCAAGCTCGGCTACGTGGTCTGGCTACAGGCCCCGGTGGACGTCATCCTCCAGCGCACTTCCCGCAACCGCGACCGGCCCCTGCTGCAGATCGCCGATCCGCGCTCGAAGATCGAGCAGCTCCTGATCGAGCGCAGCCCGCTCTACCACGAGATTGCGGATCTGGAGCTGGAGACGTCCGGCCTCGAGACCGAGGAGATCGCCTGCGGCATCCTCGAAAGTGCCCGCTACCATTTCGCGGCGAAGGCCTGAAGTAGTCCGCTCAGTCCTCTGAGCGGACGAAGCAGTTCTAGTGGCGAAGCTCCTTGGAAGGCCCCCGGGGGATGTCCTCTTCCTGCCTCGAATCTCAATCCACCGTCTCGATCAGCACCGGGAAGTGGTCGGAGGGCAGCCGAGCCTCGTATCCTTCGAAGGTCACCTCGCTCGGGAAGTTCCCGGACTTGCTCTCCTCCGGATCCGGCGTCTTCGGCACGCGGTAGCTATCCGTCAGCACCCCGTAGCGCCGCACCGGCACCGCCTTGCCCACGAAGACGTGGTCGATCCGGCTCTCGGTCATCGCGTTGGTGTCGAACTTGTTTGGCGTCCCGTTCAGCGCATATCGCACCTTCGCGATCTCATAGGAATCGGCGAAGCGCGGTGACTCCTGGAACATCCGGTAAGCCTCGCTGTGTTGGTCGCTGTTGAAATCACCCATCAAGTAAACCGGGTCCTGCCCCGCAATCTCCTCGATCTTCTTCAAGATCAGCGCCGCACCTTCCTTGCGCGATTCCTTGCCACGGTGGTCGAGGTGGGTGCTGAAGACGAAGACCGTCTTCGCGTCCGCCTTGCGCTTCAGCTTCGCCCAGCCGCAGATCCGCGGCAGTTGCGCATCCCAGCCCACGCCCGGCTGATCCGGGGTGGGGGAGATCCAGAAGAAGCCGTCGTCCAGCATCTCGAATTTCTCCTTCTTGAAGAAGATCCCGATGTGCTCGCCGGCATGCTTGCCGTCATCGCGCCCGTGCATCGAGCAGCCGTAGTCGCCCAGCAGCTTGCAGAGATCGTCCATCTGCTGCGGTTCGCCTTCCTGGGTGCCGAGCAGGTCGAAGTCGTGGAACTTGATTAGCCCCGCGATGATTGGCGCACGCCGCTCCCAGCTGTTCCCGGCCTTGATGTCGCCATTGTTGTCGTAGCGGATGTTGTAGGTCCCGATGATCGTGGCCGAGGCCGGCAGGCCGAGGGTAAGAAGTGCTGCGAGGCTGAGGGCCAGCTTTCTGAAATTCATGGCAGCAGGGAAGGGAAGCCGCCCCCGGCCTGTCAAACCCGCGTTCCCGCCGCAATTGTAGCCCGGCATTCGCTTGGCGGGACACGTATTGCGAGGCATGCTTCTTACATGAATCCCGCCGCCGCCATCAAAGCCCTCGCTCGCGAGGTCGGCTTCGATGACTGCCGCATCGCCGTGGCGGCGGAGGCGGAGCACGCCGAATCCTTCCGCGAGTGGATCGCCGACGGCTGCCATGGCGACATGGGCTGGATGGAGCGCACTCCCGAGCGCCGCTGCGATCCCCGTGAGGTGCTCGCCGGTTGCCGTTCCGTAGTCACTCTGGCGCTGAACTACTATCCCGGTAGTAATCCGGCAGACGGCTACCGCATCGCCCGCTACGCGTGGAATGACGACTACCACGACATCATCGAGAAAATGCTCAAGCGCATGGACGAGGGCATGCAAGCCCTCGGCGGCACCCAGCGCTACTATGTCGATACCGGTCCGGTCCTCGAACGCGACCACGCCAGCGCCGCCGGCCTCGGCTGGAATGGCAAGTCCACCGTGCAGATCCACAAGGACATCGGCACCTGGTTCTTCCTCGCTGAGCTTCTAACAACGCTGGAACTCCCCGCCGACCCACCCTTCGGCGATCATTGCGGCAAGTGCACCCGCTGCATCAATGCCTGCCCCACCCAAGCGATCACCGCCCCGCATCGCGTCGATGCCCGGCGCTGCATCTCCTATCTCACCATCGAGCACAAGGGGGTCATCCCCGAGGAATTCCGCGAAGCTATCGGCGACCGCCTCTACGGCTGCGATGAATGCCTCGAAGTCTGCCCCTGGAACCGCTTCGCCAAGCTCTCCCGCGAATCGCGGTTCCATGCCCGTGAAGCCGTCTTCGCCCTGAAGCCCCGCGACTTCCTCGCCCTCAGCGACGACGAATTCCGCAGCCTCTTCGCCAAGTCTCCAATCAAACGCATCAAGCGTCCGCGCTTCCTGCGCAACGTCTGCGTCGTCCTCGGCAACACCGGCAGCGCCGGAGATCTGCCCGCCCTAACAAACGCCGCGCAGGATCCGGATCCGCTCATCGCCGAACACGCCGCCTGGGCCATCGCGAAGATCGAAGCACGAGTCCGCCCCATCCCTGCATAAGGAGCGGGACATTCCTGTCCCCGCTAGGCTTGTCTCAAATCTCAAATGTCCCAACGGGACTGCGTAACAAAGTCCGGGGTTGCCGACGCAGGAGGCTACCCCGGGTCAAAGTGCGAGAGAATATTCTACCGCAAAGCGGTTGCGGACATAAGCGTGCGCGCCGGTCGCCATTGCCGATTCTCCTCAACGCCCTGAGGAGGGCGGACACTCTGTCCGCCCCTATTCTCATCACTCATCCAACGACGACAGGTCATCCTTCGTTCCAAACCTCTGATCCTCTCCAGCCGAGCGAATCTCGAACCCCGGCGATTTCTCCGCAATCAGCCGATAGGAGTATCGAGTCATCCAAGGATCCACGGGATACTCCTTGAGCAACTGCTGCCATTTCGCCGGATCATGGTGCTTCGGAGGGCAAACGACCAAGTCGCCCAGCCCCTCCGGCTCATCGGGATACCTGCCGCACTCCGCCTTGAATTTTTCGAGCGCCAGCGCGATGGCCTTTATATCCGAGCCCGCCTTCAGCAGCTTGTTCCCGGGATTGAACAAGGATGGACTCACCATCTCAAAGAGGACGAGAAGACATCTGACTCCTCCTTCCCCTCCCGCTTCACCAAGCGATAGCGATAATCGTTTCCCCATGCATCGATTTGCACCTTCTGGATGATCCGTCGGCGGATCATGGCCTCGAACCCCTGTTCGGTCGTGGGATAAGATCCTGTGGCTGCCCGGTATTTCTCCGCGGCCTCCAGCAATTCGATGCGATCCTCGTGAAACCGGCGGATCTTTCTGCCCTCCCAAACGCTACGCACAAGGCTGGCAGCGACCAGGAGGCCGATCACCCCGGCCGAGAGGATCGTAAGCGGCATCGAATACTTGTTGAACGGGCGCTTCACGGCTCAATCGTCCAAAGACGAAATGTCATCCTTCGTCCCCAACACGCCATCCTTACCTGCGGAGCGAATTTCAAATCCTCGTTCGTCTCCCTCCGGCAGCGCCCGATAGTGATATTCACAGTCCCACGGATCAGGTGGCAGTTTTCTCAGAACCTGGATCCATTTCTTCGGCAACGGCTCCGTGGTCGGTCGCGTGATCAGTGCAGCAAGTCCCTGCTCGGTGGAAGGGTAGCGATCTGCATTGATCTTGTAGGTCTTGAGCGAAGCGCTGATGGAATCAAATTCCGAAGTCGGCCGGCTGAGGATGACGATTGGATGACGCCAGAGATAAAACCCTGAGATCACGCAAACGAGGAGGGCAACGCCGCATGTGATCTTCATGGCTTCACCGGAATAAGTCCGCGGGAGCAATCTTTTGTCTCGGCCCCCACGGCTCGCGTCACGTTCGACCCTGTGGAGAGCGGACACTCCTGTCCGCCTATGACTCACCAATCGTCCACTGACGACAAATCATCCTTCGTTCCAAAGACACCATCCTTCCCCGCCGAGATGATCTCGAAACCTCGCTTGTCATCCTCCGGAAGCGCTTTGTATCGGTAGTCCCGGCCCCATGGATCAGGCGGGATCTTCACGAAAACCTGAATCCATTTCTTCGGTTGGGGATTCGTCTCGGGCCGGGTGACCAATGCGCTTAAGCCTTGCTCGGTCGAGGGATACTGACCGGCGTTGATCCTGTAAGTCTGTATGGCAGAGCGCATCGAATTGAAGTCCGACCGAACTCTCATGTGCGGAGGAACGGGGGTGCTCATCCCGCCCACCAAGGCGTAGATGACCACGAAGAATGCCGCGCCGATGCCTGTTGGAATCAGAACAAAGCGAAGGATGGTGCGACTCACTACTCAACAAAACCACGGGTAGGAGGCCTTGTCGGCGATGTGTCTCATTCTTCACTCTGCCAACAGGAGCCACACCTCGCATGAGGCGTCCCTTCAGCAAGCTACCCCACACGAAAAACCCGGCACTTCGTGCCGGGCTCTTATAAGTCGTCCTCTTAGGGCGAAGAGATCTTAAGCTCGTGCGAGCCGGATCACCGCTCCCCAATCGGAGCCACCGGCAGCGGACCCTTCGGCCCGACATACAGCGTCAGCGGACGATACAAGCGGCTATCGCGCAACTGCTCCAGCACCTGCGCGGTCCAACCGGAAGTCCGCGCGATCGCGAAGATCGGCGTGAAGAGATCGGTCGGGATGCCCAGCGAGTAGTACACCGTGGCGGAGTAGAAATCGACGTTCGCGTTGAGGCCCTTGCGCTCGCGCATGATCTCGGCGATGCGCTCGGACATCTGCAGCCACTTCGGCTCACCGAGTTCGGTGGCAAGCTGCTTGCCCAGGCGCTGGAGGTGCGGAGCGCGCGGATCGAGCACCTTGTAAACGCGGTGACCGATGCCCATGACCTTCTCCTTCCGGGCCAGCTTGCCCTCGATGTATTCGTCCACCTTCGAGAGCTCGCCGATTTCCTGGAGCATGTGGATCACGCCCTCGTTCGCGCCGCCGTGCAGCGGACCCTTGAGCGTGCCGACTGCCGAAGTGATCGCGGAGTAAACATCCGACAGCGTGGCGACGGTCACCCGGGCGGCGAAGGTGGAGGCATTCATGCCGTGGTCGGCATGGATGGTGTAAGCCACGTCGAGGATCTTGGTCTCGTTTTCGGTCGGCTCCCGGCCAGTGGCCTGCCAGATGAAGTTTCCCGCCTCGGAGAGATCCTCGCGCGCGGGCAGCAGCTCCAGGCCCTGGCGGAAGCGGTGGAAGGCGGCGACGATCACCGGAACTTTTGCCACCAGCGAGAGGCCGACTTGCTCGACCTTTTCCAGGTTCGGCTCACCGATGGTCGCGCGCTTGTCGTAGAGACCGAGCATCGAGACGCCCGTGCGGATCACATCCATCGGGCTGGCGTCCTTTGGAGCGTTTTTCAGGAATTCGATCACCCCGGCCGGCAGCTCGCGGTCGCCGCGCAGGCGCTTCATCAGTGCGTCCAGCTCGTCCTGTTTCGGCAGCCGGCCCTTGTACAGGAGGAAAACGATCTCCTCGTAGCAGCAGTTGGCGACGAGATCGTCGATCGAGTAGCCCACATACGTCAGGCGGCCTTCGGCACCCTCCACGTTGCTGAGTGCGGATTCATTGGCGATGACTCCTTCGAGGCCTTTGGCGTAGTCGGTCATGGGGTTGGAACGGGACGGGTTACGGGTGCTGAATTTGCACGGAAGAAAGCGGGTCGTGCGGAGGCCTGCAAGGGGAATCCCGCCCGCCCCGGAAAGCCGTCCATCCGCTCATTTTCAGGGGAATCAGATTGCCCGTAGGGTCGAGTATTTCAGAGCTTCCAGCCGTGCCGGACGCCGCCCGACTCTTTATCGAAAGTAGCACACCCCGTGCCTCGCTGGCCCTGCTGCGTGGCAGCGAGGTCGTCTTCGGCGAATCCTTTACCGGTGATCGCAGTCATAATGCCCTGCTCTTCGAGCCCCTGCAGCGGGCCTTGGCCTGCCTCGCAGCGGGCGAAAAGCTCGCCACAGTCGTGATCGGCACCGGCCCCGGCAGCTACAGTGGCACTCGCGTCGGCATCGCGGCAGGGCAGGGGGTGGCCATGGTCCACGCCTGCCCGGCCGTCGGCCTTTGCTCGCTGTTAGCCGTGCCCGAGGCTGCGACCGGGAAATCCCTCGCCATCGGCGACGCCCGCCGCGGCAGCGCTTGGCGTGCGGTTATCGAAAACGGCCTGTTAGCCGTCGAACCCGAGCTCTGTGCCGCGGCCGAACTGGAAGAAGAACTCCGCGCGGATCCCAACCTGAAGGCCTTCGCCCTCGAATCCGTCAGCAAGATTGGCCTTTCTCCCGAAACCGAGGCCCGCGTGCTGCCCGGCCACCCGGACGCCGCCCATCTCGCCCAAGCGTGGTTCCGGCTTTTCGCGGAGGAGAAGGAGCGCCTCGGCACCCTGCCGCCCCAGCCCGTCTACCTCCGCCCGCCGCACATCACGGAGGCAAAGGGCGGGCATCCGCTGCTGAGGAAGTAAAAGACCTCCCGTTCCCGCTTGGGACTGCGTGCCGCAGCACTCCATAGTCTTATCCGCGATTCGCGGCCTACTTCCGCCGCCACACGCTCACTAGCGAGCTCGTCCACTGGAACTTCCGTGCCGTCTCCCGGATCAGGAAGGGCTCATCCACCGCCTTCAGCAGCTCGAAATCCCGCCCCAATTCCTCCCCCAGCCAGTCTAGTGTGCTGCCGACCGGCCAATTCTCCGGCGGGGTGAACTCTCCTAGCCAGGTGCAGGGCGTCGCCAGCACCAGCTCTCCGCCTGGCCGGACCAATTGCGGCAGCCGCTTCAGGAACATAGCGGGGAGGAAAAGCCGGCAGATCAGGTTCGCGGCGTGCACCCGGTCGAAAGCCCCTAGGTCCGCCCGCAAGGACATCGCGTCCCCGGTCTCAAAAGAAACCCGCCCCACCGGCAGCCCCTGCGGCACGCGGGCCTCCAGCACCGTCCGCAGATTCGCCTCGTCCAGTCGCTCGTAGTTCAGCGGTCCCTTTGCGAGATCCGCCGCAGCCTGGATGAAATTGTGCGAGTAATCGATCCCCAGCGTCTCCGCGCTGTCCCGCGACAGCTCGTAGGTGGACCGCCCCACCGCACAGCCCACGTCCAGAGTCCGCTCCACCGCTCCGGGCGAGAAGTGCTTGGTCGTCCGCACCGCGAAATCGAGGGCCTCCCGCATCCCCGCCGGCGCGGTTTCCGGCAGGATTTCAGCCGCCGTCCCATAGTGGAACAGCAGGTATTCCGCGAGCAGGCGCGCGCTTTCGTAGGGATTGGGATTCGTGCTCAATGGATCGCTACTTGTCCGGGTTTCAGCGCCACCTCGTCGTAGTGGAAGTCGGCATCATCGTGCTTCGGCACCGGAATGTTCAAAATCTTCATTTTCCCCACGGCGCGGTGACGGCAGCCCGGGCGGATCATGATTGCGCTCAGCGGCTTCACCGGCACCATCTCGCCGTCCAGCTCGATGAAGCCCTCGCCCTCCAGCACCACGTAGATCTCGGTGGTCTTCAGGTGGTAGTGGCTCAGCGGCTCATCGCTCACCTCCAGATAGTGCGCGGAGGCGGGCGCATCCGGCTGGTCCACGAAGGCCCGTCGGGTCGTCCCGCAACTGCACTGGATCGGCGGCAAGTCGCCGAGCTCGACGTGTTGGAAGCGCTTCATCAGCGGAAATCTGGCAGGGCGCCGGTGAATCTGTCGATTCTCCGTGCTGCCCTGCCTCGAAACTCCGGCCTTCCTCAACCAGCCAGCGCATCCATCAGGTAGCGCGCCGGGCGGAAATTCTCGATCAGGATCTCCCGCTGTGTCCCGCGCTTCATCCGCACCTGCTTGATGTTGAAATTCGGCGTCTTGTGCGGCGCGAAGAGGATGTCGTCGTGGGTCGAGTTCTCGTGCTTTTTGAACATCTCCGGCACGATGTCCCCGCCGAGATGGTCATCGCGGCCGGTCGCCAAGTGACAGGTGCCCAGCACCTTCTCATCTTGGATGTCCGCGTAGGAGACCGGCAGCACCTGCGTCCCGAAACCGAGCTCACCCAGCGTCCCTGTCATCGGGTCGTCCAGCAGGCGCGCGTTGTGGCGGTCGATCGTCGCTTGGTTTCCCTGGATCAGATCGGAGCGCAGGATGCAGCGGTTCTCCACCGTCAGCAGGCCCAGCGTGCCGTCCTCATACTTCATCGGGAAATGCCCGCGGGCATCCTGTGGCACGAAATACACCTCTCCGGCCGGCAGGTTCGCGATGTCCGGCTTCTTGCCTTGGCAGAGCCCGTGCGATTTCTGGGCCTCCTGCCCACCCAGGCCGAGCCAAGCGGTCAGGATTCGGCCGTCCTCCAGCTCGAAATCGATCTCCACTTCGTCCGCCTTGTTCATCGCCAGGCGCAGCTTCTCGGCATCCGCGGATACTTCGTGGTAATCCACCGCCAGCCCGGAGCCCAGAATGATGTCGTTCAGCCCGTGCAGCGTCGCGCCACGGAAGCCGAATTCCTTCGCCTTGGCCGTCAACGGGGCGGTCGCGGAGAAGGTCGAGATGCAGAGGATCAGGTCGTAGTGCGGGTAGATGTCCCGATCCAGCGAAAGCTTGGTCCCATTCGTGTCCCAGACCGCGTCTTCCAAGTCGAGGTTCGAGCCGTGGGTGCACTTGTAGGCGAACATCTCGCCGCCATGCATCCCCAGCTCCTTCATCGCCCCGTTCTTCAGGCCCAAGTAAAAGGCCTCGTGGGCCTTCTTCTGCACCGGGAAGCCCTCTTCCTTGAGGAAGTTGAAATCGTCGATCAGCCCCGCGGGTTCGTCGAAGTCCGTCAGAATACAGACCCGACACCCTTGGGTCGGCTTGAAGACGGTTCCGAGCAGGCGGACTAGATCGAAGGGCGGAAACTCCCGGTTTTCGGGGTGTAGCAGAATCTCCTCGGACAAGTAGTGGGGGAGGCTGGTGGCGGGCATAGTTCCGAAAACTAGGATCACTCTGAAGCTGCGCAAGGGGAGTTTTATGCTGGGGATTGCGACGAATGTGTCATCGCGATCACAATCCCCCGCCCAGCTCCATTCCCTTGTCCTTCATGTCCTGCAGGACTGAGGACATGTCGTCCAGCGACTCCCACAAGTCCCTGACCACGAACACTGGAGCCCCTGCGCGCACGGCGATCGCGATGCAGTCGCTCGGCCGCGCGTCCAGCTCCACGATCTTGCGCTCCATGATCTCATTTTCCGCCTCCAGGATCAGGCGCGCGTAGTAGATCTCCTTGTCTAGGGCCACGATGATTGCCCGGCTGACCTTGGCCCCGAAGGCCTCCAGGGTGAAAAGGTAGAGGTCGTGGGTCAGTGGCCGCGGCGGCGTCTCCCCGGCCAGCGCAGCATTGATCGAGGCCCCGATCGCCAGATCGATGTAGAAGACGATCGATTTCTTGCCGTCTCCCAGGAACACGGCACAGCCGGCGGGAGTGGGAAGCAGGGCGATGGGTTCAACGCGGACCAAGTCAGGCACGTTGCACTTCTCGCCTCATCTTCGGGCATTTCCAAGGTGAAATCCTGTCTAAACCTTCCGTAAGGAGCGACCGTATATGCGGCCCCGACCGGACCGCCCGGGGTCCCCAGGGGCTCTCTAGCGGATCTTGCCCTGCCGGGCCCTGCCACGATATCCTGAAAGCTCCTCGTCACCATGAAGTTCCAAATGAATCGCCGCCGCGCGCTCAAGACCCTGTTCTGCTCCAGTGTCTTCAGCGGGCTGAATGTGAGCACCCGCGGCTTGGCCCAAGGCGCTCCGGCTGGCGGTTCGCTCGACTTCCTGGCGCTCGGCGACTTCGGCACTGGCGATGTCGCACAGAAGGCGGTCGGCCGGGCGATGATCCGCTATGCCGCGCAGCTCGGCAAAAAGCCGGATGGCCTGCTGCTGCTAGGCGACAATTTCTACGGCGCGATGCCCGGCGGGGTGAAATCCCCGCGCTGGCAGTCCGGTTTCTCGGCGATCTATCCGGGCTCGGAGTTCCCAGGTCCTTGCTGGCCGATCCTCGGCAACCACGATTACCACGACACCGTCGGCAATGAGCAGGTCCAACTCGGCTACGCCGCCTCGCTGAACCGCGCGACCCGCTGGACCTTCCCGTCCAAGTACTACCGCCTGGATCTTCCCGTGGAGAATCCGCAGGTCACCCTGCTGATGCTGGATACCAACTGGCAGACCATCAATGCCGCGATCCACAAGGACCGGCCCTGCTGGATGGCGGAGGAGGAGCGCGTGGCCCAGATGAAGTGGATCGAAGAACAGCTCGCCTCGCCGCGTGCCCCCTTCACCGTCGTTTGCGGGCACCACCCGGTCTATTCCGATGCCGCCCATGGCGATACCAAGGAGCTGGTGCAGGACCTCGCGCCGCTGCTGGAGAAGCACGGCGTGCACATCTACCTCTGCGGCCACGATCACGACCTCCAGCACATGGAGTTCGCGAATCACCGCACCTCCTTCGTCCTCTCCGGCGGCGGCGGCGCGCGGATCTATCCGACTCCGGAAACGATCCGTCCGGGCTCGAAGGTTTTCGCGGTCAATGGCTTCAGCCACCTCTCGTTGAGCGAAGGGGTGATGACCATCCGCCATATCGATGCGAACGGGAACATGCTGCATGCGTTCACCAAGGGCGTGAACTACGATTGGAGGATCCTCGGCTAAGGTAGCGGAACGGCTGCGCCGTTCTGGCGGTGCGAATCCACCCCGGATCTCACGTCGCCGAAGTGGCGCGGCCTCTCCAGAGCCGCGACTGGGGAGATGAACCCAAACCATCACCTCTGCATTCCGGAGGGAATCTGCCCATAGCACGGCTCAAAACAGAGTGCTCCCGTGAAGTCAGCCTGAGAAAAGCTGCCGCCGAGGGCCGACGCATCCCAGCGCCGCATCTGCACTTCTGCGTAAGTCTTCCAACTGCGGCTCAGGAGAGGCCGCGCCACTTCGCAAGCCTTGCGGCAAGACCGCCAAGCCGCGATGCTCCCCGCGACCCGCGATGCGCAAGATCGTCCACATCGACATGGATTGCTTCTACGCCGCGATCGAGGAGCGGGAGAATCCATCGCTGAAGGGCAAGCCGGTCGGTGTCGGCGGCAGTTCGCGCCGCGGCGTCCTCACAACCGCGAACTACGAGGCCCGCAAGTACGGCTGCCGCTCCGCCATGCCGGTCTTCAAGGCCCTCGAACTCTGCCCGCAGCTCATCCTGGTCCGCACCCGCTTCGACCTCTACCGCACCGTGAGCGCCCAGGTCCGTGCGATCTTCGGCCGCTTCACCGACAAGATCGAGCCGCTCTCTCTCGACGAGGCCTATCTCGACCTCTCGCATCTCAACACTTCCGCCGCCGCCCTCGCCCGCGAGATCCGCACCCAGATCAAGGAGGAGACCGGCGGCCTCACCGCCTCCGCGGGTATCGCTCCGAACAAGATGATCGCGAAGATCGCCAGCGACTGGCGGAAGCCGGACGGTCAGTTTGAGGTGAAGCCCGAGGAAGTGGATGCCTTCATGAAGGCCCTCCCGGTGCGCCGCATCTGGGGTGTCGGCGGTAAGATGGCGGGCAAGCTCGAGAGCATCGGCATCCGCACCTGCGGGGAACTCCAGCAATTCGACAAGATCGAGATGGCCCGCCGCTTCGGCCGCTGGGGCCTGGAGCTGTGGGAACTTTGCCGCGGTATCGATATCCGCGAGGTGAGGACCGAGCGCATCCGCAAGTCCCTCAGCACCGAAAACACCTTCCGTGAGAACCTGCACTCCCTCGCCGATCTCCGGCCGGTGATGCACCCGATGATTGAGGAGGTTGCCGCCGATCTGGTGCGCCACGAAGACCGCCAGATCCGCTCGCTGGTCCTCAAGATGAAGTTCGCCGATTTCACCCGCACCACAGCCGAGCGCGCCCATACCTGGGTGGACAAGGAGATCTTCGAGGAACTCCTCGCCGAAGCCTGGCAGCGCAGCGAGGGGAGGGGAGTGCGCTTGTTAGGCGTCGGTGTCCGCTTCCGCGATCCGGAGGATCACCGGCAGATGGAGCTGCTGTGAGGGAGTGTCGCTCTTCGAGCGTCATTTCGTGGCAAGCTTCTTTCAGAAGTGAGTCGAGCTTTCATGCCCCGCGCTGCAACGCCGCCTCAATCCGATATCCATCCGGATCGATCACAAAGGCAGCATAGTAGTCATCCCCATATTCCGGATGAATACCCGTCCCGCCATTGTCCGCCCCACCATGGACCAATGCCGCCGCATGAAACGCATCGATCGCCTCGCGCGACAACCCGGCGAAGGCGACATGAAATCCTTCGCCCGGCACATCGACGCTATCCCGCTGCTTGATCGCAAACTTGTCTCCGCCTCCCGGGTAACCATAGCCAACCGCCTCATCGTCGTCCCAAACGCGGACATACCCCAAGGGCTTCAATGCGGCGTCATAGAAGGCCGCGGAACGCGCCAGATCGGCGACGGCGAAGGAGAGGTGGTGGAGCATCATGGTGCTGCTATTCAAGACGCAAACTACCGCGAGGCAACGCACATCCGAGACCCCGGACGCGGTCCTTTACCTCGGGCCGATCTCACGCTATGCTCCTGCCGATGGACCGGATTACCTTCAATCCCGAGCAGTGCGGTGGGCGTCCTTGCATCCGGGGACTGCGTGTCCGTGTGAAGGATGTTCTCGATCTGCTCGCTTCGGGAGTGCGCGAAGCAGAAATCCTTGAGGACTATCCCTACCTCGAAGCTGCCGACATCCGAGCCTGTTTGGCCTACGCGGCTGCGGAAGCGGATCATCCGGTTCTTCTTGCGCGTTGAGTATGCGCTTTCTTGTGGATGCACAACTCCCGCCGGCGCTGGCTCGGATGCTTTCCTCCAGGGGTCATATTGCGGAGCATGTGATAGACGTGGCTTTAGCCGAGGCAAACGACTCAGCGATCTGGCAATATGCTTTGGCCAACCAGGCCATCCTTGTCACCAAGGACGAGGACTTCGCCCATCGCTTGAGCCAAGGAGGAGAGGCGCCGGTCATCCTCTGGCTGCGGATTGGCAACACCAGCCGTCAGGCCCTTCTGGAGTGGTTTGTGCCTCTGCTGCCTCAGATTGAAACTTGGCTTCAGGACGGAGAGCGTTTGATCGAGGTTCGCTAATTGAGCGGAGCCGCGGGTCTTTGTGGAACCCTCACCGCGCCACCTGCAGCACCCCGCCTGCGCAATCCAAGCGCGCCCTCATCCTTACCAGCTGCTCTATTCCTAACAATCCCACCACTGGTACCGCCTTCCCCATTGCATTCCGGTCAGAACCCTCAAGGAGCTTCATCGGGCTGCTCATCACCTCGATCCTCCCCAGGTTCACCGCTCCGCCCAGTACCAGTTTCGGGGTCGTGCCCTTCTTCAAATACCCGGTCCATCCGCCGGCCCCGTAAGCTCCGGAGCTGGAATGGCTCAATTCAATCCCGGCGGATTTGGCAAAGCGCTCACCTACCACCGAAACCTCCGCCAGGGTATCCACGATCATCAAGCCCTCGGTCTTGCCCAAGGTCACCGGCACCGCCCACATGAAGCCGGAGGCACCGTAGTGGTGCTTCACCAGTCGCACATCGAACCAACCCGGCGGCGTCGGATGCGCTCCTCCTGCAGCCGTGATGGTGAGAGTGCCGGTACCGCAATCGACCAGTGCATTGGCATCCGCGAGTTGCTCCAATCCCAGAATTCCCAGATGACGGCCCATGCCGGGCACCGCTTCGCTCGGGATGGCGCGGAAACGGTGGTTCCCGGAAAGGCTCTGGAACGCTCCCTTGCCCATGCCGGGCACGCTGGCGGAGATCCTGCCTTCCATCACACCGCCTTGAGATCCCGCGATGCCCTGAATCTTCAGGTCGGACCTGCGGAGCTTCACCCCCATCTCATCCGCCAGCCGGACATTCACGTAGGTGTCGTAGCTGCCGGTATCCAGCAGCATGCACCCGGAGATCCCTTGGATCTCCACCGGCAGGCCCAGGCACTGATTCCGCCGTTCGAGCCGGATCGTCGTCCGCTCCTGTCCCCGCGAACCGACCCCGGAATTCCCCGGCAGGGAGCAACCTGGCATCGCGAATCCCGCCATGATCTGAATGGCGAGCAGGACTGGCCACCTTCGAAAAAAGCTTCCGATTTTCATTCGCATCGACATGGGGAGGCCGGCCGGGGTGAGGCGGTCCACTCTGAAACAATTCCTCACGCTGGCGATGATTCGGATAGGAAATTCCGTCCTTGGCCGGATTTGTTGGTGAAACCGCACGCCAGCAAGTCCGTCTCTAACGGGTCTGCCAAAAAGAAACGCCCCGGGTTCTCACCCGGGGCGCTCTGAATCCTTGGTCTGTCAGGTCGCTGACTCAGCGCTTGAACTTGGTCAGCACCACACCCACCGCTCCAGAGGCGACGATGCGAATGCCTTCCACCGGGGTAAGCAGGCCAGCCTTCACCAAGTCGTTGGTGAGATGCGCCAGTGAGGAGACATAGGGACCCGGCTTTTTCGGATTGAGCACCGGCAGGCCCGCGGCATAGCGGTCCGCCAGGGTCTTGCCACTTGTGTCCACCCGGTTCGGCACCGTGCTGTTCACGCCCAGGATGCTCACCGTGGCATCCATGATCGAGTTCACCACGCTGTCCACGTCGTCCGTAATGCCGTCGCCATCGGTATCGACCGGGGGCGGCGGGACATCCTCCTTGATGGTGGTCCAGACGTGGCCGATCCCGCGACCGCCGGTTTCCGCATCGATCAGCGAGCTTTCACCGAAGGCGAAGCCGAAGTCCGGCAGCGCCTTCATGCCGCTGCCCAGGCCGGTGGCGGCCGTGGTCGCGAGTTGCTCGAAGAGGACGCTGCTATCCGCGCCGGAGATGATCCGCACGCCACCCGCGTTCGCCACATTCACACTATTCAGCGCCGGCGAGCCGATCAGGTAGTCCTGCACCCCGTCGTCGTCGAAGTCGAGGGCACCGCCGACGTTGATCGACTGGGACGCCGGCAGACCGCTGACGGACAGATCGAGAATCGTGGTGAGATCCGCGCCGGAGACCAGCAAGGCTGTTCCGCCGTTCAGGGAACCTACCAGCAGGTCCGAGATTCCGTCGCCATTCGCGTCGCCAGCCGATGCCAGGTTATTGCCCATGCGGCCGCTCGGAGTCGTGCCGATGAGTTGCGCCACGGGGGTGTAGTCCGAGCTGCGGACCAGCACCACGCGCCCGACGAAAGTTCCGCCGGTGGGTCTGTAGGACGGAGTGCCCGTCGCCAAGTCGGGCTTGCCGTCTCCATCCACGTCTCCGACTGCGGCGACCGAGGTGCCGAACATGCTGAAGGTGACATTGTCCTGCAAGGTCTGCAGGGTCGATCCATCCGCTCCGGACTGGATGAAAACAGCGCCACGGAAGCTGCCATTCACATAAGTCGAGGCCCCCACGAAGAGGTCCTCCTTGCCGTCGCCATTCTGGTCGCCGGCATTCGCAAGCGAGACGCCATACTGCGAGCCCACGGTGCCGAAGCCCGCGGAGATCAATGCGCCGGTGGCACCGGAGAAGACCCGTACCGTGCCCGCGCTGGCACCAATGCTGCCAGCATATCCCGGGGCGCCGACCGCAAGATCGAGCACGCCGTCGCCGTCAGCATCCAGGGCCGCGAGGGTAGTTCCGAAGTATTGGGAGGAGGCCGAGAACTCGGGCAGGTAGGTACGCAGGGCGGTGCCATCCTTGCCACTCACGATGAAGGCCGCCCCTGAGGCAGGGAAACCTTCGGTGGCGTAGCCGGGATCGGAGATGGCAATGTCGGTGACGCCGTCACCGTTGATATCGCCTACCGCGGCGAAGGTCGCGCCAAGCTGCTGGTTCTCGACCTCGGGCAGAAGGTCGAATGCCAATTCAGCTCCGTGGACTTGAAGCAGGAGGGTGGAGCTTGCGGCTGCGATGAGGATTGTCCTCAGCCGCAGGGGAGTCAGGGGTGTGTTCATGTAGGGTGTGGGTGTGCATGGCGACCCTACAGTCTGAACCCAAAACTCTAACAAAAGTCAATATTCACTCTAACGATTCGCTTTTCCTAACTATTAATTCTTAATGACTTTTAGTTTCGCGTGTAAGGTTCTCCCCTGACAGGGGTTGTAGGTGGTCCAAGAGCGACAAGACCACGGTCTCCGGGAGCCGCCTCCGCTATGCCCGCGCCCGGAACTTCGCGCACTGCACCAGATACTTCTCTGCCCAGACCTTCACCTTCGCCTGCTCGTCCAGGGAAAGCGTGCGCACCACTTTGGCCGGCGAGCCGATCACCAGTGAGCCCGGGGGGATGATGGTGCCGCCAGTCACCAGCGAGCCCGCGCCGATGATCGAGCGCTCGCCGATCACCGCGCCATCCAAGATGATGGATCCCATGCCCACCAAGGCCTCATCCTTCACCGTGCAAGCATGGAGGATCGCCGAATGACCGACCGTGACCAACTCGCCCAGATAGGTGCCGAGGTCGTCCGAAACGTGGATCACGGCATTATCCTGCACATTGGAGCGCGGGCCGATCACGATCTCGTTGATGTCGCCGCGGACGGTCGCGTTGTACCAGATGCTGCCTTCGTCGCCCAGGGTGACGCGGCCGATAACATCGGCGCTAGCCGCGATGAAGGATGTGGGGGCGACAGTCGGAAAGAAGTCTTCGTAGCGCTCGATGGCCATGCGGGAGCATGCAAGCGCGATCCGGGCCTGTCACCCGTGAATCCACCCGCGTGCCATCCAACGGAATTGTCACGTGGCGTCTTTGCCACGCAAGGAAGGGCGACGCGGCAACGGGATCGCCTAAATGGCGACCGTCGCCATGAAGCTACCTCCTACCCTCATTCTCACTTTTGTCGCCTTTGCAGGCGTCAGCCACGGGCAACTCCTCCTGACCGAAGTCCAGTCCAACCAAGCTGCCGCCAACTCGGGAGACTTCTGGGAACTCACCAATATGGGCTCAGCCGCAGTGGATATCAGCGGCTACCGCTGGACCGACTACACCGGCGGGAACAGCTTCTCGAACGCCAATCCGGTGCCCAACGGTACCGTGATCGCCGCGGGCGAATCGATCATTTTCACCCATGCCTCGGAAGCGAACTTCCGGACCTGGTGGGGTGCCGGACTACCAGCCAGCGTTCGGGTCTTCCCGTCCCCCGGCGGCAGCCCCGGCCTCGGCGGCGGAGATGGCGTGACCTTCTACAATAGCGCTGGGACCACGGTCTTCGGCTTCACTTACGGCACCGGCGGCTTCGTCCGCTCCGATGGTAATGCGATCCCGGCAAACAACCTGCACGCCGGTGCCGCGGCCGGAGGCACTGCTACCCAGTCCTTGGTCTGGGATCCCCGCTCCAGCGTCAGCGCCCCGAAGTACACGAATGCCACTGGCAGCAACTTCGGCAGCTTTGCCTCCGCCACCAATGCCTCGGACATCGGTTCGCCCGGCCGGATCGACAAGGGGATCGATCTCTCCACTTACGTGCGCGTGGCCCGCTACCCGCTGCCGGAGCCTTTGAGCACCGCGCTGCCGGATGGCACGCCCAATACCAACCTGCTGGCCCAAGAGGCCTCCGGCGTGGCCTACAACTGGGACAATGACTCGCTCTACATCGTGGGCGACGGCGGCCGCTCGGTGACCCGGGTCAGCAAGACCGGGCAGTTGCTCGATACCATGACCCTCGCCTTGGGCAGCAGCCCGCAGGGCACGGAGTTCTTCGATACGGAAGGCATCACCTACGTCGGAAACGGCTACTTCGTCTTCACCGAGGAGCGTGACCGCCAGCTCGTGAAGTTCCACTACGATGCCGGGACCACGCTCACCCGCGCCGGCACCCAGACAGTCAAGCTCGGCACCTTCAACGATAACCTGGGAACCGAAGGCGTCTCCTATGACCGCCAGAACGGTGGCTTCATCGCGCTGAAGGAAATGTCGCCGATCGGCATCTTCGCCACGGACGTCGACTTCGCCGCCGGCACCGCCACCAATGGCTCGCCGACCACCGAGAATTCGGTCGATCTCTTTGATCCCGCCCTGCTGGGCCTGACCGACGTGGCGGATGTCTTCACCCTGCCTGACCGCCGCCTGCTGGTGCTGAGCCAGGAAGACGCCCGGATCGTCAATATCAGCCGCAGCGGCAGCATCTCCAGCGTGCTCAATATCAGCGCCGATCCCGCCGACACCCTTTCCGTCGCTGCCCAGCAGCATGAGGGCGTCACGATGGACAGCAACGGCACCATCTACGTGGTGAACGAGAACGGCGGCGGCAACATCAACCACCCCGAGCTCTGGGTCTATCAGCCGACCTCCGCCCCGAATGCGGCCCCTACCGCCATCGCGATCACCAATGCCACCACCGCGGTCCAGGAGAACACTCCGGTCAGCACCGCGGTGAAGGTTGGTGACGTCGTGGTGAGCGACGACGGCTTGGGCACCAATACCCTGACGATCGGCGGGCCGGATGCCGCCTTCTTCCAGATCACCGGCTCCAGCCTCTACCTCAAGCCGGGCACGATTCTCGATTTCGAGACCAAGACCAGCTACAGCATCACGATCTCGGTGGACGACACCACGCTGGGTGCCACCCCGGATGCTACCACCTCCTACACGCTGGCGGTGATCAATATCGAGCCGGAGGACTCGAGCTACCCGCCTGTCGTGGTTTCCGAAGTGGCGGCCTGGGCGAGCAGCAACAGCCCCGCGGCCTGCGACTGGATCGAGCTTACGAACACCACGAACGCCGTGGCCGATATCAGCGGCTGGAAGATCGATGACAATTCCAACTCCTTCGCCGCAGCGGGTCCGATCGTCGGCGTGAGCCAGCTCAAGCCGGGCGAGTCGGTGATCCTCTTCACCGACATCACCGCCTCCCAACTGGCCGATAAGACCGCCAGCTTCATCAATACCTGGTTCAACGGCACGGCCCCGGCCGGCCTGCAGATCGGCTTCGTCGACTCCGTGGGCCTCGGTCTCAGCTCGGGTGGCGATGCGGTGAATCTCTACGATGCCAGCGGCACCCTGCGGAACAACGTCACCTTCGCGGCGTCCTCTCCCGGCCCGGTCTTTGCGACCTTCGACAACGCCGCCGCCCTCAACGGTACTGCCATCTCGCAGCTCAGCGTCCCGGGCGTCTACGGTGCCTTCGTCGCGGCGAGTGACTCGAACGAGATTGGCTCCCCCGGCACGACCGGCGAGATCATCATCTCCGAGGTAGCCTCATGGGCGAGCTCCAACAGCCCCGCTGCTGCCGACTGGTTCGAGCTCACGAACCTAGGCGCACGGCCGGTGATCCTCAGCGGCTGGAAGGTGGATGATAGCTCTGCTTCCCCACTGGGCGGAGCATTGGGCCTGAATGGTGTTCCGGAACTGGCCCCGGGTGAATCGGCGGTCTTCCTGGAGGCCACCAGCCCGACCACCGCGCCAGCCACCATCAGCACCTTCAAACGCACCTGGTTCGGCTCAAATCCCCCGGCTGGCCTTCAGGTCGGCTACTACTCGGGCCTCAACATCGGCCTCAGCTCGAGCGCCGATCAGGTCAACCTCTACGATCCGACCAACCAACTGCGCGCCAGCGTTTACTTCAGCGTTGCCGACAACGTCTCGCCTTTCTCAACCTTCGACAACGCGGCGGGTATCGATGCGGCCTTCATCTCGGCCCTGAGCGTGCCGGGAACGCATGGTGCCTTCATCGCCCAAAACGATGCTGCGGAGATCGGTTCGCCCGGCGGTATCAGCAACTCCAGCCTCACCGGCTTCCCGGCTTGGCTGGCGCTCCATGGCTATCCGGCGGCATCCTTCAATGCGGACAGCGATGGCGACGGCCTCAGCAACGGCCAGGAGTATTTCTTCGGCCTGAACCCCAATGACTCCAGCGACGGAGCCAATGTCCTGACCCTGATGCAGGGCGGCTCCGGATTGGAGCTCGGCTTCAGCCTGCTGACCGGGGCTACGGATGTGAGCGGCGTATTGCAGGTCTCCACTGACCTCCAGCACTGGAGCCCGGCGCTTGAAGGCGTCGATTACCTTGCCGCCGCGGGCACGCTGAATGGCACGGAGACCAGTTATAGTCTTCCGATTCCGGGCACCCTGCCTCCCGCCCCCGGGACTTCCGCGACCTATCTCACTCCGCATACCACCCCGACACCCGGGGCCAGCCTGGGCAGCGTACGCTTCATCAACCACGGCTTGGTTGGCGCAGGCCGCCTGAGTGGCGATAGCTTGGACAGCTTCGGTGAAACTCAGGGCGCGGCTTCCGGGCTCTTCATCACCGACTGGTCTTGGGATGGTGAAGCGGGTCGCTTCCACGGCACCTTCAACGTGCTGCCGGACCGCGGCTTCAACAGCGGCACGATCTTCTCGAACTACGCCGCGCGGGTTCACCGGGTGGACTTCAACTTCACGCCCTACACCGGTGCCGCACCCGTCGCCCAGACCCAGATTACACCGAGCTACATCGATACCACCAAGTTCACCTATCTGGATAACGGTGTTGAAAAGTTCACCACCGGCTTCAACCCAGATGGCACCAGCACGCTCTTCGGCCAGACGGTCGGCACGGCCACCGCGGCGAATGGCCCCGGCGGTGCGCAAACCAAGCTGCTGAGCATTGATGCGGAAGCACTGTACCTCTTCCCGGATGGCTCCGGCTACATCGGGGACGAATACGGCACCTACATCGCCCGCTTCAATCCGGACAAGCAGATCACCGGTCTGACCCAGCTGCCGACGGCGGCGCAGCCCTTCAAGCCCGCAGGCACGCCGAACTACGATTCGGTGAATCCGCCGGCCAGCGGCCGCCGCAACAACCAAGGCTTGGAAGGTGTTTCGGTAACTCCGGACGGCAAGCGCCTTCTGGCCCTGATGCAGAGCGCGCTGGTCCAGGACACCAATGGAGCCCAGCAGCAGACCCGCAACAATACCCGACTCTTTGTCTATGACATCGAGTTCGACCGGGACCATCCCGTGCTGGTCGGGGAATACGTCGTGAAGCTGCCGCGTTGGGATTCAAACGGCGACGGCCCGGAAGCCGATCGGACCGCGGCCCAGTCGGAGATCGTCGCCCTGGGCGAAGGAATCTTCCTGATGCTGCCGCGCGATGGCAACGGCCTCGGCACCGGCCTGAACACCGGCAACCCACCCGCGCCCACGGTGCTGAAGTCGGTGCAACTGGTGAGCCTCCGCTCGGCCACGAACATCCTGGGCCTCTACGACGGGCCGAATGCTGCCATCAGCCCGGCTGGCGTGCTGAACCCTGCCATTGTTCCCGCGGCTTCCACGGAAGTGATCAACATGCTCGCTCCGGGAGACTTGGCGAAGTTCGGCTTCAATACCAACAACACCACTCCTGACTCCAACACGGTCAACGAGAAGATCGAGGGCATGGCCCTGGTGCCGGACCTTTCCACTCCTGCGCCCGATGACTTCTTCCTCTTCGTGGCCAATGACAACGACTTCCAGTCCTCGAACGTCATGATGCTCGACGGCAGCGGAAATGTGGTCAGCCAAGGCGACGGACGCTCGAATGCCGGCAACGGCCCGATCGTCAACGACGCCCGCTTCCTGGCCTACCGCGTGACGATCAATACCAGTGGCGCGAAGTTCTTCCGCTTCGATGTGACCCAGCCCTGAGTTTCTCCGCCCTTGGGCTCCATGGCAGACGGTCTCCGCGGGCAACCGCGGGGACCGTTCTTTTTTACGAAATAGTCACGGGCCGTTGCCGGGGCGTCGCTTTGGAATGTGACTCCCGGCCTTTTGCCGGCTCTGCTCATGAATACCCACCCCCTGCTGCTTGTGGCGCTCTGCTGCGCCCTTCCGTCCGTGGCCCCCGCGGCCTCGGTTATCGTCAACGAAATCAACGCTGGTGGCGCTTCCATGCCGGGCGATTGGTTTGAGGTCGTCGTGGTTGGCAATGGCACTGCCGGATCCACCGTGGACATGCGCGGCTGGTCCTTCCGGGTCGACAACAACGGCACCACCAACACCGGCTTCTTCACCCTTTCAAACGCCAGCTACTGGAGTGCGGTGCAGGCGGGCACGATCCTGACCTTCCACGAGGACAATACCGCGGCGGGTGGATTGGATACGGGGATCAACATCGTCGACAATTTCGCGACCGCCGGCTGGGCGCACACGAACATCTACGTAGGCGACTCGACCTACGTGAATACCTCTGCGGTCGGCTACGACGGGAGCTTCCCGATGGACGAGAAGAACTCCCAGGTCGCGATTTTAGATTCCTTTTCGACGTTGGTCTTCGGTCCGTCCGGGGAGGGACAGGTCGGCTACGCTGGCAGTGGGGTGAGTGCCACGGAGATCTTCAAGCTGGAGGCTGATCCCTCACCCTTGATCACGCTCACGTCCCAGTACAACGATGGAAGCACTAGCACCTTCGGCGCGCCGAACGAGTGGAGCGGCGGTGCGTCCCGCCAGAGTTTTGCGGCCTTCGTGGTCCCGGAGCCGTCTGCCTTTACGCTGGCGGCCTTGGGTCTGACCGGCCTTCTGCGCCGTCGCCGCTGAGGGCGCCTTCCAAGCCTTTTTCCCGTTAAAAGGCCCGGTTCCGCGGTAGGAACCGGGCTTTTCAGGCCCGCCTTCGGGCTCGGAAACGATTCTCTGGACAGCCGTCACATTCACGCGGAGAAGTTCGAGGTCGGCAATCACTCGCCTCCGCAAGGTCGTCCTTGACGAAGGGGCTTGGGGCGTTTGGTTTCCGCCCTCCCGGAGATCCATGCAAAAATGCCTTATCGTCATCGGACTTTTCGTCCTCGCCATCGGCCTTCGGTCGGCGCGTAAGGCAATGGTCCGCAAGGCGGGCGCGGTGGTTTTCCTGACGGCGAGCTTCTTGTCGCTGTATTACCTGACCGCCTGCCTGTGGTGGGGGATTGCCGGCGTGGCGGTATGGTTCTTCCTGCCTTGGGTCGAGCTGCTGACCCGGATCCGGCGGATGCGTCTGCCACTGGAGAACCGGCTGCGGCAGAAAGAAGTGCCGGATCCCTCCTTCTTCCCGAACGCGGTGGAAGCCGCCGCGGCGATGGAAGAAGCTGGCTTCGAGCATGTGGATGACTGCGGCTGGGAGTGGGGCGGGATGAAGCAGTTCTTCCGCTTGTTCTGGCACCCGGAGGAGCGGGCGGTCAGCGCGGTCTGCCTCTGCGAGCAAGGGGATGTCGCCTTCGCCTTCATCTCGGTGACCTCCCGCGATGCGGACGGCCGGATCCTGCGGACCACGAATTTCCCGTTCTCGCCGACCCTCAAGTGCCCGGCTAACATGCGCTGGAACCATGTCCCCTGTGAGCGGAACTGCTTCCACCACATCCTCAAGGACCACCAGGACTTTCTGCGGCGCCTGAACGTGGAGCCGGACAACCTGCGGATGCCGGACCCGGATGAGATCGAGGAGTCGATTGAAACGGAGATGAAGACCCAGATCCGGCACAACCTGGAAGCTGGGATCATCCGCGAGACCGGCGACGGGCACTTCGAATACTCCTTCCGCGGCCTGCTGTTCCTCTGGGGGCAGTTCGTGAAGGACATGGTGAGGCTGTGCTGAAGAATTAGAGGCACCGCCTAGCGCGCCAAGTTTCAAGACCTTTGCAGACTTTGCGACTTGGTGGTTCGTTCCTTTCAAAGGGTCATTTACAGGATGACCGGAAGGTGATCTGATAGAGGCGGTGAAAATCCCTTCGCCAGCGGGTGTTTTGTCAGGCGTGGCTGCGCTTGTGATCTTTGGCGGGACGGTGGTGCTGATGAACGTGCCCTCGGACCGCGGGGTGAGGATCGGGGTGGGGGCAGCGGTGCTGGTGGCGGGAGGCTATCTGGCAGGTGGGAGAGGCCGGATGGGTGGTAGTGGCGGTGGCAGCAGCGTGACGCGCTTGGTGGAGATCAACCGCGATTTGGAGAAGCAACTCCGCGAGGGACGGGAGTCGCATCGCAAGCTGGAGCACTACTTCGAGATGCTGATGGCGAACGTGCCGGCCAATATTTACTTCAAGGACCGCGAGTCGCGCTTCCTGCGGGTGAACCAGAGTATGGCCACTTACGTGGGACGGGGCCATCCGGAAGACCTGGTGGGCAAAACCGATCACGACCTTTTCGGAAAGGAGCACGCCGACCAGGCCCGGGCGGATGAGATGAAGATCGTGAAGACCGGCATCCCGATCGATGGCCTGATCGAGCGGGAGAACTTTCCCAATGGTAAAACCGGTTGGGTGCTGACCAACAAGATGCCCTTCCGCGACCATGAGGGCCACATCATCGGCACCTTCGGGATGTCGAGTGACGTGAGCACCCTGGTGCAGGCGCAGCACGATCTGGAGCGTGAACGCAACATGCTGCGCTCGCTGATCGACGGCTTTCCGGACAAGATTTTCGCCCGCGACCTGGAGCGCCACTATCTGACGGTGAACAAGGCGATGGCGGAGTGGGTGGGCGCGAAATCGCCGGAGGAGATGATCGGCAAGACGCCGGGCGACTACTTCCCGGAAATGGTGGTGCGCACCGGCAAGGAGGAGGACCTGCGGATGATCGCGACGGGAGATCCGGTGCTCAACCGCGAATGGCAGCTCGAATTGCGCAAGGGCGACCTCCACTACTTCGTGACCACCAAGGTGCTGCTCCGCGATGCCGATGGGAAGCCGTGGGGGATCATCGGCATGGACCGCGATGTGACCGAGCAGCGTCGCGCGCAGGAGAAGGCGATCCAAGCCGAGCAGCGGATGCAGGAGATGATCGACAATAGTCCGGCGGTAATCTCGATGAAGGACCTCAAGGGCCGCTACCTGATGGTGAACCGCGGCTTCGAGGCTCTCTTTGCGCTGGAGCGCAAGGATGTGCTCGGCTTCACCGATCACCAGCTCATGGGGGACAAGGCGGCGGCGGACAAGTTCCGCAAGCACGACCTCTTGGTCGCTGAGCGCGGTGAGGCTCTGCAGATGGATGAGGAATTGTACGTGGACAATGAGCCGCGGACCTATGTCTCGGTGAAGTTCCCGCTGCTTGACTTGCGCGGCGAGCTGAAGGCGATCGGTACGATCTCCACCGACATCACCGACCGCAAGGCGGCCGAGCAATCGATGCACCGGCTCAACGACGACTTGATCCATGCCAACGAGGATCTCCGCGCCGCGCAGGAACAACTGATCCAGGCGGAGAAGATGGAGTCGGTGGGGCGACTTGCGGCTGGCGTGGCGCACGAGGTGAAGAACCCGCTGGCGATGATCGGCATGGGCATCGAGTTGCTGGCGCGAAGGGTCCCGGCGGACGATGCGCAGGGCTTGGAGACCATCGAGCGGATGAAGCGGGGCATCGACCGTGCGAAGAAGATCGTGAAGGGCCTCGTGGACTATTCCTCCGCGCGGCAGCTCTCGGTGGAACCCAAGGACATCACCGAGGTGATCACGGATGCGATTGCCTTGGTGGAGTATCCTCTGCGCCAAGGGCGGGTGAAGCTGATCAAGGACATCGAGCACGAACTCCCGCCGGTGAGCGTGGACTCGACCAAGCTGGAGCAGGTGCTGGTCAATCTCATGATCAATGCGATGCACGCGATGCCCGCTGGCGGCACCCTGACATTGCGCGCCTACAGTCAGATCCTGAGCGGCGTAAGGCGCGATGAAGGATTACGCACCGCGGGTCACCTGCGGGAGGGTGATCGCATCGTAAAAATCGAGGTGGACGACACCGGCACCGGCATCGACGAGGCGATCATGTCCAAGCTCTTCGATCCCTTCTTCACCACCAAGCCGACGGGAACGGGGACAGGCCTGGGCTTGGCGGTATGCCGCAAGATCGTCGAACTGCACAACGGAACCTTGGAGCTGGAGAACTTGCCGGCAGGCGGGGTGCGGGCTTCGATTACTTTGAAGGCTTGAACAGGTATTGTGATAAGGGCGGACGAAGACACGGTGACGGCAGAAAGATAGCGAAAATGAGCTTTGATTGACTCTAGGATCTGGCGGCGGAGAATTCTTCCTTTCGGATTTTTTCAGAATGCCATAACTTCTCTTTCGCCGATTGCTAGATGCCCGCCCGTAAAAAACCCGTGGAAGCCAGCGACATGTCGATCCGCTCCGATTCCGGCGCGAACCCAAGTGATCTTGTAAGATACTCCCGTGCGGGAGATGCCTTTCACTATCGCTGGGCCGCGCGAAGGTGCCTTCGAATGATCGATCCACGCTGCCCCGTCTCTTCGATTACCATCGAAGCATCGCTTGAACCAGATTTGGCAGGGGAATGCGCGATCGACTTGGCCGAGTACTCCGAGTCTGCTGATGGAAAGACGAGCGTGCACTATGTCCAATTGAAGCACAGCACAGTAAGAAAGAGAAAATCGATCGGGCTCAGAGATTTAGGGGAGACCCTCGGTGCTTTTTCTGCGCGCCTCTTGGAACATCACACCCAGAGCGATTCCTTAGCAGCAATCGACTCGATCGGCTTCAGTTTTGTAACCAATCGAAATCTCGCGCCTAAGCTTAGCAAGGCACTTCATGCTATTTCGGAAGGTGGAACCATACCCATCGCTCAACGGCGACAACTTGAAGCGGCAACTGGTCTTCAGGGCGATCAACTCCAGTCATTTATCACTTCCTTAGTCGTCGCTGATGGTGAGGGTGATTATGTCGTGCAGCATCAACAACTGCATGGTGAGTTGGCTGAGTACTTGGCTGGATTCGTGGAGAGTGAAGACGCGGACAAAATCGTTAATTTGGTTTCCGAACGAGCGCTACCACATCCTGTAAAAGGCAGAAGGAAAGGCGAGATACTTCGGGAGGATGTCCTGCAGCGCCTCGGTGTGACGTCTGACCGGGACCTTTTTCCTGCTCCCCGTGAATTCGAGATCCTTCCGCACATCATCCAACGCGAGCAACATGACGACTTGGTGAATCATGTCATGAGGTCTACGTCGCCGGTGATCATCCACGCAGCAGGAGGCGTCGGCAAGTCTGTTGTTGCTCGCCAGATTGCAGAAGGTCTTCCAAAAGGATCGTTGGGATTGGTCTACGACTGCTTTGGATCCGGTAAGTATCGGAATCCCAGCGAGCCTCGCCATCGCGCCTGTGATGCTTTGGTCCAGATAGCCAACGAACTTGCCGCGTCCGGTTACTGCCGCATGCTCGTGATGCATCCCGGGACGTTGGCAGACGCACTCTTCCGTTCCTTTTTTTCCCGGTTAAAAGAGGCTGTTCAAGCGCTGAGAGAGATCGAGCCGACAGCGCTACTGGTGATTCTGATTGACGCCGCCGATAACGCCGAAATGGCGGCGCAGGAAAACAGCGATAAATGTTTCGCCAATGGGCTGCTTCGTGAGCAACTGCCGGAAGGGTGTCGGTTGGTGGCTCTGTGCCGAACGGAGCGCAGCCACATGCTCAAACCTAAGAGCTCAGTAATTCAGCTACCCCTTGAGCCATTCAGCGAGAAGGAAACTGCGGCACATCTGCGGAGCGTCTTCCCTGAAGCATCAGATGACGACGTTAGGGAGTTTCACCGCCTGACTGGAGGAAATCCGCGCGTGCAAGCCAACGGACTAAGGAGTGGGCGTCAGACAATTGAAGAGATCTTGGCAAGCCTCGGTCCCTCTGTAACTACAGTTGCCGCCCAAATCAGCGGACAACTCCAGTCAGCCGTGGCGGGGATCAAGGATCGCAGTATCGCTGAAGTGTCGATCCAGGTAGACGCGATATGCTCAGGGCTGGCGAACCTGCCTCCATTTATTCCGACAGCCGTTCTTGCCAAGGCGGCGCAAGTGGAAGAGCCGACTATCCTAAGTTTTGTCAGCGATCTCGGGCATCCCCTCTGGCATTCGGACAGTTCGGTGATGTTCCGCGACGAGCCAACAGAAACATGGTTTCGCGAACAATTTGCTGGTGATTCCAACCAAGTCAAAAAGTACGTTGAGTTACTTGCCCCGCTGGCGAAGGATTTCCCCTACGTGGCCAAGGCCCTGCCGCAACTGCTGCTTAGATCTGGGGACTACGCTCGCCTCATTGAGTTGGCTCTATCCGATGAGTTTTTGCCGGATCATGACCCAATCGATGCAAGAAACATCCGTGTCTATCGACTTCAATTCGCGTTCAGGGCCGCGCTGAGACTAGATCGAATCGCCGATGCTGCGCAATTGGCGTTCCGCGCTGGCGAGGAAGTCGCCGGCGACCAAAGGCAGCTACTTCTACTGCGCCAAAATTTGGAAATGGTTGCCCCTCTGCTAGATCCAACTCGCGTTCAGGAGTTGGCTTACCGGCAGTTGCTTAGCGGGGGTTGGCAAGGATCGGCCAACGTCTATTCAGCCTCCCTTCTTTCCTCGGTTGAAGATTTCAAAGGAGAGGCTCGTGGCTACCTTCGCGCCTCTGAGAAGTGGCTGACGATATTTTTTGAAGAGCGATCAAAACGGGATAAGCGCGACATGTTCCGGGAAAGGCTACAAGATGCCGACCTCGCGGAGATGGCTTGGGCCTATTTTAATCTGTTGGAGGCCGAAGGTTTGGTTCACTTCCTGTTCAGATGGAGGCCACCGGAAGTGATTCTCCGCCTTGGAAGATTAATCGTTCGTCGTCTTATTGATGCGGCTCGGTTTGACGAAATTGAGAAGCTAGCCCTGGAAGGGCGCAAAAGCGCCTATTTGATCCTCGCGGTTGCGGACGAACTGGAAGCCGTCGCGAGGTTTCCGCCCAAGAATAGCTTGAAGCCTACTCTCGCCCTATTGGCCCGCCGAGGCATAAAAAGGGCGCGGGGGCTCTTCCTCGACAACACAATCACAGACGCCATCGTATCCTTCTGTGAAGCGGGCGCATTCCACAAACTCTCGACGCCAAAAATCTTGGCGGTTCTTGATTGCTATACGGAGACCACGGCGGATTCTACGATTGGAGGCGACTATCACGAACAACCTCGATCTAGATTTCTGCGAGGAATTGCACTTCGTGCTGCCTTGGCTTGTGCTGCCGAACCGGCTCCGAGAAGTCTACTGCCGAAGAAGGATGATGAGTCACGTGTGCGGCTCTTGAGTTCGAGCGAGGAGGAGAACTTGATTCAGGTGATAGGCGGTTTGCTCCCGTGGTACTACCTGCGCGCTAGGCTCATTGCCCGCGATACCGCGGCCGACGCTATTGATCTGGAAGGAGTCAGGGAAGCGTCCAAGTCGGCGCGCCGCGGGCGCTATCGGGCTCATGATCGGCTTCCTTATGAGATTTCCCCGGTATGGTTCAGCGTTCTGGCTTTAAAGGGGAATGCAACTGAGGAAGAGATGCGGCACTTCACGAAGAATGTTTTGGATCGAGCCGCGCAGAAGTTTTTGCTCAACGGACGCCTTGACGCTCTGCGCGTGGCATGTCGCTCAGCGCATCTAGCCCCCCTAAGGTCCGCATTGGAGCAGTCCTGCGTCGCCGCAGTTGAGCCCATGGCGATAGAATCTCCGGAGGAGCGGGCCGACTCTTACATCCGGTTGGCAAGGGCGGTCGTCGCCGTTAGCGCTTCGGATGCCTCAACCTATTTTATTCATGCCATCGATGCGGTATCAAGGTTCGGTGATGAGATGATTCCTCGCTGGGAGGCTATAGTGGCGGTTGCTCGGCGAGTGGCTGATGGAGGAAGATCTTCGGAACAAACGGCCTACCGGTTTTTTAAATGCGCGGAGATTGTCGGTGCGTCGGTTGCACGTGAAAAATACTGGAGTCGGAGCGACGTTTTCCGGGTTGGCGTCTGCTTGCACGCTCCAAGTGCTTTCGCGGCGTTGAGTCGATGGCGCGACAGAGAGGTGGGATGGTTTGCTCGATCGATGAGTGGCCTCGCCACCGAAGCGGTGAATGCAGGTGAAATAACGGCCCTAACAGGCTGGTGCCTTTCGGGCTTCCTCGCTTGCAATGCGGACTCAGAGTTTGCGACGAGATGTATTCGCCGTGAGGCGGATCATCTGAATCAACAGTACATCCTGGATGCCACAATCCGAGATGTCGAACTGGCGGGTGGAGGTAGTGAGAGCCTGCAGAGGTTGTCAGCAGTTGCGGAGGAATTTGCGTTGAAGCCAGGAAAGCTTCTATCTTTGCTGGCGAGTTACAAGGCTGCTTCCGAGTTGATCGCTACTTCGGCGGAGGCAGGTCCCCCACATTCGCATCGTGAACAGCTGCAAGCGTCGGATTGGGACGAGATTTTCAATGGCGTCGACGTCTTGAATTCTGAAGGAATTGCACTTGCCGAGGCTCGGTATCGGAGTGGGGATCCACCGTTCATGCTTGAAGATTTCTGGGGCGAACTGGTGCGGCGCGTTCCTTCCGACCGGGAGATCGAGTTTTTGAAGTTCGTTCCTTTGGCGGAATCCATTGATTCATACGATGCGGGCAACTTGCTGATACCCATTCGGGGACAGTGGCTGAAAAAGGCAGCGGTTAAAGCAAGGTGGCCGGAGTTCATGCGGTCGCTTGGAAAGCGGCATGCAGCGACTCTCACAGAAGCTGGCACCTTGGAATATTGGACGAACTGGGGCAGAGTTGACGAGTCCGACCTGCGGTACATTAAGGCCGGCATCGTTCGCGGCCTTGCCGAATCGTTTGATCTGGTGGATGCGCGAACCTTCTTTGGATTTGTTGCCAATGTTGCTGCGGATCTGACCCCAACTGAGAGCGGGGGACTTCTCGACTACGGGTTGAGTCGATTCGAGTTGCACATTGACAATGACTTTGGCGACGGGCCTTGGGATGAGTGGCTACGTCCGCCCCAAGCAACTAGCGATGCCGTGGCTGGGTTCATTTGGTCTGCTTTGGCCTCTCCCCTCTCTTCCACTCGATGGGAGGCTGTGCATTGCGTCCGCCGTCTTGTAGAGGCTGGTTGCGAGGCCGAGGTTGATGCGTTGATCGGCTGGTTGCAACGGAACTCCGTTGGCGCATTCGGAAGCCATCGTTTTCCATTTTATCAACTTCACGCGCGGTTATATTTTCTCATTGCACTGGCTCGCACAACCTGTGATGTGCCACTGCGATTGTATCGGCACGCCAGTATTTTCGCGTCACTGGCGTTGACGGGAATGCCGCATATTCTGATTCAGAAGACGGCGGCGGACATCGCATTGGCGATTGAAGGGGCCCAGCCGGGTGCATTCTCCGTCGAAACGACTCGAGCCTTGAGGAAAGTTGGAAACAGTCCATTTCCCTTGAAACAGGGGGAGAATTATTCGGCGAGCGAAAGCACTCCTTGGCACGTTCGAGGCGAGATAAAGAAGGGTCTCAACGTGAATTTCGGAATCGATTTCGATGCTTATTGGTTCAACTACCTTGGGCATGTTTTTGGAGTGCCGCCTCAAGAGGTAATCGAACTCGCTGAAGAAGCTGCCGTCCAATATCTTCGGGTTGCGAGCGGTGAGGATTATCGGCCGGACCCTCGAGCGGCCCTCTGGGAGTCGCGGGACTACTATGAGCGTGGAACTGACCACAGCCACTCGAGTTACCCTCGGAACGACGACTATTGGTTCTATTATTCATATCACAGTTTCCTGTCGGTGGCATCCCGACTTCTTGGAGCGATGCCGGTTATTCGCGGTAGAGACGATGACGAAAGCGAAAGCAACTGGGAAGAGTGGTTGAGCAGGCACTCCCTGACTCGCTCCGATGGGCGATGGTTGGTGGACCGAAGAGATCCTTCGCCGCTTAAGCGTCGGGCATGGACCAAGGGCCTCTCAGATCGAGAATGGCGATGGAGTTTGGGTGCCGACGATTTTCTGGATGTGCTGCTCCATCAAAGCCCGCAGCCAGGCTGGCTCAGTTTGGCCGGTAGCTGGACGGAATGTTCCCACGAGCGGATTGAAAGCATTCGAGTCTCAAGCGCACTGGTTACACCGGAGACCTCGCAAGCTTTGGCAGACTCCCTGAGACACCATGAGAACCCTTTTCAGTACAGACTGCCCAGCTATGGGGATACGGACAAGGATCTTCAGAGTTACCCATTTGAGCTGACTGGCTGGATTCATCGGGCGCGGGGGAATGACAAGCGCTTGGACGGATTCGACCCCTACGCGTGCGAGCTTGAATACCCTCCTTATGAGATAGGTGCCTCGTTTGCAGCGATGTTGGGAGTCGAATCTGACTACGAAAGGCGGACTTGGTGTCGGGCTTCGGACGGCGAGGTCTTGTTCGTCAGCGAGCTTTGGAGTGAAAAGGACGCTGAGGAGAGTGATAGAGCGTATCGCGAGGGAGAGCGAATCTCCGGAGCTGCCTCAGAACTTTGCCGCTTGTGCTCTTTGCTCGGCAAGCATCTCATTTTCAGTGTCGAGATCAATCGCTCGATCCATCGCTATCGTGGCTCGTCGTCTGATGACATCGGCTACCTCCCGGCATCCCATAAAATTTTCGTCCTTTCCGCCAATGGAGAACTCAGAGACGCCCGCCAAAGCCATCAGATTGGGTAAAGAGCTTGTAGTGCTTCTTGAACAAGAGGAGCGGGCAACTGTCCTGACTCGATGGATGGCTCATTACCTCGCCGAACAGATGACACTTGCGGAGACCGTGAATGGCGTCGAAAGGGCCGAAGCAGAAGAGAAATGCTTTAAGACGGTGTTGGCACTTTGGCAGGCTCGGGGTGATTGGCCTTCTGGACGAAGACCGTTCGAAAGGTTTGAACCGATCTTTGAAGCGCTGACCCGGTTGAATCCGGACGATCCTAGGCCATTTTTCTATCGTCGGCGATTGCGTTCGCAGGTCACTCCGAGTGATGAGGAAGATCCGGAAGTGCTCGACGTCGCTGAGGCTGTCGAAGTAATCGATGCAACCGCGAGAATTCTAATCGAAGCAGTCCTAGAGGAAGCCGCAGAAATGGCCGCGTCTGAAGGGACGAAACGTTTACTACAGGAAGCGATTCCGGAAAAGGGTATTGCTGATCTCCATATAATTGGGCGCTTGCTCAATATTGATGCATCGACTGTGAAGGATCCGAGGGCGGAAAGAGCCATGCTTTTGACTCGCCGAATAGAACGGTTGGACTCATTTGCTGAAATCTGCAGAAAGCTGAGGCGTGGCTTTTTAGCAGATCTCAAATCATTGAAGAAGGCACCCAAATAAGTCTTGTTATGCAAACGACCTTTCGGAATTAGGATCTGCCGATTGCGGCGCGGGGTTGTTCAAGTTCTATAGCTTGAGCGACTTGCCCTTCGACAGCTTCGGATTATTGAAGGGGAACTTCGGAATCATCGAGAGGAGATTCGCATCGCCTCGTCGGTAGGGATTCCAAGGGAATCTCAGATCGCTGGCCTGCGTCAAAATCAGGCTCATCAGGAGCTTTGGACTGTGCCCGGCCGAGGTCGGGAACTAGATCCCGCGGACCCGCTCCATCGCGAGGCGGAAGCTGGTGCGGATCTCTTCAACCTCACGCTGGAGGCGCTGGCGTGCGGTGGGATCGGTGCAGGCGTCGCGCTTTGCTTCGAGATCGGCGATGCGCTTGAGCTGTTCGACTTCCGGCGGGACGAAGCCGTGGCCTTTAAGCATAGCATGGGCGGAGCGCCATGCTTCCGGGGTTTGAAAATAGGACTCGAGGTCGAGCTTGGTGCCCGGTGGTGGCGGCTGGAGTTCGCCGGAAGCGATGGCGTCCTCGATCATCGCCTCGCCGATGTGGGAGAAGAGGGACATGAGGGGAGCCTAGCCTGAGGAAGGAAACGAGGCGATTGGAGATTGAGCGATCGAGTGTGGATCGAGCAGGCAACGCTGCTGCCGTGGAGGTCCAAGGCATTCTCGGATTCACCAACAGCAGAGACCAGCGACATGGCTTCCTTCTGGGCCTATCCCTGCGATCTGCCTACTGCCTGTTCACTTCGGGAAAGGCGGTCTGCATCACTGCCTTGCGATGCTTTGCCGCGAGGGCGCGCATGGCGCCGGGGCCGAGGGCCAAGTTTTCCTTGGGAACGACGGCGGCATACTGGACGGATCTCACGGCGGTCCCACTGGGATCGTAGCGATAGAGATTGAACTCGGGCCCTCCGGCCTTCGTGACGGTGAAGTCGATTTCGTGGGTCGCGCCGTTGGTGGAAGTTTCCGTGCCCGAGCCGCTGTTTCTCATCGCAGCGGCCATACTGGCCGCCTGCTGCTGGGGAGTGCTTGGCCCATCGATCCGGCGCAGGGCAAGCATCTGTCTCCACTGCTTGGGGCTTTCGCCCGCTGGATAGTATTCAACGACCACGCCGTTCTTGTTCGCGGCGGAGTAGCCCACGGTATAGGTCTGGCCGAGGTAGCTGATGGCATCGGGAGCCGAGATCCCGGGTGCGATGCCGGTGTAGGATTCCTTGCCCCCCGCACCGCTGAGACCGCACTGCGAGAGCAGCCCGGCCACCGCAACCAATCCCAAGCCACGAAGAGTCACGTCCATCGGCGTCCAAGCTGACATGCCCTGATAAGTCCGCCAGAGCGAAGTTCCGTTTGCGATTCCTGCGGCTTTCCGTTTGCTTGCATGACCATGAAGACCTTTTCCCGCCGTCATGCCCTATGCCTCGGTGCCGCTGCCACTGCCGCGCCCTTCCTCAAGCTCCGCGCCCAGGAGGCCGGGCAGAAGAAACTCGGGGTCGCGCTGCTGGGCTTGGGCGACTACGCGACCAAACAACTCGGTCCTGCGCTCAAGAAAACCAGCAATGCCCGGCTGGCCGCGATCATCACCGGCTCGCCCGACAAGGTCCCGAAGTGGCAGCAGGAATATGAAATCCCTGACAGCGGGGTCTACGATTACAAGAACCTGGAGAAGATCGCGGATAACAAGGACGTGGACATCATCTACGTGGTCACGCCGACCGCGCTGCACCCGGAATACACGATCCGCGCGCTGGAGGCCGGCAAGCATGTGATCTGTGAGAAGCCGATGGCCCCGACGCCGGAGGATTGCGCCCGGATGATCAAGGCTGCGGCGGACCAGAAGAAGATGCTACAGATCGGCTACCGCCTGCACTGGGACCCCTTCCACCTGCGGCTGATGGAGGCGATCAAGACCAAGGAGTTCGGCGACTGGAAGGCGATCGATGTGGTGGATGCGGGGCGCATGAACGACTTCACCAGACACAATGCCTGGCGGGTGAACAAGGAGCTGGGGATCGCGGGAGCGCTCTACGACCTGGGCGTGTACTGTGTGCAGGCGATGCTGTATTCCGCCCAGGAGCACCCGCTGAAGGTGACCGCGAAGAGCTGGACCGAGCGAGAGAAGGAATTCAGCCAGGTGCCGGAACACTGGGAGTGGGAGCTGGAATTCTCCGGCGGCCGGAAGGCCAAGGCGCTGGCCAGTTACGGCCAGAACGGCAACCACGTGAAGGTGGAGACCGAGAAGGGCGAGATCCGGATCGATCCGGCCTACGGCTACAGCGGGCAGAAGGGCTTCACGCCGACTGGGGCGATGGACTTCAAGCCGGTCTTCCAGCAGCAGCTCCAGATCGAGGGACAGGTGGAGGCGATCCTGAGCGGCAAGCCGAGTAAGGTGCCCGGGGAGATGGGGCGGCGGGATATTCAGGTGATCCGCGGGATCATGGAGGCCGCGGAGAGCGGCAAGACGGTGGAGTTCGGGAAGTTTGACTACTGAGAGGGCGGCCCGGTGGAAAAAATAAAGCGCCGTCCCCTTGCGAGGACGGCGCTGAAAAAATCCAAGCTCTGCTCAGCTTAGTTCGAGGCGACGGCCTTCACGGCCTTGAGGGCATCCTTGACGGTGCGCTCGAACTTGTCGTCCGTGGGGTTGCCGTGCCAGAGGAGCTTGCCATCGGCACCATACACGCAGGCGTGCGGGATGGTTCCGGTGGAGGCACCGCTGTTGCCGCCAGCAAAGACCGGGTAGGCGACGCGGGCCGGCTTGAGCAACTTCATGATCTGCTCGTTGGTGCCGCCTTGGCATTCGATGCCGACGACCACGACGCCCTTCTTCTCGTTGCTCTTCGCGAACTTGGCCATTTCAGGCAGGAAGGCGATGCAAGGGCCACAGTTGACCCCCCAGTCTTCGACCACGACGACCTTGCCCTTCATGGACGCCTTGTCGAAGGCGACGCCGTTGACCACTTCACCTTTGAAGCTGATCGCATCGATCGTAACATCCGGCACGGCGGCTTCTTCCTTGCCCTTGTCCTTGTCTTTCTTGTCCGCAGACATGGCGGGAACGGCGAGCGCGAGAAGCGCTGCAAGAATGGAGGGAATCAGTTTCATAAGTGATCTGTTCTCAGGGATTGACCCGTGGCTATCGGATCGGATGAGTGGACTTCTTTAACTTTTTTGCCCCGGGAGGCCAGAAAATCTGTAAAATCATGCAATATATCCGAAGTCCGCGTTTTTCGGGGTCGATTGGTGGGTTTCCGGGGCTGTGGAACAGCGCAATGTTCTAGATTGCCAAGCCGTTCCACCTTCTCCAAGGTCCCCGCCCGTCCCGTAGAAAACCCGTCATGCGTCTTATTTTCACCCTCGCACTGACCTGCCTGTTCGCCTCCTGTGCCAAGGAGTATAAAGCCACAACCGCGGACATCATCGAGGAACCGGGGATCAAATCGACCGGCAAAAAACCCACGGCAGTGGCGGATGCGACGACCCCGGCACCGGTGGTGCGGGTGAATCAAAAGGGCGGAATGGTGCTGCCGCCGGTGGACAGAACGCTCCCGGACAAGAAGGAGTTCCAAGCGACCGCACCGGTCCAGACGACCGCTGACCGGGGAACGGGCGTAGTGGTGCCCGCGCCGAAGCCGGCTAACGAATAATCACCCGCAGACCCGCACTGGGGCTGGCGTAGGAGACGCAGGGCCGCGGCGCACAGCGGTAGCCGATGCCGGTAGAAAAGTAGGGGGCATAGGAATAGCCCCAGCCATACCCGTAGTCATCGTAGCCGTCGCCATAGGTGCGGCGGCTGCTGCGGTGGCGGAATTCCCCGCGCAGGGCCTTATCCCGGCGTGCCTCCCGGGCAAACCACTGGGGTTGCCAAGTATGGGGAGCTCTTTTCTCCGTCGCAGGACCGTCGACGACCGCGACCTTGCCCTCCGAGTTGTACCAGACGGTGCCCTCGATTTCCGTGGCCTGGAGCGCGCCGGCGAGCAGCAGGAAGATCACCGCTTTCATCACTCCCAAGATGCCGCCGGGATTGCCGCTTGGCAAGCTCCGCGCTGGGGCCTAACCCGGTGTTTCCTTTCCCGCATGCAGCCGCGCCCGCCCAAAAAATTCCACCCGCATCCCTTCGCCTACCACCAGGAGATCGAGCTGCGGATCGACGCCCTGAGCAATCTGGGGATCGGCCTCGGCCGGATCGATGGCTGGGTGGTCTTCGTGCCCTTTTGCCTGCCGGGGGAGCTGGTGAAGGCGCGGGTCTTCCGGAACGACAAGAATTGCTCGAACGCGGATTTGATCGAGGTGCTGGAGGAGTCTCCGGACCGGACCAAGCCGGGTTGCCCGCTCTTCGGCGCCTGCGGTGGCTGCCAGTACCAGCATTTCACCTACGAGTCCCAACTGGCGTGGAAGACGCGGCAGGTAGGGGAGCTGCTCCAGCACATGGCGGGGATCGAGTTCCCGGTGGAGCCCTGCATTCCCTCGCCGCAGGTGTGGAACTACCGCTCCAAGATCACGCCGCACTTCGACCGGCCGCGCGATGGCGTGATCGAGGGTATCGGCTTCCTGCCGATCGGCCGGCGCAGCGGGATCATCGATGTGCCGCAATGCCCGATCGCGATGGCGGAGATCAATGCGGCGCTGCCGCGCGAGCGGGAATCGATCCGCCAGCGGGTGAAGACTTACAAGAAGGGGGCGACGCTGCTGCTGCGCGCGACCGAGGGCCGGGTGGAGACGAATCCGAACGCAGTGGTGACCGAGCACGTCGGCGAGCTGTCCTTCGACTTCCTGGCGGGGGATTTCTTCCAGAACAATCCCTACATCCTGCCGGCCTTCACCGGTCATGCGGGGGCAGAGGCGCGGGCTGGTGGCGAGCGCTTCCTGGTGGATGCCTACTGCGGCTCCGGCCTCTTCGCGCTGACTCTGGCGAAGCACTTCGAGCAAGTGGCCGGCGTGGAGGTGAATGAATCCGCAGCGGATTGGGCGCGGCGGAATGCCGAGACGAATGGGATCACGAACGCGACCTTCATGGCCGCGTCCGCGGAGGCGATCTTCGCGGACATCCAGTTCCCCGCCGCAGAGACGGCAGTGCTGATCGACCCGCCGCGCAAGGGCTGCTCGCCGGAGTTCCTGGCGCAGCTCATCGCCTTCGCACCGGCGCGGGTGGTGTATGTGTCCTGTGACCCGGCGACCCAAGTGCGTGATCTGGCGATCCTGAAGGAAGGCGGCTTCAAGCTGGAGAAGGTCCAGCCCTTTGACCTCTTCCCTCACACACGGCACCTGGAGTGTGTGATGACGCTGGTGAGGTAGTCTTCAGGCTAAGTTTTCTCGAAACTTGTCCTGAGACCAATAAGGAAATAGGATTCCCATCGTGAAAGCGGTGGTTACGTCCGGATTCATCGAATCAATCCCTGAGAAGATCCGGGCGAAGCTGCACCTACAGGCGGGCATGGTGCTCGATTTCGATGAATCGACCCCCTTTCTCAAGGCGACTGCTTCACCAGAGTCGTCTGGCCAAGTGGACGAGTTCAAAGAATGGCTAGCGGCAAGTGTCGGCGTGGCCAAAGGGCGCTTCACCACCGATGAATTGATGCGCGAGAGCCGGGGGGAGGACTGATGCCGAACGGGATTCTCGTCGATTCGAACGTCCTGATGGATGTGCTCACCGCAGATCCCGTCTGGCTTACATGGTCTTCGGGGCAGTTGGATCTCGCGAGGAAGTCCGGACCAGTGATCGTGAATCCGATCATCTGTGCCGAACTGGCACCGCTATTCAATTTCGATTGGCCCTCCTTGGACCGATGGCTGTTGCCCTCGCTCTTCACCCGGCAGGGCCTTCCCTTTGAAGCTTCAGCAATCGCCGCAGCGGCATTTCGGAAATACCGCTCCCAAGGCGGCACAAAAAGTGCCCCTTTGCCGGATTTTTACATTGGGGCGCATGCGGAATCCGAGGGTTACACATTACTAACTCGCGACGTGCCACGCTATCGCACCTACTTCCCGAAGGTCCCGTTGATTGTTCCGCCCGGGTCTTGAACTTTATGAGAAGCGGAACCCGTGGCAGACCACCGCAGGTGCTGGTTGCGAGGTGGATCTTGTGCTGCTCAGCAATTGAAAATCCTCACGCGATGGAATCGGCGCGGGGGCGGGGAAGACTTGCGGCGCTTGAGAAGCGAAAGCAGGGCGGCGAGGCGGGAACTGATCATGTGGCGCGCCTCCTAGCTGAGGCTGTGCCACTGCGGATGTTAGACCCGATCCTCTCCTTTCAATGCCTTGTGAAGCCTGGTCGATTCCAGCGGTATCCGGACCGATGCACGCTGCCCCGCAACACATGCATCTTGCGCGGTGCGGCACGTAGTACGCCGTAGTCGCCTGAACGTATCTCCGCTTGACCACCGCCTTCAGCGGGGCTTTGGTCCCGCCGCCCGGACGAGACGCGCCGTACCCGGTTAAGGAAAAGACGACGCACCTGAACCCCAATTCACGGTGCCATCATGAATTCCTGGATCCTTGTCATTTTCGCCGGCCTGCTCGAAGTGTGCTGGGCCCTCGGATTGAAATCCACCCACGGCTTCACCCGTCTCTGGCCCTCCGTCTTCGTGGGGGCGGCCTTGGTCACCAGCTTGTGGCTGCTTGCCATGGCGGTGAAAAACCTGCCGATCGGCACGGCTTACGCGGTGTGGGTGGGCATCGGCGTCGCGGGTGCTGCGCTAGTCTCCGTGACAGCGATGGGCGAAACGCTCACGCCGGCGCGGGCTCTGTTTCTCGGCCTGCTGGTGGTGGCGATCATCGGCCTGAAGCTGAGCTCCCCTGCTCACTAGAGGAGCAGCCCCAGCATTAGCAGGGGATGAGAAAAAGTATTAAAATTCGACGGTTGCAGAGGACCGTGCCTGCCTGATTGCGTGGAGTCAGTCTTTCCTGATTCCACGAAGTCATGCGCCTGCTTGTGATCGAAGATCATGCCGCCCTCCGCGAGGGGCTGTGCCAATTCCTAGGCGAAGCCGGCTATCTGGTGGACAGCCAGAAGGACGGCGAGGAAGGGCTGTGGGCCGCAGAGAGCGGCGAGTATGATGTGGTGCTGCTCGACCTGATGCTGCCGGGCATGGACGGGATGTCCGTGCTGCGTCGGCTGCGGGCACAGGAGAATCCAGTGCACATCCTGGTGATCAGCGCGCGCGATGGCTTGGAGGACCGCCTGGAAGCGCTGGATGCCGGGGCGGACGACTATCTCGTGAAGCCTTTCCCGTTGGCGGAAGCCCTAGCGCGGGTGCGGGCCTTGCTGCGGCGCAGCTACGTGAAGAAGAGCCCGCACATCCGCATCGCGGACCTGATTGTGGATCCCATGCGCCGGACCGTGGCTCGCGGCGATCGTGCGATCGAACTTACCGCCCTGGAGTACCGGCTGCTGGAGTATCTCGCCTATCGCTCGGGCGAGGTGGTCCCGCGCACGGACATCTGGGAGCACGTCTTCGAGGATGGCACCGGCGGCACCAGCAATACGGTGGACGTCTACGTGAGCTACTTGCGCAAGAAGCTCAACGCGGGGGATCTGCCTGATTTGATCCAGACCCGCCGCGGCCATGGCTATGTGCTGAACGCGCCATCACCGGCATGAAGGGCCCTTCCATCCGCCGTTCGCTGTTGATCCGCTGCGGTTTGGGGGTGGGGGTCTTGCTATGCCTCTTGTCGGTGGCGATTTACCTGCTGGTGGAGAAGAGCCTCTACGGTGAGCTGGACGACTCGGTCCGGCAGACCGCGGCCATCCTCTCGAATCAGGTCGAGCTGGAGGACTATAAGATCACCTACGAATGGCAGGAAGGTCTGGGGACAAATAGCGCACTGGTGGAGGGAGCTCTGTTCCAGTTTTGGGATGAAACCCAGCACACCACCACTCGTTCGCCAGCCTTGGGTAGTCATGATCTGCCGCAGTTTCATGGCGCAAGGGGGGAGCCTTCGCTGCACAAGATCCGCCTGTCCGACGGCAGGCGAGCGCGGGCCGTGGGCTTGCAGATCCAGCCCTTCGTCTTGCCTGCCGAAATGGAAGCAATGAAGGAGCGCGGCCGGGTGGTCGATCCTGCCACACTTCTTCAGACCTTGGTAGTCGCACGCGATGAGGAGCCGGTGCACCACGCCTTGGAGCGCCTGCGCTTGATCTTGGCTTGCGGGAGCCTGCTGACGCTCGGCCTCGGCTTCCTCTTGGTCGATCGGGCAATCCGCGCGTCGCTACGGCCGATCCATGAACTGGCGATGGGTGTGAAGGACCGAGCCTCGCACCAGCTTGATGAGCCCTTGGATCTTCCTGAAGCTCTGCCCGCGGAACTCGGGAGCCTGGCCGAGCACTTCAATCTGCTTCTTGCGCGCGTGGCAGCGATCCGGCAGCGCGAGCGCGACTTCATCCGCCATGCGGCGCACGAGCTGCGCACGCCGATCGCTGGCCTGCGGGCGACGACGGATCTTGCGCTTTCGCAATCGCGGGAGGCCAGGGCCTACGCGGCGCATCTGGCTGCTTGCCAGAAGTCGGCCATCGAGCTCGGCGAGTTGGTCACGCGGCTTTCGGCGCTGGCCCGCATCGGGCAGAGTTCGGCTCCCCCGGCGATCGAAGCGGTGGATGCGGCCAAGCTCTGGCGGGAGTGCTGGCAGATCTTTGCCGGCAAGGCGCAGGTAAGGAAACTGACGCTTGCCGACGAGGCCGGGACAGGGCCGGTAATGATCATGGCGGATCGCGCCTTGCTGCGGATCATCTTCAACAACCTCTTCGACAACGCCATTGCCTATGCCATCCCGCCTTCCGCGATTTCGATCCGGATTCGGCGAGTGGCGACCGACGTGGAGATCGCGGTGGCGAATGCGGCGGACATGGATGAGATGGATACCTCGCGCTTGTTCGAGCCCTTGTTCCGGCGCGAGTCCTCGCGGCATGATGCCGGCGCACATCTCGGGATCGGACTCACCCTGAGCCTGGAAGCGGCACTGGCCATGGGCGGGACCTTGCGGGCCGAGCAGCGCGAAGGGCAGATCGAGTTCATCCTCACCATACCTAGCGCCGGGCATGGAGTAGGGGTGGCCTGAAGCTTGGTTCCAAATTCGCGTCGCGTTTCCCGTAGCGGGGGCGGGGCTGCTTGTTAGGTTTAGGGGTGAATGAGGCTGGCGCATGTCTCACAACCAGTGGTCCGCTGTGCTGACGATTTTTTCGGCAAGTTCGGTGGTGTGTGGAGCGGCAGTCCGATCGTGCACGCCGCCTTTTTTGTCGGCATGTTTTTTGCCTCGAGCTTCTTGGGCTCGCTGGGGTGGAAGTGGCTTCCGATGGTCCCGCTGATGGCTGGCGTGGCTTGGATAGTCTTAGGCCGCGTAAGAGCCTATTGCTATTTCAACGGCTTGGCTTGCCCACACTGTGGGAAGGCAGTGGGCTTCCATTCCAGAGGCAGCGGTGGGGTGATCCATCTGCACTGCGAGCAGTGTTGTCTTCCTTCCCGGACCGATTTGAGGATCCGTGCGGGCGGGGGCTGGCCGGTGAAGGTGCGGTGATGAAAAGACCGCGCAGCACGGGGCAGGCGCTGCTAGAGAAAAAGCACCCGGCTTTCCCATGGCGGCCTTCGCGGCCCCTGCTAGAACGCTGCCTATGACTACGCCGGAAACCACGCTGCCGCTGGTGCGTTGTGCGGATGATTTTGTCGCGAGGTTCGGCAGCATGTGGAGCCGCAGGTGGATCATGGGATCCTTGGCCGCCGTCGCATTCTTGATCGCTGCCTGGGCGCTCTTGAGCTTGCTGGGTTGGCAGCGCTTGCAGGTGCTTCCCGTGCTCGCCGTCATGGCATGGGTGGTCTCGCTGATCCTGAAGGTCCGCCGTTATCTCCAAGGCTTGGCTTGTCCTCACTGTGGCAAGCCGGTGGGAAGTTATTCCACCGGTAAGGGTGGCGTGATCCAGCTCCAGTGCCGGGAGTGTGGAGCTGAGGCTCTGACCGACCTGAAAGTGTATGTGAACGGCGGCTGGCCTGAGAAGGTGCCGTGAGCCGGTGTCGCGAGCCAAACTCAGCCTCGCGGGGCTAACAGGCAGGGAACACTCAGGGAAGAAGGAGTTGGCTGCTACCGCTTCCCCTTCCGCACCTTCTTCACGAATTTCTCCATCGTCTCCTGCTGCCGCTCGATCTCCGCGACCAGCTTGAGCTGGGTCCGACAGCGGTCGAGGTTGTGGCCGTCGCGGTGGGTCTTGAAGTAGACGTCGCCTTCGATGAAGTCGGTCAGGAAGCGGATCCCGGTTTCCATCGTGATCAGCTTGCCGCTGAAGGCGAGGTGTTCGGCCTCGGCATCGTTCAGGAAGTCGCCGGCGGCGTCGAGGTAGCCATCAACCAGGGCCTCGAACATGGGCATCTGCATGACTACCTTGGAGAGGTCCTGCTCGTCTTCCGCGGCGGGGCTGGTGGCGGTGCGGATGAGATCGCCGAAGTCATAGAGCGATGCGCCCGGCATCACCGTGTCGAGGTCGATCACGCAGACCGCCTCGTCGGAATCACCATCGATCATCACGTTGTTGATCTTGGTGTCGTTGTGGGTGATCCGGCGCGGGATGTGGTGATGGGCCAGCAGGTCGAGCACGACATCGACGTCCTTCTCACGGCGGCGGACGAACTCGAGTTCCTCGCCCACCGATCCGGCCCGGCCGTGCGGATCGGCATCGGCCATCCGCATCAGGCGCTCGAAGCGCTTCCGCGTGTGGTGAAAGTCCGGAATGGTTTCCTCGATCTCGCTGGCGGGCAAGTCGCTGACCAGATCCTGGAAGGAGCCGAAGGCTCGCGCCGCTTGGTAGGCTTGGCGGGTGTTTTCGATGATGTCGTAGGTCACACAGCCCTCGATCGAATTGTAGCAGCGCCAGACGCCGCCATTCGGCCCGATGACCCAAGAGCGGCCGCCGCGGCCCGGGTAGAGGTTCAGGGTCTGGCCACCGAGATCCTTCTTCACCCGCAGGACCTTCCAGTTGATGTGGCGGGTCACGCACTCGACATTGCGCATCACTGCCACCGGGTCCTTGAAAACCTTCTCGTTGATCCGCTGCAGGATGTAGCGCTGCCGCTGGCCGCTGGCGGACTCAAAGGTGACCCGGAAGGTCGAGTTGATGTGCCCGCTCTCGATCTCCTCGCCTTGGACGAAGTCACCCTCGATCGCGAATTGATTGGCGATATGGGCGATGGAGGCCTGCTGGCTGGCATCGACTTGGCGGACGGGCGAGGTAGCGGGGACCATGAAGGCTCAGGATTCGGGGCGGAAAGCGAGGGAGTTAACAGCGGCCGGCGGGGAAGACAAACTTGAAATCCGTCCGCGCTCGGAACTCACTCCCCGCGTTGCAAGCTGCCATCCCGTTTACCTACCCCGGCATCGCGGAGGACGTCGCCCGGCTCCGGGAATTGCTGGGCCTGGGGCTGCGTGCTGCCGCTTGGAGCCCGCCACCGGCCCCGGCGATCCTGAATCTGGCCTGCGGCCGGGCGGACGAGACCGGGGTTCTGCTCGCCGCCGCCGCCCCGCTGGCGCGGGAATTGTTCTATCTCGGGATCGACCTCCGCCCGCCGGAGATCGCCGAGGCGAAGGCCCGCTGGCTGCCGACCGCCCCGCCCGGCTGGCAGCTCGAATTCCGTGCCGGGGATGCCTCGCGCACGGACCGGATGCAGCAGCTCCCGCCCTTCAACCTCGTCTTCATCCGCCACCAAAACTACTGGCACGACCCGGACACTTGGCTGGTGCTGTTTCGGAATGCCCTTGGCTCCCTGAAGGAGGGCGGGCTGCTGGTGATCACCTCCTACTTCGACCGCGAGCACGAGCTGGCGATGGCCTGCTTGGGCCAGTGCGGCGCCCGCAAGCTGGCCGACCTGCACCACCCCCACGCCCGGCCCTTGCCGGACGCGCCAAAGAAGGCGGTGGACCGGCGCCTGGCGGTGTTCGGGCCGACGTAGCACGTTGTCGGCAAATCCCTCGCCTCGTGGGCGCCGATTGGTTAGAAGCGCCTTTATGCGTTCCATCCCCCTTTTGCTCCTCGCGCTGTCCTTCCCGGCGCTCCTCGCCCAGGACGTGCCGCCGCCCTTCGAAGACAAGCCTCCGGAAGTGGTGGAAGGCGGCGGCGAGGACCCCTTCGATCCCGACCAGGAGTCGCATCAGATGGTCCACGTGCAGGTCGAGTGGATCGAAATGCCCCACGAACTCCTTACCGAGCTTCTGCTGGCTCATCCGCTCAAGACCGCGGCGGCCACGGAGATGCGCCTGGAGCTGCAAAAGCTGGTGAGAGCCGGCACGGCCAAGGTCCTCGAGACCCAGATGATCGCCGCGCGCAGCGGCGAGAAGGCCACGGTGGAATCGATCTCCGAGTTCATCTTCCCGACCGAATTCCTCGAGACCAGCACCACCAAAAACGAGAAGCAGGGCGGCAAGCTGGTCGAAGTATCGAGCGAATACAAAGCGCGGATTACCCCCACGTCCTTCGAGACCCGCAACCTCGGTTCCACCCTTGAGGTCGAGCCGACCTTGGGCGACTCCAACCGGATCATCGACCTGCGTTTCGCTCCCGATCTCACGTGGCTGACGGGCAGGACGGTATGGCAGGAGACCAAGGACGAACGCGGCAACCTCATCAAGGTCGAGATGCCCGAGATCTACACCATCCGCAGCTCCAGCGCGTTGACCTTGCGCGATGGGGTGCACGCCTTGGCGGGGATCTTCTCGCCGAAGGACGACAAGGGGCGGACCGACACTAGCCGCAAGGTGCTCTTGTTCGTGAAAGCCGATAGCCTCTCCGTACGATGAAAGCCATCCTCCTCATCCTTGCCTTGGTGTCGGTCCTTCCCGCGCTTGCGGAGACTGATGCCGTGGCTCATCCCGACCAGAAGTTCGCCGCGGGAAAGACCGTGGTGTGGAGTCCCTTGTTCCAGGCCTCGTGGGACGCGCTGAATGAATTGCACGGCGGCAAGCCGGTGAAAATCGAGCCGCCGAACCAACTGATCGCGAAGCTCGATGCGTTCTCATGGGATGCGACCAAGACGATGCCGGACAGCGGATGGAAAGTCTGGTCGGGGCTTGCCACGCAAGAGTTCGTGGCCCAGGCCAATCGCGAAGCCGCGGTAATGACGGGCGAGAAGGCCGACGCTTTCACTCTCCAAGACATGCCGCCGGGCTGGGTCTTGGTTTTGGGCCTGCTCAAGCGCGAGGTCAGCTTTGAGAAGGCGCTGTTCCGTTCGCAGGGAAGCGGCATGGAGTTCAAGGCGGGCGATGCTGCCACGCCGGTGCATTTCTTCGGCGTGAAGGGCGAAGCGAGCGAGGACTTCAGCATGATCCGGGTTCTGGCCTACCGGCCCGGTGAAAAGTGCCATGCCCTGCAACTGCCCTGCAGCGGAGGGAAGGATAGCGTGGTCCTCTATCGCCCGCCCGCGGTGCAGGATTTTGCCACGGCTTGCACTTGGCTTCGGACTTGGATGAAGCAGTGGGAGCCGGGCCCGGGCTCATCGCTCAGCTACAAGGATCCCCATCTCCATCTGAATGACGAGATCAAGGTGCCCTACCTCGATCTGGTGGCGGAAAGGGACTTTAGAAAGGAACTTTCTTCCGCGCGCTACTATCGCGAAAATCCGGTTCCATGGAGGATCGCGATGGCTCGGCAGAAGGCCGAGTTTGAATTGCACGAGAAGGGTGCCCGCGTGCGGGTGAAGGTCGAGATCGTCGCCGGGCCCCTTGGTGGTGGCAGTGAAGAGCCCAAGAGCTTTCCGCGGATCTTCGCCTACGATGCCCCCTTCTTTGTATTCCTGTGGAAGGAGGGCGCGGAGTGGCCGTACTTCGGTGCTTGGATCGGGGATGCCTCGGCGATGAAGAAGTGGGAGTGAGGGGGCTGCGGTGAAACCGGGAGGCGGTGGACCGGCGCCTGGCGGTGTTTTCCGCGGGAGCGCCGGCGGAATGATCTGACATCTTTGCCTGCGGCTGGCGTTAGGAGGGGGCATGCCTCGCCGTTGGTTTCGCACGAAGGCCCTTTGGTTGGGGCTGCCCGGATTGATTTTCTTGGTCTGGGCCTGGGCGGATTCGTCTCGCTACGAGACGAGGTTTTCATACGGCCGGAGCTACTGGTTCGCCTACGGCGCTCACTTGGACGGGTATCTTCTCGTGGCGTTCAGCCGGGAGTCGGCGAGCTCTGCGCCCCATCACTATGGCTCAAGAGAACCGCTCGTTCCAAAGCGGGAGGAGGCTTTCCCCGGCATCGGGATATGGCCCCAGCATCGTCATCATGTGATCGGGCCGGATTCTTCCGGCAGCTTCGTCATCACGACGACCTCGGAGCAGGATCAACTGATCCTGCCACACTGGCTGCTGCTGGGGCTCTACTTGATCCCGTGGGGCGGGCTTGTGTGTTGGCGGTGCCGGAAGGCAGGAGCTGCCAAGAGCGTGAGCCCTTGAGCGCCAAGCGTGTGGCGGTGTTTTCCGGGTTGTTGACATCGGGGAGTCTGGGCATTGTTGAATAAACGATCTATCTCGTCCGTTCAAAGGCTCTCACCCGAGCAATACTATCCCATGCGTCTCCCCCTGCTCTTTTGTGCCTTGATGCTTCCTGTCCTCTCCGCTCAGGAAGTCCCACCAGCATCCGACGACAAGCCGCCGCAACCAGCGGAAGCGGCCAAAGATCCCGCCGGTCCCGCTGCGGAAGGTCCCAAGGTCGTCCAGGTGCAGGTCGAAATGATCGAAGTCTCCCACGAGGCTCTCACCGGTCTGCTGTTCATGCGCCCGAAAGGCAGCGCCGATGCCACGCCCCTGCGCCAGGAAATCCAGGAGATGGTCAAGACCGGCAAAGCCAAGATCCTCGAAACGCAAATCGTGACCGGGCGCAGCGGGGAAAAATGCTCGGTGGAGTCCATCCAGGAATTGATCTACCCCAAGGAGTACGAGCCCGCGGAGATTCCCAACAATCTGACGCTCCCCGAGAAGGTGGGGGAGGTGAATCCCGAAATCGCCAAGGCACTCGCCGGCTTGGTGACGCCCCACAATCCCAGTGCTTTTGAGTCCAGAAACGTGGGGTCGACTTTGGAGATCGAGCCCACCACCGACGCCACCGGCAAGCTGATCGATCTGCGCTTCGCTCCCAATCTCGTCTGGCACACCGGCAACACCATCTGGCAAGAGCGCAAGGATGTATTGGGGAACGAGCTCAAGATCGAGGAGCCGGAGTTCTACTCGCTCCGCGCCACCACTGCCCTGACGATGAAAGACGGTGCCTACTCGCTTGCCGCGGTACTCTCGCCCAAGGATCAGGAGGGCCACGCCGATATGGAGCGCAAGGTCATGATGTTCGTGAAATGCGATGTCCTCTCGGTGCGATGAAACGATCTCCGCTTACGCTGATGAAAGTCCCCGCTTTCTTGTTTTGGATTCTGGTAGTCTCCCCGATCACCGCGCATGAGACCCCGGTGGGGGATGCGAAACAGGTGGAGGGCGATGCTCACGATCACGATGGCCCGGAGGTCGATGCCGCGGTCAACATGCTGGTGCAAGTGCAGGTCGAATTCATCGAGCTGCCACACGAGAACTTGAGCGAGTTGCTGATCAGCCATTCCCCGGCCAAGAGCCGCGAATTGCGCGAGCAGGTGCAGAAGCTCGTGAAGGCCGGCACGGCGAAGATCCTCGAAACCCAAGTCGTCACCGGCCGCAGCGGGGAGAAGCTGAGCTCCGGGTCTGCACAGGAATTCATTTTCCCCACCGAGTATCAGCCGGGAGAGATGTCGGGGCAGCCACAAGGAGGTGGCCTCGGTGGTCAGGCTCCGCCGCCCGAGCCGAGCGCTACGCCCTTCACCCCGACTTCGTTTGAGACCCGCAACATCGGCAGCTCCTTGGAGATCGAGCCGACGCTTTCGGTGGACGGCAATGTCATCGATATGAGGATCGATCCCGAACTCACCTGGCATACCGGCAATTCCGTCTTCCTCGATGTGAAGGATCAGTTGGGCAACATCGCGAAGATCCAGATGCCGGAGATCTACACGATGAAGTTCCACAGCGCCGTGACCCTGCGTGCGGGTTCGATCCTCTTCACCGCTGCGCTGTCGCCGAAGGACAAGGCCGGGCTTCCCGATCTGTCCCGCAAGGTCATGGTCTTCGTGAAAGCGGACGTCGTCCCTTGAGATGATGGAGAAATGGTGGCGCGCGCTTCGCAGACCCGCTAGAAGCGAGTCCATGATGCGGCCCCTTCTGATCCTTGTCGGCCTGGCAACGCCGCTTGCGGCGGAGATCGCCGTCGTGGCCCATCCAGAAGAGAAATTCGATTCCACTCAAACCGTTGTCTGGACGCCCCTCTTCCAAGCCACCTGGGATCGGCTCAACAGCTTCTACGGTGGGAAGCCGGTGAAGGTAGAGCCGCCGAATGAGTTGATCGAGAAGCTCAATCGCTTCGAGTGGGACGCGACGAAGGTGATGCCAGCGAAGGGGTGGAAGACTTGGGCCGGCACCGCGACCCCGCAGTTCCTGGCGCAGGTAAATCGCGAGGCCCGCAAACTCACCGGGGAGAAAGAGGATGCCTTTCACCTGCAGCAGGAGAATCCCCGAGCGGGCGCATTCTTCGGCTTGCTGGAGCGGGAGCTGAGTTTTAGCCGGCCTTTCCCCCGGGCCCTAAAGGAGCCCATGGAATTTGCAGCAAAGGCCGGGAAGCAGAAGGTCCACTTCTTTGGCGTGCGGGGGAAGGGGGGCGGGGGCTTCCCTGTGAGAGTTCTAGCTTATCTTCCCGCAGAGAAGTCGCATGCAGTCGAGATTCTGTGCAGCGACAAGGACGAGACGGTTCTGCTCTACCGCCCCGCCGGCGCGGTGGGTTTTAGCGAGGCATGCCACTCCTTGCGCACCTGGCGGCAAGAGTGGGAAAAGAAGAAGATCACCTTCAAGGAGGACGACGCTTGGCTCCACTCCGGCGATGATCTGCGGATTCCCTACGTGAAGTTCGATTCTACCGTTGAGTTCAAAGACCGGCTGGATTCCACCCGCACCCACCCCAACCGCGTGCCCGCACGCATCAGCCGCGCGGAGCAGGTGGTGAAGTTCTCGCTGTACGAGCGCGGCGCGAAGGTGCAGGCGAAGACCAGCGCGGAAGACCCCTTCGGGGGCGAACCGGAGACAGTTCCGCGTCAGCTCCTCTACGATGCTCCCTTCTTCGTCTTCCTCTGGCGGAAGGACGCGGAGTGGCCGTACTTTGGAGCTTGGGTAGGCGACTCCTCGGCGATGGAGAAGTGGGAGTAGGGAGCTACCTTTCCGGCGGCTCGGCGTTCAGCAGGGAGTAGAACTTCTTGCTGCCCTCCTTCCGGGAGGCCAGGTAGTTGAGCTTCTCGCCCTGCTTGAGGAGTTTCTCCAAGGCGGCCTTGTCCATGCCGCTCTGCTTGGTCAATTGCGCGCTGTTGTATTCGATGTCCACCTCAATGAAGATGCTCTGGAGCGTCTCCAGGATTTCATCATCGGTTTCCGCTTCATTCACTAGGATCTCCGGATCGCAGACGAAGTAGCCTTCGAAGGCGAGGAGCGGATCGCTTGAGGAGCGATCCTTGGCATCTTCCAAGCAGATGGACTTGATCCGGGCAATGTAGTCCGTCCACGCTTCGCCGCTGCGGAGCCCGATCTCGTCGATCTCGGCGCTTGTCACCGCGAGCTTCTCGAAGATCTCGGCTTGCTCGCGATTCATATCGGCCGCCTTCTTCGGCGTCAGGGCGGCGTTACCGAAGACGGTTTTCAGCTCGCTCTTGGTGAGCGGCTCGAAGCCCTTGAAGGCGGAATCGGTCGCGAGCGCGGAAACTTTCCGCAGCTTGCTCGGCCGCTGGATGCGGTTCAGCTTCAGGGCCAGGATCGTTCGGATGAAGGATGCGATATCGAGGAACTCAGCCGACTCCTGGACCTCACCCAACTGCAGCGGAATGCCCGTGAGCTTGATCAGCCGCTTCAGCAGCGAGAGCATCTGCGCCTTGTGGCTCGCCGATGCCAATGCCTTCTCGTAGTTGTCCCGGATCTTGGCGTAGAGCCTGCCCTCGATGAGGGAACTTTTCTCGGAACTCCAGTAAGCCCGCAATTCGGGGCTACTGGAATCGATCCCCAGAATCATGTCGATCCGGGTCGGGCTCTTGCTCTCCTTCAGCTTGGTGAATGGCACCTTGAAGAAGTCCCGGATTCTCACTTCTCCCGCCTTGCGGCTTCTCAATTCCGCGCTCGGGGATTCGATCCCCAGGCTGACCAGGATCCGCACTGCTTCCAGCGATTTGGCGAGCGAGTCGCGGGAAGAGGAACCCTTCAGGGAGTGCTTGGTGCTCCAGAAGAGGGCGCAGTCCACCAAGTCGCTCTCGATCGGCGCGGTCGGCAGGGATTGATCCATGGCTTCAGCAATCCATCGGTCGATGGGAAGCCAGTCGGAAGAGATGGCGAGATGTTCCATATCGGCCGGATCACATGTCCATGAACTCTTCCATGTTGGTGGTCGCTTCCGCGCCGAACTTCTTGGTCGCTTGCTTGTGGAGCTTTGAGAGCGTCACCTTCACGAACTTCGCGCGACGTTCCTCGGAAGCGCTGTCGAAGGACGTTTCCTCTTCGTCGGAATCATCGTCCGAGCCGCCATCAACGATGCTCTTCCCCATCGCTCCGTTGACGGTGCGGAGAAGCTGTCCCGTCAGGTTCAGGTTCTTCGCGATCTCCGCCACGGTGCCGACTTCGCCATCGGAGATGATTCTGCTCAGTTCGGCGCCATGGTAGCTGATTTCGCACATGATGCAGGCGGCTACCACCTCGATGTGGTCATCGATGAGATTCGTGAACGCGGCCTGTTTCTCCACGGGTCGGGTGAGGATCACCGAGGTAAGGAAATCGCTGAGATCCTGTGCCGGGCCTCTGGGGTTTTCCAAGATGCGGCTCAAGCTCCGCCGCGCCAGGATCGCAAGCATGCAGTCCTCGGCGATTGCCGGATCGATCAAGGCGGCTGCCTGATTCGGCTTGGTGTAGTCGAAGGCCTCGCTGAAGAGACGGGCGACATCCACGGTTTCCATGTCGGCGATCACCGCGGACAAGGCATGGTCGCCCTGGTTGTTGGCGATCAGCTCCATCACCTCATTCGCGCGGCTCGGATCCTTGATCCGGTCCAGGATGAGGAGTTTGTAGTCAGCTTGTTCGTCCTGCATGGTTACTTCTTGAGATTGGTGAGGAAAGTTTTCGTCCGCGGATTGTTGGCAAGAGAATGAGCGATGAAGATCGCCATTGCCGCATGGGAAGGGTGCTTTTCCTTGATTTCCTTCCATACTGGAATCTTGGACGCGGAGATCGACGCGACCTTCTTTTCGGTCATCGCCGTCAGGTGTTCTTCAAGGTTCTCTTGGGGCCATTCGATCGATCCCCGCAGCTTCCTGACGAAGGACGAGTCGTTGAATTGCACATGGCCGGCGAAGATGACGAAGATGTATTCCGGTGTCGCCAGGAAGTCCGCGACGGGAGTCTTGGCCAGTTCGTTCTGCAGCTTGAGGAATTGATCCCATTTGGTATCCGCCTCCATCGATGCAAAGGAGTCGACGAGTTCCGTCGCGCTCAGATTGATTTCCTCGTAATTCATGATGGTCGTCGTGCCGGGATCGATTGCAGGTAGTCTCTGGTCAGGTCGATCGCTTCCTTCCGCGCGTCATTGACCCCGCTGCGGCGCCGCTCAAGGTCATAGACCGCGCGTTTTACCGGGTCGCCGATCAGGGCATAGGCCTCCTGGATGTTTTTGAACTCCTCGGCATCTCCTCCTACGTCCGGGTGGTGAACGCGGGCAAGGCTTCGGTAAGACTCCTTGATCTCGCGGTCGGCCGCGGTTGCCGCCAACTTGAGAATTTTGTAAGGATCAATGTTGGGCATGGGGTCGGGGAGAGGCTCGGCTCGATTGCCGGCCGGTCAAGAGCTAGCCCGTGATGGGTGCGCGGCGCAAGGCAAGCGAGAAAGAAGTGCCGCGAAACCACCCGTCTGAGCGGGGAGGATCCTGGCTTACTGCTGCACCAGCGCGAACTTCAGCTCGGCCTCGGAAGCCACCTCGCCGTTCACGAGGCAGCGGCACTTGGTCTGGCCGATGCTGCCGCGGATCTTGATGACCTCGGCCTCGATGTAGAGCGTGTCGCCCGGCAGGACGGGGCGGCGCCACTTCACGCTGTCCGCGCTCATGAAGTAGCCGATCTTGCCGGCGTTCTCCGGCTTGCGGAGCATGAGCACGCTGGAGACCTGCGCCATCGCTTCGAGCTGCAGCACGCCCGGCATGATCGGGTGGCCGGGGAAGTGGCCGATGAAGAAGGGCTCGTTGATCGTGACGTTCTTCACGCCGGTGCACTTCGAATCGCCGACCATGTCGATGATGCGGTCCACCATCAGGAAGGGGTAGCGGTGCGGCAGGATCTTGAGGACGTCGTTGATGTCCAGGACGGTCTCGCCGGTGGGAAGCTGGAAGGGTGCGGCCAGCGAGCGAACGCGGTTGTATTCGCGCTTGAGGGTGGCGGCCAATTTCGAGTTCGGGCCGTGGCCCGGCTTCACCGCGATGACGTGGCCGAGGATCCGCTTGCCGCTCAGGATCAGGTCGCCGATCACGTCGAGCGCCTTGTGGCGGGCGAATTCATTGGTGAAGCGCAGCGGCTCCTTGGTCATCACTTGCTCGCCGCGAATCACGATCGCGCTCTCGAGCGAGCCGCCCTTGATCAGGCCCTTGTCGAGCAAGGGCTTCACGTCCTCGTAGTAGACGAAGGTGCGGGCCGGGGCGATTTCCTTCTCGTAGGTCTCCGGGGTGATCTCCGCGGAGAAGTACTGGGTGAAGCGGCCATCGGGACCGACATTGGTGACGGAAACGCGAAAAGTCTTGCTGGGAACGATGGTGATCAGGGTGCCATCACCGCTCTCTTGGTGGATCGGCTCGCGGATTTCCCAGGTTTTGCGCGGGGCATCCTGCGCGGCGATGCCGGCCTTCTTGATCAGCTCCACGAAGGGCCGAGCGGATCCGTCACCGATCGGCGGCTCGTTGGCGTCCATCTCGATGATCGCGTTGTCGACGCCCATGCCGGTGAGGGCGGAGAGCACGTGCTCGACGGTGTGCACCTTCACGGAACCCTCGGCGAGGGTGGTGGCGCGCTCGACGGTCTTCACCTTGTCGGCATCCGCATCAATGAAGGGCTGATCCGGCAGGTCGACGCGGCGGAACTTGAAGCCGTGATCCGCCGGGGCGGGCTTGAGGGTCAGGGTGACCTTGCTTCCCGTGTGCAGGGAGGTGCCTTCAAGGGTGGCGGCGGTGGCAAGGGTGTGCTGCGCGTCGGCGGACATGGGCGGGAAGTAGCGGGTAGCAGGTAGCGGCTTGGCAAGGGCAAATCGTCGCTAAAGGGCTCTCTCCCAGCGTCTTTTCCCCGCCGGGCGGCCGCTTGCGCCCTGTCCGGGGAAGCAGGGACGCACTCCCACTCAAGATCTCCGGCCGGGCGAGCACCCAGAGTGCTGTTTTCCCGCAGGAGGGAGGTCCGAGGCTCCCGTTTGTCTGTCTGACAAATGCGCCTCAAACGCAATAACTACACCGTTTTGTCCCCGCTTTGGGGACTGGGAGCGATCACGGCAATCGGCCAATAGTGCCCTTGGGATGTGTCATTTTTCCGCATCTCTCGTCGAACCCATGAAACTCCTTCTGAATCAAACTCCTCCTGCCCGCCGTGGTGCCCTCCTCCTCGCTGCCTCGCTTACTTTCCTGATTCCCGGCCTCCCGGCGTCGGCAGCCATGCTGGTCTGGGATCCGCTCCTGAGCGCCTTGGGCAGCGACGGCGCGGGCCCTTGGGACAATACGACCGCAAATTGGGCCGCCGACGGCTTCGATGTCCTGTTCCCCACCTCCGCTCAGACCACGCTCAGCGTGGCGCTGGCGACGGGAGTGACCACGATCACCGTCGTGGACACGACAGGCCTCGCCGTCGGCCAAGTGCTTTCCTCCGACCGCTTCGTGGGCGGCACCACGATCACCGATATCACCGGCAACGTCGTCACCTTGAGCACGGCTTCCACCAACACGCTCGCGATCGGGAGCGTGGTTCACTTCTCCTTCAATAACGACGCCCTGATCGGCAGCTTCTTGAATCCGGCGGGGACCATCACGGTCTCGGGCAATCAGTCGGTGGACAGCCTCGAACTGAATGAGGCCGACTCCGGCACCTACACCCTCACCGGCGGTGGCCTCACGGTCTCCGCCCGGAATGGCAGCACCGGCGCCCTGAGGGTCCGGGCGGATACCGCCATCAGCAGCGCGCTTTCGTGGAAGAACCTCCAGTTCCAAGCCGAGGGCAAGACCCTCACACTCAGCGGTGGCAGCATCCCCGGCGCGGTGAATGGCACCTTCAATGGCTCCGTGTCGGGATCCTCGGCCTTCGTGGCCCAAGTCAGCACCCTGGCGGTGACCGGTGGCACCTTCACCACGGCCGGTTCGGGGAATACGTTCAACATCGGTGACCAAACCACGGACACCGGCGGCTTCAAATTCTCCGGCGGCACCATCACCAGCGGTGGCAGCTTCCAGGTGGCCAACGAGCGTACGGCTTACGCGGAAATCAGCGGGACCGCCGTTCTCAACGCCTTCGGCCAAATCAGCATCGGTCGCAACAGCAACGCGAACATCGGCAAGTTCGTACTCAATGGCGGCACCATCAATGCGACAAGGGCGGGTGGAGGCAACGACACGGAAGTGCAAATCGGCCGCGGCAATGGCGTTGGCATTATGAATGTCGAAAGCGGCACCTTCAACGTGTCGAACGCTGGCATCGCCGGCGGCGTTCTGGTGATCAACTCCGATGGAAGCACCGCAGGGGCGAGCGGCACCCTCAATCTCAGCGGCGGAACGACCACGATCGAGGAAATCCGTTTCAACGGCGGCAACAACCACGACGTGAATGCCACCAATGGCAGTGGTGCCCTGAACATGACCGGCGGCACGCTTTACATCGGCGGCACCGTGAAGCTCACCCACGCCGTTCCCACCAATGGCGCGGGCGGCATCGTCAATCGCAACTCCGCTCGACCTGCCGATATCAACCTGTCAGGTGGCACCGTGGGCGCCAATGCCAGCTGGAGCTCCAGCCTGAACATGACGCTCGGGACGACGAATGGAAATGTCACCTTCAAGGCTGCCAACGCCGCGGACCTCCCCTTCGACATTTCCCTCAGCGGCATCCTTTCCGGCGCGGGCGGAATCATCAAAACCGGCGCGGGCATCCTGACCCTCTCCGGCGCGGACTCTTATGCCGGCAATACCGTGGTGAACGCGGGCACCCTCGTCCTTGGGTCTATCAATTCTAACAACGAGGCCTCCACTGTGACGATCGCCGAAACCGGGGCCACGCTTCAGCTCGCTTTCGCCGGCACCGACACGGTGGCCAGCCTTGTAATCGGCGCCAATCCACCGCTGGCGAATGGTGTTTACGGGGCAATCGGGTCGCCGGCGCCGGTCATCGGGATTCCCCAGATCACCGGTGCCGGCACGCTCACGGTGGGCAGCGTGCCCACGGGAAGCTACTCCACTTGGGCAACGGCCAACGGGATCAGCGGTGAATCCGCTTCCGGCGACTTCGACCACGACGGGCTGACCAATTTTGTCGAATACGCGCTGGGACTGAACCCGACCGTTTCCAGCCAGTCGCCCGGGACTTTTGCTGGGGGCGTCATCACCTTCACCAAGGGTGCGGATGCGATCGCCAACAACGATGTGGTTTTCGAGATCGAGGAATCCAGGGACCTCGGAATCGCCGATCCGTGGTCCACGATGGTGACCGAAGGCCCCAGCGACAACACGCCCGATATCTCCTACAACCTGCCCACTGGCCAAGCGCGGGAGTTTGCCCGCCTCAAGATCACCCAGCTGCCTTGATCCACACGCGCTTTTCCGGTCGCCCCCAAGGGCGGCCGGAAAGCCGTTCTGGTTTGCGCGCGGTCCTCCCGCGAGTGAAGCTTGAGCCGTGCGGGCGGAGTGCGACTTCAAGGTGATCGATGAGTCGGAGGACTGGATTGTCGTGGAGAAGCCCGCACCGCTCGCGGTGCATCCGGCGAATGGCAAGGTCGAGGCGACCTTGCTGGGCGGCTTGGAGGAGCTACTGATTTACGAGCGGGCGAATGGCGCGCGGCTCTCGATCATCACCCGGCTGGACCGCGAGACCAGCGGGCTGGTACTGGTGGCGAAGAATGCGGCAGCAGCCCGGCACTTTTCCCTGCAATTCCAGGAGCGGCAGGTGAAGAAGGAGTATCTGGCCCTGGTCCATGGCTGGCCGGCGTGGGAGGAGCTGATGATCGAGGCCTCGATCATTCGCGGTGGCGGGGCGATCTGGCTGCGGCAAGCGGTGGATCCCGCAGGGCGGGATTGCGTGACGGGCTTCCGGGTAGAGGGCCGGTTCGAAAATGAGCGCGGCCGCTTTGCCTCGGTCCGCTGTTTTCCGGAAACCGGGCGGATGCACCAGATCCGCGTGCATCTGGAGCACGCCGGGTATCCGCTCGTGGGGGATAAGATCTACGGGACCGACGGGACGCCGTACCTGGAGCAATTCGAGGGCAGGCTCTCGGCTGAATCGGCGGCGCGCTTGATGCTGCCGCGCCATGCGCTGCATGCCTGCCGGCTGGCGCTTGCGTGGGGAGGGGAGATGCGGGAATGGTCCTCACCGCTGCCGGCGGATCTTGCGGAGTTCTTGAGCCCCGAAGCTCCTGCCGCCTCTGAATCTCAAATCTGAATTTTCAAATTTGAGATCTTGGACCCGCTTTCAGATCTGAAATTTGAGATACCCTGCGCCCATGCCCTCCCTCCACGAAATCGTTACCTTCCTCGATGCCGAACTCCGCACGGCGGAGATCCCGGACTACTCCGGGGCGGTCAATGGCCTGCAATTGGAGAATGGCGGCGCGGTCACGCGCATCGCCGCAGCGGTGGATGCCTCGCTGCCGGTGGTGGAAAAGGCGGTCGCCGCAGGAGCCGATCTGCTGCTGGTCCACCACGGGATGTTCTGGCAGGGGGCGCAGCCGCTGACGCGGGCCTTCTATCGCAAGATCAAGGCTGCGATGGACGCGGGGCTGGCCATTTATTCGTCGCACCTGCCCTTGGACGTCCATCCGCAGATGGGGAACAACGCCCTGCTCTTGAAGGCACTGGGCCTGACCAAGAGCGGGACATTTTTCGATTGGAAGGGTCTGCAGCTCGGCCTGCTAGCTGAGGTGGAGATTTCGCGCGAGACCTTGGTGGAGAAGCTGGCGTCAGCCGTAGGCGGCCCCGTGCATCTCTGCCCGGGAGGTCCGGAGAGGCTGCGCAAGATAGGTCTCGTGACCGGCGGGGCTGGGGCGGAGGTCGCAAGCTGCACGGCGGCAGGAGTTGATACATTCATCACCGGGGAGGGACCGCACTGGAGCTATCCCTTGGCGGAGGAGCTCGGCATCAACCTGTTATACGCGGGGCACTACGCCACGGAGACTTTCGGGGTGAAGGCCCTGGCGGCCCGTCTGGCGGGCGACCACGGGATCCCATGGTCCTTCATCGATCACCCCACCGGGCTCTGAGCCATGGAGGAAATCGGTCCCGAGTTCTTCAAACGTCATCCGGTGGTCTGCGCCCGCGACCTGATAGGCGCGGTCTTCCGCTGGCATGGCTGCTCCGGGCGGATCGTCGAGACGGAGGCCTATACCGCCGAGGGCGACGAGGCTGCCCATACTTTCTTCCGGCCTAGCAGCCGGCGCTTCGTGGCGGAGCATCCGGTCGGTACTGCCTATGTTTACCTGAACTACGGCGTCCACTGGCTCTTCAACGTGTTGGTGAAGGGGCCGGACATGGCGGGCTTTGTCCTGTTCCGTGCCCTCGAGCCATTGGACGGCCTTGAACAAATGCTGGAACGCCGCGGCGGGGGCGCCCCGCGCAATCTGTGCAGCGGCCCGGGCAAACTAACCCAAGCGCTCGGCATCGATGGTTCGGTGCACGGTACGAGTTTCCTCGGCCGCGTGGAAACCGGGATTTCGCGCGGTGAGACCGGGGCTGTCGTGGAGGGCGTGCGGATCGGGATCTCCCGGGCCACGGAGCTGCCTTGGCGATTCCACGAAGCGGGGAATCCGCATGTCAGTCGCTGAGCGGGAGGGATGGGAGGGCTGCGCTGGAGCGGGTGAAGGGAATCGAACCCTCGTATGCAGCTTGGGAAGCTGCCGTTCTACCATTGAACTACACCCGCCTGTCCGGCGTGCCCCTGCGGCCTATCTGCCCGGGATTGCGCTGGCAACCCAAATCCATCTGAAATCAAGCCCTGCGCGATCACGTAGGTCCTTCGGAAGGCCGGGAAATCACGCAAAAAAGAGCTTGCGGGCATTTCGGCTGGGCTGTTAGCTTCGCCACAAGTTCGCGGGTATAGCTTAGTGGTAAAGCTCTAGCCTTCCAAGCTAGCTATGTGGGTTCGATTCCCACTACCCGCTCCATTCGCCTGGACCCCAATATTCCCGATCTGATTCACAACATGAAAACCACATTCCGAGTTGCGCTGGCAGTCACTGCGCTGGGCATGCTCCCTGCCGTTTCCTTGGCTGACCAAGCAGACTGCCTCAAGCTTGCCGTTTCGGTGAAGCACGCGGTTACTGCCCAGCCTGCTGAAGTTCTCCAGATCGTTGAAAAGGAGGTCGCCGCGAATCCGAATTGCTCGTGCGAGGTCGTGAAGGCCGCCATCGAGTCGTCCAAGGCCGACACCAAGATGGTCGCCAAGATCGTCGAGACCGCCGCTTCGGTTGCTCCGGACAAGATGCGCTTGATTTCCCAGTGTGCCGTCGCCGTGGCACCGGATTCCCTTTCCGCTGTGCAAGCAGTGATGAGCCGCCTCGATCCTAACAAGGGTGAGAGCGGTTACAGCTCGAAGGGTGGCAAGGTTTCCGACGTGGCCGTGAAGCCCGCTTGGAACCCGCTCGACTTCCCGGGTCAAGGCCCGGTCGGCCCGACCCCGGGTGGCCCGCCGATGCTTCCACCGGGCCTGCCGCCGGTGATTCCTCCGATCATCGTGCCTCCGATCATCGTGCCGCCGGTTGACACCAACATCGATCCAGAGGTCAATCCTCAGGACTGAGTCTTGCTGCCACGCCTAGCATTCCCTGAATATTTTCAAATTCCTCATGAAACGCAGTTTCCTTTCCACTCTCGCAGTGGCCTCTGCCTTTGGTGCCGCCGCTCAAGCTGACCTGTACCACGTCTCCGACGAGGCTCAGGAAAGCATGCCGCTCAAGTGGACGGCCGGGGTTTCCTTCACTTACGACGACAACGTGAACCCCACTGCGGTGGGACCGGGTGCCGATGACGAAACCATCAGCGCCAATCCTTACGTGGGTCTTTCCTTTGTGTCGATCACCCCGCAGACGACTTGGGACGTGTATGCCCGGGTTGGTGCGATCTACTACTTCGACGAGCCCGAGGCTCTCGGTTCGGAAGACCTCTACGGCCAAGCCCGCGCCGGTGTGAACTTCACCCACCGCGTGAGCGAGCGCCTGCGCTTCTCGAGCCGCAACTTCATCTCTTACGAGCTGGAGCCCGACTACTCCTACGGCTACGCCACCAGCCGCCAAGTGGGTGAGTATCTCTACTGGCAGACCGACAACTCCGTTGGTTACCGCTGGACCGAGCGCTTGGCGACCTACACCGGTTTCCAGCTGAACGGCCTCGATTACGATTCGAGCGTGCCGAACTCGGACCGCTTCACTTGGACGGTCTACAATCAGTTCCGCTACCAGCTGACCCCGCAGACGGTTCTGACGGCGGACTACCGCTACTCTGAGACCAGCGGTAACGACCTCGCGTCCGACTCGACCAACCACTACCTCTTGGTCGGTGGTGAGCACCGCTTCTCGCCGAACACGATCATGATCGCCCGCGTGGGTGCTCAGTTCCGCGAAGTGGACGGTCCCGGCAGCGAAGACTCCACGGATCCGTATGCCGAGTTGATGTTCAACACCCGCGTGAACGAGCAGTTCATGATCAAGTCCTTCCTGCGCTACGGCGTTGAGGACTACGACACGGTTGTCGCTGCTGGCTTCCCGGTCGCGCTCACCGAGTTCGACACCCGCAAGACCCTCCGTATCGGTGTGTCCGGCGAATACGAAGTGTCCCAGATGCTCTCGGTCTTCGGTGGTGTGGACTACATCATGACCGACTACGAAGATGGTCGTCTCGCAGGCACTCCGCTTCCTTACGCCGGTTCCCCGAGCGAGGATCTGGTCAACGCCTACGTTGGTCTGTCCGTGAAGTTCACCCAGAACCTGTTCGGCGACTTCTCCTACAACTTTACCGATTCCAACTCCGATCTGCCTAGCCGCAGCTACGACCGGAACCGCGTGAGTGTCGGTGTCCGCGCCGAGTTCTGATCTGATTCAGAACGACTTCCTATCGGTCAATACCTTTTAGTAAGCTCTTTCGTTTCCAAACGGCAAACTCCCGCAATGGTCTACCATTGCGGGAGTTTTCGTTTGAACGGGGAGCGATCCGTGACAATAAGACATCCAGCAAACGCTACCAATGAATCAACCGTCCAACCAGTCGGAGGCTAACCTCCATGCCATTGATTATTGGCAGGTCGTCAAGAACCGCTACGGCGTGATCTTGCTGACCTTCCTGCTAGTGTTCATGACCGCCCTCGTCATCACCTACGTGATGCCGAAGAAGTACGAGAGCAAGGCCGTCGTCCAGGTGAAGCCGAAGGGCTTGGGCGGCATCGGCATCCCGGGCCTGGACACAGGCCGCCAGCAGATGGTCGACATGGGTCCGACCTTCTTTGCCACCGAGTTCGAAGTCATCCGGGCCCAGAAGACGCTCGATACCGCGATTGAGAACCTCGATCTGGTCAATCGTTGGAATACCGATCCCGAGGCCGTGCGCCGTACGCTGCATAGCATCGTGGACGCGCAGAACATCCGCGGCACCTCTCTGATCGAGATCCGCGTGCGCTACAGCAATGCGGAGGACGCCCAGCACATTGCCAAGGCGGTTTCGGAAGCCTACCGTGCGCGCCGGACCAACATTCAGTTGGACAGCGCGAACCAAGCCTTGGACCAGCTGGCGAAGGCCGTGCTCGCCCAGGAAGACCTGGTGGAAGACAGGCGGAAGACTCTCTCTTCTCTAATCCGGACGGGTGGTTTCATCTATGAAAAGGATAGGGGATCGCTGGGTGGATTCGGCGCCGAGGAAGATGCTACCGATGCGGCCCGCAACTTCGCCAAGCTCGAGCAAGAGAAGATCCAGCTCGAGAGCCAGATCGAAACTCTCCTGAAATACGACGGGAAGGAACTCGTCACCTTTGCCGCCGGCATGGACTTGCCGGACAACATCATCAAGAACCTGATGCCGCAGTATCAGGCGGCGAGGCGCGAGTTCGAAGGCATGCAGAGCAGTGGCCTGGGGATGCGCCATCCCACGATGGTTTCCCAAGCGAAGGTCTTGGCCGGCATGGAGAGCGACCTCGCCGAGGCCGCGGCAAATCTCCGCGAAACTCTCAAGGCCAAGCTCGCCTTGTCCAAGGAGCAGTTGGACCGCTTCCAGGCCCGCATGACCACCAAGAAGGAAGAGGCGGTCAAGGACGGTTTGGGAACCCAAGCCTATCTCGACGCCAAGAACGACTTCGAGACCCAGCAGCGCCTGCTCGAGCAACTCAAGCTCAAGCAGATCTCCGACCAGATGAACATCAAGGTCCTCGAGGAGCCGATCATCATGCACGAGGACCCGTCCCTGTCGCAGGTGCCGGTGAGCCCGAACGTGACCCTGAACCTCGCGCTCGGCGGGGTCGTCGGCCTGATCTTCGGGGTCGGTGTGGCCTTCTTCCTGGAGTATCTCGATACCTCCGTGAAGACGCTTGAAGATGTGGAGCGCTACCTGCAAGTGCCGGTGCTCGCCGTGATCCCGAAGGATGTGGGCGTGCTCTACAAGCAGAGCGGCATGAGCCCCGACGCCGAGGCCTACCGGATTCTCCGCACGAACATCGAGTTCAACCGCAAGAACCCCGAGGACAATGCGATTACCGTGGTTTCCGGTGGTGCCGGTGAAGGTAAGTCCACCACCTTGGTCAATCTTGCCTATATCTGCGCCCAAGGTGGTTACACCACCCTGATGATCGACGCCGACTTGCGTCGTCCGCGCCTTCACACCTTCTTCGACATCAACAACTCGGTCGGTCTGACCAACTACCTGACCACCGAGCTGATGCTGGAAGACGTGATCCTGCAGACCCCGGTGGACAACCTCTACTTCATGCCATCCGGCATCCTGCCGGCGGACGCCGCGGGGATCTTGAACTCGCGCCGCATGTCGGAGCTGATCCAGGATGTGAAGCAGCGCTTCGACCTCGTGCTGGTGGACTCCCCGCCGATCCTCGGCGTGAGCGATGCCTCGGTGCTGGCGAGCGAAGTGGACCTGACCATGATCGTGGTGCAGCACCGCAAGCTGCCGCGCAACATGCTCATGCGCGTGAAGCAGGCGGTCGAAAACGTCGGCGGCCACGTCATCGGCGTGGTGCTGAACAACGTCGATGTCCGCAGCGACAGCCAGTACCAGTACTACACCAGCTATTACACCTACTACGCACCGGCTGAATCCCAGGCGATCCCGTCCGCCGGTGGCCAGTCTGCTGCGGCCACGCCGCCGCAGCCGCGCACGCAGTCGCGTCCTTCCAAGCAGGCCGACGACAAGCAAGACCTGTATTGACACTCAAAAACATCTGAAGAAACTGTTCCTATGAAGCGACTTCTAGTCCTTTTGGCCTGTATCGTCGGGCTGGTTCAAGGCCTCTCGGCCCAAGTGGCGATTCGCGCCGGTCAGGCGATCGAAATCCGGATCGGTGGGGTTCCCAGCACCGAGCAGACCATGGTGAATAACACCTATCCGGTCTCCGAAGATGGTACCATCCGCATGCCTTTGATCGGTACAGTGCGGGCTGCTGGTCTCAGCCCTCAGTCTCTGGCCCAGAACATTGAGAGCGCCTACAAATCGGCGGATATCTACACCCATCCGTCGATTCAGGTTCTCGCCTCCAGCGATGAAAAACTGAACCAACTGATGGTCACCGTCGGTGGCCAGGTCCGGAACCCCGGCCCGGTGGAATACATCCGTGGCTTGACGCTCTACAATGCGGTCCAAGCGGCACGCGGAGCCACTGAATTCGGTGCCATGGGCCGCGTCGCGTTGGTCCGTAATGGCCAGCGCAAGGAATACGACCTGAAGAACACCAAGTTCATGAATATTCAGGTCGAGCCGGGCGATACGATCGAAGTGCCCCAGAAGAACTGGCTGGGGCAGTAAGCCTCTTCATGCAAGCACGCCGCTGCTTCCGTTTCCTGGTTGCCGGGATCGCCGTTTGGGTGATCCCGGCGACTGCGTTTTGCCAAGCGGCCAAGTGGCAGGACTCGGTGAAGCTGCTGGCCAGCGAGAATTTCCGCGAGCGGGAGGAGGCCCAGGGCAAGCTCATGGAGTGGGCCCGCAGCGAGCCGATCCGCGCCATGGACTTGATTTTCGGCGAGTTGGAGAAGGCGACCGATCCCGAGGTGCGCCTGCGCCTGCGGGAGTCGCTGCGCGAGCTGGTAATCGCGGACCATCAGAAAAACCACGGCGAGGGCTACGTGGGAATCCGGATGCTGGAGTTGAATGTGGCAATCCCGGGGGACAACCTGCCGCGCACAGGCGTCCAGGTCGCGGATGTGGTCGCGGACAGTCCGGCCGAGCATGCCGGCCTGAAAACCGGGGATGTCATCGTTTCTCTCGCAGGCCTTCGTTGGAGTGGTGCTGGTGCCCCGGAAGCGTTTTCGGGCGCGGTCCGGAAGCTCAAGCCAGGCGATAAGGTGAAACTTGAAATTTTGCGGAATGGCGAGCTGAGCGAGGCCACGATCGAGCTGGGCGTGCGGCCGCTCGGGATGCCGGAGGCGGCACCGCGGCTGCTCTTTGCCAATGGCGCCTTTGTGCCTCCGCCCGACCCCGCCGTGGGGGAGGAGAAAGCCCGGGAGGACGTCTTCAGGGGCTGGCTGGAGAACAAACGCGCGGCCCAAAAGGGTCCCTAGCCGGGTCTGGGATTGAGAGGGTCTCCGGCGCGGAGTCCGCGGGAAGTCCGCCCGGGTATAACTCCCTATTCACTTCCGGGCTCTGTCCGGTTTAAAAAATCGACAATTCCACCCGGCATGCGACGTTAGCCAAATTGTTGACGCCCCGGTTTTTTAACTGATCCATGAAATTCTCACGCATCCGCAGCGCCGCATTGGCGGTTGGTCTCACGGCTTCGACCCTTACCGCCTGCGCCCAGCAAGCGGACTTCGATGAAGTGGGTAAGCAAATGGCGATCATGCTTCAGAACAGCCATTTCGCCCAGCTGAAGTTCAGTGACATGAGCCAACGCTTCCTGGACGATTTCGTCCGGGATCTGGATTCGGGGAAGGTCTATTTCACCCAGGAAGACATCGACCGCTTCAACCGCCAGTACGGCCAGGAGCTGGCCCAGATGCTGGTGCAGAAGCAGAGCATGGCCGCCGCTGCGGACATTTACGGCACCTTCAAGAAGCGCGTGGAAGCTCGTGTGGCAGAAGCCAAGCGGGTGCTTGCCGCAGGCGACTTCGATTTCACCAAGAGCGAGTCGATCCAGCGCAGCCGCAAGGATGCCCCCTGGCCGAAGAACGAGGCTGAGGCCATGGCGGTGTGGAACCAGCAGATCAAGGAGGCCGTGCTCTCCGAGACACTGCGCCGCGACATGGTGGCCCAGATGGCCGCCAAGCAGGGTAAGGAGAATCCGCTCAAGAACGACAAGGATCCCAAGGAGAAGATTTCGCTCCGCTACGAGCGCTTCCTCCACAGCGTGGTGAAGGATGTGGATGACGAGGACATGGCTGCCATGTTCCTCAGCGCCGTCGCCCGGTCCTTCGACCCCCATACCGACTACATGAGCACCCGCGAGATGGATCGCTTCCGCGATGGCATGCGCAACGAGCTCGTTGGTATCGGCGCTCTGCTGCAGGGTGAGGAAGACGGTGCGACCAAGATCATGGGCATCGTCCTCGGCGGCCCTGCCGACAAGCAAGGCACTCTCAAGCTCAACGACCGCGTCGTCGCCGTCGATCCCGATGGTGATGGTCCGCGTGAGATGGTGGACATCATGTTCATGAAGATCGACAAGGTGGTCGATCTGATCCGCGGCCAGGAAGACAGCCCGGTCCGCCTGAAGGTCGAGCCGGCTGGCGGTGCTCCGGGTGAAACCACCCTGATCAACATCGTCCGCGCCAAGGTCGCCCTGAAGGATGAGCAGGCGAGCGCGGAGATCATCGACATGAAGGGCGAGAACGGTGGCGAAGCGACCCGCCTCGGCATCATCACGCTGCCTTCCTTCTACGCCGACTTCGATGAAGGCAAGGTCCGCTGCTCGGTGGACATCGAGCGTCTGCTCGAGCGCCTGAAGGCCGAGAAGATCGACGGCCTGCTCTTCGACATCCGCAACAACGGCGGTGGCGCGCTTGAGGAAGTCCGGCGCATGACCGGCTTCTTCTCCCAGCGCGGCCCGGTGGTGCAGGTGAAGAGCATCTTCGGCGAGGTTCAGGTGAAGGAGTCCGATAAGCAGGCTCCGATCTATGATGGCCCGATGGTGGTGCTCACCGACAAGAGCAGCGCCTCCGCGAGCGAGATCCTCGCCGGTGCCCTGCAGGACGCGCACCGCGCCGTGATCGTCGGCGAGTCTTCGACCTTCGGTAAGGGCACCGTGCAGCAGCCGATGGATATCGGTCGCATGTTGCCGCTTTTCCGGGTTCGCAACAAGGCCGGCACCCTGAAGGTGACCATCCAGAAGTTCTACCGTCCCTCCGGCTCCTCGACCCAGAATATGGGCGTGATCCCGGACGTGGTTCTACCCAGCCTGACCGATGCGCTTGAGGTCGGTGAGGCCTTCCTTGACCACGCGCTGCAGCATGACATGACCCGCCGCGCGCCGGACTTCAATCCGCTCAAGGAAGCCGATCTGTTCTTGCCGCGTCTGAAGGAGCTGAGCGCCAAGCGCGTTGCCGATTCGAAGGACTTCTCTTACGTCATCGAGGACGTGACCAAGGCCAAGGCCCGCATCCGCGAAAACAAGATTTCGCTCAATCTCGCCGACCGCAAGAAGGAGCTGGAGGAAATCGAAGCCCAGCAGCAGCAGCGCAACAATGAGCGCCGCGAGCGCTTTGCCGGGATCCAGAAGAAGGACCAGGCTGACATGACCTTCTACAAGCTCACCCTCGACGACGTCGAGAAGGGTGGCGATATCGTGAAGTTCGACCCCACTGCCGAGAACCAAGGCTACATGAAGAAGGCCAAGGATGAGACGGCGGAGCTCGATGACACCCCGTCATGGCCGAGCGCGCTGGATCCACACAAGCGGGAAGGCCTCAAGATCCTCGGCGATCTGGTGGAGACCACGAACAAGGCCCGCGTTGCCGGGACCTTCAACCGTTGATGGTGTCTTTAGCCGAACGTCTCGCCGGCCTGCGCGAGCGCATCACCGCCGCCTGCATGGCGGCGGGGCGCGCGGCGGCCGGAGTGGAGTTGCTTGCCGTTTCTAAAACCTTTCCGGCCTCGGCAGTTGCCGAGGCCCGGGAGGCTGGCCAGCGGCTCTTTGGTGAAAGCCGCCAGCAGGAGGCCGCGCCGAAGATCGCAGCACTTCCCCGTGATCTGGAGTGGCACTTCATTGGTGGCCTCCAGCGCAACAAGGTCCGCAAGGTGCTGGCTGATTTTGCCTGCATCCACAGCGTGGACTCGCTGCGCCTTGCCGAATACCTCGATCGCGTCGCGGGAGAGGAGGGCAAGCGCCCCAAGATTTACCTGGAGGTCAATGTCGCTGGCGAGGAAAGCAAAGGTGGCTTCACCCCCGCTGAATTGCTGGCCGCGGCCGAACAGCTCCCGGGCTTGGCTCACGTCGAGATCCTCGGCCTGATGTCGATTCCGCCAGAGGACGATGCCCGGCGCTGGTTCGCTGCCACCCGGGAGTTGCGCGACCGGCTGCAAGCGGCGTCCGGGCTGTCACTGCCCGGCCTGAGCATGGGCATGAGCGGCGACTTTGAGCAGGCGATTGCGGAGGGCTCCACGATCGTCCGGGTGGGCTCCGCACTTTTCGGCAACCGATCTTACCCCGTATAACGATGACCCGCTTGGAACACGCCGCCGTGATCGGATCGGAACTCGCCTTGCGCTTCGGCGATGACGAGGAGATCTACCTGCCGCTGGAGATGCTGCGCCGCGCCTGCCCCTGCGCTGCCTGCCAAGGCGAGCCGGATGCCTTGGGGCGGGTCCTCCGGCCGGTTCAGAAAATTGGCGCGCGGGGCTATGAACTACTGCGCTACGAGGCGGTGGGCGGTTACGCCCTGCAACTTTTTTGGGCGGACGGACACTCGACCGGCATTTATACTTTCGACTACCTGCGGCGACTTGCGTTGCTGCCGTGATGTCGGAAATGCCGTGAATCCGTACACTCCACCCCTTGCCGCCGCGGCTCCCGCGGAGGACCAGAAGCCCGCCCTGCGGGAAATCGTGATCGCTTGGGAGCGCCTGCGGCTGCTCTACAACGCGCTGCTGGCGATTCCGGGGATTCTGGTGATCGTTGCCGCAGTCAGTGAGACGAATACGACGCTGATCGGCGCCATCATCTCGGGCACTCTCGTCGCGGTTGGCGCGAACCTCTGCTTCATGCTAGGCCCCTTGGCAGAGCTCTATTTGCGCGGAATCTTCCGCAAGGGCGAGCCCCTCGGCCGCGGGCGGTGGTTGATCTTTGGCAGCGGGACCTTGCTGTCCTTGTTCCTCGTCATCCTGACCTTCGTGCAGTTGAAGACAGGGTGGCCCTGAGGAGCGTGGGAGCGGCGCGTCTCCTTGCTGGACGACACACCGCACCGGTAGCTTCCGCGTTCTCACGAACGCGCCTGCATCACTAGGCTGCTCACGCCGTCACGGCGCCACGGTCGTCATTCAGCCCGCTCTTCTCCAGGAAGTAGTCGTAGCCGCCGGTGTAGCGTGTCACGGCGCCGTTGTTGATGTGCAGCGTCGTCTCCGCGAGGTTGCGGATGAAGTGCACGTCGTGGGAGATGAAGACCAGCGTGCCTTCATAAGCCTTGAGCGCGTTCACCAGCGAATCGATCGAGAGGATGTCCAAGTGCGTCGTCGGCTCGTCCATCAGTAGCAGGTTCGGCGGATCGACGAGGAACTTTACGAGGTTGAGGCGCGACTTCTCACCCCCGGAGAGTACGCCGCAGCGCTTCTCCACATCGGTGCGGCGGAAGAGGAAGGAGCCGAGAATCGCGCGGGCATCTTCTTCGCGCAAGGTGGTGCAGCTGGCCAGCACCTCCTCAAGCACGGTGTTTTCCTCATTGAGGGTCTCCGAGCGGTGCTGGGAGTAGTAGCCGAACTTGGTGGCGTAGCCGACGTCGCGCTTGCCCGCATTGATCGGCAGGGTGCCGGCCAAGATCTTCAGCAGCGTGGACTTACCGGCACCGTTCGGGCCGACCAGCACGATCTTGTCGCCACGTTCAATGGTGAGATCGAGGTCCTTGTAGATTTGCTTCTCACCGTAAGCCTGCCCGACCTTCTGCAGCTCGATCACCTTCTGGTTCGAGCGCGGTGGTTGAGGGAAGGCGAACTTGAAGGGCTTGCGCGGAGCTCGCGGCTTCTCGATCCGTTCCATCTTCTCGAGGAACTTGATCCGCGACTGCACCTGCGCCGCCTTCGAGCCCACCTGGCGGAAGCGGTCGATGAACTCCTGGTGGCCTTCGATCTCCTTGTTCTGGTTGCGGTAGGCTTGGACCTTCTGCTCGTAGCGGGCCTCGCGTTGTTCGAGGTAGCTGGAGTAGTTGCCGGTGTAGGAAACCAGCTCCTGCATGTCGGGGTCGATCTCCACGACGTTCTCGACGATCGCGTCCATGAAGTCGCGGTCGTGCGAGATCATCAGGATCGCGCCGGGGTAGTTCATCAGGTAGCGCTGGAACCACAGCAGCGAGAGCAGGTCGAGGTGGTTGGTCGGCTCGTCCAGCATCAGCAGGTCGGGCTCCATCACCAGCAGTCGGGCCAAGTAGGCGCGCATGATCCAGCCACCGGAAAACTCGCGGGCGGTGCGGTGGAAGTCCGCTTCCTTGTAGCCGAGACCGGCCAAAATCTTCTTTGCCTTCGGCTCCAGTTGGTAGCCGTTCAGGTGGTTGAACTGGTCCTGTGCGTGGGCGTATTCCGGATCCCCGGTGGTGCCTTTGGCCTCGTGCTCGCGCATGGCCCGCAGGTAGCCGACCATCTCCGGGGTGATGCCCATTGCGATCTCCAGCACCGTCTCGTCGCCCGGGTCGCCGGATTCCTGCGCCAGATAGCCGGTGATGGCGTAGTCGTCGCGCTCGATCGTGCCGCCATCCGGATCCTCTTGGGCGAGAATCATGCGGAAGAGCGTCGACTTGCCGGCACCGTTCGGACCGACCAAAGCGATACGTTCGCCCCAGTTGATGGTCATTTCCGCGTCGCGGAACAGGGTTCGGCCGCCGAGCGTCTTGGTCAGCTTGTGGATCGTGAGCACGCGGCGATGTAGGCGAGCCGCCCCTCCGGAGCAAGCGCAAGGAACAGGCGGGATTTACGGTCTATTGGAAGGCGTCGCTGACCATGTAGTCCTTCCACGCGGTATTCATGGCCGCAGGGGAGTCGAATCCGAGGGCCTTGGAGAATGCCTCGTCCGTCGGGCACTTGTCGTCCTTCCGGGTCTCGGCGATCAGCTTGTTGAAGCCGGAGCGCTTGGCCGGATCGGCTTGGATCATGTGCATCAGGCCCAGGCCGAAGCCCAGATCCCGGGGTTCGGCCTTGGCGGCACTGGCCTGCAGGAAGCCCTTGATATCCGGCGTGGCACCTCCTTTGAGCAGCTTTTTGGTCGCTCCGGCCCAGTTCCGGCCGTTCTTGAAGCCCTCCACCTCGGTTCCGCCACCGAAAGTCACCTCCGACTCGATCCGGCCGCAGCAGAGTTCCTCGCGATGGTAGGCGAAGGAGAGCCGGACCATGCTCAGGTTGAAGTCCTCATTTTCGTCGGCCTTGCCGGTCATCTGGCCGAACAAGTCGCTGGCCACGAAGTGGATGCGCTCCGGCCAAGTGCGGCGGCTGGACTGCGCATTCTTGGAATCGAGGCGGAAGAGCCGGCCGCTGGTGGCAAAGCCGTTTTCCTTCGCGAAGGCCGAATCCAGCGAAAAGGTTGCAATTGACGAGGTGGTGAGCCGGTATTCGGAACTCACCTCACGGCTGTCCTCGGCGTGCTTTTCGTGCCAGCCCGCGAAGGCGGTGGCCTCCTTCTCCCCGTCGGCCAGAATAATGGGCATTCTCCGGCCCTTGAAGGCCTCCGCCAGCTCGGGCAGATCGGCGGCGACATCGATCCACAGCCGCTCCAGCGCGTCGGCATAGGCTGCCACGACCGCCGGCCGGGTCTTTTCAAAGCCGCCGATCAGGAAATGCTCCGTCTCCAGATTGGAGGCATAGGTCATCGTGCCGATCTTGAAACCGCCCTCCCGCGGCTTGAAGGAGGTCGGATCGAGCTTCACCGTGGCGAAGCGGCCCGACGCTACCGCTGAGCTAGCGCCGGTGGCAGGAGCGGGACTCGGGCTGGGGCTAGCGTCGGGCGCGGGCACCGCGGTTTCCAAGTGCTTGAGGTCGTCGGGACTGAGAGTTTTCTTGGCGATGGCGATCTCCCTGCCGTCGCCGCGCTTCACCCAGACGGTGGTCTCATCCTGGCGCAGAAAGACCCCGTCCAGCTTGCGACCCTTGATGTCGGTCCAAGTGCGGGCCTCCTCGGCGGAGGCCGCCAGCGATGCTGCGGCGAAGAGGGATACGGTCAATCCGCGGAGAAGGGGAGATTTCATCGCGTGCATGTTGCAAATTTCAACCCCGTCGACAACTCATGAGTTGTGGCTTTCCTGAGGGAAGTTGCGGTTGTAGAGGTCAACGGCGATGATGGACCGGCGGCGTTTTCTCTACTCCTTGGTAGCGGCCTGCGGGGGCTGCGCGACTTCGGGCAGCAGTTCGGGCGCGGGCGGCTGGTCGTCCGCGGAACTCAGGCGTGCCGATGCCATCGCCAAAGGAAATGGGGCCAAGGGCTGGGCGGCGTGGCACGGGCATCGCGAATTGGTCTCTTGGCAGACCCATGAGCGCGGGCCTTCGCTCAGTCTAACCAAGGTGCTGGGCGCGCTGGCCGCGACCAAGGCTGCGGGCGAGGGCTGGCTTTCCGACAGTGAGCGGGTCTCCGCCACGATCCCGGAGTGGCGGGGCGATGCGCGGAAGTCGCGGATCACTGTGCTGATGCTGCTCCAGCAGACCGCCGGGTTGGAGGCAGGGGTGGCGTCACTCTATCGCAATCCCGCAGACAAGGGGCGCAATGCTCTGCTCCTCTCCGTGGTGGACGAGCCGGGCTCGCTCTTCCGCTACGGGCCGGCCTGTTGGGAAGTGCTGGGGGAGCTGTTGCAGCGGAAGCTGAGCTCGCGTGGTGAGACCTTGGAGAAATTCCTGCACCGCGCGGTGATGCGACCGGTCGGCCTGAGCAGTCCGAATTGGCGCTCGGACAAGAAGGGCCGTTTCTTCCTCTCCACCGGCGCGGAGATGAGCGTGGAGGAACTCGGGCGACTCGGCCGGACCTTGGGCAAGCTCTTGAGCGGGGAAAGCACGGACGGATTCGATCCGGAAATCTTCGCGCGGATGACCCGCACCTCGGCAGCGAATCCGATTTTCGGTGGTGGGATTTGGCGGAATGCCAATGCTCGCAAGGCGGGCGCCTATCCCGTGGAGATCGAGGACGTGCTCGATCCGCCGCGGGGTGGAGGCTTTTGGGCCGGTGCCTGCATGTCGCTACGCCAGCCGGCGAGCATGGTGGCGCTGGTAGGCTCTTCGGGAAAGCGGGTCTTCATTTGGCCCGGCGAGAATCGGGTGGTGGCGAGATTGGGCCGCTCCTCGGCTTGGAAGGACGGGCCTTTTTTGGGGACGCTCTCGTGAGCGCCAGGAAACCGTCATCGACCATGCCCTTCTTTGAGGGCGGCCATCACTTCCTCACCGCGATCATCAGGTTCGCATCCCCCGGGCGCATGGCATAGCCGGAGCCGAAGGATAAAGCGGGCCCCCCGCCGATCGCGTTGTAGGCCGCGCGCAGGTCGGCTTGGCTGTGCTTGGCGAAGAGTTCGATCGGGGCGTCGTAGTTGCCGAAGAGGTGGATGTCCCACTTACTGGAATCGTAGTAGCGGTAGGGGATGCCCGAGTCGTCCTGAACCACGGCGTGGCAGTTCGAGAGCATCCAGTCGCGGATCCCGGAGAAGCCCGAGTCGTGCATCAGGTAGGAGGCTGCCTTGAAGTAGCCGACACAACCGCTGTAGGAGGAAAGCCAGCCGCGGTAGGAGCTGTTGAAGCCGCCGTTCGAGACATCCCCGGCCACGTAGGTCGCACGGCGTGAGCCGCCACCCGGCAGGCGGAACTGGATCTCGACGGCGGAGCGGCCCGCCGCATTGACCCCTTGCACGTTCTCCACCGTGGCATCCATCAGCGACAGGCTTGCCAGCAGGATCGGCGTCACTCCCGGCAGCGGGCCGCCGGAGAGGTCATTCTTCATGTCCTTGGTGATGAAGTAACCGGTCTTGAGCTGGGCATCCATGGCTGTGTTCAGGCGGCCCAGTGAGCTCATCACCGCGTCGGGATCGGCATTGTCCAGGTTGGGCAGGCCGCCCGGTGGTTCCAAGCCGAGCAGCACGTAGTTCGATGCCTGCGGAAAGAGCGCTGTAGCGTAGAGCAGGTCCGGCCCGCCGAAGGGATAGAGCAGGGTCCGTGGATTGCCGATGATCGGGGCCATGGTGCTGTTCGACCACTCGCGCTGCCGTGCCGTCCGCTTCGAGGCGAAGACCCGCCACTTTGTGGCCATCTCCTCGGCATGACTCCGGTAGTTCCCGGTCTGCTGCATCTGCGAGAGCGCCGCACCGTGGCGGACTGGACGCCCAGCGAGGAAGCGCGCGATGTCATCGGCGGTCGCCTGTCCATCCACGGGTGTGAATTCTTCGCGCACGGGCTCGGCAGTCAGCGTCTGTCCGCGCGGCGGCTTCGAGGGACCACAGGCGGCGAGCAAGAGGACGGGCAGCAGGACGAGTCGTTTCATTTTCTTCGAAGGAGTTTGAGAGGGAACCAGATCAGGGCGAAGAACAGGGCAACCCCTGCGCCAGTGAGAGTGGTGTCGGGATGTTTCTTGGCAGAATACACGATCACGAATCCCGCCATCGCCAGGAAAAGCAAGGGAGGAAGCGGATAGAGTGGCACCTTCACCGGCCGCGGCAACTCGGGTGAGCGGTAGCGCAGGATCATGCAACCGGCCACTACCAGAGAGGTGGAGAGAGTCAGCCCGATCTGCGTGGCCTCCATCAATTTCCGCAGCCCGCTGCCGAAGACCAGGACCAGCGCCACCGAGGTCTGGAATAGCAGCGCAAGGTGCGGAACGTCGCGGCGCGGGGCGAAGAAGGACAGCGAGCCCATGTTCTTGCCCATCGCTCCAAGGACCCTCGGTCCCGCCCATAGCAGGGCGCTGGCAGAGGCAAAAAGACCGATGGCGAACAGGGCGGAGACTCCGCGTGCTGCCTGCTCCCCGAACAAGGAAACTGCGGCGATGTGGCCCACAGCTTCCTGGCCGCGCAGTGCCGCCACCGGGGCAGCGCGCAGGAAGGAGGCATTCAGGCCGACGTAGAGCACGCCCACCAAGAGAGTGCCCCAGAGCAGAGCCTTGCGCACCGTGTGCTGGGGATCGACCCAGTCCTCCAAGCCGTAGACCGCAGCATTCCAGCCGGTATAGGCATAAGTCACGTAGAGCAGTGAGACCGCGAAGGCCGCAGTGACCACAGCGGCGGAATCCTGCTTCCAGTCGAGTTGCCAGCGGATGTCGCCTTCACCGGGCAGCATCCACGCCGTGGCGATGAAAGTGACGATCAGGATGAGCTTGAGCCCGGTGGCTACGACCTGCACTCGCGCACTGGTCCGCGTACTCACCGAGTGCGCCGCGGATCCTACCAGGATCACCGCCGCGGCGGCCAGATCGACCCGGATCCAGGGCTCCGCGCTGTGCAGGTATTCTCCGAATGCCAGCGCGGTGATCGCTGTGGGGGCGGCGAAGCCGGCGAAGGCCGAAAGCATGCCGGCCATGAAGCCGAGGCTCGGGTGATAGATGCTCCTGAGGAAATGATACTCGCCGCCGGACTTGGGCAGCAGGGTCGCCACCTCCGCGTAACAAAATGCGCCGCAGAGGGCGAGCAGTCCACCGAGCGCCCAGAGAAAGAGGATCTGCGGCGCGGAATTGAGGTCCACGAGTTGAAAGCCCAGGGAGGTGAAGACCCCCACGCCGATCATGCTGGCCACCACCAGCGCGGTGGCGGCGAACACTCCGGCCTGCGATGGCTGATTCGACACGGTCTAACACATCCGCGAAATTCCCGCTCCCGCAAATCCTGAAATTCCAAATGCATGAATTAGTGTTCATGTGAACAATTTTCCGTTGCCGCCTTGGCGGGCTGGGGGGATGATCCCCGCCATGGACCCGCTTCGTGGCCGGGGGGCGCAATTGAACCCCGCGAACCGCTTCGACCTTCTCCATTGCGAGACGGACGAGGACGCGTGGCTGGATGATGACCCGCGACCGCTGCGCACCACCTTCCTGCGCGACGACAGCCAGACGGTGCTCAACTCAAACGACTCGGAGGACCTCAGGTTTGAATACAGCGTGAACCCCTATCGCGGTTGCGAGCACGGCTGCGCTTACTGCTACGCCCGCACCTATCACGAGTATCTTGGCTACTCCGCGGGAGTCGATTTCGAGTCGAAGATCATTGTGAAGACGGAGGCTCCGCAGCTCTTGGAAAAGGCCTTGGCGAAGCCCTCCTACAAGCCGGCGATGATCGCGATGAGCGGCGTGACCGATTGCTATCAACCGGTCGAGCGCAAGCTGGAGATCACCCGCGGCTGCCTGGAAGTGATGGCGCGCTTCCGCCAGCCGGTGGGGCTGATCACCAAGAATGCGCTGGTGGCGCGGGATGTGGATCACCTAGGGGAGCTCGCCAAGCATCGTGCGGCTTGCGTGTTCATTTCGGTAACTTCTCTCGATCCGAAGTTGGCGCGCATCCTTGAGCCTCGAGCCTCCTCCCCACGGGCGCGATTGGATGCCATCCGTGCCTTGGCGGATCATGGCATTCCCGTGGGGGTGAGCGCCGCACCGATGATCCCTGCCCTCAACGACAGCGAGCTCCCGGCAATCTTGGCAGCAGCGAAAGAAGCGGGAGCTAGCTTCTCCTTCTACACGACCGTCCGGCTGCCGGGCGCAGTGGCACCGGTGTTCTCCTCGTGGCTCGACAAATATTTCCCGGAGCGGAAGGAGAAGGTCCTCGGGCGCATCCGGGACTCACACGGCGGAAGATTGAACAACAGCACGCCCGGCGAGCGCATGCGCGGACAAGGCGAACCCTCAGGGCAATTGCGCGCACTCTTCCATGCGAGCTGCCGGCGGCTGGGGCTAGCCACGCGGGCACCGGAGTTGAGCGTCGCGGCTTTCCGGAAGGTATTGCCGGGCGGGCAAGGGGAGTTGTTTTGATGAGCTTGGAAATGCCTCTTGGAAATGAAAGCTAGTAGACCTAAACTCCAAACATGCCATTGCTCGCTGAATTGAGAACCCTTTCCATTCCGGAGCGGATTCAATTGGTGGAGGACCTCTGGGACACAATCGCCGAGGATCAACAAGCCTTGCCCGATAGCCCTGCGGTTATTGAGGAGATCCGGGAACGGAAGAGGCGCCACGAGGCGGATCCTTCTGCTGCCGTTTCATGGGAGACGGCCAAAGCCCGAATTCGAGGCCAGCGTGGCTAGGCAGATCATCGTTCTGCCCGAAGCGGAAACCGACCTCTCCACCGCCTATTGGTGGTATGAAGGGAGGGATGCTGGTTTGGGCGACGAGTTCCTTCGCTGTGTGGAAGCGGCCTTTGCGAAGATCGCGAAGAATCCCCTCCAGTTTCCCAAGCGATTCGACGACTCAAGGCGCATCCTCGTGCGTCGCTTTCCCTATGCGGTCTATTTCGAACACGATGACGACACCGTGACAGTCCAGTATGTCTTCCACTTTGCCCAAAGCCCCGGAAGGTTGGAAGACCGGTTGGGTGGCGACTAGATCTCAAGGGTTCCCGCGGAGAGTCTGCTTCGCTTTCGCCACCAGTACAGCATCCGCGATCCTGCGCTCATATTCTCCCGCCACCGTCGCAGCTCCCATCGGGATCTCCGGCTTGCGGAATTGCATCGGGCTCTCCAGCAGGCTGCGGGCGGAGAGATGCACTTGGTCGACTCCCGTCTCCGCCACGATCTCCGCGATCTGGGCAGCCTTGATCCCGCCACCCGGCAGGATGCCGATCCGCCCGGCCGCTTGGGTGAGGAGTGCGCTGATGGTGCCAAGACCCTCGGGCACCGAGGGAGCTCCGCCGCTGGTGAGGATCCGCTCGAAGCCGAGGTCCGCCAAGATCTCCAGAGCTTCCGGCAAGTCCTTGCAGACATCGAAGGCGCGGTGGAAGACCGCGGGCGTTTCGCCGCAGACTTCTAGCAAAGTCTCCACGGCCGGAAAATCGATCGAGCCGTCCGGCAGCAGGCAGCCGAAGACCACCGCGTCCGCGCCGAGGTCGCGGGCCAGTTCAATATCTGCGCACATCGCGGCGATCTCCTCCGGTCGATAGACGAAGTCGCCGCCGCGCGGCCGGATCATCATCGCGATGTCGCCGGGAAACATCGCCCGCGCCTGCACCAGAAAGCCCGCGCTCGGGGTGAGCCCGCCTTCAGTGAGTGACGCGCAGAGTTCGATACGGTCGGCACCGCCTTCCGTGCAAGCGGCCACCGAATCCAGCGAGTCCACGCAGATTTCCAAGATCATGCGCGGAGCTTGTGAGGCCTCGCGGGGGCGGACGATGAAATTCGCTTCCGCCTCCAGCTTCCCGGAGCCATGCATGGAGGAGATGATTCCCGAGCGGCTGGAACTTCACCTGCGCGATGGCACGCCCGTGGTAGCCCGGCCGCTGACACCGGACGACCGCGCTTATGTGGCCGCAGGCTACCGCCAGCTTTCTCCGGAAGCCCGCTACCAGCGCTTCTGGGTGCGGGATGGCGAAGTCATCGGCGATGCGATGCTCAACCGGCTGCTGGCACAGCAGCTCCCCGACCACGCGATCTGGACGGTGTTCGACCCGACCCGCGAGGGCTTTCCTGGACTTGGGGCGGCTAGCTTCTGGCGTTCCAAGAGCGAGCCCTCGGATGCGGAGTTTTCCGTCAGTGTCTTGGACGCTGACCAAGGCCGCGGGGTAGGCACGCTGCTTTTGGCCCTGCTCTGGCTGGTAGCCTATCGGCATGGGATCGCGACCTTCACAGGCTATACCATGCCGGAGAACAGAGCTGCGCTGCGCTGGATGAGCGATAGCGGTGCGACCGGGGCATGGGATGGCTACAATGCCGTCTTCCGCTGGCAGTTGCGGGATCTCGCCGCGATCCCTGAGACGGCGGCCGGCGCGGACCTAGCCGAGCGCCTGGCAGAGCTGGCACCTGCCTTCCTGTGAGGGCGGATCATCTCTCGTTGCGCGCCGCGTTCGAGAGAGATGCCGCTTTGACGACTGTAGGTGAGAGAAAGTTGACGATTGAGGCGAAGCGGAGGGCGGCCTTAGCGTGCTTGTGTCCCGGCCTAGGATTGCCGCTCTCGAAATAGCGGGTTGCGAGATGGCCATGCGTCTCGGCGATCGAGTTGGCATAGTAGCGATGGATCGCCTCGCTGAACTTCAGGTATTTCAGCCGCGCCGCCACTTCATCTTCACTGAAGTGGATCCTGAATCCCATGGCTTGGTGAAGATGCCAGGCGGTCCACATGGGATCTTCTTGGTTGCGACGCTCCGCCTCGGTGACGAAATCCGACATCAGTATCTCTGCTTCCGCTTGCCGGCCATCGGCCTTGAGCGTGAAGCAGTGCATCAGCAGGGAGGCGAAGTCCCTGAAGTCCTCCAGCTTTGACATGAGGACCTGCTAACATTTCCGCTTGGATCTTCCCAGTCCGCTCTAGGACGCCTCCACACCCTTCTCCCCGAGCACCGGTTTTGGAGTCGGCAGCTTGTGGCGGCGCAGGCCGAATTGCCGGACGGCGTGCCGTTGGAGGTGGGCCATGGCGTCCGCCACGTCGTCGGTGAAGAAAATCAGGTCCGGGTCGGCGGGGCTGATCATCCCGGCTTCCGCCATGTGATAGATGAAGTCCATCAGCGGCTGCCAGTAGTCCTTGCCCATCAGGATGATCGGGAAATTCCGGATTTTCCCGGTCTGGATCAGGGTCATGGTCTCGAAGGTCTCGTCGAGCGTGCCGGCACCGCCCGGCAGGACCACGAAGGCGTATGAGTATTTGATCAGTATAGTCTTGCGGGTGAAGAAGTAACGCATCGTGACCGAGCGGTCCACATAGGGGTTCAGGTGCTGCTCGAAGGGCAGCTCGATGTTCACCCCGATCGAGCGCCCGCCAGCCTCGTGCGCCCCACGGTTGGCTGCTTCCATGATCCCCGGTCCGCCGCCGGTAATGGTGGTGAAACCGAGCTTGGCGATTGCCGCACCGACTTCCCGCGCCATCTCATAATAGGCGGTTCCCGGCTGGATCCGCGCTGAGCCGAAGACTGTCACTGCCGGGCCCACGAAGTGCAGGGTCCGGAAGGCGTGCAGGAAATCCAACCCGACACGGAAAATCGTGCTCATGTCGTGGAGACGGGATCGCGGCCCGGCGAGGAAGCCGCGATCTGGATTTTCCAGCTCGAAGCGCTCTTCCTCGCGGATCTCTGCCTCGCTGATGTGATGCTCCTCAGTGGGTTGTGGCAGATTCGGGCAATCGGGCGGAGTCATGGTCAACTTTGTCTAACACGGCATCGGGGACCGCGCCACGGGGAATCGGGGCGGATTCAGGGTTGCGGCAGATCGGGGTTCCGAAAGCTTGCGGCCCGGAAATTTCGATGCCAGCTTCCGCGCCAAGGCATGCTTCCGCAGAAACGGATCGAGGCACAGGATGGCGAGGACGGGCACGGAGGCTTGAAGGTCCGCGTGATCGGAGGGGGCGCTGCGTCTCCCGCCGGGGAGCGCGAGGTCCGCAATCTTGAGATCGGCCTGCGCATTGGTGGCGGTACCGCCCGCAAGTTGGTCCGCGACGAGCCCGAGGATGAGGGCCCGGTCCACCGTCTGGAAGCGGGGGACATGATGGATCCAGTGCAGGCGCGCGACATGAGTGAAGTCGGCCCGGCCGAACCGCGGGTTTCGCGCAGCCAGGCAAAGCGCCGCAATATCACGCGCTGGACGGTGGGCATGGGCATCGGCACTTGTGCCCTTGTTGCAGTGGCAGTGGTTGCCCAACTCAAGGGCCGGAATGCCCAATCTGCATCCCCTCAGGTGGCACCGGTGGAGATCCAGGCCAAGCTGGATCCGCGCGCTGAGGAGCGCGCCTATTGGCTGAACAATTTCGAATCGCTTTTCCCGCAGGCGGTGGAGCTTTTGAAGCGCTACGCGGCCGCGAAGTCGGCCGATGAGGTTCTTCCGCTGATCAGACATGCTGACCGGGTGCATGACCAAGTGCTGGCGAATTGGCGGCCTTGGGGTTCGGATGAATTTTTGGCATACGGCACGAAGGTTTCGAATTTCATCGAGGATAACCCCGCGTGGGAGTCCCTGACCTTGGTCGGCAAGAAGGGCAATTTTGAACCCTTCGAGGTCAAGATTGTGCGCGAAGGTAGTGAATTGAAGGTGGACTGGGAGGCCACCTGCGGGGAGGGCGATTTCACCGTCGCGCAGCTCCATGCCGGTTCCAAGGCGAAGGATTCCTTGGTGCGCGTCAAGGTAAGCCCGGCGAAACTCTTCACGCCGGACTATCCCGAGGCTGACTACTATTCCTATCAGCTCACGGATCTTACCGGCGAAGACTTCGTCTGGGCCTTCGTCCCCAAGAGTTCCCCCGAGGCCGAATTTTTGAGGAAAGATCTGGATGAGAACTCCCGCATTTTGTCGGCCGCCAAGTCGGTCCCGCTTATCTTGAAGGTCACGGGTCCCCATGCTCCGGGTGTGAACGTGTTCCTGATCACAGAGGTACTTCACAAAGGTTGGGTCACTCCCTAGCAAGAGGCCGTGAGCAATCTTCCGGGAGCTTGGTTCCACTGCAGTCGTTGCGGAGCCCTTTTCAAGGCGGCAGCAGATCCCGCGCGCCGTGGCGACTGTCCGTCCTGTGGGCATGATCCCGTCACCGGGGGCGAAACCGGAGCCCCAGAACAGGAACCAGAGCTGGTGCGGGTGCGGCGCAAGGTCCGTAAAGGGGATTCTCACCATGGTCGTGACCGGCCCCGGCAGTCACGCCAGCAGAGCCGCCAGGCCAAGAAGAAGGCCCACTACCTGATGTATTTTGTGGTGGGCTGGCTGGTCGTTCTCGGGGTCGGCACCTTCTTCTTGAAGCGAATCTGGCCGGATGTGCCGCCGACGCCACCGGGTAACTTCGTCGATCAGAACGCAGCACTTCCCGATGAGGACGTGCGTCTGCTGGAGGATCATGGCATGGCAGCGGCCAAACACTGGACGGAGTTCCTTGAGACGACAGATGCGGCTGCCCGCTCGCTACATGTCCTGCGGTCCAAAGACACGGTGTCGCGGCTGCTGCGCTACTACCAGGAGAACCCGGACCTGGACCAAAGCCAGGATCTGGAGCTTGCGATGAGGAACGTCATCCACACGCCGGTGGGCCCCGGGATTGAAACCTTGTGGACCAGGAAAAACGGCAAGATCCTTGAGGCAGTGTTCTTCGAGGAGAACGGTGATTGGAAGCTGGACTGGGATGCATTCGTACGCTCCTGCTCCGAACCTTGGGGGCTCTTCCTTACGGGGGCCGGCGATGGAGAAGGAACCTTTCGCGTTTTGGCCCGGGAACGGATCGGTGCTGCCGGACGCAGCGCGGAGAGCATTGGACTGGTTCTGACCATTCCCCGCGAGAGCCGACCCGGGGAGGCCACCCTGCCCTCGCCGGAAATCCGCGTGACCCGTGCGACGCCGCTGGGCCGCGCGATTGAAGAAGCCTTTGCCGCTCGTGCCCAGAATCAGGGCGCCTTCCGCAGCAAGGCCTTCGTCCACGATCCCCCGGACATGATCCGCCTGCACGTGAAGCTGAAGCGCAGCGGCGGCGAAGGAGAAGAGCGGAAGTTTGAGATCACCGAGCTGCTGGCACCCCACTGGCTGGAGCTGCCCTTCACTCCGATCAAGGCGGAGGAGGGCAAGTAAGCAGATCGGTCTGTTTGTCTCAGGTGCCGGCCAGACCGCGCCGCATTGCCGCTACGGGATCGCTGCCAGGAAACCAGATCTGGAAGGCTTTCACCCCTTGGTGCAGCAGCATCGCCTGCCCGGTGCCGACCCGAGCTCCGGCGGCCTTGGCGGCCTCCTGGAAGGCCGTGCCAGGACGGTAGATCGTATCATAGACCGCATGGCGGCTGCTGAAGCATTCTGGAGCAAGCGGCGACGGATCCTCCGCCTTCAAGCCCAGCGATGAAGTGTTCACCAGCAGATCCGAACTGGCGGCGAGATGCTCCACCTGAGGGTCGTCGAGCCCCGCGGTGACGATCTCCACTTCGCCATGATAGCGGTGCAAGCGGCTGGCGAGTTCCTGGATCTTGTCTAAGCTGCGGTTCAGCAGGACCAGCTTGGCCACGCCGCGGGCTGCGCAGTGGGTGGCGATGGCACCACCAGCACCGCCGCCGGCTCCCGCGATGAGGACGCGGGCTCCGGGCAGAGTGACGCCGAGCGTTTCGCGCACCGCTTCCTCGAAGCCGTAGCCATCGGTATTGTAACCGGTGATTTTGCCATCGCGGAAGACCACGGTATTCACCGCGCCCATCTGGCGGGCTCCCGGATCCACCTCATCGCAGGCGGCGAGTGCCTCGAACTTGTGTGGGACTGTGATGTTGCAGCCGATGAAGCCCAGCTCCGCCATCCGCGCGAAGGCCCGTGCCACTTGATCGGGCTCGACCTCCACCTTGATGTAGCGTGCCTCGATTCCCGCCTCATCCAAGGCTGGCTGGTGCATGCGCGGCGAGAGCGAATGCGCCACCGGGTAGCCGATCACCGCCAGCCTTGCCGGCTTGTCGTGCCCGGCATCCAGGCGTTCGCGGGAGGAAAGATCGTCGAGGGTATGGAGCGGGCCGGACATGCAGCGGAGGTGAAGCCCGGGGAGCATGGCGGGTAGGCCGCGGGGGCGTCAATCCGCGGGAGGTCACATCGTAGCCCAAGAAAGTCCTGCTGCGGTCCGTTGAAGGGGCGAGTATACTCAGCGAATGACAAGCTTGCCGCGCAGGATTCTTTGCCATTTGGCGGTCATCGTCGCATCCGTTGCGACCGCGGTGGCCCTGAGTCCGCCACCAGCCTTTGACCTGGACTCCAGCGTGGGAGAGGCTGAACAGATTCTCGTGGGGAGTGTGGATGAAGACGGGCTTCTGTCTGTTTCAGAAGTAGTCGCGGGGCCGGTAAAGGTCGGGGACAGGGTACAGATATCGAAGGAGTCCATCATCCTTCGTGAACTTCGGGCGCAAGCACCTGCAGGATTTCGGGTGGATGTGGTCGCGTTTCTCAAAATCGATAAGAGCGGGAAACCTGCCTCCGTGCCCAATGGGAATGGTCTTGTGGGATTCAAGGACGGCATGGCTTGGAGTCACCGTGGATCGATGGTGATCGGGAACTTGGGGATAACGCGGCAGCAATTCATGGAGGATCTCCGCTTGGCAAGAATAGCGAGGGAAGAGCGCGAGGGGCTGCTCGCCTTGCCCCGATCTGCCACCAGGACCGCGAAGATAATCGAATTCGCACTGAAGCATGATCCCGACGCGAAGCATCAGCGGGTTTGGAGCGAGGGAGCGGGGTACCACCTGAACAGTTTGGCGGTTGGTCTGAAGGATCCATCGTTGGAAGATCACGCGGAGATTCTCGATTGCTTGAAGAGGTCCTCCGCAGGAAAGAGCCAGCGTGTGCTGATCGATCTGGCGAGATTGATCCCCTTGGCTCCGGAATCCTTCGATGCGATTTCACCCTTTTTGGGACGCGCTCATGGGAGCGAAGTCAGATATGCCGCTATCTGGGCCCTCGTTCGGCTCGACTCCGCGAGGGCAATCGAGGCCCTGCTCCCTTTCGTGGAGGGATCAGAACCTCAGTTGTTTGATGTGCTGGGTGGCTTGGAACCCGAGTCTGGAGGATCCTTGAATTCCGCCGTCATCCCGCCTCTCTCACGGCTGGCTACCGAGATCAAAGGCGCGGATAAGATGAATGAAGAGGGAGCGCTCTTCAATCGGATGATCTACTACGCTCATCCAAAGTTCGTTCCCGCTCTCCTTGATCGAGCCAGCTCCAGTGATCGCCTTTTGTCCGTAAGGGCGCTCCATGCTTTGAAGGAGATGACCGGCGCAGACATTCCTGCCGACGACCTGGATTCGTGGCGCGCGTGGTGGAAACGCTTCAAGCCTGAGCTCTCAGCCGGCTATGATCTGACCTCTGAATCGGGTTGTGCGGCATGGTCGAAAGCATGGGCACACGGAGATCCGGCGGTCAGGAAACTTCTCGTGCAATTGTGGCTTTATGAGAAGGAGATCAACGTCGCTTGGTTAGCAGCGGCGGCAGGTGCGGACCCCGCAGCGAGTCGTGCCCTGGCCGAGCTCAGGCGGTGGGATCGCCTTCCGGCCGAACGGCGATAGCTCAGTATAGAAAAAGCCGCCGCCGGATGAACCGGCGACGGCTTTGAGGCTGATGATGCTTGTCTCGTCAGTTGGTCTGGATCCGGAAGAACACCTTGGGCTGCCCGTTCAGAGTCGGGAAGCTGGCGAGGTTCACGTTGACCGTGGTGCTGTTGCCCGTCGCCGGCACACTCGGGACCACAGTGATCCATCCGCTGAGGATGGTTGAGGCTTCAACCCGGTAGGTCGATCCGCTCTGCGAGCCGAAGGTCAGCTGAGCAGTGGTCGGCGGTCCCTTGGAAACGACCACATTGGTGACCGCGAAACCCGGAGGCTTGGTGCTGGTTTGCGCGATGGTTGCCAGGCCGGAAGCGACGTTCACCGTGCTACCCGGGCCCTTGACCAGCAGTGGCAGGACGAAGCTCGGATCGACCGGAGCCTTCGCGCCGAAGACTTCCCAGAAGAAGCCGCCGCCGATCTCGAAGACCAGAGTCTGGATCCGATACTGTCCAACATTCAGCGGGACGCTCACCACCGTGCGGCTGTTGCCGGTGCCGGTGTCGACGCGGATCGCATTGTTGACCGTGCTATTCGGGGCTTGGCCGATGGCCGCGACGCCCGGGTGGTTGGTCGAGACGATCGAGCTGATCACCGGATCGGCATTTGCGCCGACGCCGTAGATATACAGGTAGCCGCCGTCATCACCCTGGAAGCCGAACTGGTAGTTACCAGCCTCGGTGATGTTGACGATGCCCTTGGCGCGGATCGTGAAGTCATTCTCCGCTTGGTCCGTGTTCAGGGGCCAAGGATTCGTCCCGGGGAAGGTTCCCTGGGTGCCATCCTGTGGATCGAAGAAGTCCAGCTTGTCCCAAGTGCTGATCTTGTTCGCCGGGGCGTTCGGGTTGGCGAGCGTGTCCTCCAGCCGCTGCTCGGCACCGGCGATGTTGTTGTTCACGATCTTCACCTCGCTGCTCTCCACGGTCCAACCGGGATCGGCGATGCCAGGAAGCACAACAGTAGCAGCCGGCGGGACAAAGCCCACCAGTTGGAAACCGCCCGGCGGGTTCAGGCCGTGAGGCCATTCGCCCGCTGCGCCAGTCAGCTCGTTCCAGAAGCCACCACCACCTTCGAAGTGGATATACTCGATGTCGTAGGCACCGACCGCGAGGTCGATGATGCCACGGGTATTCGAGTTGCCGGTGCCCCCGTTGAAGAAGAGCTCGTCGGGGTTCGAGGCCTCGAACTTGCCGTCGCCGCCATTTTCAGGGTTGGTGGCACGGCGCCAGTTCGGGGGCGCTCCGCCGCCAACTTTTCTGAGACGCAGCATGAAGCCGTCGTCACCTTGGGCCCAGAAAGTATAGGGGCCGGCGGTGGTGATGTTCAGGCGGCCCTTTGCGGTGGTGACCACGTTGTCGTCCGCCTGCTCGGTGTTGCCGGGGAAGGGCAGGTCACCGGGGATGCTGCCGCCGCCACCGTCGTTCGGGTCGCGATGGTTGATGTAGGGGACCTGTGCTTCCGCGGTCAGACCATCCGGATCCGCAGGGGTGCGGGTGGTGTTGGCCAGGAAGTTGTTCGCATCATTCAGGCTGCCGATGCCGCCGGCGTTGCGATAGGACCGCATGCCAAAGCCAGGACCGGTGGACAGCGGGCCGGGAAGGGTGGTCACGAAGCGCTCTTGGAAGGCAGGAACACTCGGATCGCCCGGATTGCCGACAAGGCTCCAAGTATTCGTGTCACGGTCCATGCCGAAGCCGCCCGGTGCCCAAGCCACTTCATAGTAGCCGCCGCCGCCGCCATCCCAGCCGAGGTAGGTGATGTCGTAGGTGCCCGCCGCGTCGAACTGGTAGGTACCGCGCGAGTTCGAGTCGCCCGTGCCACCGTCGCGGAACATGGTCTGGCCATCGCCGAGGTCGTATTGGGCATCGCCCCCGGTGGCGATGAAGCGGCCGCCGCCCGCGCCAGTTACGCGCATTGCGAAGCCATCATCGCCGTGGACCGAGAAGGTGTAGATGCCCGGGGCTGGGATCGAAACCTGGGTCTTGCCAACCACTGCCCAATTGTCCGCTGCCGCGGTGTTGGTGAGAATCGGGAAGTCGTTGTTGAAGTTCCCGGACCCGAACTTGTCGTTGGTGTCCGGGTCCTTGTGGTTGAAAACCGGCGCAGTGCCGTTGACCGGTGCGGGTGGGGTCGCCCCTGTGATCAGGGCCAAGACGTCGGCGATGTTGCCCGGAGCGCCATCGGCTGGCGTCACCGTTTCGCTGATACCCCAAGTGCCGACGCTACCGGCTTGCCCCGGAATGCTGGCGGGCAGGCGCGCTGTCCGCGCCCGGCCGAAGATGAGTTGGTCGGTGCCGCCTTGGCGGGCGAGGGTCAGGTCGAAGGTGTATTCCGTCCCCCGGGTCAGCACCTTGTTGAAGGTGATGGTCGTGGTGGTGCCCACCTTGTTGCGGGTGAGGTCGATGGCGGGGACGCCCTCGCCGTTCACCAGCAACTCAAGGGTGCCGGAGGTAGCGGCAGTCGAGCCGGGCGTATCCTCCACCACGATCGTGCCACCGGTGGTGGTGAACTTCGCCGGGGCCACGTTCAGGTCGGCGAAGTAGCTGCCGCGCAGCGACGAGTAGATGGTCGTGGCGTTCGCGCTTTCGTCCGAGTTGTAGAGCCGCAGTTCCGCGATCTTGCCGCTGAAGGGCGTGTTGCCGTTCTCGGTCATGGCTCCCAAGGCGAACTTGCCGGGATTGAGCGCGCTGGGGTTCACGAAGTAGTCGGTGTCGACCAGCGTGCCGTTCACGTAGAGGCGTTGCACTCCATTGCTCAGAGTATACATCGCCACGATCGGCTGCGGATAGGGCATCGGCTTCGAGAACACCGTGGTATCCGGAGCTCCGACGCCGGCGTTCACGCGGTCGCCGTTCCAGCCCAGGCCCCAGTCGTTGGTGGAGCCACCTTGCTCCATGCCGATCAGGCCGCTGGTCTGCCACCAGTAGTCGCCGGTCGCGCCGGTGTTGAGCGGCTGGAATACCGCCACCAAGGTAATGGCGGAGGCATTGGCGATCGGGTTGTTTGCCGCCGCCACGGTGAAGTAGCTGCCCCCATCGAGATCAACACCCTTGTGGGTGTTGAAGGCGTTGGGCGTCGCAATCGGCGAGCCGGAGGGGGTTGCTACGATACTTCCAGTATTCGAGGTCCAGTTCTGGCCGTCGACATAGGTGTCAGCGGTCCAGTCTGCCACGAGGCCTGCGTGTGCGCTGGCCCACGCCATACATAAGGACACAGTGGTCCCGCGGAGCAGGCGATAGCTCCGCCATTCTTGGGTCTTGTTCACGGGGTTTATCCGGGGTCTTGGGTTCCCACGGCAGAGAAGCCGTGGTTCGAACAAACGAGCCCGATAAGGCCCACAAGTCAAGGAGGCTGAAAACGAAGCGAGGGCGGCTTGGTATGATGTTGCCGCAATCCGCGAGGTGTCCGACAACTTGGCTAACAGAAATCCGTGCACTCCTGTTGTCACCTTTTTGGGGACACCATCGACTTGTTAGGAGTCTTTCTGCAGGTCCCCTTGCGTTTGAAGCGAGTTGGGCGGGGTGGTCTTATGCATTGAAGTTCAAATGCAATCCTGCAACATGATGCAATCGGAGCCTCTTTCTGGATTGCTCCTCCCGCGCGGGGCTTTGAACTTTTTCCGTCATCCGACTAAACCGGTGTGGCCTGTGAACGAAGCGACAGATTTGTAGATAACTTTTTTCTGACATCCGCTGTCAAAGCGCAGTCCGTCTGCTCGGTTGCCGCCCTCAGAATGCAATATTCGGGCCAAACATGTGCCGGATAGGCACAAAATAGGCCGGGGAGATGCTCCCCGGCCTTTTTCAGAAAGCCAGCCGCAGCCGGTTGGATTAGGCCAGCTTGGCCACCAAATCTTCCAGTCGCTTGGCGCAGCGCTCGCGGCCCAGCAGGCCGAGGATGTCGCCGAGATCGGGCCCGCCGGACTTGCCGCTCAGCGCGACTCGCACCGGGAACATGAGTTGCCCTGGCTTGGCTCCTGCGGCCTTCGCGGTCTCGCCGATCTGGTGCTTGGCGGTGTCTGCCGACCAATCGCCGAGCTTGGCGAAATCGGCGGCCAGCGCCGCAAGCAGATCCTTGGCGGTGGCATTGCCACGCACCTTTTCCAAGGCTTCCGGCTCAAAGTCGAACTGGTCCTGCAGCAAGAAGCCGATCGCAGCAGGCACTTCCGAGAGGAGCCGCACCTTCTCCCGCACCAAGCCCGCGACGGCAGCGTAGCCATCACCAGTCGGCAAGCCGGCCTCCACCACGAATGGCTTGGCTGCTTCCGCGAAGCCGGCGGCATCCATCCTCAGCAGGTGCTGCTGGTTGACCCAGGCGCACTTCTCTGCATCGAAGCGGGCTGGCGCGCGATTCACCGCTTCCAGCGAGAAACGCTGGATCAGCTCGTCCATCGTGAAGATCTCCTCATCCGACTTGGGCGACCATCCCAGCAATGCCAGGAAGTTGATCACCGCGGGACCAACGAAGCCTTGGCGCGGATAGTCGCCCACCGCAGCCCCGACATCGCGCTTGGACATCTTCGAGCCGTTAGGATTCTGGATCAGCGGAATATGCGCATACAGCGGCGCGGGAGCACCCAGCGCCTCGAAAAGCTGCAAGTGCTTGGGCGTGTTCATCAGGTGATCTTCGCCGCGGATCACGTGGCTGATCTTCATCTCCAGATCATCCACCACGTTCACGAAATGGAAGACATAGGAGCCGTCCGAGCGGCGGATCACCATGTCGGGAGTATTCGACTCATCGCGATAGTCGATCGTGACCTCGCCGCAGACGAGGTCATTCATCACCACTGGCTTGCGCTCAAAACGGAAGCGCCAGGCGCCGCCGTCCTCGTAGACGCGGCCCTTCTCGCGCAGCACCTCGAACCACTTGTCGTAGATCGCCAGGCGCTCGCTCTGGTTGTAGGGGCCGTAGTCGCCGCCCTTGCCCTCGCCCTCGTCCCAATCGAGGCCGAGCCAGTTCATGCCGGAGAAGATCGCCTCGCGGGCCTCCTGGGTGTTGCGGGCCTCGTCGGTGTCCTCCACGCGCAGCACGAAGGCGCCGCCGTGCTTGCGGGCGAAAAGGTAGCTGAACAGGGCGGTGCGTGCGCCGCCGACATGGAGGTAGCCGGTGGGCGAGGGGGCAAAGCGCGTGCGGACGGGAACGGACATGGGAGGCGCAGTGTAGGGGTGCCGGGCCGCTCGCCAAGGGCAGAGACGCGCCAATCTTGCCCGGAGCCCCGGCCTTGACCGGGCGAAGCCGGGCCTCAGGATCGCACCCATGAACAGGTGCGCCATCACCGGCAAGGAGTGCGACGACCGCGACTTGGTGCCTCTCGACGCCGTCCGCCCTCTCCTCAAGACCTTCATCCGCCGCCGCCATCCGGAGTTGGCGGAGGATGCGGAGATCGGCCGGGAGGCCCTCGACCAGCTCCGCTCTGCCTACATCGAGGATGCGCTCCAGAACGAGATCGGCGAGATTACCGACCTCGAGCGCGAGGTGATCGACAGTTTCCGCGACCGCGAGCTGCTCTCCGAACGTCCCGAGACCGAGGAAGAAGAGGACCGCAAGGCGACCTTCGGCGAGCGTCTTTCGGATCGGATCGCCAGTTTTGGCGGGAGCTGGACCTTCATCATTATTTTCGGCGGCTTCCTGGTCATTTGGATCCTCCTCAATGCTCTCCAACTCTTCGGCGGCAAGGCGGTCGATCCCTATCCATTCATCCTGCTCAACCTCCTGCTCTCCTGTATCGCCGCGCTTCAGGCGCCGATCATCATGATGAGCCAGAACCGCCAACAGGAACACGACCGCAAGGAGGCGATGCAGGACTACCAGATCAATCTGAAGGCGGAACTCGAGATCCGCCACTTGCACGAGAAAATCGACCACCTCCTGCTCAGCCATTCGGAGCGCTTGATGGAGATCCAGCAGTACCAGACCGAGCTGCTCCAGCGGATCCTTGACCAGCCAAAGAAGGGCGAGGCCAGGGAAGATCCCAATTCGCCGTGAATGAAGCGGAGTGTGCGACGATGGTGGCGCTGGCTTTCCGTGCTGATCCTGGCGGCTGCTGTGCTGGCCGGCATCAGTGCTTGGCGTATCGCCAGCTACGCGCCGCTGGTGACGGCGGGCCATTATGATTGCGCGATCGTGCTCGGTGCGGCTCTCGTGAATGACGAGCCCTCGCCCGTGTTCGAAGGGCGTCTGGAACATGCCCTGGAACTTTACCGGCAGGGAAGGGTAGGAACGCTGCTTCTCACCGGTGGCAGGGCCACTCCGACTGCACACGCGGAATCCGAGTGCGCGCTGCGCTATCTAACAGAACTTGGCGTGCCGCAGGACCGCATCCGCATCGAGGACCGCTCGCACACCACCCACGAGAACCTCATCGAGGCTAAGCGTGTGATGCAGGAGAACTCTTGGAGCAACGCCGTGATCGTCTCCGATCCCTACCATCTCAGCCGCGCGATGATGATGGCCAAGGACCTCCAGCTCCACGCCGTCGCCTCCGGCACGCCGACCAGCCGCTACCGCTCGTGGATCAGCAAAGCCCCCTTCCTCGCGCGCGAGGTCCTCTTCTCCGGGCTCTACCGGGTGATCGGGAAATAATGATTTCAACCACGGATAACACGGATGTCGCGGATTAAGAGAATTCAATATCCGTGAAATCAGTGTTATCCGTGGTTCGAATCTCTCGAAGCAAGTGGATCGTGGTCCCTTTGGCGCGGTGTCCACTTCCGGGTTGTCGCAGCGAAGAAGGTGGCCACGAATGACACAGACGGCATGGCTGAGGGGAATCAAATATCCGTGAAATCCGTGTTATCCGTGGTTCGAATCTCTCGAAGCAAAGGGATCGCGGTCCCTTTGGCGCGGTGTCCACTTCCGGGTTGTCGCAGCGAAGAAGGTGGCCGCGAATGACACAGACGGCATGGCTGAGGGGAATCAAATATCCGCGACATCCGTGTTATCCGTGGTTCAAATCTCCCCATGCTCCACGAGGAGATTACAAAGAGCATCATCGGTGCCTCGATTGAAGTGCTGAACGCTTTGCGTCCAGGTTTGGACGAAAAGCTCTACGAGAATGCTTTGGTCATTGAACTTCGGAATCGAGGGCATGTGGTGGATCAGCAACGAGAGTTTCCAGTCCACTATCGTGGGCAATACATCGGGAAGTTGGTCCCCGATCTGCTGGTGGATGGAAAGGTCATTGTGGACCCTAAGGTCGTCGCTGCCTTCAACGATACGCATGTAGCGCAGATGCTTGGATATTTGACGATCACAGGTTTCTCAGTCGCCCTCCTTGTCAGCTTTAAAGACTCACACTTGCGGTGGAAGCGGGTAGTGGGCAACCAGAAGTCCGAGCCTGAAGACCCGTCTGTGTCGCTGGTTTAAGAACGCCGGTACCATTGGAGAGAAACTTTCCGCCACCACCACCGGCTTGCCATCGCCGCCGCTCGAAACGAAACTCCGCCATGCCTCTTTCCGCAGTGCTCTTCGACTTCGACGGCGTGGTGATCGATTCTCACGAAGCCCACGGCCGTTCCTGGTTCGCCCTGGCCGCGGAGCTCGGTCACGAGCTGAGCCACGAAACCTTCCACTCCACCTTCGGCCAACGGAACGAAAGCATCCTGCCCTTCCTCGGCTGGGCGGAGGAGGGTGACAAGGAGCGCATTCAACAACTCGGGGACCGCAAGGAAGGCCTCTACCGCGAAATTCTGCGAGCCGAGGGCATCGAGCCGCTGCCGGGTGTGGTGGCCTTATTGGAAGATCTCAAGGCCAACGGAATTCCCTGCGCAATTGGCACCTCCACCCCGCGGCCGAATGTCGAGTGCGTTCTCGAACTCACCGGCCTCGCCGGATACTTCCAGGATATTGCCGCTTCAGAAGACGTCATGCGCGGCAAGCCGGATCCCGAGGTCTTCCTCAAAGCCGCTGCCAAGCTCGGTGCCGATCCCGCCTCCTGTGTTGTCATCGAGGACGCCCAAGTCGGCCTCCGCGCCGCAAAGGCCGGCGGCATGAAAGCCGTCGGCGTCACGACATCTCATCCCGCCGAAGCTCTCGCTCCCGAGAATCCGGATCGTATCGTGAACTCCCTTGAGGAGGTCAGCGTGGCTTGGCTACGAGGTTTGTGGTAGTTCGTGCCGAGGCGCAGCCGCTAGGCCCTTTTTCAAAAGCCCCAAAGGGGCGGCCGGGAGATAGCCCGGGGTAAGCGCGCAGCGCGCAACCCCGGGTTCAGTGTCTAACAAGATTGGCTCCCTGTAGGGGAGCGAGGAGGTCGCGGATGAGAAGACCATCTGGAGCCGCTAAGCTCCCGGCCCCCAATTTCGGGGGCGATGTGTCTTCCGGGAAAATCCTGGGCTCTCTCCCGGTCGCTCCTTTGAGACTCCTGAGTGCGGAGTGACTACACCACGATCTCAAATCCCTTCCGGTAGCTCTCCTTCAGCATCGCATTCGCCTTCTCTGCCGAGGCGCCGGTGAAGCTCTCCTTCATGCCGTCACGCGTCAGCACCGGTCCAAGGTGCATGCCCTTCTTCTCCAAATCGACGCCATTGGCCGTGAGGTGTGCCTCCATGCGCTCCACCGCCTCGGCCGCCCGTGGGTCCTGGAAAGCCTCGCGCACCTTGTCCGGCGCAGTCTTCTCTCCCAAGCGCCAGGAGATATTCCCGATGTGCGCCAGTGCCGAGGACACGTGCGCATTCTCGACGCTGAGCATGTGCTCCTGCTTTCCGGCGTGGATCGAGTCCACCCAGTTCTGGAAGTGGGACTTACCCCCTTCGAACTTCTTCAGCTCCTTGCCATCCTTGTCGTAGGCCACGCAACCGGCCGAGTGACCGCCGGCGAGCCAGCCGCCCTCGTATTCGATCACGTTCCCGACCGACTGGCCCTTGTAGGTGTCCATGCCGGCCTTGTAGTCCACATCCTTCTTCGGCAGGCCTCGTACTTCGAAGATGATCGGCGCGGGATCGTAACCGAGGACGACCACCTGCGTGTTTGCCCATTCGCCGTCATCGTCGTGCACGTAGCGGTCGCCACAGGACTGCACCACCGGCGGCAGGGTCATCGGATCGCCCAGTGCCCAGCGGCAGACATCGAGCTGGTGCGGTCCCTGGTTGCCCAAGTCACCGTTGCCATACGGGAACTGCCAGTGCCAGTCATAGTGGAACTGCTTGCGCTTCACCTCCGCCATCTCGCGCGGTCCGCACCAGAGATCGTAGTCCACCTCGGAAGGCGGCTGCACCGGCCCGGAGACCTTGCCGATGGATGGCCGCGGCTTGTAGCAGAAGCCCCGCGCCAGCTTGATCTTGCCGAGTTCGCCCTTGCCCAGCCACTCGAAGGCATCCGCCCAGGCGGTCTCCGAGCGCCGCTGGAAGCCGTGCTGGATGATCACCTTGTACTTCGCCTGCGCATTCGCCATCATCCGGCCTTCCCATACATTGTGGGACACCGGCTTCTCCACATACACGTGCTTGCCGTTGGCCGCCGCGGTGATGGCGATCAGCGCGTGCGTGTGATTCGGCGTCGCGATCGTGACCGCGTCGATCTCCTTGGATTCACACAGCTTTCGGTAGTCGGCGAAGGCTTCCACCTTCAAGCCGTCCTTCTCCAGCTTCTCCTTGTTCTTGGCCAGCACCTTCGAGTCGCAGTCGCAGATCGCGACGAGGCGGGCGCCCTTCGACTTCACGATCCCATCGAGGTGCGCGCCGCCGCGGCCGTTCAGGCCGATCACCGCGACCCGCAGCTCGGAATTGGCACCCTGTGCGAGCGCGTGTGGGGAAAGCAGGGACCATGTCCCGGCGAGGGCGGAAGAGCTGAGGAAGAGGCGGCGTTTCATCGGAAGAGGAAGCTAAGGCTGAGTCGAAAAACTGAGGCGAATGCGGGTTTGCTTACTTGGAAAACTCCGCCCAGCGCTCCGCCAGTTTCGCGGAATCCATCGTGCCGTGGTGGAGGATTACTTCATAACGGAAAGTCAGCGTCTCGCCTTTCTTGAGAACATGGTCACCGAGGTGCGGCTCGTCCTTCTTGCCCTCGAAATCGTGGATGCCGAAGGGGTTCGCCGCCATCAGCCCGTAGTCCCGTGCATGCCAAGTGGTCGGGTAGCGGAAGTTTGAGGGGTGATCGAACATCGCGACCACCGCCGGCTCGCCCTTTTCATCCGGTCCGCTGAAGGCGACCCATTTGGCCTTCTTGCCCCAGACGTCGCCGTCCTTGCGATCCTCGGAGTCCGCGATGTGGCCCTTCGCCCCCGCCGGGTCCTTGCCCTTCGGTGCGGTCATTCGCAGGGTCCGGTCGACGCGGACCGCGAACATGCCCTCCTTGGTATCGCCGAAGGTCACATCCTCATCCGCCGCGGTGAGCTTGGAAGTCACCGTGATCGAGGTCGTGTCCGGGTCAAACTGCTTGAAGACGAAGCTGCGCTCCTCGTTCAGCAGGGTCTTGCCCGAGGCGGTCCACGCCAGATTCACCGCGAAAAGGTTCGGCCCGGCGGTTTTTACCCCGCGGTGCTCAATCTTCGGGTCACTCTCCTTGGTCGTCCAGGCCCAGAAATCGGCCCCGTTCACCGATCCGTGGCTCAGCCACAGCGAGCGGTGGTGCGGGTGGTCCTGCTCCTCGCCGAAGCCATTTTCCATCGGCCAGTGCCGCGATAGCACCGCGCCGGAGGACGAAAGCAGCGGGTAGAGGTAGGGGACCCGCGAGTCCGTGCGGTACTCGGTGTAGAGCTTCCCATCCAGCTTCACCGTGATGGTGCCCTTGTCCTGTGAAATCGTAAATTCCCCCGCTGCAAAAGCGGCGGGGCAGGCTAAAATCAGCGCGGCAAAAAGGGCTTTCATCGGTGCAAACTGGACACACTACGCCGCTTGAGCGATGGAAAATTGCGGAATAACTCTTTTGAGTAGGGCTCCCAAGACCAAGTGACCTCGGAATTCGAAACACTCGTCGATACGCACTACGAAGCGCTCTACCGCTTCGGGATGTCGCTGTCCAAGAGTGCGGACACCGCCGCCGATCTGGTCCAGCAGACCTTCTGCATCTGGGCGCAGAAGGGCCACCAGCTCAAGGAGCGGGACAAGGCCAAGACCTGGCTTTTCACCACTCTCCACCGCGAGTTCCTCGCCCACGCCCGGAAGTCGAAACGCTACTCCGACGAGGAGCTGACCGAGGCCGTCGCCGGCCGGATTTGTGCGGAGGATGACGACACCGAGCGCACGATGGATGGCCAGCGGGCCCTCGAACTCCTCGGCGAGCTCGACGAAACTTTCCGTTCCCCCCTCGCGCTCTTCTACCTCCAGCAACACAGCTACAAGGAAATCGCCGAAATCCTCGACGTGCCGATCGGAACCGTCATGTCCCGTATCTCGCGGGCCAAGGAGATGCTTCGCCGCCGCATGACCGCGGAACCGTCGAGTGCACCCAAGAACATCCTGCAACTTCAACCGGAGGCCCTAAAAGCCAGCCATGGATAAGGAAGAAGCCCGCTTCATCCTCCGTTGCTTCCGCCCTGATGGCGCGGATGCGGAGAACCCCGACTTTGCCGAGGCCCTCGCCTGGGCCGCGAAGGACCGCGAGCTCGGCGACTGGCTGGCCCACGAGCGCTCCAGCGATGCCGGCTTTGCGAATGCCCTCAACGCGGTGACCATCCCGCTCTCGCTGCGGGAGGAGATCCTTGCCGGCCTGGCCGCCGAGCGGGGCGATGCCTCGGCCGTGCCGGACCGCTTCGACCACTCGATCATGGGGGCGATGGCCTCGATCCGCCCGCCGCAGAACCTGCGCGCCGAGATTCTCGCCGCAATGGATCGCACCGCAGCGGAGAGGAAGACCCGCCGCATGCCTTGGAAGCTCATCCTGCCGATCGGGGCTGCGGCGGCTGCCGCCATCACGGTAGCGGTGCTGGTTTTCTCTCCGGCGGGTAATTCTTCAAAACAGACCAAATTGGTCGTCAATCTTCCTGCGGAAGGCGGTAACACCAAGCTTACCTTGCCTCCTAAGGAAGAGGAGGACCCGGGTAGCGCTCTCGTCCCGATCAGCATCAACAGCGTGGAAGACGGGGCCATCAAGGTTTTCGAGAACCCGGGCTACACCCTCGATCTACGGAATGAGGATCATCACAAGCTCTTCGAACACCTGAAGGGCGCGGACCTGCCCTGCCCGAATGCCTGCCTGCCGCCGGGCCTCAAGCGCGCACCGGGCGTCGGCTGCCGCAAGCTGGAGATCGCCGGCAAGACCGGAGCCCTCGTCTGCTTCGAGCAAAAGGGCGATGAAGTCCGGCTTGTCGCCTTCAAGCGCTGCGACGTGCAGTGCCACGTGCCCAAAAAGGGCGAAGGCGAGCCCGACATTCGCATGCATGGCAAGTGGTCCGTCGCCCGCTGGGAAGATGAGGACTGGGTCTTCGTCCTCATGGGCGGCGAGAACTTCGATGCCAAGCGCTTGGAGAGCTTCTTCGTCTCCGCCCCGGTGGAGAAGACGGAGAAGTGATCGGCTTCGCGATCCGGGTCTCGTGTTCCCACCATCCCGAAGGGATCCCCGCCTTTCATCATGTAGCGGCGCGTCTATGACCGTCGAACTTCGGCGGCCACAAGCCGCATCGTGAGATCCTCGCCTCACTCCTCCTCATATCGTAGGCGCGTTCGTGAGAACGCGGAAGCCACGGGAAACGCTGTCATCACCTTGGTCTTCCAAACTCTCCCGATCCCGAAGGGATCGCAGCTGCAGTAGCCGGGGATTTAGCGCAGCGACATCCCCGGTACGCCGCGCCAAGGAATACCGATCCCGAAGGGATCGCAGAGCGCTACGACTCACCCGCACCCGGGCGCGTGAACATTTCTCACGCCGCATCTTCCCGAACTCGGCAAGATGGGCTATTGGAGATCAACCCAATGAAACTCTCGATTTTATCCACCCTCTTCCTCGCAGGCACCCTCTCCAACCCTTGCCACGGCGCTGAGCGCAAGTTCACCAGCTCGGATGGCAAGGAATTGCTGGCCGAGATCATCACCGCCACCGCGGCCGATGTGACCCTCAAAAGGAGCAACGACGGCAAGGAGTTCACCCTTCCGCTCGCGAGGCTTTCCGAGGATGATCGGAAATTCGTACTGGCTTGGCTTGAGAAGGAGAGGCCGAACATGCGCCCCGCGCGGGAGGTGGAACTCGCACTCGAAGACGGCAGCAGCAAGAAGATGCCCGTTCCCAAGGGCTTTTACTTATCCCCGGAGGGAACCTTGACCCTGTATGCCGGAGACACGGTTCACCTTGAATTTGCAAAGGAAGGTGAGAATTGGGGTGCCCCGAAAGTCGTGACGGAAGTGAAGAATCCCGAACGCACCATCACCTTCGCATTTTCCCATCAGGCCAATATGACGCTGCTCAACCGGACCACCAAAATCCAGTCCGCTGTGGTCATGGACAGCATGACCTGTGCGCTCGACTCAGACGAGTTCACTCGCGTCGGTCTCTATCCTACGGAAAAAGCTCAGGACGCGACCGACAGCTGGCCAAGCAAGGTTTGGATCTTGCAATTGAGTAAGTTCGAAGTGACCGACCGTCCCGCAGGAGAGGCCTATGGGGAGCGGGCAAAGTAAGGAAAGTAGGAGCCGCGAGCGAACTGCCTCAAATCCCTTCTTGTTCGCGCAAGTTGTTGAGGAATTCCTCGGTGACAACAGTCCTGTCGTCCTTTGCGCGCCGAAGGCGCGGTATGCCCAGCTCGTCGATATCAGAGTGAGGCTCGCCCTTTGAGCGGCCCAGCGCAGCCCAGCATCCAAGGTCGCTTTCCAAGGCCGCCAAAATCACCTCTCGCAAAGTGGTGCCCTGCTCTGCGGCTTTTGCCTTCGCCCGCCGGTAGAGCGGCTCGGGAATGTCGATCGCGGTTCTCACGAGTTCAGCATGGTGGAAAGATAAGAACTCGTCGATCCTCTGAGCCACCGTGGGAGAGTCGCTCCATGATCGCGCCTGCGTCGCTGTCATCGCGGCCACTCCTGCAAATTCATGCAACCCGAAAATAGTAACGGGCCGCCCCTTTCCAGAAGGGCGGCCCGCACGGGGAAGGCGGAGGAGGGGGTGGGGAAGACTGTGCTGCCTTAACCGCGGTTGCTGCGGTCTTCGACGTTCGGGCCCTTGGCGGCACGCTTGCGGGCGTTCGCGTCCAGGATGCGCTTGCGCAGGCGGATGTTCTGCGGCGTCGCTTCGACGAGCTCGTCGGCATCGATGTATTCGATGGCGCGCTCGAGGGAGAAGCGGATCGCAGGGGTCAGCTTGGAGGTCTTGTCCTTGCCGGAGGAGCGCATGTTGTCCAAGTGCTTCTCCTTCACCGGATTCACCGGCAGGTCGCCGACGCGCGGGTTTTCACCGACCAGCATGCCTTCGTAAACGGCATCGCCGGGTGCGGCGAAAAGGATGCCGCGCTCTTCCAGCATTTGCAGCGAGTAGGGAGTGGCGGTCCCGGAATCCATCGAGACCAGCGTGCCAGTCGTGCGGTTCTGGATGTCGCCGGCGTGTGGCGCGTACTCCTTGAAGAGGTGGCTCATGATGCCGTGACCGGAGGTCAGGTTGACCAATTCGGTCTCGAAGCCGATCAGGCCGCGGGTCGGGATGTGCGCCTGGATGAACACGCGGCCGCTGGCCTCGGTGTCCATGTGCTCCATCATGCCCTTGCGGTTCATGAGGATCTTCAGGATGCCCTGGGTGTAGTCGCCCGGGGCTTCCACGTAGAGCGTTTCGAAGGGTTCCAGCAGCTTGCCGTGATCATCGCGGCGGTAGATCACCACCGGGCGGGAGACGAGGACTTCAAAGCCTTCGCGGCGCATCTGCTCCACCAGCACCGCGATCTGCATCGCACCGCGGGCGGAGACGTTGAAGACGCCGGAGGTGTCGGTGTCCTCGACCGTGATCGAAATGTTCGTCTTCAGCTCGCGCATCAGGCGCTCGCGGATCGCTCGGGAGGTCACGTGCTTGCCTTCCTTGCCTGCCAGCGGGCCGTCGTTGATCGAGAACTGCATCGACACCGTCGGCGGGTCGATCGCCACGAAGGGCAGCGGCGCTTGGTCGGAAGATCCGGCGATGGTTTCGCCAATGTTGACGTTCTCAATACCTGCGGCGATGCCCACGATCCCACCGGCGCTACAGCCTTCGGAGTCGGTGGTGGCGAGACCAGAGTAGCTGAAGGTCTTCATCACCTTCGACTGGGTCTTGGTGCCATCCTCGCGGAGCAGCCAGATGGTATCGCCCTTCTTCACGCTGCCGCCGAGAACCTTGCCGACGGCAACACGGCCGACGTAGTCGTCCCACTCGATGTTCGAAACGAGCATCAGGAAAGGAGCTTCCGGATCGGCCTTCGGAGCGGGGATATGCTCGATGATCTTCTTGAGCAGCGGCACGCAGTCCTTCCGCTCGTCATCCGGGTGATCCATGAAGTAGCCGTCACGGGCGGAGCCGTAGCAGAAAGGAGCGTTGAACTGCTCTTCATCGGCGTCGAGGTCGAGAAGCAGTTCGAGGACTTGGTCGTGAACCTTCAGCGGGGTCGCCAGCGGACGGTCGATCTTGTTGACCACCACGATCGGCTTGAGGCCTTCCTGCATCGCCTTGCGCAGTACGAAGCGGGTCTGGGCCTGCGGGCCGCCGGAGGCGTCCACCACGAGCAGCACGCCGTCCACCATCTTCATCACGCGCTCCACCTCGGCACCGAAGTCGGCGTGGCCCGGGGTGTCCACGATGTTGATCGTGTAGCCTTCCCAGTGAATGGAGGTGTTCTTGGCCTTGATGGTGATGCCCTTTTCCTTTTCAAGGTCCATCGAGTCCATGGCGCGCTCTTGCTGCGCTTGGTTGTCACGATAGGTCCCGCCGGCTTGCAGGAGCTGGTCGACGAGGGTGGTTTTCCCATGGTCAACGTGGGCGATAATGGCGAGATTTCGGATCTTAAGGGACATGGCGGCGTCGAGTACGTACGGGCTCCCGGGGAAAGCGGCGCGGGCCTATGGACCCTTTTTCCGCGCTTGGCAAGGGGGAAGCACGCGACGTTCCCGTTACAAGGACTTCTGCGGCCCCGGAATTCTGCGGATTGACGTGCTCTTTTTGCGAGGCGACTGGAATCTTGGCCGCCCTAACAACCGGTGGTCCGCTTAAAACCGATGAAACTCCACTACCTCTTTGCCGCCGCGACCTTCGCCATTCTGCCTGCATGCGAAAAACACGAGACCCCGAACGTGAAAGAAAAAGTCGACGACGCCCTCGATCGCCGTCCGAACGAAAAGATCAAAGATGCAGCCGAGGACATTAAGGACGACGCCAAGGATGTGGGTAGGGACGTCAAGGACGCGGCGAAGGAGATCAAGGAGGATGTGAAGGACGCGACCCGCTGAGTATTAGGAATCAATCGACTGGCCAAACCCGCAGTGCCAGATCGGCCACTGCTTGCAGCTCTGCTGCTGCGGCCCCGCCAGCCGACTGCACCGCCATCCCGTGGATCACGGTGGCCAAGTAGCCGGCCAGCGCGGCCGTATCCGTGGTTGGGGCAAGGTCCCCGGCCTTCTTTGCCTGCTCAAGTCGTTCGCGGATCGCGACTTGGGTGCCCGCGCGCATCGCCGTCAGTTCCTCCCGGATGGCCCTCGCCTCATCCCCGCAGACCAACGCGCCTTGGATGGAGAGGCAGCCGCCGGGATGGCCGGGATTCCCCAGAACCTCCACGGCACCGTCCAGGAGCGCCTTGGCCATTTCCCGGGCACTCGGCATCGCGAGGGCCCCCGCCACATAGGACGCCGGGCCGGCTGCATAGCGCTCCAATGCCTTGCGGAACAAGGCCTCCTTGTTGCCGAAGGCCGCGTAGAGGCTGGGCCGGTTGATCCCCATGGCGGCGGTCAGGTCTGCCATTGAGGCACCTTCGTAGCCCTTTTCCCAGAATACCCGGAGCGCCTTGTCCAAGGCCGCATCTGCATCAAAGCCGCGCGGGCGGCCGAGACTGGGAGCGGATTCGGAGGATTTCATACCTAGCGGTAAAAAACCTCGCTTGACCCCGGGCTGTCCAGTTGATACATCTATACCTTTCGTTACAGAACTATTCTATGAATGTGCTCGAACTCACTGCGGAAACCTTTGATTCCACCATCCGCGGCACGGATCAGCCCGTGCTCGTCGACTTCTGGGGCGACTGGTGCGGTCCCTGCAAGATGATCGCCCCGGTGGTGGAGGAGATCGCCACCGAGTGGCAGGGCCGGGCCTTGATCGCGAAAGTGGACGTCGGAGCCGCTCGTGAACTCGCCGTCAGCCTCGGGGTCAAGGCCATCCCGACCCTGATTGTCTTCAAGGACGGCCAGCCGGTGAAAGTGATGCGCGGCCTGCAGGACAAGCAAGTGATCGAGGCGGCCCTGGCCGCAGCGTGATCACTCTTGGTCGGGATCGCTCGCGTGACCTGTCACAGGGGCGATCCCGCCACCAATACCACAACGCATGAGCAATACCTCCACACTCGCCGGAAAAGCCGCCCTCGTTACCGGAGCCTCCCGCGGCATCGGTGCCGCCATTGCCCGCCGCCTCGCTGCGGATGGTGCCGCTGTCGCCATCACCTACAGCGCCTCGCCGGAGAAAGCTCAGGAAGTGGTGAAGTCGATTGAAGCTGCGGGTGGCAAGGCCATCGCGATCCAAGCCGACGCCGCCGATGCCGTGGCAGTCCGCGCCGCCGTCGCTCGCGCTGCCACGGAACTGGGCGGCTTGGACATTCTGGTGAACAACGCTGGCGTCGCGATCATGGCGCCGCTCGCGGATCTCAGTGAAGCGGACTTCGACAAGACCTTTGCCATCAATGTGAAGGCCCTCTTCGTAGCCAGCCAGGAAGCAGCCAATTACCTGCCGCAAGGCGGGCGGATCATCCACATCGGCAGCGTGAACAGCGACTCCGCGCCCTTCCCCGGACTGAGCGCCTACTCGATGTCGAAGGGCGCTGTCGCGGGCATGAACCGGGCGATGGCCCGCGATCTAGGTCCGCGTGGCATCACCGTGAACAACATCCAGCCCGGCCCGGTCGATACCGATCTGAACCCCGCCACCGGCCCTTTTGCCGACACCCTGCGTGGCCTGATGGCGCTCGGCCGTTACGGCTCGGGTGAGGAAATCGCCGGTTTGGTATCTTATCTCGTCGGTCCGGAGGGTAGCTACGTGACCGGAGCGAACCTTAAAATCGACGGCGGCTTCGACGTCTGAAGCGCTGCGGCGGATTCGCCGTGGACAAGTCGCCGGTCCGGCCCAGATTCCCGGCCCGGCGGCCCGCCAGCTGCCTTCCCTGTCACCATGAGCAGCTCTTTGCCCGGAAGATCGATCCTTCCGATCGTTCTCCTCTCTGCCGCCGGCTTCACGGTGCTGACCACCGAATTCATCATCGTGGGCCTGTTGCCGGCGATGGCCCGGGATCTGCGGGTAGACATTCCCACAGCAGGCCTGCTGGTGACCCTCTTCGCCTTCACGGTGGCGGTCACGGGACCGCCGCTGGTGGCCTTCATGTCGCGTTTCGACCGCAAGCGCCTCTTCGTGGCCACCTTGCTGCTCTTCGCGCTGTCGAATGTGCTCGCGGGCACGGCCTCGAATTTCGGGGTGATGGCTTTCGCCCGCTTCATCCCTGCGCTCATGCTGCCGGTGTTCTGGTCGCTGGCCAGCGAGACCGCCGTGAACATCACCGGTCCCGAGCGGGCCGGGAAGGCGATCTCCATGGTCTCCTTCGGGGTGGTGGCGGCCACGATTTTCGGAATTCCGATCGGCACCCTTGTTGCGGATGCCTTCGGTTGGCGCGTGGCCTTTGGGGCGCTCGCTGCCTTGGCCTTTGCGAAGGCGGCCCTGCTCTTCTTCTGCATGCCGCCGGTCGCGAAGAAGCTGGAGAAACCCGCGCCGGTGCTGGAGCAACTCGGCATCCTGAGGGATAAAATCGTGGCCGGGCACGTCCTGCTCTCGCTGCTGGTCTTCGCGGGCATGTTCACGGCCTACACCTATCTGGCGGACATCTTGGAGCGCCTCGGCGGCTACAGCGGCACGGAAGTCGGCTGGATTTTGATGGGCTTCGGTGCCGTGGGTCTGCTCGGCAATTGGCTGGGCGGCAAGCTGGTGGACCGCAGTCCTTTGGGGGCTTCAATCGCCTTCTGCCTACCGATTGCGCTGGCGATGGCCTCGGTGGTGGCGGTGGTGCAGTCCAAGCCCGCCTTGGCCGCCGTTCTGGCGGTCTGGGGCATCGGCCAAGCCGCACTCTTCACCGCCGCCCACGTGCGGGTCATGAAGGCCGCTTCTGCGAATCCGGCGCTCGGAGCCTCGCTGAATATCTCCGGTGCGAACATGGGCATCGGCCTCGGGGCCCTTGCCGGCGGTCGGGTGATCGATGCCTTCGGGCTGCCATTCGTCGGCTGGGCCGCAGCCGGAGTGATCGGCCTCAGCATCGCCGCAGCTCTGATCCTGATGTGGGCCTCTCGCCAGCAATCGCAGCCGGTCGCGGACTTGGATTCCGCGCCTTGCCCGGATGCCGGTGGTTGCGGCCGTTGAAGATGCGGCGATGATCCCGGCATGCCGGACGAGGAAAGCTTCGCCACCAACATCGAGCGCTTCACCGGCTTCGCGGACCAGTATGACCGCTTCCGGCCGACTCCGCCGGAACGGCTCGCGCCGCTCCTGATCGATCTCGCCGAGATTGAGTCGGGTGGCACCGTGGTCGATCTGGGCTGTGGCACAGGCCTTTCGACTCGCTACTGGGCCGGCAAGGTGGCGCGCATTGTCGGAATCGAGCCCACCGCGGCAATGCGGACGGAGGCCCAGGCCAAGGGCGGGGAGGGGATCTTCTATGCGCGCGGCTTTTCCCACGCCACCGGCCTGCCGGCCGCCAGCGCGGACATCGTCACCTGCGCCCAATCGCTGCACTGGATGGATCCTCCCTCCACCTTTGCCGAGGTGGGTCGGATCCTGCGCCGCGGCGGGATCTTCGCCGCCTGCGACTACGACTGGCCGCCGGTCACCGGGATCTGGGAAGTGGATGCGGCCTACCACGAGTGTGACCAGCGGGTCCGCCGCGCCGAGCGTGAGCTGAACCTCTCCCTCGACCTGAAGTTCTCGGAGAAATCCGGCCACCTTGAGCGCATGCGCGCCAGCGGGGCCTTCCGCTGGACCCGCGAAATCCTCCTGCATCATGAGGACGCAGGCGATGCCGAGCGGCTGACTGGCCTCATGTTCAGCCAAGGCAGTGTCCAGACCCTTCTCAAAGCCGGCATCAGCGAAGACGAGATCGGCATCACCGCCTTCCGCGAGCTGGCGTTGCGGCTGATGCCCGGGAAGCGTCCATGGTTGTGGTGCTCCCGAGTGCGAGTTGGCGTTGTCTAGGTGCCTTAGACGGCCCGCTTCGGCCGCCCCTCATCCATATCGATGAAGTCGAACATCGTCTCCGCCGCATCCGGCGGGAAGCCGGACTCCTCAAGGCGGAAGCGCACCCGCTGGGCGACGGCATCGCGCCAGCCCAGTTTCCTCATGAAGCCATTCCACACCTCGATGTCCTCCTCATCCGGCCGGCGGCCGTGAGCCGTGGCCCAAGCCAGGATCTGCTCGTCGTCGCCCCCTTTGAGGACCTCCGTCTTCAAGTCGGAGTAGTGAATTCCGAGGAAGTGGCAGCAGCGGGAATCGAAGCCGCCGACAATGCCCATCACTTCGGCCCAAGGACCCGGCAACTGGCCCGCTACATTCAGGCGGATTTTATCCAGCATGCGGCCGAAATGGACGATCCCGCCCACAGTTTCATAGGGGCTGCGAAGGCCGGGAATCAGGGTGGCTGGCATGGCCATGAACCTTGATCCAGCCACCCTTGCCGTAAAGCGGCATCCCTAAAAAGAAACTGCATCGGGGGTCTGCCTTCCTCGTGTCCCCCCCGGGCCGAATGCAAGAACAGAACCGCCGATGCGTGGCGAGACAGTGCCCGAATCCGGGCTCCCGGTCCATCGGGCGGGGCGTGGATTGTTTCTACCGGGATTCCCTGAGTGCCGCGTAGTGCAATCCACTACAAGTGGCTTTCAGGCCGTCGGATGATCCAATTTCCAGGCGATTGCCTTGCGCAGCAACTCGGAGGCGTCCTTGAGTTCCAGCTTGTCCTTGATCCGCGCCCGGTAGGTTTCGACCGTTTTCACGTCCAAGCCGAGTTGCTCCGCGATCTGGCGGGTGCCGAAGCCTTGGCCCACGAGGTCGAAGACCTGCAATTCGCGGTCGGTCAGCAGCTCGAAGGAACTGCCGGGAGCCTTCGACTTGCCAACCATCCGCGAGAGGATGTCGGCGGAGAGGGCATCGCTGAGGTAAACCTTGCCGGAAAGCACCATGCGGATCGACTCGAGGATCTTGCGGGTGGCTTCCTGCTTGGTGATGTAGCCGTGGGCGCCGGCGCGGATCACGCGCTCCGCGTAGAGATTCTCCTCCTGCATGGAGACCACCAGGATCCGCAGTTCCGGGTGCATCGCCCGCAGGTCCTTGATCAGGTCGAGCCCGTTGGAGCGCTTCAGGGTCAGGTCGACGATTGCGAGATCCGGCTGTTCGCGGCCGATTACTTCGAGCGCATTCGGGCGGTCTTCCGCTTCACCGCAGACCTGCATGTCCGCTTCGCGGTTGATGATTTCGGCCAAGCGTTCGCGAACCATCGGATGGTCGTCGACGATCACGATCCGCACGGCATTCTGGGTTGTGGTGGTCTCATTCATCGGCAGATATGTCTCCATTTGAATAGCAGCGGACGCTGGTTCCGCCATTTTTGGCTTCGGCCACTTCCAGCTTCGCGCCGATGGCCCTCGCACGATAATCCATGATGTGCAAACCCATTCCTCCCTCCGCTGGGGCCGGTGGTGGATTGGCGGGTAGCCCCTTGCCGTCGTCGCTCACCTTGAGATCGAAGCGGTCGTCCGCGGCTTCGAATTCGATCAAGATCCGCTCCGCGCCGGAGTGCTTCACCGCATTGTTGATGGCTTCCTGGGCAATCCGGTAAATGTGGATGGTGATATTCTTCTCTAGGTCCACGGGACGGTCCGGGACATCAAGGGTGCACTTGATGCCGGTGCGCTTGGTGGTGCCATCGGCCAAGGATTGCAGCGCGGTTTCCAGCCCGTCTTTCTCCAGGGGAACCGGGTAGAGGCCCTTCGAAAGATCGCGGGCCTGGGTGATTGAATCATCGAGCAGCTCGACGATTTTCGCAGCTTCGCCGGCTTCCTGCACGTGCTTGGCCTCCAGCTTGTGCTGCAGCAGGCTGGCGGAGAAGGCCGTGGCCACCAGGTGCTGGCAGAGACCATCGTGAAGGTCTTGGCCGATCCGTTCTTGCTCGGATTCACGGGCTTCCAGGATGCGGCTCTCGAGCTTCAGGCGCTCTTTGACCTCCGCCTGCAAGCGCGAGGTGCGGTCGCGGACGCGGGCTTCGAGCGAGTCATTCAAGTCCCGCAAGGAACGCACCAGGCGCAGCACGATCAGCAGCACGCCCATCCGCAGGGAGGCATTCGAAAAAGGCAGATAGCTGAAGACCTGCGTCCGCTGGGTGAGCAGGTCGGCATTCAAGGAAACCACGCAGGCCAGCACGGCGCAGCCCAAGCTCGTCCACCAGCCGGCGTGCCTGCCGACATAGATCACCGGCAGCAGATAGAAGAAGGCGCTGCTCAACTGCGGCTCGATCAGCCCGTCGACAATTCCGATCGCCACGATCATCGCGATCCCAATCACGCTGACCTTCCACGGCGTGGACGGAAGGGTCCACGTCGGCTTTAGGGAGGCGGGGAATTGGGCCATCGTGGGGTGAACGCGACGGACTACAGCCGATTTTGCCCCCCAAGGCAAACCGGAACGGCGTAACAACCCGTTCAGGGTCTGACGATATCTTCCAAGACCCTAGTGATCTCTGCGAAAGGCGGCCGCTCTGCCACGCGGGCCGACAGGCAGCGGTCCCTGAGTTCGCGAAGCGCCGGAGGGGCGTCCTCGCAACGGTCCACGAGTTCTTCCAACAGGCAGCCGAAGGCGCGTACTTCGAGTCGTTCCAGCGCTGCCGCTGGAACTCCCGGTGGATGGAAGGACGCCGCCCCGAAGTCGCCCAGATAACATTCACCAGCGGCATTCGCGAGCATGTTGTGAGCATAGAGATCCCCATGCAAAATCCCGCCCGCGTGCAGATGGCTGCCGACCTTTGCCATGCTCCCTGCGATGCCTAGCAGCGCATCGCAGCCAAAGCGCGTGTCCGGATCATAGACATCGCGGGTGCAGCTTTCCCAGCTCGGGGCGGCAGCGAGGCTGGAGAAGCCGTCGGGGATGAATTCCATCACCAGCCCTTCTGCCGCCTGCGGATGGTTCGCGATCTTGCCGACGATTGGGATCAGGTGGGGATGAGAACCGGCCGCCAGGCAGGCCGCCATTTCGTCGGCAGGGAGGCCATCGCTGGTCATGGCACCCTTGAAAATTTTCACCGCTACGAGGCGTTCGCCCCATGTCGCGCGGTGGATGGTTCCCGAGGCTCCTTCGCCGAGCACCTCGTGGATCTGGAGTTCATTCCATCCGATCTTGCCGATAGGGTCAGCATGGTCCGGAGAGGGGGACATGGGATTGCCGCTGATGGCCAGCCACGCGAGCCGCGGCAGACTGAAGAGCCAAGGGGGCAGTGACCCGAAGCGGTTTGCGGAAAGCCGCAAGAGTTCGAGGGCATGGCAGTTCGCCATTTCGGCAGGCAAGGCGGAAAGGCGGTTGCCTGCCAGCATCAGCTTCTGCAGCCGGTGGCAGCGCCCGATTGAAGCGGGCAACTCCGGGATCTGGTTGTCGGTGAGGATCAGCCAACGGAGCTGCGGGGCGAAGGCTTCCTCCGGAACCTTCGCGATGGCGTTCGATTTGAAGGCGACCATCTCCAGAGCCGGACATTGGCCGATGACGGCCGGTAGCTCGCGGAACTCATTGGAAGAGCAGAAGAGGATCTTCAGCTTGGACAAGCGGTGAAGGTCTCCCGGCAGCGAGCTGAGGCGGTTGTCGGTGAGATTCAGCACCTCAAGGCTCTCCGCCAAGTCGAAGATCTCACGCGGAAACTCCGTCAGGCCACAGGCAAGATCGAGGCGGGTGGCACCGGCCAGCTTCCCGGTGCGCAGCAGTGAGAGGGTGTCAGTCATCTAACGAATCGCCACATAGATGCCCTCGAAGTCCACGCAGACATTCCCTTCCTCCTCGATCGTCACCCCGAGTTTGATGCGGCCCTTGCCACTACGTTCATAGTTCTTCCGGAAGCGCGCCAAGGTGGCCTCTGAGGGCCGCAGGCAGATCGCGCGGATCTCGCCGCGCACCGGGCGGTCGTAGGAAACCTTCGAGCTGCGGATCACGATGTGAGCTTCCTTATCGCCCAGCTCGAGCCACAGCAAGGCATAGCCGGCCAGCGTGGCGATGGCGGCGAGGCTGCCACCGAAGGCGGTGCCGAGGTGGTTGTGGTTCACCGACAGCGGCGCGGTGATCACCAGCTTGTCGTCCTCGTAGTACTCCACGCGCATTTCCATCGCCTTGGTCAACGGGATCTTCCCGTACAGGAAGTTCTCGATGTCCTCGGGGAGAAGGTGCGGCTTCATGCGATCAATACTCATCGAGTTGCCGGATCCGCGAGATGTGACGCCCGCCCTCAAACGCGGTCGCGATGAAAATATCCACGATTTCCAGCGCAGTGGGAAGATCCATCATTCGTTCGCCGATCGAGAGGACATTCGCATCGTTGTGCATCCGCGTCAGCCGCGCCGACTCCGCATTCCAGCACAGCCCGCAACGTGCGCCGCGCACACGGTTGGCCGCCATTGCCTCGCCATTGCCGGAACCGCCGAGCACGATGCCGCGCTCGTATTGGCCGGCCGCGACAGCCTCCGCCACCGGGCGGATGAAAACCGGGTAGTCCACGGACTCCGTCGAGTGCGTGCCGAAGTCCTGCACCTCATGCCCCTGGGCCTGCAGGTGCGCGATGATCTCCTGCTTGTAACGGAAACCCGCGTGATCGGAACCGATGGCGATTTTCATAAAGATGAGTGGGATTCGTGGCTCCACCACTTGGAAAGGCAGGCCCCGGCGATGTCAGGGATAGCCATGCCGGATTCAGAGTAGTGGGAGCTGTCGTTGAAGAGCATCAGGCGCGCCCGTACCGGGTCCTTGAAGTCGACGATATTCAGCGCCGCGGGATCCTGGTCGAGATTGTCGCGGTAGCGCCGCGGATCGAAACCTAACAGCGAGCTCAGCAGCAGGCGGATCGTCGCCTTGTGCGAGACCACGATCACCGGCTTGCCTTCGTGGCGGCTTACGATCTCAAGCAAAGCTGGCAAGGCGCGGGCCGTGACCGCCAGTCCGCTTTCACCGCCGGAGGGGGCAAAGGTATAGGGATCGCGGTCCCATGCCGCGGCTTCTTCGGGGTAGGCCTCCTCCACCTCCTTGCGGGTGAGCTGTTCCCAATGGCCGTGCGAGATCTCCTTCAGGCCATCGCGGAGCTGGATGTCCATCTTGTGGGGCGCGGCGAGAATCCGCGCCGTCTCTTGGGTCCGGCCGAGCGGTGAGGCGTAGACCGCATCCACCGGAATCAGGCTCAGACGCTCGGCGAGGCGACCCACCTGGCGGCGTCCTTCATCGGAGAGTTCCACGTCGGTTGAGCCGGCGAAGCGATCCTCCGCGGTGAGCACGGTGGCGCCATGGCGGATCAGGAAAATGCGCGTAATCGACATCGCCGCTACCAACGCATTTCCCGCCCGCCATGGCAATCGCGGTCACGCCCATGCGGCCATGCGGGCGGAGAGCCATTCGATTTCCTCCGGGAAGACCGTATGGTCGTAGCCGGGGAAGATCTGGCGGGTCACTTCCGCGCCGAAACCGCGCAGGGTGCCGATGCTCTCCTCGACCAATGGCAGCGGGATGTGGGCATCCTGCGTGGCACAGGCGACGAGCACCGGGACTCCGCTCAGATCGGCGGGCTGGCGGCTCAGTCCCGGCGGCCCGATGAGGGCGCTGCTGAGGCCGGCGACGAGTCCATACCGGCGCGGATGGCGCGAGGCGTATTCGAGCGCGAGGCAGCCGCCCTGCGAGAAGCCGGCGATGCCGATCTTTTCGTAGGGGATGCCGGCGCTGTGGAGCTCGGCGACATGGCTTTCCACCAAATCGAGGGCGCTGGAGAGCCATGGCTCGTTCTCCGCGAGCGGGACGAAGAAGCGCTGGGGATACCAGGTGTTCTGGGTGGCGGCAGGCGCGAGGATGGCGAGGTCGCGGGCAGGCAGGTATTCGGCGAGGCCCGCGATGTCATCGGCACTGGCCCCTCGGCCGTGGAGCAGGATCAGTGCGGCTTTTGCTTCCGCGGGCTGCTTGCCGAGACGGAGGGTCTTGGCGGGATCGTGGAGTTTCATCAAGAGATCAGGTGAAGGATTTGGCGGGCTGGACGGGAGGCAGGAGTTCTTCGATGCGGGCACGATGCGCTTCGAATTGCTTCGGCAGCTTCAGGGCGGCACCCAGCGATTCGGCGGGCTCGTCCACGGCGAAGCCGGGTGTGGCGGTGGCGATCTCGAACAGGATGCCGCCGCGCTCACGGTAGTAGATCGAGTGGAAGTAGTCGCGGTCCATGACCGGCGAGACCTGATAGCCTGAGTCTTGGAGTTCGGTTTGTTTGGCCAATTCCGTCGCATCGTCGGGCACGCTCCAGGCGATGTGGTGGATGGTGCCGGAGCCGCCGCTGCCGCGCTTGCCGGTGCTATCCTCGATGACGTCGGCATAGCGGCCGGAGCCGCCGCTGCCGGCTTCGAAGCGGGCACGGTTGCCTTCGCGCTTCACCAGGCGGAACTGCATCTCATTCGAAAGCAGGGCCTCCGTGTGGGCGGCGTGGGCGACGGTCAGCTCGGCGCTGTGCAAGCCGCGGAGGGCGTGCTCGGCGGGGATGCCGGCTCCGGTCCACGGGTTGCGGTTGTCCTCCGCGACGGCGACGATCTCGACCGGAATCGCATCGGGATCGGCAAAGGACAGGACCTCCTCGCCGAAGCGCGACTTGCGCTCAACCTTCACATCATGGCGTTCGAGGCGTTGCTGCCACCACTCGAGCGAGGTGGGCGGGGCGGAGAAGACCAGCGCGGTGGTCTGCCCGCTGCCCACGCGGCCGCGGGCATCGTGACCGGGCCAATAGAAAAAGGTGACGATGCTGCCCGGCGTGCCCTGCTCGTCGCCGTAGTAGAGGTGATAGGCGGAGGGGTCGTCGAAGTTGACGGTTTTCTTGACCTGGCGCAGGCCAAGCAATCCGGCGTAGAAATCGATATTCTGCTGCGGATCGCTGGCGATGGCGGTGATGTGGTGGATGCCGGTGATTGCCGCGGTGGTGTCGTTCATGGCGCGAGACTAGACCAAGATCCGCGATCCGGGAAATGCCAGCTTGATAGACTGAGCATGCGCGCAGTGCATGGAGACAAGCTCGCCACTTGCACGGCGGCAAATCGGCGCTACATCCGGAGCGCCATGAAAGTCCTCTACACCACTCAGGCGACCGCCACCGGCGGCCGCGAAGGCCACTCCAAGACGGAAGACGGCAAGGTCGACGTGAATCTCTCCGTGCCCAAGGAGCTCGGCGGCCCCGGCGGCGAAGGCACCAATCCGGAGCAGCTCTTCGCCACCGGCTACTCGGCTTGCTTCCTCGGAGCGATCAAGTTCGCCGCCGGCAAGGAGAAGATCCACATTCCCGCCGACGCCACGGTGACCGCCAAGGTTGGGATCGGCGCGCGTGATGACGGCGGCGGCTTCGGCCTCGAAGTGGAACTCATCATCCACGTTCCCGGCCTGGACATCGAGAAGGTGAAGGACCTGGTGGAAAAGGGGCACATCGTCTGTCCTTACTCGAATGCCACGCGCAACAACATCCCGGTGACCCGCACCGTGGTGTGATTCAGTGAGTGCTGGCACCTTCTTCCGGCGGGGGCTGTATCTGCGGCTTCCCGCCGACTTTTTCTGCCAGCGTCTGGACCACGACGTAGAGCCAGGGGATGAAGAAGACCCCGATCAAGGTGGCGGCCGCCATGCCAAAGCAGACGGCTGTGCCCAAGCTCTGGCGGCTGGCTGCTCCCGCACCGCTGGAAAGCACCAGCGGCACCACGCCGAGGATGAAGGCCAGCGAGGTCATTACGATCGGGCGCAGGCGCAGGCGCGCGCCTTCCAGCGCTGCCTCGCGGATCTCCATGCCTTGCTCGCGTCGTTGCTTGGCGAATTCCACGATCAAGATCGCATTCTTCGCCGCCAGGCCGACCAACATCACCAGGCCGATCTGCACGTAGACGTCATTCGTCAGATGCCGGAGATAAGCGCCGAGGAAGGCACCGAAGACGCCGATCGGAAGGCCGAAGAGCACCGCGAAGGGCACTGCCCAGCTTTCGTACTGCGCGGCTAGTACCAAGAAGACGAACAGCAGCGCCATGGCGAGGATCACGCCTTGCTTGCCGCCAGCCTCCTTTTCCTGTCGTGCAGTGCCGGTCCATTCGTAGCCGTATCCATCGGGAAGCACCTCCTTCGCTACCTGCTCCATCGCGGCGATGACCTGGCCCGAGCTCGCGCCGGGCGCGGCATTCGCCGTGATCTCGGAAGTCCGGTAGATGTTGAAATGGGAGAGCAGGTCGGCGCCGGTGGTATTCTCCACCGTGGCGAAGGTGTTGAAGGGCACCATCGTCCCGTCACTGCTGCGGGTGTAGATGCTGCCGATGTCTTCGGGCTTCATGCGGTAGCGCGACTCGGCCTGGACCTTCACCTGGAAGCTGCGGCCGAAGAGGGTGAGGTCATTGACATAAAGCCCGCCGAGATTGGTTTGCAGCGCGTTGAAGACCCCATCCATCGGGATGCCCATGGTCTTGATCTTGTCACGATCCAGATCGACGCGGAGTTGCGGCACGCGATTGCTGTAGAAGGAATAGGCACGGGCGATCTCCGGCCGCTTGCTGGCTGCGGCGAGCATCTGGTTCGAGACGTCCTGAAGCTGATCCGGCGAGCCTCCCCGGCGGTCCTGCAACTCGAACTGCGCACCACCGGCATTGCCCAAGCCGGAGATCGGTGGTGGGGGAGCGGGAATGACCATCGCCTCCGGGATCTGGCTCACCGCGGCGTAGACCATCGGGACGATGTGCGCGATCTGCGCTTGGGGATCCTTGCGCTCCTTCCAGTCCTTGAGCAGCACGATGCAGACGCCGGAGTTCGAACTGCGCGCGCCGCTGAGCAGGTTCAGGCTGCCGATGGTGCTCACGTCGCTGACGCCGGGAGTCTTGTCGAGGATGGCCTCCACCTTGCGCAGCACGCGGTCGGTCCGTTGTTGGGAGGCCCCGTCCGGCAGGGTTACCACCACGAAGAGATAACCGAGGTCTTCATCCGGCAGGAAAGAAGTTGGCAACTGCTTCAACAAGCCGATGACGCCGGTGTAAATGCCCGCGAGAAGAAGCAGCGCGATCACGCCGTAGCGCATCAGCCAGCGGCAGGCTCCGGTGTAGCCGTGGGTGATCTTGTCGAAGGTGCGATTGAAGAGTCCCAGGAATCGCGCGATCGGTCCCTTCGATTCCTTCCGCGGCCGCAGCATCATCACGCAGAGTGCCGGTGTGAGGGATAGCGCGACGATGGCCGAGAGAATCACCGAGACCGAGAGGGTAATCGCGAACTGCTGGTACATCTTGCCCGTAATGCCGCCCATGAAGGACACCGGGACGAAGACCGAGCACAGCACCAGGGCGATGGCCACCACGGGACCGGAGACTTCGTCCATCGCCTTCTTGGTCGCCTCCAATGGTGCCAGTCCCTTCTCGATGTGATGCTCCACCGCCTCCACCACCACGATCGCATCGTCCACCACGATGCCGATCGCCAGCACCAACGCGAAGAGGGTGAGGGTATTGATCGTGAAGCCCAGCGGGCCGAAGATCGCAAAAGTGCCGAGCAGCGAAACCGGCACCGCGAGCATCGGGATCAGGGTTGCCCGCCAGTTGCCGAGGAAGAGGAAAACCACCACCAGCACCAGTGCGATGGCCTCCGCCAAGGTGTGGATCACTTCTTCGATCGAGGCGGTGACGAAGCGGGTCGAGTCGAAGCTGAACTCCGCCTCGATGCCCGGCGGGAAGGCCTGCTTCAGGTCTTCCAAGCGCTTCTTGCAGGCCTCCGCGGTTTCAAGCGCGTTTGCCGCGGGGAGCTGATAGATGCCCATCAATGCGGCAGGCGCATGATTGATGCGGCCGAAGCTGCCGTAATCCTTCCCGCCCAGTTCGGTGCGGGCCACGTCGCGAAGCCGCACCACGGTGCCATCCGATTGCGTGGTGATGACGATCTCGCCGAACTCCTCCGGATGGACCAGCCGGCCCTTCACGTTCACGGAGAACTGGAACTCCACGCCATCGTCCGCGGGCGGAGCGCCGATTTGCCCGGCGGCGGCCTGCACGTTTTGTTCCGCCAAGGCCTTGTTCACGTCAGCGGCGGTCAGCCCCAACTTCGCGAGCTTGTCCGGCTCCAGCCATACCCGCATTGCATAGTCTTTCTGCGTGAAGATGCTGACCGAACCGACCCCCGGCACGCGCGCGAACTCCGGCTGCAGGTTGAGGAAGGCGTAGTTGTTCAGGAACAGGTCGTCGTAGGTGCCGTCCGGCGAACTGAGCGCCAGCACCAGCAGCATGTCCGGCGATTGCTTGGTGACCGTGATGCCGTTCTTGACCACCTCGGCAGGCAGTTTCGGCTGGGCGCGGGCCACCCGGTTCTGCACGTCCACCGCGGCGTCATCGATGTTCTTGCCGACCTTGAAGGTGACTTTGATGGTGCACTGGCCGTCGCTGGTGCTGCCGCTGGTCATGTAGAGCATGTCCTCGGCGCCGTTGATTTCCTGCTCCAACGGCGTGGCCACCGTCTCCTCCACCACCGACGAACTCGCACCGGTGTAGACGGCACTCACCTGCACGGTGGGCGGTACCATGCTGGGGTACTGCGCGATCGGCAGCGTCTTCAGGCCTAGGTAGCCGACCAGCAGGATCAGGATCGAAAGCACGATCGCGAAGACCCGGCGCTGGATGAAGAACTGGGCCATGGCTCAACGGGCGGCGGGCGCGATTTCCGTGGCGGGCTTCGGGACGGGGCTTACCATCATTCCCGGCCGGGCTTTCTGCAGGCCCTCGATGATCACCCGTTCCCCCTTCTTCAGACCCTTGGTCGCGATGAAGCGGTCCTCGAAATTGCCATCGGTCTCGATCGGGCGCAGCTCGGTCTTGTTGTCAGGACCCACCACCATCACCGCCTGGGCGCTCTGGAAATTCACCACCGCCTTCTGCGGGACCAGGATGGCGTCCTTTTTCGTTTCAGGAGTCAGCCGTACCCGCCCGAACTGGCCGGGCCGCAGCAGCTGGCCGGGATTCGGGAAGCTCACCACGATCTTGATGGTGCCAGCCTTGGCGTCCAGTGCGCGGTCGGCGAAGGCCAGCTTGCCCTTGTGTTCGTAAGTGGTCTTGTCGCTGAGGATGAGTTCGAATTCCATCTCCTCGCCATGGCGGTCCGCAGCTTCCCGGTCGCCCATGAAGCGCTTCTGGAAGCGCAGGTAATTCGCCTCTGCGACGTGAAAGACCACCCGCATTGGATCCACGGTTGAGATCGTGGCGAGCAGCGTGTCGTTGGAGGTGCTGCCCACGTAGTTCCCGACGTCGATCTCGCGTCCGCCGATCATGCCGTCGAAGGGTGCGCGCATCTCGGTGTAGCCAAGGTCCAGCTTCGCGAGGTCCAAGGCCGCTTGCGCGGCAAGCAAATCCGCCTCGGCGACCCGTGCGTTGGCCACGGCATCGTCCAGGTTCTGTTGGGAAACCGCCTTGTCCCTGGCAAGTGGCTCGAGCCTCGCGACATCGGCGACCTTGCGGTCGCGCGTTGCCTGGGCCTTGGCCAATGTCGCTTCGGCCTGTTTCTCCGCCGCGGCGAAGGGCTGGGGATCGATCTCGAATAGCAATTCGCCCTTCTTGACCAGGCTGCCCTCCTTGAAGGGAGCCTTGGTCAGGAAGCCCTTCACTCTCGCGGTGATGTCCACCGTCGCATCTGCCTCCGTCCGGGCGACATTCTCGACGTACATGTCCACGTCCCGCTGCGTCACCTCATCGACAATGACCGCGGGCGGCGGTGGAGGCGGCGGCTTGGGCGCATCCCTGCGGCAGGACGACGACGCGAGAAGCGTCGCGGCCACGAACAGAACGGAAGCTGGACTTGGCCTCTTCATCCCATCGATCTGGGATGCAAGCCGAGTTAGGTCGATTTGTCGATTTCTATCGGAAGGCGGTTTCGGAAAGAGATACCAAAAGCGGGGCGCGGCCATCTGGTCCGCGCCCCTTTGGTTTAAGGTCAAGCTTTGCCGCCGAAGGTGACGTAGTCGTCAAGGTCGAGGAAATCGGCCAAGGTGCGGATGTCCTCGCGGGTCTTGCTGAGCTTGCCCACGGACTCGGCATACCAAGCCATGGTTTCCGCATCGCTGTCGATGCTGCGGCTATCGTGGAATGCGCTCCACTGGACGATCTCCCATTGCTCGCGGGGTGTCTTGGCATTGGCCTCGATCCACTCCAGGATCTCGCCATCGCCCTTGCCGGTCGCGACTTCCGCCTTCAGTGCATCGGCATCGATGCCGACGAACTTGAAGAAGTATTGGTCGATCGGGCAGGCGTAGTGATACTCGCCGTTCTTGCCCGCGATGGTGGCGCGGCACTTGTCGAGCAAGCGTGGCAGGATCACGTAGCGGCCCAGGCGGGTGCGTACGCTCCGGGGTGGACGGACGGTCAGGTCGGTGTTGCTCATGGTATTCTATAAGAAAGCTTACCAACCGCCGCCGAGCGCCTTGTAGAGGCCCACGGTATTGGTCAGGCGGTTTAGGCGCAGCAAGATCAGGATCTGCCGCGAGGAGTAGAGCTGCTGGTGGGCATCGAGCACCTCGAAGTAGCTGTCCACCCCTTGGGTGTAACGCTGATTCGCGAGGTCGAAGCGCCGTTGCTGCGCTTCCACCAGACCCTCATACGCGCTGATCCGTTCTTCCAGTCCGCTGCGAGCCGCCAAGCCGTCCGAGATTTCGCGGAAGGCATTCTGGATCGTCCGCTCATAGCGCGCCACTTCGATCTGCTTGCGCACCTGCGCGACATCGAGGTTCGCCTTGTTGAAGCCCCCGTCGAAGATCGGCACGCTGATCTGTGGCGCAAAGGACCATGCGCTGGAACCATTCTGGAACAGATCGCTGAGGCTGCGGCTCGTAGTGCCAGCACCGCCGGTGAGTGTGATTCGCGGGAAGAAGGCGGCCCGGGCCGCGCCGATGTTCGCATTCGCAGCCTTGAGTTGATGCTCGGCCTCCAAGATGTCCGGGCGGCGGGTCAGTAGCTCGGATGGCACGCCGGCTTTCAACTCTGCCACCACACCCTTCTCCAAGCTGCGGCCGGTCGGCAAGTTACCGGGCAGCGCGCCGCCGATCAGGAATGCCAGTGCATTGTGGGTCTCGGAGAGTTGCTGGCGATAGGCCGCGAGATTGGCCTTGGCCGTCTGCACCTGCACTTCCACCGAGCGCGAATCGAGTTCCGACACGTCGCCTGCATCGAGGCGGGTTTTCATCAGGTCGTAAGTCTGGCTTACCGACTTCAGGGTCTGCTCGGAGAGGTCGATCTGCTCTAACAAGGCCCGCTCGCGGAAGTATTGTCCCGCCACCTCGGCCACCAGCGAGATCTGCACCCCAACTCGCGCCGCATCACTGGCGAAGTAGCTCTCCAGTGCCGCATGGTTCAGGCTGCGCACCCGCCCGAAGATATCGAGCTCATAGGAGGCCACGCCCACGGAGACCTCGTAGTTCCGGGTCTCGACCGCCGTCCCCCCGGAGACGGTCGAGCCCGGTGTCCGCCGTCGTGAGCCCGTGGCGGACAAATCTACGGACGGAAATAGTGCACTACGGGAAATGCCATACTGCGCGCGCGCCTGTTCGACATTCAGTGCCGCGATATGGAGGTCGCGGTTGTTCTCCAGCGCCATGCCCACCAGCTTTTTCAAGCGTGGGTCGGTGAAGAAGGACTGCCAGTTCAGCGTGGCCGAGGCCGAGCCCTGGCCATTGCCGGAGAAACTAACCGGCACCACTTCCACACCCGGCTTATCGAGCGCGGGCTCAAAGGAGCAGGAGGTGAAGAGGGCTGCGGAGAGGAGGATCAAACGTGAAGTTTTCATCTGAGATTCAAGTAGCGGAACTGCTGCGCCGTTCCGGCAGGGTTGATGTTGTTGGAGATCGTCTTGGTGTTTCCGGGGCGATTTTCTCCCAAAAGACGAAGCTCACTCGTGAATCGTGACCGGCACGGGCTGGGCTTGTGGCTTTGTGCCGATTTTCTGCAGGATCACGTAGAAGATCGGTGTCAGGAAGAGACCGAAGATCGTCACCCCGATCATCCCGGAGAACACCGCGATACCCATCGCGTGGCGCATCTCGGCACCGGCACCGCTCGCCGCCACCAGCGGATACACACCCGCGATGAAGGCGATCGAGGTCATCAGGATCGGGCGCAGGCGCAGGCGTGCGGCTTCCACCGCGGACTCGATGATGCCCTTGCCTTCCTCCCGCAGCTTCACCGCGAACTCCACGATCAGAATCGCGTTCTTCGCCGCCAGGCCGATCAGCACGATCAAGCCGATCTGGGTGAAGATGTTGTTGTCGCCGTCCGTCATCCACACCCCGACCATCGCGGAGAGTAGCGCCATCGGCACGATCAGCAGCACTGCGAAGGGCAGGCGGAAGCTCTCATACTGTGCGGCTAGTACCAAGAACACCAGCAGGATGCTTAGCGGGAAGATCAGCAGGCCGGTATTCCCTGCGATGATCCGCTGATAGGTCAGGTCGGTCCACTCCATCGCCACGCCCTTTGGCAGCTCGGTCTTCGCCAATTGTTCGATCAGCGCCTCGGCCTGGCCGGAGCTGAAGCCGGGACCAGGACCGCCATTGATCTCCGCCGCGGGATAGCCGTTGTAGCGCATCGCCCGCTCGGGGCCGTAGGTTTCCTTCACCGTCAGCACGGAGCCCAGCGGCACCATCTGCCCCTTCTCGTTGCGGGTCTTCAGCTTCGCGATGTCATCGGCATCGGTCCGGAATTCGGAGTCGGCTTGCGCCACCACTTGGTAGGTCCGGCCGAAGCGGTTGAAGTCGTTCACATACAGAGAACCGAGGTTCACCTGCATCGCCTCGAAGATATTGCTCAGGGGAATGCCCTGCTGCTTCGCCTTCGCGCGGTCGATGTTCGCTTCAAGCTGCGGTGTGTTCACCGTGAAGCCGGAGAAGACCCGCGACAGTCCGGGGTTCTGGTTCGCTTTTGCGGTCAGGGCCTGTGTCGCATTGAAGAGCTCATCGTAGCCAAGGCCGGCACGGTCTTCCAGGTAGAGCTTGAAGCCACCCGTGGTGCCCAGGCCGTTCACCGGCGGCGGCGGGAAGATCGCCACAAAGGCACCCTGGATCTTGTTGAATTCCGCCTGCAATTGTGCCGCGACTTCCTTGCCGGACATATGCTTGCCTTCGCGTTCTTCGAAGGACTTCAGGCCCACAAAGGCAATGCCCGCGTTCGGGCTGTTGGTGAAGCCATTGATCGAGAGACCGGGGAAGGCGATGGAGTCCGCCACGCCGGGATGCTTGAGCATGATCTCGCCCATCTTGCGCACCACTTCATCCGTGCGCTCCAGCGAGGCGCCTTCCGGCAGCTGTGCGAAGGCCACGAGGTATTGCTTGTCCTGTTCTGGAACGAAGCCCGAGGGCACCTTCTTGAAGATGCTCAGCGTCAGCGCCACCAGGCCGCCGTAGAGCAGCAGGGCAATCGCGCCCTTGCGCACCACGCGCTTCACACCATTGGCGTATTTGTTGGAAGACCACTCGAAGAAGCGGTTGAAGGGCCGGAAGATCCAGCCGAAGGCCTTGTCCATCACCTTGGTGAGGCCGTCCTTGGGTGCGTGGTGATCCTTCAGCAGCAGAGCGCTCAGGGCAGGGGAGAGGGTGAGCGAGTTGAAGGCGGAGATCACCGTCGAGATCGCGATGGTGATCGCAAACTGCTTGTAGAACTGCCCGCTCAAGCCGCTGATGAAGGCCGTGGGAATGAACACCGCGGATAGCACCAGCGCCGTAGCCACAATTGGTCCGGTCACCTCTCGCATCGCGATCTTGGTTGCCTCAAAGGGTGAGTGGCCCAGCGCAATGTTCCGCTCCACGTTCTCCACCACCACGATCGCATCGTCCACCACGATGCCGATTGCCAGCACCAGGCCGAAGAGCGAGAGCGCGTTGATCGAGAAGCCGAGCATGCTCATCACCGCGAAGGTGCCCACCAGCGACACCGGCACCGCCGCGAGCGGAATGATCGAGGCTCGCCAAGTCTGGAGGAACAAGATCACCACCAGCACCACCAGCGCGATCGCCTCCAGCAAAGTGTGGACCACAGCACTGATCGAGTGCCGCACGAAGACCGTCGGGTCGTAGGCGATCTTGTAGTCCAGGCCGTCCGGGAAGTCCTTCTTCAGCTCTTCCATCTTCTCGCGCACCGAGTTCGACAGCGCGATCGAGTTCGAGCCGGGCAACTGGAAGATCGGGATCGCCACTGCGGTCTTGTTGCTCAGCAACGAGCGCAACGCGTATTCGGAAGCGCCGAGTTCGATCCGCGCCACATCGCGCAAGAGCGTGCGTTCACCGTGTGCGCCGATCTTCAGTACGATTTCGCCGAACTCTTCCTCCGTTACCAGACGCCCCTTGGTATTGATCAGCAGTTCGGTATCCGTCGCCTGGGGATTCGGTTGCTGTCCTATCGCCCCCGCGGCCACCTGGACGTTTTGCTCTCGTATCGCATTGACCACATCGCCTGCGGTCATGCCGCGGGCTGCCACCTTGTTCGGATCCAACCAGATCCGCATTGCATAGTCGCCCGAGCCGAAGAGCTGCACCTGGCCCACGCCGGGCAAGCGGGTCAGCACATCACGCACCTGCAGGGTCGCGTAGTTGCGCACGAAGATGTCGTCGTAACGGCCGTCCGGCGAGAGCAGGTGGACCACCATCGTCAGGTCCGGCGAGCTCTTGATCGTGGTCACCCCGGCGCGCCGGACTTCCTCCGGCAGCTTTGGAAGGGCTTGCGACACCCGGTTCTGCACCTGCACCTGCGCCATGTCCGGGTCGGTGCCCAGCTTGAAGGTGACCGTCAGGGTCATTACCCCGTCGCTGGTCGCCTGGGAGAACATGTAGATCGAGTTCTCCACGCCGTTGATCGCTTGCTCGAGAGGTGTGGACACCGTCTCGGCAATCGTCTTCGGGTTCGCACCGGGGTAGACGGCCCGCACCACCACCGTGGGCGGGATGACTTCGGGATACTCGCTGACCGGCAGACGCCACAGCGAGATGGCGCCGATGAGGAAAATAACGATCGATAGCACGCCCGCGAAAATCGGGCGTTTAATGAAGAAGTCGGAGAAATTCATAGGAGGGACTGGCAAGTCACTTCAAGCAAGGGCGCAAACTGCCCCTGCAGGCCGGAGCAAAGGCTCCGGCCCGGGTTAAATTACGGTAGGTCTAGTAGCCGTGCGGCTCAGTTCACGGCCACTGCAGGATCCACGATCATCCCGGCGGTCACCCGTTGCAGTCCGTTCACGATCACCCGGTCCCCGCTGTGAATGCCTTCGCGGATCACCCGCTTGCCATTCAGTACGGGACCCAGCTTCACGCTGCGGTAGCTCACGGTGTTGTCCGGTGCCACGGTCAGCACGAACTTCTGGCTCTGGTTGGTGCCGATCGCGCGCTCGCTGACCATCAGGGTCGGGGCGGGAGAACTCACCGGCAGCCTCACCCGTGCGAAGAGCCCGGGCACCAACGCCTCATCCGGATTCGCGAAGACCATCCGATACACCAAGGTGCCGGTCGCCGCGTCCACCCGGTTGTCGGTGGACTCGATGTAGCCTTGGTGCGGGAAGCCGTCTTCATCGCCCACCTGCATCTCCACGCGGATCTTGCCATCCTGCACCGCCAGGTGGCCTTCGCGACGCAAGCGGTCGAAGGTGATCGCGGTGTTCTCATCGGCATCCGCGTAGACATACACGTCGCCGGTGGAGACCACGGTGGTCAGCAGGGTTGCACCGCCAGGATTGCCGGAGACGAGATTGCCCGCAGTGACCAGCGCGCGGCTCACCTTGCCGCGGATCGGCGAGCGCACCACGGTGTGCTCAAGGTCGAGCTTCGCGGTCTCCAGCGCGGCTTCTGCGGATTGCAGCTCGGTGCGGGCTTCGGCGAGGCGCGAGTTGCGCGTCTCCGATTCCTCGATCGAGACCGCCTTGGCGGAGACCAGGCTCGAGGTGCGGCGCGCCTCGCTCTCGGCAATGTTCACGCGCACCTTGGCTCGCTCGACCGCTGCGGCGGACAGGTCGGCTTGCGCCTGATACCAGCGCGGGTCGATCTGGAAGAGCACGTCGCCCTTCTCGACGATTTGGCCGGCTTGCAGGCGGACCTCATCGATGTGTCCCGAAACCCTTGGCCGGACCTCGACCGTTTCCCGGGCGTCCACCCGGCCAAGGAGTTCGCGATGATCGGTCACCGTCTGCTGTTCGACCTCGGCCACCGTCACTTGGGGCAGCGGCATCGGGCCCGCCGGACCGGCCGGGGCTTCAGCCGCCAAGGCCTTGGGCACGTAGTGGAAGCCCGTCACCGCGACTCCGATGCCAAACAGCATCAGCAAGAGGCGGGTGTGGAAGCGCGAGGTGGAAGTTTCCGGTGCCTCGGGCAACTGTGGTTGATCTTCGTCTGGCGCGTTCATGGAGGTAGTTGACTGAATGGTAAAGATTTAGCTCAAAAGAGGGGGGCTTCCTCGGTGGAAGCCCCCGGATCCAAGGGGCAGCCTCAACGCATGCCGCCCGAGATCACAAAGGTCTCTCCTGTGATCCACGACGAATCGCTGGAGGCCAGAAAGACAGCCGCCCCGGCAATATCTTGAGGCTGTCCGATTCTACCCAGCGGTGTCTGGGCTTCGACAGCGGTCTGCATCTCGCTGCCGCCGATGCCAGCGGTGTGGAATCCTTCGGTTTCGACCATGCCGGGGTTGATCGTGTTGACGCGGATTTTCCGCGAACCGAGTTCGGCGGAAAGGACTCGGGTGACAGCGTCCACGGCACCTTTGGTAGCGCTATAGGCCACGCTTCCGGGAAAGCGGGCGGTCGAGACCACGGAACTGATATTGATCACGCTGCCACCTTCCGAGGGAAACAGCGGAAGAGCTTCCTTGGAGGCAAGAATCAGTCCGAGGACATTGAGATCGAACTGGCGGTGGAAATGGTCGGCATCCACCTGTTCCAGAGGCCGCATCTCATAGATACCGGCGTTATTCACCAGGACGTCGACCTTGCCATAGGCTTTCTTCGTCTCGGTGAAGAGCTTGGTCACTTCTTCCGGCTTTGAGAGATCTGCCTGAACCGCCACGGCCTTGCCGCCCGAACCGGTGATCTCCGCCACAACCTTGTCGGCACCGGCTTTGCTGGATGAATAGTTGACCACCACGGCAGCCCCTTCGGCTGCCAGGTGCTTTGCGATCGATGCTCCGATGCCCTTGGAAGCTCCGGTGACGACGGCGACCTTTCCTGCGAGTTTCTGCGTGCTCATGGTAGTTTTGATTAGGAGGTTTGGGAGTGTAGTTGACTGAATAGTAAAGTTTTGGACCAAAAAAATGCGGACTAACTTACATGGTGCCGGACCAGTGGTAGGCGGGCCCCCCGCCTGGCGTCATCCTTCGCAGCAACGAAAGAATCTGCCGTGGTGACGAAATCCGGCGTAGGACTTTTAGGAGGCCCGCGGTCGCTGTGACAGGGGAGTTGGGCTGCGTGTTCACGTCTGAAACTGAGGAGGTTGTAGTTGACTAGATGGTAAACAATGAGATCAAAAAAAGGCGCCTCAGGTCGCCTTGGCGGTATGAGCCACGCCGAGCATGTCCATCGCCGCATCAGGGAGGATCCGCAGGGGCTCCAAGTCGTTTTGGATCCGGGCTTGGGTCATGCTGCCTTCGTGAAGAGCGTAGAGGGACTTCGCCTTGATCACCGGATCGCCCCCGGGGATCGAGCCGTCGGCTTGCCCGTCGCGGATCGCGGATTCCAGATAGCGGACGATCCGGCACTGGGTTTCTTTCACCTTGTCGCGAATCGGCTCATTCTGCGTGCAGACTTCGGAGCCCATTGAGGCACAAGGGCATCCGAGGACCTTGCCCTGCTGCTCCAGCATCTCCTGCTGGCAATCGTGGGAAGACTTGAACATCAGCCGGATGCGCTCCAGCGGCGGATTCGAGGCGGAGAAGATCGTGTCGAACTTCGGCTTCATTTCCGCCTGCCACTCCTCTTCCAAGGCGGCCACCGCCAGCTCGGCCTTCGATTCGAAGAAGTAGTAGAAGCTACCCTTCTTCACGCCGGCCTTCTCGCAAATCGCGTCAATCGTCACGACCCCGTAGCTGTTCTCCCAGATCAGATCGAGAGCAGCATCGAGCAGTCGTTGCTTGGCGTCACTTTTGCGTCCCACGCCGGAATAGATAGTTGACCGTTTGGTCAACTACAAGAGGAAATTTTCAGAAAAGAGGTGAAGGCCCTCCCAGCCTCTTTGCGAATATTGAGAGCCGAAAGGGTGAAACGAGAAAACCCAAGACGGCGCCAGCGCCGGCTTGGGTTTGGTCACTCAGCAGATCCGTCTCCTGTGATAGAAGACCAGGATCGGCAATCGCTCAGAACTTACTTCCCCGCTTCCTCCTTCTTCACCGGAGGTAACCCCGCCTTCTCTCTCTCCAAAATCGTAATGAATTCCGCCAGCTCCTTGGTTCGCGGACCATCCGGCGACTCAGCCACCGCCTTCTTCAGCACTTCGATCGCCTCGTCCTTCTTTCCGGACGAAGCCAAGGTGCCCGCCTGGTGACCATACACTTGCTGCCGGTATTCCCCCTGCAGCACTCCTGCTGCCAGGGTTTCCTCCACCACCTTCATCGCCGCATCCAGATCACCCTTGCCGCGTGCTTCCCCCAGCTTCGCCATGAAGTCCGCGAACGCCTTTTCCGACTTCTCCTTCTTGGCGTAGCCCGTGGTATCCTCCGGATCCGCCTGCTTGATCGCCGCCGCGGTGTCCGCGTAGTTCGCCGTCAGCATCGCCTCATCCAGCCCGAGGCCTTCCAGCGCTGCGATCAGTGCCTGCGCCTTCTCCGCCCCTTGCTTCTCTCCGGCTGCGGCCAAGGCCTTGTCCCGCGCCGCCTTTTTCCCTAACAGCTCATCGAGCTGGCTCAGGTATTTCTCCGGGCCGCCTGGCTGATAGCCTGTCGCCGCAAAGGGCTTTCCTTCCGGATCGCACAAGAGGACCGTCGGATAGCCCTTGATCGGATAGCGCTTCAGAAGTACCGCATTCTGCGCTGCCACGGCTTCCGTGACCCGGGTCTTGTCCTTCGGGTAGTCCAGTTCGACCAACACGAACTTGTCCTTCACGCCCGCCTCGAATGGCGCTTGTTCGAAGACCTCCTTGCGCAGCTTGATGCACCAGACGCACCAGTCGGAACCGGTGAAGTCGATCAGCAGATCCTTGTGCTCCGCCGCCGCCTGCTTGCGCGCGGCCTCAAAGTCGCTGGTCCATGCACTGTCGGCCGCGGCGGCCGTGCTGACTAGTGCCACGGCTGCCGCCGCGAGGAAGGAGAACTGGAATTTCATGATTTGGATGGATGAACGGAGCGGCTGCTAGAAGGAACCGTGCCGGGACACGTCATCCAAGCAGGCCGGGTTTACTCTGTCCCGAATACATTCCGAGCGATTCGGCGGTATCCTTGGCGTTGTTGGGATTCCAGCTCTGAAGAAAACGCAGAAAAACAAAAACGCTCCGCCACCCAAAGGTGACGGAGCGAAATAAATCCCCAGGCTGATGGTGGCTCTCAGTCCACCTTCACCCGGATGAACGCCTTGGCATTGGTGGCCACGCCCGGTGTGCGGAAGGTCTTGTAGACCCATCCCGCATCCGGTGCCGGCAGCCCGGACTGGATCGTCGTGGCATCCGCGCCCGTCACTTCCGTCACAGCCGTGTCTCCCCAAGTCCCAAGCGCGGTCGAGGCCTCCACCGTGTACGTGATTCCGTCTACCGGGGCGGACTTCATCCGGTTGCCATCCGCCGCAAAGCTCGCGGCTCCGCGCGCGGCAATCGTGTAGGTCAGCACTCCCGGCTGCGCCGCCACGGTGTTGAGGCCGGAGTTGGAGCGCCCCATCGAGGTGCCACTGATCGGGCTGCCATTCAGCGCGAACTCCAGCAGGTTGCTCACGCCGTCGAAATCCGGATCGGATCCGGGCTGGGCATCCGCACCCGTCAGGTTGTTCGGCGGTGAGCTGGCCCAGTTGGCGAAGGGATTGGCCGCTGGCGTGCCACCGGCTTCAAGAATGAAGAGGAAGCCGCCGACCTGTCCTTCCACGCCGTTGTTGACGCCATTGCGGCCATGCAGGCTGCCACTCACCGTGCCGGTGCTGTCCGAAACGGCGGTGCCGATCAGCGTCATGTTCGCCACCACCGGGTGCAGGCCCGGAGTGCCCACGGTCTGTGCCTTCACGCCATTCGGGACATTGTCCCCGTAGAGGATGTAGCCGCCCGCCGCGTTGCCGTCCCAGGTTGCGGTGGCGTAGAGCTTCACCGTCTGGCCCGCATTCAGGCCGGTGAGCGTGAAGTCATGAGGGTTGGTCAGATTCTGGAAGGTGAAGAAGCCGGAGCGGGTCAGTGGCTCGGTGAACTGGTTGTTGTCGTAGGCACCCACGTTGCTGAAACTGAAGTTGTAGCCCAGGCCGTTGATGTTGGTGGCCGTGGCGAGCGCTGTTTGCGCCACGTAGTTCGCAGCCACCTTGGTCCAGCCCTCGGTGGGCGTGTTCTCGTTGATGGTGAAGTCCAAGTAGAGCCGCGTGCGGTTATCGAAGCTCACTTGCAGCGTGTGATTCGCCACCACATCGGCGAAGGTGTAGAAGTTGTTCGCGCCAACCGAGACGCCGTCCACCAGCACCTCCGCCACGTAGTAGCCCTCGTCCGGCGTGATGGTGAAGTCCGCCAAATCACCGTGGTTCACGGTAGTCGTGCCCGTGGGACTGACGCTGCCGTGCGCTCCCACCGTCGTCTCGATGGTGTAGGTCTTGACCGCGAAGCTCGCACTGATGGTGTGATTGGCGGCGACACTGGTGAAGCTGTAGTCGCTCACCGGACCCACCGAGACGCCGTCCACCAGGACATTGGCAATCTTGTAGCCTGGATCCGGCAGGATGCTGAAGGGCAGGTTCACGCCTACGTTCGCGCTCACCGCACCGCTGGGAGTAATGCTGCCATTCGCTCCGGCGCTGGCGTTGATCGTATAGAGGACCGTGTTCGGCGCGAAGCTGGCGCTGATCGTGTGGTCTGCATTGACGGCGTTGAAGTTGTAGATGCCGACCGCACCCACGGAGGCCCCATCCACCAGCACGTCGCTCACATGATAGCCGCTATCTGCGGTGATGGTGAAGGCCTTGTTCTCCCCGGCGGTGACGCCGGTGGGACCAGCTGGACTGATCGAGCCATGCGCACCCGCGCTGGCGGTGATGGTCTGCGTGGGTAGAAACAAAAATGCCCCCACTTGGCCTTCCGAGTCGGTGCCAACGCCATTTCGCCCGTGCAGCGCGCCAGTGACTGTGCCGGTGCCATCCGCGGTCGCCATGCCGATGTAGGTCAAATTCTCCAAGGCCGGAGCCGTGCCCGGATTGCCAATGGTTTGGGCCTGCACTCCCGTAGGCGCATTGTCGCCGAAGAGCACATATCCGCCCGCTCCGTTGCCGTCCCAGGCCGCGCAGGCATAGAGCTTCACGGTTTGCCCGGGCAGCAAGCCGGAGAGCGTGAAGTCGTGATTCTGCCCGAGCCGGTTGATATTGTAGAAGCCGGTGCGCGTCAGCGACTGGGCGGAGTTCTGGTTGTCGTAGGAACCGACGTGGGTGAAGCTGAAGTTGTAGCCTGTGCCGCCGGCATTGGTCACGCTCGGTGAGCTGTCACCCAGGTTGACGGCTCCCAACGGCACCCAGCCGCTGGTGTAGCCCTCGCTGACCTTGATGAAGTCGAGCTTCAGCATCGCCGCGCCAAGCGGCTGTGCGAGTGTGGCCACGGAGGCGAGCATCAATGTGCACAGCCGGGCCAAGGGCGAAGTCCCGGGAATGCGCCGGGCCGCTTGGATTTTGCGAGGATGTTGGACGGGGTTCACGTCGGTTTCTTGGGTTCTGTGGGTAGGGTTCGGGGCGGCCGCACGGGACGGCAATTCCACGCGCGGAGAGGGCAGGGGCGGGCGTCCCGGGAGTGGGACATGGGTTCGAATTCACGACCCTGCGTCCCGAAGCTCACCAATCGCTACCGCAGTGGCAAGATCAATGTTGCATAAAGTTGCATTGATTTTGTGACAGCATCCGGCCACGAAAAGGGAGGGTTTCCACCGTGAATCGCCGATTGGCTCCGGGCTTCGGGATGCGTCTTGGCCAAATCGTGCGCTTGACCCTTCGTTATCAAGCGTCCAGCTTGTCCGCCCGCCGCGGCCAGGAGGCTCCGGCAAACACCACAGCAGACAACCAATCATCGCCATGGCCGCGAAGATCTACACGAACAAGGACGCGTCGCTCGCGCCGCTCAAAAAGAAGACCCTGGCCGTGATCGGCTTCGGTTCCCAGGGCCACGCCCACGCCCTCAACCTCAAGGACAGCGGCCTGAAGGTCGTTATCGGCCTCTACCCGAAGTCGAAGTCCCGTGAAGTCGCCAAGAAGCTCGGCTTCCAGGTTATGGACACCGCGGAAGCGGTGAAGGCTGCCGATGTGATTTTCGTCGCGGTGCCAGACACCAAGATCGCCTCGGTCTACAAGAAGGACATCGCCGCCAACCTGACCAAGGGCAAGACTCTGCTCTTCTCCCACGGCTTCGCGGTCCACTTCAAGACCATCGAAGCTCCGAAGGATGTGAACGTGATCATGGTCGCGCCGAAGGGCCCGGGCCACACGGTTCGCAGCCAGTTCGTCGATGGCAAGGGTGTTCCCGGCCTGATCGCCGTGCACAACGATTCCGACGGCAAGGCCAAGGACATCGCGCTCGCCTGGGCGCGTGGCGTGGGTTGCACCCGTGCCGGTGTCTTTGAAACCAACTTCCGCGAAGAAACCGTGACCGACCTCTTCGGCGAGCAGTGCGTCCTTTGCGGCGGCGCTTCCGCCCTCGTGAAGGCCGGCTTCGAAACGCTGGTGGAAGCCGGTTACCAGCCGGAAATGGCCTACTTCGAGTGCCTCCACGAGCTGAAGCTGATCGTCGACCTGATGAACGAAGCCGGTATCGCCGGCATGCGCTTCTCGATCTCCGAGACCGCCGAGTGGGGCGACGTCTCCGTTGGCCCGAAGATCATCGACGCTGGCGTGAAGAAGCGGATGAAGAAGCAACTCAAGGAGATCGAATCCGGCAAGTTCGCCAAGGAGTGGATCGCTGAAGCCACCACCGGCGGCTACAAGAAGTTCAACGCGATCCGCAAGGCCGAGGCCGCTCACCAGATCGAGAAGACCGGTGAGAAGCTCCGCTCGACCATGAGCTGGATCAAGCAGAAGAAGCTCAAGAAGGGTGCGACCCAAGCGAGCTACGTCTCCTCGTCCAAGTAATTTCAGACCGGGCTGAGAAGGCCCGGTTTGCTTTCCAAAAGGCCCGGTTTCCCTGCGGAACCGGGCCTTTTTCGTTGGCACCGATCAAGTCGGCCGCGAAGGGTCGCGATCCTTCCAATAGCCCGGTTCGCGGTGTTGGTGCATCACGGCGATGACCTCAAGCTCAGCGCGAATCCGGAAGACAAGCGCATAGGGAAAACCGGCAGTCCGGCAGCGGCGGAATTCACCGTCGAAGCAGCGGTAAAGCAGGGGATTCGAGCAGATCTTTTGCAAGGCGGCATCGATTTCCCGCCGGAAGCGCAGCGCGAGAACTCGGTCCTCCCGCTTGGACCAAGCGATGGCTTCCCGGGTTTCCTGTGCGGCTTCCGGGTGAAGGCTGTAGGTCATGAAGAGGCCAATTCTTCATCCAGTTGCCGGGAGAACTCGGAGGCGGAGACCATGGTCACCGTGCCTTCATCAATCTCACGGGCGCGGTTCCGGAGTTCCGCGGACCATGCCGGGTGGCCCGCGATCTCGACGTCGTCGAGCACGCGCATCAGTTCCTCGCGCTCGGCGGCGTTCAAGGTTTCCACCTCTCCTAGGATGCGGGCGACTTTTGCCGAGACGGCCATGTGGGAATCCTACCCGCCGCAGCGGGATCTTCCAGCACTTTCCCGGTGGGTCGGTGGCATCGGTCCTTTCGTGTCAAGAGGAGGACGATTGCGACACTCCAGCGAAAGGAAAGGGCCGGGAAAACCGTTTCTTGCTGCCATTCCGGATGCTTGCCACGGTCCGGAAAGCCCGTTAGACCACCCGTCACTTCCCAAGAAAGAAATCCATGACCACCACACTAAGCGATCAACCGGTCGCGCATAATGCCAAGCGGCTCCTATGGGCCGGCTTCCTCGCCATTCTCGCCACCGGTATCGGCTTCGGTGTGCGAGGTGGTATCCTCGCGAATTGGGCCGCCGAATTCGGCTTTACCGGTGCCCAGCTGGGTGACTTGGGCGGTGCCGGTCTGACCGGTTTCTGCTTCGGCATCATCATCGGCGGCGTGGTCGTCGATAAGATCGGCTACGGCAAGTTGGTGTGCGCGGCCTTCGTGTTCCACATCCTTTCGGCCTTGATCACCTTCGCTGCCCACAAGGGTCAGCCGCAGGATACCGCTTACATGCTGCTCTACTCGGGCACCTTCGTCTTCGCTCTGGCCAACGGCACCCTGGAAGCGGTGGCGAATCCGCTGGTGGCGACACTCTTCCCCAACAACCGCACCCACTATCTGAACATCCTCCACGCCGCATGGCCGGCGGGCTTGGTTCTCGGTGGTGTGATCGGTTGGACCATGGGTGGTGAAGGCAGCAACTGGAAGATGCAGCTCGGCCTCTTCTTGGTACCCACGGTTCTCTACGGAATCGCTTTCATGGGTCAGAGCTTCCCGAAGTCGGAGGCCGCAGCCAAGGGCCTCGACCTTGGCGACATGATGAAAGAAGTCGGCATGCTCGGCGCCCTCGTCGCCTGCGCGATCATCGGGCTCTTCTTCAAGAGCCAGCTTGGTCCCGTCCTCTCCCTGTTTACCCACAGCGAATTCTTCGTCAGCCCGACTTGGGGTTACATTTCATGGGGTGTGGCGCTGGTGCTCTGGCTTGCTGTTGCCGGCAAAACCGGCTTTGCCATCGGTTCGATCCTGCTCTTCATCCTCTTCATCACCCACGCCTTGGTTGGCGCGGTCGAGCTGGGCACCGACGGTTGGATTCAAAATATCACCGGCAACATCCTCACTCCGAAGCAGGGCAACCAGCTCTTCGTCTTCACCTCGCTGCTGATGTTCTTGCTGCGCTTCTGCGCCCACTTCATCGAGAGCAAGCTCAAGATTTCCCCGGTCGCGATGCTGGTGGTCTGCGCGATTCTCGCCGCAATCGGCCTGAACCTCGTCAGCGGGATCATCACCTTCCCCGGCGCCCTGATGGCGCTGGCGGTGTATGCCCTCGGCAAGACCTTCTTCTGGCCGACCATGCTGGCCATCGTCGGTGACCGCTTCCCGCGCACCGGCGCCGTTGCCATGTCGATCATGGGTGGCATTGGCATGATGTCCGCCGGCGTGCTCGGTGGCCCGGGCCTCGGCTACGCCAAGGACCGCTTCACCGTGGATCACCTCAAGGAGACCAATGTGGCGGTCTACGAAGCGAACAAGAGCGACAAGGCCGCAGGCTTCATGTTCCTCGAAAAGGTCCAGGGCCTGGATGGCACCAAGCTTGCCGCAGCCCAGAAGGCTGAGAACAAGACCCCGGAGCAGAAGGCTCTGGCGGATGCCAGCATCGTGGGTGACCGCATGACCCTGAAGGCTGACTCCTTCATCCCGATGACGATGGCAGTGATCTACGTGCTGCTGCTGCTCTACTTCAAGACGATCGGCGGCTACAAACCGCTCAAGATCACTCCTGAGCAAGCGGCTGGCGGCCTCAATGGCCCCGCCGAGTTCTGAAGTAACGATTGATCCTTCTTAATCCAAGCGGCGCATCCATCCGGGTGCGCCGCTTTTTTGTGCCCGCAGGGGGAGGCCGGCGCCGTGCTCCTTACTTCCCGGGAAGAACCTCGTCGCTTCCCGCACTGCTGACGGTTCCGAATTCTTCTTCGAGTTCGATGCGGCGTGCGGCGTTCTCTGCCTGGAGCATGGCGATTTCGACGGCCCAGCGGTTCATCTGCCAATGGCGGAGGAACCAGAGGCCGGTGAAGCTCATGGCGAGCAGGGTGATGCAGGTGCCCCATGCAGCGGTGGCGGCCTGCCAGCTGTTGTCGAGCTTGCTCACCCAAGCGGCGACCCACAGCAGGGAGATCAGGCTGGTGATGATTCCCCAACGGATCGAGCCGCCGCCATCCAGGCGGCCGAATTTGAAGAGGGTGGCCGCCATGCCCAAGGTCCCCGGCAGGCACCAAGTGAGGATCGCGCTGCGGGTATCACTGAAGAAGTGCAGCAACCAGTCGCGATCGATTTTGCCGTCCTCGGCGAGATCTCCAGCGGCCAAGGCGCCCTCGCCAATGGTGACGCCAAGCCAGAGAGCGGCGAAAAGAACGAACACTGCCAAGACGAGAGACAGCAAGCCGCTGGCAAAGATATCGCCGAAGTCGATCTCGGAGCCGAATTTCATCGGGGGATGGATCCGCTGGCCGGGGACTTTTTACTCGAAGATTCCGAGCTCGTCCGCGCCGCTGCTGACGGTGCCGTATTTCAGGTTCAGCTCCAACCGGCGACGGGCGTTATCGGCTTTCAGCTTTTCGAGCGCGTCCACGCCGCGGTCGAGTTGAAAGCTGCTGTAGCGCGCCGCGATCTTCACTTGGCCGGCGAAGAGAGCACCAGTGACGATCCATGCCACGATCTGCGGCAGGAGGCCTTCCGGCAGGGCGAGCGCGAAGCAGATCAGAAGCAGGGCGGCTTGCAGGGCCACGAGCTGCAGCCACTCCCGGGCTCCGGCTTCCTCCGAGCGGACGTAGCGGTAGCCGGCGATGAGCATGAGCAGAAACTGGGGCAGGACCGCACCGACGACGGTGAGATAGCCGAAGATCGGGAGATCGCCGGCGCGAAAGCCGAAGTTGCCGCTGCCCAGCGCGGTGCCTGCCCAGAGACCGGCGCCGCCGGTCAGGAGGCCGAGGATGGTAGCCAAGCCGAAGAGGGCGGTCTTGCCGACGACCCAGGCGGTGGTGCCGATGAGGAGATCGAGGAAGCCGGATTTCATAGTATGGCTATCTTGTCGCCAAGGGCGGGAAAAGGCAAGGAGACAGCATGGACGGCATAGACATCATGCGAGGTCGAAGCGGTCCAGGTTCATCACCTTGGTCCATGCGGCGATGAAGTCCTGCACGAACTTCTTTTCCGAGTCGGCGCTGGCGTAGACTTCTGCCAGGGCGCGGAGGACGGAGTTCGAGCCGAAGACCAGATCCACCCGGGTGGCGCTCCATTTGAAGTCGCCGGTCTTGCGGTCGTGGCCTTCGAAGAGTTCGGCATCCGCCGACACCGGCTTCCACTCCGTGCCCATGTCGAGGAGGTTCACGAAGAAGTCGTTCGTGAGCGTTTCCGGGCGCTTGGTGAAGACGCCATGGGGCGTCTGGCCGGAGTTTGCGTTGAGCACCCGCAGGCCGCCGACGAGGACGGTGAGCTCCGGGGCGGTGAGGGTGAGGAGCTGGGCTTTGTCGACCAGGAGGGCCTCCGCGGGGATTGCGTAGCGGCCCTTGAGGTAGTTGCGGAAGCCATCGGCGATCGGTTCCAGGACGGCGAAGGATTCGGCGTCGGTCTGGGCTTGGGAGGCGTCGGTACGGCCCGGTGAGAATGGGACGCTTACCTCGTGGCCGGCGTTTTTTGCGGCCTGTTCGATGGCGGCGGTGCCGGCCAGGACGATGAGGTCTGCCAGGGAGACCTTCTTGCCGCTGGCGTCCTGGAAGTCGCGCTGGATGGCTTCCAGGGTTTCGAGGACCTTGGCCAGGCGGGCCGGTTGGTTGGCTTCCCATTCCTTCTGGGGGGCGAGGCGGATGCGGGCGCCATTGGCACCGCCGCGCTTGTCGGAACCGCGGAAGGTTGAGGCTGAGGCCCAGGCGGTGGAGACGAGGGCGGAGATGGAAAGGCCGGAGGCGAGGATCTTCGCTTTCAGCGAGGCGATGTGCGCGGCATCGATCGGCGGGTGGTCGGCCGCAGGTACGGGGTCTTGCCAGATCAGGTCTTCTGCGGGGACTTCCGGGCCCAGGTAGCGGGCCTTCGGTCCCATGTCGCGGTGGGTGAGCTTGAACCAGGCGCGGGCGAAGGCGTCGGCGAACTCGTCCGGATTCTCCATGAAGCGGCGCGAGATCTTCTCGAAGCCGGGATCCATGCGCAGGGCCAGGTCGGTGGTCAGCATTGCTGGGGCGATCTTCTTGGTCGGGTCGTGGGCGTGGGGCACGGTGCCTTCGCCAGCGCCGTCTTTCGGCCGCCATTGCTGGGCGCCTGCGGGGCTCTTGGTGAGCTCCCATTCGTAGCCGAAGAGGCTTTTGAAGAAGCCGATGCCCCATTGGGTCGGGGTGGTCGTCCAGGTGACTTCCAGGCCGCTGGTGATGGTGTCGCCGCCCTTGCCGCTGCCGTAGCTGTTATTCCAGCCGAAGCCCTGGGCCTCCAGTGGCGCGGCCTCAGCCTCGGGTCCGACGTTGTCGGCCGGGCCTGCGCCGTGGGTCTTGCCGAAGGTGTGGCCGCCGGCGATCAGCGCGACGGTTTCCTCATCGTTCATCGCCATCCGGCCGAAGGTGTCGCGGATGTCCTTCGCTGCCAGCAGCGGGTCCGGGTTGCCGTCCGGGCCTTCCGGATTCACATAGATGAGGCCCATCTGCACCGCGGCCAGCGGGTTCTCCAGGTTGCGGGTGTGGATCTTACCATCCGCGGTGTCGTCGGAGACCAGCACCCCGCCGTCCTTGTCCACGCCGGGGGAGCCTTGGGCGTAGCGGATGTCGCCGCCCAGCCAGGTGGTCTCGCGGCCCCAGTAGACATCCTGGTCAGGTTCCCAGGTGTCCTCACGACCGCCGCCGAAGCCGAAGGTTTTGAAGCCCATCGTTTCCAAGGCCACATTGCCGGCCAGGATCATCAGGTCGGCCCAGGAAATCTTGCGGCCGTACTTCTGCTTGATCGGCCAGAGGAGGCGGCGGGCCTTGTCGAGGCTGACGTTGTCCGGCCAACTGTTCAAAGGTGCGAAGCGCTGCTGCCCGCGGCCTCCGCCGCCACGGCCATCGCCGGTGCGATAGGTGCCGGCGCTGTGCCATGCCATGCGGATGAAGAGCCCGCCGTAGTGGCCGAAGTCCGCCGGCCACCAGTCCTGCGAGTCGGTCATCAGAGCCGCGAGGTCCTTCTTCAGGCCCGCGAAGTCGAGCGACTTGAACTCAGCCGCGTAGTCGAAGTCCGCGCCCATCGGGTCGGACTTGTTGGAGTGCTGGTTGAGCAGGTCCAGGCGGAGCTGGTTCGGCCACCAGTCGCGGTTGGAGGTGCCGCCGCCGGCGATCGGGTGGTGTTGCTTGCCTGAGAAGGGGCATTTGCTGGCTTCGCTCATAGGAAGATATGGATTCGGGGTGGGAAAAATCACGAGCCCGAAGGGATCCGGGCAGCCTATGTATCCAAGCAGCTCCCGTGGCCGGGGCAAGAGCCGAAGCTCGCCCAGCGTTGCTTGCCATCGGGGTGCTCCGGGGCGCTGATCCCATATCCCGCGGCTTATGGGGCGCGGTGGTCTTCTTCGTCCTCCTCGCTGGCACCGCTGTGCAAGCGGGCGGCGCGGGAAGCATTCGCGGCCTTGAGCATGGCGATCTCAGTGGCCCAGCGGTTGCGGTGCCACTGGAGGAAGAACCAGGTGCCGTAGGCCATGGCGACCATCAGGAAGACCCACACGCCCCAGGTGATGGCGACGGCCTTCGGCCCCTTGACCTCGAAGATGCCGTGGGCCATCGCGCAGAGAGCCTGGAGGCCGGTGAAGATCGCCCAGCCGTGGAAGCTGAGTTGCTCGAGCCGGGCGAAGCGGATTGCGGCGAGGACGAGGATGCAGCCATTCGGGCAGAGCCAATCGCTCCATAGCAGCGCCGGGCTGGTGAGGATCAGGTGGACGATCTCATCGGGCTTCGCGCCGGAGAGATAGATGCCCACGGCCAGCGCATAGGCGGCGATCTGGGTGCCGACCCAGATGGCGGAGAAGTAGAAAGCCGGCCGCCGCGGCACCCACCAGAAGTAGCGCTTGAGGATCGCTTCGAGGTCGGGGCTCATCGGATCAAAAGGCGAATTACTAACGACTAAGCACTAATTTTTAGACCAGTCTGTTCTGAAGAGTGGGAAACGCGCAAGATGATACGGGGACCGCTGCAACCCCTTCAGGGTTGAATAGGTTTTCCGGGCTTACCCTGGGTAGGCCGCCGCGCCCTTCTTCGCTCTGCGGGCTGCGAAGGGCGCGGCGGCCAACCCTGGGCTTTAATAGGGAACGGCGTTGCCGTTCTTTGAAGGAGCGGCGGGACCCTCACGATGCGGCTTGTGGCCGCGGAAGTGCGACGGGCATAGACCGACGCTACAGGTGTTGTCTTTGCCTTCAGCCTTCGCCGGGCGGAAAGATCACCGCGACGCGGTCGATGCCGTTCTTGGAAAACTCCTCCCAGTAGCGCTTCTCCAGATCCTGGGTCTGGGCGCGGCGCTGCTCCTCGCTCATCTTGGTCCAGGATTCGATGCCCACGGCTTTGGCGAGGTCGCGGTCGGCCAAGCGGATCACGAGTTCTTCCCAGAAGACCTCGTTGCGGAATTCATCGTAGCACTGCTGGTAGAAGGAGCCGTCCTGATATTCCGGGGTCAGGTGGTGGCGCTGCTTTTCTTCGTCGAAGCCGATGTGGTCGCCGTGGCCGGAGTGCTTGGCCTTTTCCAAGACCTTCTCTTCCAAGGCTTCATAGGCGGCCACGCCTTCCTCGGAGCCGGGGCGCTCGTTCCACGAGGCGACCTCAGCGGAGAGGCTGACCATCTCGACGAGGGTCGCGAGTTCTTCTTCGGTGAAGCGGAGGTGCATGGGCGGGGGAGAGAAACACCGGTTTTGGCGGGCCGCAAGCTCGCTCTGGGTGATGGCGGCGGAGCAATAAGGAGCAGGGACATTCCTGTCCCTGTGGGTCCTGTCCCTGTGCGCCGGACCGGTGCCAGCGACAATAAGGTCGCTGCTCCTTACCGCTGTCGCATTGGCGGATGAATCCGGGCTTGCCGGGGGCGGGTTCTTTGGGGGAAGCTTCGCGCGTCCGCAGGAAAGTGAATGCACGAGTAGCTCAGCGGTAGAGCGTCCCGCTTACACCGGGATGGTCGGCGGTTCGATCCCGTCCTCGTGTACCACCTGTTGGTTAAAGGCAGAATAAACCATCATCAATCTTCCAATCATCAAACGAAGTGTTTGGGGAGAGGTGGGCAAGCCTTTGGGGGCACGGGGGATGTGGTTGGGACGCTTGTGTGGTTGGGACGCTTGTGTGGTTGGGACGCTTGTGTGGTTGGGACGCTTGTGTGGTTGGGACGCTTGTGTGGTTGGGACGCTTGTGTGGTTGGGACGCTTGTGTGGTTGGGGCGATCTTTGTGGAAGCGGGGGAACCACGGATGAACACGGATTTGCACGGATGAAAGGCAGGGAGGACATCCGGGCTGTGGCTTGATTGGAGGGGAAGAAGCGCGGTGTTTTGTAGTAGGTGCGGGGCAAGGAAAGGGATAGGGGCGTAGAGGTATGGAATCCGTTGGATTGCCTCACACGCGCCAGCATCAGTCGCCGCGGCCGGAGCCTGTTTACTCCTGTCCGCGTTGTGGGCTGGCGATGAAGAATGGGGTGGTCTCCGTGCGACAGGGTGATGGCGTGGCCGAGTTGCCGGATGAGTTGGCCGAGGTGGTGATGGTTTCGGTCGGGCGGGTTCTGTCGAAGGTGGGCGCGGCGATGTCGGGAGGGTGTGGGCCGGAGTTGGATTTCGATAGGGCGGGGCAGGAGCGGATGCTGGTGGTGCCGTCCGCTTGTGTGCGGACTTCCTATCGCTGCGATTGCGGGGTGGTGGCGATTTTTCCGGTGGCGGCTTTGGATTCGCGGGGGCAGGCGTGATGGCGCTTCGCGCGTCTTGTGGAGTGCGGTGGCACGACACCGCTTTGGCTGTGGAAGCGCTTGGATTCTTCCAGTTGTGGCCCTTTCCGGCAGCGCGACCGAAGCACTTGCCGGAGAGTGTGCCCACCGCCAATCCGCGGCCGTCTAGCGCATCGTCACCAACCCGCAGCGAAAGCGGTGTCGTGCCACCGCACTCCATAGGCCGCTGCTTTATCCCAAGCGTTTGAGCATCGCTTCTTCCATGGCGCGTTCGACGAGGGCGGCGGCGAGGGCTTCGGTGGCGGCGTCGAGGCGTTGGACGGCGGCTTTGAGGGGATTGGGGAGGCCTTCGGCGAGGGCTTGGCGGACGGCGGTGGCGGCGGATTCGATCTCGGTGCGCTCGGCTTCTCCGACAAGATCACCACTGCTGGCCAGGGCCATTTCGACGGCGGGGAGGAGTTCCTCGGCCTTGAGCTTGGCCTCGGTGAAGATGCGCTCGGCCATGTCCTCGAAGGCGAAGTCCACGGACTCGCCGACCATCTTGCCGACGGCTTCGTCATCGACATCGACGGCAGCGCTGCGGATCTCGACGACCGTGTCCTTGCCGGTGGTCACGTCACGGGCGAGGACTTCGAGGATGCCGTTTTCGTCGATGCGGAATTGGACGCCGACGCGGGCCTGGCCCTTGGGCGCGGGCTCGAAGGGGACTTCGAAGTTGCCGAGCTCCCAATTGTCGCGGGCCATCTCGCGCTCGCCCTGGAGCACGCGCAGGCGCATGGAGCTCTGGCCGGCGGCGGCATTGGTGAACATCTCGCCGGCCTTGCAGGGGATGGTGGTGTTGCGCGGGATCAGGATGTTCATCAGACCGCCGAAGGTCTCGATGCCGAGGCTGAGCGGGGTGACGTCTAACAGGACCATCTGGCGCAGGGTGCCGCCGAGGACGCCGGCCTGGATGGTGGCGCCGAGGGCGACGGCTTCGTCGGGGTGCTGGGAGAGGTCGGGCTCGCGGCCGAAGAACTCGGCGACGGCGCGGCGCACGGCGGGGATGCGGGTGCTGCCGCCGACGAGGATGACGGCTTGCAGGTCCTCCGGCTTCACCCCGGCATCGGCGAGGGCTTGGCGGCAGCAGGTGATGCTGCGCTCGATGAACGGCTTGATCCGCGCCTCGAAGTCGGCGCGGCTGACGATGGTTTCCAAACTACGGGATCCATCGTAGAAGGGCGCGCGGAAGGCTTCCTGCTCGGTCTCGGAGAGGCGGCACTTCATGCGCTCGGCTTCCTCGGCGAGGCGGACGCGGGCGGCGGGCTCGAGCGTGTCGAAGTCGATGCCCTCGCGGGCGCAGATGCTGCGAGCCAGCGCGGCGTCCAGGTCATCGCCGCCGAGCCGGGTATCGCCGCGGGTGGCGAGCACCTGGAAGACGCCGTCCTGCATCTCCAGCACCGAGAGGTCGAAGGTCCCGCCGCCGAGGTCATAGACCGCCACGCGCGACTTCTCGCCCAGCTTGTCGAGCCCGTAGGCAAGCGCCGCGGCGGTGGGTTCGCTGAGGATGCGCACGACCTCCAAGCCGGCGAGTTCCCCGGCGCGCTTGGTCGCGGCGCGCTGGGCGTCGTTGAAATAGGCGGGCACGGTGATCACCGCCTTGGTGGCCTCGCGCTCCAGGCGCATCTCGGCGATCCGCTTGAGTTCCTTGAGGATCTCCGCGCTGACTTCCTCAGGACTCAGGCCCAGAACCCGCAGCCCGCCGCTGCCATCGGCGGCTCGCTCCATCGGCACGCAGAACTCGCGCTCCTCCCCGAAGCGGCGGCCCATCAAGCGCTTCACGCTGGTGACGACGCGGCCGGGGTCGGCACTGCGGCGGCGCAGGGCCTTGCGGCCGACTTCGACCGCGGTGCCCATGCTGCCACCGTTTCCGAACCACACCGCGCTCGGCGTGATCCGCTTGCCGTCTTCATCCGCGAGGAGGATCGGGAAGCCGGATTCGACGGCCCCCACGGCGGAATTGGTGGTGCCAAGGTCGATGCCGAGAATGAGGTCGTGGGTCACCTCTGCAAAATCATCCTGCATGCTCTATGCGTCAACAATCGCCTCTGCTATTCAAAGAAGCATGTAAGGATAGATCCGCGAGGGTGTTGCAAAGAAAGGTTGATTTACGGCTAGATCACCGGTAGTCAGGCCTCTATGCCAATGAAGCGCTCCATCATAACAAATAACACAGGTCTAAAATGAGTGAAACTTCAATGGCTATCCTGAAGACCGTTACAGCATTGGGAAAGCCAATAGCAAAATTCGGACTTGAAAAGTTTAAAAATCTTTCTGTTGTTCACCAATTTCGACTGGAGCAAGCTCTTGAATCATCAATCGCTGAGACTTGGGATTCGTTATCAGGATTCTTTCACAGCGAAGGCATAGACTTTGCTCATCGCCAAATTATTGCAAGCGAGTGTGTTTTCGAGTTGCTGCCTTTCGCCGAAAATCCTCAATTGTTAATCGATCAATCACTAGATGGAGAGAAGCTGTTTGAGCATCTTAGAAGCAACTCGGCGTTTCCGGAAGCGATTGTCGAAAATAAACTTGAGTCGATATATCGAACCATTTTCCCTCTTGTTGCTACCATACTTTTCAGGACTTCTGTAATTGTGGAGCAGCTTGAAAAAATGGAATTCAAGGAAGTCCTTCGGCGGTTTGACAGTCTAACTGAGCAGGTCGGGTTTGTGGTTTCAAATATTCAGCAAATCCAACAGCGGCCACAAACTATTTCAGATGAACTCTTTGCTCGGGTCTTGAGACAGTCACTAAAGAGAGTTCTTCTAAACGTGGAAGTTACCGGACTATATGGAGATGTTGTGCTCAAACAAGCAAAGGAAGAAATGTTTGTTCTTCCTAATATTACAACAGAAAAACCTACTAAAGAGTCGAAACGAACTCGGAGTGGAGAGCGCTCCGCAGAGACAATAGAAAACCATTTAGACTACTTTGTAGAACAAAAATCAAGGAGCATCGTTAGAGGGGGGCCTGGATCTGGGAAAAGCACCTGGAGCAGGTGGCTGCAGATTCAAACTATTAGGAAAAGTGAAATTTTAGTTTTATATGTTAAATTGAGAGCCTATGCCGACACTTCGCTTCCATTAATTGTTGACTTGGTTCGCGAATTGATTGGCCCCAATATGGCGCAAGAGATTGAAGCGGAACTAGTTTCCGAATGGGTTAGTCGTGGAAAAATTGGGCTTATATTTGACGGTTTTGATGAGATAGCCCCAGATTCTCGAAATGATGTTGCCGAGCAGATCATCGAGATGACTGACTACAATTCATGTGGCCCGACTGTGATTACATCCAGACCGCTCAATACAGATCATTTAACTAATTTCCGCCGCTCGTGGATAGCATGGGCGATTGAGCCGTTTGATCCACCAAGGGTCGTCGACTACATCAAGAAATGGTATAATTATACTTCGGTTAAGGAAGGTGCTGACCGCGAGGTCGATGCATCTGCCCTGTTCTCTACACTACGTAGGGATCCTCATATTTCTCCCCTCACTAGCAATCCCTTAATGCTGGCGACTCTCTTGATGGTTCATCATAACGACGGAGAGCTTCCCAAAGGCCGCTCGAAACTATATGGTCGTTATATAGATGGAATGCTGGGAATATGGGATGATAAGCAGCAAATTAACGCAGATGTGTCAGGTCTTGATCGTGAACAGAAAAAGCGAGTTCTCACTGCGCTTGCAATAGCTTTACATATCGAGAAAAGGGACGAATTCGATGAAGGAAAGACGTTAGAAGTGGTAAAAAACGCTCTCTATGAATTTGGATACGATGGGCAAGCTCATTTGGCTCTCGACAGCCTTCGAGAAAGAAGTGGTTTGATTGTGGGGCCTGGTTCTTATAGTTTCACCCACAAAAGTATTGGTGAATATTTGGTTGCCCAAGCGATAATTGATGGGAATTTGAGCTATGGGGGTGTCAAGTTGGATCGGCTTAAACTCAATCAAGAGTTGGCGAGTGATCGATGGCTTAATGTCCTCTTTTTCTGGGGTGGCTCAGCGCCAACTTCAGATGTCCAGACCTTTATAGGAGGAATCAGTATCGAACAGTCAGCAGGTTTGGTCATTGGCCTTCTTTGGGATCAAATGGACCGATTCAAGATAGAGTGGGTTCGCGGGGTATTCGAGAAAGTAGTGTATTTTTGGGGCAATTCTGGTCAAGATTCGCTTGAGAAGGCCGGATCACGGCAATACTATGGATGGAGCTTTAATGAATGCAAAATGAGCGAGGCTAGGTGGATGAAAATCCCTGTGGCCCCTGTCAAGCATGTTTCTCTGAATGGGATTGACTCCGAAATAGCTATATCTGGATTGGTTCATAGGATTGGTATGAATTTGGATCAAATTGAGGAAATAAAATGCAGAGCTCTTTATAGTGTTCTTATTCATGCGGCACTTCCTTGGGCTGAGAATTGCGACCTTGGGGTTTATCGCGCAAATTTTCAGCGGTGGCCTCTATGGCTCAAAAAATCTCAAGCTGCTCTCAGAATTTTAAAGGATTATTCAGGAGGATCCCCTGATCGATTGCTCCGGGAATGGGAGGATATTTGGGAGGAGAACGATGGAACGAGCGTTTTGTGGATTTCGTCAGCTTGCTTGCTTAGGGCTGAAAATGCATTGGGAAGCAAAAAGGGGGATTTCCAAATGTTCGGCAATTTGTGTTTAGAATTTCTTCGGATTCCTTGGAGCGATGAGGCGTTGGTTCTTAGTGATAAGTGGATTATGCCGGATCCAGATGAAGAAATTAAGGAAGAGGACCTTTGGACGGATATTTTTGAACATTGCTTGACATGGCTAAGTGAAGAGAATTCCGAGGTTAACGAAAATCTCGAGATGGAATCTCTGGTTGATAGTATTAAAAGCGAACTAAAACGGTTGCAAGATAAGCGTTGCGTGCTTGTTGGGAGGTGATTGATTTTTTTAGATTCGATGGTCGCGACAAGCTGGCCATTTATTGGTAGGTTTAGGGTTGTAGGTTGGTGAGTGAAGTTTGCTCGTCCGTCTTATCGTCTTGATTTTGTGGTGTCCTCTTGTTAAAATATCTTCGAGAAATGGGAAAGCTTACGACACATGTTCTGGATTCAGTCCGTGGAACCCCAGCCGCCGGGCTGTGGTTGGAATTGCGTAGAAAGGGAGAGATATTGGTTGAGGTTGCGACCAATACTGATGGGAGGTGTGATGCGCCTTTGCTTGAGGGGGGCGAGTTTATTCCTGGAGCCTACGAACTTCGATTTAAAGTGCGTGATTACTTCTCCAAAACAGGGGTGCAATGCCCGTTTTTGGATGTTGTCCCCATCTGGTTCGAAGTGGAAAATGGGAAGAACTACCATGTGCCGCTCTTGGTTTCGCCTTATGCCTATTCGACCTACCGCGGGAGTTGAGGAAAGGCAGAGTGCCGAGTGATCGGTGATCGGAGGAAAGGCGGAAGAGTCCGTGGCAGAGGCGTGGATTGAGGGTGCATCCTGATCGGCCGGGGTGTTAGGTGGTGGGGATGAAGTCTTTGGAAGAGGCGCTGGGGAGTTTGCTGGAGCGGATCGAGGCGCTGGGGGAGGTGACGGATACGCCGGGGGCGCTGACGCGGACCTTTCTCTCCCGGGCGAATCAGGAGGCGGCGAAGTTGGTGGGATGGTGGATGGCGGGGGCGGGGATGGCTGTTAGCCATGATGCGGGGGGGAGTGTGCGAGGGGTGTTGGCAGGTGTGCCGGGTGATCAGTGGTCGGTGATCGGTGGAAAGGCAGAAGCGGAAGAGGCGCCGGACGAATCCCGCTTGGCGAATGGCGATGCGAGGCCGCTGGTGTTGGGTTCGCATATTGATACGGTGATCGATGCGGGGAAGTATGACGGGGCGCTGGGGGTGTTGATTGCGATTGCGGCGCTGGAGGTGACGGGGCCGCTGGCATTTCCGGTGCATGTGCTGGGGTTTTCGGATGAGGAGGGGGTGAGGTTCCATGCGACCTATCTGGGGAGCCGGGCCTGTGTGGGGCCGCTGGAGGAGGAGATTCTGGAGCTGCGGGATGCGGAGGGGATTTCGCTAAGGGATGCCTTGGCGGAGGCGCGGCTGGGGAGATTGCGGGAGGGGGAACAGTGGCGGATGGATGAGGAGGCGGAGGCCAGTGAGGGCGTGGCCGTGGAAGCGCACCGGTTGGGAGCTTGGCGGGGAGAGGTGGCGGAGTTCCTGTATCGGCCGGGGGAGTGCCGGGGCTATGTGGAGGTGCACATCGAGCAGGGCCGGGTGTTGGAGGATCTGGGGGAGCCGGTGTGCGTGGTCTCGGGGATCAGCGGGCAGAGCCGGCTGATGGTGACGCTGCGGGGGCAGACGGATCATGCGGGGACGACGCCGATGCATCTGCGCAAGGATGCGCTGGCGGGAGCGGCGGAGTGCGTGCTGGCGGTGGAGCGGCTGGCGAAGGAGCCGGCGAATGTGGAGGCGGGACTGATGGCGACGGTGGGGAAGCTGACGGCATCGCCAGGGGCGACGAATGCGATCCCGGGGGAGGTGAGGTTCAGCCTGGATTTCCGGCATCCGGAGGATGCGGAGCGGGAGCGCTTGTTGGAGTTGCTGCTGGGGCAGTTCGGCGACATCGCGGCGGCGCGGGGGCTGGAGGCATTCGCGAAGGTGGTGCAGGCGAATGCGGCGGTGCCCTGTGATCCGGCGCTGACGGAGCGGCTGCTGGATGCGGTGGAGCCGTTGACGGGGAGAAGGCATCTATTGCCGAGCGGGGCGGGGCACGACGGGGTAATGATGTCGCGGGCGATGCCGATCGCGATGATGTTCGTGCGCTGCAAGGCGGGGCTGAGCCATCATCCGGATGAGTATGCGAGCCCGGGGGATGTGGCGGTGGCGCTGAGGGGGTTGGTGGATTTTCTCAAGAGTGTGGGGTGAGGAGTTTGCTAGTTTTCAGTGTTCAGTTTTCAGGAAAGGCAGGGGAGGTAGGTTCGGCGGGCGGATGGGACTGCTTCGGGCTTGGGTTTTTAACCGCGAAATAACGCGAAAAGGCGCGAAATTTGAAAGGCAGGGGAGTTGGGATCTCTGTGGATTTCACGGTTGCTTCGGCTGTTAGATCTCGCTGCCTTTCGTGCTTTTCGAGGTTGAGATCAAATTTCGTCCCGACCCGGTGAAAGGCAGTTGGTGGGGCGGCATTCTTGGTGCTCCCGGAGTTTCATCCTTTCTCCGAATCACAGACTGATTGATGATTGGAGGATTGAGGATTAGTGATTCTGGCTTTCCCCCATTATGAGCGATTTTGACACGATCATCCGCCGTGCGTCCGTGGTCACGCCTGAGGGCATCCGGGTGCTGGATGTGGGGATTTCGGGAGGATGTTTTGCGGCGCTGGGGGTGGACTTGAAAGGATCGGCAGGGGTGGAGGTGGATGCTGGGGGGAAGGTGATGTTCCCGGGCTTGGTTGATGCGCATGTGCACTTCAATGAGCCGGGGCGGACGGAGTGGGAGGGCTTTGCGACGGGGTCGGCGGCGCTGGCGGCGGGGGGCGGGACGATGTTCATCGACATGCCGCTGAACTCGCATCCGCCGGTGCTGGATATCGGGAGCTTTTCCGCGAAGCGGCGGGCGGGGGAGGCGAACAGCCGGCTGGACTTCGCGATCTGGGGCGGGCTGACGCCGGAGTCGCTGGGGAACATCGCGGACCTGTCGCGGACCGGGGTGGCGAGCTTCAAGGCCTTCATGTGCCCGAGCGGGATCGATGAGTTTTCCGCGGCGAATGAGGCTACCTTGCGCAAGGGCATGCACGTCGCGGCGGAGTTCAATCTGCCGGTGGCGGTGCATGCGGAGAGCCCGGCGGTGATCCTGGCACACCAGCGGGAATTCCCGCCGCCGAAGCCGGGGACGATGGCGGATTGGCTGGCCTCGCGGCCGGTGGCGGCAGAGATCGCGGCGATCGAGATGGCGCTGGGTTGTGCGAAGGATACCGGCTGTGCGCTGCACGTGGTGCATGTGAGTGCGCCAGAGGGGATCGAGCTGATCCATGCGGCGAAGCGCGAGGGGATCAATGTGACCGCGGAGACTTGCCCGCACTATCTGCTGCTGGACACTTGGGCGGCGGAGCGGATCGGGCCAGCGGCGAAGTGCGCGCCGCCGCTGCGGGCGCCCGGGACGGTGGAGGGCCTGTGGCGGAAGCTGGCGGCGGGCGAGATCGATACGATCGGCTCGGATCACTCGCCCTCGCCGCCGGAGCTGAAGGATGGGGATGATGTTTTCGCGATGTGGGGTGGGATCGCCGGGGCGCAGCATGGTTTTCCGCTGGTGCTGGAGCGGGCCGTGGGAGGAGGAATGCCGAATGGCGAAGATCGAATGACGAATGGGGTGGGTTGGCAGCGGCTGGCGGAGGTGTTTGCGGGGAATCCGGCGCAGCGCTTCCGCTTGGACTCGCGCAAGGGGCGGATCGCGGAGGGGATGGATGCGGACTTCTGCCTGCTGGCGCCGGAGGAGTTCCTGATCGAGACAAAGGACTTGCTGGCGCGGCATCCGATATCGCCCTATGTGGGGATGCGCTGCGCATGGCGGGTGGAGGCCACCTGGCTGCGGGGGAATCCCGTCTCGCCCGCCACGCATGGACGCTTCCTGACACCCGATTCACCGCCCGATTGATTTCATGACTCCGCTCTTCGGCCACACCCGCACGAATGTCGCGCTCCGCCACGCCTTGATCGCTCCCGATGGCCATGTGCCGAGCACTTTTCCGGGTTGGGAGGGGGTGACGGCGTATGTGATGCTGTCACCGGCGATCGGCGCGGAGATCAGCCAGATGCTGCTCACCTATGGTGAGGGCGGCGGGATGGCGATTTTCCCGGCGAGCGAGTTTGAGCACGCGCTGTATGTGGAGGAGGGCGATTGCCGGGTGGTGTGGGATGATGGCGATGTGACTTTGGCGGATGGCGGCTTCGCCTTCGTGCCCAGTGAGAACGTGATGGCGCTGCATGGCAGCGAGGGCACGCGGCTGACGCTCTTCCGCAAGATCTATGAGCCGGTGGACAATCTGGAAGCGCCACCGGCGGTGAATGGCCACATTTCCGATGTGCCGGCGGAGCCCTTCATGGGGAATGAGAAGGCGCGGCTGCAGACGCTGCTGCCGCTGGATGTGCGCTACGACATGGCGATGAACATCTTCACTTATCAGCCGGGCGCGACGCTGCCCTTCGTGGAGACCCACATCATGGAGCACGGCTTGCTGATGTTGTCTGGCCAAGGGGTGTATCGCCTGGACGACAAGTATTACCCGGTGCAGGCGGGGGATGCGATCTGGATGGCGCCGTATTGCCCGCAGTGGTTCGTGGCGATGGGGGAGGAGCCGGCGAGCTATCTTTACTACAAGGATGTGCACCGTTTGCCCTAAGCGGGCAAAAATCATCAATCACCAATGTTCCAATCATCAAGCGGAGTGCGCTGCGCGGATTGAGGGAATTTTGAAGGGGCTTTGCAGGTGGCATGAGATTTGCCAGCCTGAGGGAGCATGAAGATGGTGAGCCGCCTTGACCGCGAGATCGATGAGCTTGCGGCGATTTCCGCGCATCCGGCACCGGCGGTGACGCGGGTGATTTTTTCGCCGGAGGATCTGAGCGCGCGGGAGTGGTTGACGGTGCTGGCGAAGGAGGCGGGTTTTCAGGTGCGGCAGGATCCGGTGGGGAATATGTTCATCCGCTGGGAGGGCAGTGAGCCTTGCCTGCCGGCGGTGGCGACGGGGTCGCACACGGACGCGATCCCGAATGCGGGGAAGTATGATGGCGTGGTGGGTGTGCTGGGCGGGCTGGAGGCGATGCGAGCTCTGAAGGAGGCGGGGCATGTGCCGAAGCGGAGCATCGAGTTGATCATGTTTACCTCGGAGGAGCCGACGCGTTTTGGGATCGGCTGTCTGGGGAGCCGCTTGATGGCGGGCACGACCTCGCCCGAGCAAGCACAGGCGCTGCGGGACAGCGAGGGGCGCTCGCTGGATGAACTGCGCGAGGCGGCGGGATGCCGGGGGAATCTGGGCGCGGTGAAGCTTTCGACCGGGGCCTACCGGGCCTTCGTCGAATTGCACATCGAGCAGGGGCCGCTGTTAGAAGAGGCGGGGATCGATATCGGGGTGGTGGAGAAGATCGCGGCACCATCGGCCTTCCGCTTGCTTTTGAAGGGGCAGGGCGGTCATGCGGGTGCGGTGCTGATGCCGGAGCGGAAGGATGCTTTCCTCGCTGCGGCGGAGATCGCGCTGCTGGTGGAGAAGGCGGCGCTGGAAAGCGGCAGCCCGGATACGGTGGGCACGACCGGTCTGGTGGAGGTGAAGCCAGGTGCGATCAACAGCATCCCCTGTGATGTGAAGATGGAGGTGGATTTCCGCGATACCGACAAGGAGACACGAGACAGGGCGCTGGCTCGGATCGGCGACAACACGCATGCGATCTGCCGGCGGCGCGGGATTAAGATCGATTGGCAGGTAATCAATCAGGATCCGCCGGCAAAGTGCGATCCATCGCTGGTGGCACTGGTGGAGGCTCAGGCGAAGGCGGCGGGCTGCACGCAGCAGCGGATGATCAGCCGGGCCTACCATGACTCGCTCTTCATGGCGCGGGTGTGCCCTACGGTGATGATCTTCATTCCCTGCTACAAGGGCTACAGCCACCGGCCGGATGAGTATAGCTCTCCGGAAGCGATCGCGAAGGGGGTGGCGGTGCTGGCGGGGTGCTTGCGGGAGTTGAGCGTGAAGTGAAACAAACGCGTGGGATTCCGGCCTGCGGGCTGCTAGAATGCGGAGCGTGTCCGGGAATCCGTCCATCCTGCGAGTCAATGGCAAGGCCTATGAGGTCGGCGCGGTGCCGCTGCATGAGACGGTGCTGGATTTCCTGCGTCGTCAGGGGCTGACGGGGACGAAGTGCGGTTGCAATGAGGGCGACTGCGGGGCCTGTTCGGTGTTGTTAGTTGAGAAGGACGGCAAGCTGCGCTCGGTGAATTCCTGCCTGGCGCTGGTGCAGGCTTTTGCGGGGCGGGAGATCCGCACGGTGGAGGGGATCGGGCAAGAGGAGAAGCTGCATCCGGTGCAGGCGGCGATGGTGGCTTGCCAGGGTTCACAGTGCGGGTATTGCACGCCGGGTTTCATTGCCTCGATGACCGAGGCTTGGCACCAGCCAACGCCGCCGGATGATGCGGCGATCGCGGATCAGCTTTGCGGGAATCTCTGTCGCTGCACCGGCTATCGGCCGATCCGCGAGGCGATGGCGAAGGCGCTGGCGGAAAAGGAAACGCGCGCCGAGTGGGAGGCGTGGATGGCTCCGGGTGCGCTGTTGGAGGCCCCGGTTTCGAGCGCGGTGGGCGAGGGGATGTTTTTGAGGCCGACGACGATTGCCGATGCGCTGGCCTTCAAACGGCAGCATCCGAAGGCCAGTTTCATTGCGGGTGCCACGGAGATCGCGGTGTGGATCAACAAGCAGCAGTGGCGGCCGGGCGTGCTGATCTCGCTAGATGGCGTGGGCGAGTTGTCTGCGATCCGGTGCCATGAGGACGCGTGGGAGATCGGCGGCGCGGCGCGGCTGACGGATATTCAAGATGCCTTGGCAGGGGAGTATCCGGCGCTGGACGAGATGTTCCGCTGCTTTGCCTCGCGGCAGATCCGGCATCGTGCGACTTTGGGCGGGAACTTGGCTACGGCATCACCGATCGGTGATAGCGCGCCGATCCTGATGGCGCTGGATGCGACGCTGCTGCTGGTCTCGGCGGAGGGTGAGCGCGAGGTGCCGCTGGATGAGTTTTTCGTCTCCTATCGCAAGACCCTGTTAGGTCCGGATGAGTTGATTCGCGCGATCCGGATTCCGCGGAAGCCGAAGGGCAGGCTGGCCTTCTACAAGGTCTCGAAGCGGCGGGAGATGGACATCTCGATCGTGGCGGCGGGATTCCGGGTGCTGACGGATGAGGCGGGGGTCGTCACGGAAGCGCGCTTGGCATTCGGCGGAGTGGCGGATAGGCCGATGCGGGCGAAGAAAGCGGAAGCGGCGTTGATCGGGCGGCCGCTTGCGATGAACGACGAGATCGCCAGCTTGGACGAGGCTTTCACGCCCTTGGATGATGTGCGGAGCAGTTCTGCCTACCGTCGTGCGGTGATGCGGGGCTTGTTCGAGAAGTTCATTGCGGGCGATGAGGCAGAAGCTCTAGTGCTGCACGAGCAATTCGATGGCGGCACAGGGATCGCGCATGAAAGCGCGCGCGGGCATGTGACCGGCTCAGCCCGCTATGTGCACGATACGGCGCTTTCACGGCCGATGCTGGAGGTGTGGACAGTGCGTTCGAAGGTGGCGCGGGGTGTCTTGAAGAAGCTGGATGTTTCCGCGGCGAGGAATATGCCAGGCGTGAGCTTGGTGCTGATTGCGGAAGATCTTCCTGGCGCGAACAACAGCGGGCCTTCGCGGCATGATGAACCTTTGCTCGCAGAGCATGAGATCCTCTTCCATGGGCAGGCGATTGCCTTCGTGGTGGGGGATTCGCTGGGGGCTTGCCGGATTGCGGCGGGCTTGATGACGGTGGAGATCGAGGAGCTGCCCCCGATTCTGGGGGTGGAGGCGGCGCTAGAGGCGGGGTCTTTCCACACGGATCCGCATGTGTTGGCTCGCGGGGATGTGAAGGCGGGTTTGGCTGGCTCGCCGCATTTGTTAGAGGGGGCCTTCTCCTTCGGCGGCCAAGAGCACTTCTATCTGGAGACGCATGCCGCATGGGCAGAGGCGGATGGCGAGGGCGGCATGTATGTGGCGAGTTCAACGCAGCATCCTTCCGAGATCCAGACCATCGTGGCGGAGGCTCTGGGTGTGCCGCGACACAAGGTGGTGGTGGAATCGCCGCGGATGGGGGGAGGCTTCGGCGGGAAGGAAACGCAGGGCAATGCGATCGCCGCGCTGTGTTCGGTGGCAGCGCTGAAGACCGGGAAGCCGGTGCGCTGGCAGCTGGATCGCGATGAGGACATGGTCAGCACCGGCAAGCGGCATCCTTTCCTGGCGCGCTACAAGGTGGGCTACGATGAGCAGGGGATGCTGCAGGCCGCGGAGGTTTTCCTGTGGTCGGATGGCGGCTGGTCACTGGATCTCTCTCTGCCGGTTACGGATCGCGCGCTCTTCCACCTCGATAACGCTTACTACATCCCGAACGTCCACTTCGAGGGCCGGGTGGCGAAGACGAATGTGACTTCGCAAACCGCATTCCGCGGCTTCGGCGGGCCACAGGGGATGCTAGTGATCGAGGAGATCGTAGGGCGAATCGCGCTCAAGCTCGGCTTACCAGCGGAAGAGGTGCGGCGGCGGAATTTCTATCACGGTAGCGGCGAGACGAACACGACGCACTACGGTGCGGAGATCGGCGACAACCGGGTGGGCCAGATCTGGGATGAACTACTGCTGACATCGGAGTTCGCGAAGCGCCGCACAGCCATTGATGCTTGGAATGCCGCGCATCCCCACCGCAAGCGCGGGCTGGCGATCACGCCGGTGAAATTCGGGATCAGCTTTACGCTCACCTACTACAATCAGGCCGGGGCGCTGGTGCTGGTCTATGCGGATGGCTCCGTGCAAGTGAACCACGGCGGCACCGAGATGGGCCAGGGCTTGCACACCAAGATCCTCGGCGTGGCGATGCGCGAGCTCGGCCTTCCCGCAAAGAGCATCCGCCTGATGCACACGCGCACCGACAAGGTGCCAAACACCTCCGCCACAGCGGCCAGCTCCGGATCGGACCTCAATGGCATGGCCGTGGCCGATGCCTGCCGACAAATCCGCGAGCGCCTCGCGCCACTGGCTGCGGAGAAGATCGGGTGCAGGCCGGAGGAGATTAGCTTTCACGATGGCTCCGCGCATGGTCCGGGTGGCTCGATTGCTTTCCCGGATCTCACGATGCTGGCCTACCAGCGCCGCGTGCAGCTTTCCGCCGCCGGCTTCTATGCCACGCCGGACCTGAAGTGGGATTGGAACGTCGGTAAAGGAAGGCCCTTCTTCTACTATGCCTGCGGGGCAGCGGTCAGCGAGGTGGAGATCGATGGCTTCACCGGCATGAGCCGGGTGAAGCGTGTGGATATCCTGCACGATGTCGGTGATTCACTGAATCCTTCGGTGGATCGCGGCCAGATTGAGGGTGGCTTTGTGCAGGGAATGGGTTGGCTCACGCGGGAGGAACTGAAGTGGAATGACAAGGGTGTGCTGTTGACCCACAGCGCGAGCACCTACGCCATCCCGGCAATCAGTGATGCGCCGGAAGACCTGCGGGTCACGCTGCTGAAGAACGCGACGCAGCAGAAGACCATCCACGGTAGCAAGGCCGTTGGTGAGCCGCCTCTCATGCTGGCGATTTCCGTTAGGGAGGCGATCCGCGATGCGGTGGCGGCGTTTGGCGGTGGCGGGGATTTTGATTTGGCTTCTCCGGCGACGGGAGAGGGAGTAAAGGCGAGTGTGGACCAGCGGAAATCGAACGCTGGTCTCGCCTGAACATCCGATCCAAGAGCCATGCGACCTCCAATCAAATCCCTGCTTGTCGTTTTGGGCATTGTGGTCATCGGGCTATTGGCGTGGAGGACCCAACTCAGCTACGCATCGACAACCTTTGCAGGGCCGGACTTCCACACGCTGAATCGTGCGGACCTTTCGAAGGTGGCGTCCGATCTGTCGCTTCACCTTGAGGGGCTTGGCTTCAAGGCCGCAGGTTCACCCTCCGAAATGGATTCAAGGGCTGGCGTCGTGGGCGCGAATACTAAGCGCGGGTGGTTCGTGAGGAAGGAGTCGGGCAATCGGGCGATCTGGGTCGTGGTGGACATTGATCCGGCGCGCGTGGCGACGATGGTCAAATGGGAGAACCACGGCACGAAGAGGAGCAGGGTGGAGGCAGAGAACGAAGCCCTTCGCTTCGCGATGAAGCTGGACGATTGGTTCCGTGCGCGCAGTGAGGCGAACCAGCTCCCGGCGGAAATCGGGGAGAAGAGAAGAAGATGGTTCGCCGATGAATTGGCGCAAAACCAAGGTGGCAATCCTTGAGGAAGAGAGATGTTTTTCCAGAATCCAGCCAAGTACACCTGCGTCTGCATTCCCTGCAAGATGTCGTACCGGCGTCCCCGCCAGCACATCGACTTCGATTGTCCCTTATGCGGCAAGCGCTGCGAGGTGATTCCTTTCGGGGACGCGATGCCCAGTCCGAAGCGGCGGAAGCAATGGAAAGTCTTCTGCCAGGCCTATCTCAAGCGGCTCTCCACGCAGGAATACTACCGGCGGATCCTGGATGAGACTTTCAGGACTCCCGGCAAGCTGCGGCGCGGGCGGAGGTGTTGAGTGAGGGTAAGGCTTCCCAATGCCACTTGGTCTTTGTAGAGCAAGCTGGAATGAAGCGCTCGGCAAGGATGGGGATCGCGAAGGAGACGGTCGGGATTGTCGATCGAGGGCTCTATCAGTCGGCGAAGGGCAAGCAGGTGAATATCAAGGATGCGGTGTCCGCTTGCCTGCGTGAAACCCGCCTCTATTCCCCGGAGGACCTGGAGGAACTTCGGAAGACAATCTTGGCACAAGCGAAAGAGTCCCGAGAGATGCAGATCGAAGTGGTGAATGAGACCACTCTTTCGGGGATCTTCCGGCTGGCCAGTGAGGGCTGCGGGCGGATTGCGGTGTTGAACTTCGCTTCTGCCAAGAATCCGGGTGGAGGATTTCTCAATGGCAGCGAGGCCCAGGAAGAATCGCTAGCGAGGAGCTCGGCGCTGCATGCTTCGCAGTTCAAGGCATGGGACTTCTATGAGAAGCACCGTGCTTCGCCATCCCTGCTGTATTCGGACTCGATGATTGCATCGCCCGGATGTCCGGTGATCCGGGACGATGAGGGGCAGTTGCTTGAAGAGCCCCGCCTCGTCGATTTCATCACCAGCCCAGCCCCCAATGCGGGTGCCGCTGTTGACAGCCGGCCGGAGGACTTGCCTCTGATCCCGGAGACCTTCCGGAGACGATCCGAGTATGTGCTCGCCTTGGCTGCGGCGATGAATTGCGACAGCTTGGTCTTGGGGGCCTGGGGCTGTGGTGTGTTCCGGAATGATCCGGCGATGGTGGCAGGGGTGTTCCGGGATTGGCTAAACGACGATGTGTGGCGCGGCCGCTTCAAGCGGGTTCGGTTTTCGGTATTGGATCGCTCTGCGGAGATGGAGACCTTCAAGGCCTTCGAGCGGGCCTTTGCCTAGCATTGACGGGCCAGGGGAGTGCACGAAGCCATGGCGGCTTGCCACTCCGCGCTGTCTCTGAGCGAGGGAGCGAGAAAGGGGGCGGCGGGCTCGGGATCGAGAGGTCGCAGGGCCAGCGACCACCACCCCACATCGTGCCAAGCGCCGAACTTGTAGCCGACCTGTTTGTAAATGCCTACGGGCTCGAAGCCCATGGACTCGTGGATGCCGACGCTGCCGGGATTCGGCAGGGTGATGCCGGCGTAGGCATTGTAGATGCCTTGCAAGCGCAGCAGGGCGAAGAGCGAGGTGTAGAGCGCCCGGCCGATGCCGCGCCGGTGATAGTCCGGGTGAATGTAAACCGAGACATTCACCGACCATTGGTAGGCCGCTCGCTCATGATGGGCTGAGGCGTAGACGTAGCCGGCGACTTCGTCGTCGATCTCGCAGACGAGCCAGGGGAAGCGCTGTTGGATGGCCTGCATCCGGTCCTCCATCTGGCCGACGGTAGGCGGATCGATCTCGAAGGAGATCACGGTGTCGCGGACGATGGCGGCGTAGATCGCTTGGATCGGCGCGGCATCGGCCAAGGTGGCTTCCCGGATCAGAGGCATGCTTTCTTCATACCTTGCGTGGCAAGATCCGCGAGATCTGCTAGGAAGGGCATTGGAATGCCCGCCGCCGGACCGATCAATCTCTCCACTCCACTGGGGCTGCGGACGGCCTTCCGCTTTCCCTTGCAGTCGAAGTTGTCGCAGGCTGAGGTGTTGCAGGGATCGGCCTGGCTCCTGGTGCCCTTCATCGGCTGGTTGCTGAATATGGGACACCGGATCGCGATGACCCATCGCATGCAGCACGGCCTGGAAGCATGGCCGGCGTGGACGAACTACAGGACCCTGCTCAAGCACGGCGCGATCACCTTCCTCGGCATGCTGGAGTATCACTTGCCGGCGCTGGTCTGCGAGGCGCTGGCTTGGCACTTCGGCTCGGTCTGGCTGCATGTATTGGCGGCGGTGCTGTGGATCGTGGCGACTATCGCGGTGCCGGGATACATAACGCACTACTGCTTCACGCTGGATCCCCGGGAGGTCTTCGATCCCTTCCGCGCGATGCGGCGGGTGTTCCAAGGCGGCCGGGCCTATTGGAAGGCTTGGGGGATCGCATTGGCGGCGCTGGCTTGTTCCTTCCTCGGGCTGCTGGTGGGAGGCTTCGGATTCTTGGTGAGCAGCGTGTGGTTTTGGCAAGTGGCGGGCTTCTCCTTCGCGACGGTATTTTCGGAAAAGTTCGGGCTGCGCCGGGAAATGGCGGAGGATTCCCGGTAGCGGATTTGGGATAACCCACGAGCCGACGAACATTTGGAACTCCGTTTCGTCAACCCGCCGAGCTGTGCTGTGGAATACAGGTGAGCTTCGCCATGATCCTCCGTTGCCGCCATCTTCCAAGCATGAGGATGGGGCTCCAGATGAGCAGGAAAGCTGCGGGCGGCATCCAGAGTGCAAGGTTGACGCGGTACATCCGGATGGGAGCGGAAGGGGTCCCCGGTGGGATAGGAGAGCCCGGCGTCCACGCTGTGCCTGGAGAGTGGAAGAAGCGCTGGCCATCGCTCCAAGCGTAGAAATCGGGCAGCCACAGGTCATAGCCCATTCCAGTTTGGCGGGTCCGCTCGACCGCGAGCCGTTTTCCTGGGGGTGGTGTCGGTGCTAGCCAAGGACCCTCATTCCACTCGACGTACAATCGGCCGGGATTGATGAAAGCATGGAAGGGTTCTTTCGGTGGTGTTCGTCCCACCGAGATTCGAGTCGCATGGATAAAGGAATCACCCCAGATCCAGAGCAGGAAGGAGAGAGTGATGAGGCCCATCCAGAATGTCGCCGACCGGCGCAGCGGTTTGATGGCCGGGATGGGTGGCGGAGTGGCTTCCATGAAAGGGCTACGGCGAGTTTCTTGCGGGGCCTGCCGATCTTCTCTCCAAGAGTTGCGCCGCAATGCTGATCGCGATCTCGTGCGGATCGTTGTCGCCGATCGGCAGGCCGAGGGGGCAGGTGATTCGGTCTAACGAGGCTTCCGCGATTCCCGCGGCGCGGAGATCGCGGAGCAGGGCGGCGCGCTTGGAGGCACTGCCGATCACACCCACGAAAGGAATCGCGGGGAAGTGGGTGAGGACTTCCTTCAGCACGGGGACATCCGTGCCGTGGCCCTTGGTGATCGAGAGGACGAAAGAGCGCTCGGTGAGCAGGGCGGTGCCGGCCTCGAAGCTATCGAGGTGATGGAGCTGGAGATTGCGGGCGGAGGGAAGGCGGTCGAGCCACTCCTTGCGGATGTCGATGACCTCGAGCTGACAGGAGAGGGGAGTGAGGACCGGGACAAGGGCCTGAACGATGTGGCCCGCGCCGAAGACGACGATGTGCCAAGGCGGCTTCGCGGCGATGCGCTCAAAGAGCAGGGTCATCTCGCCGCCACAAGTCATGCCGATGTCCTGCTGGAGATTCCAGCGGTGGAGGCGGGTGATCTCCGGTGAATCTAGTAGTAAGAGCGCTTCATCGATGGCCTTGGCTTCAATCCTGCCGCCGCCGACGGTGCCGGAGAGCAAGCCCTCGCGGGTCACGAGGATCTTCGCGCCGGCATCAGCGGGGACGCTGCCGCGCGCTGCGGCGACGGTGACCAGGATGAGATCCACTCCCGTTTCCTGGCAGCGGAGGATTTCTTGCCAAGGGGTCATGGGAGAAAGGCAGAATCACCAATCATCAATCTTTCAATCATCAATCGAAGTGTTTTGAAGAAGGGGGCAGGCATTGGGTTATGCCCTATCGGGTGATGATGGCTTCGATCTCGCCGTGGGGTTCATCGGTCGGCAAGAGCACTGTCTTCTGTCCCGGGCGGCCCAGCTTGCTGAGATCAAGGTTGAGGAAGTGCACGTTTGGCATCTTGAGTTCGATCCGCGAGATCGATGGCACGGAAGCCAGGGCCTGCTCGCCGATCTCATACAAAGTCCGCTGCACCGATGGGCTGTAGGTCGTGGCGAAGATGGTATGCGCCACCGCCAGCACCGCGGCATCCGCAGCGCAGAAGTCCGCTGTTAGGTCCGCGAAAGTCCACTCCGCGTTCATGCGCGTGGCGAAGACCCGGTCATTCGTCGGCGGCAGGGTGGTCAGCTCGCAGACGTTATAATTTTCGAAGCCCGAGCCGGTGGTCTTCATCACCAGATGCCCGCGGATCCCGGAGGATAGCACCGGAGCCTGGCCGCGGGTGAAGTATCCGCGCGAATACCACTCACCATTCGCGGCATGCACGAAGGCATGTGGATGCGACTCGCCGACGATCTCCATCCGCGCCCAGCGCCGTTCGCGCAGCTCGACCTCCACGCCGGTTAGATGCGGATAATTCCCCAGAAAGTGCTCGCCGATCACCCTAGCGAAACTGGTCCGGCAGGTCTCCAGATGATCGTGGGCCAGGAAGTGGACCGTGTTCTTCACCGTGTCCGTCGGCACGATCGAGAGGTTGTCATCGCTCAGGTAGGAGCCGGCCAGATCGCCCTGCAGCAGGACATCGGCCTCCAGCTCGCAGACATCGTGGTGGGTGGCATCGTGCCGGATGACTTTCATCACCCGCACCCGGAACTTGCCGTAACGGTTGGATTCGAGCGTTGCCACGGGGAAGGACTGTTGGAAGATTTGCGATCGATGGAAAGGTTATCGATCGGGGCGTTGAATGCGATGGAGAAAGAGGAATTCGTCGCCCATCTCGGCGGCATCTATGAGCACTCGGCCTGGGTGCCCGCGGCGATCTATCAGCAAGCGCCGTTCCAAGACACCGCGGCGCTGAACTCCGCCATGCGCATGGCCGTGGAGACCGCGACCGATGAGGCGAAGCTGGCCCTGATCCGCGCCCACCCGGACCTGGCCGGGAAGCTGGCCCGCGCCGGAGCCCTGAGCGAATCCTCCACCCGAGAGCAGTCGGGGCTCGGTCTCGACTGCCTTTCCGACGGCGAATACGAGCACTTCAGTGGCCTGAACGAGCGCTACAAGGAGCGCTTCGGCTTCCCCTTCGTGATCTGTGTCCGGCTCACCGACAAGCCGGGCATCCTGGCGGCCTTCGAGAGCCGCTTGGCGAATGGCCTGCCCGGGGAGATCGTGGAGGCGCTGCGCCAGATCCATCAAATCGCGCGGCTGCGCTTGAAGGATCTGGTGGGAGAGTAGTCCGCAGCGTGGTGGCGGAGGTGGTCCCGCAAGCGGTGCAGCTTGCCGCGGGAGCTGAGGTTTTCCTCATCGCTGACCAGCTCCAGGCGCGCCACGAAGTCCGGTGAGGAGACTCTCGCTCCCAAGGCGCAGAAGTTCCGGAACTCGCGGCGGTTGCGGCCCCTCGCCACATTCCAGACGACATTTCGCAGGCGGACGCATTCGCGTTCACCGAGGGGTGCGGACTTCAGGATGCGGATCAGGCGTTCCTTCAGGTAGCCGGAGCCGAAGAACCACGGGTCCAGCTCCAGGAAGAGGATGGCTTCTTCCATGGCCTCCGGGTCACCGACGCGGAGCCGCTGGTGGAATTCCGGTAGCCAGAGCACGGCGGTGGCTGGCTGGTAGGCGTGCCACTCCTGGCAGGCGATTCTCCAATCCTTGAAGCCGGTATTTTCCCGGTGCCGCGACGCGTGGGTGTCATGCACCCGGCGATGCAGCTCGGTCATCTTCCTTTCGGTTTCCAAGATGATTTCGCGGGTCAACATGCGGGGAAACAGATGGATTCTCCGGGATTCCCAATCCTCCGCAATCGCGTACTTGATTCTCCCGCTGTAGGGGTATACCCTTACAGTTACTGTCCCTCCCCCTTATGAAACGCCGTATTTGCCTCGCCTGGTTTGGTGACTTGGATACCCCTCCCCGCAGCCGATCCTCTGCCGCCCATCTTGGTCAGCAGGAACCGGCTACCACTCCCGCTGAATCCCGCGTAGCCCAGCAGGGCAAAAAGGATCTGGCCGAGGGCAGGCGGTCGCGCATCCCGCGGCCGCGCTAAGCTGGGGAGGGTTCCTTGGCTTAAATGACGTAGTCCTTCCCGGGCTCCGGGACGATCGCCTCGGTCCCCGGCAGCTTCTCCTTGAGCTGGGCCACGAACCACGCGCTTGCCTTCGGGTCGCCGTGGACCAGGAAGGCCTTTTTCGGCTTCACCTTCAGGATGTATTCCAGCAGCGATTCGCGGGTGGCGTGGCCGCTGAAGTCGAAGATCTCCATCTCGCACTTGCGCGCGACGGGTGGGCGCGTGGGATCGAGGATGACCTTGTCTCCCTCCTTGCCCACGCGGATGTGGCCGGCGGGTGAGTCCGGATCCGCGTAGCCTACGAAGTGAATCGAGTTCTTCGGATTCTCCAGGAAGCCGGCTTGGGCGAATTGGTTCGAGACCGTGTTCTCGCTCATCATGCCGCTGGAGAGGCAGTAGATCGCGCCCTGCTGCAGGGGGATCGGGCCCTTGCGCTTCCGCGTGCCAGCCTCGAGGTCCATGTCTTCCAGGATGTGGAAGCTGTCGTCGCTGCGGCGGGTGCGGCCTTTGGCGAATTTGTCGTAGATCACCGTCATCTTGGTGCTCAGGCCGCCGATGAAGATCGGGGTCTTCCGCGGGACCAGGCCGCGCTTCTTGAAGCGGTGGAGCATCGTCAGGATCTCCTGGGTCTTGCCCATCGCGAAGACCGGGATCAGCACGCTGCCGCGGCGTTCCAAGGTGCGGGCGATCGCCTCGCCGAGGCGCTGCTCCTCATTCTGCCGGGTGTAGTCCGGCCGCCGCTGGCTGTCGCCGCGGGTGGTCTCGATGATCAGGGCATCCACATGCTCCTCCGGGAAGACCGCGCCCTTGATCAGGGTGGAGTCCTCGAAATTCACGTCCCCGGTGTACATCACCCGCTGGCCATTGCACTGCATGGTGATGCCGGTGGAACCGAGCACGTGGCCAGCATCGTGGAAGGTCGCGCGGACATGGCCGGCGTCATCGAGATCGAAGGGTCGCTCGATCCCGCGGGTCTCGAAGTTCCGCTCCAGCTCGTCGATGTCGCGGTGGGTGAAGAGCGGGTATTCGGCGATCCCTAGCTCGACCCGCTTGGACTGCATCACGTTCACCGAGTTGTGGAGCATCGCCGTGGCCAGCTCCGCCGCGGCCGGGGAGAAGAAGGCCTTCGCTTGCGGCTGGCGGTTCAGCAGCACCGGCAGCGAGCCGATGTGGTCGAGGTGCGCGTGGGTCACCACCACCGAGTCCACCGAGGCTTCCTCCAGCAGGTCGTAGCGCGGAATGCCTTCCAGGCCGTCGTGCTTCGGGTGGAGTCCGGCATCGAGGACGATCCGAGCCTTGCCGGTATCAAGGAGGTAGGAATTGGCGCCGATTTCGGCGTGGCGGCAGAGACTGCGGAAAACCATGTGCAAATTAGAGATACAAACGTGTAGCCCGGCCGACCATGGGGGAGGGGAGGGAAATGTCGAATGCCGAATTCGCGGGGGGTGAAGAGCCGTGGTCGCGCGGAGGAAAGCAATTGGGCAAACCTCGAACATCGATCGCCCAACATCGAAGGTCGAAGTGGCAAAGGACCCGCGGCGGCTACTCCCCCTCCTTCTTCGCCCGCGGCGTGTCGCTCCCGACGACCGGCTTCATCCACTCCGGCCATGCAGATTTCTCCGCGGCGGCCTGCCATTCGGCGCGGTTGGGCGTGTGGTCCGCCGCGACGTGGCGGAAGGCACACGGCACCCTGGCAGGGGGGCTTGCCCTTTCCATCGGGGTAGCCGATCAGCAGCAACCGCGGCTGGGAGATCGCGGCGTGGTGGGCTAGGGCGCGACCTCCTTTCATCGACAAGGTGGTATAGCGGGCGATCCGCGGGCACGATGAAGCCCAAGCTGATGGCGGGCGCCCTGCTTAGCCCTCCTTCTCCAGCTCCTTCAGTACATCGGCCGCCTGCTGGTCGGTGGAGGCTTCGAGGTCCTTCCAGACGAGCTTGCCGTCCTTGAAGAGGAAGGCCTGGCGCTTGGCTTTGCCGCTGTCGTGCGGGACGCCGAAGGCATCGAGGACCTTGGTGTCAGGATCGGCGAGCAGGGTGAAAGGCAGCTTGTACTTCTCCTTGAAGGCCTTCTGGTCCGCCGCGCCGTCCACGCTCACGCCGAAGACGGTCACCTTCTTGTCGGTGAGCTGGGCGTAGGAATCGCGGAGCGAGCAGGCCTGCTTGGTGCAGCCGGGGGTATCGGCCTTCGGGTAGAAATAGACGAGTGTGTAGCCCTTGGCGCCGGCTTCGGCGAGCTTCACTTCCTTGCCGTCCTGATCCTTCGCCGTGATGGCGGGGAGGGCGGCTCCGGCTTCGAGGGGGGCGGCAGATGCAGACATGGCAGTGGTAGAGAGAATGATGGCAGCGACAGGGCGGAGGTAGGAGTGCATGGTGGCTGGAGGGTGGCACCGGAAAACGTGGGTGCAAGCGGACGATTTTTCAATGGACAGACGGGCCAGCGGGCGCTACTGCCTTCGCCCCGCCCGCAAGGGTGGACCGAACAATTTGGTAACGGCAGAGTAGCTCAGGGGTAGAGCAGAGGACTCATAAGCCTTTGGTCGGCGGTTCAAATCCGCCCTCTGCTACCAAATGTTTTCCGGAGGAGGGCCTGAGGCCGAGGTTTGAGGGCGGAGATTTTCCGCGCCGCTGCGAGTGGAAACTGGCCGATCGTAATCCCGAGGGAGGGATGCGGATTGAATGGACTTTGCTTCCGCTCCGCGATATCGCCGCCGACGCTCGTAAAAGAGGCCCTGCGTGGGGCCGGTGCGGGCAATCCATCAACCGCGAATCAGATCCTACTTATCATGGACTCACTCGTGAAATCGCTCGGTGCGCTCGTCACACCGGAGGTCGCCGGCAAGCTGGCGAAGTTCCTCGGCATTGATGCCGGGTTGGTCGACAAGGCAGTGAAGATCCTCAGTGCCCTGGCCGTCGGAAGCATGGCGCGCAAAGCCTCCACCCCCGAGGGGGCTGCGGCGGCCTTCCAAGGCCTGCCACAAAAGGAAGACCCGGGACTGCTGTCCTCGATGATGTCCGCCTTCAAGGGCGAGATCCCCGATCAAACGGCAGCCGACAAGATGCAGTCGATGTTCGGTGGCGGCGCGAATTCGATGATCTCGGCGCTGGGCAAGAAGCTCGGCTTCGACCTGGCACCCTTGGCCGGGCTGATCGCCCCCATGGTCAGCCAGCACTTGGGCAAAGCCGCCAAGGAGCAAGGCATGGATGCGGGCGGCTTCGCCAAGATGCTCCAGCAAGGCAGTGACGAGTTCCACAAGGACCCCGCCAATGCCGAGGTCGCCGGATTCGCCCGCGAGGCCATGGCGGTGGGCGACGGGGCGGAGGCGCTCCGCTCGCGCTTCACCCCGCATGAGCTCGAAGAAGTCCACATCGCGCCGATGGCTGCTTACTGCCTGGTGGCCAAGGCCTCGCCCTCCGGCATCAAGGGCTCGATGGACGAAATGAATGCCGCCCACAAGGTCAGCGTCGAGCTGCTCAAGGACGTGGCCCCGATCTCCCTGCTGGGGACCGTCTTCGGCGGCGGCCTGACTTCCGAGGAAGTAGCGGAGCTGAAACGGGAGGTCGAAGCCGAGGAGCGCCTGGTGGAAACCATCCGCGCCGGCACCGCGGTGGTGAAGTCGAAGGCCCCCGGGGAGGTGGAAACCTTCCGCCGCTTGGTTAATGACGTCGCCCGTAATGTGGCTGAAGCCAGCAAGGAAGGCGGCTTCCTTGGCTTCGGCGGGCGGAAGGTGAGCGATAAGGAAAAGGTGGCCATGGAGCGGGTCGCCGCAGCGCTGGCCTGAGCTTTGCCATGCAGCTTCACACGGGTGGATTTCCCCCGCCACCCGTGTGATTTGAAGAATTGTAGGTGGCGCGGCTCCCCAAGATCCCGCATTCCACCTTCTGGGAGTCGAAAGTGGTGATTTCAGGGATCGACCCTTCGCGCCGGATCTCCTGCCAATAATTCACGCTTTCGCCGTCTTCCGAATCGATCGGCCACGGGCCTCGAGCTCCTCAGGGGAGGGCGACTTCGAAAAGCTTCGCGACGGGATTAACCGAAATTCGGTTCATTATCAAAGTCTTGTGTAAATTCGAGAACACTGGAACTCTTTAAAAATTCAGCTTACTTAAGCAAAATCCGGAGTAAAATTTTTCTCGAAATAGGTCTTGCCAGCATGGTCGCGATGCCTAGATTCGCCGCCCCACATCGCCACCCGCTACCGGCATTCAACATACAGCCACGCGGGCGGCTTCATTCTCCAAACACTATCGGGTGCAGCTCCGGATAACAGGCTCCTGCGAGGGATTTATCGCTCGCTTCCTGCCCGGTACTGCCCTTGAGCGAAAACCGAACCACGCAGGAATCCAATGCCGACCATCAATCAGCTCGTCCGTAAAGGACGGCAGACTCCGACCGAGAAGTCGAAGTCTCCGGCGATGACCAATTGCCCGCAACGCCGCGGCGTCTGCCTTCAGGTCATGACCCGCACGCCGAAGAAGCCGAACTCGGCTCTCCGGAAAGTGGCGAAGGTCCGCCTTACCAACGGTTACGAAGTCATCGCCTACATCGGTGGTGAAGGCCACAACCTCCAGGAGCACTCCATCGTGCTCGTCCGCGGCGGTCGTGTGAAAGACCTTCCGGGTGTGCGCTACCACATCGTCCGTGGTTCGCTCGATACCCTCGGCGTCGACAAGCGTCGCCAGAGCCGTTCGAAGTACGGTGCCAAGCGTCCGAAGCCGGGCCAGGCCGCTGCTCCTGCCAAGGGTGGCAAGAAGAAGTAAGCCGCGCCGCTTAGCTTAGCCTCACTCTAATCCATTTCGACCAATGTCACGCCGCAAGCGCACTTTCCACAAGCCCGACCGCCGGGACTCCCGCTACGACAGCTCCCTCGTGGGTCACCTGATTTCCAAGGTGATGCAGGATGGCAAGCGGTCCCTCGCGGAACGCATCGTCTACGCCGCCATCGATAAGGCGAGCGAAGGCGTCGATACCGTTGACCCTCTTGAAGTCGTCACCCGCGCGATCGAGAACGCCAAGCCGCGCGTGGAAGTGAAGAGCCGCCGTGTCGGTGGTGCCACTTACCAGGTGCCGCTTGAAGTTAACCCGGATCGTTCCGAGTCCCTCGCCCTGCGCTGGATCGTCGGTTATGCCCGCGGTCGCAAAGGCACTCCGATGCACGTGGCTCTGGCCAACGAGCTGAAGGACGCCGCCAACAACCAAGGCTCGTCCGTCCGCAAGCGCGACGACGTGCACAAGATGGCCCAGGCCAACCGCGCCTTCGCCCACTTCCGCTGGTAAATCGTTCAAAGGGGACTTCATTCCCCATCCCGCCATGTCTTCCAATCCCAACAGTCCTGATCGACCGTATCCGCTTGAGCGGACGCGGAACATTGGGATTGCGGCGCACATCGACGCCGGGAAGACCACGCTCACGGAGCGCATCCTGTTCTACACGGGTGTGATCCACAAAATCGGCGAGGTGCACGATGGTGCCGCCACGACCGACTGGATGGAGCAAGAGCGGGAGCGCGGCATCACGATCACCTCCGCCGCTGTGACCACCAAGTGGTTCCAGCGCGAGGAGGAGGGCGTGACCAAGCTCTTCCCGAAAGAGGAGCAGCGCATCAACATCATCGATACCCCCGGCCACGTGGACTTCACGGCCGAGGTCGAGCGCTCACTGCGCGTGCTCGATGGAGCGATCGTCGTCTTCGACGCTGTCGCCGGGGTGCAGCCCCAGACCGAAACGGTCTGGCGCCAGGCGACGAAGTACAACGTGCCGCGGATCGTGTTCGTCAACAAGATGGACCGCATCGGCGCGAACTTCGCCAACGTGGTCCACGAGGTGAAAGACAAGCTCGGCGCGAATGCCGTGCGCGTGCTGATCCCGATCGGTGCCGAGGATTACCTCACAGGCCAGATCGACGTGGTGAACCAGAAGGAAGTCCACTTCAACGACGACGACAAGTTCGGCTCGACCTACGAGGTCCGCGAACTCAGCGCCGACCAGAAGCTAATCGCTGAAGAGGCATACACCGAACTGGTGAGTGCCGTGGCCGATGTGGATGAGCAGATCGGCGAGAAGTTCCTGATGGAAGAGCCGATCTCCAAGGAAGAGCTCAAGCAAGGCATCCGCCGCGCCACCATCGCGAACAAGCTAGTGCCCGTCGCCGGCGGTTCCGCCTTCAAGAACAAGGGTGTCCAATACCTGATCGACGCCGTCATCGACTACCTGCCGAGCCCGCTGGATATCCCGGCTGCCACCGGCATGGACCCGGACGACGAGGAGCACAAGATCGAGGTCCACACCAGCGACAACGAGAAGTTCTGCTCGCTCGCCTTCAAGCTCTGGGCGGACAAATTCGTCGGCAAGCTCGTCTTCTTCCGCGTCTACTCCGGCGTCATCAAGAAGGGCGACACGGTCTACAACCCGCGCACCCGCCGCTCCGAGCGAGTCGGCCGCTTGATCCAGATCCAGGCTGACGAGCATAAAGACATCGATGCCTGTTACGCCGGCGACATCGCCGCGATGGTAGGGATCAAAAACGTCACCACCGGTGACACCCTGGCCAAAGAAGGCTACGACGTCGTTCTCGAACCTCCCACTTTCCCGGATCCCGTCATTTCCCAGGCGGTTGAGCCAAAGACCAAAGCCGACCAAGAAAAGCTGGCCCTTGCCTTGGGCCGCCTGTCGGAAGAGGACCCCACTTTCCAGGTCAAGACCGACGAAGAAACCGGTCAGACGATCATTTCGGGCATGGGCGAACTCCACTTGGAGATCATCGTCGACCGCCTCCGCCGCGAGTTCAAAGTCGAGGCGAATACCGGTGCCCCGCAAATCGCTTACCGCGAAACCATCACCGGCGAGGCGTCGGGCGAAGGCAAGCTGGTCAAGCAATCCGGCGGTCGCGGCCAATACGGCCACGTCCGTCTCCAGGTCCGCCCGAACGAGAAGGGCAAGGGCCTGACCATCGAGAATAAGATTGTCGGTGGGGAAATCCCGAAGGACTTCCACAACGCCGTCTTCAAGGGCGTGCGCGAATCCATGACCAATGGCATCGTCGCCGGCTATCCGGTGATCGATGTGCACGTGGACGTGCTTGGTGGCTCCTTCCACGAAGTGGACTCGAACGAGAACGCCTTCACCATGGCGGCCATCTTCGCCATGAAGGACGCCTTCAAGAAGGCCAAGTCCATCCTCCTCGAGCCGATCATGGCCGTGGAAGTCTCCACTCCGGACGACTACCAGGGCGACGTGATGGGCGACCTGAACCGCCGCCGCGGCCAGATCCAGAACATGGAGAGCAAGGGCAAGCTCGCGGTCATCCGCGCGAATGTCCCGCTCAAGGAGATGTTCGGTTATTCCACCGACGTCCGCACCATTTCCTCCGGCCGCGCATCCTACTCGATGACTCCGTCGCACTTCGAGCAAGTGCCGAACAACATCCTCACGCAGATCGTCAGCGATCGCGGCCACTAAAGACTTACCCAACATCTCTAACCTAATCCACCGCCATGGAAAACCAGAAGATCCGCATCCGCCTGCGCGCTTTCGATCACCGCGCCATCGACCGCTCCGCTGCGGAGATTGTCGAGACCGCCAAGCGCACCGGTGCCAAGGTGGCCGGCCCGATCCCGCTTCCGACCCGCATTGAAAAGTTCTCCGTGAACCGCTCCGTGCACGTGAACAAGAAGTCCGCCGAACAGTTCGAGATCCGCACCCACAAGCGCGTGCTCGACATCGTCGATCCCACCGCCCGCACCGTCGATGAGCTCAAGAAGCTCAACCTGCCCGCCGGTGTCGACATCGCCATCCGCATCTGAGCCGCCTGAGGATCTCAGATTTCCAATCTCAAATTTAATTTCCTGCCCACCATGTCTCTCGGACTTCTCGGCAAAAAGCTCGGTATGACCCGCCTCTTCGATGAGAAGAGCCAGGCCATGATCCCCGTCACCGTCATCGAGGTGAGCGGTAACACCTGCCTGCAGGTCAAGACCGTCGAAAAGGACGGTTACTCCGCTGTCCAAGTCGGCTACGACGACAAGAAGGAATTCCGCGCGGACAAGCCTTCGCTCGGCCACTTCAAGAAGCACGGCTCCGGCGCCAAGTATCTGGTGAAGGAATTCCGCTTCCCGGCTGACCAGGCAGCTCCGGAGACCCACACCGGTCTGGACACCTTCGTGGTGGATCAGTGGGTGGACGTCATCGGCACCACCAAGGGCCGCGGCTTCCAGGGTGCTGTGAAGCGCCACGGCTTCGGTGGTCTCAAGATGACCCACGGATCGATGATGCACCGCCGGACTGGTGCTATCGGTTGCCGCTCTACTCCCGGCCGCGTCTGGAAGAACCAGAAGATGCCCGGACACATGGGTGATGTGCCGCGCACCACGCAGAATTTGAAGGTCGTGGCCGTGCGCCCCGAGGACGGTGTGATCCTGATCTCCGGTGCCGTTCCCGGCGCCAAGGGCAGCTACCTCACCATCCGCGCCGCCAAGAAGAAGATCGCCAACCCGATCTACACACCGCGCGTGGAAACCACCACCAAGAAGGGCAAGTAAGGTCAGCCTGAAAGCGCAAGCCCGCTCCTAATTTCAAAACGCATCCCTAGTCATGCCCGCGAAAACTTTCACCGCCGACGCCGCCCAGAGCGCGAACATCCAGCTCGTCGAAGCTGACCGCGGTTCCCAGGCCGTTCACGATCTCGTGACCGCCTACCGCGCCAACCGCCGCACCGGTTCCGCCTGCACCAAGACCCGTGGCGAAGTCCGCGGTAACAACAAGAAGATCTACAAGCAGAAGGGCACCGGTAACGCCCGTCACGGCGACAAGCGCGCCCCGATCTTCGTGGGTGGTGGCGTCGTCTTCGGTCCGCGTCCGCGCGATTACTCGAAGCACGTGCCGAAGAACGTTCGCAAGCTCGCCTTGCGCCGCGTCCTCGGTGACCTCGTCCGCGGGGAGTCGATCAAGACCCTGCCTTCCTTCTCCATCGCCGATGGCAAGACCAAGTCCTTCATTGCCGCCGTGACCGCCGAGGTCGAGGCCAAGAAGGTCCTGATCGTTGCCAAGAGCTTCGACGACCAGACCTACCTCGCTGCCCGCAACGTGCAGTGGGCCCAGCTCGTCACCGTCGAAAGCGTGAACGTCGAGGAACTGCTCCACGCCAATTCCGTGCTCGTGGTCGAAGACGCCCTCGAGACCCTCGCCAAGCGCACCGCCTGATCCCTTATCGCTGAACCGCGCCATGAAAGACATCTATCAAGTCATCAAGAACGTCCGCCTCAGCGAGAAGGCCACCATGCTCCAGGAGACCAATAATGAGGTCGTCCTCGAGGTGGATCGCAACGCCAACAAGCTCGATATCAAGCGTGCCGTCGAAACTCTCCTGAACAAGAAGGTCGCCGACGTCCGCACTGCCAACTACGCCGGCAAGGAGCGCCGCAAGCGCCGTGCCGACGCAGGTCGCACCAACCACTGGAAGAAGGCCATCGTCCGCCTCAAGGAGGGCGAATCCCTCGATCTCATCTGATTTTCCACCGGCTAACCCCGAACCAACCTCACCAGAGCCATGCCTCTCAAGGAGTTCACACCGAATACCCCGTCCGAACGCTACAAGGTGCTTCCGTCCTTCGACGAAATCACCAAGCACAAGCCGGAGAAGAGCCTTCTTACCCCGCTCAAGCGGAGCGGCGGCCGTAACAACACCGGCCGGATCACCACCCGTCACATCGGTGGCGGTCACAAGCGCCACTACCGCCTGATTGACTTCAAGCGCGGCAAGGCCGATGTGCCGGCGACCGTGGTCGGGATCGAATACGATCCGAACCGCACCTGCCGCATCGCGCTGATCCAATACAAGGACGGCGTGAAGAGCTACATCTTGGCCCCGGCTGGCCTGGAAGTCGGAGCCACCGTGGTTTCCGGCGAAAAGGTCGCCCCGAAGGTCGGTAACGCAATGCCGCTCAAGAGCGTTCCGCTCGGCACTGCGATCCACAACATCGAGCTGCTCCCGGGCAATGGCGGCAAGGTCGCCCGCTCGGCCGGTCAGCAGGCCGTGCTCTCCAACCGCGAAGGCGGCTGGGCGCTGGTCAAGATGCCTTCCGGTGAAATCCGCCGCTTCAACGAAGCCTGCTTCTGCACGATCGGCACCGTGGGCAACCGCGATCACATGAACGAAGTGTCCGGCAAGGCTGGCCGCACCCGCTGGCAGGGCGTCCGCCCGACCGTCCGCGGCATGTGCATGAACCCCGTCGACCACCCGAACGGTGGTGGTGAGGGTAAGTCGAAGTCCGGTGGTGGTCGCCAGCACCTGACCAGCCCTTGGGGTCACGCGAAGGGTCAGAAGACCCGCAAGCCGAAGAAGGTCACCAGCACCTTCATCGTCGAGAGCCGCCACTCCAAGAAGCGCTAAGCCCGCTAAGCCAACCTTTTAACTTACCGAACCTATGCCCCGCTCGCTCAAGAAGGGTCCTTACATCGACCAGAAGCTTCTGGCCAAGATCGACGTCGCCATCGCGGCGAACGACAAGAAGCCGATCAAGACCTGGAGCCGCGCCTCCATGGTGACTCCCGACTTCGTCGGCCTGAACTTCGCCGTGCACAATGGCAAGACCTTCGTCCCGGTGTACGTCACCGAAAACATGGTCGGCCACAAGCTCGGTGAATTCGCCCCGACCCGCCTGTTCCGCCAGCACGGTGGTATCGGCAAGAAGTAATTAATCGCCCGCTTCCCGCAAGCACCGCCGTTTCGCTCCCATGCGCATCCGCACTGTCATCGCCCTCGCCGCCACGGTCTCCGGACTGTGCGGGGGGACGTGGACCTGTGCCGCGCAGGGGAACACGGTGGCCGAGCTGGAATCCACGGTCGAAGCGCTGCGCCAGCGCAACCAGACTCTCGAAAAGAGCTTGGCCGAGGCGAACCAAGCCGAGAAAGACGCCCGCGAGCAGCTTGACCGCGTCAAGCTGCGGATGGAAGCGCTCGGCCGCAACCTGCTGGACGGAGGCGACGAGCGCCTGGTCCAGGCGGTTGCCGAGCAGCAGATCCTGACCAGCCGGGTTTCCGGCCTCGAAGGGGCCGCTTCCCGGCTCCGGGATGTGATCACCGACTACCTCCGCAAGGCGGTGGCCGCGGACCCCGACTCCCGCCTGCGTGTCGAAACAGCCATCAGGGAGCTTGACTCCCTGCTGGGAACGGTGCAGAAGCCCGCCCCCGCGGCGGCAGGTTCCGCAAGCAACGCCAAAGTCATGAACGTGGACGCCGATAGCGGACTCCTCGTTCTGAACGTCGGCGAAGCCCAAGGAGCCCGCATCGGCACCACATATCAACTCGTCCGCGGGGATCAGCCATTCGGCACCGCCATCGTGGCCGACGTCCGCCGCAACGTATGCGGTGCCTTTGTCGAGCAACTCGACCCGGGAGCCGAACCGGTCCGCCTCGGCGAAACAGCCATTCTCATGACCCAGCCCGGCCGCTAAGCCGACCGACCCTTTTTCAACCTTTCACCGATCCGATCCATGGAAGTCAAGAGCACCACCAAATACGTCCGCCTGTCCCCGAAGAAGGCGCGCGACGTCGCCCGCGAGATCCAGGGCCTTCCCGTGTCGAGCGCGCTCGACATTCTCACCTTCACCCCGAAGAAGGCGGCCTTCCACATCAACAAGACGCTCAAGGCTGCCATCGCGGATGCGGAGAACAACTTCTCCCTCAGCGCGGAATCCTTGGTCATCAAGGAAGCCACCATCGGGGCAGGTCCGGTGCTCAAGCGCTTCTCGCCCCGTGCCAAGGGCTCGGCGGGCGGCATCTTGAAGCGCACCAGCCACATTTACATCACCCTCGCCGAAGCCCCGGAAGGCGAAGCGAAGCCGAAGCGAATCAACGTCTCCAAGAAGGCTGCCGGCAAGCAGGCCTGATCCACACTCTCACCGCACTTTATCATGGGCCAGAAAGTCAACCCCATCGGTTTCCGCCTCGCCGTCTCCAAAGACTGGCGCTCCAAGTGGTTCGCCGCCGGCAAGGATTACGCCGAGAAGCTCCACGAAGATCTCCGGATCCGTGGCTACATGCGCCAGCGCCTGCAGTTCGCTGCCTTGGCCCGCGTCGTCATCGAGCGCGCTTGGAACAGCGTCCGCGTCACGCTCCACACCTCCCGCCCGGGCCTGATCATCGGCCGCAAGGGTTCGGAAATCGAGCGCATGACCAAGGAACTCTCCGACATCTGCAAGGGTGCCCAGGTCAAGATCGACATCGTCGAAATCCGTAAGCCGGAGCTCGATGCCCAGCTGATCTGCGAGCAAGTCGCCGTCCAGCTTGAGCGCCGTATCTCTTTCCGCCGCGCCATGAAGCGCGCCGTGCAGACCGCCATGGACTTCGGTGCCGACGGCATCCGGATCCGTTGCGCCGGCCGCCTCGGTGGTGCGGACATCGCCCGCTCCGAGTGGTATCGCGAGGGCAAGGTGCCGTTGCAGACCCTGCGCGTCCCGCTTGACTACGGCTTCGCCGAAGCTCGCACCGTTTACGGCATCATCGGCATCAAGTGCTGGGTCAACAAGAAGGAAGACGACGGCTCCTCCCCGCGCCCTGAGCGTGGCGGTGACCGCCGCGACCGTCGCGACAACCGCGGCCCTGGTGGCCCGCGCCCGCCACGTGGTAACCAATAAGATCACTTTTCATTTTAACCATTTTCCCAAGGAGGACTGAGCCATGCCCTTGATGCCCAAACGCACGAAGTTCCGGAAGTCGCACCGCGGCAGCCGGGCCGGTAACGCGCAGCGCGGAACCACCGTCGCCTTCGGTGACTTCGGACTCCAGGCGCTCGACCGCGGCTGGATGACCAACCGCCAGATCGAAGCCTGCCGTATCGCGATCAACCGCTTCCTCAAGCGTAAAGGAAAGGTCTGGATCCGGATCTTCCCGCACAAGTCGATCACCGCCCGTCCGCCGGAAACCCGTATGGGTAAGGGCAAGGGCGCCGTTGAAGCCTGGGTGGCCGTGATTCGTCCCGGCAACATGCTGTTCGAAGTCGCCGGCGTGCCGGAATCCCAAGCCAAGGAGGCCATGCGCCTCGCTTCTTACAAGCTTGGTCTCCCGACCCGCTTCGTCGCCCGTAACCCGCACGCCTAAACATCGCTGTTTAGTCGTTAGTGCCTAAAAATTAGTAATTTCCACTGTCATGGCCAGCAAGACCAAGGCTCCCGCCAAAACCAAGTCCTCCAAGGCGAAGGACACCAAAGAGCTCTCCGTGAAGGAGCTCGAGACCAAGCTCCGCGACCTCAAGGAAGAAGGCTTCAACCTCCGTCTTCAGAAGGCCACCGGCACGCTTGAGAATCCCGCCCGCATCCGCACGGTACGCCGTGAGGCTGCCCGCGTCCAAACCGCGCTCAGCGAGCACCGCAACAAGGCGGCGAAGGCTTGAGTCGTCCCGCACCAGCAGCAACCACCAGCGAATCCATTTCCATGAGCGAGCAGCCCAACCAGGAAACCGCCGCACACGTCCGCAAGACCCGCGTCGGCGTCGTGACCTCCAACAAGATGAGCAAGACCCTCGTGGTCGAGCACGTCGCCCGGGTGCCCCACCCGAAGTTCAACAAGATCGTCAAGCGCTCCAAGAAGTACTACGTGCACGACGAGAAGGGTGAAGCCCAGATCGGTGACAAGGTCCGCATCGTCGAGACCCGCCCGCTCTCCAAGCTCAAGCGCTGGTCGCTCGAAAAGGTGCTCTCGCACTGATCCTTACCGCCTGGCCCCCGGGACGCGCCCTCAGCCGCTCGTCCTTACCGCCGCCCGATCCTACTATCCCACACGCCTTTTCCCGCCATGATCCAGATGGAATCTCTCGTTCAGGTCGCCGACAATACCGGTGCCCGCTCCGCCAAGATGATCGGTGTCCTCGGCAAGCGCTCCCGCACCGCCCAGATCGGTGACATCATCACCGCTCACATCCGCGACTCGATCCCGACCGCTTCCGTCAAGAAGGGTTCCGTGGTCAAGGCCGTGGTTGTCCGCACCGCTTTCCCGATCCGCCGCGCTGATGGGTCGGTCCTCCGCTTCGATGGCAACGCCATCGTCATCATCGACAAGGACAACAACCCGAAGGGCACCCGCATCTTCGGACCTGTCGCCCGCGAACTCCGCGAAAAGCAATTCATGAAGATCGTCTCCCTCGCTCCCGAGGTGCTCTGATCGATCTTCCCAACGCCCCTTCAAAAAATGAAGAAGACTCACGTTAAGAAAGGCGATCAGGTCAAGGTCATCGCCGGTAAGGCCAAGGGCAAGACCGGCACTGTCTTGTCCGTGGATGCCGCCAAGGGCAAGGTCGTCGTCGAAGGCGCCCGCGTCATGGTCAAGTCGACCCGCAAGTCCGAGAAGAACCCCGATGGGGGTCTGATCGAGTCCGACGGTCCCGTCCACATCTCGAATGTCAAGAAACTGGGCTGAGGCTTCGGCCCCCGCCCGCGCTTAAGCGCATCAACCAAAGCGCTGACCCGCTAAAACAAAATGAGCACCCCAGTACTCCAGAAGCACTACAAGGAGAAGGTCGTGCCGGCTCTCACGCAGAAGCTCGGCTACGGCAATCCACACCAGGTCCCGCGTCTCGAAAAGATCGTCGTGACCTCCTGCATGGGCAAGGCCCCGGACCGCAAGGTCGCCGTGGACGATGCCGTTGCTGAAATCGGCAAGATCACCGGCCAGAAGCCGTCGATCACCTTCTCGAAGAAGGCCGTGGCAAACTTCAAGCTCCGCGAAGGTGAGCCGCTCGGCGCCCGCGTGACGCTCCGCGGCCCGCGCATGTGGGAATTCCTGCATCGCTTCATCAATGTGACCGCGCCGAACATCCGCGACTTCCGCGGGATTTCGCCGAAGAACTTCGACGGCAAGGGCAACTACGCCGTGGGTTTCCCGGACCAGTCCATCTTCCCCGAGATCGAGCTCGACCAGATCAAGCGTACCATCGGTTTCGACCTCATCTTCGTCACCTCGGCCAAGACCGATGACGAAGGCCGTGCCCTGCTCACCGAGCTGGGATTGCCCTTCCGCGACATCAAGAAGGCCGAAGAAGCCGCTCCCGCCGCAGCCGCAACCACGGAAGCCTGAAACCGCTGACACCCCTAAAGAACCACCATCATGGCCGTTCTCACTGATCCAATTTCCGACTTCCTTACCCGCTTCAAGAACTGCGCCCGCGCGGGCAACGAGCAGTTCCTGGCTCCTTATTCCCGTATCAAGGCGGACATCGCCAAGATCCTCCAGGAAGAAGGCTACATCTGGGGCTACGAAGTCGTGACTCCTGAAGGCGGGCACCCGCAGCTCAAGGTCAAGGCCCGCTACGTCGATGGCCGCCCTGTGCTCACCGACCTGAAGCGCATCTCCAAGCCGGGCCGCCGCGTTTACGCCGGCGCCAACGACATGCCCCGCGTGCTCAACGGCCTCGGCATCGCCATCGTCTCGACCTCCAAGGGCGTGATGACCGGTGCCACCGCCAAGCGCAGCTCGCTCGGTGGCGAAATCATCGGCCACGTCTGGTAAGCAACCCCAACCCGAGAAAGGAACAATACACCATGTCACGAGTTGGTCTCAAACCGATTTCCCTGCCCTCCAAGGTCAGCGTGAAGGTCGATGGCGGCAAGGTCGTCGTCGAAGGCCCGAAGGGTAAGCTCGATCTCGCGCTTCCCACCGGCATCAGCATCCAGGCGGAAGAAAGCAAAGTCGTCGTTGGCCGCGCCAGCGAGGCCCGCACCCAGCGTGCGCTGCACGGCACCGTCCGCAGCCTGGTCAATAACATGATCACCGGAGTCTCCCAAGGCTTCGTCAAGGACCTCGAAATCCAGGGCGTCGGTCTCCGTGCCGCCGTCAAGGGTGCGGATCTCGACCTGTCCTTGGGCAAGTCCCACCCGATCCTTCACCCGATCCCGGCCGGCATCACCGTCACCGTGAACGAAAACACCAAGATCAAGGTGGAAGGTATCGACAAGCAGCTCGTCGGCCAGTTCGCTGCCGACGTCCGCGGCTACTACCCGCCGGAGCCTTACAAGGGCAAGGGCGTCCGTTATGTCGGCGAGCACGTTCGCCGCAAAGAAGGCAAGAGCGTCGGCAAGTAATCCGCAACCCTTTCCCGAACATGAGCAAGATCAATCGCAAGGAAGGACGCCGCCGCATTCACGCGCGCATCCGCAAGAAGGTCGCCGGAACGTCCGAGCGTCCGCGCCTGGCCGTGCACTACTCCAATCAGCACGTTTACGCCCAGATCATCGACGACGCCGCCGGCCGTACCGTCGCTTCCGCCTCGACCCTCGACAAGAGCATCGAGAAGGCCGCTTCGAACATCGAATCCGCCGCCAAGGTGGGAGCGCTCGTTGCCGAGCGTGCCAAGGCAGCCAATGTCAGCGCCGTCGTCTTCGACCGCGGCGGTCACCTCTACCACGGCAAGATCAAGGCGCTGGCCGACGCCGCCCGCGAAGCCGGTCTCCAATTCTAATCGCTCTCCAGCGCAATCGACATGGTATCCCCAGATTCGAATACTCCCGCTCCGCAGCAGCCGCAGGGCCCGCAGCAGAACCAAGGTGGCGGCGGCTATAACCAAGGCGGCGGCGGTGGCTACGGCCAGCGCGGCGGCTACGGTGGCCAAAACCGCGGCCCCGGTGGTGGCTTCGGTGGCCAGAACCGCGGTCCCCGCGGTCCGCGCCGCGATGACCGCCAGCAGCAGGATCCCGACGGTCCTCAGCTCACCGAGAAGGTGGTCTTCATCAATCGCTGCGCCAAGGTCGTCAAGGGCGGCCGTCGCTTCAGCTTCTCCGCGCTTGTTGTGGCCGGTGAAAAGGAAGCCAACAAGGTCGGCCTCGGCTTCGGCAAGGCCAACGAAGTGGCTGACGCCATCAAGAAGGGCGGCGAGTCCGCCAAGAAGTCGCTCAAGAAGATGAACATCGTGGATGGAACCATTCCCCACGAAATCTACGCTGAGTTCGGCGGGGGCAAGGTGCTCCTCAAGCCGGCATCGCCGGGAACGGGCATTATCGCCGGTGGTGGCGTCCGTGCCGTCTGTGAAGCTGTGGGCATCCGCGACATCCTCGCGAAGTCCATGGGTTCCTCCAATCACTCCAACGTGGTCAAGGCCACTCTCAAGGCTCTTTCCCTGCTTCGCACCCGCGACCAGATCCTCGGATCCCGCGGCAAGAAGAAGGAAAAGGCGATCTGAGGCCCGCTTACTGAACATCGAACGTCCAACATCGAACGTCGAATATGAAACTTCACACACTCGCGCCGAACAAGGGTGCCAAGCACCGGGTCAAGCGCCTCGGCTGCGGCGAAAGCTCCGGCCACGGCAAGACCTCCTGTAAGGGCAACAAGGGCCAGAAGGCTCGCTCCGGCAGCGGCACCCGCGTCGGTTTCGAAGGTGGCCAGATGCCCCTTCACCGTCGCTTGCCCAAGCGCGGCTTCAACAACATCAACTTCAAGACCAAGGTTGAAGTGGTGAACCTCGCCCAGATCGACAAGGCCTTCAATGATGGCGACACCGTCACCGAAGAGTCCCTGCGCAAGGCGGGCCTCATCAACCGCGATTGCGAAGTGATCAAGGTGCTCGGCCAGGGCGAAATCAGCAAGAAGCTGACCTTCGCCGTGGGCACCTTCAGCGCCTCCGCCAAGGAAAAGGTCGAAAAGGCCGGCGGCAGCGTCCAAGCCTGATGTCTTGTTCCAACGCCAAATGACGGTTCTCCGGTGAGGAAGCGCTTGCACGCTTCCTCTCCGTGTTTACAAACCCGTCGCTTTTTGCACTCCGTTTTCTCATGATCTCCGCTTTCGCGAACACTTGGAAGGTGCCGGAACTCCGTGACAGGATTCTGTTCACCCTCGCCATGATCATTATCGTGCGTCTCGGCGTGCACATCACCCTGCCGGGTGTTGATGCCGGGGTTATCGAGAAGTGGATGGACCACGCCTCCAAGCAGGATGGCGGAAATGCCTTCGGTGCGATGCTTACCATCTTCGCGGGTGGTGGCCTCCAGCACGCGGGTATCTTCGCCCTCGGGATCATGCCGTATATCTCGGCATCGATCATGGTGCAGCTCATGACGGCGGTGGTGCCGAAGCTTGCGCGTCTTGCCCGTGAGGACAACGGCCGCCAGAAGATCACCCAGTACACCCGCTACATCACCATCGCGATCGCGGTGGTGCAGGGATACTTCGCCGCCCGCGCGCTCGCTAATCCTGAGATGCTCTTCTACATGAAGGGGATCGACGATGAAAAGACCTTCGGGACTCTGGTCCCGAGTCCGGACATGATCTGGTATGCGACTACGGTCATCACCGTGGTGGCTGGCACCCTGCTCCTGATGTGGATCGGTGACCAGATGACGGAACGCGGCATCGGTAACGGCACCTCCATCATCATCAGCGTGAACATCATCTCGGCCCTGCCGGGTGCGCTGGTGCAGACTTGGAAGTTCTTCGTGACCGGCGACAATGCGGACACCTTCAAATCGATCATGCTGGTGATCATGATCGCCATGCTGATTCTGGTGATCGCTGGCACTATCGCCATTACCCAGGCCCAGCGCCGGATTGCGGTGCAGTATGCGAAACGTGTCGTCGGCCGGAAGCAATTCGGCGGCCAGACCCAGTATCTGCCGCTCAAGGTCAACTACGCGGGCGTGATGCCGATCATCTTCGCCACGGCGATCCTGTCGCTGCCGACCATGATGATCACCTGGTTCGCCAAGGGCGCTCCGTGGGCGGTCAAGCTGCAGACCCAGCTCAACCCCGGCGGCACCTGGTATTACGTCCTCGGTGCGATCTTCATCTTCTTCTTCTCCTACTTCTGGGTGGCCACCATGTTCCAGCCGTCCCAGATCTCGGAAGACCTGAAGCGCAACGGCGGCTACATCCCGGGCGTCCGTCCTGGCAAGCCGACCGCTGACTTCCTCGACTTCACGATGACCCGCCTGACCTTTGCGGGTGCCATCTTCCTGACCCTGATCTTCATCCTGCCGGCCACCGTGAGCCACTTGGTCAAATTGCCACCGGGCTCGATGATCATTCAGTTCTTCGGCGGCACCAGCTTGCTGATCCTTGTGGGTGTGGTCCTCGATGTAATGCGCCAGGTGGAGACCCACCTGCTCCAGCGCCACTACGATGGCTTCCTGCGCAAGGGTAAGATCAAGGGTCGCTACGACCGCCTCGCCCAGACCGGGAATGCCGCCTCCAGCACCGCACTGGTGTATCTCTGGGCGGTGATCGGCCTGATCGTGGTGGTGGCTGCGGCGGCTTGGGTCGCCAAGTAACCGCCTCCGGATCGCCCGGCCTTCGCTATTATGTCGCCGCGTCTTGTGCTTCTCGGACCGCCCGCATCGGGCAAGGGAACACAGGGGCGGCGATTGGCGGAAGAGCTGGGCCTTTCCTACATCGGCACTGGTGCCCTCCTGCGTTCTGCAGTTGAAGAGGGCACCGAGCTCGGCAAGCAGGCCGAGCCAATCCTCGCCCGCGGCGAATACCTGCCGGATTCGCTGATGTGGCCGATCATGGCCGATTGGCTGGAGCACCAGCAGGGCGGCTGGGTCCTCGACGGTTTCCCGCGCAGCGTCGCCCAAGCGGACTTCCTGGATGCTTGGCTGGCTGCCCGCGAGCTGCGGCTCGACGCCGCGATTGCCTTGGAAGTGCCTCCGGATGAGCTGCTGATCCGTGTCAGCAATCGCCTCGAATGTCCGGAGTGCCGCTGGTCCGGGCGCCCCGAGGATTTGAACGGCGCTGGCCGTTGCCCGGATTGTGGCGGCGTGGCCGTGCCGCGCGCTGACGATACCCCATCCAATTTCCGCTCGCGTCTGGCTGAGTATCAGGAGAACACCTTGCCGGTGGTTCTCCGTTACGAGCAGGCCGGGCTCCTCCACCGCTTCGACGCCACCCCGGACCCCGGGGTTGTCGCCAAGCGCTTGCTGGATTTAGTCAAATCCCTGATTTCCCATGGCCAGGCGGCATAAGATCAAGATCAAGACTCCCCACGAGATCACGCGCATGCGTGCGGCGGGGGAGACGGCCAGCAAGATCCTGATGGATCTGGTCAAGGCGGTTGAGCCCGGCAAGACCACGCTGGAGATCGACCAGCTCGCAAAGGAGCTGATGAAGGAGAGCGACTGCAAAAGCGCCTTCCTCGGCTATCGCGGCTTCAAGGGCCAGATCTGCATTTCCGTAAACGAGGAAATCGTCCACGGCATCGGCGGTCCGCGCAAGATTCAGCCCGGAGACGTGGTGAAGCTGGACGTCGGCATCGTTAAGGCCGGCTGGATTGGTGACAACGCGATCACTGTCGCGGTGGGTGCCATCCCGGATGAAACCCGGCGGCTTTTGATCGCCACGGAAGAATCGCTTTTTGCCGCGATCGACCACGCCCGCTCCGGCGAGCGCTTGGCGGATCTTTGCGGCGCGGTGGAGGAGTATGTGAAGCCGCTCGGCTTTACCGTGGTGCGTGAATTCGTCGGCCACGGCGTCGGCCGCGATCTCCACGAGGAGCCGCAGGTGCCGAACTACCGTCCCCAGGGCAAGAGCCCGATCCTGCAGCCCGGAATGATCCTCGCGATCGAACCGATGGTGAATGCCGGCACCGCCTCGATCCGGATCTTGGACGACGGCTGGACCGTCGTCACTACCGATGGCAAGCCCTCCTCGCACTTCGAGCACACCGTGCTGGTGACCGATGGCGAGCCCGAGCTGCTGACTTGGCGGCCGCGGGGTGTGCCGGGCTTGTGAGGCGTCGGAGGCTGCTATGGGTCCAGCTTTGCTGAGAGACATCCGCTAAATCGGACCCATTCATTGATCTGGATGTCAGAGTAGTATTCCAAGCTGACTTCGATCTCTCCAAATTTCGCGATCTCTACTGCAATCTCATCTTGGGAAAGCACCTTAGAAACCCGACCCACTGCTTCGACCGATATGCCTTTGTGCTGGCAGATGTCAGCTAACTGATCAGGCGGATGCTCTAGTCTCTCAAGCGAGACCACCGAATCTACCGCAAGTTCTACAGTCGATTCGCATCCGACGCGAAATCGGGAATCCTGCGGAGAGAAACCCGCTGAGAATCGCCACCGTTTCCCTTCGACTGCGATTTCAACGAGAAGGTAGCAGCTGTCGACCTCAACCTCGGTCACGATGCCTTCGAGTATCATGGGGCTTGGATTGGGGGGTGTCGGGCTGTGAGCCGCGAACTTGGACTGCGAAGGCTTGCCAACGCCTTTCTCCGCGATGGCTTGCCGAGCGGGTGACGATTTCTCGTTACCTTGGCTTATCTCGCTGTCGGCAAGCCTCCAGCGGAAGGCTGCGGCAAGCCGCAAGCAGTCCAGGTTTTGAGCCTTACTCCTTCGTCACCGGCTTCATCGAGACTGCCTTGCGGTAGCGCTCGACGGCCTCGCCGATGGCGCTGACCACGGCGGTGCGGTAGGCCTCAGTGTGGATCAGACGGGCTTCGTAGGGATGCGTCATGAAGCCGCACTCGACGAGAATCGAGGGATGCTGGACGCCGGTGAGCACGCTGAAACGGGCGCGCTTGATACCACGGTCGAAAGTGTTGGTGCCGAGGCGGCGGGACATGCAGCCATGCACGGCAGTGGCCAGCGCCACATTGGCGGAGTCGTGGCTGTTGCCGGCGCGCTCCTGATAGTCGCTTTGATTCAGGCCGCGGCCGTAGTGGGCCACGCCGATCGGGGAGAGCGTAAAGGTCTCGATCCCGCGGGCAGCGCTGCCGCCGGAATTGTGGTGGATCGAGATGAAGATCGCGTTGTCCTTCACATTGTTCGCCACGTCCACGCGCTCCTGCAGGGTGAGGTAGCGGTTGCTGTCGCGAGTCATGACCACCTTGTAGCCGCGGCTTTCGAGCAGCTTCTGCACCCGCTCGGCGACTTGCAGGTTGTAGGTGGCCTCGGTGCTCAGGGCATTGGTGGCTCCCGGGTCCTTGCCGCCGTGGCCAGCATCCAGGATCACCGTGCGGAAGTTCCCGGCATTGTCGATGTAGCTCGGGCGCAGCACCGGATCGATGAGCTTCGAGAGATCGATGCGCGATACCCATGCCTTGCCGCCGATCTCTTCCACCTTGTAGCTGAAGACGAATTTCACGCCGTTCATCAGGCACTCCTGGGCACCCACGTGCAGGCGCATCTTCACCTTCTTGTTCTCCAGGATCACGTCGTTGCCGGACCTGGCGACGGTGTCGAAGCCGTAGAAGCTCTTCATGCCATCCACGGCCACATAGTCGCGGCCCTCGATGGTCTTGGTATCCCACTGTGCTGCCGCCGGGGCGATCACCCCGAACCAGATCAGAACGGCAACGATGAGCTGCAATTTGGCGACGCGAAGCAACATGGGCGGGTGGGTCCCGGGTAAGATTGGTCGATCAATCCCGGGTGGATTGGGCATATTCCCTACCGGGTTCACGCCTGAATGACAAATCCGATTTCCGCGAAATGGGGTCCAGTTAGATGGCTGGCGCCCGTGCATTTGGCCCGATTGAGGCTCCGGGATGGCGGTTCGGGTCAAGACGGCCATGGCAAGCTGGGGGCTAACCCACGTGAATGCGATCCTTCCCATGCCGCCGGTGGCAGCTTCGCCGGTCTTCCGCCGTCATCTGGAGCTAGTGCGCGAGCGCTACTTCTCCCGCAATCCCGATCTTTGGCCGGTCTTCCGCGATCCCTCGCTGGCGCGGGTGATCGAGCTACGCGGCCAGCATGTGACCCCGGCCGAGCGCTTGTGCAGTTACCCGGGCGGCACCGACTTGCTCGGAGCTCTGCGGGCTGAACGGCAGATGCCGGAGGAGGGGATCGTGCCGGGTTCACCACACGAGCGGCTGGTCTTCGCCGCCGCTCTCTCCAAGGCCTGGGAAGATCCAGCGAGCGTGGAGAACGTGATCACCGCGTCCTGCGACCCTGCCATCCACGGCGCGATGCTCGGCATCCTGGCGAATCCGAATCTGGTGTACCGCGAGTACTGCGAGATGGCGGATGAGCTTGAGAAAACCGTGATCCGCCAGATCGCGAATCTCGTCGGCTACGATCCGGAGGATGCCACCGGCATCTTCACCCAGGGAGGCACCTTTTGTAACCTCTACGGCTACCTCTTCGGGATCCGCAAGACCATGCCAGAGTCCCTGCAGCTCGGGCTCGAATACGGCCAGGACTACCGGATGATCAATTCACAGGGCGGCCACTATTCGAATACCACGAATCTCTCCCTGCTCGGCGTCAATCTGGCCAAGAAGACGATCCGCATTCAGCTCACGGAAGCGAACGACATCGACCTCGTCGATCTGGAAAGCCAGCTCACCGCCTGCTTCCGCCTCGGCTGTGTGGTACCGACGATCATGTTGACCATGGGCACCACGGACACCTTCGGCGTGGACCGGGTGAAGCCGGTGCATGATCTCTCGCTGCGGCTGTGCGAGCGCTTCGGGGTTACGACTCCGCCGCACATCCATGTGGATGCCGCGGTCGGCTGGCCGCTGATCTTCTTCCTCGATTACGACTTCGCCGCGAACCCGCTTGAGATTGATGAGATCACCCTGGAAGGCCTGCTCCGCACCGTGGAGCGCTTTCGCGAACTGCGCTATGCGGACTCCTTCACCGTGGATTTCCAGAAGTGGGGCTACGTGCCCTATACCTCCAGTCTGGTGATGGTGAAGCACCGTGACTCGATGAAGGCGCTGGAGCACGATCCCGAGAACTTCTCCTATTTCGAAAAGGACATCCAGGGGCAGACCCACCTGCAGAGCACGATCGAGTGTTCGCGCGGCGCGGCGGGCCTCTTCGGCGCTTACTCGGCCATGCAGTATCTCGGCAAGAGCGGCTACCGGATCCTGATCGCGAATACCCTGCAGAACGCGAACTACATGCGCCAGCGCCTGGCGATATCGCCGGGTGCCTTCGTGATCGCGCCGGAGAACCACGGGCCCTCGGTGGCCTTCCGCCTCTACGATCCTGCGCGGGTAAGCGATCCGGCAGCGGAGTTCGAACGCGACAAGGCGCTCTCCGCCGATCCCGCCTACCGCCGCCGCGTGCAACAGAACAATGCCTACCACCGCGAGGTCTTCCTGCGCCGCGGCAAGCGCGGCCTCTACACCAACTGGGTCGAGTTCGCCATGCACACCGACTACGACGCCACCGACCGCTGGGAACCTCTGCCAGGTGAGAAGGCCGTCTTTATGAATCCCTACACCGACCGCGAGCACATCGATGCCTTCCTGGCGCGGCTGCACGGATAGTGTGAATCCGAGTACCGAGGAAAGATGAAAGTACTACGCAAGCCGTACCTTTTTTTGCCTTCAATGCAGAAGGGCGCGAGTCGTTCAGTTGTCAGTTGCCGCCCGGGGAAGAAATTCCAACACGTTGGATTGGCGCTCGTCGGCTCCGCATTCAAAGAATCCGCGCTCTACAGCAAAAATCTGCTCGGCCACATCCGAGGGGAGGCGCAACGCCTCTAGTGTCTCCAAGCGGTTGACGCCCTTTTCCTTTTCCAGCTTCTCCAAACATTTAGCGAAAAGTTTAGGCGACTCGACCTTGATGGAATCATCGAGAGGTTCAACTCGCCGCCAGTTCTTCCTGCTTATGGCAATATTGAGATAGCTATATTGCGATTCAGTGATGGCATTTAGCTCCAAAGCGCGGCGCATCATGGCCTGAATGGACACAATCCATTTAGCCTTGAGTTCCTCAAAGCATTTCATCGTCGGTGCCCAAAGATCCCGCAAAAAGCTTTCCGCCGGCAGTAGAAGTGCCGAGGCGAAATAGTGGGCTTGATCTTCCAAAATTGCGAACCCGTCTTTCTTCAGCGCCTGCCCGCCAACCCCCGAATGAAGTAAAATATGTCCAAGTTCGTGTGCAGCATCAAACCTTGTCCTTGCCGCTGAGTGCTCAAAGGAGTTGAGCAAGACGTAAGGGGTTCCCTCTCTAATGGTGGAAACGGCGTCGAGCTTTTCAGCCATAAGATTGACCGCGTTAACCACGATTCCCGATCGCTCCATGCTGCGCACGAGGTTTTTCAAAGGCTGCTGCCCCGCACCCCAGTGCTGCCGAATCTGCATGGCGATATCCTCGATTTTCTGATACGATATCGAGGTGTAGTCGCCGCTCTTTATTTGAAAATCGCCTAGGTCGAACTTTGGAAGGTCAAATATGCTATTGAAATGTGTCCACAGTTCGTACTGCCAGTCGAGCGCCACCTCACCCCGCAAGCGAGCTAGCCTTTTGGCGCTTGCCAAGGATCTCCAGAGTTTTTCGCCTTCATTCGCGTGCGGGACAACTGGAGGAGTGGTAAAAAATGAAGGGGGGAACCCCAGGCTTTGATAGAGTCTAACAAAATTCTCCGCGACTGGTTTGTTGTCGCCATTCAGATATTTTGTGATGGTCGACGGCGCGACATTGAGGCGCTCAGCCAGCAGCCCATTGCTGACCATGCGAAACTCCATTGCTTGGGCAAGCCTGTCGCCGCTGAAGTTGTCCAGACCCTGATTCATTAGGCAATGTGACGTCGCTTGGCTTCTTCGTGCTTGAACTTGAAGTCCCACAATTCTTCGGGGCTCAGCTCCGCGAGCCGCGCCTGAATCCGAGCAATATCTTTAAGAAGAAATGTGGCAAGCCGCTTGCGCCCTTTGGCGAAAACGAGTTCCACCTCCCCGATCTCGGCCGGCGCTTCAGGATCTTCGCGATGAAGCACTAAGAGGTTGAATGGCTTTTCGAATTCCTGCTGTGGCATGTATTCGCGCAGGGGGATCAGTTCCCGTTGTTCGAGTTCCTCATTCAACCCGGTGTTCTGGTCCAAATACTTACTGTCGTCGGGAAGAATCCGCACGCCCGTGAGGTGGTGGTGGGTGAGGACGTACTTGTCCACGGCGACCTCGACGTGATTGTTAGAGCCGTTCTCCTGCCCCATGCACACGTCTCGTGCCTTCACTTGCTCGGGCCAGATCTCCTCCAGCTTCCTCATCGCATTGTTCATGTAGGAACGCCGCCGGTGGCCGCGGTCGGATTTGCGGTCCGCGGTGCCGATCTCTGGGTCAAACCTCGTGTTCCGGTCCGCATTAAAGTAGGCTCCGGTAGCCAATCGCCCGAACTCTGCCCAAAACCCTTCCGGGAAGCGGAGAGCGATGTCGTTGGCCAATATTGGCGCATTAGTGTCCTCCATCATTTCGGAAGGCATCCTACGCGGCGAAATTCGTTTGGCGATAAAAATATTGCGTGAGTTTCCTTCGTGATAAAATAACCCGTGGAATTTTTCTTTTTGAGCTCTTCGGGGTAACGACACCATAGCTTGCAACACGCGTGGGCATGCTTCGGCTTTCCCTTTTCCTCGCAGGCCTGCGCTCCTAGCTTCGGGGCGTGACGATCGAAACCGTTGGCAGCTACCGGGCGAAGTGGGGCGAAGGCCCCTTGTGGTGGAGTGATGCCCTCCTCTATGTGGACATCGAGAACCACCGGGTGATCCGCTTCAACCCCGCCACCGGCGAGGAGAAGATTTGGGAAGTCGGCGAGCGGGTCGGCACGGTAGTGCCGCGTGAGGCCGGCGGCTTCGTGATCGCCGGAGACAATGGCTTCATCTTCCTCGATGAGGACGGCAAGCTGCACCGGATCGCCGATCCGGAGCCGGATAAGAAGCCGGACAATCGCTTCAACGACGGCAAGTGCTCACCGGACGGCCGCTTCTTCGCCGGCACGATTAGCCTGGTGAAGAAGACCGGCGATGCGCGGCTCTACCGCCTGGACCCGGACCTCACGGTCCACGAGGTCTTCGGCCCGGTGACAAACTCGAACGGCATCATCTGGAGCGCGGATGGCCGCACGGTTTACTACATCGACACACCGCGGAAGGAGGTCCTCGCCTTCGACTATGAGGCGGGACATTTGACCAACCTGCGCAGCGTGGTTTCCACGGCCCACTACGAGTGGTCGCCGGATGGCATGACCATCGACGCCGAGGGCAAGCTCTGGATCGCCTTCTGTCACGGGGCCTGCGTGGCGCGCTTCTGCCCGGAGAGCGGGGAGGAGCTGCAGAAGATCGACCTGCCCTGCTTGGAGACCACGGCCTGTGCCTTCGGCGGCCCGGATCTGGCGGATCTCTACGTCACCACGGGGATCCACAAGAGCGAGGTCGAGGAAGACGCCGGGCGGCTTTTTGTGATTCGGGGCCTCGGGGTTTCCGGCATTCCTGCGCATGCCTTTGCAGGGTAGCCGCTTTGGGTGAATCGGTGATTCCCTTGAAATGTCCGCTCATTCAGAGTGGTAAAAACGGGGAGAATCATGTCACGATTCGTGGTAATTCCTGCGCTTTTGATCGGCGGCGGCTGTTTGGCAGCTGAACGCCCGGTCTCCTTTGCCTTCGAGGTCCGGCCGATCCTTTCCGACCGCTGTTTCGGTTGCCACGGGCCGGATGCGAACAAGGGCAGGGAAGGCGGGCTGCGCCTCGATACCCCCGAGGGCGCGAGCGCCAAGCTGGAGAGCGGCGCGCGGGCGATCGTGCCCGGCGATCTCAAGGCGAGCGCGATGGTCGCCCGGATCCGTTCGCACGATCCGGAGCAGATCATGCCGCCGGCCAAGCTCAACCGGCCGCTGACGGATGCCGAGCGGGACATTCTGGTCCGCTGGATCGCGCAAGGCGCGGTCTACGAACCGCATTGGGCTTTCGTTACGCCGAAGCAGCACGAGCTGCCCGCGGTGAAGAATGCCGGCTGGTGCAAGGACGACATCGACCGCTTTGTCCTCGGGAAGCTCGAGGACGAGAAGCTGGCCCCGAATCCCGAGGCGGATCGCGCGACCCTACTGCGCCGGGTTTCGCTCACGCTGAATGGCCTGCCGCCCTCGCCGGAGCAAATCCAGGCCTTTATCGCGGATACCTCACCGGACGCCTATGAGAAGCAGGTGGATGCCTTGCTGGCCTCGCCGCGCTATGGCGAGCGCTTGGCGCAGGACTGGCTGGATGTTTCGCGCTTCGCCGACACCTACGGCTACCAATCGGATCTGGAGTGCTTCGTCTGGCCTTGGCGCGACTGGGTGATCAACGCCTTCAACTCGAACCTCTCCTACGATCAGTTCGCGACTTGGCAGATTGCCGGCGACCTGCTGCCGGACGCCACCCAGGACCAGAAGCTGGCGACGATGTTCAACCGTCTGCATCGGCAGACCCAGGAGGGCGGCTCGATCGAGGCCGAGTTCCGCCAGGAGAATGTCTCGGACCGCGTCCACACCTTCGGCACGGCATTTCTGGGGCTGACCTTGGAGTGTGCGAAGTGCCACGATCACAAGTATGACCCGCTGCCGCAGAAGGACTACTACAGCATGGCGTCGATGTTCGGGCAGATCGATGAATGCGGGCTCTATCCCTTCTCGATCTCGACTAGCGCGCCGGAGCCTTCGATGCACTTGCAGAAGCCGGAACATGGGCCGGAGATCGCAAAGCGCCGCGCGGTGCTTGAGGCTGCGGAGAAACAGCTCCGCGAGTTGCCCGCCAGCCGCGAAGCCGCGTTCGAGACTTGGCTGGCTGCGACTTCTACGATCGCCCTGCCGCCGCGTGCCGGGCAGTACCCGCTCGATGCCGCCAGCCCGCTCGCGAATCTCGTGCCGGATGGCAAGCCGGCCAAGGAGTCCGGCGGGCACTTGAAGCCGGTGCCGGGAGACGCGGTGGAGTTCGATGGCGATACCGTGCTGCAACTCGATGGGATTTCCGGCGTGACCCGCCATGATCCGCTCACGGTTTCACTGCGCGTGTTCAGCCCGGATGTGAAGGACCGCGCGGTGATCCTGCACAGCGGTCCGGAGATGTATTCGCAGGCGGCGGATGCCTCGGGCTTCGAGTTGCTCTTGGAGAAGGGCAAGCTGCGCTGGAGCTGCATCCACCTGTGGCCGGGCTGCGCGGCATCGATCGAAGCCAGCGAGCCGTTCCCGGTCGGCAAGTGGGTGCAGGTCACGGTGACCTACGACGGCTCTTCGCGCGCCGCCGGGCTCAAGATGTATTTCGATGGTAAGCTGGCGACGACCGCGGTGGTCACCGACCAACTCGATAAGCCGATCGCCAAGGATGTCTTCCGCCTCGGTGCCCGGCCACGCGATGACCGCGGCTTCGCCCAAGGACAGATCGATGAGATATCCGTCTTCCGTGATGAACTGGTCCCGGTGGAGGTCGCTTCTCTTTTCGGCTCACCGCTTGAGGCTGCCTTGCAAGCGGCCAAGGCCGGTGACGTTACCGTCAAAGCCGGGATCCGCGAGTACTACCTCAAGCACGTCGATCCCGAGATGATCGCGGCGCGCGCGGCGGTATTGGCCGCGACGAAGAACCTCTACGACAACTACATCGATCACATCCCGCTGATCATGGTGATGCACGAGAGCCCGGTGCCGAAGCAGTTCTACGTGCTGACCCGCGGTGACTACGCCTCGCCCGATCTGACGAAGCCAGTGCAGCCCTCGCCGCCGACTGCGGTGATGCCTTTCCCCGCCGATGCCCCGCACAACCGCCTGGGCCTCGCTCGGTGGATGACCGATCCCGCGAACCCGCTGGTGTCCCGTGTCGCAGTGAACCGCTTCTGGATGATGTGCTTCGGCAGTGGCATCGTGCCGACCCAGGAGAACTTCGGCCTGCAGGGCGATGCGCCGAGCCACCCCGAGTTGCTCGATACCTTGTCGCACGACTTCGTGGCCTCCGGCTGGGACGTGAAGAAGCTGCTCAAGCGCATGGTGACGAGCGCGACCTTCCGCCAAGCCTCGTCTAACAGCCCGGAAAAACTCGAGCGCGATCCGGCGAATCGTTTGCTGGCGCACGGCCCGGCCTACCGCTTGTCGGGCGAAGCGATCCGCGACCAGGCGCTCTTCGCGGCGGGCCTGCTGGTGGAGAAGGTCGGCGGCCCGAGTGCGAAGCCCTGGCAACCGGCGGGAGTCTGGTCGGAAGCCGGAGCCTCCGGTGGCGACTACACTCCGGACAAGGGGGACGGGCTCTATCGCCGCAGCCTCTACACCTACCGCAAGCGCACCGCGCCGCCGCCCTCGCTGATCACTCTGGATGCTGGCAGTCGCGAGATTTGCCAAGCGCGGCGGCTCACCACCAACACCCCCCTGCAGCCGCTGATTTTCCTGAACGACATGAGCTTCTTCGACTGTGCCCGCAAACTGGCGGAGCGCTGCGTGAAGGATGTCCCGGGCGAGGATGCCGCGAAGCAGTGCGAGCGCGCCTTCGTCATTCTAACAGGCCGGCCACCACGGCCCGCCGAGCGGGAGGCGATCGACGAACTCCATGCCTCCCAAAAGGCGGAGTACGAAAAGGACCTGCCCGCCGCGGCCAAGGTCTGCGGCAAGGAAGATCCTTCGCTCGCCGCACTCGCCATCGTTTGCTCCACCTTGCTCACCTCGGACGCCGCCATCACCAACCGCTAAGCGCCATGAAGCCGATTCGTCCCAGCTACGATCAATTGATGGGCCTGACCCGCCGCCACTTCCTCGGCAGCACCGGCCTCGGCCTCGGGGCTATGGCCTTGTCGAATCTGTTAGGCACCGGCTCCGCCGCGGCTTCGACGGGTGGCATTCTTGGCGCGCCCCATCATTTCGCCAAGGTCAAGCGGGTCATCTACCTCTTCCAGGCGGGCGGTCCCTCGCACCTGGAGACCTTCGACTACAAGCCTCTGCTGCGGCAGGGGCATGGCAAGGCGCTGCCGAAAGAGGTGATCGGCAATCAGCGCCTGTCGACGATGAGCGGCAACCAGAGCATCCTGCCGATGGCTGGCTCCTTCGCCGACTTCTCCAAGCACGGCCGCAGCGGGATGGAGATCTGCGACACGCTGCCCTTCACCCAGAAAATCGCCGATGAGCTCTGCGTGATCCGCACCATGCACACCGAGGCGATCAACCACGATCCCGCGATCACCTTCTTCTGCTCCGGCAACCAGATCCCGGGGCGCCCATCGATGGGAGCCTGGGCCTCCTACGGTCTGGGCAGCCTCAATGACAATCTGCCCGCCTTCATCGTGCTGGTGTCCAAGAACGCCAGCCGCGACCAGCCGCTCTACACCCGCCTGTGGGGCTCCGGCTTCCTGCCGAGCGAACACCAGGGCGTGCAATTCCGCTCGGGCAAGGAGCCAGTGCTCTACCTGACCAATCCTGAAGGCGTCTCGCCGCACATCCGGCGCGGAATGTTGGACGCCTTGGGCAGGCTCAACCGCGACCAGGCTGCGCATGAGCTCGACCCGGAGATCGATGCCCGCATTGCGCAGGCGGAGATGGCCTTTCGCATGCAGACCAGCGTGCCGGATGCCACCGATCTCTCGGATGAATCCGCGGAAACCTTCGACCTCTACGGGCCCGACTCGCGGACGCCCGGCACCTACGCCGCGAACTGCCTGCTCGCCCGCCGCCTGATCGAGCGCGACGTCCGCTTCGTGCAGCTTTTCCACCAGGGCTGGGACCAGCACGGTGACGTGGTGGGCGGCATCACCCGCCAGTGCAAGCAGACTGACCAGGCCTCCGCGGCGCTGGTCATGGACCTCAAGCGCCGCGGCCTGCTGGAGGACACCCTGGTGGTCTGGGGCGGGGAGTTCGGCCGCACCGCCTACTGCCAGGGGAAAATGAGCGGCAACAACTACGGCCGCGATCATCACCCGCGCTGCTTCAGCATTTGGCTTGCCGGGGCAGGGGTGAAGGCCGGATTCACCCACGGCACCACCGACGACTACGGTTACAACATTGTGGATGGCGGCGTGCACGTGCACGACCTGCACGCCACAATGCTCCACCTGATGGGGATCGAGCACGAGAAGCTGGTCTACAAGTTCCAGGGCCGCTACTTCCGCCTGACCGACGTGGCCGGGACCGTGGTCAAGCCCCTGCTGACCTGAGCTGAGCGGGCGCATTTCGCCGGAATTTCACGCGCCCTTCGCCGCCGCTTCCGGCTTGCGCCGGATGCTGGCTGCGCAAATGATGGCAGCCGTGGAAAACGTGAAGGATGATCTTCCCGATCGCTTCGGGGCGATGCTGGTGAAGGAGCTGCGGCAGAACATGCGCCGCGGAAGCTTCGTCTATCCCTTCATCGGGATCCACCTTTTCGCCATCGTGGCGCTGCTGATCGAGTTCCAGGGGGACGGCGGCTACCCGTATGAGAAATACACGGGGATGCTGAACGTGGCCCTGCTGTGGGAGTCGGGCCCTTTCTGGAAGGTGGTCACCGTGATCTGCGCGATCATCATGCCGCTGGGCGGTCTCGTCCTGATGGGGCAGGAGCTGGACGAGGGCAACCACGAGCTGCTGCTGCTGACCAAGCTGAGTCGCTGGAAGGTGGTGCGCGGCAAGTTCATCACGCTCTTCGGCCTCTCTCTGCTGACCTTCATCTCGCTGCTGCCCTATGTGATCGTGCGCTACAATGTCGGCGCGATCGAAGTGATCCGCGAGATGGCATGCTCCGCCAGTGTGGTGGGGATTGCCGCAATGATGTGCGCGGGGGCGATCGGTGCCTCGTCCTTCAGGGGCCTCTTGGCGCGGATCGGTGTGATGGCGCTGTTCATCGGTTCCGCTGCCCTCGGCTGCGGGATTCCGATCGCCGGAGCTGGCGGGGTGACCTCAGGTGCTGGCCTCTTTTTCAATCTCAACGCGCTTGCGGGCACAATCTGCTACGTGACCCTCGGGCTCTCACTGGCGCGCTCGCGGCTGCGTCTGGTGGTCCATGCCTACGAGGTGAAGCCCAGCTACATGGTGGTGGGCTTGCTGGTCTTCACGCCCTTCGTGGTGGGCATGGCCACCGCGATGACTGCGCTGCACGCCGGCTTCGTCGGCCTGATCGGCATGACCTTGGTGGCGATCTATGCGGATGCCACACCGAAGGCTCCCGCCTGGGTGAAGCCGCCGGCCCCGAATGTGCCGCCGCCAGCCCCACCGCCGATGCAGGACGCCTCGGCGTGACGCTTCCTCGGGCTAGGACGATTGCGACGTGATTCCCTACTAGCGGGAAATCCGTCCGCGAATCATGGTGGAAGGGATGAGTTCCAAAACCCTCGCGCTTCTGCCGCTCCTCCTGGCCGGGCCCGCCATGGCGGAATCCTTTCCTGTCACCATCCGTGTCGACGCCGCGCGGCCGGCTGGCGAACTCAAGCCGATCTGGCGCTTCTTCGGCGCGGACGAGCCGAACTACACCTACATGAAGCACGGCAGCGAGCTGCTCGGGCATCTCGGTGAGATGAAGCCGAAGGAAGTTTTCTTCCGCACGCACAGCCTGCTGGTGACCGGCGATGGCACTCCGGCTCTCAAGTGGGGCTCGACCAATGCCTATACCGAAGATGCCCAAGGCAACCCGGTCTATGACTGGACCATCGTCGACCGCATTTTCGACGCCGGACTGACCCGCGGCGTGCGGCCCTACGTGCAGATCGGCTTCATGCCGGAGGCACTGTCCGTGAAGCCGGAACCTTACCGTCACCACTGGACGCCCAAGGCGAAGTACGACGAGATCTACACCGGCTGGGCCTATCCCCCGAAGGACTGGGCGAAGTGGGAAGAGCTGGTCTATCAATGGGCGAAGCACTCGGCCGAGAAATACGGCAAGGAAGAGGTGCTGAACTGGTACTGGGAAACCTGGAACGAACCGAACATCGGCTACTGGCGCGGCAGCCGGGAGGAGTTCTTCAAGCTGCACGACCACGCGGTGCGCGCGGTGCGGCGGGCGATCCCCGGGGCCAAGGTCGGTGGACCCGATCTTGCGGGCGGTGCCGGTGGCGATTTCCTGAAGGCCTTCCTGGATCACACCTCGAAGGGCAAGAACCTGGCGAGCGGTGAGACTGGCACGCCTACGGACTTCATTTCCTTCCACGCCAAGGGCCAGCCGAAGGATGTGGATGGCCGGGTGCAGATGGGCATCTCGAATCAGCTCCGCGATATCGATGCCGCTTTCTCGGTGATCGCGCGCTACCCGGAATACAAGAGCACGCCGATCGTGATCGGGGAGTCCGACCCGGAAGGCTGCGCGGCCTGCCAAGGTCCGAACCTTGCCTACCGCAATGGCACGATGTACTCCAGCTACACTGCGGCCGTCTTCCCGCGGAAGCTCGACCTTGCGGACAAGCACGGCGTGAATCTCGAAGGCGCGGTCACCTGGGCCTTCGAGTTCGAGGATCAGCCCTACTTCGCCGGCTTCCGTTCGCTTGCGACCAATGGCATCGACAAGCCGGTGCTGAATGTCTTCCGGATGTTTTCGAAAATGGAAGGCATGCGCTTGCCCGTGGAGAGCGATGGCGCGGTATCCCTGCCGGATATGCTGCGCTCCGGCGTGCGCGGCAAGCCCGACGTCTCCGCGCTCGCGGCGATGAAGGGCAAGAAGATGACCGTGCTGGTCTGGCACTATCACGATGACGATCTGCGCGGCCCGGATGCCGAGGTCCGCCTCGATCTCGTCGGCGCGCCGAAAGGCCTGCCAACCATCAAGCGCTACCTCGTCGACGAGACGCATTCGAACTCCTTCACCGCCTGGCAGGCCATGGGCTCACCCCAGCAACCCACCGCCGACCAGATCGCGCAACTGGAAGAGGCCTGCAAGCTCGCCGAGATCAAGGAGGAGCCGCGCTACGTGGAAGAAGGGGATCATTCCCTCGCTCTCGTCACCCTCCCGCGCCAAGGCGTGACCCTGCTGGAGCTGGAGTGGAAGTGACAAAATTCAAGAGCCCCCGAAGGATCGGCCGGGAGACAGCCCAGCTAAGCAAGCGATAGCGTGCAGCCTTAGGCCCGTTCACGATTCAAAAGCCCCGAAGGGGCGGCCGGGAGACAGCCCAGGGTAAGCAAGCGATAGCGCGCGCAACCCTGGGTTCGTTCACGACTCAAAAGCCCCGAAGGGGCGGCCAGGAGACAGCCCAGGGTAAGCAAGCGATAGCGCGCGCAACCCTGGGTTCGTTCACGAAGAAAGATACGCCTCCTGAAGGGAGGCCGGGAGCTCGCGCCTCACCCCCGCAACCTGAACTCCTCCACCACTCGTCCCTCTAACAAGTGCTCCGTCACCACCCGCTCTAGCACCTCCGGCGTGCAAGAGTGGTACCACACCCCATCCGGATAAACCACGGCAATGGGCCCGCGCACGCACACGCGCAAGCAATCCGCCTTCGTCCTCAAGATCAACGGCCCGCCTTGCCCCAGTTCCCCCAAGCGCTTCTTCAGAAACTCCCACGACACCAGGCCCACCGCGGGATCGCAGCACTTCGGCTTGCTGGCATCCGCGCAGAGGAAGATGTGCTTCTCCCCGCGGCCTACTCCTGCGGCCCGTGCGGCGGCTTCCAGTTCTGCATCGTTGCCCATGCGCGGGGCATCGATCCAGATGTGATCCGCCAAGTCGAGCAATGCCTGTGAGGAATCGGATTGATTTCTGCGGGCGTGAGGGCGTCATGTTGATGGCCTCTTACCATTCGTGAGTCGACTGCCGGTGCCGCTTGATGCGGGCACCGGCCGGGGCCCTGCCTGCTGTTTGAGCAGCCGGGCCAAGTGCTGATCCGCTGCCTCCTTCCAGGCTGTCGGGTCGCCTTGTGCCATTTCGACTCCTTGTGTTTCCATGACCTCTCGCGCATTTCGTGCGGGCTCAGACGCGTCTGTCTTCGCCACCATCATCGCTGGCAAGCCATGGACCGCGTCTGCGATCCGCAACCCCTACTTCCGGCGTGCTTGCCGGGCCCTCAACCGTACCTTCCGCCTCAGCAACCCGCTGGCGGATCTCTTCCGGCCTTGGTGCCAGAGCCTGCTTCCGATCATCGCGGAGCGTAGCCGCCTGTTCTCGGAACCTCATCCGCTTCAGAACCAGATTGTCCCTGCGCTGGTCCGCCTGTGCGGATACTCCCGCTCATGGCTGTACGATCCGGAAGACTGGCATCCATCACCGGACGATGATCCCGTGACCCAGTGGCGCGGCCTCTTGCGCCATCTCTTCGCCGAATGGCCGATCCCCCAATTCCTCGATTCGGTCTGGCTCTTGCCGGGCTGTATCCTCATCCCTGAGCGCAGGTGGTACCTGCACGTCGGCAAGGGCAAGAGCCTGCGCACGGCGGAGAAGATGCCACAGGCCATCACCCGCCGGGCCCTGCACCATGCCATGCAGGCTCCGGAGCACCTCGATATCCACCAGGCGCTGCGCTGGGGCCAACTCCACTCATGGAGCGCCAGCGCGGACCTCGTGGCAGAGGTGCTGCAAAGCCGGATGGTGAAGGACCTCGGCCACGGGGAAGAGTGGTCTCGTTTGTTAGAGAAAGTATCCGCGGATCCCGCCTTTGATCCCCGCGACTTCGGAATGATCTCGGATCTGATCCGCGAACTGCTCGCCCGATCCCGGACGAATCACGTGAATATCCTGCTGAACTTGCCCTTGTCCGAGCTCAGGGATCACTGCCACCGCCACTGGAAAAAGATCTACGATTACGCGCGCGCTTGCGGCATTCCCTTCCGTCATGCGGACATGCGCCATGCCGGCTTGCGCGCGGAATTGAACCACATCGGCACCGCCAGATGGTCACCCATGGACGAAGTCGCTTCCTTCGAGATCCTCCGCGTGAGCCCGGCTGGCACGCCTTCCCGCTGGACCATCTCGGAGCAGTGCTCGCATGTCCGTCTCCTGACAGAGGCGGCTTACATGCGGCACTGTGTCGGGCGCTATTGGCGGCGCTGCTCCAAGGGAAACTCGGCGGTCTTCAGCCTGTCCCAGTATCCCCTCGAGATGGAGCCTGGCAGAATGATTCCGCGTCTCACGATCGAGGTGCACCCGGCCACACGCCGGGTGGTGCAGGTGCGCGGTCGCTGGAATCGTCCTCCGGATCCCTTCGAGCGTAACCTGATCCGTATCTGGGCGGAGCGCAACCAACTCAAGGTCGCGGTCTAGCGTGAGTCATGTGGCCGTCTTCACACGGAGCCCTGTGAAGACGGCATCCCATGAACTCTTCAAGCTGCATCGCTGCGCCATCCCAGCTCCAGCGACTTGCCGGTCTCCAGCAGCGACTTCAGGCTGCTGAGGATCGCGGGCCAGCCGAGGGAAACGCCCTCGCGGATCTTGCTGACTTCGGGGAAGTCTTCATGGATCACCGTGAGCTGGACCGCATCACCCTGGGGGAAGGTGCCTGTGCCGAGGCGCTCAATCTTGAAGCTCACCTTGGAGGGCGGCTCCTCGGTACGATGATCGGTGGTGAAGACGACTTCCTGCTCAGGGATGCTCTTCAAGATCCTGCCCTGCCAATCGAGTTCACCCTGCGGCGAGCGGCTTTCAATCACCTCTCCTTCCTTCCAGGTGGAAGTGAGGCTGTGGCCGAACCAATACTGCCGGATGAACTCCGGATCCGTCAGCGCCTGCCACAGCTTGGCAGGCGTGGTTCGGATCAGGGTGACATAGACAAGCTTGGGCGCATTCATGCCGTGGCGGTTTTGCAGGTGCTCGGCTGCTGGGTGACCGTGCCGGTCTCCAGCAAGGACTTGATGCCCTCCACGATCTTCGGCCAACCGTTCTTCACGCGGTCGCGGATCGGGCTGACTTCCTGGAATTCATCGTGGGTGATGGTGAGCTGCACCATGCCCGCGGCCTGCGGATCGATCTTGAAGGTGACGCGCGAGGGCGGCTCCTCCGCGAGGTGATCGAAGCTGAAGACGACTTCGCTTTCCGGCACGCTCTTCAGGATCGTGCCCTTCCATTCGAGTTGGCCTTCATCGCTCAGGCCTTCGATCGGATCGCCCTCCTTCCAGGTGGAGTGGTTCTCGCTGCCGAACCAATACTGGCGGATGAATTCGTTGTTGGTGAGGGCTTCCCACAGCTTCGCGGGAGTGGTGCGGATCTGGCTGACGTAGACGAGTTTCGGGGCGCTCATGGTGCTTGATGGTCTTGTTCGAGGTTGCGTTTTAATTCGGCTAAGGCGTCGAGTCGCTGCACTTCGAATTTCCCGATCCAGCGAACCCCGATCTCATGGATCGGCACTGGATTGAGGTAATGCAGCTTCTCCCGGCCGCGGCGCACCGTGGCGACGAGGTTCGCCCCCTCGAGGATCCCGAGGTGCTTCGTCACCGCCTGGCGCGTCATGTCGAGCCCGTCGCACAGCTCGCCGAGCGTCTGTCCGTTGCGGGCATGGAGCCGGTCCAGCAAGGCCCGCCGGCTTTCGTCCGCCAGAGCTTTGAAGACTTCGTCCATCTGGGGTGATAATAGGCAACCAAATGGTTGCATGTCAATCGGCAATTTTGCACCGCCCGGGGGTCTCCCGCTTCTTCGTCCCAACGGGACGGTTCATAATAGCCCGGCACGAGGAACGAAGTGCCGGGTATGGCCGCCCCATGAATCGCGCCCCAACGGGATGCCTCCCGCTTCTTCGTCCCAACGGGACGGCTCATAATAGCCCGGCACGAGGAACGAAGTGCCGGGTATGGCCGCCCCACGGATCGCGTCCCAACGGGACGCCTCATGCTGGGGGCGTTTTGTGAATCGCCAGATCTTCCCGTCCCTCGGCTACTCTGCAGCGACCGGAAAATCTGACCGAGCCCCGATTTTCGCCCGCCATTTCTCGAGCATCCGCAGCATCGATTCATCCGTCGTCAATTCCGGCAATTCATCCAGTGTCACCCAGCGCAAATCATGCGACTCTTCGCTTACGGTATATGCCGTACTTCCCGTCGCATGCAGCACGTAGCGGATGTCGTAGTGCCAATGCTCCGGCACCCCCTTGCGCTCCGGAATCCGGTGGATATCCAGGTCGAAGATCCGCGAATCCGGCATCTCAAAATCCTCAAGCCCGGACTCCTCCCGTGCCTCCTTCAGCGCCACCGCCAATACATCCGGATCGCCGTCAGCATGCCCGCCGAGCTGCAGCCAGCAATCCAGCTTGCGGTGATGGGTCAGCAGCACCTTCACGCCGCTGTCATCCACGATCCACGCCGAGCCCGTCACATGCCCTTCCAACAGCGATCGCTCGAAGCAATCCGGACAACGCTCCACGAAGGCGATGAAGCGGTCAACGGTCTCCAGTTCAGACAGATGGGATCCGCGATAAACGGCGAGCTGGTCAAGCAGCGGCTGGCGATGCATGCCGGGAAGCTGGCGGGAGCGAGCGGAAAGGCAAGGATACGCCCCGAAACTGACGGAGCTTGTCAGGGTTACCGGGCTGGCTCGGCAGTCCCCGTGGTCCAGCACTCAAGGCGGGTGGCCTCCCCGTAGTTGGGTCTCGATTCGGCCTCCATGCCGAGCCACTTTTTTCCGCCCGGGAGCGAATACATCTCCCTGAGCCAACTCGATGAGAGCTTGAAGGAGCAAGCTGGATTGCCGGAGTCGACGCTGAAGAGAGACAATCGACGTGTCCCCGAGCGCGCTGGTAAATTTTATTTCAGGCAAGTTAACGAATGATTCACCCGCGATCCGCCCTCAATGCAGACAACCGGGAAGAGGCTTTACAAAAAGCCCCGAGTTAAATTTAATCATGATATCAAGATAATATGGATCCCCGTGCTAAAGCGATTTTGCCCCAGTGTCGTCAATTGATAGGCCAGGCGGATCACCGGCCTGCCGCCTGCGACGGGAAGCAGCTTTATCCCAAGCAAGACCATCGTTGGTATGCGGAGCAGCAGCAGGCCTTTGAAGACGCGGGTTGTCACTTGTTAGGGGACTACCATTTCGTTGGCAGCACCCCGACCGCGAGCGACCAGATGCGCTGTTTCATCCGGGCGCTCCTGACGCCGGATGGACTCGCCGGAATTGCCGTTTATCACACCAAGCCACCTCTCTGGCAGAAGCTTCTCTTGCTCCTTTTCACGGGCCAGTGGCGGCTCTCCAAGGTTAGGGAGTGCCAGAGCTTCTTCTCGGACGGTACCAGTGTCACCACCACCATCGTTGCGCCGTCCTCGCTGCTGGATACGCCGCCTCACGAGAGCCGGCTCTTTGTGCCGCCGCAGACTTCGGTGGCAGACCAACTCGAAGCACACCGTCGTCACGTGGAAGACTGGTGCTCCCGAAGTGCCGGTCGTACGCCGCGCCGCATGGAATCACTGGAAGAACTCTATACGGCTGAATTCAACCTGCAGAGGGTTACGCAAGGCTTCCGGAAAAAGCATGGTGGCATGACCGTTCCCGAAATCGCCCGCATGGCCAATTGCAGCAAGGCGGACGCGGAGATCATCCAAGCGGACCTGATTGTCGCCTTGCAGGCCGGTTAGGCTACTTCTTCTCCGCCCCCAGCTCCTTGATCCCTTCCTTCGCCGCTTCCTTCAATTCATCGTCCGCCTCCAGCTCCAGCACCTTCTTGTAGGACGCCAGCGCCTCCTTGTCCTGCTTCGCCCCACGCTGCGCTTCGGCCAGATTCAGCAGGATCAGCGCGTCCTTCGGCGCCTTGGAGTTCGCCAGCTTCAGCAAGCGCAGCACCTCGGCACTGTCGTCCTTGGCATCGGCCAGCGCCGCGAGGATGTTGTAGGCAAACGGGTGCTCCGGATAAGCGGCGATGGTGGCCTCGCAGAGCTGCTTGCAGAGCTTCTCGCTCTCGGGATTGCCTTCTTCCAGCAGCGGCGCGCTGTAGCCTTGGATCGACTCGGGCACCATCGTGGCCGCTGGCTCCGGCAGCGCCTTGTCATCGCTCCACTTCAAGTCCGCGGCCTGCTCCTTGCTGACCTTGAGAACCGCCAGCAGGGTCTCCACCGCGGCCGCTTCTTGCCCGGTCTTGACTTGCACCTGTGCCAGGCCGAAGCCGATATCCAGCCGCTGTGGGAAGCGCTTGAAGCCCTCCGCCGTCAGATCGCGCGCCTTCTTGCGCAGGCTCGGATCGACATCGGCATTGGTGCTGATGCTGCCGACTTCATCGCCGGTCTTCGGATCGCGGATCGAGGGCTCGCCCTTGTTCGCGGGCTTGGTTGAAAGGTTCGGCTGCTCGGCGAAGCGCCACCAATAGTTCGAGGCCAGCGCATAGTAGTTCGGATTGGCCGCTTGGGCCGTCTCCGATTCAGCAAGGAACTTCACCATCGCCTCGTGGTCGCCCGCCTCGCGGAGCTTCTGGAACTTGTCGGAAAATTCGTCGGCACGTGCCGCGAAGGGCAGGGCGATCAAGGCGAGCAGCAGGGACAGCCGATTCATGGCGCGCACCTTAGCACCGGCTTCCTGGAAAAGGAAAGGGCCGCTGGTCGGGTTTGAGGTGATTGTTGCGGACGAATTCGTTCGATGGAAGGCGACGAACCCATCCCGATGATCCACCCTGCATGGGCTTCCTCCTCCCTGCCTTTCTCCTGTTCGAATTCTGCCTTTCTCCACCACCCCGGGAATTCCGTCTCCTAGCGGGACAAGATCGGCTCAGTGGCCCGCGGGCTCAGGGAGATACTGCCACGCTTTTGTGTGAGACCGCGCGGGAGATCCGGGTAGATCGTCCCATGCACTTTCTCCTCGCAGCCATGGCCACAGTTCTGGCAGTGACGATGTCCTCCGGCATCGCCGCCCCGAATATCGTCTACATTCTCGCCGATGACATGGGCTACGGCGACCCCCACTACATGGGCGGCAAGGTGCCTACACCGCACATCGACCGCCTGGCAGCCGAAGGCATGCGCTTCACGGACTCGCACACCTCATCCTCCGTCTGCACGCCCACCCGCTACAGCATCTTGACCGGTCGCTACAACTGGCGCTCCACGCTCAAGCAAGCGGTGCTGCCCGGCAATGGCGAGCCGCTCATCAAGGAAGGCCGGACCACCGTCGCCAATCTGCTCAAGGACGCCGGCTACCGCACCGCCATCATCGGCAAGTGGCACCTCGGCCTCCGCTGGGGCAAGCTCGACAAGGCCCGCACCGCGGAAAGCGGCCCCACCGAAGGCGAAGGCTGGAAACTCGACTACAGACAGCCCGTCAAGCGCGGCCCGCTCACACTCGGCTTCGACCAGAGCTTCATCATCTCCGCCTCCCTGGACATGGCACCCTTCGTCTACCTGCGCAATGACAAGCCCACCGCCATCCCCACCGTCACCAAGACCTGGCTGCGCCCCGGCCCCGCGGCCAAGGACTTCGAAGCCGAAAACTGCCTCCCCGACTTCGCCTCTGAGGCCCGCAACTTCATCAAGAGTGCCGCGGCGGACAAGGAGAAGCCCTTCTTCCTCTACCTCCCTCTAACAAGCCCGCACACGCCAGTCGTTCCCACCGCGCAGTGGAAAGGCAAATCCGGCATCGGCAGCTACGGCGACTTCCTCATGGAGACCGATTGGGTCGTAGGCGAAGTCCTCGCCGAACTTGATGCCGCCGGCATCGCGAAGGACACCTTGCTCATCTTCACCTCGGACAATGGCTTCGCGCCGGCGGCAAAACTCGCCGACCAGCTCAAGCACGGCCACAAGCCGCTAGGCGACCTGCGCGGCACCAAGGCCGACATCTGGGAAGGCGGCCACCGCACGCCCTTCATCGTCCGCTGGCCCGGCCAGGTGAAGCCCGCCAGCACCTGCGCCACCACCATCTGCACCACCGACTTCTTCGCCACCGCAGCCGACGTCCTCGGCAAGGCCTCCTCCATCCCCGCGGACACCGCCGAGGACAGCTTCTCCCTCATGCCCCTCCTCAAGGGCGAGCCCACCTACTCCCGCCCCTTCACCATCCACCACTCCATCAACGGCTCCTTCGCCATCCGCCAGGGCGATTGGAAGCTCTGCCTCTGCCCGGATTCAGGCGGCTGGTCTGATCCCAAGCCCGACTCTCCCGCCGCCGCCGAGGCCTATCCCGTCCAACTCTACAACCTCAAGGACGATCCCGCCGAGTCCAAGAACCTCGCCGACAAGGAACTCGATCGCGTCAAGGAAATGGCCAGCACCCTCGCCAAGGCCATCCGCGATGGCCGCACCACTCCCGGCAGCCCACAGACCAACGACGGCAAGCCAATCGAATTCCCCAAGCGTGTGAAGGAACTCCTGCCCTTGCTGGCCGAGTAGCAGGGGAGGGGAGCATTTCCCCTTTGATCCCGGCCCAATCTCCCGGAGTCTAGGGCCATGCCGGCCAGCGGCACGACCGATCCCATCCCCCTGAGCCGCGAGCCCGAATCCTTGGGCCCGGATCTGCGCCGTGCCCTGCGCGGCGTGGTGGCCTTCATGTTGCCGCTGCTGTTCTCGCTGCACAGCGGCGTCCGCTTCGATCCCGTCTTCGCCTGCATTGCAGCGCACACCATCTCGCTGGTCGATGTCCGTGGCGCCTACTCACTGCGCTTCGGGCTACTGCTGGCCATGAGCCTGATCCTCGCGGCGGCCACCGCACTCGGAATCGCGGGTGCCTATAGCCTTCCGCTGGCCCTGGCGGGCACCTTGGCCATGGCCGTGGCGGGTGGGCTCTGGCGTCACCTGAGTAGCGACTACGGGCCGGGTCTCGCAGTCTCCACCGGCCTGATGTTCCTCGTCTCCCTCTCGCTGCATGTCCCGCAGGCAGGTGCGATTCATCCAGCCTTGGGTACCCTCGCCGGGGGCCTTTTCGGAGTGCTGCTCCAAGTCATCGGCTGGCCCTTCCACCCGCAGCATCCTCTTCGCCGCACTGTGGCAGAGAGCTGGCTCTCCCTTGCCACCTTGCTGGATGCCATGCTGCCAGAAGGCAAGGACCGCGCGGAGCGGATCACCGCAAAGCAAGCCGAGTTCCGCGCTACCATGAACCAAACCCTGGCCCTCCTTGCTCCCGAAGCCAGGCGCAAGGGCTCCTGGCAGCAGCGCCTCGAGCTGTTGAACCTCGCCGCCGCTCGCTTTGCCGTCCGCATCATTGCCTTCAACACCGCATTGGAAGCCGCGATGGCGCGACCGACTTTCTCACCCTTGGTGCCATCCTTTGCACCGCTGCTCGACTCACTCTCGAATACCTCGCGCACCGTGGCCCTCGCCGTCGTCTCGCGGCAGCCCTCCCATCTCGCGGCCTTCGAAGTCAGGCTCACGCGCTTGGAGAATCTCCTCGAAGTCCTGCGCTCCAGCTTGGAAGCGCATCCCGATGACGCCGCTGTGACCGGTCAGCTGGACGATATGCTGCGGCAGCTCGGTGAGCAGCTTCAGCTCGTCCACGAAGCACTGCTGGCCACCCTCGATTGTGCCGGCCAGCACGGGGCCTTCTCGCTGGAACTCGCCGACCTCCACTCGCTCGCCCTGCGACCTCTCGCCGCATCGCTCAACCTCAGCCGCAAGGTCGATCCCGCGCTCATTCGCTACACCGCCCGCATCGCCATCCTGGTGTCCATCGGCGTGGTGATCTTCAAGTGGCTCCAGATCCCGCACGGCTACTGGCTGCCTTTCTCCATGATGGTCGTCCTCCAGCCCGACTACGGCTCGACCCGCAAGCGCGCCGCGGAGCGCATGCTCGGCACCGTGGCCGGCGGCGTCATCGCCAGCAGCCTCCTCTGGCTGCATCCACCGCTGTGGGTTCTCCTCTCTGCCGCCGCCCTCACCATCGCGGCCTTCTCCTATTGGGTGAAGCGCGCCTACGGCATCGCCGTGATCTTCATCACCCTGAATGTCGTCCTCCTGTTAGAAGCTCACCAGCCCGTCACCCTCGCCGTCACCGCCGAGCGCCTCGGCTGCACCCTTGCCGGCGGCTTCCTCGCCCTCGCCGCAGCCTGGATCTTCTGGCCGGTTTGGGAACGCCAGCGCTTCCCCGCGATCATGGCTCAGGCACTCGCGGCCAATGCCGCCTACCTCAAGGAAGTGCTCCAGCGCCTCAAGCAGGGAATCGTCTTGGACGAATCACTCCTCATGCTTCGCCGTGCCGCCGAGTCCGCGAACAGCGAGGTCTTCTCCTCCCTGCGCCGCATGAATGCCGATCCCCGCAGCCGCCGCGACGGCCTCGAAAGCGCCGCCGCGCTCGCCAATGGCAACCAGCGCGTCACCAACGCCCTCTCCGTCGTCACCCTCCATCTCAACGACCAGCATAGCCGCCACCCCGAGATCTTGGACGAACTCCAGTCACTCGGCGCAGCCAGCTTCAAAGCCCTGCAAGGCCCAGCCACCCCGCAATCGTTGGAGAATATTCTAACAGAACTGGAAGCCGTCTCCCTCCCGCAGATCGATCCCGATCACCGCGACCCCTCCCGCTTCCGCGAACCGTGGGTCTTCCCCCAACTCTCGCGCATCCTCACCGAGATGAGCGCGATGATGCTAGCTGCCACACAGGAGCGCTGAGATCTGGAAGGCCCACGAATCGGTGTGATCACCAGGCTTCACTCGCATCTCTCTTAACGCCGGAGGCGTGTCGGAGATTTTGCTCGGATTCCCCCAAGCAAAAAAACCGCCCCGGTCTCCCGGGGCGGCTTTTGAATCTCTTCAGCGGCTTCTGCTATGACCGCCGCTGGAAAGGCGCGCGATTACTTCCGCTTCGCGGCCTTCTTGGCAACCTTCTTTGCGGCCTTTTTCGCAGCCTTCTTGGCCGGAGCCTTGGCAGGTGCGTTCTTGCCTTCCTCGATTGCGGCCTGGGCAGCGGCGAGGCGGGCGACCGGCACGCGGTAAGGCGAGCAGGACACGTAGTTCAGGCCCAGCTTGTGGCAGAACTTCACCGAGTCCGGATCACCACCGTGCTCACCGCAGATGCCGAGCTTGATGTTCGGGCGGGTGCTGCGGCCCTTGGTGACGGCGGTCTCCATGAGTTGGCCCACGCCGGTCGCATCGAGGGTGGCGAAGGGGTTCTTGGAGAACACTTCGCTTTCGATGTACGGCATCAGGAAGGCACCCATGTCGTCACGGCTGATGCCGAGCGCGGTCTGGGTCAGGTCGTTCGTGCCGAAGCTGAAGAACTCAGCGCCCTTCGCGATCTCATCGGCGGTCAAAGCACCACGCGGCACTTCGATCATCGTGCCGACCTGGTATTCGAAGCTGACCTTCTTCTCGGCCATCACTTCCTTCGCCACGCTGTGGACGATTGCGGCCTGGAGTTCGAACTCCTTGCCGAAGCCGACCAGCGGGATCATCACCTCAGGCTTCACGGCGATCTTCTTCTTCGCCACGTCAGCGGCGGCTTCGAAGATGGCGCGGGCCTGCATCTCGGTGATTTCCGGGTAGGCGATGCCGAGACGGCAGCCGCGGTGACCCAGCATCGGGTTGAACTCGTGCAGGTCGTGCACGCGCTGGATGATCTTCTCCACCGGCACGCCGATCTTCTTGGAGAGGTCGAGCTGCTGCTCCTTCGTGTGAGGAAGGAATTCGTGGAGCGGCGGGTCCAGCAGGCGGATCGTGGCCGGCAGACCCTTGAGGGTCTTGAAGATGCCGGTGAAGTCTTCGCGCTGGTAAGGAAGCAGCTTGGCCAGGGCGGCCTTGCGGGCTTCCAGCGTGGTCGCCAGGATCATCTCGCGCATCGCGTCGATCCGGTCACCTTCGAAGAACATGTGCTCCGTGCGGGTCAGGCCGATGCCCACAGCGCCGAAGGCCACTGCGATACGGGTCTGCTCCGGGGTGTCGGCGTTCGTGCGGACGGACATCTTGGTCGCCTGCTCGCACCATTCCATCAGCTTCAGGAAGCTCTTGAACTTCTCGGTCTTCTTCGCGGCCTTGTCGCCATCGACGATGCCGGTGATGATTTCCGAAGGAGCGGTCTTCAGCTCACCGCCGTAGACGGTGCCGCTGGTGCCATCGATGGAGAGGTAGTCACCTTCCTTGAAGGTTTCACCGGCCACCTTCACGGTCTTCTTGTCGTAGTCGATCTCGATGGCGGCGGCACCACAGATACAGACCTTGCCCATCTGGCGGGCCACGAGAGCCGCGTGGGAAGACACACCGCCCTTGGCGGTGAGGATGCCTTCCGCAGCGATCATGCCGCGAAGGTCTTCCGGAGAGGTCTCGTTACGCACGAGGAGGACGCGCTCACCCTTTTCAGCGGCGGCCGCGGCGCGGTCGGCGTTGAGGTAGATCTTGCCGGAGGCGGCACCCGGACCGGCCGGGAGACCCTTGGCCAGTTCCTTGGCCTTCTTCACCTCGGCGAGGTCGAAGATCGGGGCCAGCAGTTGGTCGAGCTGGTCGGCCGGGTTGCGGAGCACCGCGGTCTTCCAGTCGATCAGGCCTTCCTTCACCATGTCCATGGAGAACTTCAGCGCGGCAGCAGCCGTGCGCTTGCCGTTGCGGGTCTGCAGCATGAACAGCTTGCCTTCCTGCACGGTGAACTCGACGTCCTGCACGTCCTTGAAGTGCTTCTCCAGGATCTGGCGCACCTTCATCAGTTCCGCGAAGGGCTTCGGCATCGCCTTCTTCATCAGCGCGACCGGCTCCGGGGTGCGGACGCCGGCGACGACGTCTTCGCCCTGGGCGTTCACCAGGAACTCGCCGTAGAATTCGTTCACGCCGTTGGCCGGGTTACGGGTGAAGGCCACGCCGGAACCGGAGGTGTCACCGGTGTTGCCGTAGACCATCGCCTGCACGTTCACCGCCGTGCCCCACTCGGCCGGGATGTTGTACTTGCGGCGATACACGATCGCGCGGTCGTTCATCCAGGAACCGAACACGGCACCAGCGGCACCGCGCAGCTGCTCCCACGGATCGGCAGGGAAGCCCTTGCCGGTGCGGTCCTTCACCAGCGCCTTGAAGCGCTTCACCAGTTCCTTCTGGTCTTCGGCGGTCAGGTCGGAATCGACGAGATCCTTGCCATACTTCTCGTGCTTGAACTCTTCGATCACGACCTCGAAGGGCTCGTGGTCTTCGCCTTCGGTCTTTTGCACGCCGAGCACCACGTCGCCGTACATCTGCACGAAGCGGCGGTAGCAGTCCCAAGCGAAGCGCTCGTTCTGGGTGGCGGCGACGAGGGCCAGCACGGTCTCATCGTTGAGGCCCAGGTTGAGAATGGTGTCCATCATGCCCGGCATGGAGTCACGGGCACCGGAGCGCACGGCCACCAGCAGCGGCATGCCCTTCGCATCGCCGAACTTGCAGCCCATGATCTTCTCCATGTTCTTCACACCGGCTTCCATCTGTGCCTGAAGCACGGACGGGTAGGTCTTCTTGTGGCCGTAGAAGTAGGTGCAGACCTCCGTGGTGATGGTGAATCCCGGAGGCACTGGCAGACCGATGCGGGTCATTTCCGCGAGGTTCGCGCCTTTTCCGCCCAGGAGAGCCTTCATCGACCCGTTGCCATCGGCTTTGCCGTTGCCCCAGGTGTAAACGTACTTGGTGCCCTTGGCAGCGGGCGCTTTCTTGGCCGCCTTCTTGGCGGACTTCTTCACGGTAGCCATCTCTTGTTGTTGGAGTGGGGTTGGTCTTGGGAAAGGCGCGTGGAGACGGCGAAAAAGCCGCCGTACCCCCGGGCGCGGACGCGCGAGGCTAGCGACCAAGAAGCTTGTGTCAATGAACCAGTTCCGTCTGTGGAACGCGTTGCAGGAGACCGTTTCCCACATGCCATCACAGCGGCAAATCACGCATCTCGATCCAGATCTCAAAAGACCTCCGCGATCGCTGCTCTCACCCAAAACTGCAGCGCGGCGAAGGCAATCCCGGCGGGATGCTAATCTTCTCGGAACCAAAGGATAGTAACCTTTGGTGCAATAGCGGCCGCCTGAACGGGGTGATAGACCGGCAGACCATGAAAAACTGTCTCTGTCTGCTCCTCGTGGGGACCTGCCTCGGCTTTGCCCAAGAGTCCGCCACCGTCGATCTTGCCGCCCGCCGTGAGTCCGTGGTCACGCTCAAGCAGCGCATTGATGCCCGCCAGAAGCGTCTCGACGAAGTCGCCGGCGAGATCCGCGACCGCTCGGCCAAGACCGACAAGAAGATCGAGGACCTCGTGAAAATGCTCTCTGGCCTGAAGGATTCGCAGGACTCCAAGCGCCGCATTTCCGACGTGAAGGGCGAGGCCGCCGCCGGGCTCAAGCGCCTCGTCGAAATCTACCGCACCGAGCGCCGCAACACCTTGGCGCGCCTCGCCAAGGATCCCGCCGCAGAGAAAGAAGCCCTCTCCACCGATCTCGCCGCCATGGACAAACTGGCCGAGAAGCGCATCGCCGACATCGTGGAATTGGTGAAATCAATGCCCGGCGGCACCGACGTCCAGAAGTACGAAAACGACGGCGACACCTACTACGACAACGGTACCTACTACGAAAACAGCCGCATCAGCGAGGCTTGGCGCCAGAATCGCCGCGACAAGGTGGAGACCGAAAAGGCCCGCCGCGAAGCCCAGCAAGCCCTTGAAAAGGCCATCGCCGACCTCAGCGGTCGCCGCGATACCGCCAAGAACGCGGTGAACGCCGCTGGCCTCAGCGATGCGGAAAAGGAGATCCGCCAGCAAGAACTCGCCAACGTCGAGGGCATGCTCCAGCAGCGCAAGGCCCAGCTCGTCGAGGTCTCGCGCCCCGCTCTCACCCCGGAAGAATCCGCCTCCAAGAATGAGGCCGACGACCTGAAGAGCCTTCTCGCCGAAGCCCGCAGCGACATCGGCAGCGACGTCCGGAAAACCCTCACCCTCTACCGCGAAGCCGTGGTAGAACGCGAAAACATCCGCGACCTCCGCGAAAACCTCGCCGCCCGCGAAAAGTGGCTGCAGGAAAACGACCCCGAGGCCAAGAAGGACAAGTAAGCCCAACGGGACGGCCTCAGGCCCGACCTTCTTCCCTCAACCCGTCCCCGGCGCCGACCTATCGGCCCCGGGGACGGGCGTTTCTGCCCATCGCGAAGCGGCTACCTGCCACTCCCACCCCGCGCTCCCGCCTCAGGCCCCTTGGGACCGCGAGGTCTCCGGCCTCGCCTCACCGGCCGAGCGAACCCACCACCAAAGCCCGCCCCCTTGTTAAGTGAATTCCGCCGCGTAGCGGCCTTGGACTGCGTGCAGCCTGCTGCCGCTTTCGGCAGGCAACCCTGTTGCCGTGAAGCAGCAGGAGAACTTCGTCTCCAGATCGGGAGCGATGCCGAAGCTAACCCTGCTTCCCCGGACACAGGGCCTCCACCCCATCCCTCGTGCCCACCACAGTGCCTGCCCCACCGGGAGCGCCGCGGCACCGCCTCGCCTCACCGTTCGAGCGAACCCACCACCAAAGCCCGCCCCGCTAGCAAGTGGATCCCGCCGCGCAGCGGCCTTGGACTGAGTGCAGCCTGCTACCGCTTTCGGCAGGCAACCCTGTTGCCGTGAAGCAGCAGGAGAACCTAGTTTCCAGATCGGGAGCGACGCTGAACCAAACCCACGCCCTCCCGTCATTGTAAAAGCTCGCAGCTCCCGGGAAGAGCTCGCGCATCGTGCAAAGCCTGGCCTTGCCATTTGCAGATGGAACACACTCACCACGGCAGAGGATGCCCATTCATCCCCGCCCGGAGTCCCCGCGTCGGCTCTAATCTCCCCAACTGCTACGCTTCACTCCGCCATCCACCCGGCGTGCCAGCGCGCGGCTTGGCATCCCTCGTGCGAAGACATCCCCATGAAGATCGTCCTCAACTCACGCACGATCGTCGGCCCGCAGCACGCTCAAGCCGCGGCCTTTGCCAGCGAATGGCCGCCCGGTAATCCGGTCAGCATTGAATGGATCGAAAGCTCGTCCAGCCGCTGCGTGCTTGCTGTTGAGATTCCGGAAGACCAGCCCGTCATCCTCACGGGTACCGTGGCACCCCTCGACGGTCACGATGCCCGTGGTCATCTTGAAATCGATCTCCGCGACAATTTGGGTCTCCCGCCCTACAAAGGCGAAGACGCAGACCACTGCGAAAACTCCTCTGTCTGAACCGAACCATGTCGCCCGGCTCTTCCATTCCCTCGCTCGGCCATTGCCTCACTGATGCCGGGGTCACGCTCCGATTTGTGAGATTGATCGCTCCCACCGCTCTTGGACTTGCCCCCTACTGCCATTTCCGGATCAGGGTGGCTTCCCTCGACGTCGGGCACCTCAATCTGCGGTTGGGCGACAGCGAACACCTCCGCAGCGTGGTCGGCCACATCGGCTACGGAATCCGCCGCAGATTCCGTGGCCACCATCTTGCTCTTTCTGCGTGTCGGGCTCTCGCCCCCTTTGCGCGGCGGCTTGCTCCGGAGTGGATCTTGACCTGCGACCCTGCCAACCACGCCTCCCGCCGCACCCTTGAACGCCTCGTCGGAAATACTGGCGAGGAAGTGCCGGTCCCCCGGAACGATTCCCATTATCAGCGCGGTTCCCGGACCAAGCTTCGCTTCCATTGGTTCCCGGGATTCGCCTAGCTGTGCGTCTGCCGCCATCTTCCGTGCACACCGCATTTGCAGCCCCACCGGGACAGCGTGGCAGCGCCTCGCTTCACCGCTCGAGCCAACCACCCCGCGTTCCCGCATCAGGCCTCCTGGGACCGCGAGGTCTCCCGCCTCGCCTCACCGGTCGGGCGAACCCACCACCAAAGCTCGCCTCCTTATCAAGTGGATCCCGCCGCGTAGCGGCCTTGGACTGCGTGCAGCCTGCTGCCGCTTTCGGCAGGCAACCCAGTTGCCGTGAAGCAGCAGGAGAACCTCGTTTCCAGATCGGGAGCGATGCCGAAGCAAACCCTGCCTCCCGGGAACGCGGAGCCTCCAGCCCTCTTGCTCACGCTATCTCCTTTGCCCTGCGAGCCACGGGAAATCGTGCCAATTCAAGACCCGGCCTCGTATCAAAACTAGCTGCCTTCTCCCGCCACAAAGGGGCATCCTATCGTAGCCCGGGCATCGCCCGGGGAGGTCATGCGTCGACGATTTTCGAGCCCTGAAAGGGCGAGCTAATCCGAGAAATCGCCGCCCTCGGATCGCGCTTCGGCAATCTCGTGCCAGCCGCCATCCTCTTTGCCGCTTCACCGAAACTCCGCTCCATCTGAATGGGCTTGGTTCTCGCATTTTAACATCGCGGCCGCAGGGCCTTCGATAAGTTCCGGAGCCCACCTCCATCCAAACTATCTCTCAAAACCCGACAGCCACGCTCACCTAAAAACGGTTCTCCGTCAGGTTTGCTGATGGATTCCAACCGCAGCCGAATCGGACTCACGAAGATAAAGACAAGAGTCTCATTTTCTACCTTCGGCACCTTCCTCGCCGACCACCGCTTCATTCCTCTTTCCTAACCCATCCATCGGATCCATCCCGGTCTCAATCTTCTTCATCTACGTGCATCCCGTTCATCTGCGGTTGAATGGCTGTTCCGGAACCCACCAGCAGATCTGACGGAGACGCTCAAAAAAGCGCCCGTGTCGCCCGTCTCCAGCGCTCGCTAGTTTTCCACCTTGAGAGGCACGAAGTGCCCCCAAACCAAACCAGCGATGCACCACATGAAAAAGCCAAGGCCAAGGCCCCTCAACCCCAGACAGGAAAAGTTCGCCCAACTCGTCGCCCAAGGCCTCCCCGCCTCCCAGGCCTACGTCGAAGCCGGCTACTCCAAACAGCAACCCGATGCCACCGCCAACGGCTGCCTCCTCCTGAAAACCCCGCGCGTGGCCGCCCGCGTCGCAGAGATCCAGAACCTCGCGGCAAGCCTCGACACCACCCTGCTCACCATCGTCGAGAAGCGCCGCTTCCTCGCCGAGGTGGTCCACACCCCGGTCGGCAGCATCGGCCCCGACTCACGGCTCTGCCAAGAGTTCTACGAGAAAACAAAAAAGAGAACCACAGCGACAACGCAGGCGGGCGGCACTCCAAGCGACGACAACGCAGCGGAGACCGTAACCGACCCCACAACCGAAGCGGATACCGTAATCCTGTGGCGCCGGATCAAGATGCCCGATAAATTGCGGGCCATCGACCTGGACTCGAAGCTGGCCGGACACTTCCCCAAGGCCGCGGCAGGCTTGGACGACGACGAGGAAGACCTCGCGATCTTTGACCTCGAGACGATCCGGGAGATTGCCGAGAGAGTGAGGATCGTCTCGCCCCTTCTCATGGGACTGCAGCATCCTTCAGTCCCGCCGAGCGTCCAGTGACCCGTCGATGGGGGCCGCTTCCGCAAACGAACCCGTCCTATCGAGTGCTGCGACATGTCGCGGCTTTGGGAGCCGGCCCCCGTCAACCGCCCAGCCGTCCCCGCAGCCGACGATATCGGCTCCACTGCCGGAGAAGTGAGCTTCTCACCTCACTCCTCCACCTCCTGCCTTTCTCATGCCTTTCTCCTGTTCAAATCCCCGCCTTTGACCGCCTCGCCTGAAACGCAGCGGATCCGCCAACCACGGATGAAAGGCAGAAAAAGCCTCCGCCACTGAATCTTCATCCGTGGAAATCCGTGTCCATCCGTGGTTCCCCCGCCTTTGCTGCAAAGTCCCTCCACAGATCGGACCCCATATCAGTGCTCCACCTTCGCGTTGAGCTTCAGAATACGGCGCACCTCCTCGATCCCCTCCGGATTCTGGTGGGCGCTGTGGTTCGAAGGGACGATCTTTTCCGAGGCCGCACCCTCGAGGTGTGAGCTCCAGTAAGGCACCACCCCATCACTGGAGTTCGGCGTGTCGCCCTTGCCGCGATCGCCCATGATCGAGTGGTAGGTCACCCCCGGCGCGATCGGCATCGCGCTGATCGCCTTCACGAAGCGGTTGTTCGGTGAGAGGGTATCGATGCTGTTCGGCGCGCGCTCCAGCACCATCGAGGCACTGTCTGCCACCATGACGGAGGACACCGCGTCGCGGGCATCGGCCAGGAAGCTCGGGACTCGCACCAGCCGCGAGCCGAGGCGTCCGATCCAGTTCGAGGCATAGCCAGAACCCTTGTGCGGCGCGGAGATGAAGATTGCTCGGTGGATATTCTTGCGATGGGTGAAGATCAGGGAGTCGACCAAGAGCTGCCGGCTGGGACCGCTGACTTTCGTTTGCTCAGGGGGATGGCCGAAGAGATTCAGCCACAGCTTGTCGCCCGCATCCGTCACCATCAGGCGGCTGATCAGGCTGCCCATGCTGTGCCCCACGATCACGATGTCCTTGTGATCGGGGAATTCCTTGTCGATGCCGTCCAATTCCTTCCTCAGCAGTGAGGCCGAGTAGGGATAAGGGTAGCCGCTCGGGTAGCTGAAGACCCAGAACTGGTAGCGCTCGCGGATCTCGGGATCATTGATCAGCGCGAGATACATCGGTGCCCAAGTCACCGGCGTGTCCTGCAAGCCGTGGACGAGGAGCACTGGGATGCGGTTCTTGTCGTACTTCTGCAGCCGCATCAGCCGGGCGGTGTCGGAATACTTTTGCGGGTTGAGCAGGCGGATCAGCCCCAACTTGTCCGGGCGGTCCACGGCGATGGACATGGAAACCGGCGCACCGAAATCCGCAGCCAGTGAGGGATTCCGGCCAGCGATGGCAATCCGCTCTTCCTCGAAGGGATCGTGCAGTTCTAGAGTGCCGTCCTTCTCGTTCTGGAAGCGCAGCACCGCGGTGAGCGCCGCGTGACTCTTCGGGAGATCGTAGGTCTTCCGGAAATCCTTGTTCGCCGGGGAGAGCGCGACCAGGCAGGCCCCCACTCCCGGGCGGATGGCCTGCTTGGCATACTTGCCCTTGAAGCTGAGGTTGTCGGCGGCGAGGTATTGGCGCTCCACCCGGGGCGCCCCGGGTTCCAACTTCCCGCGCAGCGTGCGGGCACCCTCTCCGGAGCCCACCGTGATCGCCCGGTCCCATGGCAGCGACTTCGCCTGTTCCAGGCTTTCCACCAAGCGGGCTACGGCGTGGTTGTAGAGTGCCACCGCCCCGGTTTCTCCCTCCAGCGCCTTGGCGCCGGCGAGCCGCGCGCAGTCGAAGAAGTGACCGCTGGCGAGGATCGGATTCTTGTCTGCCTTGCCGGCTTCCAGCTCCCTCAGCGCGTCCGAGAGCGGGGAAACCACATAGTCACCCTTGGGTGTGGGGCTGTGGGTGTGGGTGTAGGAAACCGGCGCGGCACAGCCTGCGAACAGCAGGATCGAGATGGTGCAGAGAATTCTTCGGGGCATGGTGTGGGACATGAGGATGATTTAGAAAACCGTTTTCAGGACCTTGCCGAGCAGTTCGCCGACCGGGATCTCAAGGGCCGCGACCGCGAGGATGGGAAGTGCGACCAGAGCCGCGACTTCCATGAGCGTCCGGCGCGAACATGGGATGATCCGCATGGCCTTCACGGCATTGTAGAGAGCGGTGGAAGGCGCCGCGGCACTTGGCTCGGGAGTCCCGCCCGCCGGAGCTATGGCAGGATTCTTGGTTTCGATCCAGCGCCGGTGGATCTGCCGCTCCTGGTGGCAGGTGAAGTCGCTGTAATCCGCCAGCCCCTTGCGGCGCGCTCTTTTCAGCAGCGGAATGAAAACCGTCAGCGGCACCAGGCAGAGCGCCAGGGCAACGACCCCGAAGATCCCAGCCTGCAATTGCAGGCTGGCGATGCGGGTGCCATGCCACTTCACATCATGGGCAGCGTAGGCCGCCTGCACGCAGGACATCGCAAACACCAGCGGCACGAAGGCCCGCGGCAGCAACTCGAGGAAGCCCAGCCCGCCCAAGCCATCAGGATGGCTCGGCACCGGCTCCAGCCCGAGCTTCACGACCCGCCGGAAAAAGATGGTGATCAGGATGATCCGCCACATCCAAGAAAGCAGGAAGATCTGCAGCAGGGGGCGCGAGACACAGAGATACCACCAGCCGCCGATGCCCAGGCCATTGCCCTCCCGCGCCCAGTCGAGTTCACGCAGGCGCTGGCTTGCCTCCGGGATCAGCATGCTGGCCAGGATCACCGTCCCGATCGTCACCCACGGCAAGGTCGAGTCCCGTAGGCGCTCGACGCCGGCGATCACCTCGCGGAAGGCCGGCACCTTTTCCCTCGGCACCACACCGGAGGAGATGAAGCGCGGCAACAGGCGCTTCATTACCGATTTCGCCACCCGCTCGCCGTAGATCAGCACCGGCAGCGCGATCAGGAAGCGCACATGGATTTCCAAATGCCGCATCAGGGGCTCGCTTGTCGTGTCCGCGAAGGCGCGCTTGTTCACCAGCGCCCAGAGCATCAGCGGTAGCCAGGCCAGCAGGGTGAAGACGATCGTGCGCCGTGCAATGCCGTCCTTGCCACTGCGCGGATAGAGCCGCACGGCACGTTGCGCCCGGGTCCATGCATCTCCCTCCACCAGTGTGAAGCGCAAGGCTTCGCTTTCGGGTCCAAGGTCGCTCTCTGATGTTATCGGAAGGTTCGCGGACATGCCAAATCGAAGAAACGGGAATCGTGTAGCAAGAATTAAGGAAGCGGCAGATACCACTTTAGTTCAATGGCCGGGCCCGCGGAGCCGCCATCCATGCGGGCTGCAGGGCTTGGCGGGTTGTTACAAAACTCCTCATCTTGCTTTTCGGTCATTGCGATTCTAGGGTCAGGGGTTGCTATGAAAACACTACTCCACCTCATCGGCCGCTTCGCTCTCCTCGCCCTGTCCGGGGCGCTGCTGAGCCAGTGCGCACATGAACCCGTCACGCAGGCAAACGCTGCGAACTCCAGCCGCAAGCAGATCTCCGCGGACTCCCGTGCCGCCCTCAGGGATCTTTATGCGAGCAATCCTTCCGCCCGCCACTTGGGCAAACATGCCTCCGGCATCCTCGTCTTCCCGCATGTCATGAAGGGCGGCTTCGTCGTCGGTGCTGAAGGCGGCAATGGCGCGCTCTTCGGCTCGGATGGCGGAACCCGCGGCTACTATCAGACGGCCGGTGCTTCCTGGGGCCTGCAGGCGGGCGTCCAGAAGTTTGGCTATGCTCTCTTCCTCATGAACAAGCAGGAGGTGGCCAATCTCGATCAAGCAGCGGGATGGTCGGTTGGCAGCAGCCCGAGCCTCGTCGTCGTGGATAAAGGCGTGGCCTCCGAACTTACCACCAAGAACATTTCCAAGGGAACCTACGCCTTCATCTTCGACCAGAAGGGCCTGATGGGCGGCCTCGGCCTGAAGGGTACCAAGATCACCAGGATCCACCCCGGCCCCTGAGCTGATATTCACGTTTCCTTTTACGATTGGAAATAAGACGGGCTCCCGCAGGGGAGCCCGTCTCCTTTGATGGATGCCTCAGAGCGTCTTGTCGAAGGTCAGCCCCGGATCTCCTTGCGGACCGCCCGCGAGCACGAAGTTCAGCTTCTTGTCCTCCGGCAGCTTGATCTCACCGACCATCTGCGAGTCATCGGATGCCAAGACCAGCAGGCCCTTCTCATCGATGCTGAATGTGCCGATCAGATCGCTCTTCTGATCGCCCTTGTTGAAGACCCAACTAAACTTCCCGTCTTCGCCTAGGGTCAGCGTCACCTTTCCATCGGCACCACGGTCATTCACCCAGGTGCCGGGCAGTTTCTCCGCTGGAACCGGGGCTGGCGCTTCTTTCTCCACCGCCGGTACCGGGGCGCTGGTATCGCCGGTATCCGGGGAGATCGAGGACTTGCACAGGTCGCGGAGCTGCGCGGCGACCCGGTCGGCCGGCTGCAACTTCACGGTCTGATCGAATTCCCCGTAGGCCTGATCCAAGTGGGCACACACCAGATAGTGGTATCCGAGCAGGAAGTGCGAGGCGGCATCGTCGGGCTTGGAGCGCGAGTAATCCTCCAGTTTCCGCAGTTGGTCGGTGTAGACGCTCTGCGAGGAGTAAAGGCCGGTCATCGTGGTCCAGTCCCAGCCCGGACCGGAAGCCAGTACCGGATTGAGCACGCCGGCGGCTTCACCATACTTGCCGAGCGCAAAGAGAATCAGCGCGCGGTACTCGTGGATCGCAGTGTCGCCCGGCATCGCGGCGATGGATTGGTCCACCGACTTCATGGCGCTCAGGTAGTCGCCCTGCTTGAAGGCGTCCCGCGACGCATCCAGCGCAACGGAGGATTTTTCCTCGGCGCTTTGCTCAGCCACCTCATCGCCCGGCGGCATCTTGCCCGCGGATACGGAGAGCGGCTCGGTATAGTTGATGACCGTCGTGTTGCCACTCTGGACCGGCGGGGCGGGGTAGGGGTTCTGGTAGCTCTGGTAGCCGGTGTTGTAGATCAGGCTGCCGAGGCCCCAGGCCGCGAGCCCCCAAGCCATGCCCTCGCCGAAGTCGTGGTGGTCGTCCACCACCACGTAGCCCGGGTAAGGGTGCGGGCGGTAGTAGTTGTTGTGGCCGTACCAACCGCTGTTCCAACCGTAGTTCCAGCTCCCATGGTGCCAGCCGTGGCAGTTGTTGGCGTTCCACCAGGGACGGTTGCCCCAGTAGTTCGGCTTGTAGCCCCAGTTGACGTTCTTCTGGAAGTTGTTGTTGATCGTGACGTTGTTGTTGTTGCCGGCGATGTTCACGTTGCCACGGCCCGGCCGGTTCCAGTTGCCCCAATTACCCCAGTTGTTGCCCCAGTTGCCCTTGTTGACGTGGCGGTTGTCGATGTTGACCGTCGGCCGGTTGATCACCGGGCGGTTGTTGATGTTCGTGTTGCCGCCGCCGGGCCGGATGATGTTGTTATTGTTCCCGCTGTTGTTGCCACTGTTCCAATTCGGCCGCTGGCCGGGACGCGGGTAGTTGACGTTGCCCGGTCTGGTATTGGGCCGGTCGGGCAAGGGCATGGGCCGGACGTTTCCGCCGCCACCGGCACCGGGAAGGAAGTTGTTGTTACCGCCGCCCCCCGGACGGTTGTTACCGCCACCTCCGCCAGGCCGGTTATTCCCGCCGCCACCGGGCAGGATGTTGTTACCGCCGCCCCCGCCAGGCCGGTTGTCGCCGCCACCTCCGGGACGATTGTCTCCGCCTCCGCCGGGACGGTTGTTGCCGCCGCCCCCGGGCAGGATGTTGTTGCCACCACCTCCACCGGGCCGATTGTCGCCGCCACCTCCGGGGCGATTGCCCCCTCCACCAGGACGATTGTCGCCGCCGCCTCCCGGGCGGTTGTTGCCACCGGCCCCGGGAAGTTGAGTGCCGCCACCGCCACCACCGGGGCGGACATTGTTGCCACCGCCGCCGGGACGTTGGACGCCACCGCCGCCGGCACCAGGCCGCACGGCTGCGCCGCCGCCACCACCACCTCCTCCTCCGCCACCCGGGCGTTGCACGCCCGCACCACCGCCGCCGGGTCGTGGTGCCGGGCGGGCTTGAGGTTGCTGTTGAGGGCGATTCATCTTGGAGCCGGTCATCGGGCTGCGGTTCGCTTGGCGGGCAGCGCCGCCACCGCCACCTCCTCCTCCTCCTCCCCCACCGCCGCGGGGGGCACCACCACCTCCGCCACCGCCGCCGGCATGGCCGAGGCCGTGGCCACCACCACCGCCTCCTCCGCCCCCGGCACCGCCGCGGGCCTCCAGTTCGACGGTGAGCATCGAGCACATCAGGATCGGGACGATCACAGGTACGAAGTTTTTCATGATCTTGGAGAAGTTGAGGTGATCATTGTTTTTCAGGGCTTTCCGCCTCCGGCTTGGCGGCTACGGGGCCGTTTTCTGGATCCGGCGCGCGGCGCACGAATTTCAATTCGATGTCGGGCTGGGCCTCTCCGGCCATCACCCGGTCTGTGGATTTCCAGACGATGGTGTCCTCGCCATCGAAGCTCATCCGCTGCGTGGCGGAATTGGTCTCAGCGTCCGCAGTCACGCCGCTGCTGCGGATCAGCCACTCGTTGCCCACCCGCGTCCATTGGCCGGAGGCATTCCCGCCCTCACTATCGAAGGTCCACCAGAAGATGGAGGAGCAGGCAGGATTCCAGCCGATGCGGATGCTGGTGGTCTGGACGTCGCCATCGCCGTCGGTGGTCACCGCTTCGCCGATCAGGAAGTTCCCGCTGGCGTCGAGATCCATCGACAGTGCCATGCGCAGGTCGTCGCTCTCAAAGGACCAATCGCCGGTCAGACCGCCGAGAGGCTTGAGATGCTCCGAGGGCGGCGTGACCTCCAATTGGTCGCGCGTGCTGGCGATCAGCCAGCCGCCGTCCGCCTGCTTGATCTGGGTGGCGGAGTAGCTGATCGATTTCACCGGCTCGCTCGCGTCCGGATAGGTGAAGTGGAGCACGCCGTCTTCGATCGCCACGCCCGGGGCAACCAGCCGCACTGACGAGGCCTCCAAGGCCACCTGCGGAACGTCGTCATCCTCAAAGAGGTCCTTGTAGCGCGCCTCGATCGCCGCTCGGCCGCGGACGGTCTCGCCATCCCGCGTCATCATTTCGGCGTTTGGCAGGAAGAGCGCGGCCACGCCGGCGGCATCCTTCTTGTTATAACTTTCAACAAAGCGCTCGGCCGACTTGGCAAGGGATTCGACCTCGGTGTCGGACGGGCCATCGTCGGCCGCGGCGGCCGCCGCCCCGGCATCCTTGGCCGGGGTCTTTTCCTGGGCGAAGGAGGGCTGGGAGAAGGGGAGAAGGAGAAGTAGTGCGAGTGGCTGGAGCCGTCGCGCGAGCGATCGTGTTCTCATGATCAGGGTCAGTTGATGGTGAAGGGGGATTGGAGTATCCGGCTTGTGAGGCAGGATAAGGAGTTAGATCGAAGTGTCGGTATCGGCTAGCGATTGTGCTATCCGAAATGCGCAAATCCGTTTATGCGATCGGGCCTGTATCAGCGCGAGTCATGGAGTCGCTTCACTTCCAGACCGATGAGTGCGGACGCCTTGCGGAACTTGCCGCCAGGTCCGGATGGGAAATGCACTGCATCCAGATCGAGCCGGGTGAATTCCGCGGTGTCTGTGACATTGCCCTGCTACCCGGTTTGCGGATCTGCCTCGGCAATTTCTCCCCGGCGCTGCGCATTCACGCGAAGGTGCCGGATGGCTGGCGGGCGCTAGCCATGGCGGACGGCGGCGCGTGCTTTCGCGGTCGAACGCTGGGCAATGGCGCCCTGTGTTACATCGTGCCGGGTGATCCGGCCTTTTGGCAAACTCCAGCCGATCACGCAGCGGACACGGTGATGATCGAGGCTGCCATTCTCGATCAAGCGATCCAGGAATTGAGCGGGGATAGCCTGGCCAAGTGCCTGCCGCATACCGCCGTGCTGGGAATCTCTCCGGAATACCTCGCCCCGCTGCGCCGCTTGTTGCGCGCGATAGTCTCAGAGGCCACGACTGCGACGGTCGAGGGCGAGAACTCTTGCCGGGTCCTCGCCGGCTCGCTGATCCGCACGCTCGCGGTCCTGCTCACAATGCCTGAGGTCGGTTCACGTCCGCCTGCTCACTCCAGCCCCGAGGCCTGCCATGTCGCGGCGGCGCTGGCCTTGATGGAGAAACATCCCGGCCGTGCGTGGAGTCTGCGCGAGCTCTGCCAACATGCGGATGTTTGTCCCCGGACCTTGCAGACAAGTTTCCTACGTCAGACCGGTGTGGGGCCCAACCGCTTTGTCCGTGAACTGCGGCTCAACCGCGTCCGTAGCCGCCTGCGCGGCGCACGCCGTGGCAGCGAGTCGGTGAAGCAGATCGCGATCGAGCATGGGTTCAACCATCTCGGGCATTTCTCGCGGGACTACGTCACGCTCTTCGGGGAGCTGCCTTCACAGACTCTCTGCAACGAATAGACATCGAGCTTATGAAGACGACGCTGAAGGGTAGGTCTATCAGCGCGTCACCTCTACGACGCGGTAGAACGCGGCATTTGCCCGGACGGGTGTCTGCCGTTCCTGGCCGTCGATCATCTGGTATTGGCGGCGGGGCGTGTGCCCGGATTCGTAGATGACGGGCTGCTCTGCGATCTGCTGGATGTGCCACTCGCCGGGAACGAGGTTGGCGGCGAGGGAGATGGTGATCCGGTCTTCCTTCTTCGGGGCTGCGGTCCGGAATTCGGACTGGAGGGCGACGCTGCCGAGTTTGCTCTGCAGGCTGCCGGACAAGGTGGTGCTGCAGGAGGCTTCGTAATCCGTGTCCTTCTTCCGTTTGGTGGTGAGGCCGAGCGCAGTGCGGCTGGCGAAGGGTTGCCCGGGCAGGCAGTGCACGGAGAAGGCAGTCCATTTGTTAGCGTGGACCGCACTGGACTCCGCGAGTATCGCCCGTCTCGCAGCATCCGCTGAAGGAAGGAGGGCAAAGCTATCCTCGGGAAGCCTACCGATGATCACTTCAAGCCGATAGAGCGGCGGGAGCTCCGGATCGACTTGGGCCTTGCCGATGAGGGGCGCTGCTTTCGGAGCGCCTTTCGTGAAGGCATAGAGCCAGAGCATCTGGCAGTAATGATCCACCGACCAATAAGCGACTTCCTGCCAGGCATTCGGGCGCAGAGGCACTTGGCTGGTGGCGGCATAGTGAATGAAATGGGCCATTCCCGGCTGAGGGTCGATGACCTGGTTGCCTTGGAGAAGGATCTTGGCATCCACGCTCAGGGTGGTCTCGCTGCCCTCGCCCAATCTCGCGGTGGTGATGGAAATGTTGGTGTCGTACCTTTCCCAAGGACCACGGTAGCTCAAAGATGGTGGCAAGTAGCCCTTCAGGTCGACCTGCTCCTTGCCGCTCATGGTCGCCTTGCCGAGATAGATGAGGCGACGCACACCGCGGGTACTGGTGAAGAAGTCCTCTCCGTCCGCAAAGTATTTGGCCGGCGCGGTGGCCATCTCGTAGCGGACGATGGGAGCCTCCAGCTTCGGGACGGTCATCAGGACGTAGCAGAGCGTGTCCTGGGCCTGGCCTCGGGAGGGGACGAGAAACAAGACGAGGAGAAGCGCGAAGGCGAGAAGGTGGAGGGTCGGTCTCATGGGTGCATGCTTGAGTCCAATCAGGGCCGTGGGGGATTGCCTTCGGGTGCAGGGCTCACCTTGGTGAGGCGATAGGCGGCGACGTTCATGCAGTGGACGCCAAGGGACTTCTCCCCCCAAGTGGTGTCGCACCAGGTGCCTTCCACGAAATTCTCAGCCCGCGGCGGATTCTCGATCCGTTGGTAGAACCATCCGTCTGTTCCCATCTCGATACCCAGTGTCCTGACCTGGAGATCCTGCTTTCTGGGCGCGGGCGGCTGGTATTGCAGCTTCAGGATGAAGTGGGAGGGATCCTCCTCGATGCTGCCGGTGATCCGGTTGAGGCCGCTCATCTCGTGGCCCTCGTCGGAGGCGATTTTCTTCAGGTCGAAGAAGGAGTTCGCGAATTGAAAGGGAACATCGGGACTCACGTGGGTGGAGAAGCTCTCCCGCCACCTTCCCAACTCGGCAATCAAGCGGCGGTGTTCCGGATCGTAGCGCGGCAGCTTGTCCAGTGCTTCATCCGAAAGCTGGCCCAGCCTGACATCGAGACGATAGATGGGCACCATCTTGTCGTCCGTGTTAGGTTCGGTCGGAGTCTGGGCTTCCGCGGGCGTGTAGTATTGCCAGATCGAGTGGAATCCGTCGCTCCAGCTGATCACTTCCTGCCAGGCGTTGGCCCGTGCGGGAACCCGGGAGCTGCCGGTGTAGCGGGCACCGGCCTTGCTGGAGTAGCGCTGGTGCATCAGCATCAGGTCGACATTCACGGTGAAGGCTGGCGGGGATATCCCTGTGAGCTTCTTGACGGTGAGGTGGACATAGGGGGCTCGCTCACTCACCCCGAGATCCGGAGCAAACAGGCGCCCGCCGAGTTCGACCTGTGGTTTGCCTTCCAAGGAAACGGTGCCGACAAAGTGGACTTTGCGTGGAGATCCATCGCTGGCGACGGGCTTCTGGCCTGCGACGAAGAAGTCGGCCGGGGCATCGCTGAGATCGTCGCGGAGCAGGGCGAGATTATCGCAAGACACCACCGCGTAGCGCAGGGTCTCCGCCGCGAGCACGGGAGGCGCGACGAAGAGAGCGAGGAAGAGCGTGACAAGCTTCCCCAGCGGGAAATGGCAGGAGAAGGTGAGGGCTTTCATCGGGAGTCCGGCCTGACAGATGTGATCCGCCGCCGATGAAAACTTGGTGACACCCGAATGAAATAAAATGGCGATCGGGCGATCGCGCCGGAGAATTCGGGTCCGCTACGCCGTCTTCTTCCGGAACATGATCGAGGCGCAGCCGATGGTGCAGGCGCTGATCAGGGCCAGTGGCAGGATCAGGTGAAACACCCGCTCCGCGGAGGCGTCTTTCAGGAAGACCTCCTTCACGATTTCCACGAAGTGCCGGACCGGATTCGGCCAGGTGAGGTTCTGCAGCCACTTCGGCATGTTCTCCACCGGCGAGGCGAAGCCCGAGAGCATCATCGCCGGCATCATGAAGGAGAAGGCGCCGAGGAAGGCCTGCTGCTGGGTATTGCAAACCGATGAGATCAGCAGTCCCACGCCCACCAGCGAGAGCGAGTAGAAGAACATCCCGCTGTAGAGCAGGAAGAGGCTGCCGCGGAAGGGGACGTGGTAGATGAAGACCGCGGCGCAGAGGATCAGCGTCGCTTGGAAGAAGGCTACCAGCATCGCAGGCACCCCCTTGCCGATCATCACCATCTCCGGAGTCAGGGGCGAGACCAGCAACTGGTCGAAGGTGCCTTGCTCGCGCTCGCGTGCCACTGACAGGGCCGTTAGAATGAGCGCGCCGATGGTGGTGATGATCGCAACCAGGTTCGGCAGGAGGAAGTTCTTGAAGTCGAGGTTCGGGTTGAACCAGTAGCGCGTGATAGTCTCTGAAGGCATTGCGTGGCCTTTCTCCGCGGCACGCTCCTTCATGAAATTCTCGGTGATCTGCTGCAAATAGCTCATCGCGATCTGCGCGCCGTTTGAGCGCCGTCCGTCGAGCAGAACCTGCACCGCGCCGGTTTCGCCATTGGCCACTTGGCGGGAGAAATCCTCCGGGATGCTCACCGCGAGCATGGCTTGTTGCGATTCGATTGAATCGTCCAGCGCCGCCTGCGAGTGGATCGGGATTACTTCGGTGAAGGCATCGCACTGGGCGAAACGCTGGACCAGCTCGTTTGCCGTCTCACCAGTGTCGCGATTGTAGATGGCGATCGAGGCATTCTTCACCTCCAAGGTGGCGGCATTTGGAAAAAGCAGGGTCTGCAGGATCACCGGCATGATCAGCAGGGTCCGGCTGGAGGGACTGCCGACTACCGATTGGAGTTCCTTGACGACCAAGGCGCGGATGCGGTGGAAGAAGTTCATGTGTTATTCCATGCGGCGTTTGGTCAGCCTCGCGGTCAGGCCCAGGAAGAATGCGGCAGAGCCCATCAGGAAGAGGATGTCCGGCATCAGCACCTTCCAGGGGCTGCCGACCTGGAAGATCGTCTGGATGGAGGAGACGAAGTAGCGCGCGGGGATCAGGTGGGTGACGCCACGCAGAAAGGCCGGCATGCTGGAAATCTCGTAGATGAAGCCCGAGAGCATCATGGCCGGCAGGAAGGCGGCATTCAGCGCCGCCTGCGCCGCGTTGAATTGATTCTTGGTCGCGGTCGAGATCGCCAAGCCGATGCCCAACACACTCAGTAAAAAGAAGCTGCCGGTGACAAAGAGCGCGGGAGGTCCGCCGCGGAAGGGCACGCCCATGATAAAGCGTGCCGCCGCCACGCACATCGCCAGCGAGACCATGCCCAGGATGTAGTAGGGGATGATCTTGCTCAGCAGGAACTCCGTGCGGGTGATCGGTGAGGCCAGCAGCGCCTCCATCGTGCCGCGCTCCCACTCGCGCGCCACCACCAGCGAGGTGAGCAGCGCACCGATCACCGTCATGATCACGGTGATCGATCCCGGGATCAGGAAGTTCCGGCTATTGGCGGAGGGATTGTACCAGTAGCGCGCCTCCAAGCTGAACTCGCGTTTCAACTCCTCGCCGCGGTCTTGCGCCCGCTGCATCATCCAAGTCTGCCACACGCCGTTGATGTAGGCACCCACGAACTGGGCGGTGTTCGGCTCCGAACCGTCGGCCACCACTTGCAGCGGAGCCGTGTCCGACTGCTGCTTCATCAGTCTCGAAAAATCCTCCGGAATGATCACGAAGCCACGGATCTGAGAGTGCGTGATGTCCGTCTCCAGCGACTTCCGGTCCTCGTAATGCCGGATCTCCATCGAGGGTGTGCCCTGCAAGGCCTTGGCAAAGCCATCCGCCTCGGTCCCGCTGGCTTCATTCAAAAGACCGATCCGCAAGACCGGAGTGTCCAGATTGATGCCGTAGCCGAAGACAAAGATCAGCACCAGCGGCAGCACGAAGGCGATCAGGTTGCTGCTCGGATCGCGGAAGATCTGCAGGGTCTCCTTCCAGCACAGCGCCTTCAATCTGCGCAGCGAGAAGCCGACCGAAGCCCGTTCATTCGAAGTCCGGTGTTCGCCTTTCACTTGGGTTCCTCCTTGCCGGTCACCAATTCAATGAAGGCATCTTCCATCGTGGGATCCGGATTTTCCTGCGTGGCGACACTTTCCTTCAGTTCATCCGGTGTGCCATTCGCAATCAGTTGCCCGCGGAAGACCAGGCCGATGCGGTCGCAATACTCCGCTTCGTCCATGAAGTGGGTGGTCACCATTACAGTCACGCCGCGCTCCACCAAGCCATTGATGTGAGTCCAAAACTCGCGCCGCGTCACCGGGTCCACTCCCGAGGTCGGCTCGTCCAGGAAGAGAATGTCCGGCTCGTGCATCACCGAGCAAGCCAGCGCGAGGCGCTGCTTGTAGCCGAGCGAGAGCGAATCCGTCTTCGCATTGAGGAAGGGCTTGAGGTGGAAGATCTCCGCCATCTCCGTGGTCTTCTCGCGCTGCCGCTTGCCTGTGAGACCATAGATGCCGGAGAAGAATTCGAGATTCTCCATCACGCTCAGGTTTCCGTAGAGCGAGAATTTCTGCGCCATGTAGCCAAGCTTCTGCCGCGCTTGGCTGCCACTGTGGCGCAGGTCCAAGCCTACGACCTTGGCCGTGCCGCCGGTGGGCACGAGCAGGCCACACATCATCTTGAAGGTCGTCGATTTACCGGCGCCATTTGGGCCGAGCAGGCCGTAGATCTCTCCGCGTGTGACCTGGAAGGTGACGTCGTCGGTGGCCTTGAAGTCGCCGAACTGCTTTGTCAGGTGCGTCGCCTCGATCACCGTCGCGCCGTCCTGATCGATCTGGTGCGTGTGCGCCGCCAGGACCGACTCGCCTGAGGGGCCGCCGCCTAACAGATCGATGAAAGCGTCCTCGAAGCGCGGCTTGACCTCCACCCACTCCGCGCCGTCTGCCGCGCCGATCTCCTTCGGATCGAAGCGTTCACAGCCCTTCCGGAATGTCAGCCGCAAGCTATGCCCTTGGATGGTGCCATCGCTGACTTCGGGCCGGGAGAGCGCTTTCGTCAGCAAACGGCGTTTCTTCTCACCGGGCTCCCGCAATTGGAGGCAGCGCCCGACCAGAGGCTCCGCGATTTCCCGGGGCGTGCCGGTGAAGAGCAGCTTGCCCTCGTTCAGCACCACCGTGGTTCCGCACAGCTCCGCCTCATCCAGATAGGCCGTGCTCCACACCACGCCGATGCCTTGGTTCACCAAGTCCTCGACCATGCCCCAGAGCTCGCGCCGCGAGATCGGATCCACGCCGACGCCCGGCTCATCGAGCAGCAGCAGCTTCGGCTTGCCGAGGAGCGCGCAGGCCAGCCCGAGCTTCTGCTTCATGCCGCCCGAGAGCTTACCCGCGAAGCGCCCGGTAAAACGCTTCAAGTCCGTGAAGGTCAGCAGCCGCTCAAAGGACTCCTCGCGCTCCTTGCCGGTCACGTGCCGGAGGTCCGCCTGCAGCGTGAGGTTTTCCATGACCGTGAGGTCCTCGTAGAGGCCGAACTTCTGCGGCATGTAGCCGACCTCGCCGCGGATCGCGCCCGCATTCACGATCGGATCGTAACCCAGCGTTTCGATCTTCCCGGAATCCGGCTCCATCAGTCCCGCGATCAAGCGCAGCAGCGTGGTCTTGCCCGCGCCGTCCGGACCCACGAGGCCGGTGATCACACCGGTACGCATCTCACCCGTCACCGATTCGAGCGCCGGCGACTCCATGCCCTTGAAGGTCTTGGTCACCCCCTCGAAGCGGATCACCACCTCGCCTGTTGCTGCGTCCGGCATCGGCTTCTAAAACTGATCACTCGTCCGTGTGCGCGCCCAGTGTCACCCGCACCGGCATGCCTTGCCGCAGCGAGCCATCCGAGTCGTCCACCACGACCCGCATGCGGTAGACCAGCGAGGTCCGCAGCTCCTTCGTCTCCACACTCTTCGGCGTGAACTCCGCCCTCGGTGAAACGAAGCCGACGGTGCCGCTGAAACCCTTCTTGGGATCGCTGTCCGAGAAGACCTTCACCCTGGTGCCCGGCGGAAACTTGCCCAGCTCCGGCTCGTGCACATAGGCCCGCACCCACACCGGCTTCTCCAGCGAGAGTGACAGCACCGTCGGCCCCGCTTGGACGATCGCGCCCGGCTCCAGAGCCCGGGTGATCACCACCCCGTCCGATGGGCTCTTCAGCTCTGTATCTGCCAGCTTGATCTCCACGGTCTTCACCGCTGCTTCCGCCTTTACCACATCCGCCTCCGAGGCGCCCACTGCTGCTTGGGCTGCGCCCACGGTCGCTTCCGCTGCTGCGATCTCCTCGCTGCGGAATCCCGCTTGCAGCCGGTCGAGGTTCGCCTGTGCCAACTTCATGCGCTGCTCCGCTTCGCGGTAGCCTGCTTCTACATTTTCGTAGGCTTGGCGCGATACGGCGTTGCTCTTTACCAGCGACTCTTGGCGGGAGTGGGCACGCTCGGCGTTGTCCATGGTGACCTTCGCTTCCGATAGACTCGCCTCTGCCTGCTGGATCTCTTCCTTGCGGTAGCCCGCACGCTTGAGGTCGGCATCAGCCTTTGCCTGGCCGAGCTTTGCCTTCGCCTGTTCCGAGGCTGCCTTGGCTTGGACAAGAGCGGCGCGCGCTTGGTCTGCCTCGCGTTGATAAGGCTCGCCATCGATCCTCGCCAGCAACTCGCCTGCCTTGACGGTGTCGCCCTCGTCCTTGAGGACCTCGGCGATGCGTCCGGCGACACGGAAGCCAAGGTCGACTCCGCGGATGTCCACGTTCCCGTGAAGCACCAGTGGATCTTCCGAAGGATGCTGCTTCTTGTAAAAGTACCAGCCGCCGCCGCCGAGAATGGCAGCCAGCAGGATGATCGGTATCGCCTTTTTCATGATTGTCTTGTCGCGTTCAGTCCTCCGCAAATCAGGTCCACGTGCTGGTCGAGCACGCCGGCAATCGTTTCGACGTGCGAATGCTCCAGCCGCTTGGCACCCAAGCGGCGCAGGAGCGTTGCCCTCGCCAAGGTGAAGGCCAGCACCTGACCAAACATCGCATGCGTCCGGAATACCACTTCGGTCGAAGCGGGATCCTCGCCGGTCGCGATGCTCACCGCTTTCGCAAATAGCTCATGCAGCGGCTTGAGCGCCGCCTGATAGAGCAGCTCGAAATTTTCGCTCGGTGCCGCTTGCTCGCGCAGCATCACCAGGCGGATCTTCTCGAACTCGCTGCCCTCGAGCTGCTCGCCGAGCAGGGTCCGCATCATCCGCTTGATGATCTCGCGCGCGCTTTCCGGATCGAGCTGGTCGGCGATCAATTTCGCCCGCGAGTCCTCCGCCACCCGCCCGAAGACGCCGCGGAGATACCCGCCGATCCCCTCCAGCACCGCCGCGTAGAGCTTCTCCTTGTTCCCGAAGTAATAGGCGATCGCCGCCACATTCTGCCCCGCCTCATCGGCGATCTCCCGCACCGAGGCGTTTTCGTAGCCCTTCTCGCCAATCTTCTTCAGGGCCGCCAGCAATAGCTTCCGGCGCGCCTGCTCGCCCTTGTTCGGGCTGACTGGAAACAACTCCCGCTCCACGGCGGAGAAAATTGTACAATCGTCCAATAAAGTCAAACGATTGTGTAATTCATCATCCTAGAGAGCCAGATTCGGCGATTTTTGAAACCCTCCTGCGCGCGTCGGCGGATCAAACGGAGGGGTAGCAAAATCGGCGCTTTTCCGCTTCACTGTTAGAAAAATGCCCTCTCCCGGGCCTTGCATCATCGGTCCCGGCATGCGATGGCCGGGGCCATGAAACCGGCGGCAGCAGCCCTCGCATTCCTATTCCTTTTCCTTGGGATCCTGCCGTCTGGCGCGAGCCTCTTGCCGGCAGATTGGCAGAATGAGCGGCTCGCCAATGTGATGAGCGCGCCCTCGGGGAACGCCTGGTTCTTTTGGCCTGAGGCAGCGAATTCCCTGCGCATCTTCAACAAAGGCATTAGCGGGAACAACAGCACGCCGACTGCTTTTATCACCGGGGGGCCGATCGAAGGGGGGCTTCCCGCTTGGACGGAGGGCGAAAGCAGTCCTCTCGGCGGGATTAACAAAGATGGAGTCTTCGTCAGAACGGGGGCCCAGACAGGCTACTACATTGCTCCTCATGCGAGCGGCAGCAGCTTTACCCTGAAGTGCGTCGCATTCGACAATGGCACTTCCGTGGTGACCACCATCGATGGAACTCCTTCCGCCAGCATCGACAAGATCAGCGCATGTGTGGATGACTCCACCGCCCACAATCTGCATGTCACATGGGTCCGGGATGGCGGGAATCCTGTGACCAATGGTCCTGAACGCCTCTGCTACGCGCGGACGGAATCCGGACAATGGAAGGGCATCGCCCAGCAATTGAATTCCGCGGCTCCCGCCGAAGTCCGGGGCACGGGCATCATTGCTTCTTCCCTCACCGACGTGCGGCTTTACTTCACCTTGGCGACGACCACCTCGGTGAGCCTCCTGAAAGCAACGCCGAAGTACTTCGGCAGCGTTTTGTTCATCATTCATACGACCTTTCCACAACAGGAAGTGGATCCAGGCGTGATCTGCGACAATCCACTGACGGTGATGAGGGTGAATTTAGCTGATCGGATCTACTATTTTTCCATGGCTACCCCCACGGCGACGACGCGCAGCCTGAAGCGTAGCGGAGATACCATCATTGCGAACATCCCTGCGGTAAACGGTTTACCCCCCGCACCAAGGAGCATCGCTGTGGCGACGGCCCCGGATGGGCGCCAGCGGATTGCTTGGTATGAAGCCCGGGCGCGCGAGATTCACTACGTGAAGCCAAAACTCCCGACCGGCGACGCCTACAATTCGGGGCAGCCGGTCCAGTTTGCGGCAGGCGCGCTCCCCGACGCCGATGTGCTCGGCCTGCAATTCGGCGCTGACGGCAGGCCTTACATCCTCTCGCGCAGGACTTTGACGGAAGGCTACATCTCGTTTCCCAAGGACGACTTCGACTACAACGGGAATGGACGAAAGGATCTCCTCGACAATGCCTTCAACTCCGACACGGCCGGTTTTGCATTGCTCTCGGCGGGCCCCGGCACGGGGACTTTCAAGGTGCAGTTCCCCACGATGAGACAAGCTACGGCCACCAACGGCGTCGTTTCCAGCGAAAGTAGCGATAGCGGCCAGATCAACGTGGATGATCGCTATCGGTATGAAATTGAAACCTCCGCCGATATGGTGAATTGGGCCAAGATCAACAGCAGTGCTGGAGCGACCTACACCTTCGTTGCGAATGGTGGAAGCGGCGTGAACCAGCGCCGGATCTTCACGGCCACCCTCCAAGATTCCACAGCCACTAAACGTTTCGCACGAATGAACGTTACTCGTCTGGGCAATCCGTATTAAAAGTCCGGAAGAAAACGGAGTTCCTCTTCCCCCCAAGAGGATCATCCGCAGCATGACGAACGAGACAATGGTGGGGGAGGGCCGGGAACAACGCAAACAAAGCTGGGAGGAGGCCTACTGGGCTGGCCAGGCGGAGGCGCTTGATTTGATCCTGAGCGGGGAACCCATCGCGCAAGTGCTGGAGCGGGTGGCACGCCGCATCGACGAGGCCTCGTCGGATGGCGCCCTTTGTTCGATCTTTTTGGCGGATGCGGAGCGGACACGGCTGACCCTGGCCGCTGCCCCGGGCTTGCCGGCGGGTTTCCGTCAGTCCGCCACGGAACTGCCGATCCGTGAGGGGATCGGCTCCTGCGGCACTGCGGCGGCCTTGGGCAGGATGGTGGTGGTCGAGGATGTGACCACTCATCCCGATTGGGTCACGGCGCGCGAATTGGTGCTCCGCCACGGGCTGCGGGCCTGCTGGTCGGTCCCGGTCTTCTCGGGCAGTGGGGATTTGCTCGGCACCATGGGCATTTACTACCGCGAGCACCGCTCGCCGGGGGATGAGGAACGCGGGCGGGTGGAATCCGCAGCCAAGCTGATCGGCCTCGTTATCGAGCGCAGTCGCGCGGCGGAGAAGATGCGGGTTGATCAGACGCTGCTGCGGATCGCCGGACAGAGTGCCCGTTTGGGAGGCTGGACCGTGGATCTCATGGCGAGCCGCATCACCTGGTCCGCCGAAGTCTGCGCCATGCACGAACGGCCGCCGGGCTATGTGCCGGATTTCCAAGAAGCCTTCGATTACTATCCGCCGGAGTCGCGGGGACTCGTGCAGCAGGCTTTCCAGCGCTGCGCGACGGAAGGAACGTCCTTCGATCTGGAATTACCGCTGCTCACCGCCACTGGCAAGTCGACTTGGGTCCGGGCGATCGGCGAAGCGGTACGCGATGCAGAAGGGAAGATTGTGCGGATCCAGGGCGCGCTTCAGGATCTGACGGCGCGCCGGGAGGCGGAGGAGTCGGAACGTCGATTGACCGAGCGTCTGACCACCACCTTGGAAAGCGTTACCGAGGGCTTCTGTCTGTTGACCCGCGACTGGCGTTACAGTTACCTCAATGCGGAGGCCGAGCGCCTGCTCCAGCGCTCGCGGGACAGCTTGCTTGGTGGCACGATCTGGGAAGAATTCCCTGAAGCCTGCGGCACCATCTTGGATCGCGAATTGCACCGCGCCATGGAGAGCGGGCAACCGGTCGAGTTCGAGAACTACTACCCGCCGCTCCATGCCTGGTTTGAGATTCGCGGGCTGCCGACCGCCGAGGGTCTGGCGCTTTATTTCCGGGACGTCACCGCACTGCGGAAGTCGCGGGAACAGGTGAAGCTGCTGGCGGAGTGCGTTGCGCGCATCACCGACATGGTGATCATCACCGAGGCTTTCCCGGTGGAGGAACCGGGGCCGCGCATCCTCTTTGTGAATGATGCCTTCACGGAAGGCACCGGCTATTCCGCGGAGGAGGCGCTGGGCCGCTCACCGCGCTTCCTGCACGGGCCGAAAACCCAGCCTGCCGAGCTGGACCGCATCCTTCTGGCCGTCAAGAAGGGTGAGCCGGTCCGCGCCGAGCTGGTCAATTACACCAAGGATGGCCGTGAGATCTGGGTGGAGGTGGATACCGTGCCGGTCAAGGACGCCGGTGGCGATATCACCTACCTGGTGGCGGCTCTGCGGGACATTAGCGAGCGCAGGCGCACGGAGGACGAGGCCCGCTTGCGCGAGGAACGCTACGTGAGGCAGCGCAACTCGCTGATCGCCTTGGCTGGCATCCAGCCCTTGCAGATGCAGGATACGGTTGCAGCTTTCCGCCGCATTACCGAGGCCCATGCCCGAGCCTTGGGCGTCGCCCGGGTGGGAATCTGGTTGTACGATGAAGCTCGCACCTCGCTGCGCTGCGCGGATCTCTACGAAATGGACGAGCACCGCCACAGCTCCGGCATGGAGCTTTTGGCGGCGAATTGCCCGGCCTACATCCGCGCTCTGGACGAGCTGGACGTGATCGCCGCGGACGATGCCCATGCCGACCCCCGCACCAGTGACTTCTCGGAGACTTATCTGAGGCCGCTAGGTATCAGCTCGATGCTCGATGCGCCGATCACCGTGGCGGGCAACATCGTGGGCGTGATGTGCAGCGAGCAGACCGGCCCGCCCCGTCTGTGGACGGGAGATGAGAAGACCTTCGCCGCTTCCGTGGCAAATCTCGTCTCCTTGGCGCTGGAAGGGGGCGAGCGCCACCGCGCGGAGAGTGCGGTGCGCGAGATCCAGCAACGTTTCGAGATCGTTGCCGGCGCGACCAACGACGCGGTCTGGGACTGGGACTTGGTCAAGGACGAGATCTGGTGGAATGAGGGCTTCCAGAAGCTCTTCGGCTACCGCCGCGAGGAGATTGAGCGCAGTTCACGTTCATGGACCAGCCGCATCCATGTCGATGATGTTGACCGGGTGCTTGAGGTCATTCGCAAGACGATCGAGGGGCCTGAGAACCAATGGAGCGGTGAGTACCGCTTCCGCAAGGCGGACGGCACCTATGCCTACGTCCTCGACCGCGGGATGGTGATGCGGGACGACCACGGTCGCGGTATCCGGATGGTCGGTGGGATGAGCGACTTGAGCGCCCGCAAGCAATCCGAACTCGACCTCGCACGACTGAACCGCGCGCTCAAGATGCTCAGCGCCTGCAACGAGGCGGTCACCCGCGCGGACCACGAAAGCGACTTGCTCAACGAAATCTGCCGCATGGCGGTGGAGACCGGTGGTTACCAGATGGCTTGGGTCGGTTATGCCCGCCGCGATGCCAACCGTTCCATTGAGCCAATGGCTTCCGCCGGCATGGTGGACGGCTATCTGGACGAGATTCACCTGAGTTGGGATGGAAATTGTCCGACCGGCCAAGGTCCCGCGGGGCGCACGATCCGCGGCGGGGAAGCGGTGGTCTGTCGCAACATCGAGGAAGAATCAGCGATGATAGCCTGGTTGCCCCAGATGCAGCAGCGTGGCTATCGCGGCGTGATTTGCCTTCCGCTCCGCGATGGCGAACAGGTCTTCGGCATGCTCGGCCTATACTCGCCCGAGATCTTCGATGTCCGGGACGACGAGGTGAAGTTGCTTCAGGAACTGGCGGATGACGTGGCCTTCGGCATCGGCACCTTGCGCGCCCGCGAGGAGCGCCGCCGCACCGGCGAGGTGGTGCTGAAAGTGGCCCAGGCGGTATCGAGCGGCACCGGATCGGAATTCTTCGATCTGCTGACCTGCAATATGGTGGAGGCCTTGGGTGGCTACGGTGGCATGATTGGCCGTCTCAACCGTGAGGATCTTTCCGTGACCTCGCTGTCGTGGGTCTTGGACGGCAAGGTGGAGGAGAATTTGACCTATAGTCTGGTCGGGACTCCCTGTGAGAACGTCACTGAGGGCCGGGTCTGCGTCTTCCCCCGCGGGGTGCAGGACTTGTTTCCCGAGGATCATTTCCTGGTCGTGCTGGGCATCGAAGCCTATGCGGGAATCCCCCTATTGGACCGCGACGGGAATGTCGCCGGCCTCATGGTGGTCTTGTTCAACCGGGCCTTGGAGGAGGGCTCGCTGGTGCAATCGACACTGCAAATTTTCGCCGCTCGTGCCGCCGCCGAGTTGGACCGTCAGCAGGCGGACGAGCGCATTCGCGAACAAGCCTCACTGCTGGACCGCGCGCGCGACGCCATCATGGTCCAAGACCCGGAGCACCGGATCAGCTATTGGAACAAGAGCGCCGAACGGCTCTATGGCTGGACCAAGGAGGAGATCTTGGGCCATTCGGTGGAGGATCTGCTGTACCGTGATACCACCGCCTTCGGTGAAGCTTTCCGGGCCGTTCTAACGACCGGCGAATGGGTGGGGGAGTTGCATCAGATCGATCGTCAGGGCCGCGAACTGATGATCGAAGCCCGCTGGACTTTGCTGCCTGCCGGGGAAGACAAGCCCGCGAGCATCCTTTCGATCAATACCGACATCACCGAGCACAAGAAGCTGGAGCAGCAGTTCTTGAGAGCGCAGCGGCTGGAGAGCATCGGCACTCTCGCCGGCGGGATCGCACACGATTTGAACAACGTGCTGGCACCGATCAGCATGTCGATCGAGCTCTTGCGTTCCGAGGTGAGGGGCGAGCGCGGTGAGGAACTCCTGTCCACCTTGGCAACCAGCGCCAAGCGCGGCGCAGAGATGGTCAATCAGGTCCTGTCCTTCGCCCGCGGCATGGAAGGTCGCCGTGTCGAGCTTCACGCGCGGCGGCTGGTGGAGGATATTGAGAAGATCGTGCGCGATACCTTCCCCAAGAGCATCACCTTCAAGAGCAAGGTGCCGCGCACGCTCTGGACCTTGCAGGGCGATCCGACACAACTCCATCAGGTCTTGCTCAACTTGTGCGTGAACGCGCGGGATGCCATGCCCGGCGGTGGCGAGATCACCGTCACTGCGGAGAATGTCAACTTGGATGAGCGCTTCGCGGCCACCGAGTCATCGGTCACGCCGGGGCCGCATGTCTTGATTCGTGTGGAGGACACCGGCCACGGGATCCCGCGAAGCTTGCTCGACAAGATCTTCGAGCCCTTCTTCACCACCAAGGCTGCGGGCAAGGGCACCGGGTTGGGGCTTTCCACCTCGCTGGCGATTGTCCGCAGCCACGGCGGCTTCATCCGCGCCGCCAGCAGCGCGGGCAAGGGCACCTGTTTCCTCATCGTGCTGCCGGCATCGGGCGAGGTCGGCCTGAATGCCATGGAAATCAACGAGGCCGATCTGCCCCGTGGCCAAGGCGAAACCATCCTGGTGGCGGATGACGAAGCTTCGATCCGCAGGATCATAGAACAGACCTTGGTGGCCTTCGGTTACAAGGTGCTGCTTGCCGCGGATGGAGTTGAGGCAGTGAGAATCTATCGCGAACAGGGCGATTCGATCGCGGCGGTGATTACGGATATGATGATGCCGTCCATGGATGGACTCGCGACAATTCGTGAGCTGACTGAATTTGACCCCGCCGTGAAGATCATCGCCTCGAGCGGGATCAGCAATCAGGAGAAAGCCGCCAAGGACGCCGGACGTAGCGTCCGACATTTTATCACCAAACCGTGTACTGCTGAAATCTTGCTCACGACTCTGCAATCCACTCTGGCACAAAGCGATTGATAGGTGGATCTGTTCAATAAACGCGATCGCGCGCAGCGCCGCGAATCTTCAAACTGGACAGCCAATCCAGACCGTTGACCTTTCCTTGTGCTGATTCACTCCTGATGTCCCGCCACCCCGCCGCCACCCCGAACCTTTTGATCGTGGATGACGATGCCACGATCCAGCGCTTGCTGGTCATGGCCGCGAAGGACCATGGCTGGCGCCCGCAGGCAGCGGGCAGCGGCCAAGAAGCCTTGGATGAAGTAAGCCATGCCACCGAAGCGGTGGTGCTCGACCACGGCTTGCCGGACATGGACGGCATCACCACGCTTACGCGGCTGCGCGAGCTGCATCCGGATCTACCGGTCATCATGCTGACCGGGTTCAACGATGCCGAGACTGCGGTCAAGGCACTGCGGGCCGGTGCGGCGGATTATCTGACCAAGCCCTTCGAACTGAAGCGACTCTTCGACCTTCTGCGGGAACTGCGCCGCGAACCGCGGAAAGAAGAGCCCCCGGCACCTCAAAAGACTTCGGCCCTCGGTCGCAGAAGCGAGGGAATGACCAGCAGCAGCCCGAAGGTGCAGGAACTGCTGCGCCGGATGGAAAGGGCTGCCGTTCTCGACAGTACGATCCTGCTCACCGGCGAAAGCGGCACCGGCAAGACTTACTTCGCGCGCGAGATCCACCGCATGAGCCCGCGGGCAGCGGAGGATTTCATCACCGTGAGTTGTCCCGCCCTGCCTCGGGAACTGCTGGAGTCTGAACTGTTCGGTCATGAGAAGGGCTCCTTCACCGGAGCCACTGCGTCGCGCGCCGGTCGCTTCGAGGCGGCCTCGAAGGGCACACTGTTTCTGGATGAGATTGGCGACTTGCCCCAGGAATTGCAGCCGAAGCTTCTGAACGTCCTACAGGACCGCGAGTTCTTCCGCGTTGGGGGCAACAAATTGCTCAAGACGGGCACCCGCGTCATTGCCGCCACCAATGTCGACCTGCGTTCCCGGGTGCAAGCTGGCAGCTTCCGCGAGGATCTTTACTACCGGCTGAATATCATCGAGCTCCACATCCCGCCGCTGCGCGAGCGCAGGGAGGACTTGCCAGCTCTGACGGAAGAAATCCTGCGCCGCATCGCAAAACGCCGCGGTAGCGACGAGTGGCGTTTGTCCGCGGGGGCCAGTGCCGCAATCCTTGGCTACGACTGGCCTGGCAACGTGCGCCAGCTTGAGAATGTCCTCGAGAGGGCCACTGCCTTCACGGATCATGCCTTGCTGGAGGAAAAGGAGGTCCTGCCGCTGCTCGAGTCCAATCGCGAGACTGGCGCTGCCGGCAAGAGCCGCCAGATGACGCTTCAGGAGCTGGAGCGCGATGCCTTCATCCAGACCTACCAGCTCAGCGGGGGAAACAAGGCCAAGACCGCCCGCGCCCTCGGCATCTCCGAGCGCTCGGTCTACAATCTCTTGGAACGCCACGGCCTGAAGTAGGGTTCATCCTTGAGCCCGTGGAGGCTCATCCTCCGCCGTTCGACGCGTCGCTTGCCGACTGCCCGGCGAACCCGATGCTGCGCGCGGGGTAAAACCGGACATGACCGTTTTTGGCCCTGCATGATGTTCAGGAGAACTTGAATAATTTGCAGAATTGATGGCCAAGTTACGTGATCGGGAAATTGCTAAATTGCCGACATTTCCTTGAACGTAAGCAATTCACGCACTGTCGTTATAGTTGGCATGGCGGATGCCGAGCGGCTTCTGTTCTCTGGGGGGAGAACAGGAGTCACAAAGCTCCGCCATCCACTTACAACCAATCCGCCGGGGAAGGTTTTTCGACCATCCCCGGCGGGGAGGGTGGGGTGTTCCACCGGGCTTTCCTCCCGGAGTGCAGAACTCCCCGTAATCTCTGATGCAAAGGCTTCGTCCCTGCCCCACCGCGCCCACTTCGCATGACCGCAATCTGGCGGCACCTGGATTGAAGCTGTTGGAGAATGGGTATCGGGCTTCAGCCGCCGCCGCCAAGCCGCGCTCCGCGGTTCCGCACTGGGACTCCCTGAGTGGTCCGATGCCTTTGGTGGGACTGCCGATTCCGGAACCCGAGCCTGAGTTGGAAGTAGATGACTTCTTCGAGGAGGGTTTTCTGCCGCCGCGGCAAATCGATCCGGATACGAGATCCCGGGAGTTGCCCCGCTTTGTGCCCCTTTCGCCGGATGTCTTTGTCGGCCAAGGTGATCCCTGGGCGGTTCATTCCTTTTTCGGGATGATTCGGGTTTATCTGCCCGAGGTCAGTATTTCCACCGGTCTGATCGCTGCGTCCGGAATGCTGGGCGGGAGTCTCGCCAGCCGCTTCGCCGGTGTTCCGCTCGGTTTGGAACTCGTGCTGGCCTACCTGACTGTCCACCTGCTCTTTTTGGGGCTGAATTACCTGACGATCAAGGGTGCTCCCCATTTACGGGCCAAGGAGACCCTCCGGAAAATGCTCTTGGCGTCCTTTCTGGTCTTGGGTGTCCACATCCTCGCCTACGGCCTTCTTGTGGCCGGCCGCTGAGGCAGAGTTGGGCTGGCCTTCGCTGCCAACCGGTGAATCCAGTTGAATGATTTTCAAGACCCCTGAAATCCTTGCAGGATTTATATTCAATCTGAATTACGCATTTTTGCGAAGCCTTCCTGCAAGCGATTGATCCTGAGAGGTCGGAATTTAGGTGCTCAGATTGGCACGGGCGATGCCATTAGAATGATGTTCTCTGGGGGGAGAACAAAAAAATGGGGCCTGAGAAACCCCGCTATCCAATACAACCAACCCGCCGGGTGTGCGATCTCTTCGGAGGTCCCCCCGGCGGGAGTTGTATTGGAACCCGGGTTTTTCCGCATCCGGCTCCGCCAAGGGAGTCTCTCCTCTTCTACTCGAAGAAGGTATCCTCGTGCCGGTATGGCGGTGCGCAGCAGCAAAGCATCCGCACTCCGCCCTCGCTGCGGATTTGGTGCCAAGCCCCGGCCGGGATCAGGATCCCGTCGCCTGGTCCCACCTCGCGCTCCACGCCGTTGATCTCCATGATTCCGCAACCCTCCAGCAGGAAGTAGAACTCCTCGCTGTCCTGGTGCCAGTGCCGCTGGGTCGCCCCGCCGGCGGGAATCGTCGCCTCCGCCAGGCTCTGCATCTTCACAGGGGCATTCGAGAGATCGAGGATGCTGCGGATGGTCGAGCCGTCCTTGGTGGTGAAGGGGGCTTGGGAATCGAGGGCGCGGACTTCCATGCCGCATCCTAGGCGGGCTGCCTCAGAAATTGGAAGCAGGCGGAAGGCTACTCGCCTAGAAACACCAACTCCTCCGCCAGCTTGTTCAGCGAGAGCCTTGCCACCGGTAGTGCGTCCGAGAGATCCCCGAACAGCCGCCGCGGCGCATCCTGGGGAGCGCTGCGATTGTCCGCCGCATCGCGATACGCCCGGCGGGCGAAGTCCTCGTAAAACGCCACCCCCGGAGCTCCGCGACGCTGGCAGCGCCGGCTGAGGAATCCCGGAAAGAGTCCGGTGAGCACCAGAAATTGGTTCCCAGCCTCCAACTGCAGGTGGAAGCGCATCCGGCCATGGGCGGATTCCAAGATCGCCACGAAGTCCGCCGCATGGGTCAGGCCGGCGGGCAGGCTGCGCAGCGGATCTCCGGTATCGCTGGCCAGCCGCTGGACCATCACGCCCGCCACGTAGTCGGCCATCCCGGGATCCGTGATGCCCACGTCCAGGAAGGAATGCCGCACCAGCACATAGAAATAGAAGGCGGGCGACACGCTCAGCGCGGCGGTGGAAGCGAGAAGCCCGCGTAGGACCTCCTTGAGATCCAACATCTCCCTGAGGGCCTCCGGGTCCTCCCAGAGGGTCCACAGGTGGCGCCGCTCACCCCCGGGCGCCAGGACATGGCTCAGGAACGCGAAGTCGGCCGGGGTGAAACGGTCGCGACTTGAGGGAATCCAAGTGCTCATCCTGTCGTTCCCAATAGCAAATCCGGGGCCGAAATGGCGATAGAAATTTGACAATGGTTAAATAGATGCCCGGAAACCCTTGATTTTACTGCAAATACCTCTTGACAGAAACTTGTGGATTGGGCTTGCCCCTAACATCCCCAGTCTCTAAACCCCCGGGTTCCTGCGCCGTGCGTAGGAGAAAACACCGACATCAACCATGACCCGGACCCAAAGATCCGTGGCCCTGGCCATAGCCGGAGCCTTATTGCTACCATCCTGCACCACGCAGGCCACAGCGTCTAGCAGCCTCAGCGGCGGCCAGACGGAGTGGGAAGTATCCACCATCCAGCATGGTGAAGCCTCATGGTATGGAACCCGCTGCAATGGCGGGACACGCACCGCGAGTGGTGAGCGTCTCAGCAATGGTGCTGCGACCGCCGCTCACAAGACCCTGCCACTGGGGACCAATGTGCGCGTGACCAACCTTGCCAATGGCAAGTCCGAGATTGTCCGCATCACCGACCGCGGCCCTTACACCAAGGGTCGTGTCATCGATGTGACCGAAGGGGTCGCGCAGCGCTTGGGATTCTACTCCCGTGGAACCGTATCGGTGAAGGTCGAGGTGCTGAAGAAAGCCGCGGAGGATTGATCTTCGGATCAATTGTCCCGGTGCAAGTCGTCCTCCTAAAAGATCGCCCTCTTCCGGCCCCTCTGGAAGAGGGCGATTTGTTTTTTTGGGGGGCGTTAGGTGGCTCCGTCATGAGCTTGAGGGCAGGCGGTAGACTTTTCTCAGAACGGTGTTGCCGTTCTAACGACCGTTGTTGTGCCGTGGGCCCCGATGCCACCGACTCCGGTGGCTCACCCGCATGGGGTAGCGATTGCTTGCTAACTCCTGATCGGACGATGCGTTGAGAATTCAAGCATTCGATGATGAAGCGTGCCCTCTTTCTCCTGCCGCTCCTTGTGGCTCCCTTTGCGGCAGCCTCACCACCCGCGCTATCGCCCGAGGACGAGTTGAAGGCCATCGAGCTTCCGGATGGCTACCGGCTGGAGCTTGTGCTCAGTGAGCCGCAGATCGCGGAACCGGTGCTTTGCACCTTCGATGGCAATGGCCGCATGTACGTCGCGGAGATGCGCAGCTACATGAAGGACATCGACGGCAGTGGAGAGTTTGATCCGATCAGCCGCATCTCGCGCCACTCCAGCAGCAAGGGCGATGGCGTCTTCGACAAGAGCGAGGTCTTCCTCGATCAGATCCTCCTGCCTCGCATGGTGCTGCCGATGGACGACCGCGTCCTCGTCGGCCTTACCAATTCCAATGACTTCACGCTCTATCGCGATGCCAATGGCGATGGCAGCGCCGATGAATCGAAGCTCTGGTTCAAGGGTGGCCCGCGCGCGGGTAACATGGAGCATCAGCCCAGTGGTCTCGTCTGGGCCTTGGACAACTGGATCTACACCACCTACAACAGCTACCGACTGCGCTGGAATGGCAGCGGCGATCCCCTGGAGGAAACCACTGCCGCGAATGGCGGCCAGTGGGGCATCGCGCAGGATGACTATGGCAAGCTCTGGTGGTCGAACGCCGGCGGCGAGAAAGGGATCTGGAACTACCAGACGCCGGTCCTCTACGGCGCGATCAACGTCCCCAGCCAGATGAGCCCGGACTTCAACAAAATCTGGCCCCTCGTCTCGCTCGGGGATTTCCAGGGCGGGCCGGTGCGCTTCCAGTCTCCGGAGTTCAAGGCCCTGAATGTCTTCACCGCCTGCTGCGGCCAGACCGTCTTCCGCGGCGACCGTCTGCCGGAAGAAATGAGGGGCAATGTCTTCCTGCCCGAGCCGGTCGGCCGCTTGATCCGTCGTGCGACTGTTAGAGTCGACGATGGCATCACCAGGGTCGCGAACCCTTGTGAGCAAGGGGAGTTCATCCGCAGCTCGGATCCCTAATTCCGCCCGATCAATGCGACCACCGGACCGGATGGCTGCCTCTACATCGTGGATATGTATCGTGGCATCGTCCAAGAGCGGAACTGGACCAAGCGCGGCGCCTTTCTGCGCGATCGCATCCTCGAGCATGGGCTCGATCAAGTCACCGGCCACGGCCGCATCTGGCGGCTCGTCCACAAGGATTTCCAGCCGGGACCGCAACCCCACATGCTCGGCGAGACGCCCGCCCAGTGGGTCGAGCACCTCGCCCACCCGAACGGCTGGTGGCGCGATACCGCCCAGCGCCTGTTGGTTTTGAAGGGCGACAAGTCGGTGCTGCCGGCGCTACGCGAGATGGCCACTTCGCATGCCGATCCACTCGCCCGCATTCATGCCCTGTGGACGATCGAAGGCCTCGGGGCGCTGGATGAGAAGCTCGCGCTCGAACGCCTCCAGAATCCGCTGCCGCAAGTCCGCGTCCAAGCCATCCGCGCCAGCGAAACGATCCTGAAGACGCCAGGCGATCATCGCGAACTGCTTAATGCCATTCACGCCTTGGCCACGGACCGCGATCCCAATGTCGTCCTCCAGGTGGTCATGACTTCCAAGATCCTGAATCTCCCCAACTGGAAGCAGGAGGCGCGGAAGATCGTCGCCACCAGCAACTCCTCCGGTGTTCGCGAGATCGGTGAAAAGCTTCTCACCGAGGCCCCGAGCCTCGCCGCCAGCAACTTCACTCCTCAGCAGCGCTCCAGCATCGAGCGTGGGCATCAAATCTTTTCCTCGGTTTGCTTCGCCTGCCACGGCTCCGATGGCGAAGGCGCGCCGCTGTCCGGCAGCCAGGATCTGCGCTTGGCTCCGCCGCTCAAGGGTTCTCTAACGGCCGTGCAAGGGGACTCGCTGCTGCGCGTGCTCCTCCACGGTCTAACAGGTCCGGTGGATGGCAAGGCCTACGAGTCCGAGATGATCTCGATGGGTGCCAATCCGGATTCATGGATCGCCGATATCGCGAGCTACGTTCGTGTTAGCTTTGGGAACAAAGGTGCACCGGTCACCACGGAGGAAGTCGCACGCCTGCGTGCCGCCAGCCTTGATCGCGGCAAGCCATGGAGCATCGCGGAATTGCGCGCGGCCTATCCGCAGGTCATCGCCGATCGCAGCGCTTGGAAGCTCCTTGCCAGCAAGAACGCCGACAGGGTGGCCCTCGCCATCGACAATGATCCCGCCACGCGCTGGAGCACCGGTGCCGAAGCGGACCCCGCCGCATGGATCCGGATCGAACTCCCCGCGGCTGAGAAGCTCGCCGGGCTGATCCTCGAGCACGAAAAATCCCCGCGTGACTTTCCGGGCAGAGTGCGTGTCGAAGTCTCCACGGACGGTGAGACATGGACTCCCGTCGTCGAGACAAGCTGTGCCCGCGCCCGCAACGAGATCCACTTTCCTGAAGTGATCGCGGGCCGCTTCGTGCGCATCAGCCGCACCGCCATCGCGGAGAGCAATTACTGGAGCATCCACGAACTGCAGCTCCTTCACATGAGCTCTTGATGCATCTCTCGCGCGGCCAGTTGCGCGGGCTGCACGGGCAAATGCCTACTGCTGTTAGATTGCTCCATCCGGGTGATGCTTCAGCACCCCCCAATGGGTTATAGGAAACGTTCCTTGCGGGCTGCTACCACTGAGCCGCCTTCGGATGGCGACCTTCGCCACGCTTCAACCCGAGAAGCGGCATCCGCGGGTAGAACCCTATCTAAATCCCGTTTGAAGACAATGAAGCCCACTCGTCGCCTTTTCTCCATCTCCTCGATCCCGCTTTGCAGGACCTCGCTCATCGCCAGTGCCGCCTTCTGCGCCGTCGCCGGTGCGGCCCAGACCGACCAGACTTGGACCGGTGCTGCCGACGCGCTCTGGACCACTGCCGGCAACTGGAACTCCGCTTCTCCGGGATCGGCCGACGTCGCCATCTTCAATGCCAGCTCCACCGCGAATCTGGCCACCACCCTTGGTGCGGACCGCTCGGTCCTCGGTCTCACGGTTGTGGATCCGGCGGGTGCCGTGAGCATCGTCGCAGGCAATACCCTGACGATCGGAACTTCCGGCATCAACCTGAGCGCTGCCACCCAGAATCTCTCGGTCAGCAGCCCTCTGCTTCTGAATAGTGCCCAAGCATGGAATGTCGCCAGCGGCCGCACGCTCACGATCGCGGGAGCTAGCACCGGCTCCACTGGCGCCATCACCAAGTCCGGCACGGGCACCCTTCAACTCAATACCGCACTGGCGACCAGTGGCGGCGCAGTTCTTTCCGGAGGCACTACCAATGCCAACGCCGGCAGCTTCGTCAACGTGGTCGGAGGCCCCATCACCTTCGAAAACGGTGCGATCCTCGCCAACGCCCAGGCCGCGGGAAATACCACGTCGATCATCTCGAGCCTCGTCGTTGCCGCCGGCCAATCTGGCACGATCAACATGGGCAACCGCATGGCGTGGGGTAACAACGACGCCACCGTCGAAACTCTAACCGGTGCTGGCACACTCAACATCAACGCCAACACCACCGTCACCCGTGATGACATCTCCGCGGACATGACCGCCTTCACCGGCACCATCAATTTCGGCGGAACTGGTCCCATCCGCCTTTTCATTAATGGTGGCAAGGTCGGCGCGGGCTTCACGAACAGCATTGTGGACCTTGCCGGCACCGTCGGCCTTTCGCCGCAAACGAATACCAACGGTAATACCATCAACATCGGCAAGCTCAGCGGTGCCTCGGCCACGGCCACCCTCAACGGTGGTTCCGCAGGTACCCCGACCTATGCGGTCGGCGGTCTCAACCTGGATACTTCCTATGACGGCGGCATTACCGGCACCGCCGCGCTGACCAAGAACGGCACCGGCACCCTCACTCTCACCAACGCCACCAATCTCACCTACACCGGGATCACCACGGTGAATCTCGGCACCCTCAAGGTGAACGGGATCAAGAGCGGCGCAGGCAACACTGCCGTGAACCTTGGCGGCACCCTCACCGGCACTGGCAGTCTGGCCGGCACTACCACCGTGAACAGCGGCGGTGTCCTCGCCCCGGGCGACAATGGCATTGGCAATATCACCTTTGCGAACCTGACCCTCGGCTCCGGTAGCGCCTTGGCCGTGCAGTTCGGTAGCGGCAATGACACCGCCACCGTCTCCGCGGGCGGCACGCTCACGCTGAATGCCGGAGCCACCGTGGACGTCAATGGCTTCGACACCAATGGCACCTACACGCTGATCAATACCGCCGGTGCCACCGTTTCCGGTTCCGCGGCCACTGCCCTCAGCGTGGTGAATGGCAACGGCTCGAAGGCCTATCTCTTCTCCGATACTGGCACGGCCATCCGGCTCACCATCACCAGCTCGGATCCCACCAACTTCTGGAAGACGGATGGCGGCGGTACCTGGAATGCCGCGGCCAACTGGACCAAGAATGCGGCTCCGAATGCCAGCGCCGCGGTCGCCAAGATTGGCCCTGGTCCCTCCGGCTTCGGCGGTGCCTTCACCGATCTTGCCTTCACCATCACACTTGATGGCAACCGCACGGTTGGCACCCTCGCACTCGATGACTCCTTTGGCACCGCGATCAGCATTGATCCCGGGCTGGTCACTCCGGGCACGCTCCTCTTCGACAATGGTGCGGTGGCTTCGATCCTCTCGAATGCTTCGGGCGATCACATCGTCAATGCGCCCGTAAGCGTTGATGCGGATGACATCTCTGTTGACGTCGCGGGCACCTCCTCGCTGACCTTGAATGGCAGCATTGCCGGTACCGGCGCCGCCTTGGTCAAGAGCGGGACCGGCAACCTCGTGCTGGCTGGCACGAATACCTTCGACGGTGGCGTGACCCTCGGCGCGGGCTCGGTCACGATCAACAGCTCGACCAGCCTCGGCAATGTCGCGGGTCCGGTGACCTTCTCGGGTGGCAGCCTGCGCCTTGGCTCTCCCGTGGCCGGCATCGTCCGTACCTATCAGATCAGCGGGGCGAACAACGCCTTGATCGATACCAATGGCAACGACTTCGGCTACGCCGGGGCGATCACTCCGCTCAGCGGTGCGACCGGCGGCCTCACGAAGTCCGGAGCGGGCATCCTCTCGCTTTCCGCGGCCCAAGCCTACACCGGCACCACCACCGCGGGCGGTGGCGTGCTTGAGTTCGCCGCCGGTAGCTCGGTCAGCGGCGCAGCGGCGAATGTCTCTGCGGTCGGCGGCGCGCAACTGGTGGTGAGCGGCGGCACGCTTACTGCCTCCGCCGCATCCTCGGTTAGCAATGGTGCTGCCGGTCTGCTCGTCAGCGGCGGCACGGTGAACTTCAATGCCGGACTGACGGCGACCAACAACTCGAACGCAGGTCACCTGATCGCGGTAAGTGGTGGCTCCTTCAATGCCACTGCGCTGACCCTCGGTCGCAGCGCCCTGGTCTTTGGCAATGAACCCGCCGCGGCCTCCGCCACGGTGGGCTTCCACATGAGCGGTGGCATCGGCCACATCACCGGCGCCTTCACCGTCGGTCAGAGCAACAGCGCGGTGAATTCCTCCGCCTCGGCTCTGCTCGATGGCGGTAGCCTCACCGTCGATGGCGCTACCAGTATCGGCCTGAACAACGGTGGCCGCTGGTCGGTCCTCGATATCAATGGCGCCACCTTCACCTCGACCGATACGGTAAATGGTGTGGTCGTCGGCAATGGCTTCGCCGGTGACTCGCTCTTCCTGGTTCGCAACGGCACGGCCACGGTCGAGCGCATCGCCCTCCAGCAGGTCGCGGCTTCCACCGAGACCAGCCGCCTGCGCTTGAATGGCGGTGAACTCTATGTCGGCTCCGGCGGCATTATCGCGAACCCGAACGGTGGCACCAGCGTGCTCGATGTGCAGCTGGGCAGCGGCACCCTCGGTGCCAAGGCGGCATGGACTTCGGCGGTCGCGATGACCTTGAACTCGCTCACCACGATCAAGGCCTCCGATGGCTCCGGCTCGCCTTTCGACATCACCTTCACCGGCGCACTCGGCGGCACCGGTGGCTTCGTGAAGACCGGCGCGGGAACGCTCACAATTAGCGCTTCTAGCACCTACGCCGGTATCACCAATGTGCAGGCCGGCACCCTGGTGCTGGGAACTGCCACCCTGGACGATGCTTCCACCGTGAATGTCGCTTCGACCGGCGTCCTGAACCTGCCGCACGGCCAGGTCGATACCGTGGCGGACTTTCAGATCGATGGCGTTTCGCAGGGCTTGGGCACTTACACCGCGGCGAATACCAACGGCCGTATCACCGGCACCGGCTCGATCAAGGTCGGGGCGGGCGATCCCTTCACGCTTTGGATCGGTGGCTTCGCCGTCGGCGGCCTCGATGGCAAGAACGACGACCCGGATCACGATGGTCTCAGCAACCTTGAGGAGTTCGCGCTCGACGGCAATCCGGCCTCGGCTAACGCGAGCGGCAAGTTCCGCGCCGGCGTCGAAGCCGTGGGTGGCGAGCAAGCGCTTGTCATCACCCTGCCGGTACGCGCCGGTGCTGCCTTCACCGGCACCACCTCCAAGAGCGCCACCGTGGACAAGGTGCTCTACACCATCTCCGGTAGCAATGACCTCGCCACCTTCACTCAAGTGGTGAGCGAGATCTCCGCCAGTGCCACCGGACTGCCCGCCCTTAGCAGCAGCGACTGGTCCTACCGCAGCTTCCGCCTGAATGGTGCGATCGGCGGTGCCGCGACGCGTGGCCCGAAGGGTTTCCTGCGGGCCACCGCGGCCGAGGCCCCCTGAACAAACTTGGTCGGTCTTGTTGGGTAATCCATAGCGATGGGTTGATGGGCCGGGATGCAAATCCCGGCCCGTTTCCGCTTATTGTGATCCGGGTTTTTGCAAGCCGTCGTCTTCACGGAGTTGTCGCTCCGCGAGCGTCATTTCGCGGGCGGGAGGACTCTGTACGCCCGATGCGAGGGCTCCTGACACAAAGATGCAAGATCACTGGCATCCGGTCATACTCCACTCCCGCTCAAGAGCGGCTAACGAGAAACAGCACCCGGAGAACAACACTCCTCCTCTTGCGGGATCAGCGGGAATCCATCCGCAGCGTTGCCTCAGCTCGGTTCGACTGCTTGGCATCTGCTCATGGCGTCCAGGCGGATCCATACGGTTCCTCCTTGCCGCTCCCCGCGGGCGAATGACCACAAGACCCTGCCACCTGCAACGCCTGCTGGCGGTAGATACAGATGCCTGCTCAAACGCCTGGACCAATCCGTGACCCGGGCTGCCCCCACCCAGTCGCCGGGCCGGCACTCCCGCCGGCTTGGTCGTTCTTGTGGTTCACTTCCATCGATTTCTGACATCCACCTGTCACCCTCGTTCCCTTTTTCCATTTAGCAAGGATTGAACCTTGCCCCGGCTTCCAGGCTATCGTCTTCCCAAGATCCGGGCTCACGCTGGCGTCTTGCGAGTTCTACGATGTTTCCCGTACCGGATGAGAAGCCTCGCAGCGAGAAACAAAATGCCGCTAGCTCGGCGTCCCCTCCCAGTTCCGTCGAACTGCTGCGCGGCACCACCCGGACCTCGCGAATGAAAGAGAGTGGATCACCTGTGCCAGCTGGGTCGGAAAACACATGCGTCACCTTCCAGTGCCGGTGGCTCGCGTGGTGGCGATGTCGCTAACGCCCCATCTTCGTGAACGAAAGGGAGCCCAACTTCCACTTGCCTTCTACCTTCACGAATACCTCGGTGACCGTGAACGGGTTCGTGACTTCGTTGCCTCCCACGACAGCATCCAGCCGGATTTTACTCAACAGGATCGCGGTATCGCCGATGATTTGCACGGACGTTTCCTGGATCTCCGCGTGCTTGTAGTGGATGCCTCCACCATTGATCGTATCCAGTTCTTGCTTGGTTCCCCACGATCCGCCCATGTGGACAAAGACCGCCTTTTCGTGAAAGAGATCGGCCAAGGGCTCCACCTTCTTTTCGGCCATCCAGTCCCATTTCTGCTTCGAGAGTTCGATGATTTCCTTTTCAGCGCTGGTGGCAGCGGCAGCAGGTTTGGATTCTTCTGCTTGAGCGACAGCTCCGTGGAAAGGAATGGTGATCAAAAACAATGCGATTAGGGATGCTTTCATGGACGTTCTCAAGATTGAGGGTTGTTAGCCCGATTGGGGGTTTTGGGCCGACCTCAGCTCCAGCTGAGATCGGTTTTGCTGAAGGGGAACTCGCGGATCCGTTTGCCGATCGCCGCGAAAACCGCATTTGCAACCGCCGGAGCGAGCGGTGGAATCCCCGGCTCGCCAAGTCCGGTCGGACTGTTGTCCGAGCGCAGAAAGTGAACTTTGATCTTGGTCGGTGCCTCGTTGATCCGAAGCATCGGATACTCGGCAAAGTTGCCCTTCACCATGCGCCCTCGCTCAAGCACCACTTCCTGATACTTCGCCGCGCTGAGAGCGTCGATGATCGAGCCTTCGATCTGGCCTTCCGCGCCGCTGAGGTTCACGATCTGGCGACCCACATCCACCGCGGCGACCACCCGGTCAACCTTCAAGGCACCGGCTTTTGACACGCTTACTTCGGCGACGTAGGCCACATAACCTTGGTGGCTGAAATGGAAGGCGATGCCAGCACCCTGCCCGCGTTCGAAGCGCTTGCCCCAGCCAGCCTTTTCCGCGGCCAATTGTAAGACGCCGCGCGCCCGTTCGGCACTGAAGCCTCCTCCAAATCCGCCGCCCCGGCCGCCACCCGCGTTGGGAAGCGGCGGCGTGTTCAGCAGGTCGAGGCGGAACAGCAAGGGGTCTTTCCCCGCGGCATTCGCCAGTTCGTCGATGAAGCCTTGGATGGCAAAGCCGAAGGCATTGTTACCCGGGCAGCGCCACGGGCCCATCGGAATGCGGCAGTCGAGCAAGCTCTGCACGGTTCGGAAGTTCGGCACGAAGCGCGCCGGGAATTGCCCGCCATCAAGACCGGCGCCAATCCCCGCTTGCAGAGACTCTCCGCCGCGGCCGCGGCCCATCACGCCAAAGGTGACGTAGTGGTTCTGCCAGGCGATCAACTTGCCGGCCTCATCGATCCCGCCCTTGAAGTGGTGGAATCCGCCCGGGCGGTACTCGTCGTGCCGCATGTCATCCTCGCGGGTCCAGGTTAGCTTCACGGGAGCGCCGGACTTTTGCGAGATGATCGCCGCCTCGGCCGCGAAGCCAGCGAACCAGCGCCGTCCAAAGGCCCCGCCCATGCGGGCGACGTTGACCTTGATATTGCCAACCGGGATGCCGGTGGCGGCCGCCGCCGCGCGGGCGGCACCGGCAGGCTCCTGGCAGGGAGACCACAGCTCGGCGCGATCGCCCTGCACATAGGCCAGCGTGTTCATTGGCTCCATGCACGCGTGCGCGATGAGGGGATAGGAATAGTTGGCCTCGATCACTTTGGCAGCAGTAGCGAGCGCGGCGCTGGTGTCGCCATCGTTGCGCACCACCGACATGCCCTCCGGTTTCGCACCTAGTTCCGCGGCCTGTTTCGCGAACTCGACCGAGCTGTCGTTGGCGTGATCGCCCTCGTCCCACTGCACCTCGAGCTGGCGCCGCGCACTGATGGCGGACCAGGTCGAATCCGCCACGATCGCCACGCCCGGCATCAGGCCCACCAGATTATCGGTGCCTGCGATGATGAAGGCGTTCTTTACGCCCGGGAGCGTCTTGATCGTGTCGAGATTGGCACTGACCACTTTACCGCCAAAGACCGGGCACTTCTGATACACGGCGTGGAGCATGCCCGGAACCTTTTGATCGATGCCGAATAGCGGCTTGCCGGTAACGATGTCGCGATTCTGGTAGTTCCCGACGCGCGTGCCCAATAGCTTGAAGTCCTTCGGGTCTTTCAGCCGGACGCTGCTGGCCAGTGGCACGGGCAGAGTCTTGGCTTTCGCAACAAGCTCGCCATAGCCAGCCTTGCGATCGCTCGCTGCGTGCGTGACGCTGCCGGCGGCGGTGGTCAATTCCGCTTCGGGCACACCCCAGATTTGAGCGGCCGCCGTGACCAGCATCGCGCGGGCCGTGGCTCCCATCTGGCGCATCGAGTCGTAAGAATTCGGCACCGACCTGCTGCCGCCCGACAGCTGGTTGCCAAAGGCGGAATCGGCCCTGCCGATATCCAGTTTCACGCTCTGCCAATCCACATCGAGTTCCTCGGCGAGGATCATCGGGATCGACGTTGTGACCCCTTGGCCCATATCCGGCTTGTGGGCGACAATCGTCACAGTCCCATCCGGCGAGATGCGGAGAAAGGCATTGGGGGAGAATTCGCCGAGGCTTGTGTCAGTCGGCTGGCCCAGCTCGGCTCCACCTGAGGAGCTTATTCCAGCGTAGAAACCGAGCAGGAAGCCGCCGCCGGTAAGGGCGGAAAGGCTGAGGAAGCTGCGGCGATCAAGCGCAGTGGGTGAGTTGGTGCTCATCGGGCACCTCCTTCCGCGGCAAGTTCGGCGGCGCGGTGGATGCCGGCGCGGATGCGATGATAGGTGGCGCAACGGCAGAGGTTGCCGGACATCGCCAGATCGATATCGGCGTCGGTCGGCTTCGGCTTCTCCCGGAGAAGAATGGAGGCACACATGATCTGGCCCGCCTGGCAATAGCCGCACTGCGCCACGTCCAGCACGCACCATGCCTGCTGCAGGGGCGTGAGTTTGCCTTCCGTTGCTAGGCCCTCAATGGTCACCACCTTCTTGTCACCCACCAGTGAAACCGGCAGCACACAGGAGCGGACGGCCTCACCATCAACGTGGACACTGCAGGCACCGCACTGGGCCATGCCGCATCCGAACTTGGTGCCCACCAGGTCGAGGCTGTCGCGCAGGACCCAGAGCAAGGGCGTTTCCGGGGCGACATCCACAGTCCGCGGCTGCCCGTTGATATGAAGTTGATATTCGCTCATGACTTGTCCTAGCGATCAATTCTAGCACCTTGCGCCCGCCCTGCGAGCTGATCGTCGATCGACTTCCCGCGCGGCGCCACGAACCGCTTGAGAGGACTGACCTGCACGGGTTCGCGGTAGCCGGGGCCCATGACCAGCGGGTAGACTTCTCCGCTGGTACCCTTTTGAAACGCCGTGAGGCGTTCTTCGGACTCTTCGGCGATCGGGGCGCGCAGCACCATCGCCAGTTCATCCACTTGGGGAATGAGCGTTTGGGCGCTCAGTTGCTTCTCATTGAACTCTTTGAGGAACTTCCGGTAGTTCGTTTGGAAGGCCTCGACCTTGAACATCCTTTCCAGGAAGCGGTTGTTGCCGGTCCACGGTTTCGCAATGCTGAGCGTTTCCCGCTGCTCTTGCGTGCCCCGCGGGAATTGGCCGAAACCCTGATCCTGATCCCACGGGATGAAAACGAACTTCCCGGTCTTGGGGTGGAGGTAGAGGTAGTAATTCTGTCCGGGCCCAAGGATGCCGTCGAGATCGGTCAACCACACCGTGATCGCCAGATAGCGCGCGAAGTTCTCCAGATCGATGTAGTCGCCGATCTTCTTCGCGAAATCGGCTTCGCTCGCCGTGGAGACAAACTTGCAGGTCTCGATGATCCGTTTTTTCTGGTCGTCGCTGAGTTCGCCCTTCGGGTCATAGGTCTGGTTGTAGTTCTGCCAATCCTCCCCGAGATCGCCGAAAAGCTGCGGGGTCACCGGCTTTAGCAAGGCCCCCTCCTTGCTCCCGAAATGCTTCTCGGTAAACGGCCTCCCGACATCCTCAACCACGTCGTAGAGGCCGAGATACTTGTGCTCATGGATACCCGGCACTGTAACAAAGACTTTGGCAAAGGACGTCCGTGGCGCAGGAACGCCGCAATCGCGGAAGATCCGGTAGGCAATCGCCTCGTTCGTATTGCTGGGATCGCGGACCGAGTTGTGGAGATTGAGCTGAGTGAGTCCGGTCAGATTTTGACCTTTCACGAAGTGGTTGAAATCGACCTTCAGCGACCTCTTCAGGCTTTCGCGTGCGGTCAAAAAGGTTCCGTTGCCCTTCACCCGCACACCCACTTCCGCCACGCGCTGCGAGCCGAATTCGAGCTCCGCCCGGGCATGATTGAACTGCCAGCCGAAGGCCGCCGCGATGCCATTTCGCCCGCCCTCGGGGCCTTGAAGGAAAACCCCATTCTGTCGTCGCGGGCGCGGGCCTTCCACGGGTTCCATCGCCTTCCATTGCTCCGCGGTAAATGTCAGGTGGACGTCCCAAACCTTCCTGGCGTCGAAGATCTGCTCTTGGGTCAGGCCCGCTTTTGCTGCTGCCTCCTCTGCAGCGGGCAGGGTGCCGGACCTTGAGAGGGCAAGCGCGACGATCGCAACTGAGGTTCGAATCATGATTTCAGGGAAGTGCCGATCCGGCTGGATCGCAGCAAACCAAGCAGAAGGAGCAGGCCTCACCAGTGTATGTGCGCGAACGGCAAATCCGGCGGGATGAGCGGTCGTGAGAGGATGGTGGAGGGCAATGCCTCGTCGCGTGCCCTGACGGATCGATGCTCCTTTTTGACCGCTCGATGCCGTCAGCCTGCCGAAGCTTGCTTCTTCGTGGACACCCGCACCCCCGCCCCTAATCTGGCCGCGAATGGAGAAAGACATCCCGGTCGGGCCCTTGGATTCCCGCGGTTATTGGCGCTTCCAGCTCTGCGCTTGGGGATTCCTGGGGGGCTATCTGCTGACCGTGAACCTCTACCTCTGGAAGTGGAAGCCGATCCTACTGAAGACCTCCAAGCTCGCTGTGCTGATGCTGGTGTCCCACTTCATCGCGAGGATCGCCTTTTCCCGGAAAGCGTTCCAGACCGGGCGGGGCACCCTGCTGGTTCGGGTCATGATCGCCTGTGCGCTTGGTGCGATTCTGCCTTCGCTGGTGTTCTACCCGCTTGGGATGCTTGTGCCGCATAAAGCCATCCCATTCCGCTTCATCTGGTTCCTGCCGGACTACGTCAGGAACATCGCGATCCTGGCGATGTGGGGAGGCTTCTACGCAGCGTTCTGCTTCCGTGAGATCAGTAACCGTGCCGAGACCGAGCGCATGCGTCTGGTCGCTTCCTCCAAGGATCTCCAGCTGTCCACGCTCCGAAACCAGCTCAATCCGCACTTCCTCTTCAACAGCTTCAATCTGCTCCGTTCTTTGGTAGAGAGCGATCCCCCTACCGCCCGGGATGCCATCACCCACCTGGCTGAAATGATGCGGCACTCGCTATCTACAGCCAGCCACAACACCATTACCTTGGCGCGTGAATTGGAGTTCGTCGAATCTTACATTGCCTTGGAGCGTCTTCGCTACGAGGAGCGCCTGCGCATCACCGCGGATGTATCCGATTTGATCCGTGGTCGCCGCATTCCCTCGATGCTGCTCTACACTCTGGTCGAAAACGCAGTGAAATACGGGATCGATCAGAACCTTAACGGTGTGGATGTGAGTTGCCGGATCTGGCTCGAATCCGAACGCCTCTGGCTGCGGGTCACCAACAGTGGCATGCTGTCCCATGAAAGCAAATCGGCAGGGACCGGCTTGGCAAATGTCCGCCGCCGGCTGGAACTGCTGTATGGCAACGATGCGTCGGTCGAGCTTTGTGAACTCGACCAGACAGTCGTGGCCGAAGCAAACTGGCCCGCCACCAGCGAACCCGACACCGCGCCAGGAATGTCCTGATCGTCGATGACGAACGCCATGCCCGCGAAGAGCTGGCGCGGTTATTGAAGGCCTTTCCTGAAATCCACATCGCCGGAGAGGCCGTTAATGCCCGCGAGGCCAGGGAACGCATCCAGACGCTCCAACCGGACCTGGTGTTTCTCGATATCCAGATGCCGGAGGAGACTGGCTTTGAACTGCTGGATTCCTTGGGCGACAAGTTCCCCCGGATCATCTTCACCACGGCGTATGATGCCTTTGCCCTGCGTGCCTTCGAATTTGGTGCCGTCGATTATCTGCTCAAGCCGATCGCGCCCAAACGGCTCGCAATCGCCCTGCAGCGGGCATGCGCTACCGACGGCCGTCTTGAGCCTGCGGAAGATCTGGAAGCCACCGACCTGCCAACCCGGCCGCTCGGCTTGCAGGACAAGGTTCTGCTCGGCAGCTCGGACCGCATTGCCTACGTCCCCGTCGGCAGCATCATCGCTGCGGAGTCCGTAGGCGCTTACTCCAAGGTCTGGTTTGAGGATAGCGCCCTGGTGATACGGCGCTCGCTGTCGGTCCTGGAAGCGAGGCTCCCGACCGAGTTCTTCATGCGCGCGAACCGATCCCAGTTGATCAACCTGCAGCAGGTCCAATCGGTCGAGCCATGGTTTAGCGGAGGGATGAAGTTGAAGCTGAGTGGAGACCTGACGGTCGAACTCTCCAGGCGGCAGGCAAAGGTATTTCGGGAGAGAAATACCCTCTGACCCGATGCATTCAGCGATCGGCACAACCAATGGGTTCTCTAAGATTGGGGGCGCTCTCCCATCTCTCTCCAATTCAATGGCGGCAAATCGAACTCCGAAGCCGGAAAATCCATCGCAGATTCGAGAGTGTAGCACATATCGCCCGCCATGATCCGCCCGCTCTCGCCAAGGCATGACACCCAAAAGCGTTCATCATCGGCGATGCCCTCATGCGAGATCGAGATCACGAAGGCCGTGGTGGGCTCCAGGCCGCTATCGCCAGGATAGCCTCGCGGAAATCGCGGCTCGTCGATCTCGGCGTAGTATCGAACGGGATAGCCGTGGACAGATTGATGGATCATTTTCTCGCACTTGTCAGCCTCCTTCTGCATCGCGGTAGAACGCGATGATGTGCTTTGGATGGAAGGCAACGGCATCATCGTCCTTCAACAGCTGCGTATACTGGGGCGAACTATCGAGGCTCCCGATAGGCAGCCGTCGCCATAGTCGGTAACCTTAACCCACATGTGCTCGGTTCCAAATTCTCGGCCGTCGGGTAACCTCATCGCCTCAAGGTACTCGAAGACGAGCTTCACGGTGTCGCCGGGCTTGGCGGCGAATCTCTCCTCGTCTGAAGCGAGTGGAGCCGACAGCACTCGGGAGCTGCCCTGCTCGACGACCGCCAACTGGAAGCCGTCCTCTTCGAATGTTGCGTAGGGATAGTCGGGAGGTTTCATATTTCTTCGGTTGGCGACTCCGGCTCATCGACCATGCTTGGACGTATCTCTTTGTCGCCTGAGCCGTCCCAGCTGTAGATCTGAAACCGGTCAGCACGACGCCATAAGTCTCCGCTCCGAAACGCATCCGAGCCATCGGTGAAACCTCCTCCGAGCGTCCGATCTCCCGAATAGACGGCGTATGACCTGGAGCTGCCTCCAACAATCGCTGCGATGCCAAGAATCATGTCCTCAACCAATTCGGCCTCAGTGCGGCCCCGTCCATAATCCGCGATGTGGTAATGGCTGGCTGCAAAGCAAAGGGTCAGCTCTTCATTGTCGGTGAACGCTTCGATGGGACGATCTGAAAGCTCCGGATTGGCGATCGTGAATGCAAATCCTTCCTCCCTGACTTCTTCTGTCACGGTGCCGACGGTGGTGGGAAGCAATCCGCAAAAAGATCGGATCGCCTTACGCGCTTCTGTGTTCAACTTGTCTTGATCGATCGGCCTAGATTCAGGCGGACACGCCATGGCTTGGCTCTATCTTTTTGTTGGGCGCGCTCTTCCGGAATCGGACTTCACAGAGATCCGCGTCTCCTAGCCGAATCTCCTTCCGAGTGCCGTCGGGCCGATAGCCAATCCGGTGGTAAAATCGGATCGCACGCTGATTGTCCTGCAGCACCCAGAGCGTTGTGCTCCCGCGATCGGGAAGGGAATCTTCCATCCTGGTCATCAGCTCGCTCCCAACGCCGCAGGCCCAATGTTCCGGCGATACGTAGATGGCATACACCTCCGCATCGCTTCCCGCGTCTGCATCTCGGCTGGCGCCGCCAGAAGCCCAAGCGATGACTTGCCCATCCTTTTCGGCCACCAGGATAGTCGTCCGGCCATCCGTCAACCGCTCCTCCCAACTCTTGATGCGTTTCTCAACCGATAAGCTGGCCAGATAGTCGTCGGAAACGATCCCGGCATACGCGATCCGCCATGTGCCAACGTGGATTCGTGCGATGGCAGTTGCGTCTTGGAATGTTGCCTCACGGATCATTTGTCCGCCTAGTGCGACGGTTCAGTCTCTCTCTGCGGTGCCTCCTGGCTCCTCACCGCTTCTTCTTCCCTTTCTTCTTCTCCGGCTTGCGGCTCTTCGGCGGCCAGCTCTGCTCAAGCTTCTTCTTGCGCTCCTTGTTCTTCTTCACCCACCCCGCCCCATCCATATCCAATTTCACGCCTTCCACCGGCTTGGCTTCTCCAGCGATCCGGAAGTCGATGAACTTGCCTTGGAAGTCGATGCGCTGGACCTGCATCTGGATCTTCTGCCCGAGTTGGAACTGCAGGCCGCCGCGGCTGACGAAGCGCATCTGCGTTTGTTCGAAGCGCCACTCGCCGCCCCGCGGCAGGTCCTCGCGCTTGATCAAGCCGCGCGCCCCGATCTCCGTCGCCTCCACCAACAGACCCGACATGCGCACGTCGGTGACCACGCCTTCGAAAATAGGCGGCTCGGGCATCTTCGCGCACATGGCGAGATACTCTAGCATCTTGATCTGCTTGGTCTCGTTCTCCGCCTCGGCGGAGGCGCGCTCGGTGTCCGAGATGTGGCGTGCAAATTCAGCCAGGGTCGTCTGCCCGGGCAGTGAATCTTGCTTCTTCGGCGGGTTGGTCAGGAAGGCCTGCAAGCCCCGGTGCACCACGAGGTCCGCATAGCGGCGGATCGGGCTGGTGAAGTGGCAGTAGTCCCCCTTTGCCAGGCCATAGTGGCCCAAGGGATCGGCCGCATACGCCGCACGCTTCAGGCTCTTCAAGAGACCCAGCTTGATCAGGTGCTCATCCGGTCGGCCCTTCGCCGAATCTAGCAGCTTCTGGATGTGCGCACGGTTCGTCAGGTCGCCCGGCTGGTAGCCATGCGCACGCGCGGTCTCCGTGTACTCATGCAGCTTCCCGAAGTCCGGGTCCTCGTGCACGCGGTAGATGGTCGGCTTGTTCTTGATCTTGAGCAGCCGTGCCACCGCTTCGTTCGCGAGCAGCATGCACTCCTCGATCAATTGGTGGCTCGCCGTGTGCTCGACCTGGTGAACGGCGATGGCCCGGCCCTTGTCATCGAGCTTCACGCGGATTTCCGGCATCTCCAGATCCAGCGCGCCATCGGCAAAGCGCTTCTTGCGGAGAACGGCTGCCATCACCCAAGCCTCGCGCACCATCTCCTCCAAGCCGGCGATCGAGCCCTCGGGTGCGGGCTTGCCGTCGAGAATCGCCTGCGCCTGCTCGTAGGAAAGCTTGGCCTGGCTGTTGATCAGGGCATCGCAGAAGCGGGTCTTGCTGACCTTGCCCGTCGGCGAGATCTCGATGATCGCGCACTTGGTCAGGCGGTCGACGTCCGGCTTGAGCGAGCAGATGCCATTGCTCAGCTCCGGCGGCAGCATCGGCAGCACCCGGTCCACCAGATAGGTCGAGTTGCCGCGCTCCTCAGCCTCCTTGTCGAGGGCAGTCTTCGGCTTCACGTAGTGCGAGACGTCGGCGATGTGCACCGCGAGGGTCCAGCCCTTGCCGTGCTTCTCCACCCAGATCGCGTCGTCGTGGTCCTTCGCATCCGCGGGGTCGATCGTGATGACCAGGCGGTCGCGCCAGTCCTCGCGGCGGGCGACTTCCTGCGGATCGACCTGCTCGGGGACCTTGCGGACCTCGCGCAGCACCTCCTCCGGGAAGGAAGTCCGCAGGCCCTGGCGATGGATTACCGCGAGGATGTCCACGCCAGCATCGCCCGGCCAGCCGAGCACCTCGAGGATCCGGCCGCGGGGATTCTGCCCCTTGTCCCACTGCTCCAGTTCGAGCACGACCATCTGTCCCGGCTCTGCGGTGGTGTCCCCGTTCAGGTCGATCTGGCCGTCGAGCGCCGGGTCTTCCGTCTCCACCCAGCCGAATTTTGCTTTCTTGCGGTAGACCCCGACCAAGCGGCCGCTGCGTCGTTCGAGGATCTTCTCCACCTTGCCCCGGGCGTCCGGCTCCTCCTCGGTGGTGAAACGCTTGCCCTGCCGCCACTGGGCGGGGCGGGGGAGGTGGAAGGAGACCATCACCCGGTCGCCCTCCAGCGCCGAGCCGGTGTCGCGCCGCGGGATGTGCAGCCGCGAGTATTTCTTCAGGTCGATGCCCGTGGCCTCGTTGTCCGGGTTTCCGGCTTCCGGATAGAACCACGCGTGGCCGCGTGGCAGGAAGCGGATGGTTCCCCTCAAGTGGTTGCTGCCGCCGGAGTTGGGAAGCTCGTAACGGCCCTTCTTGCCCTCGGCGATCTTGCCCTCACGGACCAGCTCCGCCAGCTCTGATCGCAGCAGGGGCCGGTCGTGGGTGGTGAGCGAGAGATCCCGTGAAATCTCCGATTTATTCAGCGGCCGGTAATTCTTCCCCCCATCAGGCGGAGCAAAGCGCTCCGCAACTCTTCACAATCCATGGGCCTCAGCATGGACCAGATCGCGTCGCTTGGCAATGTACAGCCCCGAAAAGCGCTTGGCAGCGCGGGACCTTGGAGTAATTTGGCCTCAAGACCTTGGGGGAAACGCGGGATTGCCACCGGTGTGGCTTTCCGCTCAGATCCCCGAAATCCCCGACCACGCAGCCGAAAAACCATTTATGAAAACCCGTCCCGTATCCCGCCGCCGTGCAGGCGGTTTCACCCTCGTCGAGCTCCTCGTCGTGATCTCGATCATCGTGGTGCTGGCCGCCATGACCTTCGCCGGCATCCAGATCGCCGTGAACAAGCAGAAGGCTCTGCAGACGAAGACCAACGCCAGCGGCCTGCAGACGGCCATCGAAGGCTTCTACTCCACCTACAGCCGCCTGCCTGACTTCGGAGCACAGGGCGATGAGTCTCAGACCGAAGGCCAGTCCGGCCAAGAGCTCCTGACCATCCTGCTTGGCAAGGAAGAGGCCAACAACTCGATGCAGAACAAGAAGCAGATCCGCTTCCTGACGGTCGAGGAGACCAAGATCAAGAGCAAGGGCGGCCTGCTCTACGGACAAGGTGGCAGCGGTGCGAAGCCCGAAGGCCTCTACGATGCCTGGGGCCGCCCCTTCCGCATCATGCTTGATACCGACTACGACCAAGAGATCAACGATCCCCTCAAGCAGGGCAACGTGGTCCGCAACAAGGTCGTCATCGTCTACAGCTACGGCCCCGATGGTAAGACCGGCGGCAAGTTCGCCGCGGACGACGTGAAGACCTGGTAATCGACCGCAGGTTTCCGTTCCCGATTCATTCTCGCCCCGCCCCGGTTCGCCGCGGCGGGGTTTTCCTTTCCTCCAGGTGCGTCCGGGGAATGCGGAAGCTGGCTGAGGCGATCGTCCCACCTGGAAACGAAGCAGGGGCCCTGCCTTGGCAGGACCCCTGATCGGGTTTGGTTCTCGGGGGAGAAATTCTTTGTCTATCTTGTCTTTCTGGAACGTGCGGGGCGGCTCCCGCCAATACGATTTCGGGTGCCGCCCCGCGTTCCGACCTCCGGTCAGCGTCCACGGGGCGGACCCTGTGGACCTTGCTGGCCGGGACGACCACCGCCGCCTTGGCGTCGAGGGGCCTCCTCTTGCTCCTCTCCGTCTTGGCGTGGTGGTCTTGGTGGAAGTAGTTCGCGCGGCGTGACCTCGCCGTCCTGGTTGCGATCCAGCTTCGCCAGCGATTCCGCGGCTTTGTTGATCTCGTCGCTGGAAAGCTTGCCGTCGCGGTTGGTGTCGATCACGGCGACGAGAGGCGGCATCGGATGCTTCGGCCGCTGGTTGCCGCTTTGGCCGTCTTCGCCCTCTGGCGGCGGGCCAGGAGGCTGCGGACGATCATTGTCGTCGTAGGAATCATCTCGCGGGGGCTTGGGCTGACTGCCGCCTTCGGGACGGTTGTTGTTGTTAGGCCGACCTTTGGGGCGCGGCTTCTGCCCGTTTTGGCCGTCATTGGCGCCTTCCGGGGGCTTCGGGCGCATTTCCTCCATGGTCAGCTCGCCGTCGCCATCGGCGTCGAGTCCCTTGAGTGCGGTGGCGGCGGCGGCGATCTCCGCGGCGGAGATCTTGTGATCGCCATCGCTGTCGAGCGCTTGGAGAAGTGGCATCGGCGGATGCGGTGGCGGTCCTTGGGGACGGTCTTCTTGTGCGACGACGGCAAGGGTGCCGAGCAGGAGCGCCGCAAAGGTGGTGGTGGTCGTTTTCATAGTGGTTTCGGTTTCGCTATTCGCGGCGGAGGACCGAGGACCGTCATCCGTCGATGAAGGAACCACCCGATTGTTAAGGGCGTGTGTGGAGCGCAGAGAATTCGTGTAAAAGTTGCCGGAAGGCCCGGATTCACGCCGAAAAGGCCCGGTTCCCGCCCCCGGAATGCCCGGGTCTCACCCCCTGCCGGCCGCATTTGTTAAGCACGCGTAAATCCCATCGCTTCCCCCCGGGCACTTCGGGCATGCTGCGGATCGATGAGCCTCCCGTCCACCCGTCCGCTGTTAGTCGTCGACGACGACCGCAAGCTCTGCGGCCTGATCCGCGACTATCTGGCGCCCCACGGCTGGCAGGTGGACATGCGCCACAGCGGCCCGGAGGGGCTCGATGCCGCCCGCGCCGGCAAGTATGAGGCGGTGCTACTGGATGTGATGATGCCGGGGATGGATGGCTTCGAGGTGCTGCGGGAATTGCGCAAGTCCTCGACCATTCCGGTGCTCATGCTCACCGCGATGGGCGAAGAAGCGGACCGCATCGTGGGCCTGGAACTCGGCGCGGACGATTATCTGCCCAAGACCTTCTCAAGCCGGGAACTGCTGGCGCGGCTGCGCGCGGTAACCCGGCGCAGCGGTTTGGCAGAGCAGAATGGCAGCACGCCCGGCAAGGATTTGAGCTGTGGCGATCTGGTGCTGAATGAGGACACCCATGTGGTGACCCTCGGCGGCCAGGCGCTGGAGCTGACTGCCTTGGAGTTCGCCATCCTCGCGACGCTCCTGAAGGCGAAAGGCCGGGTGAAGACCCGCGAATCCCTGCTGGATGAGGTTTCAGATCGCCGTTTCGACGTCTTTGACCGCTCGATCGACGTGCATGTCTCGCAGCTCCGCCGCAAATTGGGCGATGATCCCAAGCAACCACGCTTCATCCGCACCATCCGCGGCGTGGGCTACAAGCTGGAGGACGGCAGTAGCGAATCATGAAGCAGCCGCGCGGTGCCCGCTTTCCCCTGATGGCGAAGATGCTGCTCTGGCTGCTCGTCCATCTGGCGGTGCTGGCTGCCGCCTTCTTCCTATTCGTGGCGTGGCAGCTCCGGCTCGGGCTTGATTCATTCCTGAGCGGTACTGCCGGCGAGCGCCTGCGTGACGTGGGCGAGGAGGTTGCTACCGACCTGCGCCAGGCCCCGCGGCGCGATTGGCAGGAGATTTTGCAGAAGCATCAGTCCAAGCTGGGGGTGGAGCTTTTCCTGCAACTGGGCCCGGGCGACTGGATCGGCAAACCGCCGACGAAGGTGCCGGGCAATGTGGACCAGCGGATCAAGGGTTTTCGTCGTCCCGAGCCGCGGCCTGGGCGGGGACCGAACAATCCGCCTCCTCCCGGTCGGGAGGGGCCGCCGGAAGACGGACGTCCGCCGCGCGGGATGGAAGATGATCTGGATTTGGGCCCGCGAGGTGATCAAGGGCCGCTCGGGGAGGCTCTGGCGCAAGGGGAGCCACTGCCTGAGGACGATTTTCCGCCACCTCCGCGCGGCCCTCGCGGTCGGCCCCGGCCGGTGGACCCCGAGCCGATGATGCCGGCATCGAATGACCTGCGTCCGCGTGCCAGGCCGGACTTCCTCGCCCGGGGGGCCGGTGGCGATGGGTACTGGGCGGGAATCGATGTGCCGCTCTTCCAGCCGCGGGCGCAGCAGCCGCTGCACGGCCTATTAGTGCTGCGGGCGGCGGATATTTCCGGCAATGGGCTATTCTTCAACCTCAAGCCTTGGCTGATCGGGGCGCTCGCGGTGCTCGGACTGAGTCTTCTACTGTGGGTGCCTTTCTTCTTTGGGATCACCCGCTACCTTTCCCGCCTGTCGAAGGCGACCGAGGCGATTGCGGACGGGAAATTCGAGGTGCGGGTACCGAGCCGCTCGGATGAATTGGGTGCCTTGGGCTCGTCCATCGAGGGCATGGCTTCGCGGCTGGATCGGCTGGTGAGGGGCCAGAAACGCTTTTTGGGCGATGTGGCGCATGAACTGTGCTCGCCGCTGGCGCGGATCCGCACCGGTCTGGGAGTGATGGAATTCGGCCTGGCTCCCGAGCAACAGGTGCGCTTGGAGTCGATTGAAGAGGATGTGGAGGAGCTGTCGCGCTTGGTTTCCGAGGTATTGGCTTTCACCAAGGCGAGTACGGCGCCGGGTGCGGTGAAACTGGAGAGCTTTGAACTCGGGCCGGTGGTCAATCTCGCCCTTTCGCGCGAATGTCCGGGGATCAAGGCGGAGGTAACGATTGAGCCTGGCTTGAGTGTGCGGGCTGACCGCAACCTCTTGGCGCGCGCCATAGCGAACGTGTGCCGCAATGCCCACCGCCATGCCGGTGAGGATTGCGCGTTGCAGGTGCTCGCGAGCAAGCAGGGTGGGGAAGTGGAGTTGCGCATCAGCGACAACGGTCCCGGTGTGGATGCAGGAGACCTACCGCGTCTGTTCGAGCCATTCTACCGGCCGGACGCGGCACGGACGCGTGAGGCGGGTGGTACAGGCTTGGGCTTGGCGATTGTACGCGCGGGGGTGGAAGCAAGTGGCGGTACGGTGCGAGCGGAAGCTGCGGAGCCGAAGGGCCTGGCGATTGTCTTCCGTCTGCCGCTGGCGGGAGAAGAGTGAAGTACTAGTATTGTAGTAGTTTGAGGCTGGCGACCTGGCTTTCGCGGCCTTTTGCGCTGAAGCTGGTGCGAGGTTGGCGTGGGGCTCTTTGGTTGAAGGGGCAT